>WQZN01000001.1 GCA_009780695.1 Microbacteriaceae bacterium
GAAGGCCTCCAGGTTGCATGAAGCGGTGAATTAGACAGCTCCACTTCACAACCGGAGGCCTTCGCCTACTGGCGGGTCAACGCCGTGTCAGCAAACAACGTCCCTGGACATCACACCTAGGCGCCCGAGCAGAATTCGAGAAGCGCGCGGGATGCCCCGCCGCTAGCGTCGTGTGCATGGAGCATCCGGCCGACCGCCACGACCTGATCCGGGTCCAAGGCGCACGCGAGAACAACCTCAAGAACGTCGATCTGGACCTGCCGAAGCGCCGCCTCACGGTGTTCACCGGCGTCTCGGGCTCGGGCAAGAGCTCGCTCGTCTTCGGCACCATCGCGGCCGAGTCGCAGCGCATGATCAACGAGACCTACAGCGCGTTCCTGCAGGGCTTCATGCCGACGATCCCGCGGCCGGACGTCGACGCGCTCGACGGCCTGACCACCGCGATCGTCGTCGACCAGGAGCGCCTCGGCGCGAACCCCCGCTCGACCGTCGGCACCGCCACCGACGCCAACGCGATCCTGCGCGTGCTGTTCAGCAAGCTCGGCGACCCCTACATCGGGCCGCCCACGGCCTTCGCCTTCAACGTGCCGACCGTGACGGCGAGCGGGGTCTCGACCTCGTCGACGGGCGAGAAGAAGATCGTGAAGAACGCGGTCTACCACGGCGGCATGTGCCCGATGTGCGAGGGCCGCGGCACGGTGAGCGACCTCGACTACAGCGCGCTGATCGACGAGTCGAAATCGCTCAGGGAAGGCGCGATCCTCATCCCCGGCTACACCGCCGACGGCTGGATGGTGCGCCAGTACGCGGAATCCGGCCTCGTCGACCCCGACAAGCCGATCAGCGCGTACACCGAGAAGGAACGCCACGACCTGCTCGAGCACCCGGCGACGAAGCGCAAGATCGCCGGCATCAACATGACCTACGAGGGCCTCGTGCCGCGCATCCGCAAGTCGATGCTCTCGAAGGACGTCGACGCGCTGCAGCCCCACATCCGCGCCTTCGTCGAGCGCATCGCGACGTTCGCGACCTGCCCCGAATGCGGCGGCACGCGGCTGTCCGCCGCGGCGCGGTCGTCGAAGATCGGCGGCGTGAGCATCGCGGATGCCTGCGCCATGCAGATCACCGACCTCGCCGCCTGGGCGCGCGGGGTGGACGACCCGGCCGTGGCCCCGCTCGTGCGCGGGCTGCAAGGCATCCTCGACTCCTTCGTCTCGCTCGGCCTGGGCTACCTGAGCCTCGACCGCCCGACCGGCACGCTCTCGGGCGGCGAGTCGCAGCGCATCAAGCTGCTGCGCCACCTCGGCTCGTCGCTCACGGACGTGACGTACGTCTTCGACGAGCCCACGGTCGGGCTGCACCCGCACGACATCCAGCGCATGAACTCGCTGCTGCTCGATCTGCGCGACAAGGGCAACACCGTGCTCGTCGTCGAGCACAAGCCCGAGACGATCACCATCGCCGACCACGTCGTCGACCTGGGGCCGGGCGCCGGCTCGGCGGGCGGGGTCGTGCAGTTCGAGGGCACCGTCGAGGGCCTGCGCGCCTCCGACACGCTCACCGGGCGGCACCTCGGCGACCGGGCCGCGGTCAAGCCCGAGGTGCGGAAGCCGACGGGGGCGCTCGAGGTGCGCGGGGCCTCGTCGCACAATCTCCGCGACGTCGACGTGGATGTCCCGCTCGGCGTGCTCGTCGTCGTGACCGGCGTGGCGGGCTCGGGCAAGAGCTCGCTGATCCACGAGTCGGTCGCCGCGCGCGAGGGGGTCGTGGTCGTCGACCAGGGCGCGATCAAGGGCTCGCGGCGCTCGAACCCGGCGACGTACTCGGGGCTGCTCGAGCCGATCCGCAAGGCGTTCGCGAAGGCCAACGGCGTGAAGCCGGCGCTGTTCTCGGCCAACTCGGAGGGCGCGTGCCCGACGTGCAACGGCAACGGCATGATCTACACCGAGCTGTCGTTCATGGAGACGGTCGCGACCCCGTGCGAGGACTGCGGCGGCAAGCGGTTCCAGGCATCCGTGCTCGAATACAAGCTCGGCGGCCTCGACATCGCGGCGGTGCTCGCACTGCCCGTCGCGGAGGCGCTCGCGTTCTTCTCGGCGGGCGAGGCGAAGACGCCCGCCGCGGCCGCCATCTTGGCGAATCTGGATGCGGTCGGGCTCGGCTACCTCAACATCGGCCAGCCGCTCACGACGCTGTCGGGCGGCGAGCGGCAGCGCCTCAAGCTCGCGCTGCGGCTGGGCGACAGAGGCGGCGTGCTGGTTCTCGACGAACCGACCTCGGGGCTGCATCTGGCGGATGTCTCGCAGCTGCTCGCTCTGCTGGACCGGCTCGTCGACTCAGGCAAGTCGGTCGTCGTGATCGAGCACCACCAGGCCGTCATGGCGCACGCCGACTGGATCATCGACCTCGGCCCCGGCGCCGGCCACGACGGCGGGCGCGTGGTGTTCGAGGGCACGCCGGCCAAGCTCGTCGCGGCGCGCGCCGGGCTGACGGGGCAGCACCTCGCGGAGTATGTGGGGGCGTAGGGGCGCCATTCGGTCATCGAAGGGTGCCGTCGCGGTCGCCGAAAGGCGGCGAAGGGTGCCGAATCGCGGTTTTCCGTGCGGATACCCGCGATAACGCACCCTTCGGCGTCGCTCAGCGCAGCAGGGCCGAGCACTCGGCACCCTCGCGCACCGACCGGCCCCTTATTGGCACTCGGCGCGAGCGAAGTGCCAACACGGGGCCGCTCGCGCCGGGTCGAGAGCAGGGCCGCTCAGTTGGCGAAAGCGGATGTCGGCGAGAGCGGGTACATGGTCAGCTGCTGCACCTTCGGCGAGACGCAGGCCTTGATCCGGGTGAACTTCACCACCGGTCGCGCCGTCGAGCCGGGAAAGGTGACCGCGAATCCGGCCGGTGTCACCGCGGCGCACCCCGACGGCACCACGTCGGCGAGGTCTGCGACATCGATGCGCTCGTAGGCGGATGCGCCGGGGGCGATCGGCACGACGCTCAGGACGGCCGACGCCGGCTGGAACGGCTGGGCCGGCGCACCGAGCAGCTTCGCATCGGAGCCGACGTACTGCACCTCGACCGAGCCCGACAGCCGGCACGGCTGAGTGCCCACATTGGTGAGCACGATCTCGACGCCCCAGACGCCCGAGGCCGCGGCATCCGGATCGATCAGGGATGTCTCGAGCTCGCTCGCCGCGCACATCGGCACTGCAGCGGGGGACGACACCTGCACGGTCGGCGTCGAGCTCAGCGGGGCGGCGGTCAGCTGCTGCACCGCGGTCGACGAGCAGGCCTGCTGCAGCGCGGATGCGGGGAGGTAGTAGTCCGAGAAGCCCCCGCTGGAGTCGGGGAAACTGAGGTGAAGCCAATCGGCCGTCACCGGCTGGCACCTCGCGGTCGGGAAGTTCACGGCCTCGGCGATGCCGATGCGCAGGTACAGCGCCTGGCCGGGCTCGACGGAGGTTCCCGGATCCGGAACGGTGGCCGCTCGGCCGACAGCGCCCGGTTCCGCCCCGGTCTTCATCGCCCCCTTCGCCCACGAGACCGTCGCGGGCGTGAAGAGCGTGCATGCCGACCAGCTGTAGTTCCGCAGCTCGACCTCGACATAGAACGTGCCCATGGCGCCACCGCCGATATGGAGCGACGGGGTCAGCTGCGCAGGGGCGCAGGCAGCGGGCGGCGGCGACAACGGGCTTGACGGCGGCGGTGAGGATGCCGAAGGGCCGCTCACGGCCGGGCTCGGCGTCGCCGTTCCGACAGCGCCGACCACGGGCCCGTTCCACCGCCCGACGTTCGAGCCGAGCCCAGAGCCGAGCACCGCCACGGCGAGCGCCGCGACCGCGCCCGTCACCAGCACGCCGACACCGAGCCTCGGCCCCCAGAACCGCCAGCCGGCGCGGCGCCCGCGCACCGGGGCGTGGCCGTTGCCCGCAACAGGCGAAGCGTCGAGCTCCACCTCGGCGGGCATCCATCGCGCGTCATCGCGCAGCGCGCGCAGGCGATCGATCGGGTCCATCATCCTCTCCCCTCGGCGGCGGGGGCGGCGGATGCCGCAGCAGCAGCGCCCTCCCCCGCATCGGCCCCGACGAGCTGGGCCCGCAGCTTGGCCAGCGCACGCGAGGCCTGCGAGCGCACGGTCTGCACGGTGCAGCCGAGCGTCTTCGCGACCGCCGTGTCGTCGAGGTCGGCGTAGTACCGCAGCACCAGCACGGCCCGCTGCCGGTCGGGCAGCGCACCGAGCAGGCGCACGAACTCGGCATCGGCCTCGAGCCGCACGAAGCCCGGGTCCTCGGCGAACCCTTCCTCGGGCTCGACGCCCGCAGAACGCTGGCGCCGGCGCAGGTCGATCGCCTTGCGGCTCACGGCCGTGCGCATGTACGCGAGCGCGGTGTCGGCGCGCACGCGCGGCCACCGGCCGGCGACCGCGATCACGGCATCCTGCAGCACGTCCTGCGCATCATCGCGGTTGCCCGTCAGCAGCACGGCGAGGCGCAGCAGCGTCTCGCCGTTCGCTCGCACGAACGCCTCGTAGCCCGGGTCGTCGGGCCATCGGAAGCTGACCGGCATCCGTTCTCCGTTTCTCGTCTCACTATCGGATACGCGAGAGGATGCCGGAAACGTTGCACGGGCCGCCGAGACGATCCACTTGGCAGGCGCTGCCCCCAACCGACCGGTGAGACGACCGCGACTGCCAGGTCGAGAGGCGGGAGGCGCCCCCGGAGACGCGAAAGGGCCCCCGGCACATCGCCGGGGGCCCTTCCGTGCTCGCTCAGTCAGCCGACAGGTCGCGGACCTCGGCCTTCGCGGCGTTCGTCTGCACCGATTTGATGCCGTTGGCCGCCGAGGCCTTCGACTCGTACATCTGGCTCTGTGCGATGACCTGCCCGTTCGCGGCGTGCAGGTTGAAGTGGAACTTGCCGTTGCTGGACTTCTTCAACTCGAAATACGGATCTGCCATTTGCGGCTCCTCTCGACGGTGATCCCCATTGATGACCCGTCGGTTCCCTCCCCCTCCGGTTCAGGAGAAACGTACGACCCCGGGATGCCCGAGCGCTAGACCCCGTCGTCTACCCCGGTGCGGGTGCTCTCGGGGCGCCCGGCCCGGGCCTGCGGGCATCCGGTCAACGGGGATAGGTTTGACGTCGTGAGTGCACACTTTGACGTCGTCGTCCTCGGAGCCGGCCCCGGCGGGTATGTCGCCGCGATCCGCGCCGCCCAGCTGGGTCTCAAGACCGCCATCATCGAAGAGAAGTACTGGGGCGGTGTCTGCCTCAACGTCGGGTGCATCCCGTCGAAGGCGCTGCTGCGCAATGCGGAACTCGCCCACATCTTCCACAACGATGCCAAGACCTTCGGCATCTCGGGCGAGGTCGAGTTCGACTTCGGCGCCGCGTTCGACCGCAGCCGCACCGTCGCCGAGGGCCGCGTCAAGGGCATCCACTTCCTGACGAAGAAGAACGGCATCACCGAGATCGACGGCCGCGGCCGCTTCCTCGACGCCGGCACGATCGAGGTCGCGAAGGCCGACGGCAGCGCCGAGATCGTCTCGTTCAACAACGTCATCATCGCCACGGGCTCGACCGTGCGCCTGCTGCCCGGCGTGCAGCTGTCCAAGAACGTCGTCACCTTCGAGGAGCAGATCCTCACCCGCGAGCTGCCGAAGTCGATCGTCATCGTCGGCGCCGGCGCCATCGGCATGGAGTTCGCCTACGTCCTCAAGAACTACGGCGTGGACGTCACGATCATCGAGTTCCTGCCGCGCGCGCTGCCCAACGAGGACGCTGACGTCTCGAAGGAGATCCAGAAGCAGTACAAGAAGCTCGGCGTGGACATCCTCGTCGACACCAAGGTCGAGACCGTCGTCGACAACGGCGACAGCGTCACGGTGACCTACTCGGGCAACAAGGACGGCGCCGCGGGCACCATCACCGCCGACAAGGTGCTCATGTCGATCGGCTTCGCGCCGAACGTCACCGGCTACGGCCTCGAGTCGACCGGCGTGCAGCTCACCGAGCGCGGCGCCATCGCGATCGACGACCACATGCGCACCAACGTGCCCGGCATCTACGCCATCGGCGATGTGACCGCCAAGCTGCAGCTCGCCCACGTGGCCGAGGCGCAGGGCGTCGTCGCCGCCGAGACCATCGGCGGCGCCGAGACCCAGACGCTCGGCGACTACCGCATGATGCCGCGCGCGACGTTCTGCCAGCCGCAGGTCGCCTCGTTCGGCCTCACCGAGGAGCAGGCCAAGGCCGAGGGCTACGACGTGGTCGTCTCGACCTTCCCATTCATGGCGAACGGCAAGGCGCACGGGCTCGCCGACCCGACCGGCTTCGTGAAGGTGATCGCCGACAAGAAGCACCTCGAGCTGCTCGGCGCGCACATGATCGGGCCGGATGTCTCCGAGCTGCTGCCCGAGCTGACCCTCGCCCAGAAGTGGGATCTCGGCGCCCACGAGCTCGCGCGCAACGTGCACACCCACCCGACGCTGTCCGAGGCGCTGCAGGAGACGTTCCACGGCCTCACCGGCCACATGATCAACTTCTGATCGCCGCTGTCGGTCGCGGCCGACACAACGAAGGGCCCCGGGGCGCTGTCCTCCCCGGGGCCCTTCGCCGTGCGCGCGGCGCGCATCGCGCACGCGCACCGCGCGCCGTCTGCGCTCAGCTCGGCAGCCTCGACCAATCGCTCAGACCGTGCCACTCGCGGTTGTGGTAGACGAGGGGACGCACGGCCTCGGCGCCGGCGTCCGCGGGGGTCTTGGCGTCGAGGGCGTGCACGACGACGACCGTCGAGGCGCCCGCCTCGAAGCGCCCCACGATGCGGCCGCGGATCCACGCCGGCACGCCGTGGAAGCACGGCTCCCCGCTCTCGAGGCGCCCCCATCGGGTCGTGTCGGCGAAACGGTCGACGCCGCTCGCGGCGCACAGCCGGGCGAGCTCGATCTGGGCGGTGCCGAGCAGGTGGACGACGACGGTGTCGGCCGCGACGATCGTGGGGGCGGCGGACGACGTCGCCGACAGCGAGAACACGAGCAGGGGCGGCTCGGCGCTGATCGAGAAGACCGAGGTGGCCGTCAGCGCGGCCGGGCCGGCACCGGCGTCCGCCGTGATGACCGCGACGCCCGCCGGATGATTGCGGAACGCGAGCTTGAAGGCCTGCGGGCTCAGGCCGCCTTCGAGGGAAGCCTCGGGCGTCAGCCCCTCGACGATGCGCACGCCCAGTTCGATGGTCACGCGTTATGGTGAGTTTTTCTCACCCATTGCCACAAGTCACCCGTTCGGGGACATTCCGGGCGCCCTCCAGGTGAGTAGCGTCATCGTCGTTGAGTTTTTCTCACTAACCCCGCCCCGCGACTCACGAAGCCCGAGAACATGACCACCGACGCCCACAGCCCCCTGCTGGCGTTCCGGCGCGCGACCCCGTTGCAGGCGTCGGCGCGCCCCGCCGGCCGCACGACCCCCGAGGCCGCCCTGTCGCGACGCTACCTCGCGCTGCTGCGGCTGAGCGACGCCGTGACGATCGCGCTCGCGCTGGGCCTGACGCTGCTGCTGCGCGAGAGCGGCCGCATGCCCGCGCCCCCGGTGGAGCTCGTGTTCTGCCCGCTGATCGCGCTCGCGTGGTATCTCGCGCTCGGCGCCTCGGGCAGCCGCAGCCTGCGCCGGCTCGGCGTCGGGCCGGGCGAGTACAAGGATGTCGCGAGCGCCAGCATCGTCGTGTTCGGCCTGCTCGGCATCCTCAACATCGTCGTCGGCGCCCACCTCGGCCGCGCGTACGCGCTCGCCCTGCCGGTCGGCCTGCTGGGCCTGTTCCTGACCCGCCGGGCCTGGCGCAACCGGCTCGCCGCCCGCGGCCACGACCGCCGCTTCCTGCGGCGCGCGATCATCGTGGGGCACCACGACGACGTGCGCTACGTGCTGCGGCAGATCCGCGAGTCGGCGGGCGCGGCGTACCACGTCGTCGGCGTGGTCGTCGACGAGCCGGGCGAGCGCTTCATCGTCGACGGCGATGAGGCCGTGCCCGTCGTCGCCGGCCTCGACGACACCGCACGGGCGGCGGCCGCCCTCGGCGCGGACGTCGTGATCGTCGCGAGCCAGTCGCACGACGACGGCGGCTTCGTGCGCAGCCTCGGCTGGAGCCTCGAGGGCTGCGGCGCCGACCTCGTGCTCGCCGCCCCGCTCGTCGACGTCGCCGGGCCCCGCGTGCGCTTCACGCCGGTGCAGGGGCTGCCGCTCATCCACGTCGACATCCCCCGCTTCGAGGGCGGCAAGCACGTGCTCAAGCGCTTCGTCGACCTGCTCGGCGCCTCCGTCGCGCTCATCCTGCTCGCGCCCGTCTTCCTCGCGATCGCGATCGCGATCAAGCTCGACGACGGCGGCCCGGTGCTCTTCCGGCAGACCCGCGTCGGGCGGGACGGCGAGGTCTTCCGCATGGTCAAGTTCCGCTCGATGGTGACGGATGCCGAGGCCCGGCTCGCGGCGCTGCGGAAGGAATGCGACGACGGCAACGGCGTGCTCTTCAAGCTCCGCGACGACCCGCGCATCACGCGCGTCGGCCATTTCCTGCGCGCCCATTCGCTCGACGAGTTCCCGCAGTTCTGGAACGTGCTGCTCGGCGAGATGAGCCTCGTCGGCCCCAGGCCGCCGCTGCCGACCGAGGTCGCGACGTACGAGAACCACGTCTACCGCCGGCTGTACATCAAGCCCGGCCTCACGGGCCTGTGGCAGATCAACGGCCGCAGCGAGCTGAGCTGGGAGCAGAGCGTGCGCCTCGACCTGTACTACGTCGAGAACTGGTCGCTCTCGGGCGACCTGATGATCCTCTGGCGCACGCTGCGCGTGCTGATCGCGCCCGTCGGCGCGTTCTAGGAAGCGGCGGCCTCCTTCAGGATCCGGGCGTGGGCCGCGACCATCGCGCGCTCCGAGAAGCGCTCGGGCACGGCCGGCTCGCCGCGGTCGAGGTGCGCGGCGCGGCCGATCGCGGCCGCGAACTCGTCGCGGTTCGACTGGTGCCGGCGGCGGCGCTCGGCCGAGATCATGGCGCCCGTGAAGCCGTCGTTGGCGCGCGGCACGAGCGCGCCGCGGCCGCCGACCTCACCCAGCAGCTCGCGGGCGAAGCCGACGTCGGAGAGCACGACGGGCACGCCGAAAGCGGCGGCCTCGAGCGCCGACAGCGGGCCGCCCTCGGCGAAGGAGTCGAGGGCGAAGGCATCCGCAGCCGTCAGCAGCGTCGCGGGGTCGGAGTCGCCGAGCAGGTGCACGCGGTCGCCCGCGGGGTGCCCCCGCCGCAGCTGGTCGGCGCGGCGGTACTCGAGCCAGTTGTCGGGCGCCCCCGCGACGACGAGCCGCAGCCGCGGGTCGCCCTCGGCCGCGAGCAGGAACGCATCGACCAGCCCGGCCGGGTTCTTCTGGTCGCTGTAGCGCTGCAGGGCCACGACGAGCACGTCGTCGTCCGCGATGGCCACGCCGATTGCCTGCGCGAGCTCGAGGCGCGCGGCCCGGCGGTCGTGGACGGCCGGGAACAGGGCGGCGGGGTCGACGCCGTTGACGACCACGCGGATGTCGCCGCCGGCGCGCTCGGCGAAGAAGCCGCGCACCGAGCCGCTCACGGCCACCCCCGGGCCGGAGGTCTTCAGGAAGTCGCGCAGCGCGTGCCAGGTGCGGCGGTCGAGGTACGACTCCATGGCGTGGAAGACCGGCACGACCGGCACCCCGGCGCCCGCGACCGACGCGAGGAGACCGCGGTCGACGCGGTGCAGCTGCACGACATCCGGCCGCCGTTCCGCGATGACGTCGCGCAGCGCCGCCGGCGGAGTCTCAACGACGCGCACGCCCGCGTGCGCGAGCTCGCGCGCGACGCGGCCGCCCGACGAGCAGGCGACCTCGACCTCGACGCCGTGCTCGGGCAGCCCGCGCGCGAGGATCGAGACGACGGACTCGACCCCGCCGTTGTCGAGCGCGCCCGCGATGAGCAGGCAGCGCAGGTCGGGCAGCGGGCCGGCGGCCGGGCCGGCCTCGCGGTGCACGACCGGCACCGCGGACGGCCGTCGGGCGACCGCCGGCAACGGCTGCGCGGGGGCGAGCCTCTGCAGCACGCGCTGCCAGTGGCCGAACCTCCAGTGCGGCGGGATGTCGTCGGTCACGACCGACAGGGCGCGCAGCGCGAGGTTCTCCGCGGATGCCGCGGCTCGGCTCATGGACGGCGACTCGGCCCGCTCCGCCGCCTCAGGACCCTGCCGTGACACCGGGGTCGCCGTCGTAGGCTTCGATCTCGGCGAGGCCGACGTTCTGCGTCGTCGCCGACACGCCCGTCACCGTGAGGGTGAGCGACGTGGTCGCCCGCGCCGGGAAGGTCACGATCGTCGCCGCCCCGCCGTTGTCGAGTGCGGGCACCGTGACGGTCGAGCCGTCGGAGAACGTCAGCGTCGCGCCCGTGATCTGGTCGTAGAGGTTCGGCCGGTCGTAGAGGTAGACGCGATCGATGGTCTGGGGCGTCGACCAGGACAGGTTCAGCCAGGCACCGACACCCTGGCCGTTCGAGGCCCACTCGGCGTAGCCGTTGGTCGGCCAGCCGTCGATCTGGCCGTCGATGGCCTTGATCGCCTCTTGCCCCGGCGAGTCGGTCGAGGCGGAGGCCAGCGCGTTGCGCGCGACATCCGGACCGTCGTATGCCGCCGTGCCGGCCGTCGGGGTCGTGCCGCCCGCCGGCGCCGCTCCGCCCGCGCCGCTCGGCGCGTTCGGGTCGCCGTTGTAGGCCTCGATCTCGGCGAGGCCGACGTTCTGCGTCGTGGCCGACACGCTCGTGACCGTGAGCAGCAGCGATGTCGTGGCGCGCGCCGGGAAGGTCACGATCGTCGCCGTGCCGTCGTTGGCGAGCGAGGGGACCGCGACGGTCGAGCCGTCGGAGAAGGTGAGCGTGCCGCCCGTGATCTGGTCGTACTGGTTCGGGCGGTCGTAGAGGTAGACGCGGTCGATCGTCTGCGGAGCGGACCAGCTCAGGTCCAGCCACGCGCCCGCGCCCTCGCCGTTCGAGGCCCACTCGGCGTAGCCGTTGGTCGGCCAGCCGTCGATCTGGCCGTCGATGGCCTTGGTCGCGTCCTGGCCGGGGGCGGCGCTCGAGGCGGAGGCCAGCGCGTTGCGCGCGACGTCGGGGCCGTCGTACGCCGCCGTGCCGGCCGTCGGGGTCGTGCCGCCCGCGGGGGTCGTGCCGCCGGCGCCCGTGCCGCCGGTTCCGGTGTCGCCGCTGCCTCCGGTTCCGCTGCCACCACCCGGGTCGCCGTTGTACGCCTCGATCTCGGCGAGGCCGGCGTTGCCGGTCGAGGCCGAGACCGAGGTCACCGTGAACGTCAGCGAGGTCGTCGTGCGGGCCGGGAAGGTCACGATGGTCGCCGCCCCGCCGTTGTCGAGGGCCGGCACTGTGACGGTCGAGCCGTCGGAGAACGTGAGCGTGCCGCCCGTCACCTGGTCCGCGGTGTTGGGCCGGTCGTAGAGGTAGACGCGGTCGAGGGTCTGGGCCGTCGGCCAGGTGAGCTGCAGCCACGCCCCGGCGCGCTCGCCGAAGCTCGACCACTCCGCACCGGAATCCTGCGGGTAGCCCGCGATCACCCCGTCGATCGCGCTCGTCGCCGGCTGGCCGTCGGCCTGCGACGACGACCACACCAGCGCGCCCCGCGCGAGGTCGGGGCCCGAGTACGGCGCCGGGCCCGCGACCGGGGCCGCGGTGCGCACGAGCGGCGCCGTGTACTGGCGCTGCACCCAGGCGAGGTAGTCGCCCGAGAGGCACGAGGCGCTGCTGCAGTTCATCTCGGTGTCGTAGGCCGAGTAGGCGAGGAAGACGTTCGTCTTGCGGGTGAGGGCGGTGCCCGTGACATCCGCCGGCGAATCGGTCATGCCGTAGCCGCGGTAGGCGAGCACGGTGCCGGTGAAGCCCTGCACCGCCGAGAGGCCGAACCACCCGGCGGCCGTGTGGTCGGAGTTGTCGCCGTTCTGCGCGCGGATGTCCTGCAGGCGCACCGTCTGCGGTGCCACCGCCGCGACGATCGCGCTCAGCGTGCTGATCAGCTGCGGGCGCGTGAAGGTGTTGCTGCCGTCGACGGCCGTGAGGGTCGACACGGTGCCGTTCCAGAGTTGCATGAGCGACTCGTCGCCCGTGGCATCGGTGCCCGTGCCGTTGATGCCGCCGTCGGGCAGGCGCAGGAAGATCGTGGTGGCGCGGCCGTCGGGGCTCGTCGCCTCGGCGACCTGGCGCGTGCCGACCGTCGCGGTGGTCGTGGTCCACGCCTGGCTCGGGTCGAGGCCGAGCATGGTCGAGTACGCCACCTCGGAGCCGAGCTCGCGCCCCTGCCAGTAGCTCGCGGTCTTGCCGGCATCCCCCGCGGTCAGCATGACGGTCGTCACGCAGTCGCCCGCGTCGAGGTCGCTCTGGATGTCGGGGTTCATGAAGAGCAGGTCGTCGTCCTCATGCGCGACGATCGTGAGGTCGCGACTCGCGCACGCCGGCGCCGGGGATGCGCCCGGAGTCGATGTCGCCGCGGTGTCGGCCGCCGAGGGCGCGACGCCGCCGAGCAGCAGCGCGGCGGACGCCGTGACGACCACGGCGAGTGCGGCCACGGCGACCCTGACATCGAATTGAGAGATTCTCATATCTTGAGAATACGAAGCGGGGCGCCTGCCGCCACGCCCCCGTGCGAGGGGTCGCGCCGATCGATCTCGGGATGCATAGGTGAGACATCCTCACCCCTCGCACTGGGGGGCGACCGCGCTCTCACCGCCGCCTAACTTGGTCGCGTGGCGATTGAGGATTATTCAAATCTTGTGTCAGGGCAAGCATCCCACTTCGCCCTGACGCAGTTCAACGTCCGCACGTTCTGGCACACGGCCGAGCCCACCGACGAGTGGCTGCGCTACCGCCTCGGCCTGTTCGAGGCGTTCACCGTGCCGAGCTTCGCCGGCCAGACGAGCCGCGACTTCACCTGGCTCGTGTTCTTCGACGCGCTGACGCCGCCGTGGCTGCGCGAACGGGTCGCCGAGCTCGCGGCCGGCGCCTTCGAGCCCGTCTACGTCGAGGGCGAGCTCGACGCCGCGTATCTCTCGCGCGAGCTCGGCCGCCGTTGCACGACGCCCTATCTGCTCACGACGGGGGTCGACAGCGACGACGCCGTCGCCGTCGACTTCATCGAGACGATCCAGCGCAGCTTCGCGCCGGCCGAGCGCGAAGTCGTCAACCTCGTGAACGGCGCGCAGTACTGCGGGGGCCGCTTCTACCTGCGGCCGTACACGCGCAATCCCTTCTGCACGATGGTCGAGCACGTCGAGACCGCGGCGCCGATCACCGTCTACGCCGACTTCCACTACAAGATCGACCTGCTCGCGCCCGTGCGGAACGTGCGGACCGCGCACCCGATGTGGCTGCAGGTCGTGCACGGCCGCAACATCCTCAACGAGATCGTCGGGCTGCGCGTGCGGCCCGGCGCCGTGACCCCGCACTTCGCCGCGCAGCTCCCCGAGCGCGGCTCCCTCGTGGGCGTGTGGGCCGAGCAGCTCCGCGGCGCGCTGCGCATCGGCGCCCGCCTCGTGAGCCGCCCCCACCGTCTGCTCGACCTCGCGCACGCGGCCCTCGCGCGCACCTCGCCCCGAACGAACTGAGTGGTGGACCCCGACATGACTCTCGACATCCCGCGCATCCGGCTCGGCGGCTCGCCCGTCGACCTCCTCGAATTCGACCAGGCGGTCGACCTGATCGGCCGCCGTGCCCGGTCGCACGACGTGCCGCCGCTCGGCGTCGTCTCGATCAACCTCGACCACATCCACCACTTCGGTCAGGGGGCGCCGCTGTCGGGCGACTTCGGCATGCGCCCGTGGCCCGTCGGCGACCTCGAGTGGCTCAACCTCGCGGACGGCGCGCCGCTCGTGGAGCAGGCCCGGCGCACGACGGCGCACTCGTGGCCGCGCCTCGCCGGCAGCGACCTGATCGGCGCGGTGCTCGAGCGCTGCGAGCGCGACGGGGTCACGGTCGGCTTCCTCGGCGGCCTGCCCGCGGTGGCGGCCCCGCTGCGGGCGCACCTGCACGACACGTACCCCGGCCTCGAGATCGGCGGCTTCTGGACGCCGGCGCGCGACGAGCTCGCCGATGCGCGCCGGTCGAGCCGCCTCGCCGAGGAGATCCGCTCGGTCGGCGTCGACGTGCTCGTCGTGTGCCTCGGCAAGCCGCTGCAGGAGCTGTGGATCGACCACTACGGCGCCCGCACGGGCGCCTCGGTGCTGCTCGCGTTCGGCGCGGTCGTCGACTTCCTCGCGGGGCGCGTCGAGCGCGCGCCGCACTGGGCCTCCGACAACGGCCTCGAATGGGCGTGGCGTCTCGCGCACGAGCCGAAGCGGCTGTTCCGCCGCTACGTGATCCAGGGTCCGTCGGCGTACCGCGCCGTGCGGCGCAGCACCGGGGCGCCCGCGTGACCGACGCCCTGCTCGCGACCGCCTGGACCCTGGAGGAGCCCGAGGACGCCCTCGCGCCCGAGCGCGTGCCGTCGCGGCCCCGCGCGAGCGTGATCATCCCGGCCCACGACGAGGCGGCGGTGATCCTGCGCACGCTCGCGCCGCTCGCGGCGGCCGCGCGGGCGGGCGCACTCGAAGTGATCGTGGTGTGCAACGGATGCAGCGACCACACCGCCCGCGTCGCGGCCACGGTGCCCGGCATCCGCGTCATCGACACCGAGATCGCGTCGAAGTCGCACGCGCTGAACCTCGGCGACCGCCTCGCGACCGCGTGGCCGCGCGTGTACCTCGACGCCGACATCACGGCGAGCAGTGCGGCGCTGGATGCCGTCGCGGCCCTGCTCGCGTCGGACGGCGCGCTCGCCGCCCGGCCGGCCGCGCGCTACGACACCCGGGCGGCGACCTGGGGCGTGCGCGCCTACTACCGCGCGCGCTCACGCGTGCCCTCGCTGCACCGGGCCATGTGGGGCGCCGGCTGCTACGCACTCTCGCGCGCGGGTCACGCCCGGCTCGGCGCGTTCCCCGACGCGATCGGCGACGATCTGTGGGTCGACCGCCTGTTCGAGGCCTCCGAGAAGGCGGTCGTCGCCGTCGAGCCCGTCGTCGTGCGCACGCCGCGCACCCTGCCGGCGCTGCTCGCCGTGACACGGCGCGCGGCGCGCGGCTCGGCCGAGGCGGCGCCCGGCGGCGTCGACGGCTCGACCGTGCGCACGACGCTCGACGAGCTCGCCCGCTCGGTGCGGGGGCCGCGCACGGCGCTCGACGCGTGCGTGTACCTCGCCGTGGCCGCGCTCGCGCGGTTCGGGCGGGCCCGGCCCGGAGGGTGGGAGCGCGATGACACTTCGCGCTAGGGATGACGGCGCCGGCATCCCGCTCTCGGCCATCGTCGTCGCCTACAACAGCGCCGCCGACCTGCCGGGGCTGCTGCGCTCGCTCGCCGCGAGCACGGTCGACGCGCACGTCGTCGTCGTCGACAACGGCTCGACGGACGCCTCGGTCGCGATCGCCCGAAGCTTCGCCGGCGTCGAGGTCGTCGAGACGGGCGCGAACCTCGGCTACTCGGGCGGCATCAACGTCGGGCGCGCTCACGTGCTTCCGGGCGTGCCGATCGCGATCCTGAACCCCGACCTCGAGCTCGCGCCCGACGCGCTCGAGCGGATGCTCGAGGCGCTGCGCGAGCCCGGCGTCGGCGTCGTCGGGCCGCGGACCCTCGGCCCCCACGGCGCGCTGCACCGTTCGCGCTTCCGCGAGCCCCGCCTGCTCGGCGCGCTCGGCGAGGCCGTGCTCGGCGACCGGATGCCGCGCCGCCCGCGCGCGCTCACACTCACCGACCGCCGTGAGGCCGACTACGCGCGCCGCGCCGACGCCGAGTGGCTGAGCGGCGCCGCACTGCTCGTCTCGGCCGCATGCGACGCGGCCGTCGGCGCGTGGGACGACGAGACGTTCTTCCTGTACTGGGAGGAGACCGACTTCCAGCGCCGCGCGCGCCACGCCGGCTTCCGCGTGGTGTTCGAGCCGGCCGCCACGGTCGTGCACGGCGTGGGCGGGTCGGGCTCGTCGCCCGCGCTCATCGCGCTGCTCGCCGTGAACCGCGTGCGCTACGCGCGCAAGCACCACTCGGCGGCGTGGGCGCTCGGGATGCGCGGGGCCACCATGCTGCAGGCCGGCCTGCGCGGCCGAGGGAACCCCGGCTGGCGGCTCGCGCTCGAGCTGCTGCGCGCTCCGCGGCGGTGGGGCGAGCTGCCCGGCGGCGAGCGGCGCGGGGCATCCGCCGGCGACGCCGTCGACCACGTCATCGTCACGCGCTTCAACCTGCCGTCCCGCGGCTTCGAGGCGCCGATCCGCGCGGCCGAGGGCTGGCTGCGCGAGCGCATCGCGCTGTTCGAGCACCACACGGTGCCGTCGGTGCTCGCGCAGCGCGCGGCCGACTTCCGCTGGGTCGTGTACCTCGATGCGGCGGGCCCCGGCTGGCTGACCGAGCGGATGTCGGCCCTCGCCGCCGAGGGCGTGCTCACGCCCCTGTATCGCGACCACGAGGTCGGCGCGGCCGAGGTGCTCGCCGACCTCCGCGCCCTCATCGCCGCGCCGCGCCCCTGGCTGCTCACCACCAACCTCGACAACGACGACGCGCTCGCCGTCGACTTCACCGCGCGCCTGCAGGCCGCGCCGCGCCCCGCGGGCGACCGCTGTGCGGTCTACCTCGCCGACGGCGTCGTCGCTCACGGCGCGCGCAACCACCTGCTGCGCGACCCCGAGAACGCGTTCTGCTCGGTGCTCGAGCGCTGGGACGGCGCCGTCACGTGCTGGGCCGACTGGCACAACCGCCTCGGCCGCGCGATGCCCGTCGTCTCGCTGCGCGGCGCGCCCGCCTGGCTGCAGGTGATCCACGGGCGCAACGTGAGCAACCGCGTGCGCGGTCGCCTCGTCGACGCGTCCGGCCTCGTCGACCTGCTGCCGACGATCGACGCGAGCGTGCGGCCGAGCCGGGCGGATGTCGCGGCCGACGCCCTGCTGCGCGCCCCCCTGCGCGCCGCCGAGGGCCGCGCCCGCGCGGGCGCCCGCATCGCGGTGACCGCGCTCTTCGGCACATCCGCACCCGGCCGGGTGAAGTCGGCGCTGCGGCGGCTCATGCCCCTCGGGGGGCACGTGTGACCGCCGCCGTCGCCCTCCGGATCCTGCTGCGCCGCTGGTATGTCGCCGGCGCGGTGATGCTGCTCGCCGCCGCGTTCCTCGCGGTGAGCCTGCGCTCGGCCGGGGTCTATGCGACCGACGCGCGCCTCGAGTTCCTGCCCCCGGGGGGCCTGCAGGTGACCGCGCAGCAGGACGGCGACCTCTCGCCCGTGACGAGCTTCGCGGCCTCGATCGTGACCCAGTTCGACGACGGGCGCGTGCTCGAGCCGTTCGCGACGACATCCGCCCCGCTCTACGGCGTCGGCGTGCGGCAGGGCGTGCAGGTCGCGCTCGAGAACTCGGGCAACCAGTGGGTCGACTCGTTCTCGACGCCGCTCGTCGAGATCCAGGTGGTCGGGCCGACGGCGCAGTGGGTCGGAGCGACGACGCAGCAGATCGTCGCCCAGCTGACCGCGATGAGCGACGAGGCGCAGGCCGCCGACGGCGTGCCGGCGGATGCCCGCATCACGGCGGAGCTGCAGCCGCTCACCGGCACCGTCGAGCAGATCATGCCCGGCACGCGCGACAAGCTCACGGCGGCCGCGGCGATCCTCGCCGCCGGCTTCATCGTCGGCACGGCCCTCGCCGTGTGGACCGACGCGCTCTTCAGGAAAGGCAGCTGAACCGTGAACCCGTCCAACCTCCGTCGTGCGCTGCTCCGGCGCTGGTACGTCGCGGTGCCCGGCCTGCTGGCATCCGTCGCCCTCGCCCTCGCCGCGCACGTGTACGTGCAGCCGACGTTCACCCGCACCGCGAGCGTCGTGCTGATCCCCGATCAGGCGAGCATCCCGCAGGGCGCGAACCCGTACCTCTACGTGGGCGGTCTGACGCAGGCCGCGGACATCCTCGTGCGCGCGGCCGGCGCGCAGGCCGTGACCGAGCCGATCCTCGACCGGTACCCCCGCTCGTCGATCACGATCGAGCGCGACACGACGACCGCGGGCCCCGTCATCGACATCACGGTCGAGGCGGCGAGCGCCGCCGACACCGGGCCGCTGATCTCGCAGGCGGTCGTGTCGCTCGACGCGACGCTGGCCAAGCTGCAGATCGAAGAGCACCTCTCGGGCGACCGGATGATCACGGCATCCGAGCTCTCCGAAGACACCAAGGCGACGCCCAAGACCAAGTCGCAGCTCATGGCGACGGTCGGGGCGGGCATCGCCGGGCTCGCGATCACGCTGGCGCTCGCCAGCTTCCTGGACGGGGTCCTCCTCGCCCGCCCGCGACGCGGCGGCCGCCGCCCCGCGCGGAGCCGGAAGCGCGAGGAGGCCCGCGCGGGCTCCGCACCGGCGGAGCGGGCCGCGGGCGATGACGACGCCGAGCCCGAGGTCGCGGGGCAGGCGGCGAGCCGGCTTCCCGACCGCCGCCTCGTCCGGATGCCCACGCGCACGAGCCTCACCCCCGCCGAGGACGCCGACGCCGAGCGGCTCGAGCACGCATGACGCGGCCCGCGCACGTCGAGTCGCCGCCCACGGCGACGCCCGCGCACGCCCACGTCGCCGTCGGCGACCGTCGCGGCATCGACGCGGTGACCGTGCTGACCGTCTACTTCGTGCTGCTGTTCGCGATCCCGTCGAGCATGTTCTTCACGTCGATGAACAGCCTCGGGCGGCCGTCGATGCTGTTCGGTCTCGGCCTCATGTTCTGGTGGCTGCTCGGCCAGCTGCAGCGCAGCGCCCCGCCCGTCCACCGGGTGCACCAGCCGGTGCGCGTGCTCGTGTTCGCCGTGCTCGCGGTCGCCCTGCTGAGCTACGGGGCGGCGCTGCTGCGCGGCCAGCCGGCCGATCAGACGAGCCCCGCGATGGTCTCGGTGCTCGACCTCGTCTCGCTCGCCGGGGTGCTGCTCGTCGCGATGGACGGCATCACCTCGCTTGAGCGCTTCCGCGCCCTCGCGGGCCGGCTCGTCACCGCAGGCGCACTCATGGCGGCGCTCGGCCTCGTGCAGTTCGCGACGGGCCGGGTGTTCGTCGACATGATCGCGATTCCGGGGATGTCGAACGACACCTCGGAGGTCGGGGGGCGCGCCGACTTCATCCGCGCGACCGCGACGGCGAGTCATCCCCTCGAATACGCCGCCGTGCTCAGCGTCTGCCTGCCCGTCGCGATCGCCCTCGCGCTCGACCCCGTGCTCTCGGCGACCCGCCGGCACCTGTCGTGGTGCGCCGTCGCCGTCATCGCGACCGCCGCGGCGCTCTCGGTGTCGCGCTCGGCCCTGCTCGGGGTCGCGATCGGGATCGTCTTCATCCTGCCCGCGCTGCCCTCGGCGGTGCGGCGCGCCTTCGCGGTCGGGGCGATCGCGCTCGCAGGCGCCCTCGCCGTGCTGGTGCCGGGCATGCTCTCGACGATCGTCGCGATGTTCTCGGGCATCTCGTCCGACTCGAGTGCGCAGTCGCGGTCGGCGGGCATCCCGGCCGGCCTGCACTTCATCGGCCACTCGCCGATCTTCGGCATCGGCTACGGCACCTTCCTGCCGCGCTACTACATCTTCGACAACCAGTGGATGGGCATCGCGATCCAGCTCGGCGTCGTGGGGCTCGCGGCGTTCGCCGGCCTGTTCGGCACGGGCGCGTGGAGCGCGTTCTCGGCGCGCCTCGGCGTGCATGCCGACGAGGGCGCGCGCGTCTACGGGCAGGCGCTCGTCGCGGGGATCCTCGCGATCGCGATGCTGTGCGCGAGCTTCGACGCGCTGTCGTTCCCGCAGGCGGCGAGCCTGTGCTTCCTGCTGCCGGGCATGGCCGCCGCGCTGCGCAGGCTGTATCGCGGGGATGCCCCGCCGATCGTCTGGCGCCACGAGGACACGAGGGCCCTCGAGCGGTACCTGCGCAGCGGCGGCTAGGGCGTCACCCTGTAGACGTGATAGCTCGACTCGGCCGCGAACGAGTCGGTGAAGCTGCCGCCCGTCACCGGGATCGTGCGGCCCTCGTTGAGCACCGTGACCGCCCTGGCGCTCGCGAGGCCGGCCGGCAGCGCGAAGATGCGCGAGCCGGGCTGCGACGCCTTGTCGCCCGAGATCATCGCGAAGATGTAGGCCGAGCCGTTGTACCACTTGACCATCGCATCGGTGTCGTTCCCGAACGAGTAATAGTCGTCGGTCGACCCGTTGGCGCTGCGCGTCGCGTTGTAGTACGACGGCGTGTTGAGCACCGGCGCGAGCACCTGCAGCTGATCGTCCACGGTCTTCATCGCCGCGACGCGCGCCGCGTTGCAGCCGCTCGGGTCGGCCTCCGCCTGGCGCAGCACGTTGCCCGACTGGCAGCTTCCGCTGAACGACTGGTTGAACCAGATGATGCCGTTCGCGCCGTTGATGACCATGTCCATCGCCGCGCCCTGTTCCTGGGCCGGGGTGATGTAGCGGCCGTTGGTGCTGCTGGGCGCGCCGTTCTCGACGAAGCCGAAGACGGGCTTGAGGATGCCGTCCGACGCGTCCCGCGCGCGCACGGCGCGGATCAGCTCGCCGTAGCTCGACGCCGTCGCGCAGTGCGCGGGGTCGACCCCCCAGAACGACGTGTCGTCGCTCGGGTCGGTGTAGCAGTGGTCGTCGGTGTACCAGTACGCGTCCACCGACACGGGCCCGTTCACCATGTTCACGTAGGTGTCGTCGGCCTGGAGCTGCGCCGCGTTGAAGTCGGAGGCGACGATCGCCGTGAAGTTCGCCTCGTCGAACCGGCCGGGGGACGCCGCGTCGATCTCCTTCTGCAGGGCGGCCTGCCCGGTCGCCGGGTCGTACCGGCCGTCGATCTCGTCGTCCAGGAAGTTGCCGACCCACGCGGGGTCGTTCGCCGACATGCCCTTCAGCGCCGTCGAGCCCACCCACGAGACACCGGTGCCGTCGAGCAGGGCGCCGTTCTCGGTGCCGTTGAGCTGCGTGTAGAAGTCGATGCCGTGGTCCTTGTCCCACGCGATGTTGGCGGCCGAGTCCCAGTCGGCCCACCAGGCGCCGATGGGGAAGACATCCGGGTTCGCCCACGCCGATGAGCCCGGGAACTTCGCATAGAACGCGGCGCCGCCCGACCACGGGATCGTCGGCAGGGATGCCAGCGGGTTCGCCCCCGGCTGCGTCGAGCCCGAGCCGCTCGCCGGAGCGTGCTGCGAGGCGGAGGGCAGCGACTGAGCGCCGACGAGTCCGAAGAAGCCCAGGACGCACACGAAGACGAGGCGCCCCCGTGCTCGGAGTTCGATCTTCGACCTCGACATGTACCGACCACTCCCGCCCGCGAAGGTTGTGCGCGTGGTGCCGCCCGATCGCGGGCGACGGCCGAAAGCGAGATTACATCGACTTATGCCGAAGCCCAAGCATTCCTCAGTTTTTCGGGGTCGGCCGATGACCCCGACGGGCGCGCGAGCTCGCCCTCGATGAGCTCGGCGACCGCGGCCTGCGTGTCCGACCAGACGGTCTCGCGGTGCCGGGACGCCGCGAGCGAGCGGCGCGCGACATCCCCGGACTCGACGAGCGTGCACAGGGCGTCCGCGAGCGCCGCGGGCGTCGGCGCCGCCCACACGGCGTACGGGTTCGACAGGTCGGCGCGCGCCGAGCGCGCGTCGTTGATCACGGGGATCGCGCCGGCCGCGAGCATCTCGGCGGCGATGAGCGAGATGTTCGTGAACGACAGCGCGAGACCGCCGACGACGCGGTTGTAGAGGGCGTCGAGCTCGGCGGGCGCGAGCGTGCCGTGGCTCACGACGGGCACCGCCCAGTCGCCGACGGCGTCGCCGTAGACATGGATGTCGTGCTCGGGGTGCCGCTCGTGGAACCGCTCGACCGCCGCGCGCGCGAGCAGGTAGCCGCGCCGGTCGTTGTTGCGCCGCACATACACCGAGATGCCGTGCCGGGGCGCGTCGCCTGCCCGCCGGTAGACGCCCGTGTCGACGCCGAACGGCACACGGTGCGCGGGCGCGCCGATCGCGTCGAGCTCTGAGCCGACCATGTCGCCGAGCGCGATGTTGACGAAGCCGAAGCGGTAGGTGTCCTCGGCGAGCGCGTAGAGCGCGCCGCGGGGGTAGAAATAGGGCTCGAAGTCCTGGATGAAGTAGAACACCCGCGCGCCGGCGGGCGCATGGCGGGCGGCGACGTGCGCCGTCGCCCACGACGACGCGACGACCGCGTCGAAGCCCGCGAGCCCGGCGGCGGCATCCGCGATCGCGACCCGGTCGGGCACACCGAGCCACGGCCAGTGCGCGGCGATGACCCCAGTGTGGCGCAGCGGGTCGCCGCGCTGCGGGTCGTAGAGCGCGATCGTGTTGCGGTGCCCGCGCGCCGACATCCCCGCGATCATGCGGAACAGCGTCGTGTGGCCGCCCGAGCCGGCCGCCGGCGCCCGGCACAGCCACGCGATGCGCGCGGGCCCGTCGATCGGCCGGGCCGGTGCGGTCGGGCGCGCGTCCCCCGACGACCAGATGTCGGCGGGGTGGATGTCGGGCGCCGCCGCGCCCGCGTCGAGCCGGTGATACGCGCGCAGCACCGCGCGCCGAGCGAGGCCGCCCGCGCCCTCGGTGCGCAGGACGCGCAGCACCCC
Source organism: Microbacteriaceae bacterium (assembly GCA_009780695.1). Classification (GTDB taxonomy): domain Bacteria; phylum Actinomycetota; class Actinomycetes; order Actinomycetales; family Microbacteriaceae; genus Gryllotalpicola. The sequence goes on from WQZN01000001.1 coordinate 22,667, forward strand.
GCCCACGGCCGAGCCCGCCGCGCTCACGTCAGGCTGCCGAGCTCGACGAGCCGCGCGAAGTCGTCGTTCAGCAGCTGCAGCTCCTCGAAGCCGCCGGCGCCCTCGATGCGCCCGTCCTGCAGGAACACGACCTGGTTGCAGTTGCGCACGGTCGACAGGCGGTGCGCCACGATCACGATCGTCACCGAGCCGTGCAGGTGCGAGATGGTCTCGGAGATGCGCTGCTCGGTCTCGTTGTCGAGGGCCGACGTCGCCTCGTCGAGGATCAGCAGCTCGGGCCGCGTGTAGAGGGCGCGCGCGATGCCGATGCGCTGCCGCTGGCCGCCCGAGAGGCGCACGCCGCGCTCGCCGATGAAGGTGTCGAGGCCCTCGGGCAGCTGGGCGACGAGCTCGGCGAGCTGCGCGCCGCGGATCGCCTCGGCGAGCCGGCCCGTGTCGACCTCGGCGTCCTCCTCGCCGAACGCGATGTTGGCGCGCAGGCTCGCGTCGAGCAGGTAGACCTCCTGCGGCACGAGCCCGACGCTGCGCTGCCACGCGGGCAGCAGGTCGCCGATCGGGGCGCCGTCGGCGCGGATCGAGCCGGAGGTCGGGCGGTACAGCCCGAGCAGCAGGTCCACGACCGTGCTCTTGCCCGCGCCGCTCGGGCCGACGAGCGCCACGGACTCGCCCACGGGGATGCGCAGCGAGACGCCGTCGACCGCGGGGCGGTCGCGCCCGGCGTGGAAGAACGTGACGCCCTGCAGCGCGATCTCGCGGCGGAGCCGGAAGGGCGCGGCGGAGAGGGCGGATGCCTCGGCGGGCTCCGAGGGCGCGACCTCCTCGGCCGCCCTCAGGTCCGCGATCACGATCTCGTACGCCGGCCGCCCGAGGCGGACCATGCTCATCGAGCTCACGAGGCGCGTCGCGCTCGGCATCAGCCGGAATCCGGCGGCGGTGAGCGCCGCGAGCACGCTCACCGACTCGGCGGGCGAGGTCGTCATGAAGATGTAGAGGCTGAGCCCCGCGATGCCCATGATGAACACGACCTCGAAGAGGTACTTCGGCAGCTCGCCGAGGAACGCCGAGGTGCGCTGCGCGGCCGCGTAGTCCTCGCGCGCGAGGCCGTAGTGCCGCAGGAAGTACGGCGCCTTGTGCCGCACGCGGATCTCCTTGATGCCCCCGAGCGCATGCCCCGCGGCCTGGTAGACCCGCTCGATCGACGTGATCAGGCGGCGGCCTGCGGTGCGCGCCATGGGGCGGATGACCCAGTAGAACAGCGCGATCGTCGCGAGGAAGTAGCCGAGCAGCAGGAGCGCCGGCACCGGCACCAGCACGACGAGGGTGAGCGACACCGCGACGATCGTGACGGCCTCGCTGATGACGTTCATCGTGTTGACGACGACCTTCTCGAAGAAGCTGTGCACCCCGTCGTTGATGACGCGGATGAAGTCGGAGGAGCTGCGCTCGAGGTGCAGGCCGTAGGGCGCACCCAGGTAGTAGCCGAGGATGCGCGTCGACATCGCCGTCTCCTCGCGCGCGAGGAAGCCGAGCAGCCACCAGCGGAACGCGATGACCATGGCGCCCTTGGCGAAGAACGCGCCGAACGTGACGAGGGCGAGGTAGACGGCGAGGTGCTGCCGGTCCGGGTGGCCGAAGACGCCCGCGAGCCAGCCGAGCAGGCCGTGCTGCAGCGAGTCGCCGCTGAGCAGCTGCATGAGCGGCACGATGAGCGCGACGCCCACGGCGTCGGCGAGGCCCGCGAGGACCGTGCCGACGGTCGCGACGCCGAGCCGGTGGCGCGTCCGGGCGGAGAACAGCAGGCGGAACGTGTCGGGGTTCATCGGCAGAACTCCTCGTCGAGCACGTGCATGACGGTCTCGTAGGCCGAGTGCGAGAGCAGGGCGTGGTCGGTGCGCGCGTCGAGGTCGAGGGACATCCGCCGCCCGCCCGCCCGCAGCCGCTCGAAGCCGATCTCGCCGTCCATCGCCGAGAACCAGGGCTGGTCCTCAGGCCCGAACAGCAGGCGCACGCTCGTCGTGCGCGGCACGGGCCGCAGCACCTGCTCGACGGTCTCGAGCACGCCGAAGCGTGCGAGCACCCGGCGCAGCGGGTACGGCGAGCGCGCCCGCACGGCGTCCTTGAACGCGCGCAGCGGGCCGGGGCCCTGCGCGGGCTCGAGCGAGCCGTCGACGCTGGCGCGGGTCGCGCCGCCGCCCAGCGGGGCGTCCTGTCTGCGCTCGAAGATGTCGCGGTAGTACTCGCTCGAGCAGCGCCACGCCTGGTTGTTGATCATGACGATGCGCCGCAGGGGCACGCGGGTCGCCGCGCGCGCGATCACCCACGCGCCGGCGCACACGCCGACCCCCGTGACCGGGGCACCGGATTCGGTGTGCAGCCAGGCCGCCATCGCGCCGGCATCCGCCGCCACGCTCTCGCTGAGCAGATTGGGGTCGCGGATGTCCGCGACCTCCGCCGCATCGCCGAACCCGCGCGGGTCCGCGCGCAGGTTCGCGACGCCGTGCGCGCCGAGGCGCCGCGACGCGGGGGCCCACACGCGGTTCACGCCCTTCGCCTCGCCGCCGGCCGGCACGAGCAGGGCGGCCGCGGGCCGCCGCTCGGCGTCCACGGGCGCCGTGTAGATGCCGGGCAGCCGATCCGCGCCGATCGCGACGAAGCGCTGACGCACGCTGAGGCCGCTCTCGCGGTCGACGACGACCGCCTCGGCCTCGGGCGCCCACGCGGGCAGCGCGACCGGCTCGGCCGGCACGAGCGCCCCGAGCAGCCGGTCGATCGAGCCGAGCGGCGCCCGCGCCAGCAGCTGCTCGGTGCCGTACAGTCGCGCGGCCGTCTCGGGGTCGTCCTCGAACACGATGCGCGTGCCGTCGGGCAGCTCGCCCGGGCCGCTCGCCGTGGGGTCGCCCAGGCCGCGGATCGCTGCCGCGTCGGCGGCCGCGAAGCGATAGCTCGAGACCTCGACCCCGTCGGCCGAGAGCGGGAAGCCGTCGGGCAGCGCGACCTTGCGCAGCGCCTCGTGGCGGCGCAGGAACGCGCGGCCGCCGATCGGCTCCCACAGCACGCGCGAGCGGATGCCCGGCGCCGCGGTGGTCGCGGCGACCGCCGCACCGACGCGGAACCCGACGACGTCCACACCGGTGCGGCCCGCGGCGTGCTCGGCGAGCCGCACCGCGGCGCGGAGGTCCTGCCGCCACGCCTCCACGAGATCGAGACCGGCCTGCGCCGGCTCCGAGTCGCCCTGCCCCGACCACGCGAAGCGCACCGCGACCCAGCCGCGGCGGGCGGCGGTGATGGCGAGGACCCGCAGCGCGCGGTAGCTCACCTGGCTCTCCTGGGCGAGCGACGGGGCGATCACGACCGCACCGACGGCGCGCCCGTCATCCGGCCGATGCACCCAGCCTTCGATCGCGCGGCCGCCGCTGCGGAACCAGGTCGGGTGCCCGAGGGCGCTCACGCCACCGCGCCGACGTCGGCGAGCCCGAGCAGCTCGCGCACCCGGGGCGGCCAGTCGACGATCTCGAAGCCGTGGCGCGCGGCGAGCGCGAAGACGATGCGCTCCATGCCGTAGGCCGAGCACGCGCTGTGCGCGACCGTGCCGTCCGCCTGGTGGAGCGCGAACTCGGCGCCGAAGTGGGTGCCGTGGTAGTTGCCCGAGCCGATCGCGGTCGGCCTGCCGGCGTAGACCTCGGTGACGAGCTCGAACTTCGCCTCGTCCTGCAGCTGGCTCGCGGCGAGCATCGCGCCGCCGCGGCCGAAGAACGGGTCGTTGGCGGGCACGACGTCGATCACGAGGCCGAGCGCCTCGAAGATGCCGCGTGCGATCGCGATGCCCTGCACGCGGTGCGCGCGCGCCTGCTGCTCCGAGCCGACGACCACGTATTCGCGCATGCGGAAGGCGACGAAGCGCATGGGGTCGTCCGAGGGCTCGTGGCGGAAGCACTCGCCCGTCATCTCATAGACGGTGGCGCCGGCCGCGGTCGTGCCCTCGAGGTAGGCGTAGAGCGGGTGGCAGGCGGCGGATGCCACGGCGAGGCCGGTGGGCGAGAGCCTCCCCTGCCAGTCGCCGCCGCGGTCGTACACGTCGATGAGCTCGCGGTACTCGGACTGCTCGCCCGTGAACGACGAGATCGTGCCGAGCAGCTGCGGGAACGACGCGACGTAGTCGGTGCGCTCGAGCATCGAGGCCGAGAACACCGGGGGGAAGCGCACGGCCGTGACGGGGGCGGCGAACCGGGCGCGGGTCGTGCGGGAGATGAGGGCGGCGAGCCCGTCGTAGACCGCGTTGGCCTGCGGGCCGAGGCCGGGCAGCACGGCGGTGCGCGAAGGCAGCAGCCAGCCGTGGGCGATGAGCTCGGTGCGGAATCCGCCGCGCTCGCGGGTGAGGACGTCGGTGGCGTCAGGAGTCGTCATGTCAGGAGGCCTTTCCCGGGGTTGTGGGCAGTTCCAAGGCTTACTGAGGCTAATTCAGTTTCTAACGGACGACTCCCCCCTGTTGAGGGGAACTCACTTTATTCGACAGGCAGCGGTGGCGCGGATGCCGCGCCGCCCGCCCCGTCACATGCGGTCGCGACGGCGACGGCGAACGCGAAGGGCTCCGCGTGACTGATCGACACGGCGATCTCGGCGATGCCGGCCGCCGCCGCGAGCGCGGCTGCGGCCTCGGCGAGGCGGACCACCGGCGCACCGGCGGCATCCGCCAGCACCTCGATCTGCGGCCACGGCACGGCGGCGTCGGGCGCGCCGCGCAGCACCTTGAACACGGCCTCCTTCGCGGCGAAGCGGCCGCCGAGGAACCGCGCGACGGCGCCGGCGTCCGCGAGGGAATCCGCGAGCTCGCGCTCCGCGGGGCCCAGCAGGCGGCGGACGTAGGCGTCGCCGAACTCGGCGAGCCCCGCACGCACCTCGGCGACGTTCTGGACGTCGCACCCCACGCGCACCGCGTCGGCCATACCGGTCTCCACTTCGTGAGGATCCCTCAAATAGGGGTTGGTCGCATTCCGCGCTCCGCTGTAGCTTCGGCCGCGTCGGCCACATCGGTCAACGCCTTCACCCCAAGCGGCGCCCAACCCCCTGATTCAGGCGGCGTCCCCGCACACCTGGAGAGCCTCACGATGACCACCCCCATCGACGAGAAGATCCGCTCGGTCCTCACCGAGTACGCCCGCCTGCAGACCCCCGTCGTCGCGCTCGGCGACAGCGACGATCTGTACCAGGCGGGCTTCACCTCGCACGCGAGCGTCAACGTGATGCTCGGCCTCGAGGATGCCTTCGAGGTCGAGTTCCCCGACGAGCTGCTCCGCAAGGCCACGTTCCAGTCGATCGCCGCGATCCGCGACGCGCTGGAGACCCTCGGCGTCCTCGACGCCGTCGCCTGACATCCGCCGCCCCGCATTCAGATCAGGACTCAGCCATGACCGATCTCGCCACCCCCCGACACACCACGACCGCCCCCTCGCCGAGCGAGCGGCTCGCCGAGATCGCCGCGCGCATCGGAGCGACCGTCGCCGGCCCCGCGGCCTTCGACGTCGACCGCGACGCCCGATTCCCGCACGAGGCGATCGACGCTCTGCGCGCCGAGGGCGTGCTCTCGGCCCTCGTCCCCGTCGAGCTCGGCGGCATGGGCGCCTCGATCACCGACGTGAGCAACACCGTGCGCGTGCTGAGCCGCTACTGCTCGGCCACGGGCTGCGTGCTCGCGATGCACACGATCGAGGTCTTCCTGCTGCTCAAGTACGGCACGACGCCGGCCCTGCGCCGCCTCACCCACGAGCTCGTCGAGAAGCAGCTGCTCATCGCGAACGCGAACAGCGAGGTCGGTCTCGGCGGCGACGTGACGCGCAGCATCAACGCGCTCACCCCCGAGGGCGACGGCTGGCGCTTCGACAAGCAGGCGCTCGCGGCCTCCTACGGCCAGAGCGCCGACCTCATCGCCTCGACCGCGCGCCGCTCGCCCGAAGCCGCCGAGACCGACCAGGTCGTCGCGCTGTTCCGCACCGCCGACTTCGAGCTCGAGGCGACGAGCGGCTGGGACACTCTCGGCCTGCGCGGCACCGTCAGCTCGGGCCTGCATCTCACCGGCCACGTCACGCCCGACGACCTGTTCCCCGTGCCGTTCTCCGAGATCGGCAACGGCGGGGGCGGCCAGCTGCGCCACGTGCTGCTGACGGCGGTGTGGACGGGTCTCGCCGAGGCGGCGCTCGAGGACGCCCACACCGCCGTGCGGGCCGCCGCGCGGAAGAACATCGGCACGACGCCGCTCTCGGCGATCCGCCTCGCGGAGATGACCGCAGACGTGCAGGCGGCACGCAGCACGCTGTTCGAGGCGCTGCGCCAGGTCGAGACGGCCGTCGAGCTCGACGACCTCGAGAACATCGGCCTCATCATGACCCTGCGCAACGTCAAGGTCGTCACGGCGCAGACCGCCGTGCACACGGCGACGAAGGCCCTGCAGGTGTGCGGCATCGGCGGCCTGCGCCGCGGGCGCGAGAACCGCCTCGAGCGCATCATCCGCGACGCGCACGGCGGCCTGATCATGGTGAGCACCGACCGCTATCTCGACGAGAACGCCCAGATGCTCGCGGTCCGCAAAGAGCTCTGACGCCCATGTCCGCCCCCGCCGCGACGGCCCGGCTGCCGCTGCTCGCCTACGTCTACCACCCGCAGTCGTTCGCGCCCCTGTCGATCGTCGAGGCGGCCGAGGGCGTCTGCCGCCTGCTCTGGGTCGTCGACGGCGCGCACCCCGATGCCGCCGTCATGCGGCGCCTGCTCGCGAAGTTCGGGCCCGTGATCGACGGTGCGGGCGCGACCGCGGACGAGGTCGCGGCGCGCATCGCGGAACATGCCCCCGCCGGCATCCTCTCGCTGCACGACGCCGACCTCGTGTGGGCGGCACAGCTCGCCGAACGCCTCGGCCTGCCGTTCCACAGCGTCGACACGGCGGTCAAGCTGACCGACAAGCACGCCCAGCGACTCGCCTTCGAGGCGGCGGAGCTCACGGTGCCGGCCTTCACCGTGATCCCGGCGGCGATGGATGCCCAGGCCGCGGCCCGCTCGGCGGAGCACTTCCCGTTCCCCGCCGTCCTCAAGCCCCGCCAGGGGCAGTCGAGCCGCGACACGCTGCCCATCGCGTCGCTGCACGAGCTCGCGACCGTCATCGGCGACCTCGGTGCGCGCGCCGACATGCCGCACGAGGAATACGTCCTCGAGCAGTTCGTGCCCGACGCGAGCACCCCGCTCGGCGGTGTGGGCTTCGCGCCGTTCGTGTCGGTCGAGAGCGTCGTCGAAGACGGCGTCGTGGCGCATGCGGCGATCAGCGCGCGCACCGCGTTCCGTTGGCCGTTCCGCGAGACCGGCTACTTCACCCCGAGCGCGCTCGAGCCGGAGCTGCAGGCCGAGGTCATGCGGGTCGCGACGGATGCCGCCGCCGCGCTCGGCGTCACGATCGGCTGCCTGCACACCGAGATCAAGCTCACGGATGCCGGCCCCGTCGTCATCGAGGTGAACGGCCGACCCGGCGGCGGGATGTCCGAGATGCTCGAGCGCGCCTCGGGTTTCAGCATCCTGCGCACCGCCCTGCGCCTCGCCGTCGGCGACCCGATCGGCCTGCGCGGGCCCGTCGCGTGCTCGCGCATCGGCTACCTGCTCTACGTGTTCCCGACGGAGGACGTCGAGTGGATCGACGCGGTCGAGGGCCTGCCCGGGCTGCGCGCCCACGCCGGCGTCGACGAGATCGTGCTCGTGCGCGGGCCCGGCCGCCGCATCGACTGGCGCGAGGGCTCGGAGGCCCACGTCTTCCACCTGACGGGCACCACGGCGGACCTCGCCGAGCTGCGCCGTCTCATCCACGCCACGACGACCGTCGTGCGCATCAGCGGGCACGACGAGCCCGTCGGCGCTCTCGCGGAGAGGGGCACCTGATGAACGACCTCAGCGTCTTCGACGAGTGGGAGTCGGAGGTGCGCGGCTACATCCGCGCGTTCCCCGTCGCCTTCGACACCGCGCACGGCTCGCACCTGATCGCCGAGGACGGCGCGGACTACCTCGACTTCTTCGCCGGCGCGGGCACCCTGAACTACGGCCACAACAACCCGCTCTTCAAGGGCGCGATCATGGACTACCTCGCGCGCGACGGCATCGTGCACGCCCTCGACCTCGCGACGCACGCCAAGCGCGAGTTCATCGAGACGTTCCGCGACCTCGTGCTCACACCGCGCGGCCTGCGCTACAAGCTGCAGTTCACCGGGCCCACCGGTGCGAACGCGGCCGAGGCGGCGATCAAGGTGGCACGCCAGGCGACGGGGCGCAACACCGTCATCGCGTTCACGCACGGCTACCACGGCCTCAGCCTCGGCGCGCTCGCGACGACGGCCGCGCAGAAGTACCGGCTGGCGGCGGGCACCCCGCTCGCGGGAGCGGCGTTCGCCGCCTACGAGGGCTACTACGGCCCCGGCGTCGACACGATCGCCATGCTCGCCCGGCAGCTCAGCGATCCGTCGAGCGGCGTCGACCTGCCGGCGGCGATCATCGTCGAGTGCATCCAGGGCGAGGGCGGCGTGAACGCGGCGAGCCCCGAGTGGCTGCGCCGGCTCGCCGAGCTCGCGACGGCCCACGGCATCCCGCTCATCGTCGACGACATCCAGGCCGGCTGCGGCCGCTCGGGCGACTTCTTCAGCTTCGAGGAATCGGGCATCCGCCCCGACATCGTGCTGCTCTCGAAGTCGCTCTCGGGCTACGGGCTGCCGATGTCGCTCGTGCTGCTGCGCCCCGAGCTCGACGTGTGGAGCCCGGGAGGCCACACCGGCACCTTCCGCGGCAACAACCTCGCCTTCGTCGGGGCGACCGCCGCGCTGCGCAGCTATTGGTCCGACGACGCGTTCGGCGCCGAGGTGCGACGCAAGGGCGCCCTGCTGCGGCAGCGGCTCGAGGCGATCGCTGCGCGCCACCCGGAGCGCCTCGAGGTGCGCGGCCGCGGCCTGTTCCAGGGCCTCGCCTCGCTCACCGACCCCGACTTCGGCGCCCGTGTCTCGCAGGCGGCCTTCGCGGCGGGCGTCGTCATCGAGACGGCCGGCTCGTACGACGAGGTCGTCAAGTTCCTGCCCGCCCTCACCATCGACGACGCGGACCTCCTGCGCGGCGTCGATGTCGTCGAGGGCGCGGTGGAGGCGCAGCTGGTCGCGGCCTGAGCGCGAGCTGCACGATCGAGATGCGCTACCGCCCCGAGCTCGACGGACTGCGGGCCTTCGCCGCCGCGGCCGTGGTGCTCATCCACGCGGGCGGCGCGCTCGGCTTCGGCGGCTGGATGGGCGTCGACGTCTTCTTCGCGCTGAGCGGCTACCTGATCACGAGCCTGCTGCTCGCCGAGCACGAGCGGTCGGGGCGGATGTCGCTGCCGCGGTTCTACGCGCGCCGCGCACTGCGGCTCTACCCCGCCCTGCTCGTCTTCCTGCTCGCGAGCCTCGTGCTGTTCCACGCGATGAGCCCCGACGGGACGCTGCGCTCCCTCGGCGCCGCGGCCGCGGCGGCGGGGCTCTACGTCGCCGACTTCGTCGCCGGGCTCGGCGGCCCCGCGCGGCTCGGCGGCCTCGAGCACACCTGGAGCCTCGCGGTCGAAGAGCAGTTCTACCTGCTCTGGCCGATCGCGCTCGTGCTGCTGCTCCGGGGCGGCAGGCGACTGCTGCCCTGGGCGCTCGGCGCGGCGGGGGTCGCCTCGGCGATCATCGCCGTCACCGCGTTCCACCGCACGGCAGACGGCACCGCCGACTGGGCCTACTACCTGCCCGCCGGGCGCTTCCTCGAGCCGCTGCTCGGCTGCGCGGTCGCGATCGCCGTGCACCGCGGCGTGCACGCGCCGGTGCTCGAACGGCGATGGGCGGGCTGGGGCGCCGCCGCCGGGCTCGTCGGCATGGTCGCTCTCGGGGCGCACTACGGCTGGCTGCCGAACCTCGCGTGGGAGGTGCCGATCGTCGGAGTCCTCGCCGCGGCCCTCGTGTGGCACCTGGTGACCGCGCCGCTGCGGCACGGCATCGGGGCGTTCCTCGGGTGGGCGCCGTTCGCGTGGGTCGGCCGGCGCTCGTACGGCGTCTACCTCTGGTCGCCGCTCGTGCTGCGGATGCTCGCGGCCTACGTGCTGCCGCGCGTGCCCCTGCCCACGGCCGGCGTCGTGGCGGCGACGCTCGCGCTGTCGATCGCGGTCGCGGCGCTCTCGTACGCCGTCGTCGAGCGCAGGTTCCTGCGCCTCAAGAGCCGCTTCGGCGGGGCATCCCGCACGCCCGCGCTGATCGGAGGTGCCGGGGATGCCGCACCCGCCGGCCCGATCGCCACGAACTGACCCTCCCCCGAACGAGGTACACGGCGCTACGCTGGCGCCCATCGGCCGGCGACCGCCGGGCGTCTCGTCTGCCGCGGCCCCGCCGCCGACCTTCCGGGGGTACCACATGTCACTCGTCTCGCGTCTGGCCGCCGGTGCGGCTGTCGCCCTCGCCGCCGCGGGCGCCTTCGCCGCGGCTCCCGCCGGCGCCGCTCCGGCATCCGCCCACCCGTCCGCCGCCGGGGCGACCGCGCTGACGCGCCTCGCGGCGCACGGCGGGCCCGGCGCCCGCCGCCTGCCCGCGAGCGGCCACACGGTCAACGGGGCGCAGTCGTCCTACAACTGGGCGGGCTACGCCGAGCAGGGCGCCTTCAACTCGGCCTCGGCGACGTGGACCGTGCCGACCACCCTCACGACGAAGTCGGGCTACGCCTCGACGTGGGTGGGCCTCGACGGCTACGCCGACTCCTATCTCGCGCAGACCGGCATCGAAGAGGACGTCGTCAACAAGCGCGTCACCTACGACGCCTGGTGGGAGGTCATCACCCCGACGAGCCTCGCGCCCGAGGTCGTCTACTCGGGCTTCTCGATCAAGCCGGGCGACTCGATCACGGGCACGGTGACCCGCACCGGGTCGTCGGCCGTGATGACCCTCGTGGACAACACGACCGGGCAGTCCGTCTCGCACACCTCGGCGTACACGGGCCCGGGCGCATCGGCCGAGTGGATCCAGGAGGACACCGACGTCAACGGCTTCATCTCGACGGCCCCCGACTGGCAGAAGGTGACCTTCACCGGCGCGAAGGTCAACGGGGCCCCCGCCGGCCTCACGAGCAGCGAGTCGATCGACATCGTCGACACGCGCGGCACGCAGGAGACGTCGACGAGCGCGCCGAACGCCGCCAAGGACGGCTTCACCGTCACCTGGCTCGCCGGCGGCACCCGCACGCGGGGCTGACCGCGAGACCACGGCGGCCGGGCAGCATCCGCTGCTCGGCCGTCGTTCGGTGTGCGCTGTCTTCTAGTGGGGCTTCTTCTTCGCGGCCTTCTCATCCACCGGCGCGAGCCCGGATTCGCGGAGGTTCGCGTAGTAGGCCATCGCCTCGTCCTGACGCAGGCCCTCCGCACCCGAGGCGATCGGTGCACGCACCTGCTCGGGCGCGAAGCCGAACGCGCCGATGAGGTCGAGCGTGTGCGGGCGCAGGCGCTCGAGCAGGCGGTGGATGTAGGAGGTCACGGCCTGACCGCGGCGGGCGGAGATGCGCCCGTGGATCAGGTACCACGCCAGGTGCCGCTCGAAGAGCGTGAAGGTGAAGAGCGAGTGCAGCCAGCCGAGGACCTTCCGCGTGCCGGCATCCTCGACCTTCTCGAGCGCGTCGGTGAAGGCCTGCCACTGCTGCAGCTCGCCCCACGCGCGTGCGGCCTCGATGAGCTCGTCCTGGTGCGCGTTGAACGCCGCGGCCTGCTCGGCCGGCGACGCCGTGCGCACCTTGTTGAGCTCGGAGCCGATGGCGGCGACCATCGTGTCGACGCGGTCCTGCAGCAGGGCGCGCTGGGTGTCGCGGTCCTTGAGCGCCTCGATCGAGTGGCCGACACCCGCGAGGTCGCTGAGGTTCTGGCCGACGCGGCGGATGCCGCCCTCGTTGTACGCCTTGCCCGCCACCTGGCCGGCCGCGAACTTGGCGAGGTCGCTCTTCGTCGCGCCCTTGAACTGACTCGCGAAGTCGGTGAGCAGGCGCTTGCCGACGAGCTGCAGCAGCACGTTGTTGTCGCCCTCGAAGGTCACGTAGATGTCGAGGTCGGCGCGGAGGCCCGTGAGCCGGTTCTCGGCGAGGAAGCCGCTGCCGCCGCACGCCTCGCGCGCCTCCTGCAGAGTGTCGAGCGCGTGCCATGTCGACAGCGGCTTGAGGGCCGCCGCGAGCGTCTCGAGGTTCTGGCGGTTCTCGTCGGTGTCGGCGCGCCCCGAGAACACGTCGTCGAAGGCGCGCAGCAGCACGTCGTGCGAGAAGTACTGCGCATAGGTCTGCGCGAGGCGCGGCAGCAGGCGGCGCTGGTGGCGCTGGTAGTCGAGCAGCACGTGCTCGACGCCGGGCGTCGCCGAGGCGAACTGGCGGCGCTGCGATGCGTAGGTCAGCGCGATGAACAGGCCGAGCGCGCTCGCGATCGTGGTCGAGCCGTCGAGCGAGACGCGGCCCTGCACCAGCGTGCCGAGCATCGTGAAGAAGCGGCGGCCGGGGCTGTCGATCGAGCTCGTGTAGGTGCCGTCGGCGGCGACGTCGCCGTAGCGGTTCAGCAGGTTGGTGCGCGGGATGCGCACCTGGTCGAAGTGCAGGCGCCCGTTGTCGACGCCGTTCAGGCCGCCCTTGTGGCCGTCGTCCTCGCCGCCGATGCCGGGCAGGAACTCGCCCGTCGCCGCGTCGCGGATCGGCACGTAGAAGCAGTGCACGCCGTGGTTCACGCCGTCCGTGATCAGCTGCGCGAACACCGTCGCGGCCGTCGCGTGCTTGGCCGCGTTGCCGAGGTAGTCCTTCCATGCCGCGCGGAACGGGGTGTTGACGACGAACTCCTCGGTCGCGGGGTCGTAGGTCGCGGTGGTGCCGATGGCGGCGACATCCGAGCCATGGCCGGTCTCGGTCATCGCGAACGCGCCGGGCACCTCGAGGCTGATCGCGCCGGGCAGGAAGCGGTCGTGGTGCTCGGCCGTGCCCAGGTGCAGGATCGCCGCAGCGAAGAGGCCCCACTGCACGCCGCCCTTGATCTGCAGGCTCGGGTCGGCGGTGACCAGCTCTTGGAAGCCGGCGAGGTTGCCGCCGGCGTCCTCGAAGCCGCCGAGGCGCTTCGGGAACGCGCGCAGCTGAAAGCCCCGCTCGGCCTGCAGCTTCATCTGCTCGAGGGTGCGCTCGCGCTGCTCGTCGAGGCTGAGGCCCTCGACCCTGTGGAACTGCGGGTCCTTCGCGATCTCGCGCGCCTCGAGGCGCACCTCGGGGAAGCTGCCGAGCAGCATCTTCGCGACGAGATCGACGTCGAGCTTGGGCCCCGCGGCGGCGTTCACTGCGGGCTTCGAGGATGCCCGGGCGGGGCTCGCCTGCTTCAGAACGCGCTCATCGGCTCGGGGTGCTGTGTCGACCATTGACGTACCTGCTTCCGCACTCGGTGTTGCTGGGTGAGGCATCGGCGCGCGACGATGCGCGGGCCGGAACTCTGGTTTCACGGTACGTCGCGGGTCGCGCGCGGCGCCCCGAATGCGTGCGCTGGCTACAAGACGGCGGGGGTGGGGATGCCGCGCCGCTTGTCGGAACCCTGCAAGAAGGCCCGGCCGCTGCCGTCGGCGGTGCGGTCGGCGGCGCCAGTCGGCGGTGCGGTCAGCGGCGCCAGTCGGCGGCGCCACTCGACGGTCAGTGTGCCCATTCGTCGCAGCAGGGTGCCCATTCGTCGTGGATGTGCCCGGACGTCCGGGCACATCCACGACGAATGGGCACCTTGAGACGCGGTGCAGGTGCACCGGAGGTGCCGCGGGGCAGCGCAGGGGGTGCGCTACGCGATCGCGGCGCGGAGCTCGCCGAGCACCTGCACCGCGAGGGCGCCGAGGTCGGTCTCGACGTCGGCCGCGACCCAGCGCGCGAAGGCCTGGTGGAACGCGACGGTGCCGAGCTCGGCCGTGAGGGCCGCGACGGGCGCCGGGGCGCCGCGCTCGCGGAGGGCCTCGGCGATGGCATCCGTCAGGTGCACGCGTTTGATCTGCTCGCGCTCGAGCAGTGCGGCGTTCGACGTGATGACGGCCGTGCGGCGGCGGGCATAGGGATGCCGCCCCTCGAAGAACCCGCCGGCCGCCCGCAGCGCCGCGACGACGGCCTCGAGCGGGGTCGCCTCGGCGGGGGCCGCGGCGACGGCATCCGTGAACGTCGCGTTGTAGGCCGTCGGGTCGCCGAACAGCACCTCGCGCTTGTCGGCGTACTGCCGGAAGAAGGTGCGCTCGGTCACGCCCGCGCGCACGGCGATGTCGGCGACCGTCGTCGCGTCGTAGCCGCGTTCCTCGAACAGCTCGATCGCGGCGACGGCGAGGCGCTCGCGTGCGCCCGGCTGCCATCGACCCATGTTCCGATTCTAGGTGATGACAGATGCTGACATCGCGTGTTATCGTCATGTCAGTTTCTGACATCAGATCATCACGGAGGTCGTCATGAAGGTTTTCGTCACGGGTGCGAGCGGGCACATCGGCCAGCTCGTCACCGCCGAACTGGTCGGCGCAGGGCACGAGGTCGTCGGCCTCGCGCGCTCGGAGGAGGGCGCGCAGCGGGTCGCGGCACAGGGCGGGTCGCCGATCGTCGGCACGATGGATGACACGGCGCACGTCGCCGAGCTCGCCGCCGCTGCCGACGGCGTGGTCAACCTCGCGTTCAAGCACGACTTCGGCGACTTCGGGGCCGCGCTCGCGGCCGACCGCGCGCTCATCCTCGCGATCGGCGACGCCCTGGCCGATTCCGGCAAGCCGTTCTTCGCCGCGTCGGGCACGATGATGCTCGCCGGCTCGACCGCGCCGGGCGAGATCGGCACCGAGGACACGGTGGTCGATGCGAGCACGGCCGCGAACCCCCGCGCCGTGACCGAGCAGCTGCTGCTCGGGCTGTCGGGCCGCGGCATCCGCACGGCCGCGCTGCGCTTCGCGCCCACGGTGCACGGCCCGACCGACCTGCACGGCTTCATCCCCACGCTGATCGAGGCCGCGCGCGCCGCGGGCGGCTTCGGCTACGTCGGCGACGGCGCGAACCGCTGGCCCGCCGTGCACAACGTCGATGCCGCGCACCTGATCCGGCTGGCGCTCGAGAAGGACGATCTGCCCGCGGGCATCCCGCTGCACTTCGCCGCCGACGAGGGCATCCCGTTCCGCGAGATCGCCGAGGCGATCGGCCGCGGGGCCGGCGTGCCCGTCGAGAGCGTCTCAGCCGAGGTCGCGGCCGAGCGCTACGGCTTCATCGGCGCCTTCATCGGCGTCGACAACCCGACCTCGAGCGCCAAGACGCGCGAGCTGCTGTCGTGGACGCCGAGCCACCCCGGCCTGCTCGAGGACCTCGCCCTGGACGGCACCTACTTCACGCGATAGAGGCGGGCTCGGCCGGCGCCCCTGTTCACTCGGCGCGCGAATGTGCCCGGATGTCGCACCGGTGTGCCCACCTGTCGCGGATGTGCCCGGACGTCCGGGCACATCCGCGACAGGTGGGCACATCCACATAGGGCAGGTGGGCGCACCCGCATAGGTTGCGGGTTGCAGGCGGGCGGCCGCGATCAGGCTGCCGCGATCAGTCCGTCGCGGCGACGACCTCGAGCAGGGCGGCGCCGTACTGATCGAGCTTCTTCGCGCCGATGCCCGTGATGCCCTCGAGCTGCTCGAGCCGGGCGGGCCGCGTCGAGGCGACGGCGCGCAGGGTCGCATCGCCGAACACCACATAGGCCGGCACCGACTGCTCGCGCGCGGTCTGGGCGCGCCACGCGCGCAGCGCCTCGAACAGGCCGCGAGCCTCTTCCGGCAGGTCGGCCTGGGCCACGCTGACGCGGGCGGAGCGGGTGGATGCCCGGCCGGCGGTCTCGTGCACGTCCTGCCGGAGCTCGACGCGCCGCTCGCCGCGCAGCACCTCGGCCGAGGCATCCGTCAGCAGCAGCGTGCCGTAGCCGTCGGGGCTCACCGCCAGCAGGCCGAGTGCGAGCAGCTGCCGCACGACGCCGCGCCACTGCGCCTGGTTCAGATCGGCGCCGATGGCCCACGTCGCGAGGCCGTCGTGACCGTACTGCTCGACGCGCGGCGTCTTCTTGCCCTGCAGGATGTCGATCAGGTGCCCCGCCCCGAACTGCTGGTTGCGCTCGCGCTTGAGCCGCACGACCGTCGAGAGCAGCTTCTGCGCGGGCACCGTTCCGTCGAACGTGACGGGCGGCGCGAGGCACGTGTCGCAGTTGCCGCACGGCTCGGATGCCTGGCCGAAGTACGACAGCAGATTCACCCGGCGGCAGGCGACGGTCTCGCACAGCGCGAGCATCGCGTCGAGGTGCTGCCCCATGCGCTGCTTGAACGCGCGGTCGCCCGGGGACTTGTCGATCAGCTGGCGCTGCTGCACGACATCCGCCAAGCCATAGGCCAGCCACGTGACGGATGCCGCGCCGTCGCGCCCCGCACGCCCCGTCTCCTGGTAGTAGCCCTCGACCGACTTCGGCAGGTCGACGTGCGCGACGAAGCGCACGTCGGGCTTGTCGATGCCCATGCCGAACGCGATGGTCGCGACGATCACGATGCCGTCTTCGCGCAGGAAGCGCGCCTGGGTCTGCGCGCGCACGGATGCCTCGAGGCCCGCGTGGTACGGCAACGCCGCCACCCCCTTCGAGCGCAGGAACTCGGCCGTCTTCTCGACGGTGGCGCGGCTCAGGGCGTAGACGATGCCCGCGGCCGGGGCCGGAACGCCCGCCGCGTCGACCGACAGCTCCTGCTGCTCGCGGATGAAGGCGAGCAGCTGCTGGCGCACCTCGTCTTTCGGGACGATGCGGTACTGGATGTTCGGCCGGTCGAAGCTCGAGACGAAGTGCTGCGCACGCCCGAGGCCGAGGCGCTCGGTGAGCTCGCGGTGGGTCGCCTCGGTGGCGGTCGCGGTGAGGGCGATGCGCGGGACGTCAGGCCAGAGCTCGGCGAGGTTCGAGAGCCACAGGTAGTCGGGGCGGAAGTCGTGGCCCCACTGGCTCACGCAGTGCGCCTCGTCGATCGCGAAGAGCGCGATCGTGCCGCGCCGCAGCAGTTCCTGCACACGGGGCGTCGCGAGGCCCTCGGGCGCGACGTAGAGCAGGTCGAGAGCCCCGGCCGCGAAGGCCTCTTCGACAGCGCGGCGCTCGTCGAGCGACTGCGTCGAGTTGAGGAACGCGGCCCGCACGCCGACCGCACGCAGGGCGTCCACCTGGTCCTGCATCAAGGCGATGAGCGGCGAGATCACGACACCGGCGCCCTCGCGCAGCAGCGACGGGATCTGATAGGTCAACGACTTGCCGCCGCCGGTCGGCATGAGCACGACGGCGTCGCCGCCCGAGACGAGCCGGTCGATGATCGCCGCCTGGTCGCCCCGGAACTCGGAGTAGCCGAAGACGCGGTGCAGCACTTCCAACGGGGTCTCGGCCATGCGCCCCACAGTAACGGGCGCCCCCGACACTCAGGGGACCGTTATGTGCCCTGTGGAATCGTGGATCGGGGCGCAGACGGGGTGCGCGCGACAAGGAGCACAGGACATGAAGAAGCGGTTCACGATCCGCACTGTCGCCGCGCTCATCGCCGGTGTCGCGCTGGCCCTCGCCGCGCCGCTCGCCGCCAGCGCGCACGTGCGCATCGTGCCCGACACCGCGACGGCGGGCGTCGACGACGCGACCTTCGACTTCCGCGTTCCGACCGAGTCGGCGACCGCGAGCACGATCGGCGTGACGGTCCAACTGCCGACGAGCACGCCCTTCACCGCGGTCAGCTACGAGCCGGTCCCGGGGTGGACGGCCAAGGTCACCACCTCGACGCTGCCGAAGCCCGTCACGATCGGGGGCACCCAGGTCACCACGGCCCCGGTGTCGGTCACCTTCACGGCGACCGACGGCGGCATCGCGCCCGGGCAGTTCCAGACCTTCACGCTCGCGCTCGGCGTCGTGCCCGATGTCGGCAAGATCGAGCTGCCCGTGACCCAGTCCTATTCCGACGGCACGGTCGTGAAGTGGGACCAGCCGACCCCGGCCTCGGGCGCCGAGCCCGAGCACCCCGCTCCGACCCTGTATGTGAAGGACGCCCCGCCCGGGGCATCCGCGGCCCCCACGGCCTCGTCGCCCGCCGATTCCGGCCTCGTCACAGCGGCCCTCGTCGTCGGCTTGGCCGGCCTCGTCCTCGGCGCCACGGGCGTCGTGATCGCGGTCGTCGCCGTGCTGAGGCGACGGGCCTGAGTCGCGCCGTGCACGTTCCACGCGCGAGCGGCGATGTCGCGCGGCGGCGGAATAAGGTGACCGTATGAGCGAGCGGCAGCGACGAGCGCTCCGCGGCACCGGCGCAGCGGGCCTCGCCGTGTTCATCGCCGCCTGGTTCCACATCGCGGCAGGCGGCGCGGCGCCGACCCCGCTCGCCGTCGCGGTCAGCATCGTCTTGGCGGCGCCCGCGTGCGTGCTCCTCGCCGGCCGGCGCACGAGCGGCTGGCGGCTCGCCCTGTCCGTGTCGCTCAGCCAGTTCCTGCTGCACGCCCTGTTCTCGCTCGGTCAGGCCCGTGGTGCGACCTTCACCGGCGATGCGGAGATGGCGGGGATGCCGGGCGCGGGGCTCCGCGTGACCTCCGTCGGCTCCGCCGCCGCGGCCTCCGCCGGCGGGTTCTCGATCGCCGCGATGTGGGCGGGGCACGCCGTCGCCGCCGCGCTCACCATCGCCGTCATCCGCCACGGCGAGCGCACCGTTGGCCGCCTGATCGCGCTCGCCGCCCGTTTCCTGGTCCGCGTCCTCGCCCTCCTCGTGCCCGCTGCGGGCGAGGTGCGACGCCCCGTCGCCCGCGCATCGCGCCGTCGTGCGACGCCCGTGCGCCTGCTGTCGGGCGCGTGGCGGCATCGCGGTCCACCTGTCCGGTTCGCTCCGTAGCCATCAGCGAACCCGACCAGGAAGACATCCACACAAATGAACAAACGCTTCACCCTGCGCGCGCTCGCCGCGCTGGCGATCGGCGGCGCGCTCGCGCTGGCGGCGCCCCTCGCCGCGAGCGCCCACGTCCACGTCGCGCCCGACACCGCGACCGCGGGCGACGACGACGCCTACTTCGGCTTCCGCGTGCCGACCGAGTCGGCGACGGCGAGCACCGTCGGCGTGACCGTGCAGCTGCCGACCTCGACCCCGTTCACCGCGGTCAGCTACGAGCCGGTCCCGGGCTGGACGGCGAAGGTCACCACCTCGACGCTGCCCAAGCCCGTCAAGATCGACGGGACCACGATGACCGAGGCGCCGACCTCCGTGACCTTCACGGCGACCGACGGCGGCATCGCCCCCGGGCAGTTCCAGATCTTCACCGTCGCCCTCGGCCTGATCCCCGACACCGGGAAGATCGAGCTGCCCGTGACCCAGACGTACTCCGACGGCTCGGTCGTGCACTGGGATCAGTCGACGCCCGCGAACGGCACCGAGCCCGCGCACCCGGCGCCTGTCCTCTACATCAACGACGCGCCGCCGGCCGACGGCGCCGCGGCCCCTGCGCCCGATTCGGGTCTGACCACCGTCGCCCTGATCGTCGGCCTCGCCGGCCTCGTCATCGGCGCCGCGGGCGTCGTGATCGCGGTCGTCGCGCTCACCCGCTCGCGCCGAGGCGCAGCATGATCGCCCAGGCGGCCCCCACGCGGCGTCGCGAAACGTCGGAATCCAGCACCGATTCCCGCACTACGCGACGCCGCGCGAAGGGGACCGGCGCGAAGGGGACCGGCGCGAAGGGGACCGGCGCGAAGGGGACCGGCGCGAAGGGGGTCGGCGCGAGGGTCGCGGCAACCCTCGCCGGGCTCGCCGCGGCCGCGCTGCTCGCACTCGCGCCGGCCGCCGCGGCGAGCGCGCACGACTACCTCGTCTCGAGCACCCCGGCGGCGAACGCGACCGTGACCACGGCCCTGCCCTCGGTCGCGCTCACCTTCGACGACATCGTGATCGACGACGGCGGGCACGGGGCGCTCGTGCAGGTGACGGATGCCTCGGGCCACCACTTCGAGACCGGGTGCGCCGCCGTCGCCGGTCGCACCGTCACGGTGCCCGTGGCGCTCGGCGCCCCCGGTGCGTACCGCATCACCTGGCAGATCGTCTCGGCCGACGGGCACCCCGTCTCGAACTCGATCCAGTTCACCTATTCCGGGCCGAAGGCGGGCGCCGGGGCATCCGGCCCGATCGCGAAGTGCGGCACCACCGTCAGCGCGCCCTCCGCGACGAACGGCCCGACGGCGGCGGCGGCCGTGAGCCCCGCGGTCATCGGCATCCTCGCGACGGCGGCCGGCGTGGTGCTGCTCGCGGTGGTGGCGGTCGTGATCGTCCTCGTCCTCTCACGGCGGCGGCGCCCCGAGTAGGACCGTGCACCGGACGGCCCCGTGCGGTTCACCCGTACGGGGCCGTCAGGGTTGCGAAGCCGAGCTATAGTTAGTTAGCACAACGCAACTAACTTCCTCGGCCAGAGAGTCTCCGTGTCCAACACCCTTTTCAGCAAAGACCACCCGCGCTACAAATGGGTCGCCTTGAGCAACACCACGCTCGGCATCCTGATGGCGACCATCAACTCGTCGATCGTGATCATCTCGCTGCCCGCGATCTTCAAGGGCATCGACATCAACCCGCTCGACCCGGCGAACGTCAGCTACCTGCTGTGGATCCTGATGGGCTACCTGCTCGTCACCGCCGTGCTCGTGGTGACCTTCGGGCGCCTCGGCGACATGTTCGGCCGCGTGCGCATCTACAACCTCGGGTTCGTGGTCTTCACCATCGGCTCGGTCGCGCTCGCGTTCAACCCGCTCTCGGGCGGCCACGGTGCGATGTGGCTGATCGTCTGGCGCTTCGTGCAGGGCATCGGCGGCGCCATGCTGTTCAGCAACTCGACGGCGATCATCACCGACGCCTTCCCCTCCAACCGCCGCGGCATGGCCCTCGGCATCAACCAGGTCGCCGCCATCGCGGGCTCCTTCATCGGCCTGCTCATCGGCGGTCTGCTCGCCAACCTCAGCTGGCATGTCGGCACCCTGGACGTCGAGTGGGTGTTCCTCGTCTCGGTGCCCGTCGGCATCATCGGCACGATCTGGTCGTACCTCTCGCTGCACGAGGTGGGCGCCACCGCGACCGGCCGCATGGACTGGTGGGGCAACGCGCTCTTCGCCATCGGCCTCGCCTCGCTGCTCACCGCCATCACCTACGGCATCCAGCCCTACGGCGACTCCACCGAGGGGTGGACCAACCCCTGGGTGCTCGCCGGCCTGATCGGCGGCGGCGTGGTGCTCGTGATCTTCATCTTCGTCGAGCTCGCGCAGAAGTCGCCGATGTTCGAGATGCGCCTGTTCAAGGTGCGGGCCTTCGCCATGGCGATGCTCGCCGGCCTGCTGTCGTCCATCGGCCGCGGCGGCATGCAGTTCATGCTGATCATCTGGCTGCAGGGCATCTGGCTGCCCCTGCACGGCGTGCCCTACGACCAGACGCCGCTGATGGCCGGCTTCGCGATGCTGCCGATCACGATCGGCTTCCTCATCTCCGGCCCGCTCTCCGGCACGATCTCCGACCGCGTCGGGCCGCGCCTGTTCGCGACCACCGGCCTGCTGGTCGTCGCCGCGACGTTCGTGCTGCTGATCGTGCTGCCGATCGACTTCACCTACTGGCAGTTCGCGCTGCTGACCTTCTTCAACGGCATCGGCTCGGGCATGTTCGCGGCGCCGAACCGCGCGGCGATCATGAACTCGGTGCCCGCCGACATGCGCGGCGCCGCTTCGGGCATGGCCGGCACCGTGCAGAACTCGGGCACCAGCCTCTCGATGGGCATCTTCTTCTCGCTGCTCATCGCGGGCCTCTCGAGCTCGCTGCCGAAGGCGCTGTTCTCGGGCCTCACCGCCAACAGCGTGCCGGCCCAGGTCGCGACCCAGATCTCGCACCTGCCCCCGGTGTCGAGCGTGTTCGCGGCGTTCCTCGGCTACAACCCGATGGACACGCTGCTCGGCAAGGGCGGCCTCAACATCCTGTCGTCGCTGCCGGATGCCGCACAGAAGACGCTGGTCGGCAACGAGTTCTTCCCGCACCTCATCTCGGGCGCCTTCCACGACGGCCTGGTCGTCGTGTTCATCGCGGCGGCGGCCATGTCGGTGGTCGCGGCGTTCGCCTCGCTGATTCGCGGCAAGCACTACGTCCACGAGGTTCATAACGCCCAGGTGGGAGAATCGCTCGAAGCCCGCGAACCCGCGGAGCAGGCCTCCTGATCGAAGGCGGAGTCGATGTCCACCACGGAATCCCCCGCGGCCACCGCGCTGCCGGCCCCTGAGGACAGCGACCTCGCCACCCGGCTCGCCGTCGCGATCGGGCGGATCAACCGCCGCATCCGCCCGACTCGCGACGGTCTCAGCCACGGCCTGGTGTCGGCGCTCGGCACGGTCGTGCGGGTCGGCGAGATCCGCCCGGGCGACCTCGCCCGCGTCGAGGCCGTCGCCGCGCCCACGATGACGCGCCTCGTCGCCGACCTCGAGGCGAAGGGTCTCATCACCCGCCGCCCCGACCCGAGCGACGGGCGCTCGTTCTTCGTCGTGCCGACGCCCGCCGGCGTCGACGTGCTGCGTCGTGCGCGCTTCGAGCGCGCGGAGCGGCTCGCGGCGCTCCTCGAGACGCTCCCCAGGGAGCAGCAGGATGCCGTGCGCGCCGCCATCGAGGGGCTCGAGCGCGCGTCGCAGGCGGCGTTCGCCCGCTAGAGCGTGATCGAGACCGTCGTGCCCTCGTGGCGGGCGTCGAAGGCCGCGCGGATCGTATAGGTGCCCGTCGGCAGCACCCAGGCCCGCGCCTCGGTGCTCCACACCTGGAAGGCGCGGCGCGGCAGGCGCACGGTGACGGCGGCGACGCGGCCGGCCCGCACCTCGGCCGCGGCCGCAGCCGCGAACCAGCGCGCCGGGCGGTCGAACGCGCCGTCCTCGTCGCGCGGGCCGGACAGGTAGAACTGCACCAGGCCGCGGGCATCCCGCTCGCCGTCGTTGGTGATCGCGACGGTGACCGGCAGGGTGTCCTGCTGGGTCCATTCCTCGGCCGCGATCGGCTCGCCGAGCAGCCAGCGCGTGTAGCCCAGGCCGTAGCCGAAGGGGCGCGCCGGCGTGCGGCCCAGCTTCTCCCAGCCGCGGTAGCCGACGTGCACGCCCTCGTCGTAGGCGACGACGCCGTCGACCGGCACCGCGTCCGGCACGGGCACGTCAGCCTCGGTCGCGGGCAGCGTCCACGGCAGGCGGCCGCTCGGCTCGGTCGCACCCGTCAGCGCGTCGGCGAGGCCGTGCCCCGCCTCCTGCCCGGGCAGCCACCACCACAGCACCGCGGCGACCTCGTCGAGCCAGGGCAGGATGACGGGCGCGCCCGCGTTCACGACGACGACCGTCTTCGGGTTCGCCGCGGCGACGCGCCGCACCAGCTCGTCCTGCCGGCCGGGCAGCGCGAGGCTCCGGCGGTCCCAGCCCTCGGACTCGACCTCTTCGTTCGTGCCCACTACGACGATCGCGACGTCGGCGGCGGATGCCGCGGCGACCGCCTCGGCGAGCTCCGTCTCGGGGTCGCCGGCGTCGAGGCCGTGGCGCAGCTCGAACCGGACGAAGCGGCTGTAGGCGCCGGCATCCACCACCTGCGCCTCGACGACGATCTCGACGACCGCGGTCTCGCCCTCGGCGACCGTCACGACACGGCTCGGCCCGTCGGGGTGGTTCGCGGACGAGTTGAGGATGACGTTCGCATCGGCGAACTCGCTCGACTCGCTCACGAGCTCGCCGTCGAACCGGGCCGTGTGGATGCCCGAGAGCCCCACCTCGACGCGGTGCGCGCCCGGGGTGTCGAGCGTCACGAGCGCCGTCACCCGGGCCCGCTCGGCGCCCTCGACGATGCCGCGGTTCCAGCCCTCGGCGGCGTCGACCACGACCGGTTCGCCGATCGCCTCGCCGTCGGCCCCCAGCAGCACGAGCTCGTAACCCGGCTCGCCGGCCGGGGTGGTGACCAGAGCCGGGTCGATGAGCGGCGCGAAGCGGCGGCCGGACGCCCCGCGCCGCACCGCGACCTCGGCGTCCGGGAACGCCTCGCGCAGGCCGTCTTCCGGCGTGACGAGGTACTCGGCGTTGACGAACGCGCTGCCGCCGCCTTGCACGAACGGCTCGAGAGCGTTCGGGCCGATGAGCGCGATCTTCGCGACGCCCGCGGGGTCGAGCGGCAGCGTCGCGCCCTCGTTGCGGAGCACGACGGATGCCCGGGCCACGGCTTCGCGCAGCAGGGTCGCCGCGTCTTCGGCGTCCCCGTGGTCTCCATTCGCTGCGCTCAGTCGACCGGCGGGGTCTGCGCTCAGTCGACCGGCGGGGGGCTCTGTGTCCCGCTGGTCGACTGAGGGAGCCTGCGACCGAATGGAGACCGAGGGCCCCGTCGCCTTGCCGACGCGCTCGGCCAGGAGCCGGAGGCGCGCGACCTTGTCGTCGATGACCGACTCGGGCACGAGGCCGGCGTTCACGGCATCCGTCAGCCGCTGCTCCCACGGGCCGCCGGGGCCGGGCATGACGAGGTCGAGGCCGCCGAGGGCCGACTCGACCGTGGTCTTCGTCGCGAGCCAGTCGGAGACGACGACGCCGTCGAAGCCCCACTCGCCTTTCAGCACATGGCCCAGCAAGAACGAGTGATCGGTGGCCTGGGAGGTCTCGCCGCCGGCATCCACCTTGTTGTACGCCGCCATGATCGACCACACGCCCGCCCGCGTCACCGCGGCCTCGAAGGGCGCGAGGTAGACCTCGCGCAGCGCCTGCTCGGGGATGCGCGCGATGTACTCCGTGCGCTCGGTCTCGGACTCGTTGCCGACGAAGTGCTTGACGCACACCCCGACGCCCTCGGCCTGCACGGCCGCGACGAAGGCGACCATGGTGTCGGCGGTGAGCACCGGGTCCTCGCTGAAGGCCTCGAAGTGGCGACCGCCGACCGGCGTGCGCTGCAGGTTCACGACGGGCGCGAGCACGACGTCGATGCCGAGGCGCCGCGCCTCGCGCCCGATCAGGCGCCCCAGGCGGGCGACGAGCTCGGGGTCCCACGTGGCGGCGACGGCCGACGGGGCCGGCAGCTGTGCGGCGACCGGTGCGGGCTCGGCGATGCCGCGGATGCCGATGGGCCCGTCGCTGAGCGCCATCGCCTCGACGCCGAGGGAGTCGACCGCGTGCGTCGTGAACGACGTCTCACCGGTCAGCAGACGGATCTTGTCTTCGAGCGACGGCATCGATGGGGTCCTCGGGCTCGGGCGGTCGGGTGATCTCAGCCTAGGGCGTGCGCCCCCGGGAGCCGGATCCGCTGTGCGGGAGCCGGCTCCGGTTCCCGCACAGCGGATCCGGCTCCCGAACAGCGAGGTACTGCGGCACGGGAACAGCCGCCCCGCCGCGCAGTGCCGAGAGGTGGGCGCAGATGCCCGGGGCGGTCCACGTCGCGGCCTCGCGCGGGCCGATCACCGACGGACGACGCTCGATCACGGCGGAGACGAACTCATGGACCAGGTGCGGATGGGACCCGCCGTGGTACGCCTCGACTCGAACGGGGTCGCCGGTCGCCGAGAAGCGCGCCCGGGTGGGCTGGACGAAGGGGCGCAGAGACTCCGGCAGCGTCTCGGTCCGGCCGGCGGGATGGAGCTGCGCGACATCCACCCGATTCCCGCGCTCGCCTCGTTCCGGGCCCGACATGTCATAGACCGTGAGCGGGCCGCCGTAGGCGGGCGCCCACTCGACGCCGCGTCTCTCGCCGTACAGCGAGAAGCCCTCGATCGCCGACCGGGCCGTCTGGAAGAACGACATGGTCACGTCGGCCACGACGTCGCTGTCACGGAGGGCGAACAGGCCGACCTCGGCAGGGAAGGGGTTCTCGAAGCCGCCCGCCCTGCGTTCGGCCGTCAGCCGGCCCGCCCCGCGACAGCTCACGCTGAGCACCGACGTCCCCAGCAGCGCGAGGATCGGCGCGAGCGCGTGGGTCACGTAGTGCATGGGCGGGAAGCCCTGCCAGTACGGCGGGTAGCCGTCGAGGTTCTGGACGTGGAAGCCCCGATACAGGGTGAGCGCGCCGAGCTCGCCGGCGGAATGCATGTCGCGCACCGCGAAGTACTCGCGCGCGAACACGGCGGTCTCCATCATCATGTAGGTCAGCCCCGACCGCTCGGCCGCGGCGATGATCCGGTCGATGTCGTCGAGCGTCGTGGCCATCGGCACGGCGCAGGCGACGTGCTTGCCCGCCTCCAACGCGGCCACGACCATGTCGGCGTGGAGGAACACCGGCGCGAGGATGTGCACGGCGTCCACCTTCGGATCGCCGAGCGCGTCATCGAGCCCGGAATAGCCGGCGTCGAGTCCGAAGCGGGCCGCCGCCTCCCGCCGCCGCTCCTCGTCCGGCTCCACGAGGACCACGCCCGCGACCTGCGGATGCCGGAGATACAGCGGGACGAAATCCTGCCCGAAGCCCAACCCGACGACGGCGACGGTGATCCCGGTCGCGCTCACCCCCTGTGGCCGTCGACGAATCGGGAACCGACGGATTCCAGCAGCTTCGCGTCGGGGATGAGGGGCGGGGCGTCCGGATCATCGGGCAGCTGCAGCGTGGCGGCCAGCCGGATGTCGCGCGAGGACGCGCCGATCTCGATGCGGAACTCACCGCCCTCTCGTCGCCACACTCCGGTGCGGCCGTCGCCGCGACGAGCCGCGCCGTCCCAGTAGGCGAAGTCGCGGCTCTGCAGCTCGAAGACCACCCGAGCGGATCGGCCCGGGGCCAGGTCGACCTTCTCGAAGCCGCGCAGCTCACGCAGCGGCCGATGCACCTCGGCATCCGGATCGCCGACATAGAGCTGCACCACCTCGCTTCCGCCGCGCGCCCCGTCATTGGTGATCACGCACGACGCGCGCACCCGACCGGCCTCCGCGTCGACGACCTCGAGCCACAGGTCCTCGTACGCGAAGCTCGTGTAGGACAGCCCGTGCCCGAACGGGTAGCGCACGGCTCGGCGGCGGGCGTCGTACCAGCGGTAGCCGATGAAGACCCCCTCGCCGTAGAGCACCGTGCCGCGTTCGCCGGTCCAGTTCGGGAAGCCGGGGGTGTCCCCGACCGCGAGCGGGAACGTCTCGGCGAGCTTGCCGCTGGGGTTCGATCTGCCGAAGAGGATGTCGGCGATCGCCGCACCCATGCCCTGCCCGGCGAGTCCGGTCTCGACGATCGCATCGACGCGGTCGTGCCAGGGGTCCATGGTCACCGGGGAGCCGCTGGACAGGACGACGACGAGGGACGCCCCGGTGCGGTCGCGCAGGTCCGCCAGCCGCGAGATCAGCGCGGCCTGGTCCGCCGGCAGCGCGAGGCCGCTGCGGTCCTTCGCCTCCTGCTCGGAGGTGAGCGGCAGCCCGACGAAGGCGATGATGGACCGCGCCTGCGCGGCGGCGGCCTCCGCCTCGTCGAGAAGCCCCTGTGCCGTGGCGGAGAGGGGCCCGACGCCGGCGAGCTGCACGAGCTCGGCGAGTTGCAGCTCGCGGACGAGCGTCGCCGCCCGGCGCCCGACGGGAAGCGGCCCGTCGCCCGGGGTGAGCCCGTGCGCCGCGAGGACCGCGAGGCTGTCGTCCTGGTACGCGTTCTGCGGCGCGTGCACATAGCCGGGGGCGTAGACGACCTCGGCTCCGGCGATCTCGCGGATGCGGTCCAGGGGGATGTCGATCCTGGTCGGCTCGACGCCGGAGGACCCGCCGCCCTGGATCCGCGGATGCCGCGCATACGCGCCGATGACGGCGATCGGGCCCGACTCCTGCTCGGCGAGCGGGAGGACGGGCGCCGCGCTGCCGGGGGCCGGCTCGTTGCGCAGCAGCACGAGACAGCCGGCGGCGGCCTCCCGGGCGAGCGCGTGGTGGTCCTCGGCGCGGAGCAGCCCGAGCTGCTCCGCCGTGAGGCTCCGGCCTGCGACGTGCCCGAGCGCCATCACGGGGCCGTCGACGAGCTCGGGCCCGGGATAGGCGCGCGCGACCAGCTCCAGCACCCTCCGAGCGGCCGCGTCGACCGCCGATTCGTCGATCTCGCCCGCGCGGACGGCCGCGACGACCTCGGCGTCCGTGCGCCCCTGCGTGCCCGGCATCTCGAGGTCCAGGCCGGCCTGCAGCGCCGCGACACGATCGTGCACGGCATCCCAGTCGGACACCACGGCCCCCGTGTAGCCCCACTCGTCACGCAGCACCTCGGTGAGCAGCCACCGGTTCTGCGAGGCGTGCACCCCGCGCAGGCGGTTGTACGAGCACATGACCGTCCACGGGTCGGCGAGCCGGACGACGCGCTCGAACGCGGCCAGGTAGATCTCGCGCAGCGTGCGCTCGTCCGCCTCGACCGAGATCCGCGTCCGCTCGATCTCCTGGTTGTTCGCTGCGAAGTGCTTCAGCGAGGCCCCGACCCCGGCGGACTGCAGCCCCTGCACATACGCCGCCCCCAGCTCGCCCGCGTGCATCGGGTCCTCGGAGAAGTACTCGAAGTTGCGGCCGCACAGCGGCGAGCGCTTCATGTTGACCCCCGGCCCGAGCACGACCTGCACCCCCTCGGCGCGCGCCTCCTCGCCGATGGCGAGCGCGACCCGGCGCATCAGCTCGCGATCCCATGAGGCCCCCATGGCGGATGCCGTGGGGAACCCGGTCGCCGGCACCCACACCATGTCGACCCCGGTCTCCTTCCGGAGCCCGTGCGGTCCGTCGCCCACTTCGATCGACGGCACCGGCGCCGGCAGGCCCGGGCGGTCGATCGGCTGGGTGAACCAGTCGTCGACGCCCGAGAGCAACGACGCCTTCTCCTCGAGGGTGAGGGCGGCGAGGACGGAGTCGACGTCGACGGGTCGAGCTGACACTTCTCCTCCCTTCCTGCGGGTCAGGCCAGCGACGGAAGCACGTCGCGCTGGAGGTCGAGGAACTCGTCCAGCATCGCGACGGCGCGGTTGTGCGAGTCGACGACCGGGTCGAGCAGGATCGCCTGGAGCAGCTTCTGCTTCGATCGCTCGGCGTACGCCTCGACCAGCAGCTTGTGGATGGAGCCCTGCCTCTGGACCATCGCCAGGATGCCTTCGGGCAGCGGCTCCATCGGCACGGGCACCAGCTCGCCGTCGCGCACGACCGCCGGGACCTCCACGACCATCTCGTCGGGCAGGCCCGGGATCGCGCCGCGGTTGGGGATGTTCACGGCGGGCAGGGCGCGCTCCACGCCGCAGGCGACCCACTCGATGATCGGGATCGCCAGTTCCTCGGATGCCTCGATCGCCTGTTCCTCGAGCGGGACGCCGACCGGGCCGTCGTGCTGAGCGGCGTGCAGCGGGCGCTGCGTGTCGGCGAGACCCACGTGATAGAACCACTCGGGCGTCGGAGCGCCCTCGCGCCACGGCGAACCCTCGGCCGGGTCGTGGAAGTACTGCAGCTGGGGCACCACGTAGTCCTCAGCCCACGAGATGTACTCGCCCAGGTGGTTCGCGCTCGGCGACGGCCACAGTCCGAAGCGGCGGAACAGGATGCGCGACAGCGCGATCTCGTGCCACTCGGAGACCCAGTTCGCGGTGCGCTCGAGCTCGCGCAGGCGCGGGTAGAGGTCCTCGCCCGTCTCGCGATCGCGGATCGCCTGGAACCAGGTGAAGTGGTTGATGCCGGCCGCGGGCAGCTCCAGCTGCTCGCGCGGGACGCCGAGGAACTCGGAGATCTGCCGCACGCCCATGAAGTAGCCGTGGCACAACCCGACCACCTTCACGTTCGTCAGCCGCGAGATGGCCTCGCAGACCTTGTGCTCGGGGTTCGAGAAGTTGAGGAACAGGGCATCCGGCGCGTGCTGCTCGATCGCGCGGGCGATCTCGAGCAACGGGCCGAACTGGCGCAGGGCGTGGAAGAGGCCGCCGGGGCCGCCGTTCTCGCCGTACACCTGGCGGAACCCGTGCTTGCGCGGCACCGTGAAGTCCTGCGACCAGTAGTGATAGCGGTCCACCTCGATCGCGGTGACCACGAAGTCGGCCCCGGCGACCGCGGCATCGAGATCGGTGGTCGCCTCGACGCTCGCGTCGTGGCCGAGGCGGGCGATGAGCCCGCGCGCGTACGTCTCCATCTCGCCCAGGGGCCCGGCGGCGATGTCCATCAGCGTGATCGCCAGTCCCTTGTCGGCGATCGGCTTGCTCAAGAGCAGATCCCGGAGGATCTTTCCGGCGAACTCTCGGCTGCCGGCGCCGATCAGTGTGACCTTCATGTGTGCGCCTTCTCCATTCTGCTTACGTGTTCTCAGATCGCGCCGCACTGCGACGCGCAAGGGCGACGGCCCCGACGACGGGCGGCTGCGACAGGATCCGCAGCCGGATCGACGGGGTGGCGCTCTCCACCGCGTCGTACAGGGCGGCCTGCAGTCGCGGCTGCCGCTCGATGACCGCGCCGCCCGCCACGACCGTGTCCCACGGGACGCCGCGCTGTCGGATCCGCTGGACCAGCAGAGCGAGCTGCACCCCGGCCTGGCGGATCACCTCCTGGGCCGTGGAGGACCCTTCGTCGGCGGCCGCGAACACCTCGGGCGCGTGATCGCCCCATGCCGTCGCCGCTGCGCCGTCGGTCACGGCCAGCGCGAGCCCGGCGGCATCCTGCACCCCGAAGGCCGCCATGAGACGCCGACCGAGCCGGTCGAGGGGTTCGCCGCGGTCGAGGGCCGCCAGGACCGCGCGAGTGGCCTCTCGGACCAGCGCGGGCGCGCTTCCCTCGTCGCCGAGGAGCCAGCCCCATCCGCCGGCGGTGAGCAGCTCGCCCTCCGCGGAGCGGGCCGTCGCGATCGACCCGGTTCCGACGACGAGGCCGATCCCCTCGGGAATCCCCATGGCCGGGGCCATCAGCTCCGAGTCGTTGACCACGATGACCGGTCCGCTGAAGCGGGTGCGGAGGGCGTCCTCGAGCTCACGGCACTGCCGGGTGTTCTCGCAGCCGTGCGCGCCGACCGCGAGCGCCGCGGCGAGCGCCGACGGCCCGAGCCGGTCGACGATGAGACGGTGGAGACCGATCGCATCCGACCGGGGGTCGCCGAGCCCGCCGCGCCAGGCGGAGCTCGCGACCGTCAGATCCTCGAGTGCGGCACCGTCGGCGTCATCGGCCGGAGCGGTGACGATCCGGGTCTTGGTCCCGCCGATGTCGACCCCGATCACATACTTCGGACTCACGCCCATTCCATGGCCTTCCGGCTGTCGCAGCGAACTGGCATCGAGGATTCCTATGCTCTCGCGGGGATGCCGGCGGCGCACGCATCCGCCAGGATCGAGGCGTCCTGGCACTCGGTGACGATCGTGGCGGGCCAGTCCGGCTCGTACGCGCGCGCCGCGGTGATCCGCGCGAACGCCTTCTGCTTGTGCGCCCCGGTCAGGATCATCACGGCCGACGCGGACAGCCGCGCGATCGTGTCGACGCCGACGGTGACCCCGTGGCGCGGAACCATGTCCAAGCGCGTGAACTCCGGGAACGTGCCCATGTTGTCCCGCCGGGTCGCCTCGCCGAGCTCGACGAGGTGGGTGCGGGCGCCGCGATCGGTGCCGGGCTGGTTGAACGCGATGTGCCCGTCGCTGTCGCCCGACGCGAGAAGGAAGAGGTCGATGCCGCCGGCGGCCTCGATGCGCGTGTCGAAGTGTGCGGGCGTCTCCGGGTCCGCTGTCCAGATCTCCTGCGGCGGCGTGGTGCCGGCCGCCCGGCCGGCGTCCGCGATGGGGCGCAGGATCTCCTCCCGCGCGAAGCGCAGACAGGAATACGAGGCGTTCTGATCGACGATGCGGTAGCCGCCGTGATCGTTCGGGATGAGGTAGTCGTCCATCATCACGACGACCAGTCTCGAGAGGTCCTGCCCGGCACGGGCGCGGCGTGCGAGCGCCGCATAGACCGGCACCGCCGTGCGCCCGCTCGGACAGCCGAGCAGGAACGGGTCCGTGCCCTTCGCGACCAGCCGATCCACGATCAGGTCGGCGACGGCCTCGCCGATCGCTGCGGCATCGTCAAGGACTTGGGGGGTCAATTGCACGACTCCGCCCCTTTCGTCTTGAGTTCGCGCGCACAGAACGTCATGGCGCGATGAGTCCGGTGGGCACGCCGGGAGTGGACCTGCTCTGGCCGGATGCTCACTCGCGCAGCGCTCCGTTGATCACGCCCTGGATGAAGTGCCGCTGGAAGAAGACGTAGAGCAGCAGCACAGGCAGTGCGACGATGAGCGACCCGGCCGCCAGGAGGTTCACCTGGGAGACATGCAGCCCCTGGAACACGCCGAGGGCGAGGGTCGCCGGCTGCTTGGCGGGGTCGGAGATGAAGACGAGGGACAGGAAGTAGTCGTTCCACGTCCACATGAACGACAGCAGCGCGAGGGTGAGGACCGACGGCCGGGCGATCGGGAAGAGGATCGCCCACAGGACCCGCCACGAACGGGCGCCGTCCATCTGCGCCGCCTCGATCAGGGAACGCGGCACCGCCCTGAAGGTCGCACGCATCCAGAACGTCCCGAAGGGCACGCCCATGCCGATCTGGATCAGGATCAGCCCGAGCCAGGAGTCGGTCAGCCCGATCTGCCGCATCTCGTAGTAGAGCGGGATGATGAACACCTCGGAGGAGATCATCAGGCCGAAGAGGATGACAGGGAAGATGATCTTCTCGCCCGCGACGCCGAGCACGCTGAAGCCGTAGCCGGCGAGGATCGCGGTGACCATCTGCCCCAGGACGGCGCCGATGGTGATCACCGCGGACGCCGTCATCGCCTGCCCGAAGTCCCCGGCCTGCCACGCTGTCGTGAAGTTGGACCAGGTCAGATGGGCGAGATCGATGGTGCCGGCCGTGTTGGGGCTCAGCGAGGTCAGCAGGAACCAGCCGACCGGGAAGACGACGATGAAGGAGATGACCACGAGCACCGCGTGGTTCATGAGCCTCTCGAATGCGGAGATCATCAGTCCTTCGCCTCCACCGATCGCGTGATGATGAGGGCGATCGCGAGGCACATGAGCGCCATCACCACGCCGATCGCCGCGGCCTGACCGACATTGGGGTTCTCGAACGCCTTCTGATAGAGCAGGAGCGCCGGGGTCGTCGTCGCCGTGCCGGGGCCGCCCTGTGTCGTGATCCACACCAGGTCGAACGCCCGCAGCGCACTGGTGATGGTGAGGGTCAGCGCGACGGCGAGCTGCCCGCGCAGGCCCGGCAGCGTGATGTGGAAGAACTCGGCGACGGCGCCGCAGCCATCGATGCGCGCGGCCTCGTACAGCTCGTTCGGAATGGCCGAGACGCCGGCCACGAAGAGCACCATGCAGAAGCCGAGACCGCTCCAGGTTCCGATCAGGCCGAGCGCCGGCAGCGCCCAGGTGAAGTCACCGAGCCAGTTGACCGCGAGATGCCCGAGCCCCACGGCCCGCAACGCCTCGTTGAGCGGGCCGTCCGGCCCGTAGATGCGCTTCCAGATCACGGCCACGACGACCGTGGTCAGCACCTGCGGCAGGAACAGCAGCCACCGATAGACGGCGGCACCCGTCACCCTGCCGCGCCCGAGCAGACCAGCGCTGATCAGCCCGAGCACGATCGGCAGCACCGCGAAGAACACGACGAGGACGAGGACGTGCCCGAGCGCCGCGGACAGGGCCGGGTCCGTGAAGAAGCTGACATAGTTCTGCACTCCGACCCACCGGGCCGCCGTCACGCCGTTCCAGTCGTAGAACGAGTAGTTCACGCTCTGGAAGACGGGCGCGATGACGACGGCGCCGTAGAACACGAGTGCGGGCAGGGCGTAGCAGAGGCCGAGCCATCGGGATGCCCGACGACGTCGACGCGTTCCGGGGCGTTCGGCGGCCGCCCGGAGCGGCCGCCGAACGGCGATACGAGAGGTCACGCGCTAGCCGTTCTTCTGCTGCGTCTGGAACTTGTCGTAGTCCTGCTGCGCGGCCTGCGCGAGCTGGTCGGGGGTCGCCCGTCCGGCCAGCAGAAGCTGCAGCTGGGTGCCCAGCGTGTCGAGCATGGTCGGGGTGGACCAGTCGAAGTACGGCACGTAGCCGTTGTCCTTGTCGAGCGCGTTCTGCCCGGCGACCTCGGTCGCGAACTCCGGGTTGTTCGACGGCACGCTCAGACCGGAGTGCAGCAGCGGCAGGTCGCCCTGGTCGACCCCGAGCTGGGCCGCCTCCTTGCCGGCGATGAAGTCCAGGAACGCAGCGGCGGCGTCCGGATGCTTCGACTTCGCGGAGATCGCCAGGTTCGCGCTCGGCGATCCGGTCCCGACGACGGTCGACGGGTCGGCGACCTGCGGCAGCTGCACGTATCCGAACGACTGCTGCTGCGCCGGGGTGAAGGAGAAGGTGCCGGTGTACTCGAACCGGAAGGCGCCCTTTCCGCTCTGGAAGGCGTTCACCGCGTCGGCGTACTGGATGCCGGCGTAGTTGGGCGTGAGCCACCCGGCATCCGCCCATTTCTTCACGGTCTGCGCGGCCTGGACGATTCCGGTGTCGGCGATCTTCCCGCTGCTGCCGTTCTTCGAGTAGACGAAGTCGCCGATGTTCTGCGCCGTGCCGTAGAGGTCCTGGACGGCGAGCAGGATCGCCGTGTTCGGGCCCTTGTCCTCGGACCCGTAGACGATGGGCACCTTGCCGGCGGCCTTGATCTTGGCGCAGTCGGCCTCGAAGTCCGCGAGGGTCTGGGGAACGGGCAGGCCCAGGGAGTCGAGGATCCCCTTGTCGTAGTACAGGCCGATGAGCGACGAGCGGGCCGTCGGCACGGCATACAGCGACCCGGACCCCATCTGCTTGCCGTCCGGAGTGAACTCCAGCTCGCGCTGCATCGTGGCCGGGATCTCGCTCTTCCAGCCGTACAGCGACGCGTACTTGTCCAGGTTCAAGATCAGACCGGCCTGCGCGAGCGTCCCCTCCGACTGCCAGCCGTTGTTGACCGTGGCGATGTCCGGGCCGTTCGGGTCGGCCAAGCGCAGGTTCAGCGTGCTCATCACCTGATCGAAGTTCTGAGTCGTGCGGCTGATCTTCACGTTCGGGTACTTCGCCTCGAACTGCTTGATGACCGCGTTCACCCAGGTGCTGTCGCCGCCCTGGAAGGTGTCGAGCATCTTGAGCGTCACGTCGCCCTCGGAGGCGATGTTCTTCGACACGCTCGTCGGCTGCTTGTTCGGCTGTGTCGACACCGCCCCCGGCGCACAGGCGCTCAGCAGAAGGGCCAGCGGTGCCGCCACGGCCACCGCGGCCAGTAGGCGCTTCCGTATTGCCATGAGAGGTCTCCTTTGAACTCTGACGACCGCCTCGCGGTCGATTTCGGGTGGATAGTCCGGATTGAGCTGTAGCCCCCTCGGCCAATCGTATGGATAAGCAGACCACTTAGTCCAGTTTTGGCCCAATTAATGTCGATTTTGCTTGGCGGAACGCATAATTCGGATGATTTCACCAAACCAGTGGCCCAACTGGTATGTTTCTAGACATGCGGGCGAGGACGGCGAGCGACGAGGCGTACACCCGGTTGCGCGACGCCCTCACCCGCGGGCTCTACGCGCCGGGCAGCCGGCTGCCGGGCGAACGCGCCCTCGCCGCCGAACTCGAGGTGAGCCGCGAGACGATCCGCGCTGCGCTCGACCGACTGGAGGCCGACGGCGCTCTCTCGCGCTCCGCGCAGCGCGGCTGGTTCGTGCCCCGGCAGACCGTGGGCGAGCCGCCGAGCGTCCTGCAGAGCTTCACCGAGATGGCCAGGCAGCGCGGGCTCACCGCGACCGCGATGGTGCTGGAGCAGAAGGTGCGCGCGGCCACCTTCGAGGAAGCCGCGAAGCTCGGCATCGCCCCCAGCGCCCAGGTGCTCTCCCTCATTCGGTTGCGCGGCATGAGCGGAACGCCGGTGTGCGTCGACGCCAACGTCATCCCCGTGACCATCGCCGGCGCGCTCGCCGAGACCGACATGGCCGACGCCTCGCTCTACGACCAGCTCGACAGGGTGAGCGGGGTGCGCATCCGCCGCAGCGCCTATTCGGTGCAGGCCGATGGGGCGAGCACCGAGATCGCCCCGCAGCTCGGAATCCCGGTCGGCTCGCCGGTGCTCATCGGCCGCGAGGTCGCCTACGCTCACGACGGCTCCCCTGTGCTGCTCGGAGTGAACACCTATCGCGGCGACGCCTACCGTTTCGAGGCGGATCTCTACCGGCCGATCAGCTAGCGGCCGACGGCTCCTCCGCCGGAAGGTAGGCGGCGAACACCCGGTTGAGGATCCAACTGCTCAAGAACGAGGCGACGCCGACGGCGCCGAACAGCCAGAGCACCACGAACCGTCCGGCGAACACGAACCCGCCGACCAGGATGCCGAAGTTGATGACGCAGACGGCGACGCTCGCCGCCATGTTGGTCATCGCGATCACGAACGCGTTGAGCACCGTCCGCCACACACTGTTCTCGAAGCGCGCGAGGAGCGGGAAGAGATAGCCCGCGGCGAGCGCGGCGACGGTCACGAGCAGGATCGCCGCGAGCGACAGCGGCGGGAACGCCCGGATCGCCGGCGCGACGGCGACGGGGTAGACGAGCCAGGCGCAGACGGCGACGACCGCGGCCATCACGAGCCACAGGATGGTGCTCTTGCGGAAGTTGCTCCGGAACTCCCGGAAGAAGGTGCGCACCAGCTTGCCGTCGTCGACGCCGTTCCAGATCCGGAACCAGGTGGCGTAGGTCGCCGTCGTCGCGGCACCGATCGTCACCAGCGGCACCGAGGTCACGACGAACAGGACGTGCAGCGCGACGATCTCGTACACCTTGAGGAGCACCTGGTAGAGGCGCCCCTCGGGGTTGAACACCTCGTTCACGGTGCGGGCGCCTCCGAGAGGATCGCGAGGTCCACCTCGTCGTGAAGCACGCAGGCCTCAAGGGACAGGTTGTCGAGGA
The DNA here is from genome assembly GCA_009780695.1 of Microbacteriaceae bacterium. Classification (GTDB taxonomy): domain Bacteria; phylum Actinomycetota; class Actinomycetes; order Actinomycetales; family Microbacteriaceae; genus Gryllotalpicola. The sequence continues at coordinate 59,582 of WQZN01000001.1, forward strand.
GCTCGTCGAGAATGCGCTTCGCCCGCGCGGTGCCCGGGTGGCGTCCGCGTTTCGAGTACGCGATGACCTCGTGCCAGTCGCGCGGCATCCGGATGCTCGCCGAACACGAGGGCGACTGCATCTTCTTGTAGGGCCAGAAGTGGTAGGAGACCTGCAGATGCTCGCAGATCCCGGCGACGGCCGCGAACCACTCGTTCGAGTTCTCCCCGGTCTCGCCGAGCCAGATCGGCACGTCGAACCGCTCCCGGATCGCAAGGAAGTCCTCGAACATCGCCTGCGTCGGCGGTTCCCAGTACCGGTGGAAGTGCACCACCCAGTTCTCGTCGTACTGCCGGTCGAAGACGGTGGTGTCGGTCGCCCAGTGGTGACCTTCGACGGCCACGCAGTGGTTGCCGTCGACCGCCCGGATCCGGACGATCGCCTCCTCATAGAAGCGGATCAACTCGGGCACCAGATGCTCGCAGTCGGTGAAGCCCCGGCTCGGATCGACGGGGCGGATCGGCTCGTTCAGCAGGTCGTATCCGGCGATCACGGGGTCGTCCGCCCAGCGGCGGGCGAGCTCCTCCCAGAGCGCGAGCCCCTTCTCGAAGCTCTCGGCGTCGGTGAACAGACGCGGGATGTCGTCGATGCAGTCGTCGATGTTCGCACCCGTCTGACCGCCGGGGGCGCCGTGCAGGTCGAGCCAGAGGTAGAGGTCGGCCTCGCGGCACCATGCGGCGACGTCCTCGACGCGGCGGAAGCCCTCGTCGAGGAAGGCGATGCCCGGCTCGTCGGCGAGGAAGAGACGCCAGTTCAGCGGCAGGCGGATCGAGTTGTAGCCCTGCGCCTTGATGCGCTGGACGTCCGCACGCGTGAAGTAGCGGTCGCGGTAGGACTGCCAGAACGCCGCCGCGTCCACCGAGCCGACCAGTTCGCGGACGACCGCTTCGATCCGGCGGGGCCGGTCCATCCGCGGCGACTCCTCGTGCCGCCACATGTAGCCCTCGGGCAGGAGCCAGTTGCCGATGCCCCAGCCGCGCAGGAGGACCTCGCCGCTGTCGTTGACCAGCCGACGGCCGTCGCGCCGGAGGAAGCCGTTCACCACCATGCTCATTCTCATCCTTCCGTCGATCACGGGGCGGGGCGGCACTGACGCCGCCCCGCCCCGCTCCCCCTGTGCGTCCCCTAGTTGTTCGGCGTGCTCGCGTTCGCCGGCATCCCGAGCGCCTTCAGGCTGGCCTTCACGTTCGCGTTCTCGACGGCCTGCACCTGCGACCAGCCGTTGCCGCTGCGGAAGCTCTCGTACCCCGAGAGCGCCTTCTGGCTCGCGGCCGCGCTCTTGGCCGTGACCATCGTCGCGAGCGTCGTCGTCCACTTGTTCGTGATGTTCGTGTAGTCACGCCCCTGCACGGAGCCGCTCGCGAAGACGGTCGCGTTCTCCTGCGGGAACTCGGGCGTCAGATAGCCCTTGCCCCAGTCGAAGATCGTCGTCAGCGCGGCCGGGTACGAGTCCGTCGGGTCGACCGCCTTCCACTTGTCATGGCCGAAGAGGTAGAACTGGCCGATTCCCCATTCCTTGTTGTAGGCGTCGTTGTTGCTCGCCGCCTGCGTCTTGATCGTCGGGAGCAGCTGAACGGTCCCGTCCGCGTTCTTCTGGTAGGTCGTGCCCTCCCAGCCGTAGTTCGTGAGCATCTGGCCGTAGTCGCTCTGCAGGTAGGTGAAGAGCTCCATCGCGGATTCCGGGTCCTTGGTGCTGTGCGTGATGTAGGTCGGCATCCACCCCGAGATGCCCGCCTGCTGCAGCACCGGCTTCCGGCCCGTCGTGGACTGGATCGCCGGGATCGCGACGTACTGCTCGCCCGGGTGCGCCTGCATCAGCGCCTGCAGCGAGGAGGCGTAGTTGATCGCGCTGCCGAGGATGACGGAGGCGAACTTGCCACTGGAGACGTTCTGCTGGAAGACGGTGTCGGTGGCGTTGAGCTCGTCCTGCGAGAAGCCCCCGTTGGCGCCGACCTGGCGGATCGCCTCGACCCATTTCAGATAGTCGGGGTCGGTGTTGCGGTCGTACACCTTGCCGTTCTGGTAGTACGGCACCCCCAGGAGGTCCTGCACGGTGCTGTCCAGCGCGCCGTTCGCCGAGAATCCCAGCGGGGTCAGGCTCGGGTACTTCGCCTTGATCTCGCTCATCAGGTTGACGAAGTCCGCCGGGGTGCTGATCGTCGGCGACCCCAGCGCCTCGTAGACGTCCTTGCGGATGACGAACGCCTCTTCCGGCTTGATCTGGCCGGACTGATAGTCCGCCGCCGAGTTGGAGAAGCTGGGGTAGCCGTAGGTGTTGCCGTCCTTCAGCTTCATCCAGTCCATCGTCTGGGCCGAGGCGATCTTGTTCCAGTACGGGTCGTACTTCGCGGCCAGCTGATTGAGCGGGAGCGCCCACTGGTTCGCGGTCGCTGCGGCCGGGTTCGTGCCGCCGCTCAAGGTGACGATGTCCGGGAGGTTGCCCGAGGCGAAGTAGGTGTTGAGCTTGGTGTCGTCGCCGGCGACGTACTTGATCGTGATGTTCAGATCCTTCGAGATCTGCTGGGCGACCTTGGACTGCATCGGCGGGTTCCACCAGGTCTGGTCGACGTACCAGGTCAGGGTCTTCTTGGTCTTGGAGTCGGCCTTCCAGGACGGCGTGTTCGCGTCGACCTTGACGCGGGATGCGGGCAGCTTGTCTGCGGCCGTCGTGCTGCCGGAGCCGGCGGAGCACCCGACGAGCAGCAGGGCGGCGGAGGCGATCACCGCCGCGGCCCCGACGATCTTCATGTTCTTCACTGCTGTGTTCCTTTCCTGCAGACGCGGAGGTCTGCCGTCTGGGTTGACCGCCGTGCACCGACGACGGCCGAGGTGGATGGGCCGGACCCGCCGCCGTCAGCCCTTGACAGCGCCGATCATCATCCCGCCCACGAAGTACTTCTGCAGGAACGGGTAGGCGATGACGATGGGCAGCGCCGTCACGACGATCGTGGCGAGCTGGATGCCCTGGGAGGAGACGATGCTGGCGGCGTTCGGATTGAAGCCGTGCACCTGGGACTGCTGGAACTGGACCACGATCTGATAGATCTTCATCTGCATCGGGTACAGCCAGGTGTTCGAGTTGATGTAGAGCAGGGGCGAGTAGAAGTCGTTCCACTGGCCGACGCCGTTGAACAGGGCGATCGTGGCGAGCGCCGGCTTCGAGAGCGGCAGGAAGATCTTCCAGAAGGTCTGGAAGTGGTTCGCGCCGTCGAGCTTCGCGGCCTCGTCGAGCGAGTCGGGGATGCCGCGGAAGAAGTTCATCAGGATGATCACGTCGAAGTAGGCGAGCAGCCCCGGGATGATGTACACCCAGAAGGTGTCGATGAGCCCGAGCGACTTGATGAGCAAGTAGGTGGGGATCATGCCGCCGCCGAAGAACATCGTGACGATGCCCATCGCGGAATACACCTTGCGGCCGCGCAGGAAGCCCTTCGACATCGCGAACGCGACCATCGCACAGAACAGCACGTGGCTGAGCGCGCCGAGCACCGTCCGGGCGACCGAGATGCCGAAGGCCGTCCAGATGGACGAGTCGCCGAGCACCTGCCGGTAGTTCGCGAGCGTCCAGTGCCGGGGGAAGAGGGCGACGCCCTGGCTGAGATCGGTGCCGGTCGCCAGCGACGACACGACGATGTTCCAGACCGGGACCACGATGATCAGCGCGAACGCCAGAAGGATGATCGCGTTGACGATGTTGAAGAGACCGCCGTCCTGTCGCTGCAGCAGGGTCGGCCGCCCGGCGGGCGGGCGGCGGGCCGGCCGACGCCGGCCTTCCACCACGAGGGGGCCGCGCGTTCGCGCCGCAGAGGGGTCGATTGTCGTAACCACGGGCAGGTCCTCCCTCAGAGCATCGAGGTGTTGTCGTTGAGCTTCTTCGTCGCGAAGTTCGCGCCGAGCAGCAGGATGAGGGAGATGAGGGAGATGCCCAGACCGACGGCGGTGCCGTAGGAGAAGTTCCCCTGATGCAAGCCGACCTGGTAGACGTAGAAGTTGATCACGTTCGACCGGGGGTCGTTGAGCGGGTTGTTCAGCACCATCGTCTGGTCGAGGTTGGACCCGAACAGCCCGGAGACCCACAGGATCACCTGGAGCGCGATCATCCCGCGGATGCCCGGCAGCGTGATGTGCCAGATGCGGCGGAACCGCCCGGCGCCGTCCACGCGCGCCACCTCATACAGCGAGGGATCGATGGCCGCCATCGCGGCGAGATACAGGATGGTCCCCCACCCGACCTCCTTCCACGTGTCCGACAGCGCTGCGATGAGCCAGTACAGACCGGGCTGCTGGAGCAGGTTCGTGCTGCCGCCGAAGATCTGGTTGAACAGCCCCGTCGACGAGAGCCAGACGACGAGCATGCCGCCGAGCACGATCCAGGAGATGAAGTGCGGCAGATATGAGATCGCCTGCACGACGCGCTTGAACACCCCGCCGGCGAGCTCGTAGACCATGATCGCGAGCACGATGGACAGCGGGAACTCGATGACCAGCTTGAGGAGCGAGATTCCGAGGGTGTTGACGAGCGAGCTCCAGAACGTCGGGTCGGTGACGATCAGCTGGAAGTTGGCCAGGCCGACGAACGGCGCATTCCAGATCGTGCTGGTCACGGTGTAGTTCTGGAAGGCCATCACGTAGCCGTACAGCGGCAGGAAGCCGAACACGATGATGAAGACGACGCCCGGCCACACCATCAGCTGAAGCTGCCACTGCTGCCGGAAGTCGTACAGCCAGGCGGCGAACTTCCCCTCCGGGCGTTCTCTGCCCGCGCTCGGATGAGCGGTCATCAGCACTCCTTTGTGCACCATCTCTCGCGGCTGCCCCGCCGCGGGTTCCTGAGTATAGTCACACTTACTGACTTGTAAGCAAGTAGATGTGGCTACAGTTTACGGAACGTCACGAAATGGGGTCGGATGCCGAACAACACCGCAACCAGGCGCCCGGTCGCCGCCGCCGATCGGGCCCAGAAACCGCGGCCCCGCACCGCTGAGACGCGCAAGCGCATCCTCGACGCGGCCATGACCGTCTTCGGCACCCGCGGGTACAACAAGGGCTCGCTCCTCGAGATCGCCGAGCTCGCCGGGATGACGCATGCCGGCGTGCTGCACCACTTCGGCTCCAAGGACAATCTGCTCGTGGCCGTCCTGGAATACCGCGACAGCGACGACGTGAAGGACCTCGACGGCCAGCACGTGCCGCCGGGGTCGGAGCTGCTCGCGCACCTCGTCGAGACGGTCCGGCTCAACATGACCCGAGCCGGCATCGTTCAGGGCTACGCGGTGCTCGCCGCCGAATCGGTCACCGACGGGCACCCTGCCGCCGACTTCTTCCGCGACCGCTTCGACGGGCTGCGCCACATGATCATGGGCGCCTATGCCCCGATCGCTCCTCGCGACACCCCTGAGGCCCGGCTCGAGATCGCGGCGTCCGCCACGATCGCCGTGATGGACGGCATGCAGGTGCAGTGGCTGCTCGAACCGACCGTTGACATGCCCGCGGCCGTGGAGGCCACGATCGCCGGGCTTATAGCCTGGCTGCGAGGGGCGACTCAGCCCCTCTGACCCAAGTTGTTCAAAGGAGAACAGCGTGAACCGACGCGTGCGCACGCGCACCCGACGCTCGGCCTTCGTGGTGGCCGCGGCACTGGCGGTGACGGGCTGCGGCTTCGCGGCATCCGCCGCCCCCGCCCTCGCCGACACCGCCGCGAGCCCGAACGTCCCCGCCAACCCGGGCTTCGGCCCGAACGTCACGATCATCGACCCGAGCTGGACGACCCAGCAGATCAACCAGGCGCTGGCCGCGGCCGGCGGCGAGAGCGAGTTCTCGACGAACCGCCACGCCGTGCTGTTCCTGCCCGGCACCTACGGCAGTGCGACCGGCACCGACGGCTCGATCGACGCCGCCGCCGACCTCGTCAACGGCTCGGTGGGCTACTACGAGCAGGTCGCGGGCCTCGGGGCGTCCCCCGACGACGTCACGATCAACGGCGCCGTGCACTCCGACGGGCAGGCGAGCCACCAGGCGATGCCGTGGGCGGGCGGCGACAGCGCGCTCGACAACTTCTGGCGCTCGCTCTCGAACGTCAAGATCAACCCGATCGAGAAGGCGACCGACGCCGACATCGCCGCCAACACCTACACGGCCGGCGAGTTCCCCGGGGTCGTCCCCGGCGTCTTCACCGAGGGCGACGCCAACCCCGGTGTGCTGCAGTGGGCGGTCTCGCAGGCCGCCCCGCTGCGCCGCGTCGACATCGCGGGCGACCTCTCGCTGTTCCCGCGCTTCGGCGGCTACTCGAGCGGCGGCTACCTCGCGAACTCGAAGGTCTCGGGCCAGGTCGTCTCGGGCTCGCAGCAGCAGTGGTACACGCGCGACTCGTCGATCGGCTCATGGAACGGCAGCGTCTGGAACATGGTGTTCTCGGGCGTGCAGGGCGCGCCGGCGCCGTCCTACCCGTCGCCGCCGATGACCGTGCTGCCGACCACGCCGACGACCCGTGAGGCCCCGTTCCTCTACGTCGACGGCGGCCAGTACAAGGTCTTCGTGCCGAAGGCGGGCACCGACACGAGCGGCGTGAACTGGTCGACGGATGCCTCGGCCGGGGCATCCCTGCCGATCGGCTCGTTCTTCATCGCCAAGCCGAGCGACTCGATCTCCGCGATCAACGCGGCGCTCGCCCAGGGCAAGAACCTGCTGCTGACGCCCGGCGTCTACCGCTACGCCCAGCCGATCAACGTGGTGCACGCGGCGAGCACGGTCGTGCTCGGCCTCGGCCTGCCCACCCTCGTGCCGACGAACGGCAACACGGCGCTCGTGACCGGCCCCGGCTCGGGCACGGTCATCTCGGGCATCACGGTCGACGCGGGCCCGAAGAAGTCGAACGTGCTGATCCAGATCGGCCCGGCCGCGCACGCCGCCGCCCCGCAGTCGTCGGCGGCGAACCCGACCCTGCTCTCCGACGTGTTCGTGCGCGTCGGCGGCGCCGAGCCCGGCTCGGTCGGCACCGCGATCGTCGTCAACACCGACCACACGATCCTCGACGACATCTGGTCGTGGCGCGCCGACCACGGCACGGGCGTCGGCTGGACGGCCAACACGGGCGACACCGGCCTGCAGGTGAACGGCGACGACGTCACCGCGACCGGCCTGGCCGTCGAGCACTACCAGAAGAACCAGGTGGTGTGGAACGGCAACGGCGGCACGACCGTGTTCTACCAGTCCGAGCTGCCGTACGACGTGCCGAGCCAGGATGCCTGGACCGACGGCACCCAGCCCGGCTACGCGTCCTACCGCGTCGGCGACCAGGTCACGAGCCACCAGGCCTACGGGCTCGGGGTGTACTCGTACTTCGACCAGGGCGTCGACATCGCCGACCACTCCGCGATCCAGGTGCCGAACGCGCCCGGGGTGCAGATCACCGACGCGATGACCCGCTTCCTCAACGGCAACGGCTCGATCACACACGTCGTGAACGACCAGGGCGCCGAGGTGCGCCTCGCCCAGCCCGGTGAGGACGCGAACTCGGTCGAGACGAGCTATCTGCCGTCGTACACCGGCTGAGGCATCCCGCCGAACACACACGGAGCGCCCGGTCGGTTCCTACCGTCCGGGCGCTCTGCCGTGTGTTTCCGGGTGCGGGATCCGCTTTCCGGGAACCGGATCCGACTCCCGGAAAGCGGATCCGGTTCCCGGACGCGACGGCACTGCGTCGGCACCGCGGCGCCGACGCGACGGCGTCAGTCCCGAGCGCCCTGCGCCAGCGTGCGCAGCAGCTCGTCGCCGGGGGCCACGGTGTCCCACTCGGCGGTGATCTCGGCGCGCTCGAGCAGGCCCTCGACGCGGCGCGTGCGGCCGCGCGCGGCGAGCGTCACGACGACACCGGTCTTGCCCGCGCGGCCGGTGCGGCCGGCGCGGTGCAGGTAGGTCTTGTACTCGTCGGGCGCGTCCGCCTGGATCACCAGATCGATGTCGTCGACGTGGATGCCACGGGCCGCGACATCCGTCGCGACGAGCACGTTGACCTTGCCCTGCGTCATGCGCTGCAGGTTGCGGGTGCGCTTGGCCTGGTTGAGGTCGCCGTGCAGGGCGACGGCGGGCACGCCGGCATCCTGCAGGCCCTCGGCCACGTCCTCGGCATAGCTGCGCGTGCGCGTGAAGACGAGCGTCTTGCCGTCGCGGTCGACGAGCTCGCGGATGATGTCGAGCTTCTCGCGGTGGTCGATCACGAGCACGCGGTGCTCGATCGTGCCGGATGCCTGGTCTTCGCCGGCCACCTCGTGGACCGCCGGGTCGACGAGGAACTCGTCGACGAGCTTGGCCACACCGGCGTCGAGCGTCGCCGAGAACAGCAGCTTCTGGCCGCCCTCGGAGGTCTGGCGCAGGATCTCCTGCACGGGCTCGAGGAAGCCGAGGTCGCACATGTGGTCGGCCTCGTCGAGCACCGACACCTGCACGTGCGAGAGGTCGAGGCGGCCCTGCTCGATGAGGTCGAGGATGCGGCCGGGCGTGCCGACGATGATGTCGACGCCGCGCTCGAGCGCCATGACCTGCGAGCGCTGCGGCACACCGCCGTAGATCTGGGTCGTGTAGAGGCCGACGGCGCGCGCGATCGGCTGCACCGTGCGGTCGATCTGCAGCGCGAGCTCGCGCGTCGGCGCCATGATCAGCGCGCGGGGCGCACGGCCCTGCTGACGCTTGGTGCGCTTGCCCGCGGCGATCTCGGCCGAGCCGGCGCGCAGCAGCAGCTCGACGGCCGGGGCGCCGAAGGCGATCGTCTTGCCCGAGCCGGTGCGGCCGCGGCCGAGCACGTCGCGACGGCTCAGCACATCGGGGATCGTCGCCGCCTGGATCGGGAACGGGCTCGTCGCGCCGAGCTCGTCGAGCGCGCGCACGATGCCCGAGCCGAGGCCGAGGTCGCCGAAGGTCACGCCTTCGACGTCTGCGGCCTGGGTCGCCTGGGCCTCGAGGCGCTCGAGCACGACGTCGTCCTGCGGGGTGAAGGATGCCTTCTGCTTCGCGTCCCCGTAGAAGTCGCCCTGGCGCTCGCTGCGGTGGCCGCGCGGGCGGTCGTAGCGGGGGTCGTGGTCGACGAAGCCTTCGCGGCCCGGGCGGTCATCGCGCTCGAAGCGGGAAGTGGCGCGCTCATCGCGGCCGCGGCCGAAGTTGCGGGGGGCGCGGTCGTTCCGGTCGAAGTTGCGGGCCGGGCGCTCGCTGCGGTCGAACGAGCGGGGCGCGCGGTCGTCGCGGCCGAAGCCGCGCGGGGCACGGTTGTTGCGGTCGAAGCCGCCGCGCGCGGGGCGCTCGTCACGGTCGAACGAACGAGCCGGGCGGTCGCTGCGGTCGAAAGAACGTGGGGCACGGTCGTCACGGTCGAACGAGCGAGCCGGACGGTCGCTGCGGTCGAAGCCGCCACGTGCCGGGCGGTCGTCGCGGTCGAAGCGACGCGGGCCGCGGTCGTCGCGGTTGAAACCGCCACGGGCCGGGCGCTCATCACGATCGAAGGAGCGAGCCGGGCGGTCCGAGCGGTCGAACGCACGCGGGGCGCGCTCGTCACGGTCGAAGGAGCGGGTCGGTCGCTCGTCGCGCTCGAAGCGGTTCATCCGGTCGGCGCGGTCGGGGCGGTTGCCGCGCTCGAAGCGGCGCTCGCCGCTCTGGTGACGGCGGTCGGCGTCGCGGTCGAACGAGCGCGGGCCGCGGTCGTCCCGGTTGAAACCGCGCGCGGGGCGCTCGTCGCGGTCGAAGCCGCCGCGGGCCGGACGCTCGTCACGGCCGCCACGATCGAAACCGCGGTCAGTGCGGTCTCCGCGATCGTCACGGCCGAAGCCGCGGTCGTCACGATCGGCACCGGCACCGCGCGCCGGGCGGCCGGCGACGTTGTCGCGGAAGGCACGGGTCTCATTGGACCAGCGAGCCTTCTTCTCCGGGGCCGCGCCCGCGTCATCCGGCCGATAGCCGCGGTGGCCGGCGCTGCGCGAGCCCGGCTTCTGCTTGGACGGGCGCGCGTAGGAAGGGTCGAAATTGTTCGCACGGCTACCGCCGCGCTTCATGTTCTTGGGCATGAATCGCCGTTGCTTTCTTGAGTTTGCATGAGTTCAGAACCCGCCACCTCGCGGGGCCCGGGGGCGCGGAGCACCCCTACCGGCCGCTCTGACATACAAACTTCGGGTGGCCCACACTGGGCACATCAGAAAGCCGACGTGATCAGGCTACGCGCAGCGGCTGGGAGACCGCCTGGCCGCGACCCACTGGCAGCCACCGCCGTCGAGTCGTCACTTCCGCACAGTCCGACACCCCGGAACCGTGCATGACTGACGACCGGCCCCAGCTGAGCGCGCTCAGCCCGACGCTAAACGTTTTCGCGATTCACAGCGCCGACCCTCTACTCTGAGACCGCCCGCGCCGACGCCGGGCCGCCCCCGTCTGCACGAAGGAGTGCCGCCGTGACATCCCGCACCCGCACGCTGGCGCGGTCCGCCGCCGTCCTGCTCGCCCTCACCGCGCTCGCCGCCCTCACGGCTTGCACGAGCGGCACCGCGGCCACGAAGGACACCTCGGTCGCGGCATCCTCGACGACGCTGCGCGCCGCTGCGGGCAAGTTCGGCCTCAAGGTCGGCGTCGCGGTCAACACCGACAGGCTCGACGACCCCGCCTATGCGCAGCTCACGGGCGACGAGTTCTCGACCGTCACGCCCGAGAACGCCATGAAGTGGGGGCTCGTCGAGCCCACCGAGGGCACCTACGACTGGACGGCCGCCGACAAGCTCGTCGCCTTCGCGCAGGCGCACGGCCAGCTCGTGCGCGGCCACAACCTCGTCTGGTACCAGCAGCTGCCGACCTGGCTCACCGACGCCGCGCCGAAGATGAGCGCCGCGCAGCTGAGCGCGATCCTCAAGGCCCACATCACCGCAGAGGTCACCCACTTCAAGGGCGAGATCTGGCAGTGGGATGTCGTCAACGAGGCCTTCGACGACAACGGCGAGCTGCGCAACGACATCTGGCTCGAGAAGCTCGGCCCCGGCTACATCGCCGACGCGTTCCGCTGGGCGCACGAGGCCGACCCCGCGGCCAAGCTCTTCCTGAACGACTACGGCATCGAGGACGCGGGCATCAAGGCCAGCGCCGAGTACGCGTTCGTGCAGGACCTCAAGTCGCAGGGCGTGCCGATCGACGGCGTCGGCTTCGAGACCCACCTCGACGCGACCTACGCGGCCCCCGACCTCGAGACGCAGCTGGCGAAGTTCGCCGGCCTCGGCCTCGACGTCGCGGTGACCGAGGCGGATGTCCGCGACCAGCTGCCCGTGAGCAAGGCCGACGTCGCCACGCAGTCCGACATCTTCGCCCAGACGATGCAGGCCTGCGTCGATGTCCCGCAGTGCATCTCGTACACCGTGTGGGACCTCGACGACAAGGACTCCTGGATCCCCCAGACCTTCAGCGGCGAGGGCGCAGCGACCCTCTACGACGACAGCCTGAAGCCGAAGCCACAGTTCACCGCCGTGCAGAAGGTGCTGGTCAAGGCTGAGAAATCGGCTCCGCAACGCTCGAAGTGACCTTCGCCGCGCGCCGGGCAGCCCGCCGGTCGCGCGCGCCCTCGACGAGGTTGTACAGGGTCGGCAGCACGACGAGCGTGAGCACGGTCGACGACACGAGGCCGCCGATCACCACGATCGCGAGCGGCTGCGAGATGAACGAGCCGTGGCCCGTGAGGCCGATCGCCATCGGGGTGAGGGCGAAGATCGTCGCGAGCGCCGTCATCAGGATGGGCCGCAGTCGGCGCGAGGCCCCGTGCACGACGGCGTCCGGCACGGACATCCCCCGCTCGCGATATTGGTTCACGAGGTCGACGAGCACGATCGCGTTCGTCACGACGATGCCGATCAGCATGAGCACGCCGATGAGGGATGCCACGCCGAGCGGGATGCCCGAGACCACCTGCAGCACGATCGCGCCGGTCGCCGCGAACGGCACCGAGACGAGCAGCAGCAGCGGCTGGCGCAGCGACTTGAACGTCGCGACCATGACGATGTAGACGATCAGGATCGCCGCGAGCAGCGCGAGGCCGAGCTGCGAGAAGGCGCTCGACTGCGAGGACTGCACGCCGCCGATCGTCGCCGTCGCGCCCGTGGGCAGCTTCACCGCGGCGAGCGCGGCGTGCACGTCCGCGCTCGCGACGGTCAGGTTCTGGCCCACCGGGGTCGCGGTGACGGCCGCCGTGCGCAGCCCCTTCTGCGTGGTGATGCGCGCGGGGCCCGTGGTGCGGTGCACGTCGGCGAGGGTCGACAGCGCGACGGGACCGGCGGCCGTCGGGATCGTGAGCGCCTGCAGCTGCGCGAGCGTCGTGGGCGCGTCGGGGTTGTCGAGGTAGACCTTGAGCGTCGTCGAGTCGATCGCGATCTGGCCGATCTGCGTCGGCTGCATGGCCTGCGACACGAGCTGGCCGAGCGCCGCCTCGGTGAGGCCCGCCTGCGCGGCCTTCGTGCGGTCGATGTCGACGGCGATGTAGGGCAGGTCGGATGACAGGTTGCTCGAGACCTGCGTGAGCGATTTGTAGGTCGAGAGCTTCGTGACGAGCGCGTCGGATGCCTGCTGCAGCGTCGCGTCGTCCGGAGCGCTCAGGTCGACCTCGATGTCGCTCGAGCCGCCGAAGCCCTGGCTCGCGGCGAGCTCGATGTCGCCCGCGCCCGTGATGGCCTTGAGCTCGTTGCGGATCGTGTCCTGCAGCGCCGTCTGGTCGGCCGAGGCGTCGGTCGTGACGCTGAAGGTCGTGCCGCCGCCACCGCCGCCGAAGGCATCCGCGATCGCGCTGCCGCTGCCGCCGACCGAGGTCTGCACCGTCGTGACGCCCTTCGTGCCGAGCAGCACCTGCTCGACCTTCTTCGACGCGGCGTCCTTCGCGTCGAGGCTCGCACCGGCAGGCAGCGTCTGCGTCACCGTGAGGGTGTTCTGGCCGCTGCTGCCGAGGAAGTTCGTCGAGAGCAGCGGGCCGAGCGCGACCGTGCCGACGAGCACGGCGACGGCCAGCACGATCGTGAGCTTCGAGTGCCCGATCGTCCAGCGGATGATCGGCAGGTAGCCGCGCTGCAGCCAGGTGACCTTCTCGAGGTCGGCGTCGGCCGGGTCGGCGGCGATCGCCTCGGCGGCCTCGCTCTCGGTCGCGTGCCGGTGGTGCTGCTTGGGCGCGCGCAGGAACCAGTAGGCGAGCACGGGCACGATCGTCAGCGCCACGAGCAGCGAGGCGAGCAGGGCGATCGTGACGGTGAGCGCGAAGGGGCGGAACAGCTCGCCCGTGACGTTCCCCACGAATGCGATCGGCAGGAACACCGTGACGGTCGTGACGGTCGACGCCGTGATGGCGCCCGCGACCTCGCGCACGGCTGTGACGACGGTCTTCGCGCGATCGGCCGGGGTCGTGACTCCGGGAACCAGATGTCTCTTGATGTTTTCTATGACCACGATCGAGTCGTCCACCACGCGCCCGATCGCGATCGTCAGACCGCCGAGCGTGATGATGTTCAGCGTGTAGCCGCTCGCCCACATGGCGATGAACGTGATCAGCACGCTCGTCGGAATCGAGATCGCCGTGACGAGCGTCGAGCGCACCGAGAGCAGGAACAGCAGGATCACGACGACCGCGAAGCCGAGGCCGAGCAGGCCCTCCTCCGCGAGCGAGTTGATCGACTGCGTGATGAACGGCGCCTGGTCAAAGACGGTCGTGAGCTTCACGCCGCCGCCGAGCTTGGCCTCGAAGCCCGGGATCAGCTTGCGCACCGCCTGCGACACCTCGACCGTGTTGGCCGAGGGCAGCTTGGTGACCGCGATCGTCAGCGCGGGTTCGCCGTTGACGCGAGAGAGCGTGGTCTGCGGGTCTGTGTCGAGCACGACGGATGCCACGTCGCCGAGCTTCGTGACGGACGGCGTCGCGGCGGGAGCGGCCGTGCTGGTCGCGCCCGCGACGCCTGCCGCTCCGGCGGCGCCGAGCCCGCGGGCGCCGCTCGTGGCCGCAGCCGCACCTGTGCCAGCACCCGTGGCCGAGCTGCCGATGAGCGGCAGCGCCGCGATGTCGGCGGTCGAGGTCAACTGCTGGCCGGTCTGCACCGTGAGCGTCTGGCCGCCCTGGGTCACCTGGCCGGCGCCCACGAGCACGCCGTTCTGCTGCAGCGCGCTCGTGATGGCCTGCGTGGTCAGGCCATGGGCCGCGAGCTTCGCGTCGTCGGGCGTGATGGTCACCCGCTGGCCCGCCAGGCCGATGAGCTGGGCGTCGTTCACGCCGCTGACCTTCTTGAGGTCGGGCAGCACGAGGCGGTTCAGGTCGTCGCCGAGTTTCGCGGTGTCCGAGACGCCGGTGGCCGCGAGCTGGATCACGGGCAGGTCGTCGAGGCTCGCGCGGATCACCTGCGGCGTGACATCCGACGGCAGCTGGCTGTTGATCTGGTTGATCGCCTGCGTGAGCTTCTGATCGGCGGTGTCGAGGTTCGTGCCGTAGTCGAACTGCGCCGTGACCAGGGACTGGTTGCTCGACGAGACGGCCGAGGTCTGCGACAGCCCCGGCACGCCCTGGATCGCCGTCTCGATCGGCGTGCTCACGTCGTGCGCGACGACCGCGGGGCTCGCGCCCGGGTAGACGGTCAGGATCGCCAGCTGCGGGAAGTCGACGCTCGGAATGAGCTCCTGCTTGAGGTTCGTCAGCGCGACACCCCCGAACAGCGCGGCGCAGATCGTGATGAGCGCGATGAGCGCGCGGTTGCGCATGCTCAGGACGGCGAGACGGTGCATGCGGAGATCCTGTCAGCGCGAGATAACGCAAGTCTGTGTGCGGGCGCCGGTGCGGGTGCCGGCCGCGGGCGCGGGCGCCAAAAGTCATCGATTCGGTGATTCCGGGTGGCGAGGATGCCTGAACCGGCCGTTCTCCACCGAACCGGTTGCCTGTCGCCCGGTTCCACAACCTCCTCCACACCAGTGGTTTCCGGCCCTGCGGCATGCCCTCCGCGATCACAGTGGCGGAATGACCTCACCCCTCTGCGCGCTGGGCCACGTGGCACGGACGTCCGAGTTGGCCGAGACCGGCATCGACGGCAAGGGACGCGCCGCTCTGGTCGCATCCGGCGCCGTGTACAAGCCGCGCCAAGGCACCTTCGCCTGCACGCATCTCGAGCCCGCCGAGCGGGTGGCCATTGCCTGCAAGGCTCGCCTCGACTGCGTTGCCGTGCTCCGTGCGGAGGGGGTCTGGACAGGCCACTACGCCGGCATCCATCTCCGTCTGCGACGCGGTGACCGACATGCGCCGGCCCGGGTCGCCGCGACGCACCGCGATATCCGGGTGCACTGGGACACCGAGCTCTTCCCCGGCGGATCGAAGACTCGCGTCTCGACCAAGGAGGCGCTGTTCTGCGCCGCGCGCTGCCTGCCACCGGAAGACCTCATCGCCGCGATCGAGTCGGCGGTGCACTTGGGCAGGCTCACGCCGGCCGAGGCGCACGAGGTGATGGTTGCGCTGCCGCGCCGGCTCCGGGTGGACATCGAGAAGGTGGACACCCTGTTCCGCGCCCAGTCCGGCTACGAGACGAAGGTCCGGCTGCGGCTCGAAGCCCGCGGGCACAACGTGGTGCCTCAGTTCCCTCTGCACGGGGTCGGTCACCTCGACAATCTGGTAGATCGGGTGGTAGCCGTCGAGACGGACGGGAAGCAGCATGCCGAGACATTGGAAGAGGACCATCGGCGAGATCTCATGACCGAAGCGGCAGGCATCCGCGTGCTCCGCATCGGCCCGAGGCTCGTCGACCGGGAGTGGGACAAGGTGCTCACCGTCATCGAGCGGATGATCCGCGAAGCACAGCAGCGAAAAGTAACCGATTCGGCGAAACCGCTCTCGACTCGCCGCATACGCCGCACGCACAGACCGGATCGGTGACTTTTCCATCCGGGGCGCGTTTCACCACCCCGACATCCCGCACCCGGAAATCAGGGGAAACCCCGACCTCACAACGCGATATATCGTGTTATCTTTGATCCATCAACTTCGAGATATATCGCGTTTGGAGGGCAGGATGTCCGAAGAGAAGTGGCTCGTGAACCCGGGCCAGGCCAAGACGATCGACGTCGACGGCGTCACATCCATCAAGATCGGCCTCATCGGCGGCCAGGTCGACGTCATCGGCCACGACGAGCCGACGACCCGCGTCGAGATCGGCGGGGTCACCGGCAAAGACATCAAGGTCACCGTGGTCGGCGACCGCCTCGAGATCGACCACCCGCAGCTGCGCTGGGACAACTTCCTCGACGTCTTCAAGTCGTGGCAGGGCAAGGCGCGGGCGGACGTCTCGGTTCTCGTCCCCCGCGACGTGGCGCTCAAGCTCGGCACGGTCAGCGGCAACGCCCTGATCTCGGGCCTCGTCTCCGACGCCAAGGCGAGCACCGTGAGCGGCGACCTCACCATCGACACCCTCGTCGGCAACCTCGAGCTCAACGCCGTGTCGGGCGAGCTCGCCGTGCAGAACCACCTCGGCGCCGTGAAGGCGAACACCGTGAGCGGGGATGTCACCCTCGGCGGCACGCTGAGCCGGGTCGCCATCGACGGGGTCAGCGGCAACATGTTCGTGGACGCGAAGGGCGTGCCCGACGGCATCCGCACCAACACGGTCAGCGGCGACCTCACGCTGCGCATCGACGGCGACACCCCGGCGCGCTACAAGGTCAACACCGTCTCGGGCACGCTGCAGGTCGACAACTCGATCTACCGCGGCGCGAGCGCGCGCAACTTCGACTACCAGGACGGCCCGCTCGACAAGCACTGGGTCGAGGTCGCCGCCAACTCCGTGAGCGGCAACGTCTCGGTGGTCCGCCGGCCCGGTCAGGCATCGTCATGAACCCGCCCGTCTTCAGCCACGGCAGCCTGCGCCTCTACCTGCTGAGCCTGCTGGCCGAGGGCGCCAAGCACGGCTACGAGCTCATCCAGGCGATCGAACAGCGCTTCGGCGGCACCTACAGCCCGAGCGCGGGCACGATCTACCCGCGCCTGTCGAAGCTCGAAGAGGAGGGTCTCGTCACCAAGACGGCCGACGGCCGCAAGACCGTGTACGAGATCACGGATGCCGGGCGGGCCGAGCTGGGCCGCCGCGAGTCCGAGCTCGCCGACATCGAGGCCGAGGTCACCGACTCGGTGCGGCGCCTGGCCGACGAGGTGCGCTCGGGCGTCAACGCGGCGCTCAAGTCGCTGCGCGCCGACCTGGCGAGCGCCGCCCGCGAGTCGAAGGAGCACGCCCGGTTCACCGCGGGGCCGGCGCCCGCGTCATCCGACCTCGACGCCCTCGCCGCTTCGCGCTTCGCACTGCGCGAAGCCGAGCTCGCGATCAACGAGTTCCGCTCCGCTCTGCGCGGCGAACTGCGCGATCTCGCGCAGCGGGGGAAGCTCGCGGATTCGGCCGTCACGGGGCTCCGCACGGCGCTCGATCGGGCGCGTCGGGAATTCCAGGACGCCCTCGGGCGCTGAAATTCGTCTGCATTCCGGCTGGGCGCGATCTGCGACCCGCCGCACGTGTTTTTGACGTTTCCCTAACGGGTAGTAACTTTGCCCCTCGTGACAAGCGAGGGCCGTGCCCAGACCACCGAGTCATTCAGTGCAAAGCGGTGGCTGCTCGGCGAACCACTGGCAAGCGAGAAGCTCGAGGGGCAGCTGCTGCCGAAGCGGCTCGCGCTGCCCATCTTCGCGTCCGACGCGGTGAGCTCGGTGGCGTACGCCCCGCAGGAGCTCATGATGATCCTGCTGCTAGGCGGCGCCTCGCTGCTCGTGTTCTCGCCGTGGATCGCGGGCGTCGTCGTGCTGGTGCTCGTCACGACCGTGCTGTCGTACCGGCAGCTGGTCAAGGCGTACCCCTCGGGCGGCGGCGACTTCGAGGTGGCGCACAAGAACCTCGGCGAGAAGGCCGGCCTGGTCGTGGCATCCGCCCTGCTCACCGACTATGTGATGACGGTCGCGGTCTCGGTCGCGTCGGGCGTCGACAACATCATCTCGGCGCTGCCCGGCCTCGCCGAGTTCCGCGTCGAGCTCGCCGTGCTGTGCGTCATCGTGATCGCGGTGATGAACCTGCGCGGCGTGCGCGAGGCGAGCAAGGCGTTCGCGATCCCGACGTATGTCTTCATCGGCAGCATCGGCGTGATGGTGCTCACGGCTCTCGCCCGCACCGTCTTCGGGCATACGCCGATCGCCGAGTCGGCCCACTACGACGTGCACACGACCGGGCAGCTCGCGCAGGCCGCGGTCGTGCTGCTGCTGCTGCGCGCGTTCGCGAGCGGCTGCTCGGCCCTCACCGGCATCGAGGCGATCGCCAACGGCGTGCAGGCCTTCCGCAAGCCCAAGATCCGCAACGCCCGCACCACGCTGCTGCTGCTCGGCGGCATCTCGATCGGCCTGCTGATCGGTCTGGTGTGGACGGCGCTGATCTCGCACGTGCACTACGCCGAGAACCCCTGCGACCTCGAGGGTTGGACGCGCTGCGCCGTCGACCCGCAGCGCAGCCTCATCGCGCAGATCGCCTCGGCGACCTTCGGCAACAACACGGTGATGTTCTTCATCGTGCAGGCCGCGACCGCGGTGGTCCTGCTGCTCGCGGCGAACACGGCCTTCAACGGCTTCCCGCTGCTGACGTATGTCCTCGCGAAGGAGTCCTACGCCCCCAAGGCGCTGACCACCCGCGGCGACCGCCTCGTCTTCTCGAACGGCATCGTCGGCCTCGCCCTCGCGGCCATCTCGCTGCTGATCATCTACCAGGCGAGCGTCACGGCCCTGATCCAGCTGTACATCATCGGCGTCTTCGTCTCGTTCACGCTCGGCCAGTCGGGCATGGTTCGGCACTGGATCAGGCTGCTGCGCACGGGCCACGAGTCCGGCGAGAAGGGCGAGTTCGTCGGCTTCCGCACGGAGGACGGCGAGCTCATGACCCGCGGCTCGATCGTCCGGTCGCTGTGCATCAACGCCTTCGGCGCCCTGCTCACGGCATCCGTGTTCATCGTCGTGATCATCACGAAGTTCACGCACGGCGCGTGGCTGGTGTTCATCATCATGCCGGTGCTCTTCGTGCTCATGCTCGGCGTGAACCGCTACTACCGCGATGTCGAGAAGGAGGTCGAGGTCGACTCGACCACCACCTTCGGCTCGTCGGGCGACCACGCGGTCGTGCTCGTCGGCAAGATGCAGAAGCCCGTGCTGAAGGCGCTCGACTACGCGATCGCGGCGAAGCACGACTCGCTCGAGGCGGTGCACATCGTGGTCGACGACGAGTCGACCGAGCGGCTGCGCGAGCAGTGGCGCGAGATGAACATCCACGTGCCGCTCACGCTCATCGAGTCGCCGTACCGCGACTACGCGACCCCGCTCGCGAAGTACATCAAGAAGCGCCGCGAGTTCTGCGGCTCCGAGGTCGTCACGGTCTACCTGCCGCAGTACATCGTGGGCCACTGGTGGGAGCAGTTCCTGCACAACCACCGCTCACGCCGCATCAGCCGGCAGCTCATGCTCGTGCACGGCGTCGTCATCGCCCTCGTGCCCTGGATGCTCGACTCGTCCGCCCTCATCTACGGCCGCCGCTCGCGCCCGCTGCCCGGTCAGGACCGCCGTGGCGAGCCGCGCCGCCTGCAGCCCGTGCGCCGCGCCGCGCGCCCGACGCACGCCGCGCGCGCGGCCGCGGCGGCCGAGGCGCTCGCCGCCGCGAACGCCGAGGTCACCGAGCACGCCCGCACGCCGTAGCGGACGCGTCGCCAGCCGGTCCCCCCTCCGCCGGTCGTCACTTGAGCACGGTGCCCGTGCCGCATACCGTGCACGAGTGCCGACCGCAGCCGAGCCTCTATCGAGGGTCAGCGCAGCAGGCCGAGCAGAGGCCCGGATTCGCGCATCACGACCCGCGGCTCGATGAGTCGATGGCCGCTGGGCCCGGCCGACTGGGCGCGCCCGACCGCGTCGAGCAGGTCGAGGGCGGCGACGGCCACCTCGTCGACCCGCTGATCGATGCTCGAGAACCCGATCGCCTCGGCGACCGGGGTGTTGTCGAAGCCGACCACGGGCACCCGGCCGCCCGTCGCGATCAGCGCACCGAGGGCGAGCGTGTCGCTCGCCGTGACGAGCGCGTCGAGGTGCGGCTCGCGCTCGAGCAGAGCTCGAGCGGCCTCGCGCCCGCTCGCCACGCCCTCCTCGGCGACGATCGACAGCGCCGCCGACCGGGCGTCGTCGAAGCCCGCGTCGCGCAGCGCCTCGGCCCAGCCGGCCCGTCGCTCGTCACCCGTGCCCGAGCCCGCGGGCCAGCCCAGGAAGCCGACCGAGCGGGCGCCGCGGGCCAGCAGCTGCTCCGTCGCCTCGCGCACCCCGTGGCGGCCGTCGACATCCACCCAGAAATGCTTGGGGTCGGTGAGATCGGGGATGCCCCACGGCCGGCCGAAGGTGACGAAGGCCTGGTCGTGCTCGATGAGCCACTCGGTGCGGGGGTCGCCGTGATAGGTCGAGGCGAGGACGAAGGCGTCCACCGCGGCGGCGTCGACGAGGCGGCGGAACTGCCGGATCTCGTCGTCGGGGTCGACGGCCGTGTAGAGCATGACCGTGAGCCCGCGCTCCTCGCCGCGCTCCGCGAGGGCATGCAGGAAGCGGTCGAGCACCGCCCCCGAGATGCCGCCGCCCACCGGGTCGAGCCGCACGGCGATGGTCGCCGCCCGCTGCGTGCGCAGCCGGCGGGCCGAGGTGTGCGGGCGGTAGCCGAGCTCGGCGATCGCCGTGTGCACCCGCTCGCGGGTGCCCTCGCGTACGACCGCCGGCGAGTTCAGCACGTTCGACACGGTCTGGCGCGAGACGCCGGCGAGCGCGGCGACGTCGCTCACCGTGGGCAGGCGCTTGGGCATCCCACCGGCCATCGGCCCGCCTCCTTCGAGACCCGCAGACCAAGTCTGGGCAAATCATTGACAGAGCCGCACAAAGGCGCAACTGTGGTTGAAGCTTATTTGATCGTTCAAATCTTGCAACGTGGCGGATTACGAACAGGAGTGTCTCGCAATGAAATCGCGCATCACACGTTCCCTCCTCATGGGGACGGTCGCAGCAGCAGCGGCCATCGCCCTCGCCGGGTGCGGCTCGGGATTCGGTGGCAGCACCGGCGGCAGCACCTCGGGGTCGTCGAAGCTCACCTCGTCGAAGGACGCGCTGACGGTCATGATCGGCTCGAGCGGCGACGCCGAGACGGCCGCGGTCAAGTCGGCGGTGGCCGACTGGTCGAAGTCCTCGGGCATCGGCGCATCGGTGATCCCGGCCAGCAACCTCAGCCAGCAGCTCGCGCAGGGCTTCGCGGCGCGCAAGCCGGCGGATGTCTTCTACCTCGACTCGGGCTCGTTGCCCGGCTATGCGGCCAACGGCTCGCTGCTCGCCTACGGCGACCTGCTGCCGGCCTCGGAGAAGAGCGACTTCTACCCCTCGCTCGTCAAGAACTTCACCTACAACGGCAAGTTCTACTGCGCCCCGAAGGACTTCTCGACGCTGCAGCTCATCATCAACACCGACAAGTGGAAGGCGGCGGGTCTCACGAGCGCCGACTACCCGAAGACGTGGGATGACCTGACCACCGTCGCCAAGAAGCTCACCACCGGCGGCACGACGGGCCTCGTGGTCTCGGGCCAGTACGAGCGCCTCGGCGCCTTCATGGTGCAGGCCGGCAGCAACCTGACCAACACCGACAACACCAAGGTGACGGCGAACAGCGCCGCGAACGTGCAGGCGCTCACCTACGCGCAGTCGCTGCTCAAGGCGGGCACGATGAAGTTCGCCGCCGACATCGGCACGGGTTGGGGCGGTGAGGCCTTCGGCAAGGGCCTCGCGGCCATGACCATCGAGGGCAACTGGATCTCGGGCGCCATGACGGCGGACTATCCGAACATCCACTACGCGGTCGTCCCGCTTCCCGCCGGCCCCGCCGGGCAGGGCACCCTGCAGTTCACCAACTGCTGGGGCATCGCGGCCGACAGCCCCAACCAGGCCGCCGCGCTGAAGCTCGTCGAGCAGCTCACCTCGAAGGACGACCAGATGGGCTTCGCGAAGGCCTTCGGCGTGATGCCCTCGATCCAGTCCGCAGCGAGCGACTGGAAGTCGACCTTCCCGCAGTTCGCGCCGTTCCTCGACGCGGCGTCCTACGCGCAGGGCACGCCGACTCTGAAGGGCGTCTCGCAGGTGATCACCGACCTCGACGGCAAGATCGCACAGTTGAAGACCACCGACCCGAAGACCATTCTGGATTCAGCTCAGACCAATCTGCAGGCACTGCTGAACCAGTAAGGGGTCAAAGATGACGACCGCGGCGACGCGGCCACGCCCGACTACGGGCCGCGGGGGCTCCATCCGCAAGGGTGAGGCCCCCGCGGGGTGGCTGATGACGGCACCCATGTTGGTGCTTCTCGGACTGTTCCTGGTCATCCCGGTCTTGATGGCCCTCTGGGTCAGCTTCTCGGACTGGGGCGGCCGGGGCAGCCCTCTTGAGTCGGGTGTGAATTTCATCGGCTTCAAGAACTACTCGTCCGTGGTCTCGGGCGGCGGCCTCGCCGAACAGAACTTCGGCATGGCGATCAAGAACAACTTCTGGTACGTCATTTTCGTCGTCCCGATCCAGACTGCGGTCGCCCTGTTCCTCGCCGTGATGGTCAACAACCGACGCCTGAAGGGCTCGGGCTTCTTCCGCACCGCCTTCTACTTCCCGTCGGTGACGAGCAGCGTCGCCATCACTGTGCTGTGGCTGTTCCTGTTCAGCACGTCGGGCGCGATCAACAAGGTGCTGTCGTGGTTCAGCATCCACGGTCCCGACTGGTTCAACGCGCCGGCTGGCATCTTGCACTTCGGTGCGCAGAGTGGGCCCGCGGTGCTGATGAACCACAGCTTCCTCAGGGTGACGTGGTGGGACTGGCTCGGCGGCCCGTCTTGGGCCATGAGCGCCTTCATCATCATGGCCGTGTTCACGACATCCGGAACCTTCATGCTGCTGTTCCTCGCGGCGCTGCAGAACCTCTCCGGCGACCTGCAGGAGGCCGCGATGGTCGACGGGGCATCGGCGGGCGAGCGGTTCTGGAAGATCACGCTGCCCCAGCTGCGGCCGACGCTTTTCACCGTGATCACCCTCGGCCTGATCGGCTGCTGGCAGGTCTTCGACCAGATCGCCATCGGTACCCACGGCGGCCCGAGCGGAACCACCCTCACCCCGGCCTATTTGTCGTATCAAACGTCCTTCGGAGACGGCAACTGGGGTCAGGGCTCCGCGATCGCGTTCATCCTGTTCGTGATCATCATCCTGTTCACGCTCTTCCAGCGCTGGGTGCTGCGTGAGCGGCCGATCTCCAAGAGCCGCAGGCTCAATCCGATGCCCGCACGAAAGGCCGAGCGATGAAGCCGTTCCGCTGGTCGACGGGCCGCGTCGCGGCCCAGTCGGTGCTGTACGCCCTGTTGATCGTGCTCGCACTCGTCTACATCATGCCGTTCCTGATCCAGATCGCGACGTCGTTCAAGACGGAGCAGGATGCCGCGGTTAACCCGATCAGCCTGATCCCGTCCCCGTTCAGCCTCGCTGCGATCACCAAGCTGTTCGCGAACTCGGACTTCCCGCTCTGGTTCATGAACTCGGCGATCGTCACGGTGTTCGTGACCCTCGGCCGCGTGTTCTTCGACTCGATGGCGGGCTATGCCCTCGCGCGCCTGCACTTCCGAGGCCGCAACGTGGTCTTCGCCGGCCTCGTCGCCGTCATGGCGGTGCCGGGTGTGGTGCTGCTGATCCCGAAGTTCCTCGTGCTGAACCAGCTGGGCATCTTCGACAGCTACACCGGCATGATCGTGCCGCTGCTCGTCGACGCCGCGGGCGTGTTCATCATGAAGGGCTTCTTCGAGTCGATCCCGGTCGCGGTCGAAGAGGCGGCGCGCATCGACGGCGCCGGAACCTTCCGGCTGTTCTGGTCGGTCGTGCTGCCCATGGCCCGCCCGGCGCTGATCACGATCATCATCCTGTCGTTCCAGGGCTCGTGGAACGAGTTCTCCCACTTCCTGGTCGCGACGCAGAGCCCCAACCTGATGACGCTGACAACCGGCCTCAACTCGCTCGCGAACGGTGGCCTCGGCGCGGGCACCCAGTATCCGCTGAAACTGGCAGCCGCCCTGATCATGACGATTCCGGTGGCGGTCATGTTCTTCATCTTCCAGAAGCGCATCATGAACCAGAGCGAAGGAGCGGTCAAAGAATAATGACGGACGGCGGAGCGCAGGAATCCACCCAGACATCCACCCAGCGACCGCAGCCGTTGCTGCACAACGCCATCGTCGTCATGCGCGCCCCGACCCAGGCGTGGTCCGACGGTCGCGGCGACATGGGCGCTCAGCCCGTGCACGGCCTGTACCACTCGAACACGCGCGTCATCGACACACTGTCGTTCGAGGTCGAGGGGCACACGCTCGAGCAGCTGCGCGCGCAGGAGGACTCGGCATCCCTCACCACCTTCACAATGCTGCTGCGCGGTCTGCCGGGCGAACGCGCCGACCCGCGGTTCCGCATCGACCGCACGCGCCGCATCGACGGAGGCCTGCTGGCCGAGCGCATCGCGTTCGTCTCGGCGCTGCCGAAAGCCGTCACGCTGACGGCGGTGCTGCGGCTGCACGCCGACTTCACACCGATCCACTTCGTGAAGGACGGCATGAAGCGGCACAACGCCGAGCCCGACGAGGTGACGACGGATGCCACGGGCACGGTCGCGCGCTGGCACGACGACGGCGTGTCCCTCGCGGTCACGGCGCCCGGGGCGACCGTGGTGCAGACCGCCGACGGCCTCGAGTTCCGCTGGGCGGTCGACGTCGCCGCCAGCGGCTCGCCCCAGATCGGCTGGACGGCCGAGCTGCACGACGAGCACGCCGTCGTCGAGGCCGTGCCGGGCGACCCCGGGTGGGATCTCGAGGCGCTGCCGACCGCCGACCAGCGGCTGCTGCGCTGGGCCGAGCGCGCGCTCACCGACCTCGAGGCGCTGCGCGTCACCCTGCACGGGCACGACGAGCCGTTCCTCGCCGCGGGCGCACCCTGGTTCCTCACCATGTTCGGCCGCGACTCGATCTGGGCGGCCGAGTTCATGCTGCCGCTCGACCCCGGCCTCGCGCTCTCGACGCTGCGCGCCCTCGCGCAGCTGCAGGGCGAGCGCGTCGACCCGGACAACGCCGAGCAGCCGGGCAAGATCCTGCACGA
This sequence comes from Microbacteriaceae bacterium, assembly GCA_009780695.1. Lineage (GTDB taxonomy): Bacteria > Actinomycetota > Actinomycetes > Actinomycetales > Microbacteriaceae > Gryllotalpicola. Next base: position 84,838 of record WQZN01000001.1, read on the forward strand.
GCTGCGTCCCGGCGTGCTCGAGCTGCCGCAGCTGAGCATCACGCTGCCGCCGCTGTACTACGGCACGATCGACGCGACGCCGCTGTGGATCGTGCTGCTGTGCAAGGCGTGGCACGGGGGTGTCTCCGGCCACGACATCAAAGAGCTGCTGCCGAACCTCAAGGCCGCGCTCGCGTGGATGCGCGACTACGGCATGGGTGACGACGGCTTCCTGCGCTACATCGACGAGTCGGGGCGCGGGCTGGCGAACCAGGGCTGGAAGGACTCGGACGACTCGATCCAGTGGCACGACGGGCGGCTGGCCGAGGGGCCGATCGCGCTCTGCGAAGTGCAGGGCTACGCCTATCAGGCCGCCATGGCCGGCGCCGAGCTGCTGGAGAGCTTCGGCGAGGAGGGCTACGAGGAGTGGACGCAGTGGGCCGCCGAGCTGCGCGCCCGCTTCCACGAGCGGTTCTGGATCTCGCACCCCGACGGCGACTACCCCGCGGTGGCGCTCGACGCGCACGGCGCCAAGGTCGACTCGGTCGCGAGCAACATGGGGCACCTGCTCGGCACCGGCATCCTCGACCGCGAGCAGGCCGAGCTCATCGCGCGGCGCCTGCTCTCACCCGAGATGAACTCGGAGTTCGGACTGCGGACGATGTCGACAGCGGATGCCGGGTACTGGCCCCTGAGCTACCACGGCGGCTCGGTGTGGGCGCACGACACGGCCATCGCCGTCATCGGCCTCGCCCGCGAGGGGCTGCGCCGCGAGGCGCGCGAGCTCGCCGACGGCCTGATCAGCGCCGCCGTGCGGTTCGGGTTCCGGATGCCGGAGCTGCACTCCGGGGACGCCCGCCACGGCACCGAGGCCCCGTTGCCCTATCCCGCCGCCTGCCGCCCGCAGGCGTGGTCGGCCGCCGCCGCGGTCGCGATCGCCTTCGCGCTGCACTGAGCGGCGGCGGCCGGGGTGCGCCGGTGGGCGGCCACCGGTGACCGGTGACCGCCCACCGGTCACCGGTCACCGGTCGTCACTCGTGCACGGTTGCGCCGTCGCGCACTGTGCGGAAGTGACGACCGCTGCCCGGCACCTCCCTAGCTCAGGGCGGCGATCACCTGGCGCGCCACCGCGCGGCCTGCGCGGCTGGCGCCGATGGTCGACGCCTGCGGTCCATACCCGGCGAGGAATATACGGGGATCGGTCTCAGCCGCCCCGCCCGCGACCGTGACGCCGCCGCCCATGTTGTGCAGGCGCAGCGGCGCGAGGTGGCGCAGCTCGGGGCGGAAGCCCGTCGCCCAGATGATGGCGTCGGCCTCGGTGAACGCCCCGTCGGGCCAGCGCACGCCGTTCGCCTCGATGCGGGTGAACATGGGGCGCGACACGAGCAGACCCCGCTCGATGCCGGCCGCGATGCGTCGGGTCTTCGCGACGCCCGTGCCGTGCACGATCGAGGGCAGCGGGCGACCGGCTCTGGCTGCGGCATCCTGTTCGGCCACCGCCCTCACCCCGCCCTCCTGGCTCAGCTGCTCGTCGTCGTCGAACTCGACGGGCCGCCGGGTCGCCCAGCTCAGCTCGGCCGCGACGCCCTCGAGCTCGAGCAGGAAGCCGATGGCGCTCGTGCCGCCGCCCACGACGACGACGCGCTTGCCGCGCAGATCCTCCGCAGACCGGTAGGTGTTGGTGTGCAGCTGGATGCCGGTGAAATCCCTGATCCCCGGCACATACGGCACGAACGGCGCCCGCCAGGTGCCGCTCGCGTTCACGACGAGCCGGGTCTCGACGACCTCGCGGTAGTCGGGGTCGTGCTCGTCGGGCACGCGCGCGTTGACGAACAGGTCGGCGCCGCGGTTGAAAACGCTCATCACCTCGACGGGGCGGAACACGTGCAGCTCGAAGTGCTCTTCATACCGCCGGTAGTACTCCTCGACGACATCCTTCGCCGGCCGGTGGTGATCGGCCGTCGTGAACGAGATGCCCAGCTGGTCCATGCCGGGCAGGTCGGCCACGCGGTGCGCGCTGCCGAGCGTCAGCGCAGACCACCGATGCTGCCACGCGCCGCCCGCGCTCGGGCCGCGGTCGAGCACCACGAAATCGACGCCGGGCTCGAGGTCGAACCGCCTCAGGAAATAGGCGACGGAGAGGCCCGCCTGACCCGCACCGACGACGACGACCTGGGTCTGGATCGGCAGGTGCGGCAAGGCGATTCCAAGCGGGTTCGAGAGAGGCCGGGTCGAAGGCGGCGAAGCGCCTCATGCTAAACTACCCGCTAGATTTCATCTCTGTTTAGAGCGCCGGGTCACACCCAAATCCCGGCCCGTCGTCGTAAGGGGGTCTCGCATGGGGCGTGGCCGTCAAAAAGCCAAGCACACCAAGATCGCGCGTGAGCTGAAGTCCTACAGCCCGGACGTGAACTACGCGGCGCTTGAGCGCGAGCTCGGCACGCACGCACCGTCTGAGGACGAGCAGTACGCGGCCTGGGCCGACTACGAGCCCGAGGGCTATGAGGAAGACGACGAGGACGAGGAAGAGTTCGAGGCCCGTCAGCCGAAGGGCGCCTGAGCCCACTCAGCGATTCCGTGCAGCACCCCGCTTCCGATAGAGGAGGCGGGGTTTTCTGCATGTCAGCAGTGGAATATATCGGCGGGATGCCGCGTCAGCGCTTCCGCGCCTCGACGAGCAGCCGCCGCGAATACGACACGAACGAGCCCTGCGCCGAGATGAGCTCGTGCATGCGGCGCAGCTCGGCGTCGTAGCGCTCGGCGGTGAAGTCGGGAACCGTCCACAGCACCTTGCGCAGGAAGTGGACGACCGCGCTGACGTCGAAGAACTCGACCTTCGTCAGCACGTCGTCGAACCGCACGAGCTCGAGACCGGCTGCGGCGACCTCGGCGCGAACGAGGGCCTCGTGACCGGCATCCTCATGCGCATCCCCCAGCTCGCCCACGAAGAACTCGGTGAGCCTGCGGTTGGTGCCCGCGCCGATCAGCTGGGCGAGGTAGATGCCGCCAGGGGCGAGCACGCGCGCGATCTCGCCCCAGACGACGCCGTGCGGATGCCGCGACACGACGAGCTCGAACGACGAGTCCGCGAACGGCAGGGGCCCGGCCTCGTCGACATCGACGACGGCGCCGCCGAACGGCGTCAGGTTCCGCCGCGCGATCGCGAGGTTCGGGGCCCAGCCCTCGGTCGCGGCGATGCGCGCGGGCCGGCGCGTGGCATCCGCCAGCGCCGCGGCGAACACCTCGCCGCCGCCCGTCTGCACATCGAGCACCGAGGCCGCTGCGCCGATCGCCTGCGCCGCGAGCCGCGCATAGCCCCACGGCGGGCGCTCCTCGGTGGCGCGGCCGTCGAACCACGCGAAGCTCCACCCGTCGGTCGACTCGGCGACGCCCTCGGCGACCAGTTCCTCGAACGTCTTCACACAACCTGCCTAACGCACCTCCCGGGCGTGCTTCAAGGTGCCCGGCGCAGGTCTCGCGGAATCGGCGCGGACGCGAGACCATGCCTGCATGGCACGGCTGATCTATTCGGCGACGGCGTCCCTCGACGGCTACATCGCCGACATGCACGGCGACTTCCAGTGGGCGGCCCCCGATGAGGATGTGCACCAGCACATCAACGACCGGCACCGCGGCGTCGGCACCTTCCTGCACGGGCGCCGCATGTACGACGTCATGAGCTATTGGGAGGACTTCCCCGACAACGCGACCCCCGCCGTCGCCCGCGACTGGGCGCACATCTGGCGCGACGCGACCAAGGTCGTCTACTCGCGCAGCCTCGACGCGCCGAGCACCGCGCGCACAAGGCTCGAGCGCGAGTTCGACGCGGCCGCGGTGCGCACCCTGGTCGATGCGAGCGAGCGGGATGTCGCGATCGGCGGTGCCGAGATCGCCGGACAGGCCCTCGCGGCGGGCATCGTCGACGAGCTGCAGTTGCACGCCGTGCCGGTCGTCGTCGGCGGGGGCACGTCGTGGCTGCCGGCCGGCGTCAGGGTCGAGCTCGAGCTGCTCGAGAGCCGAGCCTTCCCGGGCGGCACCCTCTTCGCGCGCTACGCGGTCAGGCGGTGACCGCGGTCATAACTCCTGATGCGCGGCGGCATAGCGGCCAGCGCACCGCAGGATTCCGCGACTCACGCCGGGCGGCCGCAGGTTTCATCAGGAGTTATGCGCGCGCCGGCACTGCGCCGCCAGCCGGAACCGCCTGAGGCTAGCCTGCGTACGAGCCGAGGAGGCGCACCGCGCCGCCGTCGACGCCCTTGGCGCCCTGCTCGAAGCCCGCGAGATCGCGCGCCTCGGTCGAGACCGTGCCCGCGACCCAGGTCGCGATCTCGTCCGCCTCGAGGGCCGCGATCGCGGCATCCGCCGCCTCGGCCGCCACGACGGCGAAGAAGCCGATGCCGAGGTTCCACGTGCCCTCGGCCGACTCGAGCGACGTGCCCGCGACGGACGACAGGGTGCGGAACACGGGCGCCGGCGACCACAGGCCGCGGTCGAGCTCGACCCACGCGCCACGCGGCAGCACGCGCGCGAGGTTCGCGGCGATGCCGCCGCCGGTCACGTGCGAGAGCGAGTGCACCGAGCCGCCGACGGGCGAGCCCAGCAGGCGCAGCAGCGGCGCGGTGTAGAGGCGCGTCGGCTCGAGCAGGGCCTCGCCCCACGTGGTGCCGAGCTCGGGGGCGTGATCGGTGTACGACAGGCCGGCCTGGGCGAGGATATGGCGCACGAGCGAATAGCCGTTCGAGTGCAGGCCCGAGGACGCCAGCGCGAGCACGACGTCCCCGTGGCGCACCCGGTCGGCGCCGAGCAGGGCGTCGGCCTCGACCGCGCCGACGGCGGCGCCGGCGACGTCGTAGTCGTCGGGCCCGAGCAGGCCCGGGTGCTCGGCCGTCTCGCCGCCGACGAGCGCGGTGCCGGTGTCGGCGCACCCGCGCGCGATGCCCGCGACGATGTCGGCGATGCGGCTCGGCACGACCTTGCCGCACGCGATGTAGTCGGTCATGAACAGCGGCTTCGCGCCGACGACCACGATGTCGTCGACGACCATGCCGACGAGGTCCTGGCCGATGGTGTCGTGCTTGTCGATCGCCTGCGCGATCGCGACCTTGGTGCCGACGCCGTCGGTCGAGGTCGCGAGCAGCGGGCGCTCGAAGGTCTTGAGGAACGAGACGTCGAACAGGCCGGCGAAGCCGCCGACGCCGCCCAGCACCTCGGGGCCGTGCGTGGCCGAGACGGCCGACTTCATCAGCTCGACGGCGAGGTCGCCCGCCGCAGTGTCGACGCCGGCTTCGCGGTAGGTGCTGCTCGCATCATTCACAGCCCGATTCTATTCGGGGCTCCCTGAGCCAAGACCGACCGACCGCACGGCACCCAAGTGTCAGTTCGGGCTGCGACCTCGCGATATCGACGACCGCAACTCACACTTGGGGTGAGCTCCCGAGATGAGTTCCCGAGGTGAGTTCCGTGAGGCGGGTCCTGCGCATCAGGCAGCGGCAGATGCCTCGCGCCGCTGCTTGGCATCCACCCGCTCCGTCACGAACACGGCGAGCGCGAACGCGACGATCGCGGCCCCGACCGCCGCGACGCCCGTCCACCCCCAGTGCTCGTAGACGATCGGCGCGAGCAGCGAGCCGAGCGCGCCGCCGAGGAAGAAGGTGAAGATGTACGCGCTGTTGACGCGGCCGCGCGCCTCGGGCGCGATGCCGTAGACGATGCGCTGCCCCGAGACCTGGTTGCTCTGGGTCGCCGCGTCGATGAGCACGGCCGCGATCACGAGCGGCACGAGCAGTCGCGCGGCGACCGAGACCCCCGAGAGCCAGAACATGACCGCGATGACGGCGAACGCGACGCCGCTCGTGACGTTCGCGAAGCCGCGGTCGGCGAGCCGCCCGGCGAACGGCGCGGCCAGCGCCCCGCCGGCCCCGGCGAGCGCGAACAGCGCGATCTGGAACTGCGTGAAGTGGAACGCGCCGTGCAGCATGAGGGGCACGCAGGTCCAGAAGAAGTTGAAGGCCGCGAACACGAGCGCCTGATAGAGCGAGCGGCGCTGCAGCGTGCGCGACGACGCGAGGTAGCCGAACGTCGTGGTGAGGAGCGTGCCGTAGTGGATGCCGGCGTGCTCCGGCACCCGCCTCGGCAGCGTGAACCACAGCACCACCAGCAGGGCCAGCGCGAGCAGCGCCGCGATGCCGAACACCCAGCGCCAGCCGAGCAGGCCGGTCACGAAGTTGGCCCACGGCCGCGACAGCATGATGCCGCCGAGCAGGCCGCCCATGAGGTCGCCGATGACGCGGCCGCGGCGCTCGATCGGCGCGAGGTGCGTCGCGAGCGGGATGAGCACCTGGGCCCCGACCGTGCACACACCCACCGCGAGCGACGCGACGAGGAACACCCCGGCCGACGGCGCGAACGTCACCCCGACGAGGCCGAGCACCGTGATGGCGACCGTGATGAGCACGAGACGGCGGTTCTCGACCAGGTCGGCGAGCGAGGCGATGAGCAGCAGGCCGAGCGCGTAGCCGAACTGGATGAGCGTGACGACGAGCCCCTGCGCGCCGCCCGAGAGCCCGAGATCGCGCGAGATCGGGCCGATGGCCGCCTGCGCGTAGTACAGGTTCGCGACCAGCACGCCGCACGTGATCGCGAGGATCAGGGTGAGCGGCCGGGTGAGGGCGGGGGCGTGGGATGTCGGGGCCATCGGTTCAAGTATGAGAGAGGGCTCGGCCTCGATACGCGGCCTCGCTGACGCTCGGCTGCTACTCGACCAGCGGGTCGCGGCGCTCAGACATCCTTCATGCACCCGTATGGGAAACTGGAAACGCCCGGAATCCGGTGTCATCAGCTTCAACAGATGGGGACCCGCTTAACTCATGTGCGGCATCGTCGGAATCGTCTCATCCGAGCCGGTCAACCAGCAGGTCTACGACAGCCTGCTGCTGCTGCAGCACCGCGGCCAGGACTCGACCGGCATCGCCACCGCGGACGGCTCGATGTTCCACATGCACAAGGCCCGCGGCATGGTCAACGAGGCGTTCCGCACCCGCGACATGCGCTCGCTGCTCGGCAACATGGGCGTCGGCCACGTGCGCTACGCGACCAAGGGCGACGCGGCGAACGAGCAGGAGTCGCAGCCGTTCTACGTGAACGCGCCGTACGGCATCATCCTCGTCCACAACGGCAACCTGACGAACACGCGCGAGCTCGCCGAGGACCTGTTCCGCATCGACCGCCGCCACATGAACTCGACGAGCGACACCGAGATGCTCGTGAACGTGCTCGCGACCGAGCTCGAGGGCCAGATCCGCACGCTCACGCTCGAGCCGGCGCAGGTATTCGACGCCGTCGCCCAGGTGCACGAGCGCATCGAGGGCTCGTACGCCGTCATCGCGATGATCGCGGGGCGGGGCCTGCTCGGCTTCCGCGACCCGTGGGGCATCCGCCCGCTCGTGCTCGGCCGCCGCGACGGCGCCGACAGGCGCGACGAGTGGGTGCTGTCGAGCGAGTCGCTCGTGCTCGAGGCGTCGGGCTACGAGGTCGTGCGGGAGGTCGCACCCGGCGAGGCCGTGTTCATCACCCTCGACGGCGAGCTGCACACCCGCCAGTGCGCCCGCGACCCGAAGCTCGTGCCGTGCTCGTTCGAGTACGTCTACCTCGCCCGCCCCGACTCGATCATGAACGGCATCTCGGTGTACGAGGCCCGCCTGCGCCTCGGCGACCGCCTCGCCGACACCATCGCGCGCGAGGTCGACGTCGACGACATCGACGTCGTCATGCCGATCCCCGACTCCTCGCGCCCCGCCGCGATGAACGTCGCGCAGAAGCTCGGCATCGAGTACCGCGAGGGCTTCTACAAGAACCGCTACGTCGGCCGCACGTTCATCATGCCGGGGCAGGCCGAGCGCAAGCGCTCGGTGCGTCAGAAGCTCAACGCCATGTCGAGCGAGTTCCGCGGCAAGCACGTGCTGATCATCGACGACTCGATCGTGCGCGGCACCACCTCGAAGCAGATCGTCGAGATGGCGCGCGCCGCCGGCGCCCGCAAGGTCACCTTCGCCTCGGCGGCCCCGCCCGTGCGCTTCCCGCACGTCTACGGCATCAACATGCCGTCGCGCGCCGAGCTCGTCGCCGCGGGCCGCACGATCCCCGAGATCGCCGAGTACCTCGGCGCCGATCACCTCGTCTACCAGACCGTCGAGGACATGAAGTCGGCGATCCTCGACGGCCAGAGCGAGATCACCGACCTCGACATGAGCTGCTTCACCGGCGAGTACGTGACGGGCACCGTCACCGACGAGTACCTCGCCTGGGTCGAGAAGACCCAGCTCAGCTAGCGCTGCCCGCCCGGGTGCGTGACCTTGCCGGTCACGTGCGCGACCTCGACGATGCGGGCGCTGCGACGCGTGAGGCGCTCGGCGAGCAGGGCGACGACCGCGCCGATCGCGAAGCCGATGGCGACCGAGATGAGCAGCGCGAAGCCGTAGACCGTCGTGCGGTCGTAGCTCGCGGTGGCCGGGTCGTAGGGCATCGAGAACGTGATGATCGTGATCGCGATGCCCGCGAGCGCGGCGCAGAGGAACATGAAGTTCCAGTACTTCGGCGCCCGACGCACCTCGAGGCGCTCGTGGGTCACCGTCTCTTCGACGAGCGGCGCCGCGACATCCTCACCGACGGAATCGACCTCGGCAGGGGTCGGCTCGGCAGCAGCGGGGGTGGGGCGCTCGTCGGTCACGGGTTCATTCTCCCAAGGCGAAGCTGTGCGGCAGCACGGGGAGCAGGTCGTCGAGCGTCGCGCGCGTGCCCGATGCGGAGACGAGGGATGCCGCGGCGGCGCTCTCCCAGCTGAGCCGACCCGACGCGAGGGCGACCCAGGTCGCGGCATCCGTCTCGATCACGTTCGGCGGCGTGCCGCGCGTGTGGCGCGGACCCTCGACCACCTGCACCGCGCCGAAGGGGGGAACGCGCACCTCGACGGTGTGGCCCGGCGCCTTCTCGGCGAGCAGCTGCAGCAGATAGCGCACGGCCGTCGCGAGCACGTCGCGACTCGGGGTCGCGTCGGCGAGCGCCGCGCGCACCGCCGCGAAGCCGGCCTGGTCGTCGATCCCCTTCTTCGCCATCCCTGAAGTCTTCCACCGCGCCGCGCGGATGGGCCCCCGGTAGAATCCGGGGGTGAAGATTCTGGTCCTCGGTTCCGGCGCGCGCGAGCACGCGATCATCACCAGCCTGCTGTCCGAGGGGGCTAGCCACGAGATCGTGGCCGCGCCGGGCAACGCCGGCATCGCGCGCGCGGTGCGCACCGTCGACCTCGAGCCGACCGACCCGATCGCCGTCACCGAGTACGCGGTCGAGAACGGCTTCGAGCTCGTCGTCGTCGGCCCCGAGGCGCCGCTCATCGCGGGTGTCGCCGACCCGCTGCGCGAGCGCGGCATCCCCGTCTTCGGCCCGTCGAAGGCCGCCGCGGCGCTCGAGGGCTCGAAGACCTTCGCGAAGCGGATCATGGAGGCGGCGGATGTCCCGACCGGCCGCGCCGAGCTGGCCGGCACCATCGCCGAGGTCGAGAAGACCATCGACGAGTTCGGCTCCCCCTATGTCATCAAGGCCGACGGCCTCGCCGCGGGCAAGGGCGTCATCGTCACGCCCGACCGCGCCGCCGCGGTCGCCCACGCGGCCTATTGGCTCGAGCACGGGCCGGTGCTCGTCGAGGAGTTCCTCTCGGGCCCCGAGGTCTCGCTGTTCCTGTTCAGCGACGGCCACGACGTGCTGCCGCTCACGCCCGCGCAGGACTTCAAGCGCCTCGAGGACGGCGACCTCGGCCCCAACACCGGCGGCATGGGCGCCTACTCGCCACTGCCGTGGCTGCCCGAGAGCTTCGTCGACGAGGTCATCGAGACCATCGCGCTGCCGACCGTCCGCCGGCTCGAGAAAGAGGGCACGCCCTTCATCGGCCTGCTGTACTGCGGCCTGATCGTCACCCCGCGCGGCATCCGCGTCATCGAGTTCAACGCGCGGTTCGGTGACCCCGAGACGCAGGTCGTGCTCGCGCGCCTCGTCACGCCGCTCTCGTCCCTGCTGCTCGCGTCGGCGAACGGCACGCTCAGCACGCTGCCGCGCCCCGAGTTCGCGCTCGACGTCGCCGTGACCGTCGTCATCGCGAGCGAGGGCTACCCCGAGAAGTCGATCACGGGCCGCCAGATCACGGGCATCGAGGCGGCCGAGGCCGTCGCCGAGGTGACGGTGCTGCACGCGGCGACCGAGATCGCCCCGCTGACGGATGCCGTCGACGCCGGCACCTGGACGTCCACGGGCCTCGTCGCCACCGGCGGTCGCGTGCTCTCGGTCGTCGCGCTCGGCTCGGACTTCGCCGAGGCGCGCGCCCGCGTCTACGAGGCCGTCGACAAGATCGGGCTCGCGGGCTCGCAGCACCGCACCGACATCGCAGCGGCGGTCTAGGCATCCGCTCGTCGATCCGGCCATCCGGCCGCCCGCGCAGCGGCCCGCCCCGCCACCGTTCCCTTGCGCCGCATGACGGCGAGCGAGGTTCGGCGATGGGGCGGGCCACTGCTCCGCACGGTTACTTCTTGGGCTTGATGTAGCCCTGAGTCAGGGCGTACACGAAGCCGGCGCTCGTGTTGTTCGAAGCCATGTTCCAGATCGTCGAGGTCCCGTCTGAGCCGATCGGAGGCCAGTCTGTGTAGCGGTTGGTCGAGAACGAGAACTGGTAGGACTTGGTTCCGTACCAGACGTAGGGGACCTGCTGGTTGACGAGCTGCGCCCAGTCCCAGCTGAGCTCGTTCAGCTTGGCGCCGGGGCCGACGCTGCGCGACTCGTTGAAGATCGTGTCAGCGATGTTCACGGTGCCGAGGCCCGGGACATCCGCCGTGGGCCCGAACCCAAGCCCGCGCTTGCCCGCGTAGTTGCCGCTCCCCAGGAAATTCTGGTCGTGCAGCAGCGCCGAGACCGCGAGCAGCGGCGTCGCGCCGCTCGCGTTGGCGGCGATGACCTGGAAGTTCCCGTTCGAGAGATCGGCGCTGACCTGCGCGCCCGAGGTCGCGTTGACGGAGGACTTGATCCCGAACTCCGTCAGCGCCTTGGTCGCGGCGGTGAACGAGGTGACCACGTTCGACGTGCTCGAGTTCGCCTCGAAGCTCAGCGTGAAGGGCACGCCCTTCGGCGTGTACCACTCGCCGTTCTTCTTCGTGAACCCAGCGCCCGTCAGCAGCGACGCCGCCTTCGCGGTGTCGTTGTCATACGGGTTCAGCTGAGCGAGCTGATCCTTCGTCAGGTAGGTGGCGTTCTGCTGCGGCGAGAATCCGGTCAGATACTGCTGCGGAACGCCGCCCGACCCCTTCTCCGTTCCGAACGCCGCCGAGATCATGTCCTTGCGCGGCATGGCGTAGGCCAGCGCCTGGCGCACGGCCGTGATGTTCAGGGGGTACAGCGCGTTGTTGAACACCGCGTTGTAGCCGAAGGCCGGCGGCAGCGCCAGGTTGGACCCTGCCGTCGATTTCCACCGCTTCAGCAGGGGTGGCGGCAGGTAGACACCCGTGAAATCGACGTTGTCGGAGAAGAGCTGCGGGTAGATCGCCTCGTTGGCGTTGTTGGTGAACTTGATCTTCGGCACGTTGATCTTGTCGGCGAGCCAGAAGCCGTCCCACTTGACGAGCTGCGCCTCGGCCCCGGTCATCGCCGTGAGCCGGTACGGGCCGTCGCCCACGACCGTCTTCGGGTCGTAGGCCGCGAGCTGTTGGAACACGGAGGCATTGCGCGCCTGCTGCGGCGAGGAGGCAGCGCCCTTCGAGTCGGCCTTCACCTGGGCGTAGTAGGCCGGCACGTCCTTCTCGACCTGCGGCGTGACGAACTTCCCGTACACACTCGACGGATAGACGAGGGTGTTCATCAGGAGGTCCTGCTCGGCGAGGGCGACCGGCTGACCGGGGCGCAGAGTGAAGGCGACCGTCGAGTCGTCCACGACTTTCACGTCGGTGATGTCGTTCCACAGCGCGGCGCCGTTGAGACCGTTCAGCAGCACCGTGTCGTAGAGGTCCTTGCCGGTGACCTTGGAGCCGTCCTGCCACTTCGCCTGTTTCGCCAGGTGCACGGTGATCGTCTGCCCCGAGACATCCCACGACGACGCCAGCTCGGGCTCGTATTTCGTGATCGACGGATAGTCCTGTACGGCGAGGCGCAGGAAGACGAAGTCGGACAGCGGTGCGGGGTTCACGTTCCACGGGTTGTACGAATAGGTCTGAGGGTTCCACGAGCAGCACGGCGAGTAGATCAGGGCGGGCGCATCGCTGTTGTTCGTCGTCGAGGCGCCGGCCGTGCACCCTGCGACGGTGAGTGCGGTCGCGACGGTGACGGCAGATGCGGCGAGCGCCCGGCGCGATTTCGGTGAACGGAAGGGGACGGGGGCCTCGGCGGGCGTGCCGGGCGACGTACGGCCTCGGAGTGTTTTCCCGAGGCGACGCAGGATTGAGCGACGTGGCTGTGCCATTGATCCTCCTTGATCGAACACAGACTCCAGGTGTCTCGCCCTCGGCGCGGAACGTGCCTGACGGCGCGGGATGAATCTATTTATAAATCGACTCGATTAAGTTTTTTTGCCGCAAATTTGCCGCAATCGGATGCCGTTGCGGACGCCGACGCACGGCATCCGCGCTCATCGCCGAGACCTCGGCGGGCTCGGCTGCGTCACGCCGCGGCCACGCCCCGGGGTGCTCCGCGCGAGGGCACACACAGGGAGCCTGATCCGCTGTGCGGGAGCCGGATCCGGCTCCCGCACAGCGGATCAGGCTCCCGCAGGTGGTGGCGGCGCCCGCTACAGGCCGAGCGCCCGCGTGTAGTCGTTGCGGAAGACGCCGCGGCGGTCGTACTTCGCAACGAGCGCCCGGAAGTCGGCCCAGCGCGGGTAGAGTCCCGGCACGCCGGCGGTGTCGGTGAAGACCTTGCCCCAGTGCGGGCGCGCGCCGAACGGCGCGAGCGCCTTCTCGACGACGGCGGTCGCGATCTCGACGGCGGCCTGGTCGCGCTTCCACGTGAAGTGGAACGCCACGGCGCCGTCGGCGAACTCGTCGCCCCCGGTGGTGAACGCGGTGCTGAGCCACAGGCCGTCCGCCGCGATCGCACGGATCTCGCTGACGAGGATCAGCGGGGTGATCGCCTCGGTCTCGGCGACCAGCGCCGCGATCGCGGCCTGCGCATGCCGGCGCGGCAGCAGGAACTCCGACTGGATCTCCTCGCCGGCGCTCGGCTCGAAGTCGAGGCGGAAGTGCGGCAGGCGCTCGTGCCACGGGCCGGGCTCGCCGAACTGGGCTGTGGTGGCCGCGGCATCCACGCTCGCGATGGGGTGCAGCTTGTGCAGGGCGGGGGTCGCGCCGAGCTCGCGCGCGGAGGCCTCGTGCAGCGCGGTCCCGCCCGCGAGAGCCGCGCCGGCCTCGTCCGCCTCGGGCACGAGCGCCTTGACCCAGAGCTGGTTCACCGCCGCGGGCGACCAGTCGGTGAACACGCTCACGCTGTACGCGAGGTCGAGCGCTTCGGAGACGTTCTCGTAGGGCAGGCCGAGGTAGATCGTCTGCGCGATCTCGAAACTCGGGACGATGTCGAGCTCGAGCTCGACCACGATGCCGAGCGAGCCGAACGCCACGACCGCGCCGTCGAAGTCGGCGTCGCCGCGACGCAGCGTCACGAGCTCGCCCGAACCGTCGACGAAGGTGAGGCCGGCCACGGTCGTCGAGAGGTTGCCGTTGCCCGAGCCCGAGCCGTGCGTCGCGGTCGCGACCGCGCCGGCGACCGAGATGTGCGGCAGGGAAGCGAGGTTGTGCACGGCCCAGCCCTGCTCCTGCAGCGCCGTCGCCAGGTCGCCGTAACGCAGGCCCGCCGTGACGGTGGCGATGCGGCGCTCGGCGTCGACGATCACCCTCGACGGCAGCTCGGAGAGGTTGATGAGCGTGCCGGATGCCCCGGGGTCGGCCACATCGTTGAAGGTGTGTCGCGTGCCGAGGGCGCGCACGGGCGAGGCATCCGTCGCACCCTTCACGAGCGCCTGCACCTCTGTGATCGAACGCGGTCGCACGATGCCCGCGCGGTAGGTGTAGTTGGCCGACCAGTTGACCTCGGGATTCGCCACGAGCACTCCTTTGTTGTCTCTCACTACATATTAGACAGCACGCGGCATCCGCACACCAGCCCCTCACTAGCATTGAGGCGTGACTGCTCAGGAACTGACCGGCTGGAACCACGTCTACTCGGGCAAGGTGCGCGACCTCTACGTGCCCGCGGGCACCACGCTCGCCGACGCAGCCGAGCTGCTCGTCGTCGCGAGCGACCGTGTGAGCGCCTTCGACTTCGTGCTCTCGCCCGGCATCCCGCGCAAGGGCACCCTGCTCACCACGCTGTCGAACTGGTGGTTCGAACAGCTCGACGTGCCCAACCACCTGGTCGCGGGCGGTGCCGCCCGCATCCCCGCCGAGGTCGCCGGTCGCGCGATGCTCGTGAAGCCGCTCGAGATGTTCCCCATCGAGTGCGTCGTGCGCGGCTACCTCACCGGCAGCGGCTGGGCCGAGTATCAGCAGTCGCAGTCGGTCACCGGCATCCCGCTGCCCGCCGGGCTGCGCAACGGCGACCGCCTGCCCGAGCCGATCTTCACGCCCGCGTGGAAGGCGCCGCAGGGCGAGCACGACGAGAACATCACCTTCGAGCGCATGGTCGAGATCGTCGGGGCCGAGGATGCCGCGGCGCTCCGCGACCTGTCGCTGGCGGTCTATGCGGCCGCCGCAGCCCTCGCCGAGGCGCACAGCCTCGTACTCGCCGACACCAAGTTCGAGTTCGGTCGCGACACGGCGACCGGCGAGATCACCCTCGCCGACGAGGTGCTGACCTCGGACTCGTCGCGCTATTGGGACCTCGCCGCCTGGCAGGCCGGCGCCACCCCCGAGGAGCGCATGGCCAGCTTCGACAAGCAGATCGTGCGCGACTGGCTCGCCACCAACTGGGACAAGCAGGGCACGCCGCCCGAGCTGCCCGCCGTGATCGTCGCGCAGACCGCCGAGCGCTACGCCGAGCTCATCGAGCGCCTGACGAAGTAGGGGCGGGGCGCTCGGGGCATCGGTTCCCGGCGCGGGCCCACAACTGCGATCGCAACCGACACCTGTGACCGCCGTCACGGTGCGGATTGTCGGGCGCGCTCACAGTTGTGCCCGTTCGTCGCGGATGTGCCCGGACGTCCGGGCACATCCGCGACGAACGGGCACCCGTAACCGACACCCGGGCACACGCGGAACGGCGCCGGTGCGGAGACCCGCACCGGCGCCGTTCTGTGGGCGCCTGGCCCTACTCGGCGGCGGGCACCGACGAGGGCGCCCCCGCGGGGGCCCCGGCCTGTGCCGCCGCGTGCTCGCCCCGCAGGTGCGCGGGCTTCACGAAGAAGATCGCGCAGACCGCGGCGACGAGGATGACGGATGCCGGCAGCATCAGCGTCTCGCTCATCGCGTTGGTGAAGGCCTGCTTGAGGAAGGACGGCAGCACCGTGCTGTTCTGCGACAGCAGGCTGCCGCCCTGGGCGTGGCCGCCCGGGGGCAGCGCCTTCTGGATCTCGGTGGAGATGCGGCTCGACATGAGCGCCGCGAGGGCCGCCGAGCCGATGACCGCGCCCACCTGACGCGTCGTGTTGAAGACGCCCGAGCCGGCGCCCGCCGAACGCGGCGGCAGGTTGCGGTTCGCGGTGGTCGCGATCGGACCCCACATGAAGGCGCTGCCGAGACCCATCACGAAGGACGGGATGAGCAGGAGGCCCCAGGCGATCGTCGGCGAGAGCATCATCGAGTACAACCACATGCCGGCGCCGACCAGGATCACGCCGGGCAGCACGAGGAGCCGCGGGTGCACCTTGTCGGTGAGGCGGCCGGCGATCGGCGCGAGCACGATCGAGAGCACCGCGGTCGGCGTGCCCATGAGCGCCGACTCCGTCGGCGTCATGCCACGCACGGCCTGGAAGAAGTAGATGAGCGGAATGAACATCGCCGTGATCGAGAAGCCGACCGCCGCGATCGCGCTGCTGGAGAGCGAGAAGTTCCGGTCCTTGAAGAGGCCGAGCGGCAGCAGCGGCTCCTTCCGGTTGACGGCCTGCCACACGACGAACAGCACGATGACGACGACGCCGCCGATGATCGAGGTCCACACCCAGCCGTTCCAGTTGTAGTTGTTCGCCTCCTGCAGGCCGAACACCAGGAAGAACATGCCGACGGCCGAGAGGAACACACCGAGCCAGTCGAACGTGTGGCTGTGCGTCTCGAGCTTCGGCACGAGCAGCGCGGCCATCACGAACGCGAGGACGCCGATCGGCACGTTGACGAAGAAGATCCACTCCCACCCGAGGCTGTCGACGAGCACGCCGCCGAGGATCGGGCCGACGAGCGTCGCGAAGCCCGCGGTCGCGCCCCACAGTGCCATGGCCGTGCCGCGCTTCTCGGGCGCGAATGTGCGGGTGATGACGGCCATGGTCTGCGGCGTCATCATGCCGGCACCGAGGCCCTGCACCGCGCGGGCGACGATCAGGTTCCCGATGCCGCTGCCGATGCCGGCGTCGGCGAGGTTGTGCGACAGGCCGCACCACAGCGACGCGAGCGTGAAGACCACGAGGCCGATCAGATAGATGTTCTTGGGGCCGAAGCGGTCGCCGAGTCGGCCCGTGACGAGCAGCGGCACCGCATAGGTCAGCAGGTAGGCGCTCGTGACCCAGATCACGTTGTTGGTGGTGGTGTTCAGCCCTTCCTGAATGGAGGGGTTCGCGACCGACACGATCGTCGTGTCGATCAGGATCATGAAGAAGCCGATGACGAGCGCCCATAGCGCCGGCCAGGGTCGGATCTCCTTGTGGTGTGTCGGATGTGTCGTAGTCATCACTCGTCGTCTTTCGTTTCTGAAGTCGATGTGGCGCCGGGGTGCGCGGCGTGCTTCGCCTCACCCCAGTCGAGCTCGCCCGAGCGGATGTCGGCGACGACCCGCTCGAGCCAGCGATGCTCGGCGTCGTACTGCGAGCGCAGGTAGTCGACGTCGAGCCAGTATTTGCGGGGGAGGTCGGTGAGCCCCAGCTTCCGCAGCCCGGCGCCGATCTCGCTGCGGCGCGACTCGAGCTGCTGCAGCCGCCGCTCGAGCAGGTTGACGACCGTCTCACGCGGCAGGTTGTGCGCCTGCGAGATGGCCACCGGGAAGACCGGGAACTCGTATTCCGGCGCCTCGATGACCCCCGCGATGCGCTCGGCGAGAGCGAGGTTGCCCTTCTCGGTGATCTCGTAGGTCGTGCGCTCGGGCCGGTTGCCCTCGCGCTCGGTGCCGGTCGCGCGGACGAGCCCGAGCTCTTCCAGCTTGTTGACCGTGTGGTACAGCGAGCCGGGCCGCACCTTCACGATGCGATCTTCCGACCGCTGGATCAGGGTCTGGTACATCTCGTACGGGTGCATCGGCCGCTCGTTGAGCAGGGCGAGCGCCGACATCGCCAACGGCGTCATCACGAGCGATCACCCCTCTTTCGAACGTGGGAACACAACCGGGAACCACGCTAACGACGGGCACCGACATCGCGGTGCCCTCGCGTGTTCCGATCCGATTATTCCGCATGGAATATTTCGCGTCAACCAATCGCAGGTGAACGCGCGGCTGCCCCAGCCGGGCAGGCCGTGGGCCCAGGCATCCGCCGGTAGAATCGACCGTGCATCTCGCACACCCGCCACGGACGGAGAACCACGTGCCCACGATCGTCGTCGAAGTCATGCCGAAGGCTGAGCTGCTCGACCCCCAGGGCAAGGCCATCGCCGGCGCCCTCGCCCGCACCGGCCGCGGCGACTTCCAGGTCCGCCAGGGCAAGCGCTTCGAGCTCTCCGTCGAAGGTCAGGTCACCGACGAGCTGCTCGCGCAGGTGCGCGAGATCGCCGACGACGTGCTGAGCAACTCCGTCATCGAGGACGTCGTCAACGTGCGCGTGCTCGAGACCGCTCCGGAGGCCTGATCGTGGCCCGGATCGGCGTCATCACCTTCCCCGGCTCGCTCGACGAGCGCGACGCGCAGCGGGCCATCCGCCTCGCGGGCGCCGAGCCGGTCGCGCTGTGGCACGGCGACCACGACCTGCAGGGCGTCGACGCCCTGGTGCTGCCGGGCGGCTTCTCGTACGGCGACTACCTGCGCTGCGGCGCCATCTCGGCGCTCTCGCCGATCATGACCGAGGTCGTCACCGCCGCGAACGCGGGCCTGCCCGTGCTCGGCATCTGCAACGGCTTCCAGATGCTCGTCGAGGCGCACCTGCTGCCCGGCGGCCTGATCCGCAACGACCACGGCATGTTCATCCGCCGCGACCAGGCCCTCACGGTCGAGAACACCGACACCGCCTGGACCAACGAGTTCGCCCAGGGCGACGAGATCGTCATCCCGCTGAAGAACGGCGAGGGCGGCTACATCGCGGATGCCGCGACGCTCGAGCGCCTCGAGGGCGAGGGTCGGGTGGTCTTCCGCTACAAGGGCGTCAACCCCAACGGCTCCGCGAACGACATCGCCGGCGTCACCAACGAGCGCGGCAACGTGGTCGGCCTCATGCCGCACCCCGAGCACGCGGTCGAGCCGGGCTTCGGGCCGAACACGCGCGAGCGCATGCGCTCGGGCGTCGACGGGCTGAGGTTTTTCACGAGCGCGCTGCAGGCCCTTCAAGCCGTCTAGGCACCTGCTTCACGAAGCGTCGCCCCGAGGGGCGGCGCTTCGTCGTTCCCGGCGGTGAGGCATCCGCACGGCATAGCCTGGCGGTATGACGACGCCGTCCGACTTCCAGCTCATCTGCGCCCCGGTCACCGCCTTCGCCGCCGACGGCTCGCTCGACATCGACGGAACGCGGGCGCTCTTCGCCGCCCTCCGGGCTGCGGGGGTCGATGGGGTCTTCACTCCGGGCACGACCGGTGAGTTCACGGCGCTCGACGACGACGAGCGGCTGGCGATCATCGAGGCGGCGCTCGAGGTGTTCGGGCAGCAGGGCGTCGTGGCGCACGTCGGCGCGGCATCCGCCCGGCAGGCCGTTCGGCTCGCGCGCGCGGCGCACGCCGCGGGGGCGACGCGCTTCGCCGCGATCACCCCGTATTTCATGCCGGCGGGCGCGATCTCGGTGCGCGACTATTACGCGGCGCTGGCGGATGCCCTGCCCGGCGCGTCCCTGTACGTCTACCTCTTCGCGAGCCGTGCCGTCACCACGGTGAACCCCGCCGAGCTCGCCACGCTGGCCGAGCTGCCCGGTGTCGTCGGCGTGAAGGTCTCGGGGCTGAGCCTCGCCGAGAACCTCGCGTACCTGACGGCGGCGCCCGAGGGGTTCGAGTACTACTCGGGCAGCGACGCCGACATCGTGCGGCTGGCCGCGGCCGGGGCATCCGGCATCGTCTCGGGCATCTCGACGCTGTTCCCCGAGACGTTCGTCTCGGCGGCGCGGGCGATCCGGGCCGGGGCGGATGCATCCGTGTTCCAGAGCGACATCGACGCCGCGGCCGCGGCCGCAAGCGGTGCGGGCATCGGTCTCATGAAGACCGGGCTCGCTCAGCGCGGGCTCGCCATCGCCGACACGGTGCGCGTCGCGATCGAGCCGCCGACGCCGGACCGGCTCGCGGCGCTGCGCGACACGGTCGAGCGACTGCGCTGAGGCGGGGTCTCCATTCGGCCTGGCGGCCTCAGTCGACCAGCGAGAGCACCGCGGCCTCAGTCGACCAGCGGAGGAACAATCGCCTCAGTCGATCGGCGGTACCACTCGAGATCAGCCTCTGGGCTGACGACAGCGGCGGAAGTCTCAGGTGGAATCGAGACACACGAACGTAGGCTCGCGCCAGGAGGCATCCCTGATGAACAAGACCGCTCGCTGGGTTCCGGCCCTCGCCGCACCCGTCGTGATCATCGGCGGCGCGCTCGCGTGGCCGGCCATCGCCTCGGCATCGTCGCCGTTGCCCGACAAGACGCCCGCGCAGGTGCTGGCGCTCGTCGCGAAGAGCGACACGGCGGCGTACTCGGGCACGGTGCAGCAGACCTCCGATCTCGGCCTGCCCGACCTCAGCGCGCTCGAGAAGCAGCTGGGCGCTGCGGGCGCCTCGAGCAACAACCTGCTCGACCTGCTCACCGCGTCGCACACGGCGAAGATCTACACCGACGGCGGCTCGAAACAGCGCCTGCAGGTGCTCGACAGCCTCGCCGAGCGCGACGTCGTGCGCAGCGGCGACAGCGTGTGGCTCTATGACTCGAGCCAGAGCGCGGCGACGCACCTCGTGTTCACCGGGGGCGCGAAGAAGAAGGATGCCTCTCGCGAGGCATCCGCCGCCCCCGAGGTCACACCCACCCAGCTCGCGACCCAGCTCATCGCCCAGCTGCAGCCGACGACCGGCTTCGACGTCTCGTCGAGCGACCGCGTGGCAGGCCGCGCGACCTACCGCCTGACGCTCACGCCGAAGGCCGCCGACTCGCTCGTCGCCGACGCGACCGTCGCGGTCGACGCGCACACGGGCGTTCCGCTCGAGGTGTCGGTCTATGCGAAGGGCCAGTCGAGCCCCGCGGTGCAGGTGAAGTTCTCGTCGATCCGCTATGGCTCCCCCGCCGCCGACGTGTTCCGCTTCTCGCCGCCGAAGGGTGCGAAGGTCGAGACGCAGCAGATCACCCCGCAGGACCTCGCGGGGGCTCGCGGCGACGCCCCGAAGCTGTCGGGCGCGCAGAAGCCGACCGTGATCGGCACCGGGTGGGACGCGATCGCCGAGCTGCCCGCGGGCTCGCTCGACCTCTCCCAGCTCACCCAGCAGGCGGCGCAGAGCGGGGCCGACGCCTCGGCGATGCTGAACCTGCTGCAGCAGGTCGACGGCGGCCGCGGCATCCAGACCTCGCTCGTCTCTGTGCTCATCACCGATGACGGCCGGGTGCTCGCCGGCGCCGTTCCGCTGACCGCGCTCGAGAACGCCGCCAAGTGAGCCCAGCCGGCGAGGGCGCGGCCATTCAGGCATCCGGCCTCACCAAGGTCTTCGGCAAGCAGCGCGCGGTCGACGGGCTCGACCTGACGGTGCCGCGCGGCGCGGTGTTCGGCTTCCTCGGCCCCAACGGCTCGGGCAAGACGACCACGATCCGCATGCTGCTCGGGCTGATCACGCCCACATCGGGCGAGTTCGAACTGCTCGGCGAGCGGATGCCCGCGGCCCGGCCCACGGTGCTGCCCAGGGTCGGCGCGCTCATCGAGGGCCCGGCGGTCTATCCCTTCCTGTCCGGCCGAGACAACCTCGTGCGGCTCGACTCGGCGGATGTCCGCAGCGACGCCTCCACCCGCGCCGCCCGCGTCGACGCCGCCCTCGACCGCGTCGGCCTCACGCACGCGGCCGCGAAGAAGGCGCACGCGTACTCGCTCGGCATGAAGCAGCGCCTCGGGCTCGCGAATGCGCTGCTGCGGCAACGCGACCTGCTCGTGCTCGACGAGCCGACCAACGGGCTCGACCCGCAGGGCACGCGCGAGGTGCGCTCGCTGATCCGCGAGCTCGCCGCCGACGGGACGACAGTGTTCGTGTCATCCCATCTGCTCTCCGAGATCGAGCAGGTGTGCACGCACGTCGCCGTCATGTCGACCGGCCGGCTCGTGGCGCAGGGCACGCTCGACGAGCTGCGGGCCGAGAGCGTGCGGCGCGTGGTCGTCGAGACGCCCGACGTGGACTCCGCGCGCGGCGTGCTGGCGGCGGCCGGGCTCGAGCCTGATGCGGCGAGCGCGGACGCCCCGGGCACCGTCACGGCCGCGCTCGGCGAGTCCGCCGACGCCGCGGACCTCACCGCGGCGCTCGTCGCCGCCGGGGTGCGGGTGCGGGGCATCCGCGTCACGGGCGAGACGCTCGAGGACCGCTTCGTCGCGCTGACCGGGGAGGGCTTCGATGTTGCTGGCTGACGAGCTGAAGACCCTCTTCCGGCGCTGGCGCACGATCGCGCTGCTCTCGGCGCTCGCCGCCGTGCCGGTGCTGATCGCCGTCGCCGTGCGCGTGACGAGCCACATCCGCGCGGGCGGCGGCGGGCCGGCCTTCGTCGGCTCGATCACCCAGAACGGCCTGTTCGTGTCGTTCTCGGCGCTCATCGTGTCGATCCCCGCGTTCCTGCCGCTCGCGGTCGGCGTGGTCGCAGGCGACACGATCGCGGGCGAGGCGAGTCTCGGCACGCTGCGCTACCTGCTCACCGCGCCGATCGGGCGACTGCGGCTGCTCGTCGTCAAGTTCCTCGGCTCGATGGCCTTCGTCGTCGCGGCGGTGCTGGCGGTCGTCGCGATGGGCGTGCTCGTCGGGGTCATCCTGTTCCCGGTCGGGCAGGTGACGCTGCTGTCGGGGGCGACCGTCGGCTTCGGGGGATTCGTCGTGCGGGCGCTGCTGCTCGTGGCCTACGCCGCCCTCTCGCTCGTCGGGCTGACCGCGATCGGCGTGTTCCTCTCGACGCTCACGAGCGTGCCGGTCGGGGCGATGGCGGCGACCGTCGTGCTCGCCGCGGTGACGCAGGTCGCGGACTCGCTGCCCCAGCTCGACTGGCTGCACCCGTGGCTGTTCAGCCACTACTGGTTCGGGCTCGGCGACCTGCTGCGGGCGCCGCTCGTGTGGGACTCGTTCGGCCAGAACGCCCTGCTGCAGCTCGGCTACCTGGTGGTGTTCGGGCTCTTGGCGCACGCGCGGCTGAGCACGAAGGATGTCTTGAGCTAGGCGAGCCCGAGCTCGGCGACCCAGTGCCGCAGGTACATCGCGCCGGCCTCGTCGTGCAGCTTGCCGTGGTCGGCGAGCACGGGGTAGGGCTTGGCGAGCACGCCGTCCGACGGCCGGACATCCACATGCGCCGCGTCGTAGCCCGCCGCGTGCAGGTAGTCGGACATCTTGTAGTCGCTGCGCGAGTCGCCGACCGAGCGCCAGCGGCGCGGCAGCTCGCCCGAGGCGGCGAAGTACTCGAGGGCGCGCTGGGCGCCGCGGTCTTTGTCGAGCACGACCGACTCGATGTCGGTCGAGATGATCGTCGAGTCGAGGCGGAACGTCACCTCGCCGTTCACGTCGGGCGCGACGCGCTCGCGGTGGGCGACGCCGATGCCGTGGTCGGCGAGCACGCCGAACGCGGCGTCGTCGAAGCGCGCCTGGGCTGTGAGATAGACCGCGTTGCTCACGTCGTGGTTCTGCTCGACGGAGATCATCGCGCGCTTGGTCGCGTCGAAGAACATCGTGTCGGCGAAGCCGCCTGCGACGAGCGAGCGGATGTCCGAGCCCAGCGACACGGACGGCGCCAGGCTGTCGTCGACCACGACCTCGCCCATGCCCTGCGCGGTGATCGGCGCCCACGCGCCGCCCTTCTCGAAGACGCCGAACATGCGCGCGCCCGTCTGGTTCAAGGCATCCGCCAGCCCGCGTTCGAGCAGCGGCAGGACGACCTGCTCGTTGATGAACTCGTCGCTGCGGCCCGTGATGAACGCGACCGGCACGCCGTTCCCGACGAGGGTCACGAGGTCGTGGGCGATGGACGGGATGGCGATGGAGCGCGTGACGGGCGAGGCGATCGGTCCGTCGACGTCGAGGAGAAGTCCGAGATCGGGCACGGTCCATTCTCGCAAGGCCGGGCGCGCCTCACGGACCGTCACTGCAGTTCAGTGATGGTGGTCAGTGCAGTTCATCAGTGCAGGTGACTGCAGTGAAGGACTGCAGTGAGCAGTGCAGTGCAGTGCAGTGCAGTGCAGTGCAGTGCAGTGGTGAGTGTCGGTGGCTTCAGTGATGATCGGTGACGATCACTGAGCCGGGTCAGTGAAGTCCAGTGAGGAGCCGCATGGAAACGAGCCAGGGCCCGCTCGGCGAGGTCGTCGAGCGGCTGCGGAACGCCCGGACGGATCTGACGCAGATCGAGGTGAAAGCCGCCGTGGGCGGGGTGCCGCGCAGTCTCTGGCCGACCGTGAGCGCGTTCAGCAACCATGGCGGCGGCCTGGTGATCCTGGGCCTGGATGAGGCGAGCGGCTTCGCGCCGGCCGACGGCTTCGACGCGGCGCGCGTGCGCGATGCGGTCGCCGAGGCCTTCCGCCCGCGTGGAAACCGCGAAGGACCCGGCCCGCTCACGCCGACGCCGAGCGGCGTGATCGACGTCGCAACGGTCGACGGGGCATCCGTCGTCGTCATCGACATCGAGGAATTGCCGGCGACCGCCAAGCCGTGCTTCGTGACGACCCAGGGCATCGAGAACGGCAGCTATCAGCGCATCGGCGACGGCGACCGTGCGATGGGCGCGTACGGCGTCTATCTGATGCGGGCGGATGCCCAGCAGCCCACACAGGATTCGACACCGGTCGATGGCGCCGAGCTCGAGGACCTCGATCCCTCGCTCGTCGACCGTTTCATCGAGCGGCTGCGCACCGTCCGGCCGCGCTCGATCGAGGGCCTCGGTTCGACGGCGGACATCCTGCGCCGCCACGGCGTGCTCGCCTCGGACGGACGCACCCCCACCCTCGCAGGGCTGCTGGCCTTCGGCCGGTACCCGCAGCAGTTCGCGCCGCAACTGATGGTGACCTTCGCGTCATACCCCGGCCCGACGAAGGACGCCGTGTACGGCGACATCCGCATGCTCGATCGCCGCACGCTCGAAGGGCCGATCCCCACGATCGTCGACGACGCCATCCGCCTCGTCATCTCGAATCTGCGCAGCCGCCGCGTCAGCAACGGCGCTGGTGCGTTCGACGAGCCCGAGATCCCCGTCGATGCGATCCGCGAGGCGGTCGTCAACGCGCTCACCCACCGCGACTACAGCCCGATGGCCCAAGGCGATCAGGTGCGCATCGAGCTGTTCGCCGACCGGCTCGAGGTGCACAATCCGGGCGGGATCTGGGGCGGCCGCCGAGTCGCCGACCTCTACGACGGCGTCTCGCGCTCACGCAACGCCCGCCTCGCCACGCTGCTCACCGACGTGCCGATGCCGGGCCGCGGCGACACCGTCTCCGAGAACGCCGGCAGCGGGATCCCGCGCATGACCGGGGCTCTCGGCCGCGCCGGGCTGCCCGCGCCCCGATTCGAGGCGACCGCGACGGGCATGACGACCGTGCTCGAACGACACGGCCTGCTCACGCCCGACGTGACCGAGTGGTTCGAAGACATCGGTGCCGAGTCGCTCGAACCGGATCAGCAGCGTGCGCTCGCGCTCGTGCATCGTGAGCTCCCCGTCGAGGACCAGTTGCTGCGCGCACTGCTCGGCATCGACTCGCACGATGCGCAGGATGTGCTCCGCTCCCTCGTCGACGACGGCTGGCTGCGCTACCCGGCGCGTCCGGGTGAGGCCTACCGCCGCGGCGCGCGGCTGCAGCACGAAGAGGTGCGCGAGGCGGCCCCCGGCGTCTTCGTCTCGCCACCGCGCGCCCCGTCGTCGGGGACTCTCGACGAGCGCATCGTCGAGGCCGTGCGTGCAGCGGGCGAGCTGAACTCGCGCGACATCGCGGCCGCGGTCGGCTCGAGCGTCGGCTCCGTGCGCCAACGTCTGCGCGTCCTCGTCGAACAGCGCGCCCTGGTGCCGACAGCGAGCGCGCAGAGCACGAACCGGGCCTACCGCCTGGGGTGATCGCCTGGGCCGGTGAGGGCGCACGGCCCCGGTAGAATCGAGGTGAACCGCGCCTGATCACGAGGAGTGCACCTTGCCGGACGCCAGCGAGACCATCCACATTCCCACCTCCGGTCTCGACACGACCGCCAACGCGGCGGCGACGCCCGAGAAGGAGCAGCCGTACGACGTGCTGGGCCTCAAGCCCGACGAGTACGCGCAGATCCGCGAGATCCTGGGTCGCCGCCCCACCTCGGCCGAGCTCGCCATGTACTCGGTCATGTGGTCGGAGCACTGCTCGTACAAGTCGAGCAAGAAGTACCTGCGCATCTTCGGCCAGAAGGTCAACGACAACATGCGCAAGAACCTCATGGTGGGCATGGGTCAGAACGCGGGCGTCGTCGACATCGGCGAGGGCTGGGCGGCGACCTTCAAGGTCGAGTCGCACAACCACCCGAGCTACATCGAGCCGTTCCAGGGCGCCGCGACCGGCGTCGGCGGCATCGTCCGCGACATCATCTCCATGGGCGCGCGCCCCGTCGCCGTCATGGACCAGCTGCGCTTCGGCAAGATCGACGAGCCCGACACCGCCCGGGTCGTGCACGGCGTCGTCGCCGGCATCTCGCACTACGGCAACTGCCTCGGCCTGCCGAACATCGGCGGCGAGACGTACTTCGACCCGGTGTACCAGGGCAACCCGCTCGTGAACGCGCTCGCCGTCGGCGTGCTGCGCCACGAGGACCTGCACCTCGCGAACGCCGAGGGCGTCGGCAACAAGGTCGTGCTGTTCGGTGCGCGCACCGGCGGCGACGGCATCGGCGGCGCGTCGATCCTCGCGTCCGACACGTTCTCATCCACCGGTCCGACCAAGCGCCCCGCGGTGCAGGTCGGCGACCCCTTCGCCGAGAAGGTGCTCATCGAGTGCTGCCTCGAGCTGTTCCGCGAGCACCTCGTCGACGGCATCCAGGATCTGGGCGCCGCGGGCATCTCGTGCGCGACCTCCGAGCTCGCCTCCAACGGCGACGGCGGCATGTTCGTCGAGCTCGACTCGGTGCTGCTGCGCGACCCGTCGCTCACGGCCGAAGAGATCCTGATGAGCGAGTCGCAGGAGCGCATGATGGCCGTCGTGCACCCCGACAAGCTCGCGGCGTTCGACGCGGTGCTGAAGAAGTGGGATGTCGAGTACTCGGTGCTCGGCGAGGTGACCGACACGGGCCGCCTCATCATCCAGTGGCGCGGGGAAGAGATCGTCGACGTCGACCCGCGCACCGTCGCGATCGACGGACCGGTCTACGACCGCCCGGTCGCCCGCCCCGACTGGATCGACGCGCTGAACGCCGACTCGGCGACCTCGCTCGCGCGCCCCGACGCCGCCACCGACGAGGGCCGCGCCGAGCTGCGCGAGCAGTTCCTCGCGCTCACCGGCTCGCCGAACCTGGCTGACAAGAGCTGGGTCACCAACCAGTACGACTACTACGTCGGCGGCAACACGGCGCTCGCCTTCCCCGAGGACGCGGGCATGATCCGCGTCGACGAGCAGTCCGGCCTCGGCTTCGCGATCGCGACCGACGCCAACGGCCGCTACTGCCAGCTCGACCCGTTCCAGGGCGCGCAGCTCGCCCTCGCCGAGGCCTACCGCAACGTCGCCGTCTCCGGCGCCGTGCCGATGGCCGTCACCGACTGCCTCAACTTCGGCAGCCCCGAGAACCCCGAGGTCATGTGGCAGTTCTCGCAGGCCGTCGAGGGCCTGTCGGACGCGTGCCTCGAGCTCGAGATCCCGGTCACGGGCGGCAACGTGTCGTTCTACAACCAGACCGGCACCACCCCGATCTTCCCGACCCCGGTCGTCGGCGTTCTCGGCGTGATCGACGACGTCGCGCGCCGCGTGCCCTCCGGCTGGCAGGACCCGGGCGAGAACATCTACCTGCTCGGCACCACCGCGCTCGAGCTCGACGGCTCGGCGTGGGCCGGCACGGTGCACGGCCACCTCGGCGGCCGCCCGCCGGCCGTCGACCTGGGCCGCGAACGCGCCCTGGCCGAGCTGCTGCACGCGGCCGCGGTCGAGGGCTTCGTGACCTCGGCGCACGACCTGTCCGACGGCGGCCTCGCGCAGGCCCTCGCCGAGGCCGTGCTGCGCTTCGGCGTCGGCGCGCGCGTGGTGCTCGACGAGATCATCGAGCGCGACGGGGTGGATGCCGCGACCGCGCTCTTCTCCGAGTCCACCGCTCGCGTCATCGTCTCGGTCGCCCGCGAGGACGACGTGCAGTTCCGCGGCCTGTGCGCGGGCCGGGGCATCCCGGTCGCGCGCATCGGCGTGACGGATGCCGTCGCCGGCGCCGTGCCCGCGCTCGAGGTGCAGGGCCTGTTCACGGTCGGGCTCGAAGAGCTGGCATCCGCCCACCGCTCGACCCTGCCCGAGCACTTCGGCCCGGTCGTCGGCCACACCGAGGGCGCGTACTACGTCGCCCCCGAGGGCGACCACCACCGCGCCGCGCGCCACCTCGCGGAGTAGCCCCCGGGCCTCGGCCGCACGCCTCTGATCGCGCCCGACAAGCTGGACCGTCTTCCGGTTCGGACTTGTCGGGCGCGATCGCTTGGTGCGCGGGGCGCCGTGCCCGACCCGTTCCCGGCCTCAGGGCAGCAGCGGCAGCGCCCCGCAGTTCGAGCTGGCGGGCGCGCCGCTCAGACGCGCGGTGAGCCACGCCACCGCGCTCGTCTGGTCGGCCAGCAGCGGCGCGAGGTGGTTGGTGAGCAGCCCGTCGCCGAGGTTCGGCAGCAGGATCGGCGCGTAGGTCACATCGCCGCCCCGCGCGCACCAGTCGACGGCGAGCTGCCTGGCCTGCGCGTGCGGCACGATGTCGTCGGCCGTGCCGGTCGCGACGCGGACCGGGCCGAACGGCGCGAGCGTGCCGAGCTTCTGCGCGGCGAGCGCGGCCTGCAGGGCGGGTTCCTCCGCCACGACCTGGGTGAGCGACGAGCCGTCGGAGGTCCACGCGCTGCTCTTCTGGAACGCGTAGCCCGCGATGCCGTCGCCGATGCACGCGGTCGCGAGGTCGGCGAGCGCGGCGCGCCCCGTCGCATTGAGATGCCGGTCGATGACGGGCGCGAGCGCCGGGTAGGCCTGGATCAGGCTGTTCATCGTCCAACCGAGCGCCGCGGCGAGCGCGCTGCCGTCGATGCCCGCGGCGACCGCGGTGAGGTCGACCGGGGGAGCGCCGACATAGCTGCCGACGAGGTCGACGTCGGGCGCGTAGCCGGTGCGGAGCTCCGCGGCGGATGCCGTGGCGCCGCCGCCCTGGCTGTAGCCGTAGAGGCCGACGCGCGATGCGGCGTCGACGGACGCCCCGGGCACCTGCAGTGCGGCGCGCGCGGCATCCAGCACGGCATGCCCCTCGTCCACGCGGTTGACGTAGGTGTGCACGGCATCGGTCGTGCCGAGCCCGATGTAGTCGGTGACCATCACCGCCACGCCCTCGGCGAGCAGCCGATAGGCGGCGATGTCCTCGTAGCCGATCGAGACCGTCTGCCCGTTGAACCGGATCGGGTGCTCGAGCGCGAGCGAGGGCGCGCACTGGTCGCCCTGCCCCATCGTGCCGGGCGCGAGCACGACGAGGGGTCGGGCGCCGCCGCTGAGCCACGGCGCCGCGGGCTCGATGTAGGCGCCCGTCACCGCGGCGGGCGCGCCGGCCGCATCGGTGGTCTTGTACATGACCCGCGTCGCCCGGCCGGGCAGCGTGCCGACGCCCGGCAGGGTCAGGCCGGCGCCGAGCGGCAGCGGCTCGCTGCGGATCAGCGCGCCGTCGGCACTCGGCAACGTCGCCGGCGGGTTGTAGAACGCGGGGATCGCGACGCCGCGCGACACCTCCTGCACGCTGCTGTCGGCGGCATCCGCCTGCAGCGGCGCGACGACGAGCGCGGCGACCAGGGATGCCCCGGCCAGAGCCGCCATGGCGAGACGCGGCCTCGTGGATGTCATGTCGTTCCTCCCCCGGACAGGTGACACCGTCGCCACCGCTATTGAACATAGAGTCAATAAGTGCCCCTGGGCAAGACATCCCCCGCCCGTGTCACAGCTCGATAACGGGCGCCCGATAGGATGGGGTGGACCGATCGCGCGGTCCACCCGCTCCTACGTGAGGAGGGCCACGTGCCTGGAATCGTGATCGTCGGCGCCCAGTGGGGCGACGAGGGCAAGGGCAAGGCGACCGACCTGCTCGGCAGCCGCATCGACTACGTCGTCAAGTTCAACGGCGGCAACAACGCCGGTCACACCGTCGTGATCGGCAACGAGAAGTACGCGCTGCACCTGCTGCCCTCCGGCATCCTGACCGAGGGCGTCATCCCCGTGATCGGCAACGGCGTCGTCGTCGACCTCGAGGTGCTGTTCGAAGAGATCGACGCGCTCGAGGCGCGCGGCCTCGACACCTCGAAGCTCAAGATCTCGGCCAACGCCCACGTCATCGCCTCGTACCACCGCACGCTCGACAAGGTCACCGAGCGCTTCCTCGGCAAGCGCCAGATCGGCACGACCGGCCGCGGCATCGGCCCGGCCTACGCCGACAAGATCAACCGCGTCGGCATCCGCGTGCAGGACCTCTTCGACGAGTCGATCCTGCGCCAGAAGGTCGAGGGCGCGCTCTTCCAGAAGAACTCGCTGCTCGTCAAGGTCTACAACCGCCGCGCCATCCTCGTCGACGAGGTCGTGGCCGAGCTGCTGTCGCACACCGAGCGCCTCGCGCCCATGGTCATCGACACCGCGCTCGAGCTCGGCAACGCGATCGACGCGGGCAAGAACGTGCTCTTCGAGGGCGGCCAGGCCACGATGCTCGACGTCGACCACGGCACCTACCCGTTCGTGACCTCGTCGTCGGCGACCGCCGGCGGCGCGTCCACCGGCTCGGGCGTCGGCCCCACCAAGCTCACGCGCATCATCGGCATCGCGAAGGCCTACATCACGCGCGTCGGCGCGGGCCCGTTCCCGACCGAGCTGTTCGACGAGTGGGGCGACTTCCTCGTCGAGAACGGTCACGAGTTCGGCACCACGACCGGCCGCCGCCGCCGCCCCGGCTGGTACGACGCGCCCATCGCGCGCTACGCGAGCCGCATCAACGGCCTCACCGACATCGTGCTGACGAAGCTCGACGTGCTCACCGGCATCGAGTCGATCCCGGTCTGCGTCGCCTACGAGGTCGACGGCAAGCGGGTCGACGAGGTGCCCGTCTCGCAGTCCGACTTCCACCACGCGACGCCCGTCTACGAGGAGTTCCCCGGCTGGACCGAGGACATCACGGGCGTGCGGGACTTCGACGACCTGCCCCAGAACGCACAGGACTACGTGCTCGCGATCGAGCGCCTCTCCGGCTGCCGCATCTCGGCGATCGGCGTCGGCCCGGCGCGCGAGGCGATCATCGTGCGCCACGACCTCATCGACTAGTCACGACCGATCACGCGGAGGAACACGGATGACGCAGCGCAGCACGCAGGTGTGGCTCGGCGGCTACACGCCGGACATGGACGGCGCCGGCGAGGGCATCCTCTCGGCGCAGATCGCGCCCGACGGCACCCTGACCGACGTGCGGCTCGCCGCGCGCGTCGACAGCCCGAGCTTCGTCGCGCAGCACCCGAGCCTGCCCGTGCTGTACGCGGTCGGCGAGGCCGCCCAGACGCTGCACGCGTTCGAGATCGGTGCGGATGCCTCGCTCGCGCCGCTCGGCGCGGCGGCCCCCGCGGGCGCCGCCGCGTGCCACGTCGCCGTCGACCCGGCCGGGCGCTTCGCGGTCGTCGCGTGCTGGGCCTCTGGCCAGGTGCTCGTCTACGCCCTCGACGCGGCGAGCGGCGCCATCGTCGGCCGCACCGAGGCCGCGCCGGCATCCGACCCGTATGCGGGCGTGCCCGAGACCGAGCTGGTCGCGCCGCACCCCGACTCGGCGCCGCGCCAGAGCCGCGCGCACTTCGCACAGTTCCTCGCCGACGGCCGCGTCATGACGATCGACCTCGGCTTCGACCTCGCGCGGGTCTGGCGATTCAGCGAGGCGGATGCGGCGCTCGAGCTCGACCACGAGGTCGTCTTCCCCTACGGCACCGGCCCGCGCCACATCGCGCCGTCGCAGACCGGCCGGCTCTACGTCGACGGCGAGTACGCCATCGACGTCACGGTGCTCGAGCCCGGCGCCGACGGCCGCTACAGGGTCGTGTCGGCGGCGCCCGTGCGCACGGTCGGCCGCCAGGCCGGCGAGTCGGCCGCGCACCTCGTGCTGAACGCCGACGAGTCGTTGCTCTACGTGGGCGTGCGCGGCTCGAACGTCATCGCGACGATGTCGGTCGCGGCCGACGGCTCGCTCGCACCGCTCGCCGAGACCCCCTCGGGCACGGGCGCCGCCTTCCCGCGCCACCACCACGTCACCGCGACGCACCTCTATGTCGCGAACCAGCTCGGCGGCGACATCGCGGTCTTCGCGCTCGGCGCCGACGGCGTGCCCGGCGAGGCCGTGCAGAGCCTGCCGGCCGGCTCGCCGACCGCGGTGGTGCCGGCGCTCTGACATCCGACCGCCGCACGGATCTGCCGCCCATCGTTCGCCGCTAGGGTTTCAGCATGCCCACCGCACCCGACAGCCCCGAGGCGGCCTGGCAGCAGCTGCTGCGCATCCGTCAGAGCATCGACAACATCGACGCGGCGCTCATCCACCTGCTGGCCGAGCGCTTCAAGTTCACGCAGACCGTCGGCGAGCTGAAGGCGGAGTTCGGGCTGCCGGCATCCGACCCCGACCGCGAGCACATGCAGATCGCGCGCCTGCGCGAGCTCGCCATCGAGAGCAACCTCGACCCCGAGTTCGCCGAGAAGTGGTTCAACTTCGTGGTGACCGAGGTCATCAGGCACCACATCCGCGCGGGGGCCGAGGGCGAGGAGCGCGCGGCGGAGTGACCGCCTGCGCTAATCCGAGCTCTTGAGGATGATGGCCTCCGTCGGGGGCGCCGGGTCAGCCTTCACAGGCTGCTGCTCTGCCTCGTGGGCCGCCTGCTGCACGTCCTGTTCGTCCGTCATGGCTGCCATGGTATGCCCGGCGCCTCCGTACCGACCGGGATGACGGCCCCCGACACCCCGGCGCGAAACGGGTCGTAACAGTATCCGAATTGAGATGCTGTTCGTTCACAGCGGGGTGAACAAATGGTCTAGGGTCTGTCCATGGCAGACCAGAAATCGCGCGCCCGTCGCAAGGACGCCGAGGCGAACCGCGAGTCGATCCTCGACGCGGCATCCGCTCTGCTCATGCAGGAACGCAACACCTCGCTCGAGCGCATCGCCCTTCAGGCGGGCCTCACCCGCCGCACCGTCTACGGTCACTTCGCCGGCCGTGACGAGCTCATCGACGCGGTTCTGATCCGCGCCGCCGCTCAGCTCATCGCCGAGCTCGACCCCATCAGCCACAGCGACCCGCGCGTCGAGCTGGCGCTGCACGCGTCGCGGCTCTGGGCCGACAGCGACGACGTGCGGCTGCTCACCCGCCTCTCGGGCCACGGGCGGCACCGCGACCAGGTCGCGCGCATGCTCGAACCGGTCCGCATCCGCCTGCGCGACACCATCGAGCGCGGCATCGCCGGCGGCTCGCTGCGCGGCGACATCGAGCCCGGCTCGCTGTCCCGGCTCATCGAGGCCACGGCGCTCTCGGTGCTCTCGGAAGCGCGTCGCACCTTCCTCAGCCCCGAGCGCGGTCACGTGCTCGTCATCTCCTGCGTGCTCGGCATCGCCGGCCTCAGCCACCGCGAGATCACCGAGCTCATCGCGCGCACCCCGGTGCTGGCCTACGGCGCCGAGCTCGCACCGCCGTCGGCCGAGCCGGCCTGGCTGCGCGCCTGAGCCCGGCGGCCGGAACGGGCGCCCGACCGCCGTGCCGGGTTCAGCTCACCCGGTGCAGATCACGAGCAGGATGCAGTCGCCGCCCTGACCGTTGCCGCCCGAGTGCCCGTTGCCCTGTGAGCCGTGCGACGGCGTGGGTGACGGCGTCGGCGCGGCGCTGGGCTCGGTCGTCGGGCTCGGGGCGGAGGTCGGGCTCGGTGAAGATGTCGGTGCTGTCGTCACGACGACGGCAGGCGCTGGTGTGGACGTCGTCATGGGGGATGCCGCGGCACCGGCCTGCGGCGCCACCGTCCGCTTCGCCGCCGCGACGGTCGCGGTGCTCTTCGCGGCTCCGCTCGCGACCGCGCTGGGCTTCGGCGTCGTGGCGGGGGTCGGGCGGTCCGTCGGCGCCGCACTGACGCCGGCCTCGCGCGCGACGACGGGCGAGCCCGGGTCGATCACCGAGGCCAGCGCCTGCGCCGGCGTCGGGACGAAGTCGACCCCCGTGCTGGACAGGGCGACCCAGCCGAGCGCGAGGGCGCCCAGCAGCAACGCCGTGGCGCCGCCGACGATCCCGCCCAGAAGGGCCGGGTTCTGACGTGCCACGAACGCCGTGAGTGGGGGTGTCCGGCGATGGTGGGACATGGGTGTCGGCCAGTATCTCAGTGCTTGTCCGGACATGTCCAGCGGCACCCGTTCGGGGGTGCCCGCCGGAATCGCCCCGCCCCGAGGGGTAGAACGGACGGTCGCGGAGGGGCGCCGGCGCCTCAGCCCACGCCGTATTCCGCCGCGATCGTGGCGACCCGCGCCGGGTCCATGTCGAAGAGCAGACGACCGTCGCCCGGGGCCGGTGCGGTGACGAAGGTCGCCGCCGGCTCGCCCGAGGCGGGCACGTTGATGAGGGCGAAACCGCTGCCCGCGGAGGCGCGCTCGTGGCCGGGCGGCGGCGCGACATCCGTCGTGTTGGTCACGCCGGGGGCGACGATGACGGGGATGCCGGCCGCCACCGTCGCGACCGGATGGTGGTAGTGGCCGGCCAGGACGAGCCGCACGTCGCCCGCGCCGCAGGCTGCGAGCACCGCGTCGGGGCGCTGCAGCTCGAGGGCGCGCAGCAGGGGCGTCCAGGCGGCCACCGGTGCGTGGTGCAGCACCACGATCGAGCCGTGCTCGGCGGGGGCGGCGAGGATGTCGCGCAGCCGCGCGAGCTGCTCGGGGAACAGCTCGCCGTAGCCCCTGCCCGGGACTGACGAGTCGAGGCGGATGACGCGGAACCCGTCGACGTCGAGCACCCCCTCGCGCGGGCCGAGCACCTGCTCGAAGCCGGCGCGCAGATCGTGGTTGCCCATGACGTAGGCCGCCTGCGCGCCACGCGCCGCCGCGAAGGCATCCACCCGCTCGCGCAGCTTCTCGTAGGCCGCGACCGAGCCGTCTTCCGCGAGATCGCCGCTCGCCACGACCAGCCCGATGCCGGCGACCCCGGCCGCCCGCTCGAGCACGCGCTCGAGCGCGGCCGTCGTGTCGATGCCGTTGTGACGCGCGTCGGCGTCGCCGAGGAGGTGCGTGTCGGAGAGGTGCAGGATGCGCAGCGTGCTCATGCGGGGCACGTTAGCGCCCACCGGCGACATCGCGGCGCACGCTCATCGTGGAAGCCGAATGCACCCCAAGTGTGAGTTGCGGCTGTCGATCGCGCGACGGGGCAGCCCGAACTGCCACTTGGGAGCAACGTTGCTCGCAGGCCACGGCCGGCGCACCCGGGAACAGGGGAAGAGCGGTCAGCTCGGCAACGCGGCGTGCTGCTGCACCCACGCGTGCATCGCAATGGCGGCCGCCGCGCTCGCGTTGATCGAGCGGGTCGAGCCGAACTGCGCGATCTCGACGACCGCGTCGGCGGCGGCGATCGCGGCATCCGACAGCCCCGGCCCCTCCTGGCCGAACAGGAAGACGCACGCGCGCGGCAGCGCGAAGCGCTCGATCAGCACCGAGCCGGGCACGTTGTCGATCGCGATGATCGGCAGGTCGCGGGCGGATGCCCAGGCCACCAGCTCCTCGATCGTGTCGTGGTGCAGCACGTGCTGGTAGCGGTCGGTCACCATCGCCCCGCGCCTGTTCCAGCGGCGGCGCCCGACGATGTGCACGGTGTCGGCGAGGAACGCGTTCGCGCTGCGCACGATCGATCCGATGTTGAGGTCGTGCTGCCAGTTCTCGATCGCGACGTGGAACGGATGCCGACGCGCATCGAGGTCGGCGACGATGGCGTCCATCGACCAGTAGCGGTAGCGGTCGACGACGTTGCGGGTGTCGCCGTGGCGCAGCAGCTCGGGGTCGTAGCGCGCGTCATCCGGCAGGTCGCCGACCCACGGGCCCACGCCGTGGGCGAGGTGATCGGCGGATGTCTCGGGCTCGGGCACCTGTTAACGCTACGGGGTCTCGATACGCTGCCTCGCTGACGCTCGGCTGCTACTCGACCAGCGGGGTGAGAACGCTCGGCCGACCGGCGGGGTGAGGAGGCTCGGCCGACCGGCGGGGTGAGGACGCTCAGTCGACCAGCGGAGGGGGCGCTCGGTCGACCGGCGGCGGCGCCCAGCACTGCTCCAATAGGCTGAGCGCATGCGCGAACGCGGCGATGTCGTCTCCTGGCTGACCGATATGGACGGCGTGCTCGTCCACGAGAACAAGGCCCTGCCCGGCGCCGCGGAACTGCTCAAGCAGTGGGCGGACGACGGCACGGAGTACCTGATCCTCACCAACAACTCGATCTTCACGCCGCGTGACCTCGCGGCGCGCCTCCGGGCCTCGGGCATCGAGGTGCCGGAAGAGCGGATCTGGACATCCGCCCTCGCCACCGCCGATTTCTGCGCGAGCCAGATGCCGGGCGGCAAGGCCTTCGTCATCGGCGAGGCGGGCATCACGACCGCCCTGCACGAGGCCGGCTTCATCATGACCGAGACCGACCCCGACTTCGTCGTCGTCGGCGAGACGCGCAACTACAGCTTCGAGGCGATCACGAAGGCGATCCGCCTCATCACCGCCGGGGCGCGCTTCATCGCGACGAACCCCGACGCGACCGGCCCGAGCGCCGAGGGGCCGATGCCCGCGACGGGCGCGATCGCCGCGCTCATCACCAAGGCCACGGGCCGCGAGCCGTACATCGTCGGCAAGCCGAACCCCATGATGTTCCGCTCGGCGATGAACAAGATCCGCGCGCACTCCGAGACGACCGCGATGATCGGCGACCGCATGGACACCGACATCGTCGCCGGCATCGAGGCGGGCCTGCACACCGTGCTCGTCATGACCGGCATCAGCGACGAGGGCGAGATCAGGAAGTACCCGTTCCGGCCCGACGAGGTGCTGAAGGGCGTCTTCGAGCTCGTTCGGGATCAGGGCGGCACGACCGCCGAATAGCACCGGGGTCTCGATACGCGGCCTCGCTCGCGCTCGGCTGCTACTCGACCAGCGGGAAGCGGCCGGCATCCACCGATCGGTGGATGCCGGATTCCGTCGCCCGGGCGCTACCGGCGCGGGGCGCCGCGCGCCACTCTGGTCGCATGACCACTGACAACGTCGTGACCGTCCGCGGCCTGCGCAAGACCTACGGCCTCGGCCCGGGCGCGGTGACCGCCGTCGACGGCATCGACTTCGACATCGCGCGCGGCGAGGTGTTCGCCCTGCTCGGCCCGAACGGCGCGGGCAAGTCGTCGACCGTCGAGATCCTCGAGGGCTACCACGATCGCAGCGGCGGCACGGTGACCGTGCTCGACGCCGACCCGCAGCACCTGCACGGGGGCGCGCTGCGCGACTGGAAGGCGCGCATCGGCATCGTGCTGCAATCGCCGAACGAGCAGAACCCGCTGACGGTGCGGCAGATGCTGACCCAGGTCGCGGCCTTCTACCCCGCGCCGCGCGCCGTCGACGACGTGATCGCCGCGGTCGGGCTGGCCGAGAAGGCGAGCTCGCGCATCAACAAGCTCTCGGGCGGCCAACGGCGGCGCGTGGATGTCGCGCTCGGCATCGTCGGCCGCCCCGAGCTGCTCTTCCTCGACGAGCCGACGACGGGCTTCGACCCCGAGGCGCGACGCGAGTTCTGGGGCCTGATCAGGTCGTTGCAGGCTGAAGGGACCAGCATCCTGCTCACCACCCACTACCTCGACGAGGCCGCCCAACTGGCCGACCGAGTCGGCATCATCGCGGCCGGCAAGCTCGTCGACATCGGGTCCGTCGATGAGATCGGCGGCGCGGAGGCGCGCGTGCCGCTCGTGCGCTGGCACGAGGGCGGCGAGGTCAGGGAACGGCGCACGCACGAGCCCGGCCGCCTCGTCGCCGAGCTCGGCGCCCGGTTCGCGGGCGAGCCGCCGGCGCTCGAGGTCATCCGTCCGAGCCTCGAGGACGTCTACCTCGAGCTGATCAAGCAGACGCGTGCGGATGCCGCCGCCGCGGCCCCCGAGGAGGCACTCGCATGAGCACCATCGCCCTCGGCCTCGTCCGCACGAAGTACGAGTTCATCGCCTACTTCCGCGAGTTCGACGCCCTGTTCTTCACGTTCCTGTTCCCGGTCATCATGCTGGGGATCTTCTCCGCCGCGTTCAGCGGCATGAGCGACCTCGGCGCCGGCGACGCGAAGGTGAACTTCGCGACCTACTATCTGCCCGCGATGGCGGCGGCCGGAATCCTGCTCTCGGGTGTGCAGAATCTGGCCGTGCGGATCGCGGAGGAGAAGAGCGACGGCACCCTGAAGCGCCTCGGCGGCACCCCCCTCGCGCCGCTGTCGTACTTCGCCGGGAAGCTGCTCACCGCACTCGTCACCGGCGCGATGCAGCTCGTGCTGCTCATGCTGTTCTCCCACTTCCTGTTCGGGGTGGCGCTGCCGACCGACCCGGCGCGGTACCTCGATCTGCTGTGGATCTTCGTGCTCGGCATCCTCACCTGCGGGCTGCTCGGCATCGCCCTGTCCGCCGTGCCGCGCACCGGGCGCAGCGCCACGGCGGTCGTCATCCCGCTCGTGCTGTTCCTGCAGTTCATCTCGGGCGTCTATCTGCCGTTCTCGCAGCTGCCGAGCTGGATGCAGACGGTCGCGAGCCTGTTCCCGCTGAAGTGGCTCGCGCAGGGCATGCGCTCGGTGTTCCTGCCCGACCAGTTCAAGACGCTCGAGGTCGGCGGCGCCTGGAACCTCGGCGCCGTCGCGCTCGTGCTGCTCGGCTGGCTCGTCGTCGGGCTGGTCGTCAGCCGGCTGACGTTCCGCTGGATCCGCAAGGACGCGTGACGGGTGCCGTGCGACCGCGGGGTGAGAGCATGATGCGATGGTGACCCGGCCGTGGGGGTGGGATGCCGCGGTCGCCGCGGGCGTGCTGGTCTGCGCCCTGATGACCTGGCTCATGGGCCCCGGCATCGTGGCCGACACCGGGCAACCCGGATGGGTGCCCTGGGCGCTGCTCGCCCTGTTCGCCGCGGCCTACGCGGCCGTCGGCCGGCGGGCGATCTACCGCCCGGCACCCGGCTCGCTGCTGTTCGGGTACAGCGCGCTGGTCGTGATCCTGGCCGGAGCGATGTGCCTCCTCATCCCGAGCCTCGCGACCATCCAGTGCGTCGCCTACCCGCTCGCCTGGTGCACCCTCCGCACCCGCTGGGCGATCGTGCAGTCCTGCGCGATCGCCGTCGCCGTCTTCGTCGGATTCCTGCTCTCGCCCGTCCAGCAGAGCCAGCCGTACCTGCTGGCCACCTCGGCCGCCATCGCGGCGCTGTCGCTCGCCTTCGCCCTCTTCCTCG
Organism: Microbacteriaceae bacterium; assembly: GCA_009780695.1. Classification (GTDB taxonomy): domain Bacteria; phylum Actinomycetota; class Actinomycetes; order Actinomycetales; family Microbacteriaceae; genus Gryllotalpicola. The sequence goes on from WQZN01000001.1 coordinate 123,968, forward strand.
GGCTGTACATCAGCCACATCGCCGCGTACGGCCACGAACGCGCGCGCCTGCTCGCCGAGTTGACCGCCGCACAGGACGAACTCGCGACCATGCACCGGCAGGCCGGCGAGACGAGCGAGCGAGCGCGTCTCGCCCGTGAGCTGCACGACACCGTCACACAGAGCCTCACGGGCCTCGTCATGCTGTCCGAACGGGCGGGCGCGCAACTGCGCGCCGGGCAGAGCGCCGAGGCCGCGGCATCCGTCTCACTCGTCGAATCGGCCGCACGCGAGGCGCTCGACGAGGCGCGCAGCCTCGTTGCGACCATGACGCCCGTCGCGACCGACTCGGGGCTCGCCGAGGCGCTGCGGCGCGTCGGCGCGCGCTTCGAGCGCGAGACCGGCGTGGTCGTCGAGACGCAGGTCGTCGAACAGCAGCTGCCGCGCGAGCAGGAGGTCGTGCTGCTGCGCTGCGCCCAGGAGGGCCTGGCGAACGTGCGCAAGCACGCTCAGGCGCGCCGCGTGGTCGTCGCGGTGACACGCGACGAGGCGACGGGCGCCGTCGCGCTGAGCGTGCGCGACGACGGAGTCGGGCTCACCGCGGAGTCCCTCGGCGATGACCCCGGCTTCGGCGTCGCCGGAATGTGCGAGCGGGTCGGGATGCTGGGCGGCACCCTCACCCTCGGCACGCGGCCCGGCGGCGGGGCCGAGCTCGCGATCGTGATCCCGAGCGGAGCGCACACGTGATCCGGGTGCTCGTGGCCGACGACCACCCCATCGTCCGCAGCGGAGTCGTCGCGCTGCTCGCCACGGCGCCCGACATCGAGGTCGTCGGCGAGGCCGCGAACGGACTCGAAGCGGTCACCGCCGCCGCGCAGCTCGCGCCCGACGTCGTGTTGATGGACTTGAGGATGCCGGCGCTCGGCGGAGCCGGCGCGACCGAGCAGCTGCTCACGGCACCCCACCCGCCGAAGGTGCTCGTGCTCACGACCTACGACACCGACGACGACATCATCGCCGCGATCGAGGCCGGCGCGAGCGGCTACCTGCTGAAGGCCGCGCCGAGCGAGGAGATCCTCGCCGCGGTGCGCGCGGTGCACGCCGGCAAGACGGCCCTTGCGCCGTCGATCGCCGCCGCGCTCGTGAAGCGCGTGCGGACCGGCGCCGCCGTGCCTCGGCTGTCGGGCCGCGAGCTCGAGGTGCTGCGGCTCGTGGCATCCGGTCTCAGCAACCCGCAGATCGCCGCGGAGCTGTTCATCGGCGAGGCGACCGTCAAGACCCACCTGCTGCACGTGTTCGAGAAGCTCGAGGTCGCCGATCGCACCCGCGCGGTGACGAGGGCGCTGGAGCTCGGGGTCCTCTAGTCCGCAGCGCCGCGGCGCCGGCTCACTGAGCCGTCGGCCCCGAGCCCGCGACCGAGCTGGACAGCGGCTGGCCCGACGAGCGCGTCACGAAGCAGTAGTAGTTGCGCTGGTCGTTGTCCCACTGGTCCTGCGTGACGGGGTAGCTCGCCACGATCTGCAGGTCGGTGTAGGCCGCCGCCGCGTTCATGTCGATGATGCCGGACTTGCTGCACAGCAGGTTGATCTGGCTCGAGATCTCGTTCTGACCGGGGAAGGGCGCCGCCGGGTCGGCCGAGTACGGCGCGGTGTAGACGAGCTGCGCCGCGTGCTGCGCGGTGCAGTCGACGACCGTGAACGTCTGGTCCCACGCGCCCGAGAACGGGTCGATGCACTCGCCGCCGTGCAGCTGGTCCCACTCGTAGGTGCCCGCGGGCAGCGGGCCTGCGGCGGCGGCGGCTGGCGGCGTCGTGGGGGTCTGCGTCGGCGTCGCGGCAGGGGACGTGGGGCGGCTCGTGGGCGTGTTCGCCGCGATCGGAGCGCCGTCGTTGCGGTTCGCGATGGCCCGGCCGAGAGCGAAGAGCGCCACCCCGACGAGCACCGCGACCAACACGGCGAGACCGATGAGCAGCCAGCGGTTCATGCCGCGGATGCCGCCGATGCCGGTTCCTCCGCGACGGGGGCCACGGCCCGAGCCCGAGTCGCTCGGCTGCGGAGCCCACGCGGGCTGCACGGCGATCGCCGCGGGCGCCGCCGTGGCGAGCTCCTCGCCGGTGCCGCTCGGCGCGACCATCTGCGTCAGCGCGTCGAAGGCGCCCTCGGCCGGCGGCCACTGCGGCACGATCGAGGTCTCGACCGTCTTGGGCTGCGCGCCGAGCATGTCGGCGATGTCGCTCCAGTCGGAGGTGACGTGCTCGTCGGGGGCGGCGCCGGCGTTCGCGTCAGGGGCGCCGGGGGCGGCATCCGTCGCGGCGGTCACGGGCAGATCGATGAGCGGCGCCGGTGCCGCCGCGGCAGCCGCAGGGCCGGCGAAGCCCGGCACCGTGTCGATGAGCTGCGTGGGGTCCTCGGCGGCTGCGGCCTTCTCGGTGAAGCCCGGCGCCTCGAGCAGCTGCGTCGGCTCGGAGGGCGCCGCCTCATCGGGCATCGTGAACTCGTCGAGCGGCGGAACCGGGGTCGCGACGAACTCCGGCGCGACCGGCAGCGCGACGGTGGGGTGCGCGAAGAGGTCGATCGGCTCGGAAGCCGGCTCGGGGGCCACGTCGAGCTGCGGCGCCGTCGGCGTCTCGGGGACGGGCGGCCACGCGAAGTCGTTCCGCACCGCGGCGGGCGGCGCGAGCTCCGCAGGCGCGATCGGCTTCGGCATCACGAGCGGGGCCGCCGCGGGGATCACGAAGGGCGCTTCGGGCTCGGGGGATGCCGACGCATCGGCGGCCGCGTTGAGCGCCGGGTCCGCGTCGCCGGTCGGCGCCAACTGCCACCGGAACGCAGCGGGCGTCTCGTTCGGCGCCTCCACCGCGGGGTGGGGCGCACGCAGCGTGGTGTCGAAGGTGAGCGCCGCGGCGGGAGACAGCGGGGCCGGGGTCGCGGTCTCCGGAGCGGGGGCGACCGGTGCCTCAGGTGCAGCCGGTGCGAACAGCGCGGCGAGAGGGGACGCCGGCTCGGGCTCGATCGCCGGGGCCGGCGCCGCCGGGGCGACGGGCAGGTCGTGTTCCGGGGCCGGGACGGCCTCGAGCATGCCGGTCTCCCACGAGAAGCGCGCCTTCGGGCGCTCGTCGGAGGCCTCGGCGCCGTCAGCGGCGGCGGGCGCGATCGGCTCCGCGGGTGCGACCGGCTGGGTGGCGGGGACCGCCGTCGGGGTGGCCCCGGTGCTGACATCCTGTTCGGCCGCGGCCTTGGCGAGTGCCGCCTCGGCTTCGCGACGTTCACGACGCGACTCGATGCGACCGCCGCTCAACTGCGCGAGCAGCCAGTCGGTGCTGCCGGGCTCGGCCTCACCGTCCGCCTGCTGCGGGTCGACCGACGGGTCGCGGGGTTCGTCGGTCACGCAAGCCCCAGATCGGCGAGATCGATCGCGGCGAAGTAGGGGTAGCCCTCGGCCTCGATGATCTCCTTCGCGCCGGTGGCGCGGTCGACGACGACGGCGACGCCGGCGATCTCGGCGCCGACCTTCTTCAGCGCCTCGATCGCCTTGAGCGGCGAACCGCCCGTGGTCGAGGTGTCTTCGAGCACGATGACGCGCTTGCCGGCGAGCTCGGGGCCCTCGACCTGGCGGCCGCGGCCGTGGTCCTTCGGCTCCTTGCGCACGACGAACGCGTCGTACGTGAAGCCGCGCGCGGCGCCCTGGTGCAGCACGGCCGAGGCGATGGGGTCGGCGCCCATGGTGAGGCCGCCGACGGCCGCGACGCCCGGCACGTCCTTGATGAGATCGAGCATGACCTGGCCGATGAGGGGTGCGACGCGGTGGTCGAGGCTCACCTTGCGCATGTCGACGTAGTAGGTGGCCTTCTTGCCGCTGGTGAGCGTGAAGTCCCCGTGGAACACGGCATCGGACTTGATGTACTCGATCAGCTGGGCGCGGGCGTCAGTCACGCACGCGAGTCTAGTGGGGGCGTTCCTGTGAGACAGGTGCCCGATATCGCGGCGACGACGGCCGCGACGCGCCCCCGGACGATCGTCCTAGGCTCTAGGGATGCTTCAGAACATCGTCGTCCTCGCCGGCGGCGTCGGGGGCGCGCGGTTCACGCGCGGTCTCGTCGCGGAGCTCGAGGCGCGGCATCCCGACCCCGCCACCCGCCCCGACGTGACCGCCGTCGTCAACACGGGTGACGACGCCTGGGTCGCCGGGCTGCGCATCACTCCCGACCTCGACTCGATGATGTACACGCTCGCCGGGCGCAACGACGAGGAGCGCGGCTGGGGGCTGCGCGACGAGTCGTACCGGGTCTCGGCCGAGCTCAGCGCCTACGGCGTCGGCTGGCCCTGGTTCACCCTCGGCGACCTCGACCTCGGCACCCACATCGCCCGTTCGGCGATGCTGCGCGACGGGCTCAGCCACACCCAGGTCGTCGAGAGACTGACCGCGCGGTGGAACGACGGTCTCGGGCCGCCTGTGCGGCTGCTGCCGATGAGCGACTCGCCCATCGAGACGCACGTCGAGATCGACCTCGGTTCCGGGCCCGAGCTCGTGCACTTCGAGGAATGGTGGGTCAAGCACCGCGCATCGGTTCCCGCGCAGCGGTTCGTGCAGGTCGGGCTGCCCGGGGCATCCGCCACCTGGCAGGTGCGGGACGCGCTGTCGGCGGCCTCGCTGATCCTGATCGCGCCCTCGAACCCGGTCGTGTCGATCGGCACGATCCTCGCGGTGCCCGGTGTGCGGGCCGCGATCGACGCGTCGGGCGCGCCCGTCGTGGGCGTCTCGCCGATCATCGGCGGCGCGGTCGTGCGCGGCATGGCGGATGCCTGCCTCACCGCGATCGGGGTGGAGACCTCTGCGGCGGCGGTCGCGGCGCACTACGGGGCGCGGTCTGCGGCCTTCGCCGGCTCGGGCGCTCTGCGGCCGGGGCTGCTGTCGGGGTGGCTCGTCGGCGAGGAGGACGCGGCGCTCGTCCCCGGGGTCGAGGCGCTCGGCATCCGCACCCGCGCCGTTCCGCTGTGGATGACGGATGTCGCCGCCTCGGCCGCCCTGGCCGGCACCGCGCTCGACCTCGGGGCGCAGCTCGCGGAGTAGGTCTGCGCGGCGGGCGGCTCGGCCGGTGGCTTCTCCTTTTTCAAGCTGTACAAAATCGCGATTTTCGCGATTTTGTACGCGGTGGAATCGGACAGCCGTCACACCGCTGAGTGCGGCCGGGGCTACTGCAACCGGGTCGGCACCACGCGTGTCGCGTGTCTTGCGCAACGCCGAACCGCCCCGGATGTCGGTGGTGCTGCGTAGCGTCGAAGCATGCACATCGAGAGCCGCGGCGAGGGCACGCCGCTCGTCCTGATCCACGGGTTCGGCGTCGATCACCGCATCCTGCTGCCGCTCGACCCCGTCATCGCCGGCGGCGGATGGCGGCGGGTCTACCTCGACCTGCCCGGCATGGGGCGCTCGCCGATCGGCGAGATCGCGAGCTCGGAGGGCGTGGCGGCCGCCGTGGCCGGCGCCGTCCGCGAGGCGGTCGGCGACGAGCCCTTCGCCGTGCTCGGCAACTCCTACGGCGGAATGCTGGCGCGGCGGGTCGCGCACGACTTCGGCGCGCAGGTGCTCGGGCTCGCGACGCTGGCCGGGGTCTTCGTCGCGGCGCACGGCGCGCGCACGGCGCCGCCGCGCACCGTGCTGCATGAGGAGCCGGCGATCTTCGCGGGCATCGACCCCCAAGTCGCCGAGGGCTATCGGAACTTCGCGGTGTGGCAGTCGGCCGCGGGGCTCGAGAACTTCATCGAGACGGTGCAGCCCGGTCTCGATGCCATGGACCAGAAGGCGCTCGAGCGGATCGCCGAGCACTACTCCTTCGACGTGGAGCCGGAGGACGCGGCATCCGCCCCGTTCACCCGCCCCTCTCTCTTCATCGCGGGTCGGCACGACGAGGTGACCGGCTATCAGGACGCCTGGCAGCGGCTCGACCACTACCCGCGGGGCTCGTTCCTCGTGTTGGACGCGGCCGGGCACAACATCATCGGCGAGCAGTTCGAGCTCGTCAGCGCGGCGGTCGGCGAGTGGCTCGGCCGCATGCGCCGGCACGCAGCCGGGGGCGCCGAGAGCTGACGCGCCCGGCGCGGCGGTGTCACGAATCCGCCGCTCGAATCGATACGAGCCGGGTTAGGCTGGGCGCATCGGCAGCGGCCTGGATTTGGGCCGCCGGAACGCGAGGCTCTGATCTTGAGCGGGCGCGAGTCCGGCATCCGTCTCGTTCCTCCTGTCTTCACGAGGTCTTCCATGGCTGTCCCGCTTCTGCTGCGCACCCCTGCCGCGGCATACACCCGCCCCGCCGAACTCGACGGTGCGTTCGACCGGCTGGAATCGGCGGCCGAGCCGTGGCGGACGCTGGCGCACGAGGATGCCGTGACCCTCCTCGCCGCGCGCGACGACGACCTCGATCGGCTGCTCGCCGTAGCCGGAGGCATCCGCGACGCCGGCCTCGCCGCTGCGGGGCGCCCCGGCGTCATCACCTACTCGCGCAAGGTGTTCATCCCGCTCACGCACCTGTGCCAGGACCGCTGCCACTACTGCATCTTCGTGCAGACCCCGGGCAAACTCGCCAAGGCCGGAATCTCGCCGTACATGTCGGCCGACGAGGTGCTCGAGGTCGCCCGCGCGGGCGCTGCGCTCGGCTGCAAGGAGGCGCTGCTGACCCTCGGCGACCGGCCCGAGAACCGCTGGCCGGTCGCGCGCGCGTGGCTCGACGAGCACGGCTACGCGTCGACGCTCGACTACGTGCGCGACATGGCCGAGCTGATCCTGCGCGAGACCGGGCTGCTGCCGCACCTCAACCCCGGCGTCATGTCCTGGGCCGAGCTGCAGCGGCTCAAGCCCGTCGGACCGTCGATGGGCATGATGCTCGAGACGACCTCGACCCGCATCTGGGAGACCCCGGGCGAGGCCCACTTCGGGTCGCCCGACAAGGACCCGGCGGTGCGGCTGCAGGTGATCGAGGATGCCGGGCGCTCCCGCATCCCGTTCACCACCGGGGTGCTGCTCGGCATCGGCGAGACACCCGCCGACCGCATCGACGCGGTGCTCGCGCTGCGTGACGCGCAGGCCCGGCACGGTCACATCCAGGAAGTGATCGTGCAGAACTTCCGCGCCAAGAACGCCACCGCGATGATGGGCGCCGTCGACCTCGAGACCCAGGAATACGCGGCGGCCGTCGCCGTCACCCGCGTGCTGCTGGGGCCCGGCATGCGCGTGCAGGCGCCGCCGAACCTGACGGATGCCGCCGAGCTGCAGCTGCTGATCCGCGCCGGCATCGACGACTGGGGCGGCGTCTCGCCGCTCACCCCCGACCACGTCAACCCCGAACGTCCCTGGCCCCAGATCGAGGAGCTCGCGCGGCTCACCGCCGAGGGCGGCTACACACTGCGCGAGCGGCTCACCGTGCACCCGCACTTCCTGCGCGAGGCACGCGGGACCGCGGACGGGCGCGGGGCCGACTGGGTCGACGACCGCCTGCTGCCGCGGGTGCTCGAGCTCGCCGACGACTACGGGCTGGCGCGTCGGGACGCGTACCTCGAGTCGGTGCTGCGCGCGGCATCCACCGATCCGGCCGGGCTGAGCGACGCCGAGTACACCGCGCTGCTGCACGCCGACGGCGACGACCTCGAGGAACTCGCCGCGCTCGCCGACCGCGTGCGCCGCGAGCACGTCGGCGACCCCGTGACCTATGCCGTCAACCGCAACCTCGACTCCTCACTGGGCCTCGACCCGGCTCTCGTCGCCGAGCTCGCGGATGAGGCCGTCGCACTCGGCGCCACCGAGATCTGCATGCAGGGCCTGCCCCCGCGTGAGCTCGGCGCCGACGGCTATCTCGACCTCGTGCGCGCGATCAAGGGTGCGCAGCCCTCTCTGCACCTGCACGCCTTCCGCCCCGCCGAAGTGCTCGACGGAGCGGACCGCGCCGGGCTGCCCCTCGCCGACTGGCTGGTGAGCCTGCGCGCAGCCGGGGTGGACACCGTGCCGGGCACCGCGGCCCGGATCCTCGACGATCGCATACGCGGAATCCTCACGGGGGCCACCGACATTCCCGCCGCCGCATGGGTCGAGGCTGTGGAGAACGCGCACCGCGCGGGCCTGCGCTCGACGGCGACCATGGTCTACGGCCACCTGGAAACCGCCGCCGACCAGGTGAGACACCTGCGCCGACTCGCCGCGCTGCAGGACCGCACCGGTGGCTTCACCGAGTTCATCGCGATGCCGTGGCTGCCGACCGAGTCGCCCGTCGAGGTGCCCGGCGCGCGCCCCGGGCCGAGCCTGCGCGAGTCGCGCGCCGTGCACGCCGTCGCCCGGCTCATGTTCGCGGGCCGCATCGACCACGTGCAGGCCGCGTGGACCAAGCTCGGCCTGCGCGGCGCCCAACTCGTGCTCGCCGGCGGCGCCGACGACCTCGGCGGCGTGCTGCTCGACGGCGTCATCGATCCGAGCGCCGGCCCCGAAGCCGGGCGGCAGCTGACCGTGTCGGATGTCACGCGCCTCGCCGCCGAGCTCGGCCGCCCTGTGCGGCAGCGGACGACGACCTACGGCGAGGTCGCGTAGTGCGGGGGTCGTACGGAGAAACGGGGCCTCGATACGCGGCCTCGCTGACGCTCGGCTGCTACTCGACCACCGGAGGCCGCGCGTGATCGGCACCGCGATCGTCGGGGCGGGTGTCGCCGGGCTCGGCATGGGGGCGCGGCTCAAGCGCTCCGGCCGCGACGACTTCCTGATCTTCGAACGGGCCGGCGGCCTGGGCGGCACCTGGCGGGACAACGTCTACCCGGGCGTCGCGTGCGACATCCCGAGTCAGCTCTATTCGTATTCGTTCCGCACCAAGCCCGACTGGTCGCGCCGCTTCGCGCCGGGGGCCGAGATCCTCGGCTACCTGCGCGCGACCGCCCGCGCCGAGGGCCTCGACGACCACCTCCGGCTCGACGAGCCGCTGACCGCGGCGCGCTGGGACGAGGATGCCGCGCTCTGGCACCTCGAGACCCCCCGCGGCAGCTACGAGGCGCGGGCCCTGGTCATGGCGGCGGGGCGGCTCAGCGAGCCGAGGCTGCCCGACATCCCCGGCCTCGACTCCTTCGCCGGCCGCGCCTTCCACTCCGCCCGCTGGGACCCGCGCCCGCTCGACGGGCTGCGCGTCGGCATCGTGGGCACCGGCGCGAGCGCGGTGCAGCTGCTGCCCGAGGTCGCGCGGCAGGCGGCGCACGTCACGCTCTTCCAGCGCAGCGCCGCCTGGGTGCTGCCGCGCGGCGATCGCGCGTTCGCGCCCGGCGAGGCGCAGCCGAGTCGCGCCGAGCTGGATGCCGAGGCCGAGGCCCTGTTCGCCGCGCGTCTCGCGGGCTCGTCCGAGCTCGGCGCGCTGCGCGCTCGCGCCGAGGCGCACCTGAGTGCGAGCGTCGCGGACCCCGCCCTGCGCGCCGCGCTCACCCCCGACTACGAGATCGGCTGCAAGCGGGCACTGTTCAGCGACGACTACTTCGCCGCGGTGCAGCGGCCGAACGTGACGCTCGAGGCGAGCGCGTTGACGGGGGTCGAGGGCGGCGTCGCGGTCGCGGCGTCCGGTGCCCGCCACGAGCTCGACGTGCTGATCTTCGCGACCGGCTTCGAGACGAGCCGCCCGCCGTTCGCGCGCCTCGTCACCGGTCGCGACGGCGAGACGCTCGCCGCGCACTGGTCGGAGGGCATGGTCAGTCACGCCTCGACCGTCGTGCACGGCTTCCCGAACCTGTTCGTGCTCGACGCCCCCAACGCCGCGCTCGGCCATCACTCCGCCTTCGAGATCATCGAGGCGCAGATCGGCTACGTGCTCGGGGCGCTCGACTTCCTCGATGCGGCGCCCGCGCCGCTCGAGGTCTCTGCCGAGGCCGAAGCCGCGTACTCGGCCGAGATCGACCGGCTCGCCGGGCGCACCGTGTGGACGCAGGGCGGCTGCTCGAGCTGGTACCTCGACCCGGCGTCCGGCCGCGTCACCCTGCTGTGGCCCGCCCCGGTCGCCGAGTTCCGCGCGCGCTACGGCGCCTTCGACCCGGCGCCGTTCGAGCCGGTGCCGGCGGTCGCGCGTGCATAACTCCTGATCGACCGGCCCGGCCAGTTCACACCGACGCGCAGTGGCGGGGCTGACCGGTGCCGGCGCCGGAACTCATCAGGAGTTATGCGCACCCAGCGCACCCAGCCCGTCGAGCTGAGCGCGCAGCGCCTCGACACCGATGAGCTCGGGCTCGGCACCGAGCAGGGCGAGGTCACGGTCGCGGACCTCGAGCCACCGGCTGCGCCGCATCCGGAACTCGTTCACCTCCGCCGGCGCGCCCTCGCGCGCGACCCGCTTCGTGCCGCTCGGCTCGTAGCCGACCTTGCGCGACACCGCGTTCGAGGGGGCGTTGTCGGCGAAGGCGCCCGAGGTGACCTCGTCGGCGCCGAGCACGTCGAAGAGCAGGTGCAGCATGAGCACCCGCATGCGCGTGCCGATGCCGCGGCCCTGGTGCTCGAGGCCGAGCCACGAGCCGGTCTCGACGGTGCGCAGCGTGCTCCAGTCCGCACCGCTCGCGCCCTGCGAGCCGACGACCACGCCGTCGACCAGCACCGCGAGCTCGAGCGTGAGGCGCTCGCCGATGCGCTCGCGCGCCGCCCACTGGAACTTCAGCACGCTGCGGGCGACCTCTTCGGGGGTCCCGCGCGTCCACGGGAAGTAGAACGGCATCGCATCGGGCGCGTGCACCCCGCGCGCCGCGAGCTCGGCGAGCTGCACGAGCAGGTCGTCGTCGATCCAGCGCAGTTCGAGGTCGCCCGCGCGGGCGCGCACGCCGGCCGCGGGCCAGAGCGAGATGAGGGCGTCGGATGCCATGCCCCAGTGTTGCAGCGCACGCCGCCCCGCCGCACCTGGTCGCGGCCGCCATCTCCGCCCCTCCACGCCGCCCCTGCACGCCCAGGCGTCAGTTGATGCGGGAACCGGCGTCCCATTCCGGCGTCAACTGACGCCGCGCGAACCCGTCGCCATCGCCGCGACGAGCCCCGCCGCGCCAGAGCCGGGTCGAGAACACCTCCGAGACCGTCGCGCAGAGGCCGAAGAACGCCGCGACCAGCTGCCCGATGAGTGCCTGCGCCGTGGCGAAGAGCGACCAGTCCATCGCGCTCAGGGCGACGGCATCCCCCAGGGGCGCGATCAGGCGCGAGCACCACGCGAGCACCACGATGACGACGGCGTCGAGCTCCTCGTCGGCGCTCACCGCGAGCAGCGCCGAGGGCAGCGCGGCGTACCATGGCCACTCGAGCGGCAGCAGCAGCAGGATGACGAGCCCGACGATGCTCGCGGCGCGCAGGAACCCCCTCACCGTGCGCACGAGGAAGCAGCACGCGACGGTGATGACGACGAGCGCGACCGTGATGACGGTCTGCGCGGTGTGCGGCAGGAAGATCGACGCGACGATGCCGGAGACCGACCACCCGGGCGCCGGCATCCCCTCCGCGAACAGGCCGTCGAGCGTCGACATCCCGACCCAGTACGGCGCGAACAGCAGGGCCGTCGCCGCCGCCGCGGCCAGGATTCCCGCGACGAGCTCGCCGATCGTGCGCAGCCACGAACGCCGCCACACGACGAGCGCGACGACGACCAGCAGGCCGAGCGGCAGGGCGCTCGCCTTGACGAGCGCGCCCGCCGCGATCGCGAGCACCGCGACGAACGCCCAGCGGCGCACGGTCGCGTAGAGGCCCAGCACGACGAAGAAGATCATGACGGCGTCGTTGTGGCCGTCGCCGACGAGCTCGATGAGCACGAGCGGGTTCGCGGCGAACAGCACTACGCCGGTCACCCGGCGCTCCGGCGCGATCTCGCCCAGCAGCTTCCAGATCAGCAGCGCCGTGCCGATCACGGCGGCGAAGGTCGGGGCGTTGATCAGCAGGATGCCGCGCGGGACATCCCCGCCCGACAGCACGAACGCGAGGCGCTCGATCGCCGTCCACAGCGGCCCGTAGGGCGTGACGCCGTGCACCGGCTGCCAGCCGTTGCGCAGCAGCTCGATGCCGTGGGCCGTGTTGATCACGCCCGACGACGGGTCGAGGTAGGGGTTCTGCCCCGGGGTCGCGGCGAGGAAGCCGTGGGACAGGTACGAGTACGCGTCGATCGAGAGCGTCGGCGGCAGCACGTAGAGCACGACGCCGACGACCGCCGGGATCGCGAACACGGCCCAGGTCAGCCCCGCCGCCGCGAACCGGTTCGCGCGCGCGAACAGCCACGCGGCGAGGCCGACCACGAGCGTGCCGAGGACCATGACCCGGATCGAGTCGCTGAGCCCGAGGTCGGGGTCGGTGCCCGGGCGCGGCAGGAACGGCGGAGTCTGCGCGTTCAGGCCGTTGGTCCAGAGCGCGTTCTGGGTCACCCACAGCAGCGCGTAGACCGCGAAGGTCGCGGCCGCGAGGACGGCGAGCTCGACGGCGAGCCACGCGCGGGATTGCACCATTGCCTCCTGGCTTGTTCCTTCGGACAAGCTAGCGGAGCGCGGCGAGCACCTGACGCGTGTGCGGGCCCGGTGCGCGGAGCGCATCGAGGTCGGCCGGGGCGTCGACGTCGCGGCGCAGGCCGGAGTCGGGCGGCAGCTCGAGGGGCGCGAAGCCCGCGGCTTCGTGGGCCGCGGCCGAACCCGCGCCGAAGTGCGGGGTCGCGTTCTGTCCGGGGGCCAGCGCGATCAGGGTGGTGCCGGTGCCCGCGGCATCCGTCACGAAGGCGAGCGGATGCCGCGCCGCCGCCGCCAGCGCAGCGGCCAGTTCCTCGGGCCGCAGCTCGGGCAGGTCCCCGAGCAGGGCGGCCCGGTGCGCGTCGGGGTCCGCGGCGCGGGCCGCGCGCAGCCCGGCCTCGATCGCCGCGTTGAGCCCGTCGCCCGGGTCGGGCACGAAGGTCAGCTCGGCGGCGGTCTCGTCGCCCTCCAGCAGCCCGGGCAGCCCGGGCTCGTTCGAGACGACGACGACGGATGCCACCCCCGCGGCCCCGCGCACGGCTGCCACGGTGTCCTGCAGGAACGCGAGCGCCAGGGCGTGCCGCGTCGCGTCGTCGAAACGCTCGGCCAATCGGGACTTCGACCGCGGGGCGCCCTTGAACGGGATGACGACGGCCCAGGTCACAGGGGGAGCTCGGTCTGGTCCGGGGTCTCGATACGCGGCGCCGCAGGCGGCGCTGCTACTCGACCGGCGGGGTCTGGCGCCGCAGGCGGCGCTGCTACTCGACCGGCGGAGAAGGGGTCGGCCGGGCGGCCCGCCGCCGCGTCGGCGTAGCCCGCGGCGTACGCCTCGTCGGTGCCGAGCCGGAACATGTCCGTCGGCCCGGTGCGGGGCAGGGTGCGGGCGCCGGGGGTGTCGATGTCGTCGGTGACGAGGCGCGACATCCCGCGCACGACCGCCACGGGCCGCCCCGATGCCTTGCCCTTCACGAGGTCGCCGAGCGCGGCGAGCTCGTCCGCGACGACGGGCACGGTCACGGCGAGCGTGCGGCCCTGGCTGTCGGTCGACCCGCGCAGGTCGTCGACGACATGCAGGCCGGCCGCGCCGATCGCCACGTCGGTCTGGCCGATGCGCCATGCGCGGCCGAGGGTGTCCGAGACGATCACGCCGAGGCGCACGCCGAAGCGGGTGCGCAGCGCCGCGGCGAGCGCGCGGGCCGAGGCGTCCGGGTCCTCGGGCAGGATCAGCACCGTGCCGTCGGGGGTGTTCGAGGCATCCACGCCCGCGGCCGCGCCGACGACGCCGAGCCGGTTCTCGACGATGCGCGTCACGCCGCCCTCGTAGGCGCGGGTCGCGACGACGCGCACGGTCTCGGCCGTGATCGCGTCCTCGCGGTCGTCGGCGTGCAGCACGCGCCCCTCGGCCTTCGAGACGATCTTGCTGGTCACGACCAGGATGTCGCCGTCGAGGATGTCCGAGCCGTCGGCCTCGAGCGCCGCGCCGATCAGCGCCGCAAGGTCGGCGCCCGGGGCCACCTCGGGAATGCCGGCCAGGGCCCAGGCGGAGACGGCGTCGGGTCTCGATACGCGGCCTCGCTGGCGCTCGGCTGCTACTCGACCGGCGGGGGACGGTTCGCCGGCGCCGACTGCTACTCGACCAGCGGGGGGTGCCTCGGCGTCGCGCATCAGAACCTCACCTTCGGAAGGACCTCTCGGCCGAACACGTCGATCCACTCGCGCTGGTTCCGGCCGACGTTGTGCAGATAGACCCGATCGAAGCCGAGGTCGACGTACTGCTGGATCGCGGCGCGGTGCACGTCGGGGTCGGCCGAGATGAGCACCTGGCCCTCGAAGTCCTCGGGGCGCACCGAGCGGGCGAACTGCGCGAACTCGTACGGGCTGCGGATGTCGGTCTTGGGGAACCGCATGCCGCCGTTCGGCCACTCGGTGAGGGCGTTCTCGAGCGCCTCCTGCTCCGTGGCGGCCCAGGACAGGTGCAGCTGCAGGACCTTCGGCGCGGCATCCGCCCGCCGCCCCGACTCGCGCTGCCCCTCGGCGAACCGCTCGAGCAGGTTCGCGAGCCGGTCGACGGGCGCGCCGACCGTGATGAGGCCGTCGGCGACCTTGCCGGCGCGGCGCGCAGTGACCGGGCCGGCCGTCGCGATCAGGATCTCGGGCGCGACCTCGGGCATCGTCCACAGCCTGGTGGTCTCGAGCTTGAAGTAGCGGCCGTCGAATTTCACATCCCTGTGTCGGATGCCGGAGGCGAACAACCGCTGGATGATCTCCACCGCCTCGAACATGCGGTCGATGCGCTCGGGCGCCTCGGGCCAGTACTGGCCGACGACGTGCTCGGAGAGCGCCTCGCCCGAGCCGATGCCGAGCCAGTGCCGGCCGGGGTACATCGCGCCGAGGGTCGCGCTCGCCTGTGCGACGACGGCCGGGTGCAGACGGAAGGTCGGTGCCGTGACGCCGGGCCCGAAGTCGCCGACGGTGCGTTCGGCGACGGCGGTCAGCACGTTCCACACGAAGGGCGACTCGCCCTGCTGCGGCACCCACGGCTGGAAGTGGTCGGAGGCCATGACGCCCGAGAACCCGCGGGACTCGGCGTAGGCCGCGAGCTCGACCGCCTCGGCCGGCGCCAGCTGCTCGAGCGCGGCGGAGAAACCGATGCGCGCCGTCATCGGGCGCCCACGAGCGCCGCGATCTCGGGGTGCAGGGTCTCGACCGGCTGGTGCTCGGCGAGGATGCGGGCATAGTCGTAGGCCTCGCCGCGGCGCCCCGTGGCGAAGAAGCGGTCGACGGTGATGCCGTGGCCCGGCTTGTGCTCGATCGCGATCGGGTCGCCGGCGGTCAGGTGGCCGCGCTCGACCACCCGGAAATAGGCGCCGGTGCGGCCCGCATCCGTGAAGCGCTTCACCCACTGCGGCTCGCCCATGCGCCGCTGGAAGGTCGCGCACGGCGTGCGCGGCGCGGTCACCTCGAGCAGCACGCTGCCGATGCGCCAGCGCTCGCCGATCTCGGCCGAGCTGACCGCGATGCCCTGCGTGCGCAGATTCTCACCGAAGAGGCCGGGCGGGATGTCACGGCCGAGCTGCTCGGCCCACCAGTCCGCGTCCTCCTGGGCATAGGCGTACACCGCCTGGAAGAGCCCGCCGTGGTTCTTGCGGTCGGCCTGCACGTCGCCGTAGACGCCGTAGTCGTAGACCTTGAGCGCGTCGCCCACCGGGCGCTTGTCGATCGCGGTCACGCCGACGGTGCCCGGGTCGGGCAGCAGCGTCTCGACACGGCACAGGGCGAGCAGAGTGGCCATGTCTCCATTCTTGTGCCCGGACGTCCGGGCGATGTGCCCAGGTGTCGCAGTTGTGCCCGGACGTCCGGGCACAACTGCGACACCTGGGCACATTCGGGGCCGCGGAGGTCGCGGCTATGGCGCGTGGGTGACCGGAGGGTTCGGGATCAGCGTCGTGCCCGGGTCGTAGAGGCCGCCAGGCCCCGTCGAATAGACCGGTGTCGGCACGACGTGGGGGAAGGCTTGCGGCGTGAAGTGCCAGTAGATGAGCCCCGCCACGGCGACGAGCGCCAGGCATCCCGCGAGCAGCGACAGCCACCACGCCGCGCCCTGTCCGCCCGACCGCGCCCGTGCCCCCGCACGTGCACCCCGATGTGCCCCCGCCATGCCGGACAGTATGTCAGGCCGGCCTCGGTCTCCATTCGCTTCGCTCAGTCGACCAGCGGATGGCTCACACGGCTCAGTCGACCAGCGGGCACGCCAATACAGTGGAGGCATGCGCGTCGCGACCTGGAACGTCAACTCGATCCGCACCCGCTACGGCCGCGTCGTCGATTGGATGCTGCGCGAGGACATCGACGTGCTCGCCATGCAGGAGATCAAGTGCAAGCCCGAGCAGTTCCCGCGCGCAGCGTTCGAGGAGGCGGGCTACGAGCTCGCGATCCACGGGCTCAACCAGTGGAACGGCGTCGCGATCGCGAGCCGCTTCCCGCTCGAGGACGTCCAGGCGAGCTTCCCCGGCCAGCCCGGCTTCCTCAAGGGCGCGGAGGGCCCCGACCAGCCGCTCGAGGCCCGCGCGCTCGGCGCCACGGTGGAGGGCATCCGCCTGTGGTCGCTCTACGTGCCCAACGGGCGCGCGCTCGGCGACCCGCACTACGACTACAAGCTCGACTGGCTCGCCACGCTCGCGCACGACACGCAGGCGTGGCTCGCCGACGACCCCGAGCTGCCGCTCGCCCTCATGGGCGACTGGAACGTCGCGCCCCTCGACTCGGACGTCGGCGACCCGAGCTTCGTGCAGGGCGTCTCGACGCACGTGTCGCCGCAGGAACGCAGCGCCTTCGAGGCCTTCGAGAAGCTCGGCATGGCGGATGTCGTGCGCCCGGTCGTCCCGACCGGCTTCACCTTCTGGGACTACAAGCAGCTGCGCTTCCCCCGCGACGAGGGCATGCGCATCGACTTCATCCTGGGCTCCCCGGCGTTCGCGGAGCTCGTGACGGATGCCTCGATCCACCGCGACGAGCGAAAGGGCGACGCGCCGTCGGACCACGTCCCGGTCGTCGTCGACCTCGACACCGGCGACGACGAGGGCGACTACGACCGCCCGATGGTGTTCTAGGCGGCTCCTGGCCTACTCGAGCGCGGATCGCCGCTACAGCGGCTTGACCGGCTGAAGCGCGGAGTCGATCGAGGTCGCGCCGGCAGCGACGTTGAAGTAGGCGTGGAATGAGACGTACGCCGCGGAAAAGCTGAGCGTCTTGCTGGTGAAGTTCGCGGTCTGCTTGACACCGGAGAGGGTGAGGCTGTGGACGACATTGCCGTGCGAGTCCTCCGCGGTCAGCTTCGTGGGGGTGAAGCCACGACCCGGCGCGGGCGTGTACGTGATCCACACGTTGTCCGTCGACGGGCCGGTGGCGCTTGCGTCGACCTGCTCCGCATGAAGGCAGACGGTGCCGACGGCGTACGTCTGGCATTTGCTCACAAGCTGGCTGGTGCGGGTGGCCGCGTTGGCCGCCGTGCCCGTGAACAGGACTCCGCCGACCACTGCCAGGCTCAGGCCGAGGGCGGCGATTCTGCGCCTGTTTTTCATGTCAAACACTCCTTCTTGCGGTCGCCTTGTGCGATGCCTGCCATGGAAGCAGCACGTGCCCGCCCACCCCAATGGGGAGCCCTCCCCATCCGGTGCACGGCGTGACGCCCGAGATCCCGCCACCCATGCGCGCACAGGCGCACCCCGGCACATGACCACAACGAGCCGCCGCGCAGGGGCATAGCCTCCCTGTTTTCGACACGTCAATTTTCGCGATTTTGTACATGTCGAAAACAGAGAGGCATCGGGCCCGAGGCGGACCGCGGCAGAAGACCGAAGGCCGTCAGGTCCCCTTCGCGCGCACATCGCCACCCCGCCGCGCGCCCATCAACGCGGGTTTGAGCCCGTCACTCCTCGTCGCGCTCGTCATCACTCAGCGGAAGCGTCATCGAGTCGAATCGGAGGATCGCTTCCTCTTCCGCGGTCCAGTTCCCGAAGTCCGCATAGAGCGCCTTCTTGCGCTCGCGGATGAGTCGCCTGCGCTCGGTGAACGGGAGGCTCAGGTCCATCCACGGGTGATGCGGCGCGAGGACCGTGGCCTCCGCGGCGGCGCGGATCTCATCGCGCGTCAGCACCGGAACCGCGGAGCCGGGGATTCGGGCGTAGGCCTCGGCGATGGCATCCGACACGGCGGCGCTCGCGATCACCACGCGCGCGCGGCCGTGCGAGGTGACCGCGATCGGCTCCGTGCGGGCTTCGTCGAGGATCTGCGCCCAGTTGGCCCGGGCGAAGGTCGCGGTCACCTCTCTCATGGCGGACGACCCTAGCGGCGGCATCCGCGGCCCGGTGCCGGTTCTCCACATGCGCGCACGCGGCGGCCATGCGGCTACTTCTCGTCGATGCGTCCGATCGGCTCGGCTGCGCCGGCGAGGTCGGCGACGATTGACCGCCAGGCATCCTCATCCATGCCCAGCGCGGCACGCAGGAACGCGGCCGACGCGCGGCGGATGAGCTCGACGCGCTCCGCGCTCTCGTCGGTCGTGTCGGCGGAGCCGTAGGCGTGGATGCCGCCGAGCGAGTGCTCGGCGCCGAACAGCGTGAGCAGGGCCTGCGCGCCGGGGCTCAGGCGGTAGACGTCCGTGAACCAGTCGGGCCCGCGGGTCGAGAGCAGCGACTGGTCGGCGTCGCCCGCGACGACGAAGGCGGGGGTGTCGAGGATGTCGAAGTCAGGGCTCATGAAGCCGAAGTTCTGCTGCGCGAACTGGGTCAGGTCGTCGCCGCCGAGGCCCGTGGTCGCCAGCAGCACGCCGGCCTTGACGCGTGCATCGGCGCGGCTCTCACCCGGCCGTCCGTCGCTGCCGACGACGCGGGCGCCGAGCAGCATGCCGACCGTCTGACCGCCCCAAGAGTGCCCCGCGACGGCGAGCTGCTCGCGGTCGACGCGTGCGGCGAGGCCGGGGATCGCCTCGGTGATCCCCTCGAGCTCGTCGATCACGCGCACCACGTCGTCGACGCGGATGCGCCAGATGTCGCCGTAGCGCGGGTCGGCCGGCGTGATGCCGAGCGTCATGGAGTCGAGGAAGGTGGGCTGGACCACGACGAAGCCCGCGGCGGCCCAGAAGTCGATGAGCGGGTCGTAGGCGTCCATCGCGCCGCCGAAGCCGTGCGCGAACACGATGACCGGCAAGCCGGAACCCGAGGCGGGGGCGGAGACGCGGACCTGCAGGTCGTCCCCGCGGCCCGGTGCGCTGAGCGTCACGGGCTTGGCGGACAGGATCTGCGCGCCGCCGAAGTGCGGGCGGGCCGATGCGGGTGAGGTGGGCATTCCGACATCCTCTCGAAACGGAGCAAGGTTCCGTATCACTATACGGAGCGCAGTTCCGTTTTGTCGACACGAAAGGGAGCATTGCTCCGAATTCATCTCGCGAATGCCAGAATGATCGGGTGACCGCCACCGATCCGGGCCCCCTGCCCGCCCGTCGCCGGGCGGACGTCGAGCGCAACGAGCGAGCGCTGCTCGAGGCCGCCGCCGCCGTCTTCGCCCAGTCGGGGCGGCACGCGACGGTGCGCGACGTGGCCGAGGCCGCAGGCGTCGGCATGGGCACCCTCTACCGGCACTTCCCGACCCGCGGCGACCTCGTGATCGCGGTGTACCGCCACCAGATCGAGGTGTGCGCGGCCGCCGGCCCCGAACTGCTCAGGGCCGAGCCGTCACCCCTCGAGGCGACGCGGAAGTGGATGCTCCTCTTCGCCGACTTCCTCGGCGCGAAGCACGGCATGGTCACCGTCATGCGCGGCGACCCGCAAGGGCTGGCGACGCTGCATGCGCTGTTCCTCGAGCGGCTCGCGCCCGTCCTGACCGCGCTGCTCGACGCGGGGCGGGCGGTGGGGGAGGTCGCGTCCGATGCGACCGCCTACGAGCTCATGCGCGCGGTCGGCGATCTCTGCGCTTTCGCCCCCGACGACCCCGACTACGACGTGCGCCGCGTCATCGCGCTGCTCGTGCGCGGCCTGGCGACGACGGGCTGACCGGGCCAGAGCCGCCCCGCTCCCAGTCCCAACCCCCGCATCGACCGCAGCGCGGCGATCACAGCCGCTTCAGCATGTTGAGCTCGAGGCGCGTGCGGTCGAGGGGGTAGGGGACGGTCTGGCCGGTGAGCACGAAGCCGCGGGACTCGTAATAGGCGCGGGCGCGGGCGTTGTCCTCGTGCACGTCGAGCTGCAGGCGGATGTCGAAGCCACGGGCCCAGTCCTCGACGGCGGCGAGCAGGGCATCCGTCACGCCCGCCGCCTTGCCGCGCCAGCGCGGCGACACGAACACGCCGACCAGGAAGGGCGCGCCGCCCGCGTGGTCGAGCGCGCCGCCCATCATGCCGAGGAAGTCCCCGGACTCGTCATCGACGGCGGCGAGGAACGTGCGGTTCGCGTCCTGCCCACGCCCGGCATACGCCCGCCACTCGCCCTCGCTCATCGCGCGCGCGTTCTCGACGGTCTGCCCGAAGGCGATCGGGGTGTCGGCGAGCGCCTCGAGGCGCAGCTTGCGCATCGCCTGCCAGTCGTCGCGGGTGGTGGAGCGCACGGTGAAGGGCATGAGCCCCATCCTGCCGCGCCCGGCTGCGCGAACGGCCGCGAGTCCGCTACGTGAGCAGCAGTGCCACCACGAAGATCGCCGGCACCGAGAACACGGTCGTCAGCAGCACCGCGTCGCGCGCGACGATCTCGCCCCGCTCGTAGCGCGCGGCGAAGTTGTAGACGTTCTGCGCAGCGGGCAGCGCACTGAGCACCGTGGTGACGAAGAGCGTGTGGCCCGAGATGTGGAAGCCGTACTTCGCGATCGCCCAGCCGACGAGCGGCATGAGCACCACCTTGAAGACGGTGGCGATGACGACCTCGGCGCGGGCGCCGGTGGCGCGCAGCGGCGCGGAGCCGTGCAGCGACATCCCGAACGCCATCAGCACGACCGGCACCGCCGCGCCCGAGAGCAGCGTGAACGCGCTGTCGACGGGGCCGGGCAGCTTCCAGCCGAGCGCCGCGAAGACGACGCCGGCGACCGACGCGATGATCATCGGGTTGCGGACGGGGTTGAGCAGGATGTCGCGCACCGAGATCCGGCCGCGGCTCGTCACATCGAGCACGGTCAGCGCGATGGGTGCGAAGACGATCAGCTGGACCAGCATGACGGGCGCCACGTACGCGGCCGAGCCGAGGACGTACACCGCCACCGGGATGCCGATGTTGTTGAAGTTCGAGTACGACGACGACAGCACGCCGATCGTCGTGCGCGCCGCCGGGCGCGGGAAGAACACGCGGCTCAGCACCAGGAAGACGCCGCCCGTGATGATCGCGGCGAGGTTCGCGGCGACGCCCACACCCGAGAAGACGACGTGCAGGTCCTCCTTCGAGAGCACGAGGAAGAGCAGCGCCGGGTTCGTCACGAAGAATGCGATGCGGTTGAGCACGTAGCCGGCCTGCGGCCCGCCGATGCCGATGCGGCCCACGACGTAGCCGACGGCGATCACGAATGCGATGATCCCGAAGCCCGTCAGCACGCCCAGCATGTGCACCAGCGTATTGGTATACCAACGACGGCAAACACGTTTGCCGCGCATTGCGACGGATGCGCGGCCGCCGCAGCTACTTACTCTCGCTAAGTAAGATCGAGAGCATGGTCGCGCGACGCATGAAGGGGCAGTCGTCCGCTGAGACGCGCAGCGCCATCCTGGACTTGATCCGCTCGAGCGGCACCGTCAGCCGCACCGAGCTCGCGGCGAAGTCCGGTCTCACCGAGGCGACGATCTCGAAGATCGTCAAGACGCTGCTCGACGAGCAGCTCGTCGTCGAGGCCGGGTTCGCCGATTCGACGGGCGGCAAGCGACCGATCCTGCTCTCGCTCAACACGAGCGCCCGCCATGCGATCGGGGTGCTGCTCGATGCGCGCACGATCATCTACGTGGTCGCCGACATGAGCGGCAGCGCGGTGCACCACATGACCGTGGAGGGCTACGGCACGACGGCGCCGCCGCTCGTGATCAAGCGCATCGCGGCCGACATCCAGCGCCTCATGAAGCGTGCCAAGCTCGCGCCGGCCGACGTGCTCGGCATCGGCGTCGCCGCGGCCGGCCGCCTCGACGCCTCGGGCGGTGTGCTGCGCCGCTCGCGCGACACGACCGACTGGGAGGACTTCGCGATCGACGCCGCGCTGCACGACGCGACCGGCATGCGGGTCATCCTCGAGAACGACGGCAACAGCGCGGCGCTCGGCGAGTTCTGGTCGAGCCGCCTCTCGGCCGCGCAGGACTTCGCGGTCGTCTACATGGCGGGCGGCATCGGCTGCGGCATCGTGATCGACGGCGCGCTCTACCGCGGCGCATCGGGCAACGTCGGCGAGCTCGGCCACATGACGCTCGACGTCAACGGGCCGCGCTGCTTCTGCGGGCGTCGCGGATGCCTCGAGCCGCTCGCCGCGCCCGCCGCGGTCGTGCGCCGCGCGCGCGCCGACGCCACGCTGGTCGGAGAGCTCGGCCTGAGTGACGACGATCACAGCGAAGAGTCCATGCGCGAGGACTTCGCCGCCGTCGCCCGGGCAGCCGCCGCCGGCGACGAGCGCTGCGTCACGCTCGTGCGCCAGTCGGCGGAGTACATCGCCGCCGCGATCGTGTCGATGGCGAACCTGCTCGACCTGAACGCGGTCTACCTCGGCGGCCCGGGCTTCGGCGACGCGGCCGAGATCTACCTCGAGGTCGTGCGCGACGCGCTCGCGAACGAGTCGTTCATGCGCCGGGTGCACCCCGTCGAGACGCGGCTGAGCGCCGTCGGCGCCGAGGCGGCCGCACTCGGGGCCGCGAGCGTCGTGCTGCACAACCGGCTCACACCATACGGCTGAGCCCACCAGGGTCCTCTTCCGCGAAACCCGGCTCGGGCACCTTCGGCGACGTTTCGAAGGTGCCCGAGCCGGGTTTCGCACACGTTCGGCCCCGCCCCACCAGGTCGTTCCATCTTGTCGCACACTACATAGATGCATGTTAGTATTTATGTGTGCGAAGGTTCACGAGTCCTTCGCCGGCACCGGCCCGAACCAGGCCGGCTCCGACACCACGAAGAACGGGAATCTCATGAAACTCCTCACCAAGGCAGCTGGGACAACCGCCGCGACGCTGTGCCTCCTCATGGTCGGCGGCGCGGTCGCCGCCTTCGCAGCCCCGCCCCCCGAGCACATGCAGAACGGGCAGCGCCCCATCGAGGGCAACGGCCCCGCCTGGATCGCCGTCGACGGCACGACCGCCGATCAACTGCGGGAACTCGGCTGGTTCGTCCGTGAGGAGAACGGCGTCTTCTACTACGCCCGTCACGGCTGGCAGGAGCAGCGCCGTGCGGCCGACTACCGCTTCTCCCGGACGGTTCCGGCCGAGACCCGGCCTGTCATGGAGACGTGGCACAAGTTCGCGCAGAACGTGCCGGACCGCGACGAGCTCCGCCCCGTCTACGAGAACTGGACGGAGTACCAGTATTCGAAGACCATCCCCGCCATCACCGAGACGGTGCCGGTTTATCAGATGGAGTACCGCTTCGAGATCACGCGGCCCTATTGGACCGTGGAGTCGAAGTACGTCCAGGCCGCCAACCAGGCTGCCTTCAACCAGCTCCTGGCGGCCTTCGACAGGGTCGACCCGACGCTCAACGTCGGCGTGACCTACGCGAACTCGGGCGGCTGGCTCAAGATGCCGTACCAGATCGTCAACGCCGACCCGACGTTCAACCCGGCCACCACGGCCCCCACCGGCAGCTTCAACATCCAGTCGACCTATGGGCGCCACATGGAGATGCTCGGGCACCAGGCCAGCCACCTGCCGAACACCACCGTCCTGTACGAGAAGTACGAGACGATGTTCTTCAACTCGCCGCCATCGGACACCAGTCACTATGGCGGCGGCGCCACCGGGTTCACGCAGCAGCTGTTCTGGAACGGTGAGCACTGGGTGACCTCCGCCAGCGCTGCGGCGTGGGTGCCGCTGAGCGCGAAGCCCGAGGGCGGCGTGCAGTATGGCGAGCCCCGTCAGGGCGCACAGATCGGCACCGAGGAGGTCGTGGTCACCCCGGCCCGCACCGTCTGGGCGACCGCCGACGGCGGAGAGACCGAGAACGAGGCGGATGCCGCTTGGCTGCTGTCCTCGCCGGGCGCCGGATGGGCTCAGACCGCTTCGCGGGAGGAGTCGAAGCAGATCGGCGAGGAGTGGGTCACGGTCGAACCGGGCCACACCATCTACGCCACGGCCGACGGTCAGCACACCCGTAACCCGGATGAGGCCGAGTGGATGATCCGCCCGCCCGCCGGCCGCGGCTGGGAGCAGATCGCCTCGGAGCAGCGTGAGACCGGCGAGACCGAGGTCGTGACCCCGGAGCACACGGTCTGGGCGACCGCGGACGGCGAGACGACCGACGTGAACGAGGCCGCATGGCTGGCGGAAGCACCGGGTGCGGAGTGGACGCAGTACGGCGACGCGCAGCTCCGTGACTGGGCGACCGGCACCGAGTGGGAGGCCGTCATCGGCTACGGCGACTCCGACGGCTGGGCCGAAGGCAACGACCCCGGCGAGCAACCCGAGTACTACGAGGGCTACAACTCGGACACGCAGCGCTTCCGCCCGGAGGTCGAGGTGTGGAAGATCGTGCTCCCTGTGACGCCGCCGATCGACCCGCCGGTGACCCCGCCGATCGACCCGCCGGTGACCCCGCCGACGGTTCCGGACCCGCCCGCACTCGACACAGGTGGCCCTGAGGACCCGCCGGCACTCGAGGCCGGCGGCAGCGTCCACACCGGCATCCACCCCGCGGTGGCGATCGGACTCGCTGGGGTCCTGGTGGCAGGTGGCATCGCGGTGCCCTTCATGGTCACCCGGCGCAAGGCACGACAGCAGTAACGAGAGGAGAGGAGAGCCCCCATGCGGAAGCTCACGAGCCTGATCACGGGCGCAGCCCTGGTCGTCGCGGGCCTCGGTGTGGGGGCTCTCGCGCTTCCCGGCGGAGCCGAGCAGAGCGGCCTGCGGGACCTGGCGGGGAACACAGTCGTGCCGGACCTTCCCATCGTCGACGATCCGACGACGGTGCGGCAGGTGGGGGATGCCCGGCTGAGGATCCCGAGCGTGGACCTCGACGTGCGGCTCGGGGAGATACGCACCCGGAACGGGGTGCTCAACCCGCCGAGCTACGACGGCGCCTACCTGGTGCGTGACCTCGGCACCGCCGACGGCACGACCTTCGTCGTGATGCACTCGCTGCGCGGCGGCATCGGCCCGGGGAACGCGGTGATCGACATCCCCGGCGGCCGTGTCGCCCTCGAGCCGGGTGCGCTCATCGAGGTCGGCTGCACGACATTCCGCCTCACCGAGACGCACGTCGTCGCCAAGACCGAACTCCCCTCGCGGGCAGACATCTGGCAGGACGTCCCCGGGCGCCTCGCACTCATGACCTGCCTGCAGAACGCCCGCAACACCCCGTCCACCGCGAACGCCGTGATCATCGCAGAGCAGATCTAGTGCCCACCCCGCCGAACCGAGAGGAACCGAAGACGATGAACACGCACAGGAACTCAGCCGGCCGTGCGGCGCGGACTGTCCGCAGCCGCCGTGCCCGCCGCATCCTCTGCGGGATCGCGCTCGCCGCGGCGGGGCTGGTCATGATCCCTGTCGTCGCTGAGGCGGAGGCGATTCCCGTGCAGCTCCAGGCTCGCGAGGAGCTGGCCCTCATCTCGAAGATCGACGTGAAGGCCGTGGAAGCGCAGGAGGCGGCGGACCAGAGCGACGGACCGGACATCCGGCTGGCCGAGCTTGCCGCCCGCAAGCGGATCGCGGCGGCAGCCCAAGCGAGGGTTGAGGCCGAGGCCCAGGCCAAGGCCGTCCGTGCCGCTGCGGCGGCCGCAGCAGCTGCCGAGCAACAGCAGCACTCGTCCGGTTCGGGCTCCAGCTCGAGCACCGGCACGAGCGGAAGCACGAGCACCACGACGGGTTCTGGGTCGACGAGCGCACCTGCACCGGCCGAGCACAACTTCACCGTCGTCGCCGGATCCACCGACCGCACGGCTCTGCAGCACCAGGTGTTCACCTCAACCCTGCCGGTCGACGCCTCGGCCTTCTATGGCAGCCCGTTCATCGTGTGGGACCGTGCGGAGGGCGGCCTGACCTTCCCCCAGACCGCCGGCAGCATCGTCCACCTCACCGGAGCCATCACCGGCACCTTCCGGGTCGACGGCATCCTGCAATACATCACGTCGACCACGACGATCAGCCATGTCGCCCGCGGCACCAGCCTGACCTTCCAGGTCTGCGACCCGGTGCTCGGCCATGATCACATGCACATCATCGGCCTCACCCGCATCGGGTGAGCCGGTCGAGCGGCCGAGGTGCGCGCGACGCGCCCCGGTCGTCGACGTGCTCAGCCGACGGGCCCGTCGAGCCAGTTCTCGGGCGCCGGCACGAGTTCTTCGACGCGCGCCCAGAACGCCTCGGGCAGGTCGAGCGATGCGGCCGCGAGCGACTCCGCGATGCGCGCGGGCTTGGTGAAGCCGACGATCGTCGCGGACAGGCGCGGGTCGCGCAGCGACCAGGCGAGGGCGACGGATGCCAGATCCGCCCCGTGCTCGGCGGCCAGGGCATCCAGCGCCGCCACCGCGTCGAGCGTCGCGGGCCGCGCCGGCCGATAGCCGTACGTCGTGATGCCGGCCCGCGGGCGCGCGAGGATGCCGCCGCCGTGCGCCGCCGCGTTGAGCACGCCCATGCCCCGCGCGACGGCCGCCTCGATGAGCGGGCCGGCGCTGCGGTCGACGAGAGTCCAGCGGTTGTGGGTGAGCAGCAGCTCGAAGACGCCGAGCTCGACATACCGCGCGATCTCGCGCACATCGCCGCCCGCGACCCCGATGTGCCCGATCGCGCCCTCGCGCTTCAGCTCGACGAGCGCGTCGACCGCGCCGCCGGAGGCGGTCAGCTCGTCGAAGGGGTGGAACTCGGGGTCGTGCAGGTGCACGACGGGCAGGTGGTCGAGGCCGAGCCGCTCCATGCTCTCCTCGACCGAGCGGCGCACGCGCGCGCCCGAGTAGTCGCTGCCGTCCGCGTCGACCTTCGTCTCGACGAGCACACCATCGGGCACGCCGCCCTCGGCCGCGATCGCGAGGCCGATGCGTATCTCGCTCGCGCCTTTCGAGTAGCCGTTCGAGGTGTCGATGAAGCGGATGCCGCTGCGCAGCACCTCGCGCACGAGCGCCACCGCGTCGGCCTCGGTCACGTCGTAGCCGAAGAGCTCGGGCATGCCGCCGAGCGGGCCCGCGCCGAGGCACAGGGCCGACACCGACAGGCCGGTCGGGCCGAGCGGGCGGATCCAGCCGGCGGGCAGGCCGGCCGCGGCGGGGGTCAGCGGCTCAGGCATCCGCGCCCGCCCCGACGAGCGCCACGGAGAAGCCGTCGGCGTCGAGCGACACGAGAGCGCCGTCGTAGTCGCCGAGAGGCTCGGCGGCCTGCGGGGCGGATGCCGGCGCGTCCAGCACCGCGGCGACGAAGCCCGGCGCATCGAGCCGGGGCGTCGCGCGCGTCTTCGGCACGTCGTAGGTGAAGATCTCGAGCACGGAGTCGCCGCCCTTGAGGTAGTCGATGTGGAAGCCGCGCGGATCGTGCGGCTGCTCGATCGTACCGATGCGGGCGAAGCCGAGGGGAGCGTAGAAGCGCTCGGCGGCCGGCCTGTCCTCGACGGTCACCGCGACGTGGTCGAAGCGCGGGCGCGTGGGGATGCCGAGCGCACGCTCGCGCTCGACGCCGGCCTCGTCGTGCACGGCCGTGTACTGCAGGTCGCGCTGCACGAACTCGAGCAGCGTGCCCTCCGGCGCGTAGAAGAACGCGATGCGCACCCCGCCCTCGGCCTCGAGCGGGTCGAGGTGGAAGCGCACACCGGCCGACTTCAGCGGCGCGACGAGCTCGTCGACGTCGGCGACCTTGAAGCCCACGTGCCGGAAGCCCGTGACGAGGTCGTCGCCCACCCACGTCGACGGGGCCGGGTCGACGACGCGGCGCAGCTCGATGACGGCCGTGACGACGTCGAGGTCGGCGCGCTCGTCGGTCGCGCCGTCGAGCAGCCGCGCGCCGAGGAAGCGCTGGTAGAAGTCGACGCTCTCGACGACGTCGGGCGTGTTGATCAGGATCCTGCGGATCGCCATTCCGGTCTCCTCCTACGGGCGGGGCTTGATGTTGAGGTTGACGCCGAGCGTGTCCTCGGAGTCCACGATGGTCCAGCTGCTGCCGGGGTAGAAGCCGACCGTGCGCATCTCGAAGCCCTTCGACTCGAGCTCTCCGATGATGGCATCGCGCGCCTCGCCGACCCGGAAGCCGAGGTGGTGCACGCCGTTGCCGTGCTCGTCGAGGTACTCGCGGAAGGTCGACGGGTTCTCGTCGGGCTCGTGCAGCTCGATCACGAAGCCGCGCTCGGCGCAGTCGATGACGGCGAGCTTGAGGCCGTAGTTGGCGACCTCGCCGCGATAGGTCGTGCCCGGGTCGGGCTCGGCCTGCGGCACACTCACGCGCACCTCGGGTCGCGGCGCCGCGAACAGCTCGCACCACGTGTCGAGTGCCGCCTCGATGTCGTCGACGACGACCGCGATCTGGATCAGCCCGCCGAGCGGGATCGTGTTCTGCATTCTTCTTCTCTCTGTGGCCTGTGGGGGGATGCCGCGGCTAGCCGGCGACCGGGTAGGCGACGAACGCGAACGCGCTGCCGTCGGGCGCCCAGCTCGGGACGTTGATGGTGCCCTGGCCGCCGAGGAACGCCATGACGTCGGCCGTCGTGCCGTCGGCCTCGCGCAGCCGCACGATGACATCCCGGTTCTCGGGGTGGCCGATCGTGCCCGGCGGGAAGCTCACGTACGCGATGCGCCGCCCGTCGGGCGAGATGTGCGGGAACCAGTTGACGCGCTCGTCGAAGGTGAGCTGCTCGGGCTCGCCGCCCGCGGTCGGCACGCGGAACAGCTGGGCGTGGCCCCGCTCGCCGCCGCCGCGTTCCGAGTTGAAGTAGACCCACTCGCCGTCGGGCGAGAACTCGGCCCCGTCGTCGGGGAAGTCGTCGTCGGTGAGCTGCCGCTCCTGCTGCGTCGCGAGGTCCAGCAGGTACACGTTCGTGCGCGTGCCGCCCGCCGACAGGATCTCCATGCCGATGTAGGCGAGCGTCGCGCCGTCGGGGCTCACGCCGTGCAGATAGTGACGGAACGACGGGCCTTTGTCGGTCGTGATGCAGCGGATGCCGCCCTCGCCGCGGAACGGCACGGCGTAGATGTGCCCGTCCTCGCTCGAGACATACGCCGTCGCCCCGTCGGGGCTGAGCACGTGGTCGTTGTTGATGTACTCGACACCCGGCATCGGCACCTCGACGAGGTCGCCGTCGTCGGCGCCGAGCCGCCAGAGGCGGCCGTCGGCGTTGACGACGAGCTCGCGCCCGTCAGGCGACCAGTTGGGGGCTTCGAAGAGGATGTCGGGCGAGCTGTACCGCAGCCGCGCCCGCCCCGACGCGAGGTCGTGGACGTACAGCTGGGAACTCTGCCCGGTCGAGAGTGCTCGTGGCACAGGGGATCACTTCGCTTTCGTGACGAGATGGGTGGTGGGGTCAGCTCTTGACCGCGCCGAGCGTCATGCCGGCGACGAACTGGCGCTGCATCCAGACGTAGACGAGGACGACGGGCACGATCGACATGGTCAGGCCGGCGGTGAGGGTCGGCCAGTCGGTCGTGTACTGGCCGACGAGGCTGAACAGCACGGGCTGCAGCGGCAGGCGATCGGTGTCCTGCAGCACGGTGTTCGCGTAGATGAACTCATTCCAGGTCGACAGGAACTGGAAGATGATCACCGTCGCGATGCCGGGTCGCGCGAGCGGCACGATCACGCGCCAGAACACCGTGAACTCGCCCGCGCCGTCGACGCGCGCCGCCTGCACGAGCTCGTCGGGCAGGGTCTCGAAGAATGCGCGCATGAGGAACATCGCGAAGGGCGCCGAGCTCGAGACGTACAGGATCACCAGTCCGACCTGCGTGTTCAGCAGCCCGAGGTTCTTGAGCTGCAGGTAGAGCGGGATGATCAGCGACGTCGACGGCATCATGAGCGTCGCGAGCAGCAGCACGTAGAGCACGTTCTTGAACGGGAACCGCAGCTTCGCGAACGCGTAGCCCGCGAGCGAGGCGAAGAGCACCACGCCCGCGACCGTCGCCGCCGTGATCCAGAGGCTGTTGAAGAAGTGCAGCGCGAACTGCGTCGACTCCCACGCCTTCGGATAGGCGGCGAAGGTGAGGTGCGTCGGGAAGATCGGGCCGTTGAAGATCGTGTTCTGCTTGCGCAGCGAGGTCATGACGAGCCAGATCAGCGGGAACACCGTGAGCGCCGCGGCGGCACACAGCAGGAAGGCGGCGAACGACCTGCCGACGGGGAAGCGGCGGGCCCTCATCGCTGCGCCCTTCTCGACAGCACGACCTGCACGAGCACGGCGACGCCGCACAGCAGCATGACGATGACGCTGAACGCGCTGCCGTAGCCGAGCTGCGGGATCGAGCCGGCGGTCGAGCCGAAGGCGAGCGAGTAGAGATAGGTGCCGAACACCTCGGTCGCATGCGCCGGGCCGCCGCCCGTCATCACGAAGATGAGATCGAAGGCCTTGAAGCCGTTCATGAGGTTGAGACTCAGCACGATCGCCGTCACGACCCGCAGGCTCGGCACGGTGACGTAGCGGAACTTCTGCCAGCTGCCCGCGCCGTCGATCTCGGCGGCCTCGTAGTAGGTCGGGTCGACGCCCTGGATGCCCGCGAAATAGATCAGCATGTTCGCGCCGATCGCGCCCCACAGCGAGACCACCATGATGGCGGGCAGGGCGGTGGCCGGGTTCGCCAGCCAGTTGGTGGCGAGCGACCCCAGGCCAATCGACTTCAGCGCCTTGTTGAGCGTGCCGAGGTTCGGGTCGTAGATGAGCTTCCACAGCACCCCTGAGACGACGAACGAGACGATGCCGGGGATGAAGAGCAGGGTGCGGATGACCGTGCTCAGCCCCTTCCACACGTTCGCGAGCAGCACGGCGATGAACAGCGGGATCGCCGTCTGCAGCACCGTCGTCACGACCGCATAGAGGATCGTCGTGCCGAAGGCCTGCTGCGCGACGGGGTCGTTCCACATCCGCACGTAGTTCGCGAAGCCCGTGAAGTGCGGGGCCCCGAAGCCGCTCCACGTCGTGAAGCCGAGGTAGACCGCCTTGAGGATCGGCCAGCCGACGAACAGCGCGAACAGCACTGTGATCGGAATGATGAACGCGTAGCCCGCGATCCGCTCCGAGCGCTGCAGCCGCCAGGGGGCGGAGCTCACTGCGTGCCGCCCTTGGCGTTCAGGACCGCCTGCTGCATCTCCTTCGCGACCTCGGACGGGCCGGCCTTCTGGTCGAAGATCTTGGTCAGCGGGTCGCCGGCGGCCGACGAGCCGGGGCCGAACGGGATGTGCGGGCATCCGTCGGGCAGCCATGACGCCATCAGCTTGACCTGCGGGTTCGCGATCCGGTCGACCGCGCTCTGCGTCGCCGGCATCGCGTTCGAGTCGTTCATGAGCTTCGAGTAGACGTCCGGCGAGTACAGGTACTTGAGCAGCTCGAGGGCGGCTTCCTTGTTCTTGCTCGTCTCGGACACGGCGAAGCCGGCGCCGGCCTGATCGGCCGTCCAGTGCCGCGCACCCGAGCGGATCGCGGGGGTCTTCATGATCTTGTACTTCTTGACGAAGTCGGGGGTCGCGTTCTGGATGAGCCCCTGCGGGATCCACGAGCCGGCGAACAGCATCGCGGCGGAGCCCGTGTAGAACGCCTGGGTCGCCTGGTCGCCCGAGGTGCCGGTCGTGCCGGGCTGGAACACC
Organism: Microbacteriaceae bacterium; assembly: GCA_009780695.1. Taxonomy (GTDB): domain Bacteria; phylum Actinomycetota; class Actinomycetes; order Actinomycetales; family Microbacteriaceae; genus Gryllotalpicola. The sequence continues at coordinate 155,833 of WQZN01000001.1, forward strand.
TTCGCCTTCACGATCTTGTCGTTGAGCTCGAGCGCCTGGACGACGGGATCGCTCGTCCACGTGTAGCCCTTCTCGAGGTTGTCGAGCTTGAGGAACCAGGTCGGGTCGTCGGTGACCTGCGTGATGAGCGGCAGGAAGAAGTCGAGCGCACTCGTGCCCGGGTTGGCCGAGAAGGCGACGGATGACTTGCCGAGGGCGTTGATCTTCGCCGCGGCCGCGATCAGGTCGTCCCACGTCTCGGGCTCGCCGTCGACGCCGGCCTGGCTGAAGATGTCGGGGTTGTAGAAGATGCCGAAGGTCTGCGCCTCCCAGCCGACCGCGTACTGCTTGCCGCCCGTCGAGTACTCCTGGTTCTCGGCGTCGAAGAAGTCCGTGAGGAAGTCGCTGCCCAGATCCTTCTTCAGGTCGGCCGAGATGCCCTGCTCGCCGTAGGTGAGCGCGCGCACGTGCGGGGCGAAGATCTCGGGGACGTCGCCGCCCGAGACCGCGGCGGTGAGCGCGGGCAGGTACTGGTCGGGCGTGCCGAAGGTGCGCAGCTGGACCGAGATGTTCGGGTGCTTGTCCTCGAAGTCCTTCACGACCTGCGGCAGCACGTCCTTCGAGTCGGTGTACCAGCTCCACACGCGCACCGTGGCCTTGCCGCCGGACGCCGACGACGAGCCGCCGGAGCAGGCCGCGAGCAGGCTCGCGGTCGTCGCGGCGCCGAGGCCTGCGGCGCCCGCACGCAGCAGCGTGCGGCGGTCGAGCTGAACACGGGAGAACGCGGAGCCGAGGGGGCTTTCCCCGCTGTTGCTGTGCATCGAAATCTCCTCATTGAGATGGGAGCGCCGGACGGTGGGGCGGCGCATTGGGATACTTTCTATCTCATAGTAAGAAAGTTCGCAATGTCACAGGACGCCAGGGACTCGACCAGCACCGGCCTCCGCGCGAAGATGAAGCCATGGCCTTCGAGCGTCTGCACGATCCGTCCGTCATCTCGTTCGCGAGCGACAACTACGCCGGCGCCATCCCCGAGGTGCTCGACGCGATGTTCGCGGCCAACGGCGGCCACCAGGGCAGCTACGGCGCCGACGCGTACAGCAAGCGCCTCGACGCCCTGATCAAGGAGCAGTTCGGGGATGCCGCCGAGGCACACGTCGCCCTCAACGGCACCGGAGCGAACGTGCTCGCCCTGCAGAGCGTGACGGAGCGCTGGTCCGGGGTGATCTGCGCGGCATCCGCCCACATCAACACCGACGAGAACGGGGCGCCGGAACGCGTGGGCGGCCTGAAGCTGCTGCCCGTCGAGACGCCCGACGGCAAGCTCACGCCCGAGCTCATCGACCGCCAGGCGTGGGGCTGGGGCGATCAGCACCGCGCCCAGCCGAGCGTCGTGAGCATCACGCAGGCGACCGAGTACGGCACGGTCTACACCGCCGACGAGATCGCCGACGTCGTCGACCACGCGCACAACCGCGGCATGACCGTGCACCTCGACGGCGCGCGCATCGCGAACGCCGCCGCCGCGCTCGACCTGCCGCTCGCGGACTTCACGACCGAGGTCGGCGTCGACATCGTGAGCTTCGGCGCGAGCAAGAACGGCGGCGCCTTCGGCGAGCTCGTGGTGATCGTCGACCCCGAGGTGACGCTCGGCATCGAGTACCTGCGCAAGGCCGACATGCAGGTCGCGTCGAAGCAGCGCTTCATCGCGGCGCAGCTCGTCGCGATGCTCGAGGACGGCCTGTGGCTGCGCGCCGCACAGCATGCGAACGCGATGGCGGCGCTGCTGCGCGAGTCGCTCGAGGACGCGATCCAGGATGCCTCGGCGCCTGGTCTCGCGTTCACCCAGCCCACCGAGTCCAACGCCGTGTTCGCCCTGCTGCCGAAGACGGCGGCCGACGTCATCCGCTCGCGCCATGCGTTCTACGACTGGGACGCGACCCGCGCCGACGGCCTCACCGAGGTGCGCTGGATGACCGCGTGGGACACGACGGAGGAGCACGTCGAGGCCTTCGCCGACGCGATCGTCGAGGCGCTGCAGGCGGTCGGCTGAGCGCGTGGCGTAATTTGCATCCTTGATGCATCTAAGTTACGCTGGAAGAGACGGCGAGGCCGGGATCCGCTGAAGGAGAGAGCGGCGGGCACCCCGGGGTACGGCTCGTCGATCACGCGGTCGATGTCGACCATCTCGGCCCTCGGCCGGCGCGCTCCCCATTCGGCCCCCTCCTGCGGTTGAGCGCCCGGCCGAGCCTCCTTTTCCGCTCGGGCGGCCCGCGAACGGGGGTCTGGGAATAACCACAGCTTCGATGTGTTTGCATCATGTTGTCGTACCCATCGGCGATGGCGCCGTGAACCCCGATCGAGAGGAGCAGCGCCATGACGCTGATCATTGACCAGAAGACCGCCACCACGGACGCGCCGATCCTCGACGTGCTCGCCGAACGTTGGAGCCCCCGCGCCTTCACGACCGACGCCGTCGACGAGGCCAAGCTCGCGTCGGCCCTCGAGGCCGCCCGTTGGAGCCCCTCGGCCGGCAACTCGCAGCCGTGGCGGTTCATCGTCGCGCGCCGCGGCACCGAGGCCTTCGCGAAGGTCTCGGCGAGCCTGATGGGCTTCAACCAGGCGTGGGCTCCGCAGGCATCCGTGCTGCTCGTCGGCCTCTACACCGAGCTGCGCGACGGCGAGGGCAACCTGCGCCCGACCCCGATCTACGACCTCGGCCAGGCCATGGCGCACCTGTCGGTGCAGGCGCACCACGACGGTCTGCACGTGCACCAGATGACCGGGTTCGTCGCCTCCGACCTCGCCGCGGCCTTCGAGCTGCCCGAGGATGTCAAGCCCTTCGTCGTCGCGGCGATCGGCACCGTCGGCACCCCGGACGACCTGGTCGCCGAGCTCGCCGAGCGCGAGCGCGCCCCGCGCACCCGCCTGGCGATCGACGAGATCGTCGTCGTCAACCAGTAACGGCGCAGGCCGCTACCTCAGGCCCTCCGAGACGACTCGGACGAGACGCACGAGCGTCTCGTCCGAGTCGTTTCTGCGTTCGGCGGCCCAGGCGATCGAGCCGATGAGGGCGGCGACGTCGGATGCCTCGACATCGGCGCGGATCACGCCGGCTTCCTTCGCACGCCGCACGAGCTCGCGCGTGCCCGACTGCATGGGCATGCAGGTGGTGCGCAGCGGCGAGTCGGCCTCGCCGCCGGCGAAGGCCGCTCCGATCGAGTCGGGCAGCCCCGCGTAGGTGCGCAGGTGGCGCGCCATGACGAGGATCCACTCGTCGAGCGCGGCGCCCGCGTCAGCTTCGACCGACAGACGACGGGCCGCGTCGGCGAGCTCGCCGAGCGAGTCGTGCAGCGCCGCTGCGAGCAGGGCGTCGCGGGTGGGGAAGTGGCGGTACAGCGTGCCGGGGCCGACGCCCGCACGGCACGCGATGTCGTCGAGAGAGGCGCCGGTGCCCTTCTCGGCGAAGGCCTCTGCGGCGACCTTCACGATCTTGTCGTAGTTGCGTTGCGCGTCCGCGCGCAGCGGCCGGCGCTCGGCGACATCCGCACCCATCACTCGTTCACTCCCAGCGAAACGGATTCACTCTCCGCTTGTTGACAATGCGGAGACGGTCTCCATATATTGATGGTTCCGAAGACGGAGACTCCCTCCGGATTTGGCTTCGACCATACACCTTCTCGTGTTGGGACACCCCTATGAGCGACACACTCACCCTTGACCTCACCGGCCCGGAGGGTCTCCAGCCACCGCAGGCGACTCAGTCGACCGGCGAGGCCGCGCGGATGCCCCGCGCGTCGGTTCTCGGCCTGATCACCGTCTTCATCACCCAGTTGATGCTCGTCGTCGACGCCAGCATCGTGAACGTCGCGCTGCCTGACATCCAGCGCGAACTGCACTTCACGCCGAGCGGCCTGAGCTGGGTCGTCACCGGCTACGCCCTCGCCTTCGCCGGCCTCATGTTGCTGACCGGCAAGCTCGGCTCGATCATCGGCCCGAAGCGCGCCCTCGTCATCGGCACGCTCGTCTTCATCGCGGCGAGCGCCGCGGGCGGTCTCGCGCCGACGGCGTCGGCTCTGATCATCGCGCGCGTCGTCCAGGGCGTCGGCGCGGCGATCGCGGCGCCGTCGACCCTCGTGCTGCTCATCGCCAACACCACGCCCGGCGCGCACCGCAACCGCGCCATGAGCCTGTTCGTGCTCGCGGCCGGCTCGGGCGGTGCGATCGGGCTCATTCTCGGCGGCATCCTCACCACGAGCCTCGGCTGGCAGTGGGTCATGTTCGTCAACGTGCCGATCGGCATCGTGATCGCGCTCGGCGCGCTGTTCTTCCTGCGCGAGACCGAGCGGACCCGCGAGCACCTCGACTACGGCGGCGCGGCGACGAGCGTCATCGCGATGATCGCGCTCGTGTACGGCTTCACCACGGCCGCGACATCCGGCTGGGGCAGCCCCGTCGTCATCGCCTCGTTCGCGATCGCGGCGGCCTCGCTCATCGCCCTCGTGCTGATCGAGCGCGGGCACCGCTCGCCCGTCGTGCCGCTGCAGCTGTTCACGCGCTCGCGCAGCGCCGTGCCGCTCGTCGCGATGCTGCTCGTGCCCGCCGGCATGTTCGCGTTCTTCTACCTGATCACGCTCTTCACCCAGGACGTCTACCACTACGACGCCCTCGGCACCGGCTTCGCGCTGCTGCCCTTCGTGACCGTGATGATCGTGGTGTCGCAGCTCGCCCCGCGCCTGCTCGCCCGCTTCGGCGAGCGCCTGGTCGGCGCCGTCGGGCTCGCGGGGCTCGTCGTCGGGCTCGGCTGGCTGTCGCGACTCGATGCGTCGGAGGGGTATGCCACCGGCATCCTCGGCCCGATCATCGTCATGGGCTTCGGGGCCGGGCTCACCTTCGCCCCGATCACCGGGGTGATCATGGCGCACGCGCCCGCGGGCCACGTCGGCGCGACGTCGTCGGTGCTGCAGACCATGCAGCAGCTCGGCGGGTCGATCGGCGTCGCCGTGCTGTCGACCGTGTTCGTCTCGGCTGCGGCCGCCTCGGGCCTCGCGGGCGGTCTCACGACGGCGATCGTCGGCGGCGTCGTGTTCGTCGGGGTCGCCTTCGTGCTCTACGCGGTGTGGGGGTCGGATGCCCCGGCCGCCGACCCCGAGGCGGAGGCGGTGGTGCTGCACTGATCCCGCCAATCCGGTCGCACGGCGACCGGAGGCGACCCACAAGGGCCGCGCGCACCGCTTGGTGCGCGCGGCCCTTGTGGTGTGCGCACACCGCGATCCTGCACAGCCCCAGCCTTCATCCATACAAAGTTGCATGTGTCTTGTATTTATGTAGAATCTTGTATATGAGCGGGGCGGTGAGCCACCGGGCCCGGACTCATCTCCCGCCCGGGCAGACAGCCGGGGGCGAAGACGACAGCTGATGTCACCGGTGAAAGTGGGGTCGGCACCGACATGAAAGGCAGACAAATCTCATGAACAAGCTGTTCAAGGGCGCTGTCGCCGGTGCTGCCGGCGTGGCCCTCCTCCTCGGCGGCGCGGGCACGTTCGCGCTGTGGAACACAGATATGCCGATCGGTGACAGCCAGACCATCACCGCGGGCACCTTGGCGTGGGCGAACCCCGGAACCGGCACCTGGCTGCTCAACGGGCAGGCCGTCGACCCGTCGACCGCGCTCCTCGTCCCCGGCGATGTCCTGACGTACACCGTCACGGGCGCCACCTACACCGCGACCGGCGACTACATCGCCGGAACCATCGGCGCCGACTGGGCAGGCCTGGCACCGGGCGGATCCGGCGCGGATGCCGACTTCTACAGCAATCTCGACGTGAGCATCACCGTCGGCGGCACTGACGTCACGAACACGACGATCGATCTCACGCCCGGCACCGGCGTGGCCCTCGGCACCGTGGTCGTGACCATTGGGTTCAACCCGACCACGACGACCGGCACCGACGGCCAAGGCGGCACGGTGAACCTCAGCGCCTTCAACCTGACCCTCCAGCAGGTTGCGCACACCGGTCAGCCGAGCCCGTATCCGACGATCTAGTCGCCATATAGGTCGGACTGACCACGAGCAGGGGATGCCGCACCCGTCGCGGCATCCCCGTTGTCATACCCGGGCCTCGCACCCGACATCCGCCACTCACAGAAAGGCCATGATCATGGGACGCCACACGGCAGCGCTCTCGCCGATGCAACGCATCCGGCGTGCGCTTGCCGGCGTCTCGGCCGTGAGCATGGCCCTGATCGTCGGCACGATCTCAACGCAGGGCGGCACATACGCACTGTGGAATGACAGCCTGCCGATCGGTACCGGCACCATCACCTCGGGGCTTCCGGAACTCGTCATCGAGGGCTTCGATGGGCTCGACCACGAGTACACGCTGCTCGGGCTCGCCACGTCGGCGACTGTCACAGTGGCCAATGAAGGCAACGTGCCGTTGCACGGATTCGATGCGACCATCACGGTCGGCGACGGTCTGGCCGATCTGTTGAACGAGGTCAGCATTTACTTCACCGCCCAGAACAGCTCGACGCCGATCAGCATCACCGACTGGCTCGCAGACACCACGCTCGCCCCGCAGCAGTCGGTGACGTACACCGCCCACACCTCGGTGCTGTCGGGTGTCCTCACGGGGGCGCTCACCGGCAATCAGGTGACCGCGCAGGTGGATGTCACCGCACAGGCGGGCACCTCGTGGTCCGTCAGCGATCGGGATTCGTTCACCCAGTCGGTCGGGGTCACCGTCGATCCGCCCGCCGAGGACTTCAACATGACCTTCGCGCTGTACGGCGATCGAGCTCACAGCATGGACGTCGCCTGGATCGCGCCTCCGGGCCTTACCCACCTCGACCAGTTCCACCTCCAGATCAACGGCATTCAGCTTCCGGATTCGTCGAGCTTCAATTGGCCCCATCAGACGGTCTCGACTCAGGATGTACCACCGCAGTACCGTCCAACCTCGGTCGATCAGACGATCGCGCTCGTGTTCACCGTCACCCTGAACACCGACCCGACGGTCATCGCCCAAGGCACTATCTGGGTCATCGGCGGGGACGGAGGCGACTTCTACTTCATCAATGTCGCGCCGACCGCCGCAGCCGAGGCCGCGGAACCGGCTCCGGCCGGAGCCGCGGACGAGGCATCCGCCGCCCACAACTGAGTCCCTCATGCGAACGAAACGAAGGAACCCACGATGACAACCGCGACCGTCCGTGCCCCGGCTGCGGCGACCGCCGACAAGCGCCGGCGCCCGCAGAGGAACGACGGGGTGCTCGCTTGGCTCTGGTACGGGGTGAGCGCGGGGCTGCTCGCCGTCATCCTCGGCCTCGCAGTCGTCGCGATCGCACTGCCGCGGCTCGCGGGTGCCGTCCCGCTCACCGTCCTCAGCCCCTCGATGGAGCCGAGCCTGCCGCCGGGCACCATGCTCGTCGTCCGGCCGCTCACCGAAGCCGAGATGCACACGATCCGCATCGGCGACGTGATCTCGTACCAGCCGAACCCGCTCGACCCGACGCTCATCACGCACCGCGTCGTCGGCATCACCTCGGTGCAGAACGGCAGCTTCATCTTCACCGTGCAGGGCGACGCCAACGCGCAGCCCGACCCGCCCGTGCGCAGCCTGCAGGTGCGCGCCAAGCTCTGGTACTCGATCCCCGGCCTCGGCTGGGTCAACAATCTGGTCAACGCGCAGGGCAACCGCGCGTGGATCATCCCGACCACAGCGGGCCTGCTCTTCGCCTATGCCGGCTACACCGTGACCGCTGCGGCGGTGACGACGATCAAGGGAAGGCAGCAGGACAAGAACGCAGTGGGCGAGGATGCCGCGCGCGCGGCCCGACTGCGCTGAACGGCCCGGGCTGCGCCGCACGGACGTCCGTAGCGCACAGTCGGGGCCGTCTGGCGCAGTTGGGCGGGCGGCGACCCGCAGCTACGCCGTCAACAGCACCTTGATCGCGCGGCGCTCATCCATGGCGGCGTAGGCCTCGGCCACCTCCGACATGGGCAGGGTCAGGTCGAAGACCCGGCCCGGCTGCAGCGCGCCGCTCCACACCTCGGGAAGCAGCTCGTCGATGTAGTTGCGCACCGGGGCGACGCCGCCGCGCACGCCGACGTTCGTGTTGAACAGCTGGCGCACGGGCAGTTCGGGGCCGCCGGCGGGGACGCCGACGAAGCCGACCTGGCCGCCGGGGCGCGCGGAGCGCAGCGCCTGGTCGAAGGACTCCTTCGTGCCGACCGCCTCGATCACGGCATCCGCCCCGATGCCGCCGAACAGCGCGCGCACGGCCTCGACGCCCGCCTCGCCGCGCTCGGCGACGATGTCAGTCGCGCCGAAGTCGCGGCCGAGGTCCTGCCTGTCCTCGTGGCGCGACATGAGGACGATGCGGGATGCCCCGAGCCGCTTGCTCGCGAGCACGCCGCTGAGCCCCACCGCGCCGTCGCCCACGACGACGACGTTCGAGCCGCGCTGCACGCCGGCAGAGACGGCGGCGTGGTGACCCGTGAGGAACACGTCGGCGAGGGTGAGCAAGTGCGGAATCTGCTCGTCGGTCGGCATGCCCGGCGTCGCGACGAGCGTGCCGTCGGCGTGCGGAACGCGGACGTACTCGCCCTGGCCGCCCTCGACGGCGTTGCCGGCGTGGTCGCGGCCTCCCCACCAGCCGACGTTCTGACACGAGGTCGAGAAGCCGTTCCGGCAGTTCTCGCACGTCATGTCACAGTCGTAGAACGACGCGATGACGAAGTCGCCGACCTTGATCTTGCCGACCCGCTCGCCGATCTGCTCGACGATGCCCACGAACTCGTGGCCCATGCGCGCCGGCTCGGTGACCTGCTGCACGCCGCGGTAGCGCCACAGGTCGGACCCGCACACGCAGGCCGCGACGACCCGGACGATCGCATCCAGCCCCGCTCCCTCGCCGGTCGTGAGCCGGGGGTCGGGGGCCTCTTCCCAGCGGACATCGTTGGTTCCGTAGATCGTCGTCGCGTGCATGTTCTCAGCCTAGGTCGGGCGGGTTAACGTGGCCGGGTGAGCTTTTCGACGGCGACTGCGTTCACCACCCGGCCGACTCTGCGCGGAACCTTCGGCATGGCCGCGTCGACTCATTGGCTCGCGACCGCGACGGCGCAGTCGGTGCTCGAGCGCGGCGGCAACGCCGTCGACGCCGCGGTCGCCGCCGGCTTCGTGCTGCACGTCGTCGAGCCGCACCTGAACGGGCCGGGCGGCGATCTGACGGGGCTGTTCCAGTTGGCGGACGAGCCGGATGCCGGCGCCGCACGTGTCTTCATGGGGCAGGGCCCCGCGCCCGAGCGTGCGACGCTCGAGCACTACCGCGACGCCGAGGGGCTGAGCGAGGTTCCGGGCGCGGGGGCCCTCGCCGCCGCCGTGCCCGGGTCGGTCGACGCGTGGCTGTGGCTGCTGGCCGAGCACGGCACGTGGGAGCTCGACGCGGTGCTGGCGTACGCGATCCGGTACGCGTCGGACGGGCATCCGATCGCCCCGGCCGTGGTGACCACGATCGAGCGCATCGCACCGCACTTCCGCGCGCACTGGCCGTCCTCCGCCGCGCTGTGGCTCGACGCGGAAGGGCGCGCCCCCGAAGTCGGCTCGATCGTGAAGAACCCGGCCTACGCGCAGGTGCTGCGGCGGCTGATCGCCTCCGGGCCCGACGACGGCACCCGCCTCGACCGCGTCGAGGCCGCCCGCGCCGCATGGAAGTCGGGCTTCGTCGCGCAGGCGATCGAGGGTTTCGTCGCCGCCCCGCACCGGCACAGCGACGGCCGCGACCACGCGGGCGTGCTGCAGGCATCCGATCTCACCGCCTTCCAGCCGGGCGAGGAAGACCCGGTCACGCTCGAATTCCGAGGCGTCACCGTCGCGAAGACGGGGCCGTGGGGGCAGGGCCCGGTGCTGCTGCAGGCGCTGGCGATCCTCGAGGCGTACGGGCGGCTGCACGGGCTCGACGACGAGCACCTCGACCCGTCGACGGCGTTCGGCATCCACGTGATCGCCGAGGCCGAGAAGCTCGCCCTCGCCGACCGCGACGCCTGGTACGGCGACCCGGCATTCGTCGACGTGCCGCTCACGACGCTGCTCTCGCCGGCCTACGCCGCCGAGCGTGCCGCCCTCATCGGCGAGCGCGCCAGCGCCGAGCTGCGGCCCGGCTCACCCGATGGGCGCACGCCCGTCGCGCTGGCCGGCGACACCGGGGCCGGGAAGTCGGGGCTCGCCGACCCCGACGAGCAGAGCGGCGCAGCCGATGCGGATGCCGGCGCCGGGGCATCCGCACGGGTCGCCTCCGCCTTCATCGGCGAGCCGACCATCGATCGCGCCGGGCAGACCCGCGGTGACACCTGCCACCTCGACGTGATCGACGCGCATGGCAACATCGTGACCGTGACGCCGTCGGGCGGCTGGCTGCAGTCGTCGCCGGCGATCCCCGGGCTGGGGTTCTGCCTCGGCACGCGCCTGCAGATGGCATGGCTCGACCCCGACTCGCCGAGCGCCCTGCGCCCGGGCGCGCGGCCCCGCACGACCCTGTCGGCGACGCTCGTGTTGGATGCCGACGGGAGGGCGCTGTTCAGCCTCGGCACGCCGGGCGGCGATCAACAGGACCAGTGGCAGCTGCCCGCCCTGTTGCGCATGATCGTCGGAGGGTGGACACCGCAGGCGGCGATCGATGCGCCCGCGTTCCACACGACCTCGCACCTCTCGAGCTTCTGGCCGCGCGTGTGGGAGCCGGCGGGCCTCGTGGTCGAGGCCCGGGCCGGGGACGCCGTCATCGCCGAGCTCGAGGCGCGCGGACATCGGGTGACCGTGTCGGGCGACTGGACGCTCGGGCGGCTGTCGGCCGTCGGGCGGGATGCCGCGACCGGCGTGCTCTGGGCGGCCGCGAACCCCCGCGGCATGCAGGGGTACGCCGCGGGGCGCTGACGCCGGGGACTACTCGCCGAGGTCGAGCGGCGGCAGGCCCTCGCCTGCGCCGACCACGAGGGACTCGCCGTCCTCCGCGACATCCACCCGCACGACGTCGCCGTCGGCGATCGTGCCACGCAGCAGCGCGGTCGCCAGCTTGTCGTCGATCTCGTGCTGCATCAGGCGGCGCAGGGGGCGGGCGCCGTAAACCGGGTCGTAACCGCGCTCGGCGAGCCAGGCCCGGGCATCCGGCGTCACCCCGAGGTCGAGGCGGCGGTCCTGCAGCCGCTTCTGCAGCCGGTCGACGTAGAGCGAGACGATCTCGCCGAGCTGCTCGGCGGTCAGCGCGTCGAAGATGACGATGTCGTCGAGGCGGTTGATGAACTCGGGCTTGAAGGCCTGGCGCACCAGCTCGTTCACGGCGGCGCGCTTCTGCGCGTCGTCGAGCGACGGGTCGACGAGGAACTGCGAGCCCAGGTTCGAGGTGAGGATCAGGATCGTGTTGCGGAAGTCGACCGTGCGACCCTGGCCATCGGTCAGGCGGCCGTCGTCGAGCACCTGCAGCAGCACGTCGAACACCTCGGGGTGCGCCTTCTCGACCTCGTCGAGCAGGATGACGGAATAGGGGCGCCGACGCACGGCCTCGGTCAGCTGGCCGCCCTGCTCGTAGCCGACATACCCCGGAGGGGCGCCGACGAGCCGTGAGACCGAGAACTTCTCGCCGTACTCGCTCATGTCGATGCGCACCATCGCCTTGGCGTCGTCGAAGAGGAACTCGGCGAGCGCCTTCGCGAGCTCGGTCTTGCCGACGCCGGTCGGGCCGAGGAACAGGAACGAGCCCGTCGGGCGGTCGGGGTCGCTGATGCCCGAGCGGCTGCGGCGCACGGCATCCGCCACCGCCGACACCGCCGCGTGCTGCCCGATCAGCCGCTTGTGCAGCTCGTTCTCGAGGTTGATGAGCTTCTCGCTCTCGCCCTGGGTGAGCCGGTCGACGGGCACGCCCGTCCACTGCGCGACGACCGCCGCGATGTCCTCGTCGGTGACCTGCTCGTTGACCATGCGGGGGCCGGATGCCGCGCCCTCACCGCTCTCGGCCGCCCCGAGCGCCTTCTCGATGTTCGGGATCGTCTCGTAGTTGAGCTTCGACGCCTTCTGATAGTCGCCCTCGCGCATGGCGCGATCCAGCTCGATGCGCGCCTCGTTGAGCTGGGTCTTCAGGTCGCCGACCGAGTGCAGCGACGCCTTCTCGGCATCCCATCGGGCCTGCAGCGCGTCGAGGCGGCCCTGCTTCTCGGCCATGTCCTCGCGGAGCTTGGCGAGGCGCTCGCGGGATGCCTCGTCCTTCTCCTTCTTGAGCGCGAGCTCTTCGATCTTCAGCCGATCGACGGCGCGCTTCAGCTCGTCGATCTCGACGGGGCTCGAGTCGATCTCCATCTTGAGCCGGCTGGCCGCCTCGTCGATCAGGTCGATCGCCTTGTCGGGCAGCTGGCGGCTCGTGATGTAGCGGTTCGAGAGCACGGCGGCCGCGACGAGCGCCGAGTCGGCGATCGCGACCTTGTGGTGCGCCTCGTAGCGTTCCTTGAGCCCGCGCAGGATCGCGACGGTGTCCTCGACGCTCGGCTCGCCGACGTAGACCTGCTGGAAGCGGCGCTCGAGCGCGGCATCCTTCTCGATGAACTCGCGGTACTCGTTGAGCGTGGTCGCGCCGATCAGGCGCAGCTCGCCGCGGGCGAGCATCGGCTTCAGCATGTTGGCCGCCGCGACCGAGCCCTCGCCACCGCCCGCGCCCATGAGGGTGTGCAGCTCGTCGATGAAGGTGATGACCTTGCCGTCGGACTCGTTGATCTCCTTGAGCACGGCCTTGAGGCGCTCTTCGAACTGACCGCGGTACATGGCGCCCGCGATGAGGGCCGAGATGTCGAGCGTGATCAGCTCTTTGTTCTTCAGAGAGTCGGCCACGTCACCCGCCACGATGCGCTGGGCGAGCCCCTCGACGACGGCCGTCTTGCCGACGCCGGGCTCGCCGATGAGCACGGGGTTGTTCTTCGTGCGGCGGGTCAGCACCTGGCTGACACGGCGGATCTCGGCGTCACGGCCGATGACCGGGTCGAGCTTGCCCTGTCGGGCGATCTCGGTGAGGTTGATGCCGAACTGCTCGAGGGCGCTCTTGCCCTCGTCCGCCTGCGCCGGCGCGCCCTGCATGTTCGCCATGTTGCGGGTGGTTCCTTTCGTGGTGCGGGATGCCGTTAAAACTTGAGTCTAGAAGGCTCAACTTCCCCGCACCAGGGTCTATTCCGGAGCCCCTGCGCCCGTCAGACCCTGGTTGTCGGATCCGGCACAACTTGTCGATGTCCGGAATCGTTGTCGTCGACGTGTCGTTGGTCCGGGCTAGCTGCCAGGAAGGGGCTCGGTGAGGTACCGCTGAATGGTCGGGGCGTACCAGGCGACGAGAGCGTCATGGTCAGCGGCGACGAGCGCCCCTGCGCGCACGATGGAGCGAGTGGTGGTCAGGCCGACCAGAACCGATGCGATCAGCGCGGCCCTGACCTCGGGCTGCGGCTGGCCAAGAGCTTTCAGCAACGGAACGAGCTCACCTTCGCCGATGCCCTCCCGCAGAGCTTTGGCTGCTTCCTCATGGGTGCTCGCCGCACGGATCAAGCCGACGAGCGCGTCGCCGTCGTCGTAGACCGCGAGCGCCTGGCGGAGCAGGCGCTCGCCGATCCGCTCGGGGTCGCCGTCGAGCACTTCGATGAGCACAGGGCTTCGCGCGTCATGAAGCGACTCGAGCAAGAGCTGATCTTTCGAGGCGAAGTAGTGGTAAACGAGGGCGACGTCGACGCCGGCGCCCGCCGCGATCTTGCGGACGGTGGTGCCCTCGAAGCCGTTCTCGCCGAACTCACGCCGCGCTGCGGCGAGGATCGCGTCTCGATTCCGCGGAGACCCCGCGGCACGCCCGGTGCGTCGTCGCGCGGACCCGTCGGCTGCCATGCCAGCGACGCTAACACACAAGATCAACGCTTGTTGACATCTGCCTCGACAACGCTAAACTCAACGCACGATGACATCAACGCACGTTGATATCTGAGGGGCGGGTAATCATGAGCATGGAGAGCAGCGGTTCGCCGGCGGAGCTGAAGGCCCGCAGCACCCGGCGGTGGTGGGCACTGGGCGCCGTGACCCTGTCGGTTCTGACGATCGGCCTGGACACCACGGTGCTCAGCGTCGCGCTGCCCACCCTCGCCGGCGCGCTGCACGCCTCGGAGTCGGAGCTGCAGTGGTTCACGTCCGGCTATGCCCTGGCACTGGCCGCCGCGATGCTGCCCGCCGGCCTGCTGGGTGACCGGTTCGGGCGCAAGCGGGTGCTCGTCATCGCCCTCGCGCTCTTCGCGGTCGGGTCCGCCGCGTGCGCCTTCGCGCCAGGGCCCGGGCTGTTCCTGGCCGCCCGGCTCGCGCTGGGGGTCGCGGGCGCCGGAATCACCGTGATGGCGGTCTCCGCTCTCACCGTGCTGTTCTCCGACCAGGAGCGACCGAGGGCGATCGCCGTGTGGGCCGGGGCGAACTTCCTCGCTCTGCCCCTTGGGCCGATTCTCGGCGGCTGGCTGCTCAGTCACTTCTGGTGGGGCTGGGTGTTCCTCATCAACGTCCCGGTCGCTCTGATCGGCCTCGTCGCCGCGGTCGTCCTGATCCCCGAATCCCGCGCACCTGGGCGCACCGGGCTCGACCCGCTCGGCATCCTCGCCTCCAGCGCCGGCCTCGTCGCCGTCACTTACGGCGTCATCGACGCCGGCCAGCACGGCTGGGGCACGCCGGCCGCGCTCGGGTGGATCGGCGGCGGCATCCTGACGCTCGTCGCGTTCTTCGTCGGGGAATCGCGCCTCGCCCGCAGGCCGGAAGCACACCCCCTGCTGGACCCGGCCTTGTTCCGATCGGCCCGCTTCACCTGGGGCGTCGCGCTCGCCGCCGTGACGCTGCTCGCCATGAGCGGGATCCTGTTCACGATGCCGCAGTACTTCCAGGCAGTGCTCGGCGAGACGGCGATGGACTCGGGGCTGCGCCTGCTGCCGCTGATCGGCGGCATGGTCGTCGGCCTCATCCCCTCGGCCCGGCTCGCCGCCAGAATCGGCGCCAAGCTCACCGTCACGGCCGGCTTCGTCGTCATCGCCGCCGGCATGCTGCTCGGGACCACGACCACTCGCGCCTCGAGCATCCTTCTCGTGTCGGCGTGGATGGCGCTGGTCGGAGCGGGAACGGGCCTCGCGCTCTCCACGACCGCATCCGCCGCCCTCGCCGACCTGCCCGCGGACCGCAGCGGCGTCGGCTCGGCGGCCATGCAGGCCATCCAGAAGCTCGGGGCGCCGTTCGGCGCTGCGATCGTCGGCAGCGTTCTGCTCACCGGCTACCGCACGCGTTTGGACGCCGCCGCGCTCCCCGCCGACACCGCCGGTGCAGCGCACCACAGCGTCTTCGCCGGGCTTGCCGCCGCCCAGCGGCTCGGCTCCCCGGCTCTCGAGACGGCGATCCAGAACGCATTCCTGCACGGGCTCACCGCATCGCTCCTCGCCTCCACGGTGATCGCCGTCATCGGCGCGATCGCCACCCTCGCGTTCCTGCCCGGCCATCGCAGGGAATCCGCGGAATCGCACGGAAGTCCGTGACAGCTTGGACCGGAACTTACAGTTGCCATCGTTCTCAACCCGGTTCTGCTGTGGGCAGAACTCGTGCGACGGGTCCGGCCCGTGGTTCTAACATCAGGCATGGCCGAGTCGGGTGTGCGTCTTTATCTGGTGTCCAGTGAGCCATTGCCGAACGGGGTTCGGCCCGAGCGTGAGCCGTTGTGGCGGCACTTGCTGGGCGGCCGACTGCGCAGTTTGCGCCACGGGCGAGACGAGACCTTGATCGAGACGGCCCGACGTGCGGGCGTTTCGTCGCAGTATCTCTCCGAGGTCGAGCGCGGCATCAAGGAGCCGTCGAGCGAGATCATCGCCGCAGTCGCCGATGCCCTCGATGTGACCCTGTTGGATCTCACTCTCGCGGTGGCGGAGGATCTTCGCTCGGTGCAGGGCGGCGCCTCGCGGAATGCTGCGTGCGCCGCGGCCTTCGCGCTGGCGGCGTGAGACGACCTACCGCTGGTCGATGACGCGATCCACGAGTCCGTATTCCTCCGCACCACGGGCGGTGAAGATGCGGTCGTGGTCGGTGTCAGCTCGGAGGGTTTCGATCGTCTGACCGGTGTGACGGGACAGGATCGTCTCAAGATCCGCGCGGATGCGCACGATCTCGTCGGCTTGCAGAATCAGGTCAGGGATGGCGCCGCGTCCCTGCGCCGCAGGCTGGTGGAGGATGACGCGGGTGTGCGGCAACGCCGCGCGCTTCCCGTCTGCGCCTGCGGCCAGCAGCACCGCGCCGACCGCGACCGCCTGCCCCACGCACGTCGTCGCGACGGGTGAGCGGATGTAGCGCATGGTGTCGTAGATCGCGAGCATCGCGCTCGGGTCACCGCCCTCGCAGTTGATGTAGAGCTGGATGTCTTGCTCGGGGCTGTCGGCCTCGAGGTAGAGGAACTGCGCGATCAGCGCGTTCGCGACGCCCGCGTCGATGCCGGTGCCGAGGTAGACGATCCGCTCCGTCAACAGATGCGAGTAGACGTCCATGATCCGTTCGCCGCGCGCGTCGCGGGCGATGACGTTGGGGATCGTGTAGCTGCTCATCGTGCTGCTCCTTCCGGCTCGGCGTGAAAGCCGGCGCGGTCGCGCGGGCGAGGCGCGACATCCGCGAATCGGTCCACGATCTGGTCGATGAAGCCGTACTCCCGCGCTTGCTCAGCGGTGTACCAGCGGTCGTGCAGGGAGTCCTCGAACACCCGCTCGATCGGCTGGCCGGTGTCCTCGGCGATGAGCCCGAGAACGGTGTCTCGGGTGTGCCGGAGATCATCGGCCTGCAACTCGATATCCACCGCCGTGCCCCCGATCCCGGCCGAACCCTGATGCATCAGCACCCGCGCATGCGGAAGCGCCCGCCGCTTGCCTGGCGTTCCCGAGGAGAGCAGGAACTGCCCGGCGCTGGCGGCCATGCCCAGTGCGAGGGTCGAGACATCGCACGGGATCAGGCGCATGACGTCCCGGATCGCGAGCATCGACGGCACGGAACCACCCGGCGAATGAATCCACAACGAGATATCCGCCGCCGGGTTCTCGGCGGCCAAACCCAGCAGAGATGCCGCCAGCAGCGTCCCGTTGTCGTCATCCAAAGGGCCATCGAGCACGAGAACGCGCTGTTCGTAGAGTTCCCGGCGGGCACGCTCGGTGAACTGCGGCAATGTCGGCGAATCGCTCATGAGCCCACACTGCCGCCGGCAAGCCGCCGCTGAGCCCCGCCTCTGCCAGGGGCAGAACTGCCCTCAGCAGAACCGGCAGGCATCCACGACCGCCCCGCGGTCCGGGTTCAGCCGAGCACGCGTGTCCGGCGCGATCCGCGCAGCGCCGCCGCCACCGCGAGGACGGCGGCGACGAGCAGGCATGCGACGGCCGTGAGCGCGTTGACGTTCCCGTTGATGTGGGCGGCATCCCACTGGCCGAGGTCGACGGGGCGCGTTTCGCGGTTGCCTGCGAGGTGATCGATGGCCGGTTGGAGGACGGCGAAGACATACAGCCCTCCCGCAGCCACGGCGACGGCCGCCCGGTACAGGGGCGCCGCCGGCAGATACCTGATCACGAGGGCGATCAGCCACGGCAGCACCGCGGAGACGCCGATGATCGGCAGGGCCTGCGCCGCCAGGTGCGCGGGTCGCCCGGTGGCGGCGTGGATCAGGAGCACCAGCAGGACGAGGGCGACGGTGTCGGCCGCCAGGACGATCACCATGCGGTGCCGCCCGGCCCGCCCGGGAAGGCAGCGGCCGGCGAGCCAGACGGGGCCGAAGATCAAGACGCCGGCGAACAGCACGGAGCCGATCGCGATCAACAGCCACCCGCCCCCTCCGCCGTAGAGCAGTCGGGTGATCGCCAACAGCGCGAACAGGCTGACGACAGCGGCGCCGAGCGTCACCCAGGGGCTGCGGCGCCCGGGCAGCAGCGGCAGAGTCGTCAGGCTGAAGGCCAGCGCCAGCGCGGCGACCACCACCCAGTACCAGCTGAGCGCGTGCTCGACGGCGAGGTTGACGATGAAGCAGGTCACGAGCGCGGTGACATACGCGATCGAGGTCGACCACAGGATCGTGGAGCGCCACCTGCGGTAGACGCGCGCCTCGCGCTCGACCTGCTGCGTGGCGTGGTCGTCGCTGGCGTTGATGAGCTCGCCCTCGCTGACCCGCAGCGCCTCGGCGAGCGGGCCGACCAGGGTGATGTCCGGGTAGGACAGGCCGCGCTCCCACTTCGAGACGGCCGACTCGGTGATGAAGAGCCGATCGGCCAGCTCGCGCTGGGTCAGCCCGGCGGCCTGCCGCTTGCCGGTCACGAACTGGCCGAACGCCTTCTTCGATGGGGTCATGCCACGAGCACAGCACGCCGGACGCGCCTGCGCCGACTTTTCGGCCGGATCCGCCACCCGACCGTCAAGCCAGTGGCGGAAACACGCGGATCTCGGACCCCGCGCGCCCCGTGTCAAGCCGGTGCGATCGAGAGCGTCTAGGCCCCGACGGCCTCGATGAGCCGGCTCAGGCCCCACTCGAAGGCGCGGTCGACGTCGCCGCCGAGCTGGAAGGCACCGGCGAGCTCCATGGTGAGGAAGCCGTTGGCCCACGCGGTGACGGTGCGCGCGGCATCCAGCGCCTGCTCAGGGCCGACCAAGCGCGCCGCGGCGTCGACGACCGGGGATGCCGCGCGCGCCAGAACCTCGACCGACGGCCGCGCGCCCAGGGGTGCGGCCCCGAACAGCAGCCCGAAGGCGGCCGGGTCGTCGTGTGCGAAGGCGCGCAGCTCGCGTGCGAGCGCGGCGAGCGCCCGCCGCGGGTCATCCCGCAACCGCTCCGCCACGGGCGCGAGTCGGGCGTCGAGCTCGGCGATGACCGCCTCGGCGACCAGTCTGATCAGCCCGTCCCTGCCCTGCACGCGCTTGTAGAGCGAGGGGGCGCGCACGCCCACGCGGTCGGCGACGGCCTGCATCGTGACGGCGTCCAGGCCGCGAGCAGCCAGGATGTCGCGCGCGGCGGCCACGATGGCCCCCCGTGTGGTGCGCTCGGGTGCGGGCATGCCGGCTCCTCTCGATCGGGGTGGCTGCGACCACCGCATCAAGGCTATTGCACAAAGCCATGAAGGCTATGTATCGTAGCCTTCATGGAGATCGAACCGGGAATCCACCGCATCGGCAACGACCTGATCGCGGTGCACCTCGTCGTCACGCCCGAGGGCGTGACCGTCATCGACGCCGGCCTCGCCGGCCACTATCGGGGCCTGCGCCGCGAGCTCGCCACCATCGGCCGCCCCTTCTCAGACATCCGCGGGCTGGTTCTCACGCACGGCGACAGCGACCACGTCGGCTTCGCCGAGAGACTGCGCGCCGAGCACGGCGTGCCGGTCTTCGTGCACGAGGCGGATGCCGCGCGCGCCCGCGGGGAAGAGAGCACGTCGCCGGCCTGGGGTGCGCGCCGCCTGGGCCCGCTGCTGCAGTTCCTGGGCTACACCGTCGCCATGGGCGGCCTGCGCACCCGCCACCTCACCGCAGTCACCACAATGCACGACGGCGAGCGGCTTCCCCTGCCGGGTTCGCCGCAGATCGTGCCGCTGCCGGGGCACTCGCCCGGCAGCGTCGCGGTCTATGTCCCCGAGCACCGCGCGGTCTTCGTGGGCGACGCGCTGACGACCCGCGACGTGCTGACCGGCCGCACGGGCCCCGCCCCCGCGCCCTTCACCGACGACCCGGGCACGGCCAACGCCTCGCTCGACGCGTTGCTCGAGCTCGACATCCGCCTCGTCATCCCCGGCCATGGCGCACCATGGCGCGGCACCGCCGCCGACCTCGTGGCGGCCTGTCGAGCGGCGCGGTAGACCACACCACCCCGAGGCGTGACAAGCCCTCCCCAATGGGTTTATGATGAATGCATCATAAATTGATGTTCAGGAGGGGCAGTGCTTACCGTCGAGACACCGTCGCCCATGGCGACCGCCGTGGCCGAGCCGATCGTGCGCGTGCGCGATCTGAAGAAGCGCTACGGCAGGAAGGTCGCCCTCGACGGCGTCTCCTTCGACGTGGCACCGGGCGAGATCTTCGGCATCCTCGGGCCCAACGGCTCGGGGAAGTCGACGACCGCCGAGTGCGTGGCCGGGCTGCGCGAGGCCGACAGCGGTGACATCCGCGTGCTCGGCATCGACCCGCAGGCCCGGCCCGACCTGCTGCGCGCGCGCGTCGGCATCCAGTTCCAGGAGTCGCAGCTGCACGACAAGATCACCGTGCACGAGGCGCTCTCGCTGTTCGCGAGCTTCTACGAATCACCCGCCGACGTCGACGCGCTGATCGACGCGCTCGACCTGCACGAGAAGCGCGACGCGCGGTTCAAGAGCCTGTCGGGCGGCCAGAAGCAGCGCGTCTCGATCGCGCTCGCTCTCGTCGGCAGCCCCGATGTCGCGATCCTCGACGAGCTGACCACCGGCCTCGACCCGCAGGCGCGACGGACGACCTGGGACGTCGTGCGCCGCGTCCGCGACGAGGGCGCCACCGTGCTGCTCATCACCCACTTCATGGAGGAGGCCGAGCGCCTCTGCGACCGCCTGGTCATCATCGACCACGGCCGCGTCATCGCCGAGGGCTCGCCGCGCGAGCTCATCGCGTCCGTCCCCGGCGCCCTCAGCCTCGAGGACGTCTTCGTCTCACTCACCAAACGGCCGTCGTCGGCCCTGACCCGGAAGGCCGCCTGACCATGTCCGTCACCACCTACGCGCCGACACGTGCCGCGGCTGCGGCCCGCACCAAGCCGAAGGGCAGCCTGCGCCGCCTCGTCTGGACCGAGGCGAAGGTCTGGATGCGCAGCACCGACCCCTTCTGGGCCCTGCTGTTCCCAACCGTGCTGATCGTCGGCCAGACGCTCGTCGCACCCGCTCTTCGCGAGGTCGCGACGGGGGACACCTGGGCCGGCACGCCCTTCTACGGGGTGGCCGTCGTCAACATCATCCTGCCCGCGATGCTCGCGATGGCGATCGCGACGACCGCCCTCACGATCCTGCCCGCGACGTTCGGCGCCTTCCGTGAGAAGGGGGTGCTGCGCCGCTTCTCGGCGACGCCGATGCGGCCGCAGTCGCTGTTCCTCGCGCACTTCATCATCAACACCGTGATGTCGTTCGTCGGGGCGCTGATCGCGGTGGTCGTGACATCCGCCCTGTTCCCCATCGCGATGCCCGTGAACATCGCCATGGTCGTCCTCGGCTTCGCGCTCGGCATGGCCGCGATGATGTCGCTCGGCTCGCTGCTGGCGGCCTGGGTGCCGCGCGCGGCCATCGCCTCGACCGTCGGCATGCTCGTGTTCTTCCCGCTGCTGCTGACCGCCGGTGTCTTCACCGTCGTCGAGCCGGGCACCGTGCTCTACGAGATCGCGCGGGTCACCCCGCTGGGTGCGGCCTCGCAGGTGATGAGCTACGGCTGGTTCGGCGGGGATGTCTTCCCGTGGGTGCAGATCATCGCCATGGTCGCCTGGACCGCGGTGCTCACCCCGCTCGCGGTCAAGCTGTTCCGCTGGAAGTAGCGCGGGCGCTCGGGGCCCGAACCCACCGCAATGCACGCGAGCGGTGGGTTCGGGCTGCCGGCGGCGCGCAACATGGGTCCGAACTGACACGAGTGGTGGGTTCGGGCCGATCGCCCGAACCCACCACTCGCGCCGCGTCGCCGCTCAGGCGATCGCCGAATGAGCCCCAATGCGGTGGTAGACGCGGTCGTGATAGACGAGCGGCGACGGCGCGCCGAGCGGGTGCTCCTCGTCGACCGCCGACGAGTCGATCGCCCGCAGCGTCACGATGCGGCTGCCGAAGGCCGGTGTGCGCTGCGCCACCGCGCCGCGGATCCAGCTGCGGGCCCCCTCGACCACGGGCTCGCCGCTCGGCAGAGCGCGCCAGCCACCGGCCGCGAAGCGGTCGATGCCGTGCGTCGCGAAGCGCGCGGCGACCGCATGCTGGTCGGCGCCCAGGAAGCTCACCGTGAGGGTCTCGGCGTCGCGCACCGCCGGCCACGACGACGAGGTCTCGGGCAGCGAGAACGCGAGCAGCGGGGGCTCGGCCGAGACCGAGATGACGGATGTCGCGGTGAATCCGACCGGTCGATCGCCGGCCAGCGCACCGATCACGGCGACCCCGGCGGGGTGGCCGCGGAACACGCTGCGGAAGGCGTCCGCCGTGAGCTGGAGGGGCAGCGGCCGTGCGGCCGTGAGGTTCGTCATGGCTCTCTCCCTATTGATTTCGTGGTTCTGTCTCTTCGGCCGATGCCCGGTCGGGCTCAGGCCCCGACGAGCGCGGGCTCGTCGGTGTCGGCCTCGGCCGAGGCACCCGCACGCGCCCACCGGCTCTCGGGTCGCGCGAGCCCGAAGTGGTCGCGCAGGGTCGTGCCGGCGTACTCCTCGCGGAACAGCCCGCGCGAGCGCAGGATCGGCACGACCTGCTCGGCGAACACCTCGAAGCCGCCCGGCAGGTACGGAGGCATGACGTTGAAGCCGTCGGCGGCGCCGGCGGTGAACCATTCCTCGATCGTGTCGGCGATCTGCTCGGGCGTTCCGGCGACGACGCGGTGCCCCCGCGCTCCGGCGAGGCGGTGCAGCAGCTGACGCACCGTGGGCTTCTCGCGCTCGACGATGCCCGCGACGACCTGCAGGCGGCTGCGGGCGTTGCTCGTGACATCCCCCGCACCCTCGAACAGCTCGACGGGGACAGGGCGGTCCAGCGCGCTCTCGTCGAGGCGCACGCCCGTGAGGCCCGCGAGCTGGCGCAGGCCGTAGGCGGGAACGCTGAGCTCGTTGAACTCGCGCTCGAGCTCGTGCGCCTCGGCCTCGGTCGAGCCGATGAACGGGCTGATGCCCGGCAGGATCTTGATCTGGTCGCCCGAGCGGCCGAGTGCCGCGGCGCGCGCCTTGATGTCGGCATAGAACGCCTGCGCATCGGCGAGACGCTGGTGCGCGGTGAAGATCGCCTCGGCGTAGCGGCCGGCGAAGGCGCGGCCGTCGTCCGAGGCGCCCGCCTGCACGAGCACGGGCCGCCCCTGCGGCGAGCGCGCGGCGTTGAACGCCCCCGCGACGCGCAGGTGCTCGCCCACGAAGTCGGCCGGGTGGATCTTCGCCGGGTCGGCGTAGCGGCCGCCCGCGCGATCGAGCAGGATCGCGTCGTCCTCCCAGCTGTCCCAGAGCCGCTCGAGCACCTCGACGAACTCGGCGGCGCGGGCGTAGCGCGTCGCGGGGTCGGGGTGGGCGTCGAGGCCGAAGTTCGCGGCGGCGTCCGCGGCCTGCGTCGTCACGATGTTCCAGCCGGCGCGGCCGCCGCTCAGGTGGTCGAGCGTCGAGAACAGGCGCGCGAGGTTGTACGGGTCGTAGAACGTCGTCGAGGCGGTCGCGATCAGGCCGATGCGGCTCGTGTGGGCGGCGACGGATGCCAGCGTGAGGATCGGCTCGAGCCGCCCCACCGCGTTGTGCTCGACACCGCCGTGCAGCACCGGGCCGTCGGCGAAGAAGATCGCGTCGAAGGTCGCGGCCTCGGCGGCGCGCGCGAGCTCGGTGTAGTAGTCGGCGCTGAAGATGCGCTCGGCCTGGGTGGCCGGGTGCCGCCACGCGGCCTCGTGGTGGCCGGCGGGGTGGATGAACAGGTTGAGGCTGAGCTGTCGGGGGGAAGACATGGTGACTCCTTCTTCGTGAGGTTCGTCGAGTTCGTTCGGGGGATGCCGGCTCAGACGGCCGGTGCGCGCCAGCGCGAGAAGCGCCGCTCGAGGGCGACGAGCAGGCCGTTGACGGCGAGCCCGATCAGGGCGATGGCGAGGATGCCGGCATACATGTCGGGGATCAGGAAGCTGTTCTGGGCGTTCACGATCAGGAAGCCGAGGCCGGCCTTCGCGCCCACCATCTCAGCGGCGACCAGCACGAGGATCGACGCGGCCCCGCCCATGCGGATGCCCGTGAACACGGTCGGCACCGCCGCGGGCAGCACGACCTTGGCGAACAGCCGCGCGCGCCCGACGCCGAGCGTGCGCGCTGCGCGGATCAGCAGGGGGTCGACCCCGCGCACGCCCGCGATCGTGTTGAGCAGGATCGGGAAGAACGCCGCGTAGGCGACCATCGTGATCTTCGAGGTCTCGCCGATGCCGAGCAGCAGCGTGAACACGGGCAGCAGCGCGAGCGCCGCGGTGTTGCGGAACAGCTCGAGCAGCGGGCTGAGGAAGGCGTCGAGGCGGCGGTACGAGGCGATCAGCAGCCCCGCCGCGACGCCCACCACGACGGCGATGGCGAAGCCGCTGGCCGCCCGGCTCAGGCTCGCGGCGATGTTCGATTCCAGCTGCCCGTCGAGCGTCAGCTGCCACCCCGCCGCCAGCACGACATGCAGCGGCGGCAGGAACACGCGGGTCGCGGGCGTGAGCAGGAAGGTCGGCGCGAACTCCCACACGGCGAGGAACAGCACGATGGCGGCCGACCCCCACACGGTCCGTCCGGCGGTGCGCCCGACCCGGCGGGCTAGGCGCGGCAGGGCGGCGGGTCGGGACGCCGCGGTCGCGGCCCCGGTGACGACGGCGGCGCTCATGCGACGGCCCTCTCTTCCGCGACGAGGCGGTCGCCGCCGTGCAGCAGCGACCACACCTCGTGCCGCAGGCGCACGAAGCGCGGGTCCGAGCGGATGTCGCCGCCGTGGCCCCGGTGCGGCAGCTCGGTCTCGACGACCGCCTGCAGCCGCCCCGGCCGCGCGCTGAGCACGGCGACGCGCGTGCCGAGGTAGACGGCCTCGTCGATGTCGTGCGTGATGAACAGGATCGTCGTGCCGGTCGCGCGCCAGATCCGCAGCAGCTCGTCCTGCAGCTGCTCGCGGGTCTGGGCGTCGAGCGCGCCGAACGGCTCGTCCATGAGCAGGATGTCGGGCCGATAGGCGAGGCTCCGCGCGATCGCGACACGCTGCTTCATGCCGCCCGACAGCTCATGCGGGTACCTGTCCTCGAAGCCGCGCAGGCCGACGAGCTCGAGGTGCTCGCGGGCGCGCTGCACCCGCTGGGCGCGAGTGAGCCGCACGCCGCCGACGGGCCGGTTCTCGAGCGGGAAGGTGACGTTCGCGAGCGCGGTGCGCCAGGGGAACAGCGCATACTGCTGAAAGACCACGCCCCTGTCCTGCCCGGGGCCCGTGATGGGGGTGCCGTCGACGAGCACGGCGCCGCTGGTCGGCTCGGTGAGGCCGGCGAGCAGGTCGAGCAGGGTCGTCTTGCCCGAGCCGCTCGGGCCGACGAGGGCGAGGAAGTCGCCGGGTGGGACGTCGATCGACACGTCGTCGAGTGCGGTCAGGGTGCCCTGGGCCGAGGCATCCGCCCCGCTGCGCACGGGGAACCGCTTGGTCACGTTCCGCAGGCTGATCTTGGGAGTCATCTCACTGTTCCTTCGTCGCCGTCGCGGCCGTCTTGGGGTGGGCCGAGGTGGCGTAGGGGTTGAATTCGTCGGTGTAGAGCGACGGCGCGTCGACGCGGCCCTTCACGATGCCGGTCCCGTTGAGCCAGTCGGTCCACTTCGTGAAGTCCGAGTCGGCGATGACGCCGTAGCCGGGCAGGCCCGAGCTCTTCCAGTACTTGAGCGTCGCCGTGCTCTCGTTGCGACCGCGCGACTGCACGATCTGGGTGAGCTTCGCGATCACCTGCTCGCGCGGCGTCGTGTTCTCCCAGTGGATCGCCTTGGCGACCCCGGTCACGAACGTGCGCACGGTGTCGGGGTTGGCGGCGATGAAGTCCTTGCGGAACACGTACTCGCCGCCCGCGAACGCCCCGAACAGGCTGTAGTCGTCGAACAGGCTGCGCAGACCGCCGGCTGCGACGGCGTTGTCCTGCAGGATGCCGGTGAGGGCCCCGACATCCACCTGCCCGCGCCGCACGGCCTGCTCGGTGTTGTTCGGCGGGGCCACGACGAGCTGCACCTGCGCGATCTGCGCGGGGGTGAGGCCGCCCTTCTTCAGGTAGGTGTCGATCTCGGCCTCCTGCTGGGCGCCGAGCGTGTTGACCGCGATCTTCTTGCCGATCAGGTCGTGGGCGTTGTGGATGGGGCTGCCCGCGGGCACGTAGTAGCCGGTGAAGGTCTTGTCGTCCTCGCCGTACGCGCTCACCACGGCGGTGATCGGGGCGCCCGCGGTCTCGAGCTTGGTGACGGCGCCGGCGAAGGCCTCGCCGACATCCGTCTGGTTCGTCGCGACCGACTGGATGTCCTGCGGGCCGCTGATCGTGTTGCCGACCCAGTCGAGCTTGATCTTGCCGAAGTAGCCGAGCGCCTCGGCGAGTTCAGGCAGCACGACCTGGTTGGCGCTGCCCTGATAGCGCAGCACGGTGACCTCGGCGCCCTTGGCGGCGACCGAGTCGGATGCCGGCGCGAGGGAGCACCCGGTGAGCAGGGCCGCCATGGCGACGGCCGTACCTGCTGCTGCGAAGGTGCGGTGGTTCCTGGGCGCGCGGCCGGCTTCTGCGGCCCCTGCCCGTGCGGTTCGTGTCGTCATGCGGCCACGGTAGGCATTGTTGAGTTTTTCGGTTAAGAATGTGACCGACTACGTCGTCGCGTTGCGTCACATGACGTGGGGCACTGTGCGGCCGCGGCATGTCCTCGCGGGTGCGGATTCTGAGACGATTCGTCTCGTGTCGACATCTGTTGTTCGTGAGTGAGTTCCGAACCGTGCGGGGGCCGGCTGTCATGGATGTCGATGCGCGCACCGATGCCGAGTTGCTCGACGCCGCCGGGGGCGACTCCCGCGTCTTCGGGGTGCTCTTCGACCGCTATTCGCGGGTGGTGTTCGCCGCGGCGTTCGTGATCGTCGAGGACCGGCGGGCGGCCGAGGAGGTCACGTCCGACGCGTTCATGGTGCTGTGGCGCAAGCGCGAGTCGATCGTGCTCGCGGACACGGTGCTGCCGTGGCTGCTGGCGACGACCCGCTATCTCGCCCGCAACCAACGGCGCAGCGCCCGACGGGACGTCGAGCTCAACGAGGGGATCCTCGCGTCGCTCGTGCCCTCGGCCGAGCACCTCGCGGTCGCACGCGACCTGAACCGCCAGCTCGCCGCGGTGGTCGCGGCGCTCAAGCCCCTGGACCAGACCGTCGTCAACCTCTGCCTCGTCGACGGCCTGAGTTACGACGATGCGGCCGAACGCCTCGGCATCAGCCACGGCCAGGTCCGCAACCGACTCTCTCGCAGCCGCGGCACCATGCGCCGGCTACTGAACGACCTGACCGAGCAGGAGGAATCATGACCATCCACATCGACAGCCCCGCCCTGCCGGACGAAGCCGAGTTCGAGCGCCTGCGCGTCGACATCCTCGCCCGCATCGACGCCGAGTCCCTCGCCGCCGCCTCTGCCCACGTGCCCTCGCGGAAGCGGCCGCGCTCTCGCGGCCGCGTCGGCTGGCGCCGCGCCGGCTGGTCGGCCGGGGGGGCCGCGCTGGCCCTCGCCGTGGCCGGAGTGCTCGTCGCGGTGAACGTCATCGGCCTGCCCGGCTCGCGTGTGGGGGCGAGCCCGGCGGCGGCAGCCGTGCTCTATTCCGCCGCCGACGTGGCCTCGCACGAATCGGACCCATCCGTCGCACTCGGGCAGTACCTCAAGATCCAGATGGGGGACATCACGCAGTACATCCCGGCCGATCGTTCGAAGACCTGGATCGAGGTGCGACCGAACGGGGTCCAGACGTCCTCCGGCCTGGCGACCTGGTGGCTTCCCGGCGTCGGCGGCGACTACTTCGGCACCCCGAGCTCCGAGAACGACGCCGAACTGGTGAAACTGCCGACCGACCCGAGCCGACTGCTGAGCTACATCTATGCCCAAACGCGCGGGGCAGGACATTCGCGCAACGGCGAAGCCTTCGTCTGGATCGCCGACCGACTGTCGACGGGCACCGTGCCGGCCTCCGTCCGGGCCGTGATGTTCCGCACCGCGGCCTTGATCCCCGGGGTCGTCATCAGCGATCATTCGGCCACTGTCGGCGGTCGCACGGGTGTCGCCGTCAGCTACACGGAACAGGTCACCCAGACCCGTCAGGAACTCGTCATCGATCCGGCCACGGGGGCATTCATCGGCGAACGTGATGTCCGCGTGCTCCCTCTGATCGGGACTCCGACCGGAACCGTCGACTCCTTTGCCGTCACGACCACGGTGGTCGACACGGCCCCGCGCGCAACGAAGGACGGCGGGTTCGACAGCACGGGATGCAAGCCCGACATGTGGAGCACCTCCACCCCGGGCATGCAGACCAGCATCGACCCAGGCAAGAACGGCAAGCCGGTGGCCTACGAATGCCCGAGCAAGTGAGCCCCGCGGCCGTGCTGCCGCCAGCCACCGTCAGCATCGACCTCACCGCCTACGTGGAGGCCGCGCTCGCGGCCTCCACCCGCTGACCCTCAGGACCGGGTGCCGGCGACCGTCGCCCGACCGTGCGGCCGGGTCTTCCAGGCCTCGTCGCCCTCGATGAGCGCGCGCACCGGAGCGGCGAGGCGCCCGGTCGCGACATCCTCGAGCGAGACCCCCTCGAGCACCGAGCGCAGGGACGCGCGCAGCGCCACCCAGACATCCCGCACCGCTCCCGCCGCGCCGCCGTAGCCGACGTCTTCGACGTGCCGGCCCGCGACGTTCGCGAGGGGGCCGTCGACGACGCGGATCACGTCCGCGATCGTGATCTCCGCCGGCGCGAACGCGAGGCGGTAGCCGCCGTCGGCGCCGCGCTTGCTCGCGACGAGCCCGGCCTGCTTGAGCTCGTTGAGGATGCCGAGCACGAAGGCGACCGACACCTCCTGCGCGGCGGCGACCTCGTCGGCCTTGACCCAGCGCGGGCCGGCGGCAGCACCGGTTACATCGTCGTAGCGTGCGGCGAGCTCGACACACGCTCGCACGGCGTAGTCGATCTTCGCGGTGATGCGCACCCTTCGATTATTCGGCCTGCGGGCGCCCGAAGTGACGCGAGCGGTGGGTTCGGGCTCCGTTCCGCGCCCTGCGCCGGCCCGAAGTGACGCGAGCGGTGCGTTCCGTCGCCCCGACCATCACGGCAGGCCGACGGCGCGCAGCTCGCGATTAGGATGTCGGGCGTGTCCCTTACCTCTTCACTCAGCCCGATGACCGGGTGTCTGGGGGTCGTCGGCGCGCTCAGCGCCGGCTCGAGGTAGCTCGTTCGCTCCACCTGGTGATTCTTCGCGCCGTTCCGGCGCGCCCACTTCCGCCGATCTCGCGCGCCGTCGAGCGCGCCCGGCCCCGCCGAACAGCTACAGACAGGCACACCCATGCAACCGCTCACCGAGCAGCAGATCCGCGCGTCGTTCGTCAACGCCTCACTGCGCGAACGCAACTCCGTCACCATGCCCGACCTCGCCGCCCTCGACTGGGACCAGCTCGACTTCCTCGGCTGGCGCGACCGCAAGATCGACAACGCGGGCTACGTCGTCGCCTGGGTCGACGGCGCGCCCGTCGGCATCATGATGCGCACCGGCAACGGCCGCACGCGCACCCGGCCGCAGTGCTCGTGGTGCGAGGACATCCATCTGCCCAACGAGGTCGTCATGTTCTCGGCCAAGCGCGCCGGTCAGGCGGGCCGCAACGGCAACACCGTCGGAATCCTCGCCTGCGCGGGCTTCGAGTGCTCGGCGAACGTGCGCAAGCGTCCGTCGCTCGCCTACGTCGGCTTCGACGTCGATGCCGCGCGCGAGGAGCGCATCGAGACCCTGCGCGACAACATCACGAGGTTCGTCGCGGCGGTGAGTGCCAGTAGCGTCTGACCATGACAGCCTTCGCCGCCACTCCGACCCTCACCGGCCCCCTCGCGACGCTCGAGCAGGCGTCGGTCGACCACGCCGACGCACTCGGCGTCCTCGCCGAGGCCGGGGGCCTGCACAAGCTCTGGTACACGACGGTTCCCGACCGCGCCGGCATGGCCGCCGAGATCGAGCGGCGCCTCGGGCTGCAGGCGACGGGCGAGATGGCGCCGTGGGTCGTGCGCGACTCGCGCACGGGCGAGCCCGTCGGCATGACGACGTACTGCAACATCTCCGAGCCCAACCTGCGCGTCGAGATCGGCTACACGTGGCTCTCGCCGACCGTGCACGGCACGGGGATCAACGCGGACGCCAAGCGCCTGCTGCTCGCGCGGGCGTTCGACGAGCTCGGCTGCAACGCCGTCTACTTCCACACGCACTGGCACAACCGGCAGTCGCGCGCCGCGATCGAGCGCCTCGGCGCCAAGCAGGACGGTGTGCTGCGCGCCTACCAGGTCTACAAGGGCATCGTGCGCGACACGGTCACCTTCTCGATCCTGCGCGACGAGTGGCCGGCCGTGCGCGCCGGCCTCGACGCGCGCGTCGAGCGGCACGGGGGCTGACGCCGGCCGGGGTCGGCGCGTCAGCGCGTCGTCAACCTCAGCGCCGCGAGCGGGCACATCGCGACCGCCTGCTCGGCGGCGGCGCGCAGTGACGGGTGCACCGGGATGTCCGAGGGGTCGTCCCCGTCGCGCAGCACCCCGGGCCGCGCGATGGGGTAGCCCCACTCGTCGCGATCGAGGATCTCGGCGAGCAGCTCGGCGCACAGTCCGCGGCCGTCGCAGCGGGTCCAGTCGATGTGCAGCAGGGCCGTGTCGCGCGTCGGCTCGGCGGGGCTCATGCGCGCGCCTCCGCTCGCCGCGCGTGGTGGCAGCGCCCGTGCGCATGCTGCTCGAGGTCGGCGCGGAAGACGCGCAACGCGCTGCGGCTGAGGCGCACGGTGCCGTCGGGGTGGGCGCACGCTCCGCGCCCGTCCACGGCCTCGGCGAGACGGGTGAGCCGTGCGCGGCGGGTCGCGTCGGCGGCGCCGTTCGCGATGTCGTCCCAGGTCGCCGCCATGGCCGGCAGGCCGAACATGCACGGCCCGCACTGCCCTGCCGATTGGCCGGCGAGGTAGTCGACGATCTGCGCGGTCGCGGCGAGCCCGCACCGACGGGACGAGAGGGCGACGAGGATGCCGGCGCCGGGGCTCGCTCCGAACGGTGCGAGGCCCTCGCGGGACAGCCGGGCGTCCATCTCGCCGGCCCCGACCCAGGCTCCGTGGTAGCCGCCGACGAGCACGGCCTGCGTCGCACCCAGGTCGCAGCCCGCCTGCTGCAGCACATCGCCGAGGCGCGAGCCGCCCGCGACCTCGAGCACGCGGGTCGCGGGCACGTCGCCGCTGATGGTGACGAGGCGGGTGCCGGGGTCCTCGGGGGTGCCGACCGACCGGAACCAGTCGGCGCCGAAGCGCGCGATGAGCCCGACCTGGGCGAGGGTCTCGACGTTGTGCAGCAGGGTCGGGCGCCCGTTCAGCCCCGAGGTCGAGAGGCGCTTCGCGTGGTCGCGGGGCAGCGGCGTGCCGCGCTCGATCGCGCCCACGACGGCGCTCGCCTCACCGGAGACGAAGGTGTCTGCGGCTTCGACGAGGGTGATGCGCGCGGCATCCTTCGCCCCCGCCGCGCCCGCCGCGGTGCGCTCGTCGATCGCGGTCGCGACGGCCGCGAGCTCGTCGGCGCCCGCATAGAGGTAGACCCGGTGGGCTCCGATCGCGGCGGCGGCCGCGAGCACGCCGTCGAGCACGAGCTGCGGGGCGTTGCGCAGCAGCACCGAATCCTTGCTGCTGGCCGGCTCGCCCTGGGCGCCGTTCGCGATCAGGACGGGGCGGCGGGTGCGTCCTGCCGCGTCAACGGTCGCGGCCTGCTTGCGCCAGGCGGGGAAGCCCGCCCCGCCGCGGCCCGTGAGGCCCGAGCGTTCGAGCTCGCGCACGAGCGCGGGCCCGACGCGGGTGGGGTCGAACGCGCCGAAGGCCGCGAGGTGGGCGGCGAGCCCCGCGTGCGGGCCGGCCGCGAGAAGGCGGGTGACGGTGACGGATGCCGCCACCGGGGTCTCGACGATGGTCATGCGCGGCTCCTTCCGGTTGCGCTGCGTTCCAGGTCTTTCATCGCGCGGCGCTGCAGCCCCGTCGCCTCGGCGAACCGTGGCGAGAGCCGCCAGACGAGTGCCGCGCCCACGGCGGCCGCGCAGGCCGCGCCGAGCAGCAGGAACCAGCCGGACGTGCCGTTGGTGCCCGCGCCGATCGCGTGCGCGAGGGCGATCGGCCAGAGTGCATAGGTCGCCCAGTGCACGGCCTTGAAGGTGCGCGCGCCGACCCGCGCGCGCAGCAGCCCGGTGACGATCACGGCGATCAGCAGGTCGACCGCGACGGTGCCGAAGCCGACCCAGACGGCGTTCTTCGCCGAGGAGATGAAGGGCACGAGGATGTCGGCGAGCGTCAGCTTCGCGTAGCTGTCGAGCAGCAGCGTGCCCACGTGCAGCGCGGTGAACACGGTCGCGAGCAGCGCCGCGTTGCGGTGCACGAGCTGCACCGAGAAGCGCGGCATCCCCGGCAGCGGCCTGCCCGATCGCGTCGTGATGCCGATCACGATCGAGACGGTCATCAGCACCAGGGCGACGACGCCGCTCGCGCGGCCGAAGGCCCACATGGCGTCATCGAGCATGAGCGGGCTCCTTCGCATGATCGAGGGTGCGTTCGGCATCCGCCTCGGGCCAGCCGCCGACGCGATGGATGCCGAACCGGGCGTCGACGAGGCGCGCGGCGACGCCGGCATCCGCCAGCATCCGCGTCGCGGCGTGCCCGCGCACGATCGCGGCGGTGCTCAGCGCGTTGGCGCGCAGGCAGCTCGGGGCGGCGACCGTGACGGTGCGCCAGGTCTCGGGCGCGGGCAGGCCGCTGCGGGGGTCGAGCACGTGGTGCATCCACTTGCCGCCGGCCCGCCAGCGGCGGTGCAGGGTGCTGGATGTCGCGACCGCCCACCCCGGCTCGAGCGAGATCTGCTGCCCGGGCTCGCCGGCACGGTCCTGCACGACGACCTGCCAGGCCTCGTCGCGCGGCCCGGCCGTGGCGAGGTCGCCGCCGAGGCCCACGAGCACGCCCGTGTCGAGCTCGGCCTGGACGCGCTCGGCGACGCGGTCGGCCGCGACCGCCTTCGCGGTGGCGCCGAGGTCGATGAGCACGCCCTCCGGCACGGTGAGCCGGTCGCCGTCGAGGCGGATGTCGCGCCAGGTCGAGCGGCGCGGGGCGAGCGGTGCGATCGAGATGCGGTCGGCGAGGTGCTCGCTGCGCGCCCGCACCTCGGCGATGTCGCGGTCGTAGCCGAGCGCGCCGAGCTGGTCGCCGAGCGAGGGGTCGACGTCGCCGTGGGTCCACTCGGCGGCGTCGAGGGCGGCGCGCACGAGGCGCGTCAGCATGGGCGAGGCCGGGGCGCCGACGGCGAACTCGGCGGAGCGCGCCGTGAGCTCGGAGTCCGCGCGGAAGCGGCTGCATGCGGCATCCACCTCGGCCAGCACCTCGCGGGCGATCCGGGCCGCCTCGTCGAGCCGTGCCGCGTCGGTGACGACGAGACGGGCCTCGAGGTTCCAGACCTGCCATTCGAGGTGGGCTGCGGATGCCCCGCCGCCCGCACCCGTGATGATCGGCATCGCGCTCACGACCCCGACGAGGTCGCCTGCGGGGCGGTGCCGCTCGAGGAGCCGACCCCGGTGCTCGACGAGGTCGACGAGCTGGTGGAGCCGCTCGAGCTCGTGCCCGACGTGCTGCTCGTCGACGAGGAGGTCGAGCCGGACGAGCCGCTCGACGTCGCGCTCGTGGCCGAGGGGCTGGACGACGGGGTCGACGTCGCCGTGGGGGTGCTGGTGGTCGCCCGGGTGCCCGACGACGAGCTGGTGGTGCCGGACGAGGCCGAGCGGGTCGCGGCGTTCGCGACCTCGCTGTGCCACAGCGCGCCGCCGAGCACGGCCGCCGATCCGACGGCCAGCGCGCCGATCGCCGCTCCGACGCTCGAGGCGATGCGGGTTCCGCGGTTCCTGATGCTCATGGCTGCTCCTGTCGTCCGGTTTCTCTGTCTGCCTTCCACACTCGCGACCGTTTCTTCCGCGTTTCTTACTTCAGCCGGGAAGCCCCCGAGCGATGCCTATCCGTTCCCTAAGCGCTGCCGGCTGCAGCGAAACGGCGGGGCCCCGACCGGTTGTCGAGGCCCCGCCGCGGGTGGGGAGAGGGGGATGCCGGCTACGAGCCCGAGGTCTGCCCCTGCGCGGGCGCACCACTCGGCTGGCCGGTGGGCGGGGTCGGAGCCTGGGTGCCCGAGGCCGAACCCGAGGTCGAACTCGAGGCCGAACCAGGCTTCGCGCCCGAGGCCGAACCCGGCTTCGAGCCCTGCTGGCCGGGGGCGCCCTGCGGCGGGGCGGACGGGCCGTCGGTGTCGATCGAGACCTTCGTGTAGTCGGCCGAGACCTCGTACTTGATCGTCTTGCCACCGGAGGTGACGACGACGTCGAAGGTGCCGTCCGCGTCCTTCCACGAGCGCTGCACGGTGGCGGAGGCATCCTTCGCCTTCACCGCTGCGGTGACCTTCGCGAGCTGCGTCGCGGAGAGCTGCGGCAGTGCGGGCGGGGTGCCCTTCTGGCCCGAGGGTGCGCCGGGTGCGGTGGTGCTCGAGCCGCTCGACGTGCTCGAGCTCGAGCTCGAACCCGTGCTCGCAGTCGTGGTGACGGCGTGGGTGGTGGACGCCGCGGCGCCGGTGGCGCCGAACGACGAGGTGGTGGCGGCGTTGGCGGCGACCGCTCCGCCGCAGCCGACCGCGGTGATCAGGGCCGTGGCGGCCAGGGTGTAGCCGATGCGCTTGCGAACCTGCATGAGTGACCTCATTCCTGTCAGCCGGGCCGCGAGATCTTCGAAGCCCGGGTGACCCACCCTGCTGAGCGCACCTGCCCGATCCCTATCCGTTCCCGGCCCGTCACGTGCAAAACCGGGGCACAGGCACTGGGAGAGCCCGATCAGCCCGATAAACGGCGCTCGCCGGGCGCGCGAAGCCCAGAACGCACGATCGGGAGGACGTACCCGCGAAAAGTTCCTCCCTCTCGTGCGTTCTGGGCTTCTCGCGCGCGGCGCGGGCCGTGGACAGGCATCCGGATGTCTGCTTCGCTTCCCCCATGACGAACGACGCCCTCGCGAACCAGCCCGACGAGCCGCACCGCGGCGGTCTCGCGCAACGGCTCAACTGGCTGCGCGCCGGCGTGCTCGGCGCCAACGACGGCATCATCTCGGTCGCCGCGGTCGTGGTCGGCGTCGCGGGCGCCGGAGCGGGCTCGGCGCCGATCCTCGCCTCGGGCGTCGCGGCCCTCGTCGGCGGCGCGTTCTCGATGGCGGTCGGCGAGTACGTCTCGGTCAGCAGCCAGGCCGACAGCGAGCACGCGCTCATCGAGAAGGAGCGCAACGAGCTCGCCACCATGCCTGAGGAAGAGCTCGACGAGCTCACCGCGCTGTACGAGGCGCAGGGCATCTCGCACGCGACGGCCCGGCAGGTGGCGATCGAGCTGACCGAGAAGGATGCCTTGCGCGCGCACCTCGCGGCAGAGCTCGGCATCGACCCGGACGACGTCGTCAGTCCGTGGCACGCAGCCTTCGCCTCGGCCATCGCGTTCCTGTGCGGCGGCATCCTGCCGTTCATCGTCGTGCTCGCGGTGCCCGCGCCGTGGAAGATCCCGGTGACCTTCGCCGCCGTGCTCGCCGCGCTCGTCGTGACCGGCACGCTGAGCGCCCGCATCGGCGGCAGCTCGAAGCGCAAGGGCACGCTGCGCATCGTGCTCGGCGGCGCGATCGCCCTCGCGGCGACCTTCGCGATCGGCGCACTGCTCGGCACCGCCGGCGCCATGTAGCGGCCGCCGCCGGTCGCTGACCCGGCCCGCGCTGTCGGCTTCCTTAGCCCGGGCTTAGAGCGCCGATGGAATGCTCGACGCCATGCGACGCGTGTTCCAACTCGACCTGGAGACCGTGCAGGACAACCTCGTGCGGCTCGCCGACCTCGTGCTCGAGGCGGTGACCGACGCGACGACCGCGTTCAACACCGCCGACCTGGCCCGCGCCGAAGGCGTGATCAGCGGGGATGCCGCGATCGACGCCCTCGCGATCGAGCTCGACGAGCTCGCCATCGGCATTCTGCAGCGCCAGAGCCCGGTCGCCCACGATCTGCGCATCGTCGTCAGCGCGCTGCGCATGAGCACGGCGCTCGAGCGCATGGGCGACCTCGCCCACCACCTCGCGGCGCTCACGCGGCGGCGGTACCCGGCGTATGTCGCGCCGGCCGCCCTGCGCGACGCGTTCCTGCAGCTGTCCGCGCAGGCCGTCGGCACCGCCGCCCAGCTGCGCCGTCTGCTCGCCACGCAGGACATGGGGGTCGCCCAGCAGCTGATCGATGACGACGCCGCCATGGACGCCCTGCACCGCCACGTGCTCGAGACCGTCACCGACGGGTCGTGGGCCGCCAGCAC
The DNA here is from genome assembly GCA_009780695.1 of Microbacteriaceae bacterium. GTDB lineage: Bacteria > Actinomycetota > Actinomycetes > Actinomycetales > Microbacteriaceae > Gryllotalpicola. The sequence goes on from WQZN01000001.1 coordinate 192,167, forward strand.
GCAGAGCACGGTCGACACGACGCTCGCCGCGCGTTACTTCGAGCGCTTCGGCGACCAGGCCGTGTCGATCGCGCGCAAGGTGCAGTACCTCTCGACCGGCGACTGGGCCGCGCACCTCTAGAGCGGCGAGAGGCTGAGCTGCTGCGCGAGCGCGTATGCCGCGGGCTGGTCGGCCTCGTCGGCGACGAACACGCGCCCGATGAGCAGCGCCCCGCGGCCCGGGGCTGTGATCAGCGGCATCCCCGGCGGCACGTCCCCGCGCCAGCCGCGCGCCGCGATCGCGAACTCGCCGGCCGCAGTGCCCGTCGTGCGTGTGCCGACATAGGCGAAGTTCGCGCTCGTCGTCGGGTCGGTGAGCTGCACGCTGTAGTACCGCCCGGCCATCTCGGGCACGTGCAGCACCTGCGGGCCGGCGCTCAGATCGAGCCAGCCGCCGACGTAGAGCACGTCGTCGGTGCCGGTCGCGAGCAGGCTGCCGGTCGAGGCCGACGACGAGGACGAGCTCGGCTCGGCATACAGCGTGTTGACCGGGATCGGGCCGCCGCCGAGCCCGCGCGCGAGGATCGCCCGCTTGAACCCGCCGACGATCATGCGCGGCCAGAACCAGATGAACGCCGCGGTGCCGAGCACCCACACAATCACGGCCGTGACGGCGAGCACGAGGATGCCGCTGCCGCTCGCGATGCGGCTGTAGACGACCCACGCGAACACCGCGAGGATCACGACCGTGATCGGCGTCGCGTACTTGAGGATGAGCCGGTTCACGCCCGCACCTCCTCGACGGCGGGCACGCGGTAGCCGCCGTCGACGACCGTCGCGCCGGGCAGGTAGGCGCGCAGCATGAGCTTGAACGGGCCGGCCGGGGTCGGCAGCCAGTTCTGCGCGGGGCCGTCGGGCGCGGTGCGCTGCAGACGGATGTCGACCGAGCCGTCCGCGTTCGCGACGAGCGGCGCACGGTCGTCGACGGTCGAGCGGCCCGCGTCGTTCCGCACCATGTAGCCCACGAGATCGGTCGCGCTGAGCGACCAGAACGCGCCGTTCGGGGGCTGCTGACCGGGCGGGAAGCGGAGCACGTAGCTGCGGTCGCCGCGGAGGGGGCGGCCTGCGGCATCCTTCGTCGCCGTCCAATAGGCGGCTTCCTCGAAGACGTTCACCGCCGGCAGCGCCTTGGCCAGCGCGGACCGGGTGAGGATGCCGAGCCCGGGCTGCCCGACGCGCGGCACCGAGCTCCAGCCGTTGACCGTCACTGTCTGCGAGCGCGCCACGAGGTTGAGCACGAGCGTCGCCGTCAGGAACGCGAACACCCCGCCGATGATGACGCCCTGCACGATGCCCGAGTGGGCGACCCAGCCCAGACCACTTCCCATAGGCCGCACGTTAGGGCCGCGGGCCGGTGCGCGCGAGCACCGACCCGCCGGGTGCGACGCGCTGCGACCCACGCTATTTCGCGCGTTACGGAGTTCGTCGCGCGCTGCGGCGGCCTGTAACGCGCGATGAACTCCGTAACGCGCGAAAAACGGACACGGCGCGGCGCAGCGCGACACGCGCTCAGGCCGGCTGGGCGGGGTGGCGCGCGAGCACGAGGTCGAGCAGTTCGACGAGCCGGGCCTGCTCGGCGGCGGTGAGCCCGTCGAGCAGTTCAGCCTGGACGGCGGATGACGCGCGCTGCAGTTCCGTGAGACGGGTGCGACCGGCATCCGTCACGCTCACGATGTTGCGGCGGCGATCGCCAGGGTCGGCGCGCCGCGTCACGTGCCCATTGGTGTCGAGACGCGTCACGATGCCATTCACGTTGTTGCGATCGAGCCCGAGGATGCGCCCGAGGTCGGCCTGGCTCAGATCGCCGTACTCGACGAGGCTCGCGAGCACCGCGAAGTCGGAGCGCGCCTCGAGCGGCAGCCTCTGCGCCGTCAGCCGAGCGCCGATCGTGGCGAGGCGGCCCGCCTGCCAGCTGACCAGATGCCGCAGGGCCTGCGGCGCGCGCACCTCGTTGTCCATGTCGCGAGCATAACAGTTGGCGCAACCAACGATTCGTGTTACCGTTGGCGTCACCAACGATATGTTGGTGTCACCAACGAAAGGAAGACCCCCATGACCACGAACCTCAGCGGCCGCCGCGTTCTCGTTCCCGGCGGCACGGGCGGTGTCGGCGCAGGCATCGTGCGCGCCTTCCTCGAGGCGGGGGCGGATGTCGTCGTGCCGACCCGCTCCGACGCCCGCGGTGCCGAACTGCGCGCCGTGCTCGGCGACCTCGGCCGCAGCCCTCTGCTGCACCTGCCGACGCACGACTACACGACCTTCACGGGGGCCCCGAGGTGCTGGCATCCACCATGGTCGAGATGCGCGGCGGCATCGACGACGTGATCGTCCCGGTCGGCGGCTGGTGGGCGGGCGGGCCGCTCACCGGAATCACCGCGGACGACTGGCAGCAGGCGTTCACGGGCCTCGCGACCGCGCACATGGGCCTCGCCCGGGCGGTGCTGCCGCGGATGTCGGGCGCCGGTGCCTACACGATCGTCGTCGGGCAGTCGGCCGAGTTCCCCGTGCCGGGCAGCGGCCTCGTGAGCATGGAGCAGACCGCGCTGCTCATGCTGCAGCGCGTGCTCGCCGCCGAGAACCCCGGGCGCCGCGTGCTCGCGCTTGAGCTCGGCCCGGTCGCGACGCGCTTCGCGCCCGGTGAGACCGGGTGGGTGACGAGCGAGCAGGTCGGCGCCGTGGCGATCGCGGCCTCGACGGGTGCGGATGTCGCAAGCGGCACCGTGCTGCTGGCATCCGCCGCCGACGCCGCCGCGTTCCTCGCTGCGCGCTGACGCGGGCCGCGGAATTTCGCGCGCTACGGAGTTCGTCGCGCGTTGTGGCGGCCGGTAACGCGCGATGAGCTCCGTAGCGCGCGAAAAACAGGCTACTGCGGGGCGCGGCTCAGCGCGCGAGCCTGAGCTGCAGGATCAGGTCGCGCGGCGGCACGAAGCCGAGGCTGCGATAGAGCGGCGCGCCGTCCTCGGTGGCGGCGAGGCGGACGAGCGTCGCGTCCGTCTCGTCGCGGAACCACGCGAGCAGCGCCTCGACGCAGGCACGCGCGAGGCCGCGGCCGCGGAACGCGCGCTCGGTGCACACGTTCGCGAGCTCGCCGCGCAGTCCGCTCGGGCTGCGCGGGCTCGGCGCATGGTCCTCGACCGTGCCGATCGCGCAGCTGACCACGCCCTCGCCGGGCACCTCGGCGACGAACGCGGCGAAGCCGCGCGGGTCCGCCATGCGGCGCGCGAACCAGGCGGCGGCCGCCTCGCGCAGGCCCGGCACCGAATCGAAGTCGTCGCCCATCTCGGCCACCATGAGCGCGCGCAGCTCGATGAGGCGGGGGATGTCGGCGAGCCCCGCCCGCCTGGCGACCACGTCGTTCATCGCACCATCTTCCCGTCCGCCCCGGGCACCGCGGCCCCCGCCGCGAGCGACGCGAGCAGCCGCAGCTTCTCCGCGGTCTCGCTGCCCTCGTCGGCGTAGTAGACGACGAGCAGCACATCGTCGACGGGCAGCTTGTCGCGGTGCAGGCGCAGCTCGCCGACGACGGGGTGCGCGACATCCGTCGTGCCGCCGCCGAGCGCCCGCACGTCGTGCCGCGCCCACAGCTCGCGGAAGCGCCCGCTCGCGACCGACAGCTCGCCGATGAGCTCGAGCACACGCGCGTCGGACACGTCGTCGCCGACCTGCTGGCGGAAGGCCGCGACGAAGCCCGCCGTCTGCCGGTCCCAGTCGATCTGGAACGCGTGTTCCTCGGGGTCGAGGATGAGCGAGCGCAGCCGGTTCTCACCCGGCCGCAGTCGCGGGTTGAGCGCCCGCGCGAGCTCGTTCGACGCGAGCACGTCGAAGGTCTTCCCCTCGACGAAGGCCGGCAGCCCGATCGACGCGAGCAGCGCATGCAGGCGGGCGGGGACCCGCTCGGCCGCGCCGCGGCGAGCGCGCGCCCGCGCCTGCGTGCGGTGTGGCGGCTCGGGGCGCGCGAGCAGCATCAGGTAGTCGAGCTCGACGTCGTCGAGCTGCAGCACGCGCGCGAGCGCCTCGAGCACCTGCGGCGACGGGTTGTGGTCGCGGCCGCGCTCGAGGCGCAGGTAGTAGTCCGAGCTGATGCCCGCGAGCATCGCGACCTCTTCGCGGCGCAGGCCCGGAACCCGACGGCGCGGGCCCGAGGGGATGCCGGCCTGCTCCGGCGTCACGAGGCCGCGGCGCGCGCGCAGGTAGGCGCCCAGGCGGTTCGTCTCGGGGCCGTCCGGCCCGAGGGCCCCGGCGGCATCCTCATCGTCTCGTTCGTCCATCACGCCCACGGTAGCCCCGGCGGGCCGCGCGAGCCGGGGCCCTGCCACTACCCGGATCCGCAGGGTTCTGCCTCGCCCGCCGCGACCCGCGCACGCTGAGGCCATGGACATCACCGACCGCACCGTATTCATCGTCGGCGGCACCTCGGGCATCGGCCTGGGGCTCGCCCGCCGCTTCGCCGCCGCCGGCAGCACCGTCGTCATCGGCGGGCGCCGCACCGACCCCATCGACGGCTTCGAGCTCGTCGAGATCGACGTCACCGACTCCGGCTCGGTCGAGCGCGCCCGCGACGCGGTGCTCGCGCGGCATCCCGGGCTCGACACGGTCGTCACCATGGCGGGCGTGCTGCTGTTCGAGGACCTGCGCGACCCCGCGCACTTCGCGACCGCGCAGACGACGATCGAGGTCAACGTGCTCGGCACGATCCGCGTGACGGATGCCTTCACGCCCCACTTCCTGGGCCGCGGCGACGGCGCCTTCGTGACCGTCTCGTCGGGCATCGGCTTCCTGCCGTTCCCGCTCATGGCGACCTACGGCGCGTCGAAGGCGGCCGTGCACTCGTACTCCGAGTCGCTGCGCAAGCACCTCGAGGGCACCGGCGTCACGGTGCACGAGCTCGTGCCGCCGGCCGTCGCGACGACCCCCGAGCACGAGGCGCAGAACCCGGCCGCGCTGAAGCTCGCGGACTACCTCGACGAGGTCGTGGGGCTGCTCTCGGCCGACCCGACGCCCGACGAGATCCTGGTGCGGGGCGTGCAGATGCACCGCTGGGCCGAGCGGGACGGCACGTACGCCGAGCTGCTCGAGCGCCGCTCGGCCCCGCTCGCGCAACTGCCGGGGCGGGCGTAGCGGCGGCGGCGCGCCGCACCGCCCGGCCGCCTTTCGCGCGGTACGGAGTTCGTCGCGCGTTGCGGAGCCGCCTACCGCACGGCGAACTCCGCACCGCGCGAAACTTCGACCCCGCGCGGGGCCCCAGCTAGAGCACCCCGCCGTTCGCATCGCGCTGCTCAGTAGAGCGGCAGCCGCCCCACGATGCGGTCGACGCGGTTGCGAGGGCCGACGATGCCGACGGCGCCGTAGGCGATCCGATCGGCGGCCTTCCCCGACATCACACTGAGGTACTCGTCGTAGACGCGGGTGAGCTGGGCGTCCTCGGGCATGTCGACGGTGTGCAGCTCGGGGGATGCCGCGGCCTTCGCCCGGATCGTGCGCAGCGTCTCGGCCGGGGCGCGCAGCACGGTGCACCCCGCCCACGGCAGCCCGGGGTGGGCCGAGCCCTCGGCGTCGACCGCGTCGGGGCCGAGCAGCCCTGCGACCGCGCGGCCCGTGGCCGCGGCCGTGCACACGGCGGCGTTCAGCGCGCGGCCCGGCGGCAGCGCCTCGTCGACCACGACGACCCACTTGAGGCGGGCCGAGCGGGTCGGGGCGGAGGTGTCGATCTCATCGGGCGCGAAGCCGATTGCGGGGGCATCCATGCGCTCAGCAATCCATATCGTCGGGCGCGATTCAAGTGTGCCGGACTTAATGCGCCTAGCCTGGCGATATGGCGAATCTCGATGATGTGGATGCCGCGATCCTGGCCGTCCTGCAGAACAACGCACGGACGAGCAATCGCGACGTCGCGGCCGCCGCGGGCGTCTCGCCGACCACCGCGCTCGAGCGCACCCGTGGCCTCTACGAGCGCGGCGTCGTCACGGGCGCGCGCCTCGACGTGAGCCTGCCGGCGATCGGGCGCGGGGTGCAGGCGCTCATCTCGGTGCGCATCCGGCCGCCGAAGCGCACGGTGCTCGAGGCCTTCCGCGACTGGGTCGCGACGCTGCCCGAGACCCTCGGCGTGTTCGTCACGGCAGGCGATCAGGACTTCATCCTGCACGTCGCCGTCGCCGACAACGACGCCCTGTACGCGTTCGTCATCGACACGCTCACCACGCGGCCCGAGATCGTGGACGTCCGCACCTCGGTCGTCTACGAGCACCTCAAGCGCGCGGTCGTCGCCCCGACCGCGGTCGCGCCGACCGCGCGACGCGCGGGTGATCGGGGGGCGCGGCCGCCGACATCCGCCCCGACTCCGCTCTAGCCTGGCCGCATGCAGACCGTCGCACTGATCTTCGCGCTCGCCGCCGCGGCGCTCCACGTCCTGATCTTCGCCATGGAGTCGGTGCTCTGGCGCCGGCCCGCGATCTGGCAGCGCTTCAACGTCGCCGACCAGGCGCAGGCGGATGCCACCGCCCAGCTCGCCTACAACCAGGGCTTCTACAACCTGTTCCTCGCGATCGCCGCGGTCGTCGGGCCGATCCTGGTGTGGGCGGGGGCCGACGTCGCGGGCTGGACCCTCACGATCACCGCGGTCGCCTCGATGGTCGCGGCGGCATGCGTACTCACGACCCTCGGGAAGGAGTTCGTGCGCCCCGCCCTCACCCAGGGTGTGATCCCGCTCGCGGCGCTCGTGCTCGGCATCCTCGCCATCGCCTGATCGCGCCCCGCGAACCCCGTCGGGCACTTTTTCCACTGGCGGGCATACAGAACCGCGCCGCCGGCTATGCCCGCCGCTGGAAAAAGTGCCCGACGGCCGCGCGCGTCCAGAAATGCCGAGTTCACCCGCGCGCAACCCGATGCCCAGCTAATCCGGAGGAATGGCTTCCATTTTGCGCATACTGTAATTCGGAGTTCTCCTCTCCGAATTCAGCACCGCCACACCTCGGGAGCCTTCATGTCAGCCACCGCAACCGCGCCCGTGCCGCTCGCCGTCACGGACCCGCACGCCGAGCACCACCACAACCGGCGCTGGGTCATCCTCGTCGTCCTGGCGCTCAGCCAGCTCATGGTCATCCTCGACTCGACCGTCGTGAACATCGCCCTGCCGACCGCGCAGAAGGCCCTCGCGTTCAGCGACAACGACCGCCAGTGGATCATCACCGGCTACACCCTCGCGTTCGGCAGCCTACTGCTGTTCGCCGGCCGCCTGGCCGACCTCTTCGGCCGCAAGTGGGCGCTCATCATCGGCCTCGCGGGCTTCGCGGCGGCCTCCGCGCTCGGCGGCGCGGCCCACTCCTTCGAGATGCTCGTCACGGCGCGCGTCATCCAGGGCGCGTTCGGCGCGATCCTGGCGCCCGCCGTCCTCGCGATCCTCACCACGACCTTCGTCGACGGCAAGGAACGCGGCCGCGCCTTCGGCGTCTTCGGCGCGATCGGCGGCGGCGGCGCGGCCCTCGGCCTGCTGCTCGGCGGCGTGCTCACCGAGTACTTCTCGTGGCGCGCCACCATGTTCGTGAACATCTTCTTCGCGATCCCCGCCCTGATCGGGGCGTTCGTCCTGCTCCGCCACTCGGCGAGCGCGCACCGCCCGAAGCTCGACCTGCCCGGGGCCGTCACGATCACCGCGGGCCTGTTCGCGCTGGTCTACGGCTTCTCGCTCGCCGACACCGACGGCTGGCGGGATGCCAAGACCCTCGGCTTCCTGATCGCCTCCGGCATCCTGCTCATCGCGTTCGTCGTCATCGAGGCCCGCTCGAAGCACGCGCTGCTGCCCCTGCGCATCCTGCTCGACCGCACCCGCGGCGGCGGCCTCATCGCGATGTTCCTCGCGACCACCGGCATGTTCGGCGTCTTCCTGTTCATGACCTACTACCTGCAGGCGAACCTCGGCTACAGCGCGGTCAAGACGGGCGTCGCCTTCCTGCCGCTGCCCGCCGCGATCATCGTGATGGCCGCGATCGTGATGCCGCGCCTGCAGCGCCGCGTCAGCCCGAAGGTGCTCGTGCCGGCGGGCATGCTGCTCGGCGCGGTCGCGCTCGCGCTGCTGACCCGCATCCAGGTCGTCGGGCACTACGCGGCGGACGTGCTGCCCAGCCTGATCCTGCTCGGCTTCGGCATGGGCACCCTGTTCGCGATCGCCATGAGCATCTCGACGCTGCGCCTCACCCAGCAGGACGCGGGCGTCGGCTCGGCGACCGTCAACACGGTGCAGCAGGTCGGCGGATCGATCGGCACCGCGCTGCTCAACACGATCGCGTCGACCGCGATCACGGCCTACATCGCCGACCACATCGCGAGCGCCCACGACAAGGCGAGCCAGCTGGCGATCCAGGCGCAGGGCGCGATCGACGGCTACCACCACGCGTTCTGGCTGGCCTCGGCGATCTTCGCGGCCGGCGCGATCATCACCGCGATCGTGCTGCGCCCGGGCGTGCCTGAGGAATTCGTCCACGACTCGGGCGAGCAGCCTGCGATGATTCACGCATAGGCATCGCATCAGAGGCGAAGCGGCCGGGAAGGACCATCTGTGAGCACCACTGCGGATGCCGATTCCCGGCCGCTTCGTCGTGACGCGGCACGCAACCGCGCGCTGCTGCTCGACGCGGCGCGCGAGGTCTTCGCCGCGCGCGGGCTCGAGGCCACCCTCGACGAGATCGCGCACAAGGCCGGGGTGGGGGTCGGCACCGCCTACCGCCACTTCGCGAACAAGCAGGATCTCGCGGCCGCGATCTTCAGCGACGACTTCGCCCAGCTCGTCGCGAACGCGCAGTCCGCGCTCGAGATCGACGACCCGTGGCGGGCGCTCGTCACCTTCGTCGAGGGCACGATCGCGAAGCACGCGCAGGACCGCGGCCTCTACGAGGTCATGACCGCGACCGGCTCGCTCGGCGAGCGGCCGGTGCAGGTCGACGGCAAGCTCGAGACGATGCGCGAGGCGCTCGTGGGGCCCGTGAGCGAGCTGGTCGAGCGGGCGAAGGCCGCGGGCTGCGTGCGAGCGGATGCCGCGCCGTCCGACTTCGCGGCGATCCTGTTCATGATGGGGCCGTGCTACCTGGCATCCGACGCGGTCTCACGGCCCGTCTGGGAGCGCTACCTGTGGCTGCTCCTCGACGGCCTGCGCGCGACCGATCGCGGGCCGCTGCCGGAGCCGGCGCTCGACATCCCCGAGCTCGACACCGCCCTGGCCGCGGCGAAGAAGCACTAGCCGGGCACTTTTCCACCCGCGGCGCGTCCCGCGTTTCCCGGATGCCTGGCGATAGTCTCGGAACGCGCCGGACGGCGCATCACGGGTCGGATGGGACGACGATGCGACCGGGAAGCAATATTCCTGCCGTCGGGGGTTACAACCAGGCGGTGACCCTCGACGCGGTGCGACGCGCCCCCGAGGGCGTCAGTCGCGTCGAGATCGCGCAGGCCACGGGGCTTTCCGCGCAGACCGTCACGAACATCGTGCGGCGGCTGCTCCGTGAAGGGCTCGTTGCGGAAGCCGGCACGCGGACGGTCGGAGGTGTGGGCAAGCCGCGCACCATCTTGCGCCTCGAGCCGCGCAGCCGGCTCGCGGTCGGCGTGCACCTGGACCCCTCCGTGATCACGATCGTGCTGCTGGACCTCGCCGGCGAGGTCGTCTCACACCGCGTGCTGCAGACCTCGGTCCGGGCGAAGGCGCCGCGGACGCTGGAGCGCATCGCCAGCGGCGTGCAGGCGCTCATCGCGGAAAGCGGCGCCGATCGCAATCAGGTGCTGGGTGTCGGCGTCGCGTCCCCCGGGCCGATCGACCTGGGCTCCGGCGTGGTCCTGAACCCGCCGTTGCTGACCGGGTGGCACGACGTCCCCATTCGCGACGAGCTCGCGCGCCTGCTCGACCTGCCGGTGATCCTCGAGAAGGACGTCACGGCCGCGGCCGTCGCCGAGCTCTGGATGGACACCACGGGCGAGCGCAACGACATGCTCTTCTTCTACTGCGGCACCGGCATCGGCGGCGGCATCGTCGCGCGGGGCGAGGTGATCCGCGGGTTTTCGAACAACGCCGGGGACATCGGGGCGATCATCGTGGGCGGCAACCCGGACAGGCCTCGTGGCCGTCGGTGGAGGCTCGGCAACTCGCTGATGCCGAGCCTGATGGTCGCCGAAGCGGCCGCGGCGGGCATCATCCCGGGGGGTCCCGACGGAATGACCGCCGCCGAGGTCAGTGCGGCCTACTCGGCCCTGGTCGCCACGGCCGACGACCCGCGCGCCCAGAAGCTCGTCGGGGATGCCGTCACCGACCTCGCGGAAGGCCTGGTCATCCTCGTGAATCTGCTCGACCTGGACCACGTCGTCTTCGGCGGGCCGTTCTTCGCGCCGCTGCGCGAGATCGTGCTCGAGCGGGTGCCCGGCCTCGTGATGGGGTCGTCGGTCTACACGCTGCCCCACCCGGTGACCTTCACCGAGTCGGCGATCGGCGAGGATGTCGCGGCGATCGGTGCCGCGTGCCTTGTGCTCGACGGGCTGCTCTCACCGCGCCCGCAGACGCTGCTGATCGGTTCCTAGGCGGGTCGCCGCACCGCGGCCGGGCACAGAACCGACTGTGGGGCATACGCGATCCGCGGATCGCGTATGCCCCACAGTAGAAAACCTGCCCGAGGGGAGGCCGGCTCAGTTCAGCACGTCGAGCACCGGCGCGATGGTCTTCTCGCGCGCGCCCTCGTAGGCCGCGAGCAGCAGACCGAGCACCTGGATGCCCTCGTCCTCGGTGTGCAACGGCCGGGTTCCGTTCGCGAGGCACTCGGCGAAGTGCCCGATCTCGGCGGCGAAGGTGTCGACGGGCTCGAAGTCGAAGGACTCCTCGCGGCCGTCGCGCAGTCGGTAGCTCAGGCTCGTGCCGTCGCTCGTGAGCGAGCCGAGCTCGCCGACCACCGAGAAGCGCTCGGTCGAGCTCGCCGGCTGATACGCCCAGCTCGTCACCATCTGACCGACCACACCGTTGTCGAACCGGACGAGCACCTGCGCGCTGTCCTCGCCCTCCATGAACTTCAACCGGTGCGTGGACAGCATCGCCGTGGCCTCGACGGGGCGCGCCCCGGCCAGATGCAGCAGCAGATAGCTGGGGTGGTAACCGGTGTCGATGAGCTCGCCGCCGCCCGAGGTGGCGGTGTGGGCGCGCCAGCCCATGTTCGCCGGGTCGAAGTCGTTGTAGAACGAGTCGGTCGTGCGCACCTCGTAGACGGGGCCGATCGTGCCGGCATCCAGCAGCTCCTTGGCCTTCGCGACGGCCGGCATGAAGAGCTGGTTGTGCGCGCACATGAGCGTGACGCCGGCTTCCGCGACGGCCGCGTTCACGCGCCGCGCCTCGCCCGGCGTCAGGCACAGGGGCTTCTCGCACAGGATGTGCAGCCCGGCCCGCGCCGCCGCGACGATCGCGTCCGCGTGCAGGTGGTGCGGCAGGCAGATGTCGACGGCATCGAGCTGCTCGGCCGCGATCATCGCGGTGTAGTCGGTGTACGCCGTCGCGCCGAGCTCGGTCGCGCGCCGCTGCGCGGTCTCCTCGAAGGCGTCCGCTACGGCGACGACGGCGATCTCGCCGGCGTGCGCCTCATAACCGCGGATGTGGGCGCCGGCGATGCCTCCGCCACCGATCAGTCCGACTTTGATCATCGATAGTCCTCCTTGACTCCGGTCTCTGCTGCATGGTTCGCGGCGACGACGAGCCTGGTCAGCTCGACGGCGCGCGCAAGGTTGTCGTCGGCGCGGGTGCCGCGCCGGATGTGCTCGACCCACTGGTCGAAGGCGCTCGGCAGGTCGTCCGGCACGGGGATGCGCTCGATCTCGTTCCCCTTCACGGCGACGGCGACGTGCCCGTCGCGCTCCGAGTAGCTGAGCCAGCCCGTCGTCCCGCCGATCTCGATGAGGAACGGGTCCGGCGAGACGACGCCCGCCTCGATCACACCGATCGCGCCGCCGTCGTAGGTGACGGTGACGACCGCGTTGTCCTCGACGGGGCGGCCCGTGACGTGCGTGTAGGTCGCGGCGATGGTCTTCGGCTGCGCCCCCAGGAAGAGCTGGGTCAGGTAGACGGGGTGGCAGCCGAGATCGGCGAGGGCGAGGCCGAAGGCGAGCTCGGGCACGTAGAAGTGATCAGGCAGCCAGTTCGCGACCGCGCCGTCGTGGGACAGGCGCACGCGCGAGTAGTTGACGGCGCCGAGGCGACCGGAGGCCAGGACATCCCGCACGACCTGGGTGTAGCCGTGGTACAGCCGCGGCAGCGAGACGATGAGCTTCACGCCGTTCTCGTCGCAGACGCGGACGATCTCCTCCGCCTCGGCGACGGTGGGCGCGAGCAGCTTCTCGGTGAAGATGTGCTTCCCGGCGCGGGCCGCCTTGACCATCACGTCGCGGTGGTCGCTGGTGGCGGTCGTGATCGTGACCGCGTCGATGTCGTCGCGCGCCAGCAGCGCGTCGAGGTCGGGCTCGAAGGCCGCGCCGAAGCGCTCGGCGGCCGCCTGACCGCGGGCGGCATCGTCGTCCCAGACCGCGACGAGTTCGGTGCCGGGATGCCGCGCGGCGGTGCCCGCGTAGTCGCCGGCATGCACATGCCAGAAGCTCAGGACCGCCACTCTCAGCGGGGTCTCGTCGGACATCGTCGTCTCCTGTTCACGAGGGGGATGGGTCGCCCGATGTTGCGGATCCGCGCCGGCGCGGCGGTGCGGTTCGGGACGTTCCCCGTCATCCTCTCGGGGGTCGAGATAATCAGTCAAGTATTTTGATGAATTGCATCCGCGCGCCGGTATCGTCACAGGCATGACAACGGAGTCAGTGCGCATCACGACGATCGCGGCGAGGCCGACGGCGGTGATCCGCCGAGTGACGAACTGGGCCGAATTCCCGAAACTGTGGATGCCGCTGCTGGACGAGGTCTACCTCTTCGCCCGCGCGCACCCCGAGCTCGCGACGGGCGGAGGCGGTGAGAGGTGGCAGAACGTCATGCTCTACACAGACCAGACCCCGACCGTCGAGGTGGGGGTGCTGGCGGCGGCCGCGTTCGAGTCGGACGGCGAAGTGGTCTGCTCCGCGCTGCCCGGCGGCGAGGTCGTCACCGCGCTGCATCGGGGTGACTACTCGACGCTGGGGGAGACGCACCAGGCCGCCCGCGATCACGCCGCAGCCCGGGGGCGCGAGCTCGCGGGGCCGTGCTGGGAGATCTATGGCCACGCGACGCCGAACCCCGACGACGCCGAGACCGAAGTCTTCTGGCTTCTCATCCAGGACTGAGACGTCGCCCGAGCCTGCGGGCCGAGCAGCGGAGGTGGAAATGATCCGGAACATGCCCATGCCCGATGCGGTCTTCACCTGGAGCGCCGAGGGCGAGGTGCCGCGAGCCGCGAGACCCGACGACGACGACGAGTGGGCCGCCGAGGGGGCTGTCATCCGCGCCTCGCCCGCCCCTGACGGCCTGCGCCTCTCCGTGACCTCGCACTCGCCGCTGAGCGGTGTCGCAGTGCGCTGGAATCGCGGGCTGCCCGAGGGATGCCTGGTGCTCGGCGACGCGTGGGAGCGCTCGTACGGCGACTTGCGCTGGGAACCGCCCCGCGCCGAGCGGGCTCTGCCCTGGTACTGGATCGCAACCGAACCCGGCGGCGGCATCCGCGGAGCCGGCGTCCGCGTGCGCCCGACGGCGCTGTGCTCATGGACAGCGGACACCGCGGGCGTCACCCTGTGGCTCGACGTGAGATCCGGCGATCGGCCGCTCGAACTGGGCGAGCGCGAGCTCGCCCTCGCCACCCTGGTCGAGCTCGAATCTCATGAAGGCACGGCCTTCGACGCGCTCGGCGAGCTGTGCGCGGCGCTGTGTTCCGACCCGATCGTGCCGGACCGCCCGGTGTTCGGCAGCAACAACTGGTACTACGCCTACGGGGTCGGCTTCGACGCCGACGCGGTCCTCCGCGATGCGGAGACCGTGGTGCGCGCGGCCGAGGGCACCGACCAAGCACCGTTCTGCGTCATCGACGCCGGGTGGAGCGAGGGCGGCACCGCCCCCGGCGGACCGTGGGACCGCGGCATGGGCACATTCAGCGAGATGGCGGATGTCGCAGCACGCATCCGCGCGGCGGGGGCGCTGCCCGGGCTGTGGTTCCGCCCCCTGCTGTCACGGCGGCAGGTTCCGGGCAGCCGCCACGAGCGGCTCGACGGGGACTGGCCCCTCGACCCGAGCAGACCCGAGACGCTCGCCCTCGTCGCCGAGAGCGTCGCGCGCTTCCGCGACTGGGGCTATGAGCTGATCAAGCACGACTTCTCGACCTACGACGTCTTCGGGCGGTTCCTGCAGCGATCCGATCATCAGGTCGGCGCACCGAGATGGAGCTTCGCGGATGCCCGGCGCACGACCGCGGAGATCCTCATCGAGCTGTACCGCACGATCCACGACGCCGCCGATGGCGCGATCGTGCTCGGCTGCAACACGATCGGACACCTCGCCGCCGGCCTGGAGCACATCCACCGCATCGGCGACGACACCTCCGGGCGCGAGTGGGAGCGGACGCGGCGGATGGGCGTGAACACCCTGGCCTTCCGCCTCGCCCAGAACCGCCGGTTCTTCCTCGTCGACGCCGACTGCGTGCCGTCGACACCGCAGACCCCATGGGCTCGGAACCGCGAGTTCCTCGAGCTGGTGGCGGCCGGCGGCACGGCGACGTTCGTGTCGATCGATCCGAAGACGTTGACCGATGACGTGGCGGCCGACATCGCCCGCGCTGCGCAGCGCGTGCTGGCGGGCGATGACGCCGGCGGCATCGAGCCACTGGACTGGCAGAGCGCATCGACCCCACGGCGCTGGCGGGTCGGAGACGAGCACCACGTCTGTTGCTGGGAACAACCGTGGGGCGCCGACATCCGGGCCGCCGCCCTGTAGCGCGAATCGAAGCCAAAAATAATCTATTCATCGAGACGATTTACTAATACAGTGACCCTACCCGAACGGGTCACGCCAGCGTCGAGTGGCCGGTCCCGGGGAGCTTGTCTTGGATCAAGGAGGATCAATGACGCAGCAGAACTCTTCGTGGGCCCAACGACTCGGGGGAATGTTCCGGTCGAGCGGCTCGACAGCCCGCGGCGAAGCCGCCGGGCGCATCCGTAAGCACCCGCGCGCCGCAGTCGCGACGGCCGTGGCGGCAGCCGCCGCCATGGCACTCGCGGGCTGCACCGCCGGGGCCGCCAGCACGGGCAACAGCGCGAGCAACGCAGCCCCGCTCGTCTATTCGCCGTGCTGTTCCTGGCCGAACGCAACCGCCTCGGCCAACCCGTGGAACGCCAATCAGTACGCGGGCGCATTCAGCGACTTCGTCTACCTGCGGCTGGCCATCCAGAAGTACCCGTCGATCACCGACTACGCCCCGCAGCTCGCTGCCTCGTGGGAGGCGTCGGGCCAGAACCTCACGGTGCATCTGCAGCCCAAGGCCAAGTGGGAGAACGGTTCGCCCGTCACGTCGAAGGACGTCTACGACACCGTGATGCTGGACGGCCTCAACGGCTCCGCGCTGTGGAACGACATCACCGGCGTGCAGACGACCGACGACAAGACCCTGGTGTTCACGCTGCGCCAGAACGAGCCCGTGGCCCTGGCCGAGAACGACATCCTCGCCAACACGGTGATCTACCCGGCCAGCGTGTACGGATCGTTCGTCACGCCTCAGTTGGAGAAGGATGTCCCGGCCTACTACGCCGAGTACAACACCAACCCCACCAAGGCCACGGCCATGCCGGAGTACACGCGGAACAACGCGGTGTTCAAGCAGCTCGCGGCGCTCACCCCGAGCAGCACCATGGGCGACGGACCGTTCAAGCTCTCGGGCGTGACGGGCTCGCAGGCCAAGCTGGTCAAGTCGAACACCTTCTGGGCGGCCGACAAGATCAAGGTGCCGTCCATCACGTTCGACAACGGCTCCAACCAGGAGATCTACCCGCAGCTGTTCTCGAACAACGCGGACTACTCGAACGTCTACCTCGCGCCGCCGCTGCTCAAGCGCTGGCAGGCGACCAAGGGGTCGAATCTGGCGCTGCCGCAGGCCTTCGGCTTCGTCCTCGCGTTCAACAACGCGCAGTACCCGCTCAACCTGACCCCGGTCCGGCAGGCGCTCGCCTACCTGATTCCGCGACAGGCGATGTCGGACGCGGCATACGGCTCGGGCAAGGGCGCCGGCGGCGTCGCCCAGGATTACCTGACGGGTCTGTCGCCGCAGCAGAACAAGACCTATCTCACCTCGAGCCAGCTGGCGCAGCTGAACAAGTACGACCCTGACACGGCGAAGGCCACGCAGCTGCTCACGGGCGCGGGCTTCACCCAGAAGGGCGGTCAGTGGTATACGCCGCAGGGCAAGCAGTTCACCCTGACCTTCGAGGCCAACTCCGACACGTCCGACATCGTCACCTCGTTCACCTCGGCGACCAAGGCGCTGACCGCGTTCGGCATCAAGTCCGACGTCAACGCGACCTCGGGCGCCCAGCTGAGCGCGGATGAGATGAACGGCAACTTCCAGGTGGCCAGCTACTTCGTCAACGGCGCAACGCCGCTGCTCACGCTGTCGAGCATGCTGCACGACCAGAACTTCCAGACCTCCGGCAACTACGCCGGAAAGAAGGGCATGGGGTTCGGGCCGACGCAGAACGTGCCCGGACTCGGGAACGTGCCGGTCGCGACGACGATCTTCAGCCAGTCGCGCACGGTCGGGCCGGGCGCCGAGATGAACAGCCTGACCTGGGACTGGGCCCAGACGGTGAACCAGCAGGTTCCCTACATCTGGTACGCGACCAAGGTCTACCAGCTGTCCTTCTCGGAGTCGCACTACACCAACTGGCCGAGCATCGGTTCCAACGGCTCGTCGCCGTACTGGGACATGATCGGCAACAACCAGAACGCCGGAATCGCCTACGCGATGGAGAGCGGTTACATCCAGCCGAAGTGAGCGCACGCAGCTCTGCGCACGCCATCTGAGTGAGGCGAGCCGCGGTCGGCTTTCACTGCCGGCCGCGGCTCGCCCCCGCTGAATCGAACCGAACTCCACCCCACCCGACGGGAGGTCATGCAATGGTGCAATACATACTGAAACGCCTCGGCATCTCACTGGCGATCATCTACATCGTGCTCACGGTGTCGTTCTTCATGGTGAGGCTGATGCCCGGAAACCCCATGGCCGCTCTGGAAGCGCAGTTGCGCGTTCAAGGCGGCATGACCGAGCAGGAGATCGAACAACGGGTGCAGACCGTCTACGGTCTGATGCCGAAGGCCCCGTTGGGGACGCAGTACCTCGACTACCTCGGCAACATCCTGCACGGCAACCTCGGCCGCCCCATCACCAACCCGAGCACCACGGTCGTGGCCGTCATCGGCTCGGCACTGCCGTGGACCATCCTCGTCGTGGCGGTCTCACTGCTGATCAGCTTCGTGATCGGCGTCTACATCGGGAACCGCATGGCGGTGCACCCCGGAAGCACATTCGCGAAGGTCTGGACGTTCATCGTCTCGGTCATGGGCGCCGTTCCGAGCTACCTCGTCGCGATCGTCCTGCTCTACTTCCTGACCGGCATCTGGCGGGTCTTCCCGAGCAACGGCGCCTATGACGTCGGCGTCACCCCGGGGTTCAACTGGCCGTTCATCTCGTCGGTCGCCTATCACGCGGTGCTGCCGATCGCGGCATCCGTCATCACCTCGTTCGGCGGCTGGGCGCTCGCCATGAAGGGCTCGGCGGTGTCGGTCCTCGGGTCCGAGTACGTCCGGGCCGCGGAGGCCCGCGGGCTCTCGGACCGGGTCATCAGCCGCTCCTACATCGGCCGGAACTCGATGCTGCCGATGATCACGCAGCTCGCGCTGGCGGTCGGGTTCATGTTCGGAGGCTCGGTGTTCGTCGAGACCTATTTCCAATACCCCGGAATCGGGTACTACATGGTCCAGTCGGTGAACAGCCGCGACTACTCGCTCATGATGGGCTGTTTCGTCCTCATCACGACCGCCGTCGTGGTGGCCAACTTCCTCGTCGACCTGCTCTACCCGGCGGTCGACCCGCGGATCGCCTGGCCGTCCAGCCGCAAGGTCGCTGCGACCGGCGGCGAGCCCACGACCGAGACGGTCGCCCTCGTCGCCCAGGGCGGTGTGTGATGCGGTTCTGGAGCGACCTCAGGCGCATCCTGTGGAACGACAAGCCCGCCCTCGTCGGCGGCATCATCGTGCTGATCTACGTGCTGATGGCCATCTTCGGCCCGATGCTGGTGCACATCAGCTCGGTTCAGAACGCATCCGACGCCTATGCCGGCCCCTCGCCGCAGCACCTGCTCGGCACCGACGCGCTCGGCCAGGATGTGCTCGCCCAGATCATCGTCGGCTGCCGGCCGATCATGATCGTCGGCGTCGTCTCGGCCGTGATCACGGTCGTCGTGGGCGTGGTGATCGGACTCGTCTCGGGCTATGTCGGCGGCTTCACCGACTCCGCGCTCATGCGCGTCACGGATGTCTTCCTCACCGTTCCCGGCCTGCCGCTGATCATCATGATCGCGGCCATCGTGCACACGACCAATCCGCTCGTCCTTGCGCTGATCCTCTCGGTCACGGCATGGCCGGGGCTCGCCCGGGCGATCCGCTCGCAGGCGCTGTCGCTGCGGTCGAGCGACTTCATCGAAGCCGCGCGACTGCAAGGCCTCGGGCTCGGCAACATCGTCGGGCGACAGCTGCTTCCGAACGTGGGGCCGTATGTCGCGATCCACTTCCTGCTCGGAATCACCGGCGCCATCTACGCCCAGGTCGGTCTCTTCCTGCTCGGAATCGCGCCGATCTCGGGCACCAACTGGGGAATCATGATCAACCTCGCGATGTCGCAGGGCGCGCTCTACACACCGGGCAGCGCCCTGTACCTGTTCTCGCCGATGGCGGCGATCGTGATCCTCCAGGTCGCGTTCGTGTTCTTCTCCCGCGCGCTCGACAGCGTGTTCAACCCGAGACTGCGAGTCCAGTGATGACCATGCCATTGACCGTCAACGCCCCCGTGGACTCGAACGCCGCGCCGTTCCTCGCGGTCGAGCACCTCACCGTCGCGTTCGGCGACACCGCGACCGCGGTCAAAGCGGTCGACGATGTGAGCCTCACCATCTCGCGCGGTGAGATCCTCGCCCTGGTCGGCGAGTCCGGCTGCGGCAAGTCCACCCTCGGCTACTCGCTGCTGGGGATCGTGCCGCCCCCGGGCAAGGCGACCGAAGGATCGATCCGGTTCAAGGGGCGCGACGTCGTCCGGCTGTCGAAGCACGAGTTCGACACCATGCGGGGCCGGGACATCTCGATGGTGTTCCAGGGCGCGATGAACGCCTTCAACCCGGTGCTGACGATCGGCGCCCAGGTCGAGCACATCCTCGACGCGCACCCGGAGGTCTATCCGCAGCGCGCAGAAGGACGCGCCTACTTCAACCACCTGTTGCACCTCGTCCAGTTGCAGCCCGATCGGATCTGGCGCTCCTTCGAGAGCCAGTTGTCCGGCGGCATGAAGCAGCGCGTGGCGATCGCGGTGGCGCTGCTGCTCAAACCCGAGCTGGTCATCCTCGACGAGCCCACGACCGCGCTCGACGTGCTGAACCAGCGGCTCGTCATCGACGTGCTCAAAGACCTGCACGCCGAGCTCGGCACGACGGTGCTGTTCGTCACGCACGACCTGGCCGTCGTCGCCGAACTCGCCACGCGGGTCGCCGTGATGTACGCAGGCAAGCTCGTCGAGACCGGGACCGTCGACGAGATCTTCACGCGCGGCGGCAGGCGGCATCCCTATGTCGCCGCCCTGATCGATGCGATCCCGAGCGTGCTGAAGTCGGGCCTGACCGTCCGCCCCATCGGGGGATCGGTGCCGTCGCTCGCCGACCCGCCGCCCGGCTGCCGGTTCGCCCCGCGCTGCCGGCTGGCCGAACCGGAATGCCACGTCACCGAGCCGCCGCTGCTCGGCGACCGACACGGCCACCGCGTGGCGTGTCACGTCATCAATCGGAGTTTGGAGGGCCTCTCACAATGAGCATGCTCGAGATCCAGAACGTCACCCACACCTATTCGTCCGGCACGGGGCGCCCGGTGCTGAAGGATGTCAGCCTCGAAGCCGGCCGCGGCGACGTCGTCGCGATCGTCGGCGAGTCGGGCTGCGGGAAGACGACGCTCGGCAGGATGATCGCCGGCCTGTACTCGCCCACGGGCGGCTCCATCTCGTTCGACGGCCAGGACATCTCCGCTCTGCGCGGCCGCGCCCGGGCGGCGTGGCGCCGCAAGGTGCAGATGATCCATCAGGACCCGTACGGCTCGCTCAACCCGGGGCTCACCATCGGGGCGACGCTGTCCCCGGGCATGCTCAAGTACGGGCTCGCCACCCGAGCCAACGTGCAGGAGCGGATGCTCGCCCTCTTGAAGGCCGTCGGGCTGGATGCCACGACGGACTTCCTGCAGCGCTACCCGCACCAGCTCTCGGGCGGCCAGCGCCAGCGCGCCGCCATCGCCCGGTCCATCGCGCTCGAGCCCGAGCTGATCGTCGCCGACGAGGTCACCTCGATGCTCGACGTGTCGATGCGCGTCGCCATCCTCGACCTGCTGCTGACCTTCAAGAAGGACCGCGGGATCACCTTCGTGTTCATCAGCCACGACTTCGGCGTGGTGCGCTACTTCGCGCAGGGCGGCCGCATCGCCGTGATGTTCTTCGGCTACATCGTCGAAGAGGGGCCGACCGAAGAGGTCATCACCGCGCCGAAGCACCCGTACACGCACATGCTGCTGGAGGCCATCCCGATCCCCGACCCGGCGATGGCGCGGGAGCGCGCGCAGGCCGAGGGCGACGGCAGACTGACCGGAGACCCGGCCGACAGCGGCTGCGTCTTCGCGAACCGCTGCCCCCTGGCCCGGGCCCGCTGCCGCGCCGAGCGGCCGGCGCTCGTCGACCAGGGCGGCGGCCATTCCACCGCGTGCCACTTCTCCGACGAAGTGCCCCCGCTGCTGCACGTCGAGCTGGCGAACGGGGAGGCCGCATGACCCGGCTCGCGGCCAAGGGCCTGCTCAAGGCCGGCATCGCGATGGTGATCCTCACCATCCTCTGCCGGTTCATCGCGTCGACCCCCTCCGGGCTGATGGGCGACAACCTGGCGCTCATCGCCAGCGCCCTCCTCGCGCTGGTCGCCGCCCTCTATCTGCGGCTCGCGCCCGCAGAGCACCAGAAATCACCCGAAACACCCCGTACAAAGAAGTAAGGAACGTCTTCCATGCACGATGACTCGCGTCTCGTTCTTGACCGCATCACCCGCTTCCTCGGCGAGCGCATCTCGCCCGCCGTCTACCCCGAGCGCGTGGCGCTCGCGCTGACGGCGTGGGAGGTGCCCGACGAGCCGGTGCCGTTCACCGAGGCGGTCACGCAGCGGTACGAGCCGTTCGCTGCGGGGACGGAATGGGGCAAGCCGTGGGGCACGACGTGGTTCCACGTCACGGGTGAGGTGCCGGATGCCTGGCGCGAGGCATCCGACCGCTGCCGCGTCGAGATGCTCGTCGACCTCGGCTACCAGGGCGACTCGCCAGGGTTCCAGGCCGAAGGCCTGGTCTTCGCGCCCGACGGCACGACGGTGAAGGCCGTCGAGCCGCTCAACACGGCGGTCCCGATCGCGGGCGACCGCGTCGACCTCTATGTCGAGGCGGCGTCGAACCCGAACATCGGCGGCGGCTGGGGCTGGGCCGGAACGCCCATGGGCGACAAGGCGACGGCGGGCACCGACCCGATCTACCGGCTGCGCGGCATCGATCTCGCTCGTCGCGACACCCTCGTGTGGGAGCTGGAGCGGGATGTCTGGACCCTGCTCGGCCTGCACGCCGAGCTGCCCGCGGCCACGAGCCGTTCGGCCCAGATCCTGCGCGCGCTCGAGCGGATGTGCGACGTCATGGACCCGCACGATGTGGCCGGCACGGCCGAAGCCGGGCGAGCGGCTCTCGCCGGGGTGCTCGGCGTCGAGGCATCCGCCGCCGCTCACCGCATCAGCGCCGTCGGCCACGCCCACATCGACTCCGCGTGGCTCTGGCCCACGCGCGAGACGGTGCGCAAGTGCGCGCGCACCTTCTCGAACGTGCTCGCCCAGATGGACGACGACCCCGACTTCATGTTCGCCTGCTCGTCGGCGCAGCAGTACGCGTGGATCAAGCGCTTCTACCCCGAGCTGTTCGAGCGCATCCGCGCCCGGGTCGCCGAGGGGCGATTCGTGCCGGTGGGCGGCATGTGGGTCGAGTCCGACACCAACATGGTCGGCGGCGAGGCGATGGTGCGCCAGTTCGTCGCGGGCCAGGGCTTCTTCGAGCGCGAGTTCGGCGTCCGCGCGGTCACCGGCTGGCTGCCCGACTCGTTCGGCTACACCGGCGCCCTGCCGCAGCTGCTCAGCGGGGCCGGCATCGAGCAGTTCGTCACGCAGAAGATCTCGTGGAACGACACCGACCGCTTCCCGCACCACACCTTCCTGTGGGAGGGCATCGACGGCACCCGCATGTTCACCCACTTCCCGCCGATGGACACCTACAACTCGGTGCTCTCGGGCGCCGAGCTCGCCCGGCAGGAACGGCAGTACGCCGAGAAGGGCGCGGCGAACTCCTCGCTCGCCCTCTTCGGCTACGGCGACGGCGGCGGCGGCCCGACCCGCGAGATGATGGCGGCCGCACGGCGCACCGCGTCGCTCGATGGCTCGCCGCGCGTCGCGGTCGAGGCCCCCGAGGCGTTCTTCGACCACGCCAAGGCCGAGTACCCGCACCCCCCGGTGTGGTCGGGCGAGCTCTACCTCGAGCTGCACCGCGGCACCTACACGTCGCAGGCCCGCACGAAGCACGGCAATCGGCGCAGCGAGCACCTGTTGCGCGAGGCCGAGCTGTGGGCGACGACGGCGGCCGTGCGCGCCGGCGCGGACTACCCCTATGACGAGCTCGAGGCGGCCTGGCAGACGGTCCTCCTGCAGCAGTTCCACGACATCCTGCCCGGCTCCTCGATCGCGTGGGTGCATCGCGAGGCCGAGCGCAACTACCGAGCCGTGGCAGAGGACGTGACGGCGCTCACGCAGAGCGCGCTCGACGCCCTCGGCGTCGGTGCACCGGCCGACGGAGCGGGCGTGCTGCTGAACGCGGCGCCCGTCAGCGTGCGCGGGGTTCCCGCGCTCGGCGGCGGGGCGGCGGCGGATGCCTCGGCCACCGTCCTGCGGCGCGACGGCGACACCGTCGTGCTCGAGAACGCGCATGCGCGCTTCGTGCTCGACGCGGAGGGGCGCGTGGTCTCGGCCGTCGACCTCGCGAGCGGCCGCGAGGCCATCGCGCCCGGTGAGTCGGCCGGTCTGCAGATCTTCCGCGACACCCCGAACCGATGGGACGCGTGGGATGTCGACGAGCACTACCGCCGGCACGAGGAGGAACTCGGCGGCACGATCGCCCTCGAGGTCGACGCGGAAACGGCCACCGTGCGCGTGACGCGCCGGTTCGGCGGCTCGACGATCGAGCAGGAGTTCGCGCTCGGTGCGGGTGCCGCGACGCTCGAGATCACCACCCGCGTGGACTGGCACGAGCGCCAGCGCATGCTCAAGTTCGCCTTCCCGCTCGACGTGCGCGCCGATCGCGCGGCGAGCGAGGTGCAGTTCGGTCACGTCTACCGGCCGACGCATGAGAACACCTCGTGGGATGCCGCGCGCTTCGAGACCTCCGCGCACCGCTGGGTGCACGTCGCCGAGCCGGGCTTCGGCGCCGCGGTCGCGAACGACGCGAGCTACGGGCACGACGTGACCCGTCGCCCGCGTCAGGGCGGCGGCACCATGACGCTCGTGCGTCAGTCGCTGCTGCGCGCCCCGCTGTTCCCCGACCCCGAGGCCGACCAGGGCGAGCACGTGCTGCGCTCGTCGCTGACGCTGGGCGCCGACATCGCGGATGCCGTCGCCGCCGGCTACGCGCTCAACCTGCCGCTGCGCGCGGCCTCGGCCGAGGTTGCGCCGCTCGTCGCCGTGGACGGCGACGGCGTGCTCGTCGAGTCCGTGAAGCTCGCCGAGGACCGCTCGGGCGACGTGATCGTGCGCCTCTACGAGGCGCTCGGACGACGCGCGACGGCGACGCTGCGGTGCGCCTTCCCCGTGGGGGATGTCACCCAGACCGACCTGCTGGAACGCGAGCTCGCCGCGCCGGACGGCGTGGACGCGGCCGACCCCCATGGGGTGAGCCTCTCCGTCCGCCCCTTCCAGGTGGTCACCTTGCGCATCCGCCGCGCCGAGGCTGTCGTGCAGGCGTAGCTCGCACGCCGCTGTTCCGATCACGACCATCAAGGGGTAACAACAATGGAGTCACCTTCCCTCGCCTCCGACGCCGCACAGCGGCAGCCCGTCGGAACGCCTGCCGAGCTGCCGCAGGCGTCCCGACAGGACGGGAGCTACCCGCGACCGCAGCTGATGCGCTCGGCCTGGGCGGATCTCGACGGCGTCTGGTCCTTCCGGCACGACGATGCCGACCTCGGGGCGCAGCAGGGGTGGTCGTCGGGGTTCGGCGAGGCTCGCGACATCCTCGTCCCGTTCCCGCCGGAATCCCGGGCCTCGGGAATCGGCGAGCCGGGCTTCCACCCCGTGGTGTGGTACTCGCGCACGATCACTCCGGCCGATGTGGAGCGGGCGGGGTGGTCGGAGGCCGCCCCACGGCTCCTGCTCCACTTCGGTGCAGTCGACTACCGTGCGAGCGTCTGGCTCGACGGCGAGTTCCTCGGCGCCCACGAGGGCGGTCACACCCCGTTCTCGTTCGACGCGACCGGGCTCCTCGCCGAGGGCGGCTATCACCTGCTGGTGGTCCGCGCCGAAGACGACCCGGCGGATGCGACGCAGCCGCGCGGCAAGCAGGACTGGCAGGAGAGCCCGCACGCCATCTGGTACCGGCGCACGACCGGCATCTGGCAGACCGTGTGGCTGGAAGCCGTGCCGACCGCCTCGATCGCGGGGCTGCGCTGGCTTCCCGCCGGACAGGCGGCGGTGTCCCTCCGCGTCGGCCTGCGCGGCGCGGCGGCGGTCGGTTCGCGCATCCGGGTGACCTTGTTCGACGTGGAGGGGCGCGAGGACCTCGCCGCGGTCGAGGCGACGATCGCCTCCCCGTCGACGCACGACGTCGAGGTGGCGGTTCCGATCGCCCGGCAGCGTCACGGCCAGGCCGCGCACGAGATCCTGTGGAGCCCCGAGGCCCCGCACCTGATCGACGCCACGGTGACCCTGCTGGGGCCCGACGGCACGGCGGTCGATGCGGTCGCGTCGTATGTCGGCCTGCGCACCGTCGGCGTCGACCGGGGTGCCTTCCTGCTGAACGGCGGCCCGTATCCGGTGCGCTCGGTGCTCGATCAAGGCTACTGGCCGCAGTCCCACCTGGCCGCGCCGAGCCGTGCCGCATTGCGCAGCGAGGTCGAAGCCATCAAGGCGCTCGGCTTCAACGCAGTGCGACTGCATCAGAAGGTCGAGGACCCGCGCTTCCACTACTGGGCCGATCGACTCGGCCTGCTCGTGTGGGGTGAGGCCCCAGGTGCGTACGAGTTCTCGCCGACGGCGGTTCAGCGGTTGATGCGCGAGTGGATGGACGTCGTCGAGCGCGACGTGTCGCACCCGTCGGTCGTCACCTGGGTGCCGGCGAACGAGAGCTGGGGCATCCAGCACGTCGCCACCGAGCCCGCCCAGCAGGCCTACGCCCGCGCCCTCGCCGATGTCACGCGCGCCCTCGACCCGTCGCGGCCCGTGATCTCCAACGACGGCTGGGAGCACACCGCATCCGACATCCTCAGCGTCCACGACTACGAGGGGGACGGCGCCGTCCTCGCGCGCCGCTATGCGGACGCGGCGGCGCGCGACGAGCTGCTGCGCGGCATGGGGCCGTCCGGGCGGCGCATCCTGATCGCCGGCGCCGAGGACCACGGGCAGCCGGTGATGCTCACCGAGTTCGGCGGCATCGTCTATCAGCCCGGTGCGGGCCGCGAGGACGGCTGGGGCTATACGGCGGCGTCCGACGAGGCGGACTGGGTGCAGAGGATCACCGCGCTCTACGACGCGATCCGCGCGAGCAGCTTCCTCGTCGGCTCCTGCTACACCCAGCTCACCGACACCGAGCAGGAGACCAACGGCCTGCTCACCGAAGACCGGGAGCCGAAGGCGCCCCTGCACCTGCTGCGCAAGGCGATCACCGGATAAGCGGCACCGAGGCAAGGCCCGCGCGCACCAGCCGACCTACTCGGACTGCGTGCGACGGTTCCACGCTTGAAGGAGTTCAAAGGTCCCGGACGGGTAGAGCGGTCGGTCAAGGCCGTCGATCGGCCTCCAGCTGACCGGGCTGCCCTCGTCAAGGATGATGAGGTGGGCATCCAGCGGCAGAGCCGCCAGATCCACGGACTCGACGCCGAAAACATGGACGATCTCGTGCCCCGGCTGTCCTTCGTATTCAAAGAGGTTCTCAGTCACCCCAAGCAGTTCGACCTGGTCCAGAGCCACGTCGAGCTCTTCGCGGAATTCTCGGCGAAGTGCGGCTTCTGCGGTCTCTCCGAATTCGATTCCGCCGCCGACCGCCCGGTGGAAGGCCTCACCTGCGACGCGGTCAACACCGTCGAGCACGAGGACACAGCCGGAGCGCACATGGAACCCCACCGCGATGTTTCGAATCGATGGCACGACCCAAGACTATGAACCGGATCGCCGCTGCGGGCAGTGAATGCCACGCGCACCGGCGTGTGGCATCCACCGCCCCCACTCCCTACTCGGTGAACGGCGCCGACACGTGCGAGACCAGGCCGCCCCAGCCATCGCTCGGGAACGAGTCGCCCACCCGCACGTAGACCGTCTTGGACTGGCCCAGATACGGCGTGACGTCGATGGTCTGGGGCGCCAGGTTCGAGGTGTCGTGGATCTGCTGGTCTTCGGTCAGAACCGTGGTCCAGTTCGTACCGTCGGAACTGACCTGTACCAGGTACTCCTGCCCGATCGTGAGCACGACCTGAGCCGAGGTCGTGTCCGCCGGGAACGGGAAGCGGTACACGAAGTAATTCGTCCCATCGGCGAAGCGGTCCTGAGAGCCGTTGATCTGCGAGCCGTCGGCGTCCCACAGCCACGGCGTCTCAGCAGCGGTGCCCGTGCCGAAGTCGATGCTGTGCGCGACGAGGACGTCGGCCGTGGCGGTGAAGCTCAGGTGCGGCGCCGCGGTGACCTGCGCGGTGACCGCATAGTTCCCGTCCGGGGCGCTCGCGGGCACGCTGACCGTGATCGGCACGGTGGCCGATGCCGGCACCTCGGTGCCGTGCGTGGCGAGCACCAGGCTCTGGCTCGCCGGCGTCGCGCCCCACCCGGCCGGGGCCGACACGTTCAGTGCGACGCGGGTCGGCGCGGAGCTCTGCGGCATCGACGTCGCCTCGACATCGAGCGAGAGCTTGACGGTGCTCGACCCCGTCTTGGCCGGCATCACGACCGGCTGCGCGGGCGAGGCCAGGGCGGACAGCGACGAGGTGCGGGTGTTCGCGGGGATGTCGGCGATCAGCGCACTGAGCGCACTGGCCTGCGTGCGCCAGTCGAACACGTTCGGGTCGGTGGCGTTCGCCGCGCCGGCCCACTTGGTTCCCAGCCGGTCGCCGGGGTCGCGATCCTCAGCCCACACCGTCTGCGCCTGGGCGGAGACGAAGGCCGTGTAGCGCGGGTCGCCGGTCGTGTCGGCGAGGTCCATCATGTAGCGCATGAAGACGCCCTTGAACTGCTTGGCGTTGTCGTCGCAGGACTGGCCGACGGCGTCGCAGCTCTCGGTGAGGATGCCGTCGCTCACCAGCTGCGGGGAACTCAGCGCCGCATCGGCGAGGTGACGCACGGTCGTCAGGATGCTTGGGTCGTGCGTGCCCCGCCACAGCTCGAGGCCCGCACCGATCGCCAAGCCCTGGTTGTAGCTCCACACCGTCTGCCCGTTGTTCTGGCAGTCGGAGGTCAGCCCGTCGTTGACCAGCCCGGCCGAATTGATCAGTCCGCTGCCGGTGAACCAGGTCCACGCCTGCTCGGCTCGACCGAGCCACAGCTTGTCGCCGGGCAGCCGGTTGTGCAGCTCGGCGGTCAGCCGGATGTACAGCCCGTTGGTCACGGCGTTCTTATAGGTCTTCTCGGCGTCCCACCACACGCCGCCGCCGCACGTGCTGGAATCCCAGTAGCCGTTGACGTAGGTCGCGATCGTCTCGGCCATGTCGAGGTATTTGTGGTCGCCCGTGACGTCATAGGCCTCGACCCAGGTCAGACCCCACCATTCCGAGTCGTCGATGGCGCGGCTGGTGAAGTTCCCGAGCAGGGGGTCGCCGGACAACACCCCTGCGGGGAACGTCCCCTTGTCCTTCTCGAAGGTGTTGTCGAGTTCGGCGACGTAGCGACGGTCTCCCGTGCGCTGCATGTAGTCGCCGATCGTCTGGAGCGCGACGGCCGAGTTCCACCAGCTCGAGGGGAACCACGCGTTCGCCGGGTCGTACGACTGCATCAGCACGTCGGCGGCGACCCTGGCCCGTGCGACGGCGGTCGGGGCGTCGACCCCGGCGGACGTCGAACCGGTGGATGCCTGGGCGGCGGTGACCGGAAGCGCGGCGGCCACGGCGACGGCCGCGGCCATCGCGAGGGCGCGGACCGCGCGGGAGGCACGAGATGTCGGCATGGTGCTCTTTCCCTTTCCTGCTGTTCACGACGGCGCCGTCGTCAGGACCGGCACCCCAGGAACCGCATTGGGAGACGCAGAAGGTTCCTGGATCAGTATTTGGAAACGTTTCCAAACGAGTATCGAAGACGCCGTCGCAGGGTGTCAAGAGTCATCCGGAACCCGCGATCGCGCGTCGCCGACGCCAACCGGCCTCGCCCGCGCGAGGCTCAGTCGTCGCGGTGGAAGCGCCGCCCGCGCCGCTCGATGTGCGTCGCCACCCGGTATTTCGTGCGCGCCGACCGGTCTCCGGCGATCCGATCGAACAGGCGGACGGCGGCGCGTCGCCCCATCTCGGCCGGCGCATAGACGACGAGGTCGACCTCGAACGGCAGCAGGTCGGCGAGCTCGAGGTCGTCGAAGCCGGCGAGGGCGACCGTGGTGCCGAGCGCCGTGAACGCCTGGATCGCGCCGAGCGTCATCCGGTTGTTGTCGCAGAAGATCGCCGTAGGCGGCCGGTCCGACTGCAGCAGCCGGACGGTCGAGGCACAGGCCGCCTCCGCGGTGGAATTGTGCGTCGACACGAGCTCGTGCTCGAGCGGAACGTCGGCCTCCTGCAGCACCATGCGGTACGCGCGCATGCGCGCGCCCCCGGTGGCCGCCGCCGGGTCGCCCCCGACATACGCGATGCGACGATGGCCCGCCGCGATCAGACCCCCGAGAGCTTGCCGAACACCCGAGGTGTTGTCGAGTTCC
Organism: Microbacteriaceae bacterium; assembly: GCA_009780695.1. GTDB lineage: Bacteria > Actinomycetota > Actinomycetes > Actinomycetales > Microbacteriaceae > Gryllotalpicola. The sequence continues at coordinate 221,625 of WQZN01000001.1, forward strand.
ACACTGTCGAAGGCGGTCTTCGCCGGCGTCCGGTCGACGTAGACGACCGGCGTGCCGCTGTCGAGCGCGGCGGCCTCGCCCGGCCCGGTCGCCATGCCGCTCGTCACGATCAGCAGCCCGTCGACGCGGCGCCGGATGAACTCTTCGACCAGTTCGCGCTCGGTGCCGGAGTCGAGCTGGGTCGTGCCGATGAGCAGCACGTGGTTGTGCTCGCTCACGACCGCCGCGGCGCCGTTCGCGAGCTCGGAGCTGAACGGGTTGCGCAGATCGTCGATGATCAGACCGATCGTCGAGGATGCCTGGCCGGGGCGCAGCATCCTCGCCACCTCGTTGCGGCTGAAGCCGATCTCGGCGATCGCGGCCTCGACGCGCTGCCGCATCGCCGGGCTGACGTGGGTGCCGCCGTTGACCACGCGCGACACGGTTCCCACCCCGACCCCGGCCCGGGCGGCCACATCGCGCATCGTCGGTCTGGGATCGCCCATCGCCTGCTCCCACACGCATCTCGGCCGCAAATACCGCTTCAGGCTAGCCGCTCAGGGCCGCGCGACCCGGGCTCCCGGCGGAAAGCCGTGGCCTCTCCGCCGGGAGCCGAGAATCAGTACAGCCGGGACCAGCTGGGGGCGTTCGCTGCGAGGCTCGCGTAGACCTGCACCGCGGCGCCCTGCTCGAGGGCCTTGGTCGCGCCGCTGATGTCCTGCGAGAACAGGCCGGTCGTGGCATCCCTGCGCCCCGACCACAGCAGATCGCCGTAGCTGTTCATGGCGTCGTAGTACGTGCCGTTCCTCGTCGCCGTGGAAAGGAGCAGCAGCGACTTGAAGTAGATCGAGTTGAAGTAGATCGGCTGCTGCCCGATCGTGCCGGACTCGATGTAATAGGCGTAACTCGCCTCGGCGACATCGACGGCGTGGTCGAGGTAGGTGCGGTCCCGGGTGGCGAGGTAGAGCGCATACGCCGCAGCGAGCGGGATGCCCTGGTTGTAGGACCACTTGGTCTGCTCGACCGCGCCGCTCATGCTGACGTGGTCGAAGTAGAGACCGTCGGTGTCGAGCAGGTACTGGTTCGTCCAGTCATAGGAACGCACCGCGCCGTCGAGGTAGTCACGGTTGCCGGTGATCGCGAAGAGGCGGGCGCCGATGAGCGCTGCGGGCATGTTCGAGACGGTGTTGCGGTCCTGGCTCCACGATGCCTGGGTCCAGAAGATCCCGCCTGGGTCGGGGTGGGTCGGGTCGCTGTCCCAACCCGACTGCAGCAGCGTGAAGATCTGCTCGGCGCGCTGCAGAGCGGCCGCGTCGCCGGTCATCAGGTGGAGCTGGATCTTCTCGAGCGCGACCCACGCATTGTCGTCGTAGAAGAGATCGCCGCTGTTGCCGTAGGGGGCCTGGGCGCCCGAGGCATAGCCGGGCTGCCCGGTCGTGCTCGTGTCTTCCCAGTAGTGTTCCTGACCTGCGGCGAGTGAGGCCAACGCCGCCCTGGTGGCGGCATCGGGTCGCATCGCGACGAGATCGAGCGCCGCGACGTGCACCTGCGAGTGGGACCATTCATAGCCGTATGCCGGGTCGCCGGCCTGCGCCGGATAGGTCTCGTGAACGAGATCCGACCCGTCGTTCGCCAGCACGAATCGCTGCAGCGCCGACCAGGATTCGAGCGCACGTGCGGCGTTGTTGGTGCCGCCCTGGGCCGGAGGCCACGTCGGCGAGGCCAGCGCCGCATCGGTCGCGGCCCCCCAGAGGGCGGCGCCGCCTGCTGCGCCGAGGCCGGCTTTCAAGAGGGTTCTTCTGCTCAACATCGATGGTTCTCCTTCGAAGCGGGATGGAGCCGTGGGGTGGAGACGCACATTTGGAAACGTTTCCAATTCCCGATGCTAAGCCTCGCCCCCACGCGGGGGTCAAGCACGCGATGTCACGGGGTGGGCACCGATATCGTCCTTGCATGACGGACCGGCCGATCCCGCAACCCCCGGCAGGCTTCGACGACCTGTTCCGGCGTCGTTATGTGCCCTATGCCGATGCCGACATCGTCGGCACCCTTGCTGCGCCCGATCCGTCCCTGATCCATCGAGTTCATCTGATCGCTCAGCCAGAACCGGGACTCGTCACGGTGTGCGAGTCCGAGGAATGGTGGCGTTTCCTTCCCGGCGGCCGCCTCGAGGCATACGAAGACGCAGAGACGGCGGCGCGCAGGGAGCTTCTGGAGGAAGCGGGGGTGGCGCCGACGAGCGAACCGAGCTTCTTCTTCAGCCACATCGCCACCAGTCGGCTGGACCGGCCTTACCTGCCGCACGTCCCACACCCCGTCTACTGGTGGACATACGCGCTCTGCTCGGTGCGCGTCGTCGGGGCGCCGACGTCCCCCGTGGGTGGCGAACGGATCACCGCAGTGCACCACATGTGGGTTCCGGACGCGATCACCTGGCTCGCCGCGGACGACACTGACTCCGCCCACGGCGAGGTACTTCGACTCGCGGCCACCCTGGGGCTTGCATAGCAGCGGCTCGCAGCGGCTCGGCCGCGCGCCCGTCGGGCGCTTTTCCTACTGTGGGGCATATGGCACGGCCGTGCCGGCTATGCCCGCCAGTAGAAAAAGTGCCCGACGGTCAGACGCGGCTGAAGCGCAGGGTGCGCACCTCGAACGGCGTGAGGGCCACCTCGACCGCGGCGCCGCCGCGCGCGGCATCCTCACCCGCTTCGTCCTCGATCAGCGAGACCGCGCGACCCGCACCGAACGGCGCCCCGACGCTGACGACGCCGCTCGCGCGGCGCCCCTGCGCCTCGTAGACGCGCACGATCAGGTCGCCCGAGCGGTCGTGCGCGAGCTTGACGGAGGAGATGAGGATGCCGTCGCCGGCGACCGCCGCGAGCGGCTCCACCGACCCCGCCCCGAGGCGGGCACGCGACGCCGTGTTCAGCGCGATGCCCGCCTCGGTCGCACCGAGCGCGTCGGTGCCGATGACCATGCCGTAGGCGTGGGTCTGCACACCCTGGTCGGTCTCGGGGTCGGGGAAGCGGGGGGCCCGCAGCAGCGAGAGGCGCAGCGTCGTGGTCACGTCGCCCTCGTCCGCGTCGCGCGTCATGTCGTAGCCGTAGGTCGAGTCGGTCACGAGCGCGACGCCGAAGCCCGGTTCCTGCGCGAGCACGAAGCGGTGCATCGAGGTCTCGAACTTCGCCGCCTCCCAGCTGGTGTTCGTGTGGGTGACCCGCTTGTAGTAGCCGAACTGGGTCTCGGCGGCGGTGTGCTCGGCGCGCACGTCGAGCGGGAAGGCGACCTTCAAGAACTTCTCGGTCTCGTGCCAGTCGGTGCTCTGCTCGATGCGCAGCACGCGCGAGCCGGGCTCGAGGGTGAGCACCTGGCTCACGCGCGAGCTCGAGAACGAGCGCTCGATGCGGACGTGCACGCCTTCCGCGTCCTCGCTGACCGTGAGCGCGTCGAGCGCGCGCAGGTCGTCGACGCGGTTGCGGTAATAGCGGTCGACGTCCCACGCGTCCCACATGTTCGGGAAGTCCTGGTGCAGCTGCAGCAGGTTCGCCTCGCCGCCCGGCGCGATGGCGTCGCGGCCCGTGGCGAGATCGATCGCGCTCGTGATCAGGCCCTCCGCCGAGATCACGACCTCGACGAGCTCGTTGCGCAGCGTGACTCCACGCTCGTCGCGCGTGACCATGACGGGTGTCGCGGCCCCGACGGCCTCACCCGCACCGAGCCCGGGCACGCCGGCGCGCGCGAACGGCGCCGCGTTGAACACGAGCGGCGAGCTGCCGGTGCCCGCGAGCGCGTCGAGCGCGCGGGCGATGATCGCCTCGGCGCCGTCGGTGACCCGCGCGAAGTTGGCGACGGCCTCGCGGTGCACCCACGCGATCGAGGTGCCGGGCAGGATGTCGTGGAACTGGTGCAGCAGCAGCAGCTCCCACAGCTCGTCGAGCTCGTCGTAGGGGTACTCGAAGCCGGCATCCCCGGCCCGCACCGCCGCGGTCGCCGCCCACAGCTCGGCCTCGATCAGCAGATGCTCGCCGCGGCGGTTGCCCTGCTTGGTCTTGTGCTGGCTCGTGAGGGTCGCCCGGTGCAGCTCGAGGTAGAGCTCACCGACCCACACGGGCGGGTGCGGCAGCTCGGCCTGGGCCTTCTCGAAGAACGCGTCGGGGTGCTCCCAGCGCACGCGGGCGCTGCCCTCGAGGTCTGCCGTGCGCCGCGCCTTGCCCGTCATCTCGCGGGTCGTGCCGCCACCGCCGTCACCCCAGCCGACGGGCGCGATCGAGTGCGAGGCCTTGCGCGATTCCTTGAACTGGCGGGTCGCACGGGCGAGCTCGGAGCCCGAGAGCTGCGAGTTGTAGGTGTCCATCGGCGGGAAGTGGCTGAAGATGCGCGAGCCGTCGATGCCCTCCCACGAGAAGGTGTGGTGCGGGAAGCGGTTGACCTGGTTCCACGAGATCTTCTGCGTGAAGAACCACTCGAAGCCCGCGCGCTTCATGAGCTGCGGCAGCTGCGGGGAGTACCCGAAGCTGTCGGGCAGCCAGACGCCCTTGCACGTCACGCCGAACTCGGAGCGGAAGAACGACTGGCCGTAGAGGAACTGGCGCGCGATCGCCTCGCCGGTCGGCATGACGGTGTCGGACTCGACCCACATGCCGCCGAGCGGCACGAAGCGGCCGGCGGCGACGGCGTCCTTGATCCGCGCGTACACCTCGGGGCGGTGCTGCTTGACCCACTTGTACTGCTGAGCGCTCGACATGCCGTAGCTGAACTCCGGCTGCTCGTCGATGAGCGTCGTCATCGACGAGGTCGTGCGCGCGACCTTGCGGATCGTCTCGCGCAGCGGCCACAGCCACGCCGAGTCGATGTGCGCGTGGCCGATGGCCGAGACCTCGTGGGCCGACGCCTCGGCGGGGGACTCGAGCACCGCGGCGAGCGCGGCTCGGGCATCCGCCGCCGTCTCCGAGATGCGCTGCAGGTCGAGCAGGTCGAGCGCGTCGTCGAGCGCCTGCAGCACCCTCATGCGGCGCGGCCCGGACTCGGGCAGCTCGGCCTGCAGCTCGAGCAGCACCTCGACGTCGAGGGCGAGCTCGAAGACCTGCTCGTCGAAGACCGCGAGGTCGAAGGCGCGCGTCGTGTAGAGCCTGCGCGGGGACGAGGTGAGGATGTCGCCCTCCTGCGTCGGCAGGAAGGGGTGGTAGTCGAGCAGCACGGGGTTCGAGGCGGCCTCGACGAACAGCTCGACGGGGTCGCCGGCTGTCGCGGCATCCGCCACTCGCACCCACTGGTTGCGCGGGTTGAGCGACTTCAGCGGGCTGCCGCCGGGGAGGTAGACCAGGCCCTCGCACTGGAAACCCGTCATGTTCTGGTCGAAGCCGAGGTCGACGACGGCCTCGACGCGGCGGCCCGCCCACTCGGCCGGGATCTCGCCGGTCAGCCGGAACCAGGTCGTGCCCCACGCGGCGCCCCACGGGCTGCCGACCTCGTAGGGCGCGAAGTCGAGCGCGAGGCCCTCGGTCGGCGCGATCGGCTCACCGGGCAGCTCGTGCGCCTCGACGGTCAGCGGCACGCGCAGCGCGTAGATCGCGGGCTTGATGCGCTCGGTCAGCACGCGGGTCGCGCGGCCTACGGTCAGGGGGATGTCGTCGTGCATGACTGTCTTCTCTGCGTGCAGCTGGTGGTAGGCGGTTCAGGTCAGGCGGCGGGCGCGACGTCGGGGTCGCGGGCCGCGAGCAGGCGCGTGATGCCGCGGGCCGCGAGGGATGCCTCGTCGCCGGCACGCGAGGCGAGCACGACCTGCGGACCGGAGCCGTCGGCTCCGGTGCCGGCGGCGCGCAGCCACGCCTCATAGAAGTCTCCGCCGGGAGCGCAGCTCACGCGGTAGCCGTCGGCCGTGTCGTCGAGAACGAGGGCGGCGGATTCCGGCGCCGCGGCATTCCCGGCACCGCCCGAGCTCGCCGCCGCCGCGGCGCGCAGCTCGGCGACCACGCGAGCGAAACGTCGCCCGGTCGGCTTGAGGGTGCCGTCATTGGCGATGAGCCCGAGGTCGTACTCGAGCTCGGGGAAGTCGGCGAGGCCACGGGAGACGTCGTGCGAGCACCACCAGGTGATGCCCCAGAGGTGCTGGACACGAGCCGCGTGGCGCATGGTCGCCTCGAGGAAGTCGGGGGCGTCGGCCACGGGCACGACGTTGGTCGGCGCGCCGACCTCCTGCAGCCACACCGGCCGCGTCGCGTGAAGATTCCACGCGGCGGCGAGCTGCAGGAGGTACTCGGCGTGGCGCACCGAGCCCGGTGCGAGAGCGCCGTAGCGCTGCGCCGCGCCGTTGAACACCCACGAGTGCACGATCGTCGCGTCGCCGTGCTCGGCGGCATGCGCCGGGCCGAACGGCTGCGTGTCGTCGTACCAGGCGGCGTCGTACATCGAGTGCGTGATGAGCCCGCTCGCGGTCTCGCGCGCCGCCGCCGTCATCCGCTCGAGCCAGGCGTGGGCCTGCGGCGCGGTGACGGGGTGCGGGTCGGGGTGCGGCGCTGCCGCGAACTGGTTCAGCTCGTTGCCGAGCGTGAGGCCGACGACGTTCGGGCGGGATGCCAGCAGCGCGCCGAGGGCGCGCACGTACTGCTCCTCGCCCTCGAGGACATCCGGGTCGGTGAACATGTTGCGCCGGTGCCACGTCGCGAGCCAGGCCGGCAGGAAGTCGAAGCTCGACAGGTGGCCCTGGATGGCATCCACATTCACATCGAGTCCGAACTCGCCGGCCACGTCGATCAGCGCGCCGACGTCGTCGAGGGCCGCCCGCCGGATGATTCCACGATTCGGCTGCACCACACCCCACAGCGGGAACACGCGGACGTGATCGACCCCGAGGGAAGCGACGCCCTCGAGGTCACGGCGCGCGGCCTCCGCACTGAAGTCGAGCCACGAGTGGAACCAGCCGGCGGACGGGGTGTAGTTGACGCCGAATCTCATGCGCGGAAGCATCCGCCCAGGCGATCGGGTCGAGCATCTTCGAGCAATCCAGCCATCGCTGCCGTCAATTCCTTAGTTCCCCGTCACTAAACCGATATAGTGATTTATCCATACTCATGGGTGACCGCGCATTGCGCAAGTGCGAATTGACCGGTTCAGCGAATGAGCGCGGGTGCATCTGAGAGGTCACGGAGTCTCGCCACCAGATCACGGCACCCGTTGTCGTGCTCCCCGCGAGGCGATAGCCTGGTGAGCTAAATCGATATAGTCAACTTGAGAGGCACCCGTGGCCCCGCAACCCAAGCGCCCCACCATCGGCGACATCGCCCGCAAGGCCGGCGTGTCGAAGGGCGCGGTCTCGTTTGCCCTCAATGGCCGTCCGGGCGTGAGCGCTGAGACACGGCAGCGCATCCTTGCAATCGCCGGCGAGCTCAACTGGCGCCCGAACAGCGCGGCTCAGGCACTGGGCCAGTCGCGGGCGGGTGTGATCGGCTTCGTGCTGAACCGTCCGGCGCGCATTCTCGGAACCGAAACCTTCTTCCCTGAGTTGCTCTCGGGCATCGAACTCGGCCTCTCGCCATCACGCACGGCGCTGCACATGCTCGTGGTCTCGGACCTCGACGAGGAGCTCGACACCTATCGGGAGTGGTGGCACGCACACCGGGTCGACGGCGTGATCGTGATCGACCCCCGCATGAACGACCCGCGCAGCAAGCTGCTCGTCGAGCTCGGCATGCCCGCGGTCCAAATCGGCAGCCACCCCTCGCGCGAGACGGAGATCCCGACGATCTGGGTCGATGACATCGAGGCCGCCAACACGCTCTTCGGCTACATCGCGGCGCTCGGCCACCGACGCATCGCTCACGTCGCGGGCACGGCCGAATTCGAGCACACGGCACTGCGCATGGCGACCCTCAAGGACTGCGCAGAGCAATTCGACCTCGAGTGGGTGCGCAGCGCCGCGACCGACTACAGCGCGGACGCCGCCGCCTCCGAGACCCGCACCCTGCTCGCCGGGAAATCGCGCCCCACCGCCATCGTCTACGACAGCGATGTGATGGCGCTCGCAGGTCTCCGCGTCGCCGATGAGATGGGCGTCGCGGTGCCTGGTGAGCTGTCGATCGCTTCGTTCGACGACTCGCTGATGGTACGGCTCGTGCGACCCTCGATCACAACGCTGACGCGTGACACGGTGGAACTCGGCGAGCTCGCAGCGCGTGCTCTGCTCGACCAGCTCGACAGCGACGAGCCAGTGCCGAGTATGGCGGGGCCCGTGCCCAAGCTGTCCGTGCGCGAGAGCACGGCGCCGCCGCACGGCCGCTCGTGAGAATGTCGCCGCGGCACCGCTGACCCTTTCGGCTCGCGGCCTCTGGGGTACAACGGCCTCATCATGGCAACGGGGTCCCCATCGCACACGAAGTGCGATGGGGACCCCGTCAGATGCGCCGGGCTCAGGCCGGCGTCAGTGCGAGCAGCGTCTGGTTGATGTTGTTGTACCCGCTGGTGCGCGGGGCGAAGCCAGACGAGCCGGGCTTCGGCCAGCCCTTCCAGTTCGTCGTGGTGTACATTTCGCCACCGCCGCCGGGCCACAGCGCAACGAACGGCGCCTGGTCGACAACGGCCTGCTGGATGACAGCGAGCGGTGCCATGATGGCCGACTGGTTCGCCGGCGGGGTCGACTGCAGTGTGCTGATCGCGGCGTCGACATCGTTCGGGCATTTCCAGCGGCCTTGGTTGCCGTAGCCGTTCTTCTGCTCGGTCGCGCCGAGGTTGACCTGGCTGTATGCCTCATAGGCGTTGTACGGCGAACCGTTCAGGTTCGTGTTCCACAACGCCATCGTGTACTTCTGGTTGGCCAGCTGGTCCTGTTGGAACACCGCGTCTGCCATCGACTGCTGCGTGACGGTGATGCCGAGCGCGCTCTTCCAGGCGGCGATCAGGAGCGGCGCGACGGTGACGTCGTCCGGCTGGCCGAGGTCGACGGCGAGAGCCAGCGGATAGGACTTGCCGTCTTTTGTCAGGTTGCCGCCCGTGACCGTCCACCCGCCGTCCGTCAGGGCCTGCTTTGCGGCGGAAGCGTCCTGCGCAGCCGGCTTGTCGTAGCCACTGATGATGAGCTTGCTGTACAGCGTGGTGTCAAGGCCCGTGGTGGACGGCACCGTGAAACCGGTGCCGAGGGCCTGCACGACCGCGTTGTAGTCGATCGCGGCACGGAGCGCCTTGCGCACATTGACGTCGTCCATCGGCGCCACGTTCACGTAGAACTGGACACCGCGCTGCGAGCCGTCCGGCCAGAAGCTGTAGCCGTTGTCCTTCGACTGCTTCAGGAAGGTGGTGAGCACGCCCTGACCACCGCCATCGGACCAGTCGACCTTGGCTTTCGAGATCTGCGACTGGATGTTCCCGACCGTGCCCTGGGGAACGATGACGACGCTCTTGACGCCGTGCGACTTTCCACCCCAGTAGTCGTCACGGATCTCGATCTCGATGCGCTCGTTGGTGAAGCTCTTCACCTTGCCGGGGCCGGTGCCGACGGGCTTCGGGTCAACGTACTTGCTGACATCGCCCTGCTTGCCGTAGATGTGCTCTGGGACGATCACCCAGTACAGCGACAGGTTGGTGTCCTCTTGGAAGTTCGGGTTGTTGTAGGGGACGACCACCGTGTAGTCATCCGTCTTGTACACGGCTTTGTTGAGGAACGGCGTCTTCGACGGGTCCGCCGCGTCCGGCGGGCCGGGGGTTCCGAAGATGAAGTTGTAGCTAAACACGACGTCGTCAGCGTTGAAGTCCTCGCCGTCGCTCCATTTCACGCCCTTGCGCAGCGTGTAGGTCGCGGTGCGGCCGTCGGAGCTGAAGGCGACGGACTCCGCCAGGTTCGGGACGAGCTTGCCGCCGTCGTCCTGGCTGACGCGGAACAGCGTCTCCCAGAACAAGCCGGAGCCGGGGGCCGAGTTGCCGCCGCCGTAGACGTTGTAGTTCTGTGGAAAGGTGTTGCCGTTGTTGATGGCGGCGCCGATGGTCAGGATGCCGTTCTTCGCGGCCCCCGTCGTGTTGCCGGTCACGGCGCCAAGGCTTGTGCAGCCGCTGAGCGTGGCAGCGGTCAATCCGGCGACACCGGTGAGCGCGAGGAAGGTCCTCCTACTCAGTTGAGTCATGTGAGACGTGCTCCTTCTGCGAGGGGGGCGTGGCTTCATCGCCGGCCCCAGAATGTGTTGCGGTGGACTGGGGTGTGGTTTCCGAGAACGACGGATCGTCCTCGGCGCGCCAGCACGCTGTCGCCCGCGTGCCGGATACGAAATAGGGCGGCTGCTGCGTGGTGCACTTCGGCAGGGCCACGGGGCAGCGCGCGGCGAATCGACAGCCCATGTACTCGACGGTGTTGTCGATAGGGCTGGCATCGCTGATGTCGGTGATGATCTCGTGGCCGGAGCCCTTGTATCGGGCCGGGTCAGGCGCAGCGCTGATCAGCTGACGGGTGTACGGGTGCTTGGGGTTGGCGATCACGTCCTCCGCATCGCCGTACTCGACGATCTTCCCGCCGAACATCACGTTGACACGGTCCGCCAGGTATCGTGCGCTCGCGATGTCGTGGGTGATGTAGAGAACAGCGAGCTGATGCTCTCGGCGCAGGCGATCGAGCAGGTTGAGCACGCCGATACGGATCGAGGCATCGAGCATCGAAGTGGGCTCGTCGGCTAGAAGCACCCGGGGATTCATCGCCAGCGAACGGGCAATGGCGATGCGCTGTCGCTGGCCGCCCGACATGTCGGTCGGGTAGCGGTCGACGAACGACTCGCCCGGTGTGAGGTTGACGAGCCCCAGCAGTTCGAGCACCTTGGCGCGGACGGCACGGGGACCGCTCGCGATGCGGTGGATACGCAGGGCTCGGCCAAGGATGTAGCTGACCTTCTTCAGCGCGTTGAGCGACGCGAAGGGGTCCTGGAAGATGAGCTGCACGTTGCTGTAGTAGGCGCGCTCGGCGCGGTGCCCGTATTTCACGGGCTTGCCGTCGTACAGCAGGCTGCCTCCGGTCGGCTTGTACACGAGGGACAGCACGCGGGCGATGGTGGTCTTCCCCGAGCCGCTCTCGCCGACCAGGGCGGTGATCTCACCGGCGTGCAGCGCGAGCGAGGCGCCGTCGACGGCTCGCACTGTGCGGCGCCCGCCTGGAGCACGCAGGTGCACCTCGAGATCTCGCACCTCGAGGATCGGCGTCCGGTCGACGTGGTCGGCGATGGGCTTCTGCCCGGCATCCGTCCTCGTGGTCATGCCGCGTCACCTTCCTTCACATCGTGTGCCAGCTCTTCCGCGGCCATGACTTCGTAGCCGTCACTGCCCTCCTGCTCCTGCGGGGTATGCGCCGTTGCGCCGATCGCGCCATTCGGGTTCTCGGGCGTGGACAGGTGGCAAGCCACCTTCCCGCCCGGCACCTCGAGAAGCGGCGGGAGCTCCGTATCGCATCGCGCGATGCGCTTGGGGCACCGGGGCGCGAAGGCGCAGCCCCGCGGCAGGTTGAGCAGGTCGGGGGGCGAGCCGGGGATGCCGGACAATCGCCGTACCGGCTCGCTGAGGGGCGGGAACGCCTGGCGCAACCCTTGCGTGTACGGGTGGCGCGGCGCGCGGTAGAGCTGCTCGGCGGTGCCGATCTCAACAATCTTCCCGCCGTACATGATCGCGATCTGGTCGGAGATCTCCAGCAGCAGCGACAGGTCATGCGTCACGAATGCGATGGCGAAGCCGAGGCGCTCTTGAAGGCGCAGGATCTGGGTGAGGATCTGCCGTTGCATCACGACGTCGACCGCGGTGGTCGGCTCGTCCATGAGGACGAGCTGCGGCTCGCACGCGAGCGACAGTGCGATGAGCGCGCGCTGCTGCATGCCACCGGAGAGCTCATGCGGGTACGCGTCCAAGCGGTGACTGGGGATGCCGACCATCTGAAGCAGTTCGGCAGCGCGCTCGCGTGCTTCACCCTTGCCGACAGCAGGCATGTGCTCGCGGATCACGTCGGTGAACTGGGAGCCGAGGCGCATGACGGGGTTGAGGCAGGCCATCGCGCTCTGCATGACGATCGAGATGTCGACCCATCGATAGGCGGCGAGCTCGTTCTCACTGAGTTGGGCCAGGTCGACCGCTGCCGAGCCGATCTCGTGGTGCAGTAGCACGGAGCCCGCGCTCGTCACGGCCGGCGGACGTTGCAGACGACCGAGCGCCGCGAGCAGTGTGGACTTGCCGGACGCGGACTCACCGGCGATCCCAAGGATCTCACCGCGGTGCAACGTGAGCGTGATGTCATCGCAGGCGCGGACGTTGCCGCGCTCGGTGATGTAGTCGACGCACAGGCCGCGCACCTCGAGGAGGGGCCTACGGGTCGGGGCCTCGTGGGGTGTCTCGGAGCGAGACTCGGTGGATTCGGCTTCCGTCATCGTGGTCATGCCGCAACCTCCCCGCGTGCTGAGGTCTTCTGACTGGCGCGCACTCTCGCCTGACTTTTGAGGAATGCGTTCATCAGACGCATCCGCTTCGTCGAAAGGGTCGGGTTCGACACCTCGTCGAGCCCGAAGTTGAGCATGGTGGTCGAGAGGCCGATGAGAGCCAGGCAGAGCCCCGGCGGCACGAACCACCACCACAACCCGTTGAAGAGGGCGTTCTGGTTCGTGGCGTAGCTGATCATCAGACCCCAGCTGGGGTCGGTCGCACTGCCGATACCGAGGAACGCGATCGCCGCCTGCTGCCCGATGCCTGCGGCGATGAGGCGCAGGAACATGGGGGAGACGACACCGGAAAGGTGGGGCAGCACTTCCGACAGGACGATGCGCCAACGGGATTCCCCGACCGTCCGCAGCGCCGTGGCGAAGTCGCGGCCGCGCAGAGACATCGCCTGAGCCCGCACGGCACGCGCGCCGCCCGGCCACTCGAAAAATCCGATGATCAGGGAGACCATGATCCAGTTCGCGTTGCCGAGGAAGCCGGCGACGATGAACAGAACAGCGAACGACGGGACGTTCTGGAAGATCAAGGTCACGGCGTTGAGGACCCGATCCGTCCAGCCGCCGATGAAGCCGCCTGTGAGGCCGACGAGCACGGTGCAAGCGATGCCGACGACGGCGCTCCCGAGGCCGACCAAGATCGAGTTGCGGGTGCCGTAGAGGAGCCAGACCAGCACGTCCTGGCCGGTGCTCGTGGTTCCAAGCAAATGCCGGGCGCTCGGCGGCTGACCGAGAGCGCTGTGGTCGTAGTCGTAGGGGCCCAGGTGCAGCACCAGGGTCGAGAACGGCTCACCGATGATAGCCACCAGGACAAACACCCCGAGGATGACGAGCCCGACCTGAACCTTGCCGAGGCTGAGGAAACGCTTCAGCATCACAGCTCCTTCGTGCGGGGGTCGAGCAGGACATACACCGAGTCGGCCAGGAAGTTGAACACGAGCGTGAAGGCAATGATCATCAGCATCACGGCCTGCATCACCGGGTAGTCGCGGGTGCCCTGGGCCTGCGAGAGCAAGGTGCCGATGCCTGGGTAGATGAACACCGACTCGGCCAGGATGACCGCGGTCAATGACCCGCCGATCGACTGGGCGAGCCCGGTGAAGTTCGGCAGCAGGGCGTTGCGGGCCGCATAGTGATTACGCACCGCGGCCGGGCGCAAGCCCTTCGCGCGGGCGAGCTGGACATAGTCCTCGTTGACGGTCGTGATCATCATGTTGCGCATGGTGAACATCCAGTTGGAGAACCCGACGATCACGAGCGTCACCATCGGAAGCACCGAGTACCACACGACGCTCAACAGGAAGATCGGGTTGAAGATGTCGGGCTTGCCGAGCGCCTCGTTATATGCGCCTTCGTTGGGCATCCATCCGTTCTTGTAGCTCACGTACCAGACGAGCAGCAGGCCAAGCCAGAACGCGGGTATCGAGGAGAAGAACATCGAGAACGGCGTGAGGATGCTGTCGAGACGGCGGCCCGGCTTCCAACCGAGACGCGCGCCGAGGTAGGTGCCGATCAGCCAGCCGATGATGGTGGAGACGAGCGCGAGGTACAGCGTCCAGGGCAACGCCTGCGAGATGATCGAGGACACCGGCAGCGGGTAGTACTGGATCGAGCGGCCGAAGTCACCGTGCAGCGTCTGGACCAGATAGTTGAAGAAGGCGACGAACAGGTTCTGGTGCGGGTCGCCGTAGCGGTCGTAGATCTGTTGGCGGACGTAGGGACTCGGCTGAGCGTGGGTCTGCGCGATGATCTGCTGGATCATCTGCTCAGCAGGGTTTCCCGGAACGAGGCGCGGCAAGATGAAGCTCGCGAAGAGGCTGACAAAGGCGATGACTGCGTAAGTCGCGAGGCGCTTGCCCAAGTAGGCGAGGTTGCCACCGTTGCGTCGGGTGCGCCGACCTCGGGGAACGCTCGCTCGCGCGGCGCCCGGTTCCGGGGCTCCGGCATAGAGCACGGCGGTGTTTGGTGCCGACATCAGATCGCCTCCTTGCGCTCCGAGAAGTCTAATAAACCGATTTAGTTGATAGCAGTATTAACACGACATTCGGCGCTCGTGTCAAGCGCGGCGGGCAAGCTCGGCATCGCGCGGCATCGGCCGGGCGGGCGGGGTGCGCTCAGCGGGACGCGAGCGCGAGCGCGCCGCTCATCTCGTCGACCCACCGCCACGGCGCATCGCGACCACCCGGCAGGGCCCGAAAGTATTCCCAGACGTCTACGCCGCCGAAGTTGGGGTAGCGGGACCCGAGTTCTTTCACAGTGCGCGCGACCTCATACGGGTCGACCCAGCCCGCGCCGTCCTCGGGATGACCGATGACACCTGCGACCAACTTGTCAGGCGGATACACGCCGCGCGCGACGATCTCGTCGTAGCCGGCGGCCGTCGCGAGGGAGCCGTAGCCGCTGTAAAACTGCACGTTGACGAAGTCGATCTCATCACCGCGGCGGCGATACAGCTCGTCGTAGTCGAAGCCCGAGAGGTTTTCGCCACCGCTGAGGGCAGTGCCGACGGGTGCCAGCACGACGAGGAAATCCGGGCCGAAATCGGCTCGGACGGCGTCGATCAGGCCGGTCACGCCGTCGAGCGACATCGGCTGCTCAACGTCGATGTCGATGCCGTCGAAGCGATGCTCGCGCAGGAAGTCGCGAAGCAGCGGATAGAACTCGCGGAACATCGCCCCGTCGAGCTTGTCGATCGTTCCAGGGGCCCAGCCGCCCACCATCGCGAGGACGGGCAGACCGGAATCCTGAACGCCAGCGACCTCTCGCCAGAGACCGTCGTGATACGGGTGGGTGTGCTCGTGATCGTTCACCACGACCCGGCGGTCGTCGCCAATGTGCACTGCGGCAACGATCAGATGCGTCGCCCCGTGACGGGCGAGTGACGCAACCGGAACCTGATGCCCGCCGATCCGATGCGTTTGGTGGTAGACGACGACCCGGTGCGACTTCGGGGCGAGAGACATCCGTTTCTCCTGTCCTCACGGGCAGCACTGTCCGCGTGATGTCGCCATAATAAACCGATATAGCTGACGGGCCACCGCTCCCTGTTCCGCGACCGCAGCTAGCCGTTCTTGTGAACGCGATAGCCGGCCGCCTGCAGGTCGAAGGCTTCCCGGTACCACTCGCTCGAGCGGTACACCTCCGCGGGCGAGCCGGCCGAGGTGATGCGGCCGTGCTCGACGACGATCACCCGGTCAGCGCGGGCCGCATGCGAGAGGCGATGTGTCACGAGCACCAGCGTGCCGCCCCGCAGAGAGCCTTCGATGTGATCGAGTAGGTCCGATTCGGCGTACGGGTCGAGGGCCGAGGTCGGCTCGTCGAACAAGGCGATCTCGCTGCGGCGGGCGTGCAGGATCGTGCGGGCGATTGCGAGCCGCTGCCACTGGCCGCCCGAGAGGTCCGTGCCGTTCCCATCCGCGTCGATGTAGAGATAGGAGTCGAGGCCGCTCAGCACACCGCGCTCGTCTCTCGTGGTCTTCCCGCCGAACACGACGCCCGAGAAGGTGACCCTGCTGGTCTTGGGTCGCAGGACGTTCGTCGATCTCGCCGTGCGCAGTTCGGAGAGGCCGACGCGGTCGAGCTCGGCGAGCATCGCCTCCTCCTCGTTCTCGAGCTCCGGGTCGCCGCAGGCGAGGTTCTCGCGGATGCTCAGCGGGAACTTGGCGAAGTCTTGGTTCATCACAGCCATCGACAGCCGCGGCCCGGTGCTCTGCCGTACCGCTCCGCCGGTCGGTTCGTAGAGCCCCGTCAGGATCTTCACAAGGGTCGACTTCCCCGCGCCGTTCGGACCGACGATGCAGGTCATGCCACCACGTCGGATGACGCCCTCGACGCCGTGCAGCACGTCGGCCTCTGCTGCCGGGTAGCGGTAGCAGACACCCAACAGTTCGACGGCATTACCCGGGTCGACGACGTCTGCGCGTGGCTCGGGCGCCTTCGGGCGAGCGAGGACGAAAGACATGAGCGATGTGCAGGGCGCTTGGAAGGCGGCCAGCTGATTCACCCCGTTGACGACGCCCCAGAACATGTTCCCCACGTTCATGAGCACGCCCAGCACGAGCACGATCGAGTACGGTCGCGCGGGATCCATGTACACGGCGCACGCAACGACCGAGGCGGCCGCGGGGACCAGTTGCGTTCCTGTGAGGTACCAGCCCGCGCGATAACGCAGGCTATTGACCCGCCCGAGGACACGGAACTGATCGAGGAACCACTGGCGGGGGGCCCACTGCTGCATCCGGAAGATGCGCAGGTCCTTCGCAAACTCGGCCTCCATAGCCACATTTGAGATGGCGTCGATGCGCTGCCGCATTCCCGAGAAGTTCTCCTCGAGCCGCCACATGAGCCGGTCGAACTTCAGCTGCACATACATCGAGGGCACCATGCCGACGACCAGGATGACCGGGAACCAACGTCCGACTGTCAGTGCAAGACCGAGCATCGGGACGAGCCCTACCGCCGACTGCAGAAGTGTCATGAAAGACCAGACGAGCTGCGCAGACTGGTCCATCGCCTGCTTTGCCTGGGTCTTGCGCGAGATGAGCTCCGGCGACTCGTGCATCCCCATGCCGGGCCAACGGGCGATCGCGTCCTGGTACATCTGATGTAGGCGCCCCCGCATGAGGTCGAAGGCGCTCAACTGCATCGGCACCGTCAGCTGCCCGAGCACGCCCTCGACGAGGAACATCGAGCCGAGCAGTGCGAGCAGGATCCCCAGCCCATACTGCTGTGCCACAGTCGGACCGTGTGTCTGCAGGTAGACGAGCCCCGTAGGCACGAGCGCGGTAAGGAAGCGCAGCGCCATCAGGCCCCAGAACTGAACTCCGGTGAAGCGGATGAGCGTTGAGATGCACCTCGTCATCGCGAATCGGACTCGCGGGAACGTGTCTACACCGTCAGCAGCCTGTGCGGGTGCGGTCATCAGTGTCCGCTCCTTCGTGAATCGGTGCCGGAGTGCGACGGTTCGCACTCGGGTCGCGGGCCGCCATACCGTCAGGCGAAGACTTCGAGCTGGGCCAGCGTGAGCGAGCTGTCGGCAGTGAAGCGAATGGTGACGAGATCGGATGCTCCAACGACGGGCTCTCCCGAACAGCGGAACGGTCGCAGCTGCCCCGGCCGCTCGAAACCCTCCTCGGCTCGGCTGTCGAGCGGGACCACGCGACCGTCAGCCGTCAGGCCTTCGAGACGCCACGCCGCAAGCACTGGCGATGCGAGGCTTACCGTGTAGAGGAGGCCCGGGCGAGACGGAGGCTCGAGCGACAGCTCGACGGACTCTCCGGCGGCGAGCACCATCGGGTGGGCGCCGAGGTCGTCGGCGGGGCCGCCGGGCACGCGGGCGAGCAGGTCGCGCGGCGGGGCCGTGAAGCCGTGCAGGCGGGATGCCGAGGCCGGCCGGCTCGCAGCCGCCCAGCCCTGGGGCGCGTGCGCGAGCTCGAACTCGAGCAGGCCGCCCGCGCGCAGCGCGCTGCGCGGGATCGACACGTCGTGCCATGGCTCGCCGTTCCAGCGCACGCCCGCGACGTACGGAGCCCCGGCGTTCGTGGCCGTGATGACGAGCTCGCCACCGCCCTCGGGTCGCACGACGACGCGCGGCAGCAGCGGGGGCGTGAGCACGAAGGTGTCGCTCGCGGGCGTGAGCGGGTAGAGGCCCAGGCTCGCGAACAGGTGCCAGCCCGACATCTCGCCGTTGTCCTCGTCGCCCGGGAAGCCCTGGCCGAAGTCCGAGCCGACGAACAGCCGGTCGCGGGCCTCGGTCACGATGCGATGCGCGTCGTCGTGGCGGCCGGCGTGCAGATAGAAGAACGGGATGTGGTGCGCGGGCTGGTTCGACAGGCCGAGCATGCCCATGCGGACATCCCGCGCCTCGGTCTGCTCGTGGATGACGAAGCCGTACGAGCCGCACGTGGCGGGGTCGGCCGTCTCGGGCGTGGCGAAGAAGCGGTCGAGGGATGCCCCGAGCGCCGCCTCCCCGCCGTGCAGCTCCGCGAGCCCCGCCCCGTCGTGCGGTGCGGTGTACGCCGTGCCCCAGCCGTTGGTCTCGGTGTAGTCGAAGCCCCACACCGTGGGGTCGTATTCCGCAGCCGGCATACGCCATGCGCCGTCTCTGGTGCGGCCGAGGAAGGTGCCAAGCTCGGGAGCGAAGACGTTGCGGAAGTTCGCGCTGCGGCGCTCGAAGTACTCGGCTTCCGTCTCGAGCCGGGCGCGGCGCACGGCGTCCGTCTCACGCTCGGCCACGCGGCGCGCGAGCACGGCGACACCCCAGTCGTTGATGGCGTTGTCGAGGGTCCACGACATGCCCTCGTGCGTCCCGGTGTCGATGAAGCCGCGCCAGATGCCCGGGTGCAGGCCCTTGCGCCCGACCTCGGGGCGCGGGGCGGGAACGGTCGCGTTCACGATGGCCGAGCGGTAGGCCGTCTCGAGGTCGAAGCCGTCGACCCTGCTCGCGGCGAGGTCGGCGAAGACCGTGTCACTCGTCGTGCCGGTCATCGAGTCGACCGGGCCGGGCGCGCTCCACCGGCTCGTCCAGCCGCCGTCGGCGAAGTGCTGCACGAAGCCCTGCGCCAGTTCGCCCGCCGAGCCCGGAGTGAGCAGTGCGAGCGCGGGCCAGCAGGTGCGGTAGGTGTCCCAGAAGCCGTTGTTCGCGCTGTACCCGCCCGTGCGGAGCTCGCCATCGACGGGGGAGCGATAGCTCAGACCGCCCGTCGCGGCATCCGGCTCGGCGTGCGCATTGGGATAGAGGAACAGGCGGTACAGATCGGAGTAGAGCGAGCGCGCCTGGTCGTCGCTCGCCCCCTCGAGCTCGAGCACACCGAGCTTGTCGCGCCAGCGCGCCTCGGCCGCCTCGGCCATGGCATCGAAGCCGCCCGCCGTCGAGAGGTTCGTCCGCGCATGCGCCGCGTCGATCGTCGAGATGCCGATGAGGGCGTCAACCGGATGTATGGCGCTCGCGGCATATGTCACGTGACCCGTCACGCGACCACCGTCGGCGTCGCCCTCCAGACGCACCGCGGTGCGCCCGCCCGCGGGCAGTCGCAGGTGCACGAAGTGCCGCGGCCGGCCCGGGCCGTCGCCCAGCTCGACGTCGAGCTCGATGCCGTCAGCGCCGTCCGTGACGTCGAGCGACGCCGCGTCTCCGAGGTGGTCGACGACGACCGAGAGCCACGGGCTCGAGCCGTCGCCGGTGAAGCGCATGCCGAGTGCGAAGTCGCCCGCTGTCAGCTGCGCCGTGAGGCCGCCGTCGAGCTCCACCACATAGCGGTGCGGCCGGGCGCGCTCACGCTCGCGGTCGAAGCCGAGCGCTCGGGCTTTCCGCCCCTGATCAGGACTTTCCAAAGGGCTCGGCATGAGCTGGAACACACCGCGGTCGCCGATCCACGGGCTCGGAATGTGCGAGGTCGCGAACGCCTCGATCGCGGGGCGCCCGTCGTCGCGGTTGTGCGCATGGAACGCGTACGGCCAGTTGCCGGCCGAAGCGTTCGTCATCGGCAGCCCGAACACGCCGCCGTGCGGCACGGCGACGAGCGGCGCGGTGTTCCCGCGCGAGAAGGTGTCGCTCGACTGCGTGCCGCGGGTCGTGTCGACGCGGTCGAGCGACTCTACGGGTGCGGGCGCGGCCGCGGCGATGCGCACCCCGTCAAGCCAGCCGGCGAGGTCGTGGCCGGGCGCGCGGCGCACGCGGGCGATGACGCGGCGGATGCCCCCGGCAGCGGCATCCGGCAGCACCGCACTCCTGCGGTTCCACTGGTCGACGTACACCGTCTTCACGTCCGCCTGCCCGCTCGGGGTCACGACGTTGCCGTGCTGGTCGCGCGGTTCGCCGTCGCTGAGCCACGAGCCGTCGGCGAACTCGACGTCGAGCGCGAAGGCCGTCGCATCCCAGCGCGTCTCGAGCGTCTCGCCGGCGACGGGGAACCAGTCGTACTGCAGCACGAGAGCGGATGCCCCGCCGTCGGGCACCACGACATCCGGCACCTCGAACACCGCCTCGCCCTCGCCCGCGGGGGCGTGCACCGCAAAGGCCGCCGGCGACACCGACCCGATGCCGGGCCGTGCGTTGTAGGTGAATTCGGGCCCGCCTTCGCGCCGTAACTGCTGCATGCGCCCGACGATAGAGAACTAAACCGGTTTTGTCATGCGAACGGGCGCTGCGGCGTCAGCCCCGCCGCCATACTGAGTGACGATGACAGCGACTCAGGCGACGGGGCCGCGTGCAGCGCTCGCACACCGCCCCTTCCGCAACTGGTTCATCGTCCAGATCTTCTCAGGATCCGGCTCCTCGACGCAGATGATCGGTATGGCGTGGCTCGTCGTGCGCGCGACGGGCAGCGGCGTCGCGCTCGGCCTGCTGACGGCGCTCTCGCTCGTGCCGGTGCTGCTGCTGGGGCCGCTCGTGGGCACGCTGATCGACAGGATGTCCCGCCGCGTCCTCCTCGTGGCGACCCAGTCCGCGTACCTCGTGCTCGCCACCGTCCTCGCGGCCACGACCGCGGCGGACCACACGAACCTGCCGGTGCTCTATGGCGTCGCGCTGCTGACGGGCATCGTCAACGCCGTCGACGGCCCGGCGCGCCAGGTCTATCTCGTCGACCTCGTCGGGCCCCAGATGATCCCGGCCACAGTCGGCCTCTACGAGGTCGTGCTGAACGCCTCGCGCGTGCTCGGCCCCGCCGCGGGCGGCGCGCTGCTCGCGACGTGGGGCGTCGTGCCGTGCTTCGTGTTCAATGCGATCACGTTCGTCCCCGTGCTGCTGGTCTTGATCTTCACGCACTCGGGCCACGAGGAGCGTGCGAAGTCGGGCGAGCGCGCGAGCTTCACCGCGGGCATCCGTTGGGTCGCCGCTAACCCGCACGTGGCCTGGATGCTGCTGTTCGCCGCCGTCTCGGGCATGCTCTTCAACCTCTCCGTCACGGTGCCACTCGTGACGCAGCGCGTGTTCGGGCTGGGCGGCGGCGCCTACGGCGCGCTCGTCGCGGTCTTCGGCGTCGGCGCGCTCGTCGGCGCGCTCGCGGCGTCGAACAGCTCGGGCACGCCCCGCTTCCGCACAGTCGCGTTGCTCGCCGGCGCGACGGGTGCGGCGATCGTGCTGAGCGCCCTCGCGCCGTCCGAATGGCTGTTCGGCCTCGGCCTCGCGGCCATCGGCGGCGTCAGCATCCTGTTCATCGCACGCGCGAACGCGCTCGTGCAGCTCGAGTCGCCGGCCCACATGCGCGGCCGAGTGATGAGCCTGTGGAACATGGCGATCCCCGGCATGAACCCCTTCACCGGCCTGGCGGCCGGCGCGGTGGCCGACGCCTTCGGGGCCCGCGCGGGCTTCGGCCTCGCCGGCGCCCTCTTCCTCGTGGTGTTCACCGCGACGCTCGTCTTCGGCCGCGCGCACGGCCGTGATTCTGCGCCGACGGGGTGAGGGTCCCGAGGTTCGGCGCGATGTGAAGGCATCCCACAGCGGCCGACCGGGTTCTCGACCCGGCCGGCCGCCGCGGATCGATGCGCTACGGGTGGCTCCACTGCTGACTGGTGCTGCCGCTGCAGGTCGCGAGGACCGTGACGGGCGTGCCCAGTCCGAGCAGGCCGGACGAGGTCGTGTCCAGGCAGAGGCCGAAGTTCGAGTAGGTCTTCGTGCTCGCGTTGTAGGTCCACTGCTGCGCGGGAGTCCCGTTGCAGGTGTAGAGCTGGACGACGGTTCCCGAGGTCGTCCCGGAGTTGCGGACATCCATGCACTTGCCCTGGTTTCGGACGGTGCCGTCGCTCGGGAATGTCCAGGTCTGTCCGGCGCTGCCGCTGCACGACGTCGCCTGCAGCTGCGTGCTGTCGGCCGTGCCGGGTGCCGTCAGACAGTTGCCGTTCGAGGCGCGGGTGACGGTCGCCGAAGGACCTGAGGTCACGCCTGTGGTCGGGTCGGTGTAGACCGCAGCGCTGCCGTAGAGCTGCTGCGTGAACGAGGAGACGTAGGCGCTGTCGTCGCCGTTGGGCAGGTTGTAGGTCATGTACATCCCATAGCCGCTGGAGACGGTCTGGCTCGCGAGACTGGCCGCCGTGGAACTTGAGGTGTTCTGGATGTCGACAGCAGCCGGTGACAGATCCGAGTTCGGCAGGCCGGGAACGTTCGGAACGCTCCACGTGCCGTAGATCGCGTTGTAGCTGTAGTTGATCAGGCTGCCGACGTTGATGCCGTTGTACGAGAGCGAGTTGGTGTCCGGGCCGTAGTAGTACAGCGAGATGCCCTTGCTCGGCGCGTCGTTGCGCAGCGCCTGGACGAGGTCGGGGAACGACCACGCATTGGGCTGGCCGGTGCCGTTGGTGCCGTAGTCGGCGTATTCGTCGTCGAAGTCGATGCCGTCGAGCCCGTACTGGTTCTCGACATCGGCCAGCTGCTGTGCAAATGCGGCCGCGGAGGCCTGGTCGGGGAAGTTGGAGACGCCGGCGCCCTGGTGGTTGCCGAGGATGGACAGGTACACCTTGATGCCCTTGGCCTGCAGCGGCGCGATCTCCGTCGCCGCGTTGTCGAGCACGGCCTGCACCTGCGGGTTGAAGTACAGCTGCGCGGCTCCGCCGCTGTAGTTGATGTTGGCGGCGAAGATGACGGCGATGTCGAACACGTTGGCGCCGTTGGAAGCCAGCGTGTAGTCGCCGACGTTGGCGATGTCATCGTTGTTCACCTCGACGTAGGCCACCGACAGCGGCCCGTTCTTGGTCGGCGTCGCGGCGTGTGCGGGTGCCGACACCCCGGTCAGCGCCGCGACCGCGGCGACGGCGGCGAGTCCCGCGAACGCCGTGCGAGACGCCCAGCGACGCGGGCCCCTTGCAGCAAGGAATCCGGACATACATCCTCCTTAATAATCCGGTTTAGTGCGCCACAAGCTACATGCAAGATGCCCTAATTCCAATGGTTTTGGCTTATTTTGCGTACAGGCTTACCCGCTTGCGCCGGCCTCGGCGCATCAATTACTAAACCGGACTAGTTTGGTTTAGCACACAACTCCAGACCCCACGAATGCCCGTGATTCTGTGTCGATTACGTGAGAGACCCTGCGATCATCTCGATGTGACGACGTCGAAGGATGCCCCGCGCACGCGCCCCACGCTGCGCGCGCACCTGCGGCGGCATCCCTTCAGCAGCGCCCTGACCGCGCTCTACATCGCAGTCGCCCTCGCCACGGGGCCGCGCGGCCCCGACGCGCTGCTGCGCCAGCGGCTGTGGGTCGTGCTCGGCACCGACGAGCCCGTGCGGCACTGGTGGGCGCCCGTGACGAGCATGTTCTTCGCCGGGGGGCTCGTGAAGCTGGGCCTCGCGGTCGCCGGCGCGATCGTGCTCATCGGCGCCGCCGAGACGCTCATGGGGTGGCGGCGCACCGCGCTCGCCTTCGTCGTGACCTCGGTCGTGGGCGTCACGGTCGGAGCGGGCCTCATCGTGCTCGGCGAGTTCGGCCACGTGCCGTGGGCGCAGAGCATCGACCGCATCGCGACCGTCGACCCGCAGGCGGGCGTCTTCGGCACGATCACCACGGCGAGCGCCTTCGCGGGGCAGCTGTGGCGGCGCCGCATCCGCACGTTCACCGCCCTCACCGCGATCGTCTTCGTGCTCTACTCGGGCGAGCCCGCCGACGTCTACCGGCTCGTCGCGACGGCCGCAGGCTTCGGGCTGGGGCTGCTGCTGCACCGCGCCCCGCGCCGCGCCGGCTGGACGCGCAGCAGCAGCCATGAGAAGCGGATGCTGCTCGCCACGGCCACGGCGATCACGGCCGTCGGCCCCGTCATCGCCCTGGTCTCGCGCACCCGCGTCGGCCTGCTCGGCCCCATCGGCGTGCTCTTCGCCACCCCCGGCGTGGTGCACACGCAGGCCGGCGCCACGCGCTGCGAGCTGTTCGCACTGACCCGGGCGTGCGTGCAGCAGCTGAGCACCGCGCACAGCGACCGCCCCGGCCAGCTCATCGTCTCGCTCGCCCCGCTCGCGCTGCTGCTGCTCGCCGCGCTGGGCCTCGCACAGGGGCGACGCGCCGCCGTCTGGCTCGGCGCCGCGGTGAGCGCGGCCCTCGGCATCCTCGCCGCGTTCTTCTTCGGCATCGTGCCGGCCGACGTCTTCGGGCCGCAGGTCGGCGGCACGTACCGCGACGTGCAGTTCTCGGTCGGCGCCGTGCTCGCGATCGCGTTGCCGCTCGCGCTGGCCGTCGCGCTCGTGCTCTCGCGCCGTGACTTCCCGCTGCGGTGGGGCGACGCGGTCGAGCGCGGGCTGCAGCAGGATGCCGCGCACGCCCGCGCCCTCGTCCTGCTCGGCGGCGACGGGCTGTCGTTCATGGCCACCTGGCCGGGCAACACGTACTGGTTCGACCCGGACGACCCGGAAGCCGGCGTCGCCTACCGCGTCGTCGGCCGCGTGGCCGTGACGTCGGGCGGCCCGATCGGCCGCCCCGCCGACGCCGCCGCGACGATCGCGCGCTTCGCACGGTTCTGCGACGACGCGGGGCGCACGCCGGTGTTCTACAGCGTCGACGCGGCACTGCGGCCCGTCTTCGCCCGACTCGGCTGGCAGGCCCGCACCGTCGCCGAGGAGGCCGTCATCGACGCCCACACCTTCGACCTCGCGGGCCGCAGCAAGCAGAAGGTGCGCTCGGCGGTCAACCGCGCACAGCGCGAGGGGCTGCGCGCCATCTGGTGCGCACACCACGAGCTGCCGTGGCACCTGGCGCGCCAGCTCGTCGCGATCTCCGAGGAATGGGTCGCCGCGAAAGAGCTGCCCGAGATGGGCTTCACCCTCGGCGGTCTCGCCGAGGCGCGCGACCCCGCCGTGCGCCTGATGGTCACGGTCGACGCGGACGACCGCGTCCTCGCCTTCACGAGCTGGCTGCCGGTGCACCGCGACGGCGTGCTCGTCGGCTACACCAACGACCTGCTGCGCCGCCGCCCCGACGCTCCGCACGGCGCGATGGAGTTCACGATCGCCGAGGTCGCGGCGCGCCTGCGCAACGACGGGCTCGAGCGCCTGAGCCTGTCGGCCGCGCCGCTCGCACGGTCGGCGCAGACATCCGCCGATGCCATCGACGCGATGCTCGACGGGCTCTCGACCCGCCTCGAGCCCGTGTACGGCTTCCGCAGCCTGCTCGACTTCAAGCGCAAGTTCCAGCCCGAGCTGAGGCCTCTGCTGATCGCCTACCCCGACGCGGTCGCGCTGCCGGCGATCGGCCTCGCGCTCGTGCGCGCCTATCTGCCGACGCTCTCGCTGCGCCAGGCCTCGGGCCTCGTGCGCGGGCTGTCGACACACGACCGCGCACCGGTGCCGAGCCCGGCCCCCGCGCCCTGACCGGAGCATCCGGCGACGGCGTTGTGCGCGCCGCGACGTACAGTCGAAGCTGAGGATGTCACGCCGCCGCCGAGCTGAACGACGGCCCCCGCATCCGAAGGAGGCGTTGATGTCAGAAGCAGAGCACGCGCACGTGCACCGGCTGGAGAGCGACCAGGAGGCCGCGGCCCTCGGCGGCCTGAGCCCCGACGAGTTCAAGTTCGCGTTCCGCCACCACGCCGCGGGCGCCGCTCTCATCACCGCCGACGCCGGCGACGGCCCGGTCGCGATGACGGTCACCTCGGTGTTCTCGGTCAGTGCCGAGCCGCCGCTGTTCGTGTTCTCGATCTCCGACCAGTCGTCGGCGACGGCCACGATCACCAAGGCCGAGACGCTCATCGTGCACCTGCTCTCGGCCGACCAGCTCGACCTCGCCCGGCTCGGTGCGACGAGCGGCATCGACCGCTTCGCCGACACCTCCATCTGGGACCGCCTGATCACGGGCGAGCCGTACTTCCCGGCCGTGCGCACGTGGATCCGCGGCCGTGTCATCGACCGCATGCGCGCCGGCTCGTCGACGGTCGTCGCGGTGCACGCCCTGCAGGCCCGGCTGCCCGAGACCACGGCGGCCGAGACCGCGCCGCCGCTCGTCTACTACAGCCGCACCTGGCACGAGCTCACCGAGCGCTCGGAGATCGGCCGGCAGTAGCCCGGCGCCCGCCCGCGCGACAGACTGGGGCCATGGCGACGCTGCACAGGCTCGGGTTCCTCACCATCGGCACGTTCGACCCGGCCGCGCCGCGGCGGGGCCACGAGGACACGCTCGAGCTCATCGAGCTCGGCGAGCGCCTCGGTTTCGACTCGGCCTGGCTGCGTCAGCGGCACCTGCAGTTCGGCATCTCGTCGCCCGTGGCCGTGCTCGCGGCGGCGACGCAGCGCACCTCGCGCATCGAGCTGGGCACCGCGGTGGTGCCGATCGGCGCCGAGAACCCGTTGCGGCTCGCCGAGGACCTGGCCACCGTCGACATCCTCTCGGGCGGCCGTCTCAATCCCGGCTTCTCGACGGGCACGCCGATCCACTTCGACGACTACAAGGAAGCGCTCTACCCCGGCACCTGGCGCGACGAGGACCTGAGCTATGCCCGCCTGCTGCGCTTCCGCGGCTTCGTGCGCGGCGACGAGGCGAGCGCGTTCGCCGGCGCCGAGGGCATCGAGCAGTACAGCCACCGCGTCGAGCCGCATGCCGACGGCCTCGACGAGCGCCTCTGGTACGGCGCGGCGAGCATGCGCTCGGCCGAGTGGGCGGGTGCCAACGGGTTCCACCTGCTCACCTCGTCGGTGGTCTTCGCCGAGGGCGGCGGCGACTTCTCGTCCGTGCAGCGCGGCCAGATCGACCGCTACCGCGAGGCCCGCGGCGAGGGCGCGCGCGTCTCACAGGGGCTCGTCGTGATCCCCACCGACTCGGCGACGCCCGCGCAGGTCGCGAAATACCGCGAATACGCCGCGTCGCGCGAGGCGCGCGTGGGCGCACCGCAGGGGCCGCGGGGGATGCTGTTCGCACCCGACCTGGTCGGGACATCCGCCGAGATCGCCGAGCGCCTCGCCGCCGACATCGCCTTCCAGGCCGTCGACGAGGTCGCCTTCGCACTGCCCTTCTCGTTCGAGCGCGACGACTACGTGCAGCTGCTCACCGACATCGCGGGGGCACTCGCCCCGGCGCTCGGCTGGTCGCCCGCGCCCGCGCCCACGGCCTGAGCCGTCGGCCTACGCGGCCGCGACCGCCGCGAAGAACAGGCGCGCGAGCTCGACGTGGTCGACGTCGCTGTGCCCCGAGATCACGGCCGAGCAGTCGATTGAGTACTGACGGCCCGCGCCGAGCGCGAAGTGCTCCGCGCCGACGGCGAGCGGCGGCAGGGCACCCGCCGTCGACACAGGCGGGTCGAAGCCGAAGCCCTCGGCGCCGAGTGCGGCGCTGCGGGCCGGCGTTCCCTGCAGCGCGGCGGGCACGGCGGCATAGTTGCGCTGCAGCACGAACTCCATGCCGAGGCGGTAGAGCACACCGAGCGCCGCATCGTGGCTCGAGGTGGTCGCGACGAGCGCGCCGTCGACGAGGCCGTCGTCGATGACCGCGCGGAACGCCCCGGAGCCGCCCGTGAGGAACGGCGCCCGATCGGAGAACGCCCACGACGACTCGGCCGCCTGCACGAGCAGCAGGGTCGCCGCATGCAGGCCGCCGCGACCCGCCCCCGCCAGAGCCCCGGACAGGGCGACGCAGCCGAGACTGTGGCCGACGAGGTGCAGGCGGATGTCGGGCGCCGCGGCACCGAGCCGGGTGAGCAGCCGGGCGAGCCCGGCATCCGCCGCCCCGAGCGCGACGGCGCGCTGCCGCATGCTCCAGAAGCTGAGGAAGTCGCGCACCTCGGCACCGGCCCCGGCGAGCGCCGTGGGCAGGCTGCCGTCGGCGAGATGCGGCTGCAGGGCGGCAGGCACGTCGGGCGGCTCGTCGGCCGGGTCGGGCGAGCTCGGCCAGTGCACGCCGACGACGAGCGGCGCGGACGCCCCCGGCCACGCGAGCGGATGCGCCGTCTCGAGCCAGCCGCGATAGACGGTCTCGGCCCCGGCGAGATCGTCGAGCCAGCCATGGCACATCAGCACGACATCCGCCACGCCGCCCGCCGCGATGCGTGCGGCCAGCGTCTCGCTCAGGGCAGTGCCGTCGGCTTCGGCGACCTCGCGCCCCGCGGTGTCGAAGACGACAAGGGCGTACTCGGGGGTCGTGGATGTCGGCGCGACGATGGGCACGCCTCGACCCTATGCAGCGCCGCCGACATCGGCCGTCGCCCCGCGGCGTCTCCCGTTCCGCGCCTCCGCGCCTCCGCGCCCGGGAACCGGATCCGCTGTTCGGGAGCCGGATCCGGTTCCCGGAATACGGATCCGGTTCCCGGAAGCACCCGCGCAGGCGCCTCAGTCGCCTAGTGCCTCTGCCGCGAGCTCGGCGAGACGGTGGTCGCGCGACTCCTCGTGCGCGGTGATCGTGACCACGGCATTCCGAGACTGATCGACCACGACGTACTGCCCGTAGAGGCCGTCGAGGCGCCAGGCATCCCCGGGGCCGTCCCAGGCGGCGATGCCGTACCGCTCGAAGGGCGCGCCGCCGCCCGTCTCGCGCCAGCCCGCGTGCATGCGATCGATCCATTCGCCGCTGACGAGCGGCACATCGCCCCACCGCCCACGGTCGCGCAGCAGGCGCCCGACGCGTGCGAGCTCCTCGGTCGTCAGGTAGAGCCCACTGCCGCCGACGATGTGACCGAGCGGACAGCGGTGCCACTGCGGGTTGTGGATGCCGAGCGGCTCGAACAGGCGAGGCACGAGCCAGTCCCGCACATCACCGACCGCGGCGCCCAGCATCCGCATCGCCACATAGACGCTCGCGTCGGAGTACTGGAAAGCGCGGCCCGGGCCGGATGTCGGGCGCCGCAGCATCTCGCCCGCGAGGTCTGGCCACGGCACAGGGTCGGCACCGAACCACGCGAAGTCGATGCCGCTGCGCATCGTCAGCAGGTGCTCGAGAGTGACCTCCAAGACGCCGGCGCCGAGTTCGATGCCGGGCAATGCGTCGGCGACGGTGGTGTCGAGGGTGAGAACGCCGGCATCCACCGCGATCCCCGCCGCGAGCGCGCACACCCCCTTCGACACCGAGTAGAGGTTCTCGCGGTCATCGCTGCGCCAGCGGTGCTGCGCCGCCTCGTCGCCGATGAGCACGTGCACGCCGTAGGCGCCGAGCCTCTCGGAATCCACGCCGCTCACGAATCGGTCGAGGGCCGTGTGCGCCGAGGTCATGGCCTCAGTCTTCCGCGCGCCGCGGAGTCCGTCACGCGTTATCGCGGCGCGCAGCGCTCGTGGTTCCTTCCCCACCGCGACCCGGGAGCCGGATCCGCTGTGCGGGAACCGGTTCCGGTTCCCGCACAGCGGATCCGGCTCCCGGGTCTTGTGTGCGATCGCCGAGGTTCTATAAGCTGAAAATCCGCCGAGAAACGAGAGGAGGCTCCGCAATGTTCATGACCCAGCGAACGATGCGTCGAGCCTTCGCCGCCGGCGCACGCCCCACGGGCCGCTTCACGGCCGCCGGGCGCATCTTCCGCGCCGGACTGCGCTGATCGACGCCTGACCGCCAGTCGGCGGTCCCGCATCAGTGGTGTTCCGCCCCACAGGTGACCTGTGTCGCCTCCGTGCCCCGGCCGTAACGGCCACCGTCGACGGTCTCGCCGTCGCCGCCACCGGGCCCTCGCCCGGCCCCATCCGACCCATCTCCCGTTCCATCACAACGGCCGCGACCCGGCCACACCCATCCCAACAAGGAGAACCAGGTGATAACCATCATCGAATCCCATCCGCCTCAACCGAGCGTGACGACCGTCACGATCGACCTGACGGAACTGCCGAGGCTCAGCCCGGCCCGGCGTCTCGCGCTGCGGCTCAGCCTCGCGCTCATGACCCGCGTCGAACCGCGCGTCGAGCTCGACGCCGAGCTCGTCACGGAGCACGAACTCCTCACGCGGCGAGAGCGGGCCGCCCGCCTCGAGCGCGAGCGGCTCATGCAGCTGCTCTGGCTGAGCACGGTGCCGCGACGATGACCGCCGCGCACCTCTTCACCCCCACGTGGCCCGCCGGCCTTGCCGGCGGGCCACCGCCGTTAAGGGCGCGCAGTTGCATCGAACCGCCCGCACCGCGCTGCGCGCGTACCCGCTACAGCTCCGGGCTGCGCATGACCCGCGCTGCGGTCTCCTCCGCATCGAGGATCTGCATCACGGCGCGCACGGCGGCCTCCTGATACCGCCCCTCGGCACGGGCGACGAGCACCGCCTGCCGCTCGGCCTGGAAGAGCTTGATGCGCAGCTTGGCGTAGGCCGCGTTGAGGCTCTCGCCCTGCGGCGTCGGCTCTTCGGACACCGAGGAGGACACGAACTCGGCATCCGCCGTCAGCCGCGCGATGACGCGCGGGTCCGCACGGCCGGCCGTCATCGCGCGCACCTGCTCGAGCCCCGCGGCCTTCGCCTCGGCCATGAGCAGCTCGGCCTCGATGCGCTCCTGATCGGAGGCCGACGACACCATGCCCGACTGGCGCAGCACGCGCGGGATCGGCAGCGCGAGCAACAGCGTGCCGATCACGATCACGAAGGCGAGCAGCTGCAGCACGGCTCGATCGGGCGTCGCTGCCGGCAGCAGGAACACCGCAGCGAGAGTCACGACGCCGCGCACGCCCGAGAGGGTCCACGGCAGCACGGCGCCCCACGGCCAGCCGACGCGACGCAGCCGCGCGGGCCCGTAGCGGAACAGGGGAGTGAGCACGACGCCCCAGACGAGCCGGCTCACCACGACCGCGAGCAGCAGCCCGACGGCGATGGCGATGAACCGGCCGAGCGGGATGCCGGCGCCTCGCGCCCCGATGACCGCCGACGGCACCGTGAGCCCGATGAGCAGGAACACGAGGTTCTCGACGATGAACTGGATCGTCTTCCAGTTCAGGGCCTCGGCGACGCGCGCCTGCGCCGACTGGAAGTTCGGGGCGCGATAGCCGAGGTACAGCCCTGCGACCACCACGGCGAGCGCGCCCGAGCCGTGCACGAGCTGGGCGAGCAGGAACGCGATGAACGGCGTGACGAGCGACAGCGAGGTGTCGAGCACCGGGGCACCGAGTGCACCGCGCACAAGGCCGAGCAGCCACCCGACCAGAAGCCCGGCCGCAGCGCCCCCGACGACCTCGAGCACGAATGACGCCCCGATCGCGACCGGTGAGATCGTCGCCGTGATCGCCATGATCGCCGAGTTCAGGGCGACGAGCGCGGTGGCGTCGTTGAGCAGGTTCTCGCCGTCGAGCAGGGTGCTCAGCATCCTCGGCAGCCGCGCCCGCCGCGTCGCGGCCTCCACTGCGACCTGATCGGTCGGCGCGACGACCGCACCGAACGCGAGGGCCGCCGCGACGCCGATGCCGGGCACGAGCGCCCAGGCGACGCCGCCCACCGCGACCACGGTGAACGCGACGAGCCCGATCGACGAGAGCAGGATCGGGTCGCGCCGCGCGCGCAGGTCGATCAGAGAAGCCCTGATGGCGGCCGAGAACAGCAGCGGTGGCAGGACGCCGTAGAGCACGACGTCCGGGTCGATCGCAAAGTGCGGCACGCCGGGGATCATCGCGATGCCCGCTCCGATCGCGACGAGCATGAGCGGCCCCGACCAGCCGAGCCGGCGGTCGAGGACCGTCACCACGACCGCGAGGACGACCGCCGCGACGACGGCGCCGACGATCATCGGGGTGTCCGAGCCCATGTCGTGAATCTTCGCAGGGAAACACCGCTATCAGAGGCTGGGTCGAGACATAGGAAACTCTCGGCCGACGCTGTCTCAATGGTGGAATGCCGCGTCATCCGCTCGACCTCCCGCCCGTGCGCCGCGCCGACGGCACGCCCGCCCGCGCGATCGTCGTCGACGACGAAGAGGCGCTCGCCGACGCCGTGGCCCTCGCTCTCGAAAGCGACGGCTGGGCGACCTCGACCATGTACCGCGGCCGCGACGTCGCACACGCCGTGCGCACCCAGCGGCCCGATGTGGTCGTGCTCGACATCATGCTGCCCGACCTCGACGGCTTCGCCGTGCTCGACCGCATCCGCGCGGTGAGCGACGAGGTGCGGGTGCTGTTCCTCACCGCGAAGGACTCCCAGCAGGACCGCATCGACGGTCTGCGCGCGGGCGGCGACGACTACGTCACGAAGCCCTTCGACATCCCCGAGCTGCTCGCGCGGGCACGCGCGCTGGTGCGGCTCGCGCCGTCGATGACGGATGCCGCGGCCGCCGGCATCCTCTCGATCGGCCGCCTCGCCCTCGACGAGGACGCCCGCACCGCGACGTGCGACGGCACCCCGCTCGAGCTCACCGCGACCGAGTTCGAGGTGCTGCGCTTCTTCGCGCGCAACGAGGGCAAGGCGCTGCGCCGCGAGCAGTTGCTCACCTCGGTGTGGGGCTACGACTTCGGCGCCG
This sequence comes from Microbacteriaceae bacterium, assembly GCA_009780695.1. Taxonomy (GTDB): domain Bacteria; phylum Actinomycetota; class Actinomycetes; order Actinomycetales; family Microbacteriaceae; genus Gryllotalpicola. The sequence continues at coordinate 254,352 of WQZN01000001.1, forward strand.
AGTCGAACCTCGTCGAGATGTACGTCTCGACGCTGCGCCGCAAGCTGCCCGACGACTGCGGCATCGTGATCCAGACGATCCGCGGCGTGGGCTACATCCTGAAGACGACGGATGCCCCCGCCGGAGACCCCGCGTGAGGACCGCCCTGCGCAGCCTGCGCTGGCGCATCGTCCTGATCGCCGCCGCGCTCGTGGCGGCCTCGAGCGTCGCGATCGGCGGTGTCACCCTGTTCGCGCTGCACAGCTACCTGGTCGGCCAGCTCGACAGCCGGCTCGTGTCGTCGGCGCAGCGCGTCGACCGGATCGGCGGCCAGCAGCCGCCCCCGGGCAGCCGTCAGGTCGGCGGCTCGACAGGCAGCGCCGGCGGCACAGGCACGTCCGGCACGACTTCGAACCCGACCACGGGCCCCGACCCGGGCCGCTACTTCCTCGGCGTGCCCGGCCAGGCGCCGCAGACGGTCGTCGTGGTGCTCGCGGGCGGCACGCTGCGCGTCGACGGCTTCGTGGACGCCTCGGGCACCCGCCATCAGCTGAGCGCCGGCGCCCAGAGCACGCTCACGGCGGTGCACGCGACGACCCCGGTCACGGTCGACCTGGGCGGCTCGCTCGGGCGCTACCGGGTCGCGAGCAGCGCCCTGCCGAACGGGGACAGGATCGTCACGGGCGTGCCGCTCGGCCCGGTCGACTCGACCACGTGGCGCGTGGCGTGGGTCATCCTCGGCGTCATCATCGCGGCGATCGCCGCGGCCGCCGCGCTCGGCGCCGCCGCCATCGGCCGCTCGCTGCGCCCGCTGGGGCGCGTGGCGGCGACGGCGTCGGCCGTGACCGACGTGCGCCTCGACCGCGGCGACGTGCGGCTGAGCGCGCGCGTGAGCGACGCCGACCTCGCCTCCACCCACGAGGTCGGCCAGGTCGGCGGCGCACTCAACGCACTGCTGGTGCACGTCGGCGACGCGCTCACCGCGCGCGAGGCCAGCGAGCAGACGATGCGCCGCTTCGTCGCCGACGCGAGCCATGAGCTGCGCACGCCGCTCGCGACCGTGCGCGCCTACGCGCAGCTCTCGACGCGCGACCACCCCGAGCTGCCCGCCGACCTCGAGCGCAACATCACGCGCATCGACCGCGAGTCCGGCCGCATGGGCGAGCTCGTCGAGCAGCTGCTGCTGCTCGCGCGCCTCGATGCGGGTGCGGCCCCGGGCATCGTGCCCCCGATGCACGAGGTCAACCTGTCGCTCGTCGTGGCGGAGGCGGCCGGGGATGCCCGGCTCGCGGCATCCGACCACGACTGGCACCTCGATCTCGACCCGGAACCCGTTCTCGTGCACGGCGACGAGAGCCAGCTGCGCCGTCTCGTCGAGAACCTGCTCGCCAATGCGCGCCGGCACACGCCGGCTGGCACCCGGGTGGCGATCGGGCTGCACGCGGCGGGCGACCGGTGCACGCTGACGGTGGCGGATGACGGGCCCGGGGTCCCCGCGGAACTGCAGCCCACCGTCTTCGCCCGGTTCGCCCGGGGCGACGCCGCCCGCAACCGCGACGCCGGTTCGACCGGCCTCGGCCTCGCGATCGTGAAGGCGATCGCCGAGGCGCACGGCGGCACGGTCGCGCTCGAGAGCGCCCCCGGCCACACGGTCTTCACGGTCACGCTGCCGCGCTGACCGCGCCCCGTGCCGCCCGGCATGCCAGGCTGAGCGGACGATGGCCCTCGGAAACCTCCTCGTCGATCTGCGCCCACTGCGGCGCAGCGTGCCGTTCCGCCGGCTGTGGGCAGGCAACTCCATCTCGGGCATCGGCAGCGCCATGGCCGCGTTCACGGTGACCTGGCTGGTGTGGTCGCGCACGCACAGCGCGGCCGCCGTCGGCGCGATCGGCCTTGCACAGCTCGTGCCGATGATCGTGTTCACGCTGCTCGGTGGTCACTGGGCCGACCGCTACGACCGACGCACGCTCATCGTCGCCGTGCGCTGGGCCCAGCTCGCCGCGGCCGCGGCGATGACCGTCACCGCGCTCACCACCACGCACGCGGTCTGGGGCTTCTACCTGTTGATCGCGGTCGAGTCCGCCCTCGTGTCGATCAGCCAGCCCGTGACGCAGGCCTTCGTCGCGACGCTGCTCGACGGCGAACTGCGCTCTGCCGCACTCGCCCTGAACCACACCGCCGGGCAGGTGACGGTGCTGCTCGGCCCACTCGCGGCGGGCCTGCTGCTGGCGGCGGCCGGCCCCGGCTGGGCGCTCGTGTTCAACACGTTGAGCTTCTCCGCGGCCCTCTACGGGGTGTTCGGGCTGCCGCGGCATGATGCGTCGGGCACGAGCGACGCGAAGGAGCAGAGCCGAGCGGATGCCCCGAGCCCGCTCGCCCAGATCGCCGCCGGCATCCGCTTCGTCACCCGCACCCCGATCGTCGCCGCGCTGCTGCTGGCCGACCTCAACGCGACCGTGCTCGCCATGCCCGTCGCGCTGTTCCCCGTGCTGAACGCGGAGCGCTTCGGCGGCAGCCCGACCACACTCGGCCTGCTGGCGCCCGCGTTGGGGCTCGGCGGCGTGCTGGCCGGGTTCCTCTCCGGCCGCATCACCCGCGCGCGTCGCCAGGGCCTCGTCATGGTCGTCGCGAGCGCGGTGTGGGGCCTCGGCATCATGGGCGCCGGCCTGGTGCCGGGCCTGCCCGCGGTGCTCGCGCTGCTGGCCGTCACCGGGGCGGCGGATGTGGCATCCGTCGTCAGCCGCGCCTCGATCATCCAGGCCGTCACCCCCGACGGCTACCGCGGCCGCGTGAGCGCGCTCGACTTCCTCGTGGGCGCCGGCGGCCCGAAGCTCGGCGACCTGCGCGCGGGCTTCGTCGCACAGGCGACCAGCGGCTGGTTCAGCATGGCGATCGGCGGTGCGGTGAGCGCGGTGCTCGCCGTCGTGATCGCGGGCGCGGTGCCCGCGCTGCGCCGCTATCGCGCGGGCTGAGTGGGCCGGAGCAGACGAAGCCGTCCGCCGTTCCGGACGCGGCCGTCCATCTCGGAACGCGCCGGGCTGCGGCGGCCCGGAATCGACAGGACCACCCGCGCCCGCGGACGGTCTTGTCGATTCCGACACGAAGCCGGCTCAGACGGATGCCTCAACCGAGGCATCCGCACCAGCCGGGTCTGCGACCTCCGCTCCGTCCCACTCGATCAGGTCGTCGGCCCAGGTCTCGGGCGTGCCGATGCGCCTGATCTCCTTGACGAATGCGATGAGCACGACGCCCGCGGCCAGACCGGCGGCGAAGATCCACAGGGTCGGCTGGATCCCGAGGTGCGCAAGCACCGCGCCGGCGATCACCGGCGCGATCGGCGCGACCGCGAGATAGCCGAGCGACGACACCGAGTTGACGCGGCCCTGCAGCGCATCGGGCACGATCGCCGCGACGTAGCCCCCGATACCCGAGTTGACGGCCGGCAACAGCACGAAGCCGATTGCCGAGAACAGGAGGTAGCCCGCATAGGAGTGCACCACGGCCATGCCGAGGAAGGCCGCCGCGGCGACGGCCAGGCCGACGATCGCCAGCGGGCCCGCCGGCGCGCGCTTCATGAGCGGTGCCGCGATCACCGAGCCGAGCAGCATGCCGGCCCCCGCGACGGAGTCGAGCAGGCCGATGAGCAACGGCAGGGTGTGCGTCTGCACGAGCTGCAGGTTGATCGCGATGAGCGCGCCGTTCACCGTCAGGTTGAGAAGCATGATCAGCCAGAGCGAGGTGCGCAGCAGCGGCATGCCGGCGACGAAGCGGATGCCTTCCTTCAGCTGCTCGAGCGGGCGGCCCCGTCGCGCCGCGGCGCGGTCGCCGTTGAGCGGTCGGCGCACGAAGGCGGTGCACACCAGCACCGCCGCGTGGCCCACGGCGCCGGCGATGAAGGGCACCGTGCGGGCGACGGCGTAGAGCGCGCCGCCGGCCGGAGCCCCGACGAGCGCGGCGACGGCGCTGCGGCCCTGCACGGCCGCCATCGCCGGCGCCAGCTGGTCGGGTCGGATGACAGCCCGGATCGCCCCGACCTCTGCTGCGTTGAACACCGCGGTCACGACCGAGACGCCGAACAGCGCGACGGCGAGCTGCCAGGCCGTGAGGATGCCGGCGACCCCGGCCACCGCGGCGAAGCCCCACAGCACCGTGCCGACCGCCGCAGCCGCCATCAGCAGCCGCCGCCGGTCGACGCGGTCGGCGACCACGCCCGCCGGGAGCGTCGCAAACAGGCTGCCGACCTCGCCGACGGCCGCGACGACCCCGGCGAGCACGACCGAGCCGGTGAGGCCGAAGGCGACGAGCGGCACCGCGAAGGCACCGATGCCCTCGCCGACGATCTGGGTCGTCTTCCCCGACATGAGCAGCATGTAGGGGGTGTTGCGCAACAGTGTGGCGTGCCGCCCGGCATCCGTCGTTCTCTCGTTCATGCCGTGACTCTAGATTCGCAACATTAATTGCGCAATATTGATTGCGCAATTGATCGTGCGGATGTTGCTAGTCTCTCGGCATGGCCGATCACGACCCCGACGCCCGCTGGGACGCACCGCCGCTGAAGGTGACGGACGCCGGCATGCTGCGCGCCTTCGCACACCCTGTGCGGCAACGGATCCTGCGCGAGCTGGCCGTGCGCAACCACGCCCGCGCCGCCGACCTGGCGCAGTGGCTCGGCGAGCCCGCCAACGCGCTGAGCTTCCACCTGCGCACGCTCGCGAAAGCGGGACTCATCCGCGAGCTGCCCGAGAAGGCGCGCGACAAGCGCGACCGAGTATGGGAACTCGCGAACCACGGCGGCTTCCAATTCGACAACGTGGCGACCGACCCCGCGACATCGCGACTGATCGGCGAGCGCATCGACTGGCTGCGACAGCTCGTGGGCGGCGAGCTCGACTCGGAGCAGACGGTCTCGGCCGTGCAGTTCGCGGGCGCCCTGCTCACCAAGCAGGAGGCCCAGCAGATGGCGGACGAGCTCGGCGCGGTCGTCACCAAGTGGCGCAAGCGCGGTGCGGCGAAGACAGAAGCCGACCCCCACAGCCCCGACCGCGTCGACCATTCGGTGCTGTTCGCGCTCGGCGGGAACAAGAAGCCCGTCACCCGCACGGATGCCTGAAACCGGTCCCCATATCGAAAACCCAGCCAGTTCTGGTTGACTTGTCTTGTGTTGGCTTGGGTGGAGTCTCCTTTCCAGCTGCTGAGCGCCGTCGAATGGGCGCACGCAGCGGGTCGGCGCATCTCCATCGCCATGCGCCTCAGCGGCCCTCAGATGGAGAAGACCGCCGCCGAGCTGTTGCGCCGCGGCGCTCCCGTCGACGAGATCACGCCGTGGGTCGGCATTCCGCGGTCGAAGCTGTCCGACGACAAGGAATGGCTGATCGGCGACGGTTTCAGCGGCCAGTTCCGCATGGTCGCCTCGGTACTCAAGCCCAAGCGCATCGTCCTGCTCGACGATGGCGCGAACACCCTCGCTCTCGCGGACGCCCTGCTCGACCGCACCCCGTTCCGCCGCCCGCGGCGCACCGAAGGCCGCCTCACGCGGTTCCTCGGGGATGTCGCCCGGCACCGCATGCAGACCCTCGCCGGTCATGAGGCCCTCGAGCTCTTCACGGTCTTCCCACTCGGCGAGCAGCGCGTCGAGGCGCTCAGCGCCCGCGGCATCCGCACGCTCCGCCACGACTTCGGCTGGACACGCGACGCGGCGAGCCCCATCGACCTGCCGAGCGACCGCATCCTGCTCGGCAGCGCCCGGCCGACCGACGGGCTCGTCACCGTGCCCGACTACCTGCGCTGGGTCTCGACCCAGGCGCAGGAGGCGCCCGTCGTCTATCTGCCGCACCGGCGCGAGCTGCCCGACGTGCTGGCCGCGTTGCGGAACATGGCCGGGGTCGAGGTGCTCGAGACGGGTCTTCCGGTCGAGCTCGTGCTCGCCGGCATCCACCGCCCGCTCGAGTTCGTGACCCTGCAGTCGAGCGCCGCGACGACCCTCGAGCTGCTGCTCGCCGGCACGGGCAGCGAGTTCCGCGAGTCGGTTCTGGCCTAGCCCGGCGCCCTCCGGGCGATCGGCCGGCATGCCGACCTGCGGATATGCCCGCTTCTGTGGCTTTGCGTGGCTTCTGCACCGGCCCCGCGGCTAGACTCGCGCCATGTCGCTGTTCTCCATCGAGCGCCGCAAGGTCATCGTCGACCATGCCCGGTCGACCGGTCGCGCCGATGTGGCGGAGCTGTCGAAGCTGCTCGGCGTCTCGGCCGAGACCGTGCGCCGCGACCTCACCACGCTGGAGAAGTCCGGTCTGCTGCGGCGCGTGCACGGCGGCGCGGTGCCGGTCGAGCGGCTGTCGTTCGAGTCCGACCTGGCGACCCGCAGCACGCGCATGATCGAAGAGAAGGAGCGCGTCGCCCAGGCCACCCTCGAACGCCTCGAGAACGCCGAGGCCATCTACATCGACGAGGGCGCGATCTTCCAGCTGCTCGCCGACCGGCTGTTCCCGGCCGGCCCGACGACCGTGGTCACGAACTCGCTCGCCATCGCCGTCTCGCTCGCGGGCCGGCCGAACATCGAGGTCATCGCGCTCGGCGGGCGCGTGCGCCCCAAGACGCTCGGCGCCGTCGACTTCTGGGCCGTCGAGATGCTCGAGACCATGGTGCTCGACCTCGCGATCATCGGCGCCAACGGCATCTCGGTGAAGCGCGGCGCGACCGTGCCGGACGCGGCGATCGCCGAGGTCAAGGGAGCGGCCATGAAGCAGTCGCGGCGCAGCATCCTCATCGCCGACCACTCGAAGGTCGGCGCCGATTCCTTCGTCCGCTTCGCCGACCTCGCCGATTTCGAGGCCTTCATCACGGATGACGGCGTGAGCGACGAGCACTCCGCCGAGCTGCGCGCCGCGGGCGTCGACCTCGTTCTGGCCTGAGCCCCACACCACCTCACCCCACCCGCGGCGTCAGTTGATGCGGGAAAGCCCGCGCGGTTCCCACATCAACTGACGCCGCGCGAACCGGGGCCCTTCCCGCGGCGTCGCAAAATGATGGAACAGTGCCGTGATTACGGCGCTTTGCGACGCCGCGGCAAGGGGCGCGACACGAAGCCGGCGGGCGCTGAGCCCAGCGGAATTGGCCGCGCCCTCAGTCGAGCAGCTCGCGCAGGGCCGCCTGGGCCCCGCGCGCATGCAGGGCGTCGAGGGCGCGCACGTAGGGCACGGTGAACGCCGGCTCGCCCGCGAGCGGGCCGAACAGGCTCTCGTCGCGCAGGAACGCGACCGGGTCGCCGGCCTGGGCGAGCGCCGCGGCGTGCCGGGAGTCGGCGAGGCGGTCGACGATGGTGAGCGGATGCCCCGCCTCGTCCACCCCCTCGGCGTAGCGCGCCCAGCTCGCGACGACCGCGGCGGCGGCATCCACCTCTCCGCCCTCGGCGATCTGCTCGCGCACCACCGGCACGAGCCACTTCGGGATGCGGTCGGACGACTCGGCGGCGAGCCGGGCGAGCGTGTCGCGCACGTGCTCGTTGCCGAAGCGCTCGACGAGCTCGGCGGTGTACTCGTCGAGGTCGACCCCGGGCACGGGGTGCAGGGTGAGGCGCGCCTCGCGATCCCAGTAGCGGCGCAGCAACGCGACGAACAGCGGGTCGCGCGCGGCCTCGTGCGCGAAGGTGTAGCCCGCCAGGATGCCGAAGTAGGCGATCGCCTGGTGGCCGACGTTGAGCAGGCGCAGCTTCATGAGCTCATAGGGCTCGACATCCGCAACGACCTGCACGCCGACGGTCTCGTAGGCGGGGCGGCCGAGGCCGAAGCCGTCCTCGAGCACCCACTGCTCGAAGGGCTCGGCGACCACCGGCCAGGCATCTTCGATGCCCCATTCGCTCGCGATGAGCGCGCGGTCGTCATCGGTCGTGGCCGGCGTGATGCGGTCGACCATCGAGTTCGGGAAGCGCACCTCGGTCGCGATCCAGTCGGCGAGCGCGGCATCCTTCAGGCCCGCGAAGGCCGTGAACACGCGGCGGGCCATGTCGCCGTTGCCGGGCACGTTGTCGCACGACATCACGGTGAAGGGCGGGATGCCGCGCTCACGGCGCAGCGCGAGCCCGGCCACGACGAGCCCGAAGACCGTCCGCGGCAGGGCGCCCGGGGCGAGGTCGGCCTGCACCGCCGGGTTCCCGGCGTCGAACTCGCCCGTGATCTGGTCGAAGTTGTAGCCGCCTTCGGTGATCGTGAGGGACACGACGCGCACGGCGGGGTCGGCGAGCTTCTCGACGACCGCCTGCGGGTCGTCGGGCGCGAGCAGATAGTCGACGATCGAGCCGATGACGCGCGGCTCGAGGGTGCCGTCGGGGTGCTTGAGCACGAGCGTGTAGAGGTGGTCCTGATCTTCGAGCGCCTGCTTCATGCGCCGGTCGGCCTCGAGCACGCCGACCCCGCAGATGCCCCAGCTCGCCGCGTCGCCGACGCCCGCCTCGAGCAGCCGGTCGACGTACATCGCCTGGTGCGCGCGGTGGAAGCCGCCGACGCCGAAGTGGACGATGCCCGCGGTGATCGCGGTGCGGTCGTAGTGGGGGACGGCCACGGGGGCGGGCAGCGCGGCGAGCGCCGCGGCAGTGAGACGGACCATGGAAACCTCTCTCGTCGTCATCGACATGCTCAGCCTGCCCGAACATGCCCGCTTGCGCAATCAGTTGGTGGCTTTTTGCCCGTTTTGGCTTGCACAAGTGGGGAATCCGTGCAAATCTGCTCATCGCAGGCCCCGGATTCTCACGAACCCTCGGCCTTTCACAGCGAAGTGGGCATTGGCGCCGACCTCGCGTGAGCAACACGAGAGGACGAAGGTGCCCCACACGAGAAGAAGGCGGCGCATCACCGGCGTCGCGGCCCTCGCCGTCGCTTCCGCCGCAGCGGTCGGTCTGACCGGCTGCACCGGCGCCGGCGCCTGGCTGTCCGGCGGCAGCCACGACACCATCAACGTGCTGATGGTCAACAACCCCCAGATGATCGACCTCGAGACGATCACCGCCAAGGACTTCACGGCGAAGACCGGCATCAAGGTCAACTACACCGTGCTGCCCGAGGACAGCCTGCGCGCCAAGGCGAACCAGGAGTTCGCCGCACAGGCCGGGCAGTACGACGTCGCGACGATCAGCAACTACGAGGTGCCGTTCTACGCCGCGAACCACTGGCTCGAGCCGCTCGACGACAACGTCGCCGCCGACCCCGCGTTCGATCAGCCCGACATCCTGAAGCCCGTTCAGGACGCGCTCAGCGCGGGCGGCCACATCTACGCCGAGCCGTTCTACGCCGAGTCGTCGATGGTCTACTACCGCAAGGACCTGTTCCAGAAGGCCGGCCTCACGATGCCCGCGCACCCCACCTGGCAGCAGATCGCCGGCTTCGCGGCGAAGCTCGACGGCGCCGAGCCCGGCATGAAGGGCATCTGCCTGCGCGGCCAGCCCGGCTGGGGCCAGATCCTCGCGCCCCTCACGACGGTCGTGAACACCATGGGCGGCACCTGGTGGGATGCCAAGTGGAACGCGGGCGTGACGCAGCCCGGCTTCGCCGACGCGGTGAAGTTCTACGTGAACCTGCTGCAGCAGCACGGCGAGGCGGGCGCGGCCCAGGCCGGCTACACCGAGTGCCTCAACGACATGAGCCAGAGCAAGGTCGCCATGTGGTACGACGCCACCGCGGCGGCGGGCTCGCTCGAGGCATCCGATTCGCCGGTCAAGGGCAAGATCGGCTACGCGCCGGCGCCCGTCGACAAGACGCAGAACTCCGGCTGGCTGTTCAGCTGGGCATGGGGCGTCGAGAAGGCGAGCCAGAAGCAGGCGGATGCCGAGAAGTTCATCGAGTGGGCGTCCGGCCCCGGCTACCTCACCCTCGCCGCGAAGCAGTTCGGCTGGGCGCAGGTGCCCCCGGGCACGCGCGCCTCGCTATACGCGAACCCCGACTACCAGAAGAGCGCCGGGGCCTTCTCCGAGCAGGTGCACACGGCGATCGAGAGCGCCCAGCCGAGCGACCCGGGCGTGCAGAAGCGCCCGGCCGCCGGCATCCAGTTCGTCGCCATCCCCGAGTTCGCGGCATTCGGCACGGATGCCTCACAGGCCTTCAGCAGCGCGATCGCCGGCAAGGAGTCGGTCACGCAGGCCCTGCACGACGTGCAGGCCGAGGCGCAGCAGGTCGGAAGGAAGTACCAGAAGTGACCACGATGCGACTCGAGCCGACGATGCTCGTCACAGGTCGCCGTGAGGTGTGGCTGCGCCGCATCCCGCTGCTGCCCGCGCTCATCTTCATGGTGATCGTGACCCAGCTGCCCTTCGTGGCGACGCTGATCATCTCGTTCGTGCACTGGAACGCGCTGTACCCGACGGATGTCGGCTTCGGGTGGTTCCAGAACTACGCGGCCGTGTTCACCGACGGCGCGACCCTGCAGTCGGTTCTCGTCACGATCGGCCTCACGGTCGGCGTCGTGCTGATCAGCCTCGTGCTCGGCTTCGTCGTGGCGTTGCTGCTCGACCGGAAGTTCCGCGGCCGCGGCATCGTGCGCACGATCATGATCGCGCCGTTCCTCATCGTGCCGGTCGCCTCGGCGCTCGTGTGGAAGCACGCGATCCTGAACCCGAGCTACGGCCTGTTCAACGGCACGCTGACGTGGATCTGGGGGCTGTTCGGCCAGGCATCCCACGCCCCTCAGATCGACTGGGTCACCGCGCAGCCGCTCGCATCCGTGATGGCCGCGCTGATCTGGCAGTGGACGCCGTTCATGATGCTGATCCTGCTCGCGGGGCTCACGGGCCGGCCGCTCGACGTCATCGAGGCCGCGAAGATCGACGGCGCCACGAACGCCCAGATCTTCCGCCACATGACGCTGCCGCACATGCGCCAGTACCTCGAGCTCGCGGCGCTGCTCGGCTGCATCTACATCGTGCAGAACTTCGACGCCGTGTTCACCATCACCTCGGGCGGCCTCGGCACCGCGAACCTGCCCTACACGATCTACCAGACCTTCTTCGAGGCGCTCGACTACGGCAAGGCATCCGCGGCGGGTGTCGTCGTCGTCATCGGCTCGATGATCATCGCGACGTTCGTGCTGCGCACGGTCTCGTCGCTGCTGAAGGAAGACGGAAAGCGATGACCGCGACAGCGGACGGAAATGGAGTGGAGCGATGACCGCCGTCGCAACCGGCGCCCGCACGGCGGGCCCCCGCATCACCCTGCAGGACAGGGAGCGCCGCCGCGGCGTGTGGCTGAGCGCGCTCGCCTGGATCATCGGCCTGATCTTCGTCGGCCCCGTGCTGTGGATGCTGCTCACCTCGCTGCACTCGGAGACGGATGCTGCGACCAACCCGCCGTCGCTCTTCGCGCCGCTCACCCTGCAGTCCTATGCGAGCTTCTTCGGCGCGGCCGGCGGCGCGAACCCGTGGCCGGCGCTCATCAACTCGGCGCTGATCAGCGTCGTCTCGACGGCGTTCGTGCTCGGCTTCGCGATCCCCGCGGCCTACGCCCTCTCGATCCGCCCGGTGAAGAAGTGGTCGGACACGCTGTTCTTCTTCCTGACCACGAAGATGCTGCCGATGGTGGCGGGGCTGCTGCCCGTGTACCTGATCGCGAAGACGCTGCACCTGCTCGACACCCCGATCCTGATGATCATCATCTACACGTCGATGAACCTGCCGATCGCGGCGTGGATGATGCGCTCGTTCCTCGCCGAGCTGCCGCTCGAGGTGCTCGAGGCGGCCGAGATGGACGGCGCGGGCATGCTCACGCTGTTCCGGCAGATCATCATGCCGATGGCCTCGCCGGGCATCGTCGCCACGGGGCTCATCTGCTTCATCTTCAGCTGGAACGAGATGCTGTTCGCGAGCGTGCTGACGGGCACGACCTCGATCACCGCGCCGGTGTTCCTCACCTCGTTCGTCACCTCCGAGGGCCTGTTCCTCTCGAAGGTGTGCGCGGCGTCGATCGCCGTGTCGCTGCCGGTGCTCGTCGCCGGCTTCGCCGCGCAGGACAAGCTCGTGCAGGGCCTGTCGCTCGGCGCGATCAAGTAGCGGAGCAGGCTTTTCCGGGGCGGGATGCCGCGGCATCCCGCCCCTCGTCATGCCGCCCGCGTCACCCGTGCCGCGCGGTCTCCATCTCGACGCCGGTGCCCGGGCAAGCCAGGTAGATGTGATGGGTCAGGGCGTCGATGTCGACGAAGTGGCGACTCATCGCGTGGTAGCACACCGGGCACAGCGTGTCTGCGACGCCGGGGTGCGGATCGTCCCTCTCGTCGAGCTCATAGGGGCCGAGGTTGGCCGGACCGATCAACGGGATCAGCTTGTCATCGAGCCAGCCCGCTGCGTGACGCACGTTCTCTCTGACGGTGTTCATGCGGCCGATGGTAGGTCCGTTCGTCCCTATCCGCGCCGGGCTTGACGCACTAATTTCTGTGCTGGGCGGGCGCCTTCGTCCCCGCTCGCCCGGGAGGCACGTCATGAAAGCGCTCGTCTACCACGGCCCCGGCCGGAAGGCATGGGAAGAGGTCCCCGACCCCGTCATCCTGAAGCCCACCGACGCCGTCGTGAAGATCGACACCACGACGATCTGCGGCACCGATCTGCACATCCTCAAGGGCGACGTGCCCGCCGTGACCGAGGGCCGCATCCTCGGCCACGAGGGCGTCGGCACCATCACCGAGGTGGGCGCCGCCGTGACCGACCTCGCGGTCGGCGACCGCGTGATCGTCTCGTGCATCTCGGCGTGCGGGAAGTGCGATTTCTGCAAGAAGGGCGTGTTCTCGCACTGCCGCGCCGACGAGGGCGCCCCCGGCATCGGCTGGATCTTCGGCCACCTCATCGACGGCACCCAAGCCGAGTACGTGCGCGTGCCGTTCGCCGAGACCTCGCTGTATCGCGTGCCCGACGGTGTCGCCGACGAGCTCGCCGTGCTGATCAGCGACATCCTGCCCACGGGCCACGAGATCGGCGTGCGCTACGGCCGTGTCTCACCCGGCGACGTCGTCGCGGTCGTCGGCGCCGGCCCCGTCGGCCTCGCGGCGATCGCGACCGCCGGGCTGTACGGCCCGTCGCGCGTCATCGCCGTCGACCTCGACGCGAACCGCGTCGAGCAGGCGAAACACTTCGGCGCGACCGACGGTGTCGTGGCCTCCGACGCGGACTGGAAGGAACAGGTCTTCGCCCTCACCGACGGGCTCGGGGTGGATGTCGCGATCGAGGCCGTCGGAGTGCCGGCCACCTGGGACATGGCCCTCGCCATCGTCCGCCCCGCCGGCCACGTCGCGAACGTCGGCGTGCACGGCAAGGCCGTCGGCCTGCACCTCGAGGAGAAGTGGATCGAAAACCTCACCATCACGACCGGCCTCGTCAACACCGACACCTCGCCGACGCTCATCAAGCTGCTGGCGCAGGGCAAGCTCGACGTCGCGGGGTTCATCTCGCACCGGTACGCGCTGAGCGACATCCTCGACGCCTACGAGACCTTCGGGAACGCGGCCGAGACGAAGGCCTTGAAAGTCATCCTCTCGGCGTAGGGGCGCGGGTGTCGTTGCCATGGCTGCTGCTTCTGTGGCTGCTGCGGCTACGGCTGCTGCGCCAGTTGCCCTCGCGCGAATGCACGCGAATGCACGCGAAGTGTGAGTTGGGGCTCACACCTCGCGTGGGAAGCGACCCGAATGCACACTTCGCGTGAGTTTGGGCGCGGCAGGGGCCGCCGGCCGAAGCCACAGGCCGGGGTCGGGTCGGGGCGGGGGCCGGGCCCAGGCCAGGGGCCGGAGCAGGATCAGTCGGGCAGGTCGACGAGCGGGGTCAGCTTCTCGAGGTCGGCGGCGAGACCGATGTCGATGACGCGGATGTCGCCCGCGAAACCTCGCGCGGGGGCCAGCAACAGGCCGGCTTTGCAGCCTCCGCAGGTCACGGTCACGTCGGCGCGCAGCACGGCCTCGGGCTCGGGCACGGCGCCCGTGTCGGGGTGGATGCCGCTCGGAATGTCGACCGCCACGACCTTCGGCCACACCGGCCGCCGACGCGGTGCCCCCAGCCGCAGGTCGAGGCTGCCGGTCGTGGGCCGGGCCGCGGTGTCGGCCTCCGCCCCCTCGGCTGGCGTGCCCTCGGCCTCCGCGCCCTCGACGGCCGGTGGCGACGCCGCGACGAGCGCCGCCACGATGTCGCGCCCGGCGCCCCGCAGCCGTGGGTCGGGGCTGGTTCCGGTGCCGAGGATGCCGTCGATCACCAGATCCGCCGCGCGAGCGGAGGCCGCGACCTTGGCCGGGCTCGCATCGACGATCACGGCGCCGGCGGCGAGGGCGGTGTCGAGACCCGCGGCGTGCACCCGTTCGGCGGTGCGGACGAGCTCGACCGACATCCCGTCGCCGGCCAGCTTCGCGGCCGCGAACAGCGCGTCGCCGCCGTTGTTGCCGCCGCCCACGAGCACGACGACGCGCGCGTGCGCGAGGGCGACACCGGAATCCATCAGCACCCGCTCGCAGCGGTCGGCGAGGGCGGCCGCCGCCCGCGCCATGAGCGGTTCGCCGGCCGCGAGGTGCGGCGCCTCGGCGTCGCGGATCTGCTGAGCGCTGTACCCGCGCATCAGGCCCCCTTGATCGAGCTCGTGATCGTGAACTTGCTGTTGCGCGCGACCTGCCGCGTCGCACCGACGAGGCGGCGCAGCGTCGGCTGGTAGCGCAGGTGCGAGTTGAACACGACGCGCAGCTCGCCGCCCGGAGCGAGCACGCGCGCCGCGTCGGCGATGAGCCGGATTCCGACGTCGGCCGTCACCGTCGTGCCCGTGTGGAACGGCGGGTTGAGCAGGATCAGCTCGGCGCTCGCCTCGGGCAGCGAGCCGAGCGCGTCGTCGCGCACGACCGTCACGCGGTCGGCGAGGCCGTTGGCCTGCATGGTCGCGCGGGCGGATGCCACGGCCGCGGCCGACTGGTCCGAGGCGTGCACGCGGATCGCCGGGCGCGCCTGCGCGAGGGCCGCCGCGAGCACGCCGGTGCCGCAGCCAAGGTCGATCGCGGCGGCGGCCTGAGGTGCCGCGTCGTCGAGGTGCTCGAGCAGGAAGCGCGTGCCGATGTCGAGAGCGGCGCCCGCGAAGACGCCGCCGTGCGCCACCACAGTGAGGCCGGGCGGGTCGAGGCGGGCGGTGCGGGGCCAGGTCACCGGGGCGGCGGCGGATGCACGCGGCGCCGAGGCCGTCACGACGCGTGCCTTCTGCCGCGCGAGGCCCGCCTGCACCGAGCCGAAGTGCCGCGCCAGCACCTCGTTCTGCGCGAGGGTCATGTGCTTGACCATGCCGCCGGCGAGCACGACGACGTCGGGGGCCGCGTGTGCGGCGATGAGCTGCGCCCACTCGTCGAGCTGGTCGAGGGACTTCGGCAGACGCAGCAGCACGAGCGCGGCATCCTCGACCAGCTCCGCCGTCAGCCCGTGCGAGACGAAGCCGGACAGGCCGAGCCGTTCCGCGTTGGCCGAGAGCGCGCGCTCGCCGAGCAGCGGGTCCTGATGGGTGCGGATGTCGCGAGCCCCGAGCTCGAGCAGGCCGAGCGTCAGCGCGCCGAAGCCGTCGCCGATCACGGCGACGGTGCCCGGCGCCGCGCCGCCCCCGCCGCTCGACTCGTCGCCCTCCCCGCTGGTCGACGCTGCACCCGCCCCGCCGGTCGACTGAGCGGAGCGAATGGAGACCGCCGCCGTGTCGAGCAGCAGCCGGTCGGCGGCATCGACGGCGACGAGGTTCGGCGCCTCGACATCGGGCCAGCGGCGCAGCGCGTCGAGCACGGAGGCGAGCGAGGTCACCCGTTCACGGTAGCGTCCGAGATCAGCTCGCCAGCGCCTGTAGGGACAATCGCGTGTGCCATGCCGGGCGCAGATGTCCGCGCGGGCAACAGTGGCCGGCCCGACGCTCCAGCCCGGATCACAGCTCGAGCAGCCCCCTGATCTCGTCGGCGGACAGCGCGGCGCTGAAGGCGCCGTCGTCATCCAGCATCCTGCCGAACAGCTCGGCCTTCTCGTCGCGCAGCTTCATCACCTTGTCCTCGATGGTGCCGTCGGCGACGAGCCGGTAGACGTTGACGGGGGATGCCTGGCCGATGCGGTGCGTGCGGTCGACCGCCTGCGCCTCGGACGCCGGGTTCCACCACGGGTCGAGCAGGAACACGTAGTCGGCCTCGGTCAGGTTCAGCCCGAAGCCGCCCGCCTTGAGCGAGATCAGGAACACGGGCGCGGTGCCGTTCTTGAAGCGCGCGATGACCTCGGGGCGGTTCGTGGTCGAGCCGTCGAGGTACTCGTAGGCGATGCCGGCGTCGTCGAGCCGCGCCTCGACCTTGCCGAGGAACGAGGTGAACTGGCTGAACACGAGCGCGCGGTGCCCCTCGGCGACGACGTCGTCGAGCTGCTCGAGCAGGGCGTCGAGCTTGGCGCTGGGGATGCCGCTGAACTCCTCGTCGATGAGGCTCGCGTCGAGCGCGAGCATGCGCAGCAGTGTGAGCGAGCGGAACAGGATGAACCGCGCCTTGTCGAACTCTTCTTTCGCAATACCGAGCAATTTCTGTCGCTCGCGCTGCAGGAACTGCTCGTAGACCCGGCGGTGCTTGGGGGTGAGCTCGACACGCAGCACCTGCTCCTGCTTCTCGGGCAGCTCCGGTGCGACCAGGGCCTTCGTGCGGCGCAGCAGGAAGGGGCGGATGCGCCGACGCAGCTTCTCGATCACCCGCCGGGCGTCGGCGTCGCTGATGCCGGCGGGCACGGCATCAGCCTCGCGCACATGCGTCAGCGGCCGCGCGAACTGCTCGGTGAAGCGGCGGATGCTCGGGAAGAGACCGGGGGCGACGATGTCGAGGATCGACCACAGCTCGAGCACGTTGTTCTCGAGCGGCGTGCCCGTGATCGCGAGCTTGAACGGGGTGTCGAGCGCCTTCGCGCACTCGTGCGCGCGGCTGCGGTGGTTCTTCACGAACTGCGCCTCGTCGAGCACGAGCCCGGCCCAGCGCACGTCCTCGACGTCGTCGTAGTCGAGGCGGAACAGGTTGTACGACATCACGATGACATCGTTCTCGCGGGCGAGCTGCCCGAGCTTGCTCTTCTCGCGCAGCTGAGTGCGGGTGACGGATGCCACGCGCAGCCCCGGCGCGAAGCGGGCCGCCTCGTCGACCCAGTTCGACACCACCGACGCCGGTGCGACCACGAGCCAGGGTCGCTCGGCGCACGGGTCTCCATTCGCTTCGCTCAGTCGACCGGCGAAGGTCCGCTGGTCGACTGAGGCCGCCTGCGGCCGAATGGAGACCGCATGCACGATCAGCGCGAGCGCCTGCAGCGTCTTCCCGAGCCCCATGTCGTCGGCGAGGATGCCCCCGAGCCGGTGCTCGTAGAGGTGGGCGAGCCACGCGAAGCCCTCGAGCTGGTACGGCCTGAGTTCAGCGGCGAGGCCGTCGGGCGCGGGGCGGCGAGCCGGGGCATCCGTCATCGACCTCACCTGCTCGACCCACTCGAGGGCCGCGCGCGACTCGTCGGCGAGGTCCTCGAAATCGGACCACAGCACGACCTGGGTGCGGTGCAGCTTCGGGCCGGCCTCCCACTCGCGCAGCGCGTCAGATTCCGCGATCAGGTCCATGAGCCGCCCGAACACGGGCTGGTTGAGCCGCAGGTACGAACCGTCGACCATCCGCAGCGACTTCCGGCCGCCGGCGAGCGCGGCGAACAGCTCGGAGAACGGCACCTCGCGCTCGCCGACCTTGACGATGAAGCCGAGGTCGAGCCAGTCGCGGTCGTCGCTCGGCACGAGCGTGACCGTGAGCTCGGGGCGGGTGTCGACGAAATCCTCGTCGAGGGGCTCGTCGTCGGGGTCGGGGTCTCCCTTCGCCGCAAGCGGCTCAGTCGACCAGCGGGAGTCGGGCGGGGAAGCGGGCACCGGCACGGAGGCATCCGTGCTCACGACCGGCACCGCGAGCGTCGGCGCGAAATCGGCGAGGAACTCGTCGCGCTCGCTCGCGGGCACGCGGAGCGGGTCGGATGTCGCGAGCCGCAGCACCTCGACCGTCACCGGCACCTCGACCGGAGCGAGCCGCACCACGGGCCCCGGCCACTCGACGGCCCACAGCCCGTGCGCCCCGGTGCCGGTGTCGCCGATCGCTCCGAGCCGCAGCCCGGTCACGTCGGCGCGGTCGATCGTGACGACGGGCGAGAGCACCACGTCGCCGGACTGGTCGGACGCGGCATCCAGCCTCACCACCGCATTCGCGCCCACGCGCACGACGGGCTCGCGCCCCGCGCCGACGAGCGCGACGCCGAGCTCGCGCGCCTCGCGCAGCAGCGGCCACAGCAGCGGTGAGCCGAACTCGTCGAGGGCGATGCGTGCGCCGTCCTGCCCGAGGAAGCTGCCAGACGACGCCCGCGCCAGTGCCGAGAACTCGGTGAACCACCGCACCTGCGCGGGGTCGAGGCCGAGCTGGTGCACCTGGTACTGCAGGCCGGCCCAGGTGAGGTTCGCGCCCACCCAGTTCACGCGGTCGGGCTCGCCCGACTTGCCGGGGCGCGGCGATTTGCCCGGCATGACCGGGCGCACCGAGAGCGTGAGCGGCCCCACCGACTCGGCCGTCGCGGCCGTCGTCGTGTTGCTCGTGTGCTGCCAGCGGCCCGAGCCGCGGCGCACGACCTCGCGCACCTCGAACTGGACGCCGAGTCGCGTGCGGGCGGCGTTGGCGCGGGTAGCAGGGGATGCCCCGGCCGGGGCATCCGCGTCATCTGCGGCGCGCGCGAGCCCGCGAAGCCTCCGCTTCCACTCGTTCTCGCCGCTCGCGCCCACCCGTTCATGCTTCCACGAGCCCCCGACACGCGAAGTCGTCGCCCACGTGCCGGAAGTCACCGATTCGGCAGGTCTCACCCCGAAACGGCACCTCGCCGATCGGAATCGACCGAATCGGTGACTTTCGCACGGCACATGCACCGCACGGAGGTCGCCGGGGCTCGAGAGCCCGCGCATGCTCAGGTGTATTGCGAGACCCGCCGCCTGACCTCCGCGCGAACGTCGCCGAGGGCACGGATTCTGCGCACCGCAATGCGCGCATAGATAGCCCCGACAATCACGCTCACCACGGCGCCGAAGCTGATCGGAATTTCTCGTCCGTGGAACACAAGCCATCGGTCCATGGTCCCAAGGCATACGCCGAACGCGAAGATCACGATGAGGCCACCGAATTGGACATAATTCGAGCTGACTCTCGCAGCGATGTCCACCGCCGCCGTCAAACCGAAAGCAGACATCAGAACCGCCATCACCAGCCCGAAGAGCCGCAGCCCTCGGGTGTCCTGATCGCGGCGTGGGATCTTCACGCAGACCCATGTGAAGAATGCCGAGAACACCGTGATCATGGCGCTGAAGGTTCCCAACGCCACCGCAACCCTGCCAACTCGTCCAGGATCCGCCACTGCCTGAGCCAGGACGATCGGCACGACAAGAGTGCCGCTGCCGGCAAGAGCGGTGGCTCGCCATCCGATCTTCGGAGAACCCCGCAAGCTATCGCGGATTCGCGATACATCTCGCTCCCGCCTCTCGAGAAGCACGCGAAGACTCGGAAGAGTGACGACGCGCAGCGCATAGACGGAAAGCCCCGTAAAGACAAGCGCCCCGATGCAGAGCGCAAGCGGACTCGCGTCGTCTGCCAGTCGGCCGGGCGGGACGGTGAACGACGCCGCGGCCAAAAGGGCAAAGACAATGCACACCCCGAGCAGCGCGAATACCACCACCAAACCAGTACGTGAAGACAGGTCTGTCTTTCCGCGCCGCGACAGTGTCGCAACCAGGGGAGCGAAGAACACCGGCCAGAGCCAGGAGACAGCTGGAGCAAGCTGGGCATAGAGCCACTGAGCAACCGACCCCGCGAACCCGCCGCCAAGGGGAACCGTGGCCAGAGGAATCGTCGCTGCCCCGAGTAGAGCGGTCCCCACCAGCACGGCAGCCGGCCACATTCGTTCTACGTCAGCGGACTCGTCAAGTTGGTAATCGGAGTACATGTCTGAACCCTGCATGACGGCACCGACATGCAGTCGCGGGTCAGGCGCAAACGAAGTCGCAAGATGGCGCGCCCTCTCTCGCCGGATTCCACCAATTCGGTCGGTATCTCCCCACAACGGCACCTCGTCGACCGCATCGAGCCGAATCGGTGGATTCCGGCACGCGCCGACGCACGGCACCGACACCGACGCCGAGGCGGCTTTGCTCCGGAGCACAATGCGCACCGGATGCCGACGGCGCGGAGATGATGAGGACATGAGCAGCGCCTCAGGCCGGGCCGCGCAGATCAGCGCACTGCTGTTCGATGCGGACCCGATCGGCCTCAACTTCACGATCAACACGGATGAGTACGACTCGGAGGCGAAGGAGGTCGATCGTGTTCTCGACTCGAGTTCCAGCGTCGAGGCGCTCACCGTGACGATCCGTGACATCTTCCTCGAGTGGTTCAACGCCGAGGCCGACCTCGTGGGGCCGCTCGAACGCTATGCGGGGGCTGCCGCGCAGATCTGGGAGCTGCGGAGCTGAAGAAGCGGCGCCGGATGTCGCTTGGGCAGCACACGAACCGACATTTCGCACCGATATTCGGCACCGGCACTTCACGGTGAGGCCGTCGGCAGCCGCAACGCACCTCTCGAGGCAGTTCGGGCGGCGTAGAGCGCGGAAACCACGCCCGAACGCACCGCTCGCGTCACTTTGGGGCGGCGATGCACAGAACTCCTGACGAGTCCGGCCCTGCGCCGCCGGCGACCGCGGTTTTCTGCGGGTGCGCCCCGGCCGTCGACACGTCCATCAGGAGTTATGCGCACGCAGCCGTGCGCACCCCAGCAGCACCGCTCAGCCCTCCGAACCCCAAGGGCGCCAGACGACGAGCTGGTCGCGACGCTGGGTGCGGGTGCCGGGGCGCAGCGGCACGACCTCGCCCGCGGCATCCGACGCGAACACCATGCGCCCCTGCCGGGCGAGCAGGGCATCCGCCAGTGCCGATTCGAGCTCGCGCACGCGGCCCTGCAGCGACCGCACCTCGTTCTCGAGCGAGAGCACGCGGCGGATGCCTTCCAGAGACACGCCCTCGGCCGACAGCCGCGCGATCTCGCGCAGCTGGGCGATGTCGCGCAGCGAGTACCGCCGCGACTTGCCCGCGGTGCGCTTCGGCTCGACGAGGCCGAGCCGGTCGTACTGTCGCAGGGTCTGCGGGTGCAGCTCGGCGAGCTCGGCCGCGGCCGCGATCGCGAAGAGCGGGGTGTCCTGGTCGACGTCGACGGTGGCCATGACCCGAACCTAGCCCCGCGCCCGCGCGAGCAGGTCGTCGCGGGGGTTCTCCTTCGGAAGCTTGTCCGCGAAGGCGAGCAGCGCGTTCTCGGCCTCGGCCGACATGTGCGACGGCACCGCGACCTGGACCTCGGCCAGCAGGTCGCCCGTGGCCTTCGCCGTCGCCACGCCGCGGCCCTTGACGCGCAGCACGCGCCCGGACGGCGTGCCGGGGGCCACCTTGAGCTTCACGACCTGGCCGTCGAGCGTCGGCACCTCGATGGTCGCGCCGAGCGCCGCCTCGATGAAGGTGACCGGCACGTGCAGGCGCAGGTTGAGCCCGTCGCGCTCGAACACGGGGTGCTTGCGCACCGCCACCTGCAGGATCAGGTCGCCCGCCTCGCCGCCGTCGGGCGAGGGGTGGCCCTTGCCGCGCAGACGGATCTTCTGCCCGTCCGAGACGCCGGCCGGCACCTTGACCTTGATCGGCTTGCCGCCGACGCCCTCGAGCGTGACGGTCTCGCCGCGCACGGCGTCGACGAAGTCGATCGAGGCGGATGCCTGCAGGTCCTGCCCCTTGGTCGGCCCGCCGTAGCCGCGGAAGCCGCCCGAGGACTGGCCGAAGCGGCCGCCGCCGAACAGGCCGCCGAGGATGTCGTCGTACCCGGCCCCGCCGCCCGGGTACTGCTGGTACCCGCCGCGGCCGCCGCCGGCCCCGCCGAACATCGACCCGAACACGTCGTCGAAGCCGCCCGCCCCGCCGGACCCGGGCGCCGTGAACCGGGCGCCCGAGCCCATGGCGCGGATCTGGTCGTACTCCTGACGCTGCTCGGGGTCGGAGAGCACCGAGTAGGCCTCGCTGATCTCCTTGAAGCGCGCCTCAGCCTTGGCATCCCCCGGGTTCGAATCCGGGTGGTACTGCCGTGCGAGCTTGCGATAGGTCTTCTTCAGGTCCGCCTCGGACACGTCCTTGGACACGCCGAGCGTCTTGTAGAAGTCCTTGTCGAACCAGTCCTGACTGGCCAACGCGCCTCCTTGGAGTGGGGGGCTCCATTCGGCCTGGCGGCCCCAGTCGACCAGCGAGATCGGAACCCGCTGGTCGACTGAGCCGCTTGCGGCGAATGGAGACCGGGAGTTTATTCGGAAGGGGTGGCGACGACCACGCGGGCGACGCGCACGAGCGTCGAGCCGATCGTGTAGCCGGTCTCAACGACGTCGAGCACGGTCGTCTCGGTCGCGCCGGGTGTCGGCTGCTGGAAGATCGCCTCGTGCTTCTGCGGGTCGAAGACCTCGCCGACCTCGCCGAACGGAGCGACGCCGAGCTTCTCGACGGCGCCGCGCAGCTTCGCGGCGATCGTCGGGAACGCGCCGTCGCCGTCGAGGTCGCCGTGCTTCTGGGCGCGGTCGAGGTCGTCGAGCACCGGCAGCAGCACCTTGACGGCGTCGCGCACGGCGCGCTCGCGCACCTGCTCGCGCTCGCCCTCGGTGCGGCGGCGGTAGTTCGCGTACTCGGCGGTGACGCGCTTCAGGTCTGCGAGGTGCTCGTCGGACGGGTCGGCCTGCTCGGCCTCGGCGGCGTTGAGGATGTCTTCGACATACAGTTCCTCGCCGTCACCCGCCTCGGGGGCCGAGGTGTTGCCCTCGGCCCCGTCGGCACCGGCCGCAGCATTCTCTTCGGGCTCCTGGCCCTCGGGCTGCTGATCCGTCATTACTTCGTCTCGTCCTCGTCGTCCACGACCTCGGCGTCGACGACGTCCTCGTCGGAGGCGCCCTCGGCCGAGGCATCCCCGGCACCCGCCGCCTGCTCCGCCTGCGACGACGCGTAGATGGCCTCGCCCAGCTTCTGCTGGCTGGCCGACAGCTTCTCGAACGCGGTCTTCACGGCCTCGTCGTCGTCACCGGCGAGCGCGGTCTTGAGCGCGTCGACGTCGCCCTGCACGTCGGACTTGACGTCCTCGGGCAGCTTCTCGTCGTTCTCCTTGATGAGCTTCTCGATCGAGTAGACGAGCTGCTCGGCCGTGTTGCGCGTCTCGGCGGACTCGCGGCGGCGCTTGTCCTCGGCGGCGTGCTCCTCGGCCTCCTTGACCATGCGCTCGATGTCCTCCTTCGGCAGCGACGAGCCGCCGGTGATGGTCATCGACTGCTCCTTGCCGGTGCCCTTGTCCTTGGCGGACACGTGCACGATGCCGTTCGCGTCGATGTCGAAGGTGACCTCGATCTGCGGGATGCCGCGGGGCGCCGGCGCGATGCCGGTCAGCTCGAAGGTGCCGAGCGCCTTGTTGTCGCGCGTGAAGTCGCGCTCGCCCTGGAAGACCTGGATGGCGACCGACGGCTGGCTGTCGTCGGCGGTCGTGAAGGTCTCGGAGCGCTTGGTCGGAATGGCCGTGTTGCGCTCGATGAGCTTCGTCATGATGCCGCCCTTGGTCTCGATGCCGAGGCTGAGGGGGGTCACGTCGATGAGCAGGACATCCTTGCGCTCGCCCTTGAGGACACCCGCCTGCAGGGCCGCGCCGACCGCGACGACCTCGTCCGGGTTGACGCCCTTGTTGGCGTCCTTGCCGGTCTCGGCCTTGACCAGCTCGGCGACCGCGGGCATGCGGGTGGAGCCGCCGACGAGCACGACGTGCGCGATGTCGGAGACCTTGATGCCGGCCTCCTTGATGACGTCCTGGAAGGGCTTCTTGGTGCGGTCGAGCAGGTCGCTCGTCATCTGCTCGAACTGGGCGCGGGTGAGCGTCTCGTCGAGGTTGGCCGGGCCCGACTCGGTGAGCGAGAGGTAGGGCAGCTGGATGCTGGTCGACATGGAGCTCGAGAGCTCCTTCTTCGCCTGCTCCGCGGCCTCCTTCAGGCGCTGCAGCGCGATCTTGTCGTTCGAGACGTCGACGCCGGTGGTGTCCTTGAACTTCTTGACGAGGTGGTCGACGATGCGCTGGTCCCAGTCGTCGCCGCCGAGGCGGTTGTCGCCGGCGGTCGCGCGGACCTGGATGGTCGAGAAGTCGTCGTCCTTGCCCACCTCGAGCAGCGAGACGTCGAAGGTGCCGCCACCGAGGTCGAAGACCAGGATGAGCTCGTCCTCCTTGCCCTTGTCGAGGCCGTAGGCGAGCGCGGCCGCGGTCGGCTCGTTGATGATGCGCAGCACGTTGAGGCCCGCGATCTCGCCGGCCTCCTTCGTGGCCTGGCGCTCGGCGTCGTTGAAGTAGGCGGGGACGGTGATGACCGCGTCGGTCACGGTGTCGCCGAGGTACTGCTCGGCGTCACGCTTGAGCTTGGCCAGGATGCGGGCCGAGATCTCCTGCGGGGTGTACTTCTTGCCGTCGATCTCCTGCTTCCAGTCGGTGCCCATGTGGCGCTTGACGGAGGAGATGGTGCGGTCGACGTTGGTCACGGCCTGGCGCTTGGCGGTCTCGCCGACGAGCACCTCACCGTCCTTCGTGTAGGCGACCACCGACGGGGTGGTGCGGAAGCCCTCCGCGTTGGCGATGACGGTCGGCTCGCCGCCCTCGAGAACCGAGACCACGGAGTTGGTGGTTCCGAGGTCGATACCTACTGCACGTGCCATGTGTTGGCCCTCCTGTTGTGTTGCTTGTGTTCCTGAAGTCTGCGGCGCGGCATTGAGCCGCACAGACTCAACTTTATGCGGGCCAGGATGCCTGTCAACCCGACCCCGGAAAACTTGAGTCCGTTCGTGTCAACTTCGCAGGAAAGAGGCCTATTCCGCCGGGCTGCCGCACCACCAGGCAGCGCCGGTGACCACTGAGAACGGGGTCGGGCGGCCCGCCGTGGCATCCGCGAAGACCTTCTCCATATCGTCCGGCACGTCACCGCTCGTCTCCCAGCGGTTGCGGCCGGCGCGCGCGGTCCACCCCGGACCGGACACGTGGACGAAGTCGCCCGCGATGACGTCGATGTAGAGATCGTCGATCGCTTCGAGCAAGTCCTCGGAGCCGCGGTCGCGCGCGTCGCACCCGCAGTCCGGCTCGATCCCGAGGTAGAGCGGCTCGGCGGCATCGGCGTGAAGCACGACAACGGTGTCGGGCGTGTTCTCGAACTCCCCGCGCACCACGATCAGAGGCAGGGCGCCCGCAGCATGGGGAACCAGCCGCGACGCCGTCGCACCGACAGGACCCCGCCAGCCCGCGGGGGCATCCGTTCGCTCCTCCGTGGCCAGCTCGAGCGAGACGAGCGCTCGCGCCCATGCGTCGGCGCGCGCGCCCACGATCCGATACCGCGCCGGCTCGGTCACTCGGGAGTACTCGTCTTGGGAAGGGCTGCCGCCCTCGTGCGGGTCGGGCCATGACGCGCTGCTCCTCGGCGCGAGCGCCGCGTACTCGCGCTCGACGGCGGCCAACAGTCGATCCTCCACGAGCCGAGACTACGGCGCATCGAGTGGGCGGTTGCGGCCCCCATTCGGACGGTATGACGACGACGAGTGCCATGTCGACGCCGCGAAACGCAGCGCGGGCGACGCCGGCACAGAACCAAGACGCCCCACCCCGGGCAACCGCTAAGCTCCGATCACCGCACACTCAACGTCGAGGAGCCCCCATGGTCACTGCCATCGTCCTGATCAACACCGATCACGGGGCGGTGAGCCAGGTCGCGAAGGACCTCGGCGCGATCCCCGAAGTCACCGAGGTGCTGTCGGTCACCGGGCCGTACGACCTGGTGGTCAAGATCCAGGTCGAGGCATACGAGCTGATGGCGGACGTCGTCACCGAGAAGCTCACCCGGGTCGACGGCATCGTGGACAGCACGACGCTGATGTCCTTCCGGACGTACAAGTTCTGAGTCCGGCGCCGAAAGCCTGAAGGGATCACCCATGTCCGCGCTCTACCGCAGCAGCCTCGCCAAGCTCACCCAGAACCAGAACCTCAACGAAGTCGAGGTCGTCGACTTCATCGAGGCGATGCGCGATGACACCGTGACGGATGTCCAGATCGCCGGCTTCCTCGTCGCGCTCCTGATGAAGGGGCCGAGCATCGACGAGGTCGCCTACATCGCCCGCGCCATGCGCGCGAACTGCGTCCAGATCCAGCCCGCCGTCGATCGCGACCTGATGGACCTCTGCGGCACCGGTGGCGGCCTGCAGACCTTCAACGTCAGCTCGGCGAACTCGATCCTCACCGCTGCGGCGGGGGTGCCGGTCGCCAAGCACGGCAGCCGCAGCATCTCGTCCTCGTCGGGCAGCGCCGACGTGCTCGAGTCCCTCGGCATCAAGGTCGAGATCGCGCCCGACCAGGGCCGCCAGCTGATCGAGCAGGTCGGCTGGAGCTTCCTCTACGCCCCGGCCTTCCACCCGATCATGCTCAAGGTCTTCTTCCCCGAGCAGGCGCTCGGCATCAAGACCATCTTCTTCACGATCATCGGGCCGCTCATCAACCCGGCCGGCGCACCGCGCCACCTGCTCGGCGTCTACCAGCCCGGCCTCGTCGGCATGGTCGGCGAGGTCGTCGCCCAGCTCGGCATGAAGCACGTGCTCGTCGTGCACGGCCTCGACGGGCTCGACGAGATCTCGATCCTCGGTCGCACCTCGATCGCCGAGGTGCGCGGCGAGTCGATCGAGCGCTACGAGGTCGCCCCCGAGGACTTCGGCTTCGCCCGCGCCTCGATCGAGGACGTCGCCGGCGGCAGCCCGCAGTTCAACGCCGAGGTGATCAAGAACATCTTCGACGGTAAGGACGAGGGCCCGCGCCGCGACTTCCTGCTGCTCAACTCGGGCTTCGCGCTGTACACCGCCGGCTCGGCGGACAGCCCCGAGAAGGGCATCGCGCTCGCGAAGCAGACGCTTGAGTCGGGTGCCGCCGCACGCAAGCTCGACGAGATCATCGCCGCCTCCAACGCCCTCGGATGAGGTCGCTGGTTGCCTCGATCCGCGCGCGCCAGGCATCCGGCCTGCTGCCCGTCATCGCCGAGATCAAGCCGCGTTCGCCGAAGGAGGGCGACCTGCTCGCCGGCCGCGACCCGCGCGAGCTGGCGCTGGCCTACGCCGCGCTGCCCGTCGCGGGCATCTCGGTCGTGACGGAGCCGCACGATTTCGGCGGCTCGGTCGAGATGCTGCGCAGGGTGCGGGATGTCACCGAGCTGCCGATCCTGCGCAAGGACTTCCCGCAGACCGAGGCCGACCTCGAGGAGACGCGTGAGGCGGGCGCCGATGCGATCCTGCTCATCGTGAAGATGCTCGAGGTCGAGCGACTCGTCGCCCTGCACCGGGCGGCGCTCGACCTCGGGCTCGAGACGCTCGTCGAGGTGCACGATCCGGGCGAGCTCGCGGTGTTGCGGGAACACGGCATCCGGCCGAGCCTCATCGGCATCAACAACCGCGACATCGCGATCGGCGAGACCGACGCCGGCGACGTCGGGCGCACGGAGTCGTTCGCCGCGCGGCTGCCCGGCGGCGTTCCCCGGCTGAGCGAGAGCGCGATCACGGGCCCCGATGACGCGCGGCGGGCCCGGGATGCCGGCGCCGACGCCGTGCTGGTCGGCACCGCGATCCTCCGCGCCGCCGACCCCGCCGCAATGATCCGGTCGTTGGTCGAGGTCGGCTCGGCGGCGGCTCCGGGCGGCCGTCCGTGACCCTCGTGAAGATCTGCGGCCTCACGCACCCCGACGACGTCGTGGCGGCGAGGGATGCCGGCGCCGAGCGACTCGGGTTCGTCGTCGGCTACCCGCAGCCGGTGCCGTGGAACCTCGACATCCCCCGTGCCCGTGAGCTCATGGCGCTCGGGGGTGCCGCCGAGCGCGTCGCCGTGGTCGGCGGCGACGCGGAGTCGATCATCCGCATCGTGTCCGAGACCGGGGTGGGGCTCGTGCAGCTGCACGCCGACGAGCCGCCCGCCGTCGTCGAGGCCGTCGCAGCCACCGGTGTGCACGTGCTGAAGGCACTGAGCGCCGAGGCCGGGAAGGCCGCCGGCGCGGCCGAGGACTGGGTCGCCCTCGCGCGCCGCTTCGTCGACGCGGGTGTGGCGGAGATCCTGCTCGACTCGCGCAGCGCCGACAGACCGGCGGGCACCGGGCAGGTCTTCAACTGGGGCATCGCGCGCGCCGTGGTGGATGCCGTGGACGTTCCCGTCATCCTCGCGGGCGGCCTCGACCCCGCCAACGTCGCGGACGCCATCGCCGCGGTGCGCCCCACGGGCGTCGACGTGATCAGCGGCGTCTCGGGGGTCGAGGACAGGAAGGACCCGGCCCTGATCCGCGCCTTCGTCGCGGCCGTCCGCGGCGCACGCTGACCCCGCGCCTCGGGGCCTGAGAGCCCGTGCCGGGTACCGTTGCGCCATGGCATCCGTGCGCTCGCGCGTCTGGCAGGACGGGAAGCAGATCGCCGACGATTTCCCCTTCGAGGAGATCTCGGACTACCTCGCACGCGCCGACACCCTCACCTGGGTCGATCTGACCGACCCCGACCACGAGCTGCTGCTCGGCCTCGCCGACGAGCTGAGCCTCGACCCGCTCGCCGTCGAGGACGCGATCGAGCGGGTGGAACGGCCCAAGGCGCTGCGGTACGCCAGCCACACCTTCTTCACCGTATACGCCACGGTGTGCGTCGACGAGCCGGCCGCCGCGCAGGACCGTGGCGACGGCATCCCCGTGCGCCTCGAACTGCACAAGATCTCGGCCTTCGTGCTGCCGAACGGCCTCGTCACGGTGCACAACGACGGCTTCGACGTCGACGGGCTGCTCGAACGGTGGCAGGACAACGCCGACCTGCTGCGGTACGGCGTCGGCACCCTCGTCCACGGCCTGCTCGACTCGGTCGTCGACAGCCACTTCGAGACCGTGCAGGTGCTCGACGACACGATCGAGGGCCTCGAGGACGGGTTGTTCGACGACCGCGCCGTCGCGGCGCATGTGCAGCGCTCCACCTACCAGGTGCGCAAGGAGCTCGTGCAGCTGCGCCGCGTCGTGCTGCCGATGCGCGAGGTCGTCAACGGCGTGCTGCGGCACCGCCACGAAGCAGGGGCGGCGGCCGAGCTGGATGCCTCGTACGACGACCTGTACGACCACGTCCTGCGGGTCACCGAGTGGACCGAGTCGCTGCGCGACATGGTCACGGCGATGTTCGAGACGAACCTGTCGCTGCAGGACTCGCGCCTCAACAACGTCATGAAGAAGCTCACCGGCTGGGCCGCGATCATCGCGGTGCCGACGGCGGTCACGGGCTACTTCGGCCAGAACGTGCCGTACCCGGGCTTCGGGAAGTGGTGGGGCTTCCTGCTCAGCGTGGGGGTCATCGTCGGCATCGGCAGCACGCTCTACGTCGTCTTCAAGCGCAAGAACTGGATCTAGCAAGCTGCCGGTGCGAGCGCCCAGGGCCGTTTGATACGCTCGCCGAGTTGTTGCGTCACCCCCCTAATGAGGCGCAGCACGCACCCGAATATGACCGAGTACCCCACCCGACGTTCTCTGCGCGAAGCCGAAGCCGCGCGCGCCCGCGCCCAGGACGAGGCCGCTCCGCCGCCCTTCCGCTGGACCCTCGAGCCCGAGGCCCGAGTCGAGGCGCCGCCTGCAGCCGCCGCGGCGCCCCAGCCTGCCGCGACGCCGACGCCGCGGCATCCGCACCATCGCGTCCGTCTCTCGCGGCGCGCCCGCGCCCGCATCCTGATGTCGGCGGGCGCCTCGATCCTGCTCGCCGGCAGCGCGGCCGTCGCCCTTCCGGCGGACGCCGCGACGATCCCCGGCGGACACACCGTCTATGCGAGCCAGCTGCTCGCCGACCCGCAGAGCTTCAAGGTCGCCGCGGATGCGGCGGGCCCCTCGATCGTCACCGACACCTACGGCGTCGAGCGGCCCAGTGCGGCGGACGTGAACTCGACCGCGGCGGGTTCCGGCATCACCTTCACGGTCGGCGGCACGACGAACGCCGATTGGGCGGCGCTCGTGCTGCAGGACGCCTCGCTGCCGGTCACGCGCAACAACCTGACCGTGATCCTGCAGTGGATGGACTCCGAGAACTCGCCGCAGGACTGGTGGCTGCGCAACAACCCGCTCAACAACGGCCTCGGCTCGGGCGGCGGCGCGGGCTTCGGCAGCTATTCCGACCTGCAGACCGCGGCGTCGTATGTCGCGCAGCAGCTCGACCGCTCGCTCTTCGCCGGCATCCACGATGCGCTCGCCGCCGACTCGGCGCCGTCGGTCACCGCCCAGGCGATCATGGCCTCGGCGTGGGCGGGCAGCCACTACGGCTACGGCTCGCTGTGGCACGGCGTCGACGTGCCGATCGTCGCCGCGCCGGCCTCCGACTGGTAGGCCGCCCTCGTCGCGACCTGGCTGCGGCGGTTGACGCGCGGCTTCGGCGTCCACAGCCCCCGTTTCGCGGCATCCGGCACCAGGATGGAAGCGTGACGACCTCCACCGAAGTGTCCTGGCAGCTCGACGACATCACGATGTACGGCACGGTGACCGTGCCCGACGGCACGGGGCCGTTCCCGGCCGTAGCGGTCGTCGCGGGCAGCGGCCCGACCGATCGCGACTGGAACTCGCCGATGCTGCCCGGCACGAACGGCAGCGGGAAGCTGCTCGCCGAGGCGCTCGCCGAGGCCGGCTTCGCGAGCATCCGCTACGACAAGCGCGCCTCGGGCCCGCACGTCATGGAGAACCTGCCCCGACTCATCGGCACGTTCAGCATGGCCTCGCACCTCGCCGAGCTCGAGGCGGCCGTCGCGGCGCTGGCGGCCGAGGCATCCGTCGACATCACGCGGCTCGCGGGCCTCGGCAACTCGGAGGGCACGCTGCACGTGCTGCACTACGCGAACAGCGGGCAGCGGATGCCGCTCGCCGCGGTCGTGCTCGCCGCCCCTCCCGGCCGCCCGGTCGGCGAGGTCCTGCGCACCCAGCTGACCGCGCAGCTCGCCCTCGTCGGCGCGGCCGAGCACCAGCCGCTGCTCGACGCGGCGATGGAGCGCTACTCGGCGGGCGAGCCGATGGCGCCGGATGTCGCGCTGCCCGAACAGCTGCGCCAGCTGCTGCTGTCGTTCGAGGCCCCGGCGAACCTGCCGCTCGCGCGCGAGCTGTGGAACGAGGGCGCGGCGGCCGGCCTTGCGGAGGTCGCGCAGCCCACGCTCGTGCTGCTCGGCGAGAAGGACCTGCAGGTGGATGCCCGCGCCGACGGCGGCCCGCTCGAAGCCGCGGCGGCCGAGCGCCCGAACGTCGCGATCACGTACCTGCCCAACGCGAACCACATCCTCAAAGAGGAGCTGCGGCCGATGGCCGAGGTCGCGCAGGCGCCCGGCACCAACTACAACGAGGACGGCACCCGGCTCGACCCGCAGGCCGTCGACGCGATCGTCGCGTTCCTGCGCGAGAAGCTCCGGTGAGGCACGGTCACAGGCCCGAGATCGCCGGCCCGAAACGACCCGAGCCGCTCACATAGCGGGCCGTCACCTGTGTGACGAGCAGCGGAAGCGTGCCCGTCCCGCTGCCGGTTTCATCGAGCGAGATCTGGACAGCGCCCTGTGTCACGCCGAGGGCGTCGCTGCCCGAGACCAACACGGTCGCATTCGGTGCACCCGCCACCGTCACGGCACCGAGGGGCGCGCTCACGCTCGAAGGAGGCGTGAGCGCGGCATAGCTCGCCGTGGTCTGGCTCGACGCGCCCGAGATCGGCTTCTGCGTGACAGTGAGCGAGGACGAGCCCACCGCGACCCAGGTCAGCTGCCCCGTCGAGTACGAGCCGTGCGAACCGACCGTGACCGAGGTCTGGTTCGAGCCGTTCGAGATCGTGACGGTCGCGCCGGGGTCGCCCGTGCCCGACACGATCGGGTAGTACAGGCCGCCGCCCGAGTCGGCCGTCGCCGTGAGCTGGGCGGGCACGTGCGTCGGGGCCGGAGTCGGGGTCGGTGTCGACGACGGCGTGGGCTTCGACGTCGGCGCGCTCGAGCGAGCGGGTTGCGGCGCGGGGGCCGGGCGGGATGCCGGAGCGGGCGGTGCGACCACCGGCTGCGGGGCCACGACCGGGGCGGCCGGTTTCGGCGGAGGGGCGGCGGGCGTGGCAGCCGGTTTCGGCGCAGCAGGCTTCGGGACCGGGGGCACCGGCGCTGGGGCGGCGGCGGGCGTCGTGGCGGCCACCGGGGCGGAGACCGCGGCCGGGGCTTCCGTCTTCACGGGCGTCGGCCCGCCCGCACTCGCGGCGAACGCGATGCCGGCCGCCACCGCGCCGACCGCGACGGCCGATCCGCCGCCGATCGCCGCGTTGCGCGCCCAGCCGGGCTTCGCCAGCAGCGCGCCGATCTTGGCAGCCGCGCCGCCCTTGGTCGCGGCCGCACCGCCCGCGGCGCCTGCGCCGACGGTCGCCGCGCTCGCGACGGCGGGGTGGACGGCCGCGCCGTAGGCCGTCGCCGCGCCCGCGCCGAGGAAGCCGATGAGGATGAGCACGCCGAGGCGGCTCTTCGCCTCCGTCATCTCGGCGGCGGCAAGCGGGCAGCGGTCGCACTCGTCGAGGTGCGCGTCGAGGCGGTCCTGATCGCGGGCGGGCAGCGACTTGCGCGTCTGGGCGGCGAGGCGATCGATCGTCCAGCGGCACTCGGAGCCTTCGGGCACGGATGCCACGTGCGCCTGCACCCACGCGTGCCGCAGCCCCTCGCGGGCGCGCTTGGCGAGCGCCGACACGGCGTTCGGCTTGATGCCGAGCAGGGCGGCGACCTCGCGCGGCGGGCGCTGCTCGGCCTCGGTGTACCAGAGCACCTCCTGCCAGCGCGTCGGCAGCGTGTTGAAGGCCTGCACGGTGAGGCCCTGGTCGAACTTCTCGGAGAAGGCCTCGTCGCTCGTGGAGGGGTCGACGGCCTCGAACTCGTCCGGCGTGATCTCGGCGGGCTTCGCGCCCCAGCGCGCGGCCACCGAACGGACGGTCGCCACGAGATACGGCCGGAAGGCGACCGTCGGGCCGTTGCCGCTCTGGATCGCGCGCATGACGCGCACGAACGACTCGGAGACGAGGTCTTCGGCGTCGAACGCCGAGGTCACCGCGCGCGCGGCGGCGAGGCCGGCGCTGTGGTGGCGGTCCCAGAGCACCCCGTACGCCTGCTTGTCGCCCGCCCGGACGCGGTCGAGCAGCGCCGCGTCGCTCAGGACGGGCGCTGCGGAGGTTTCAGTGACAGCAGACATGGGGAGTTCTCGTCAGGGATGTCGTGTCTCAGGCGGGTAGTGGCGACTCTACGTCACCTAGCTGATCGCTGAGAGCGGGGAGGGCGTACCGGTCAGTTCGCCGGCACCAGCGCGAGCGGCCGCGGCACGGCGAGCCTCACGGACAGCAGCGCGATGAGGCAGTCCTCGCTCTCGCGGACCATGAGGTGCAGCACGCCGTCGACGCGCGAGACGGTGAGGCCGCCGCTGAGCGCGGCGGCCGAGAGGGTGGCCGCCGGCAGGTGCAGCAGCCCGGCAGCGGTCTTCCACGGCAGCGTCTCGGGCAGGTGCTCGACGACATCCCGCGCGACGGCCCGCACGAAGCGGCGCCACTCGCCGGGGGCCTTCTCTGCGGCGAGCGCGTGTGCGACGCGCAGGTCGTCGAGCTCGATGACGTTGCTCATGTCTGCCTCTCTGATGGTGCGGGCCGCGGTGCGGAACTTCTGGACCTCTGGAACCGTGCCGCGCACTGCGTGCCACGGGGAGACACGAGGGGCCGCCGCCCCACACGGCAGCCCCTCTCGGCCCTAGCCCGCGCGCTGTGCGCGCTGGGCACCCCCTTGTCGGCCGGTCTCGGAGACCTGGCAAGCCAGGTCGATCGGGCGCCCCTTATTCGCCCTTCGCAATGAAAAGACCCGGGGGTCGCGGGATCGTGACGCGGGTCGCAGAACTTTTTTGGGGTTTTTTCTGGGCCGGTTGGGGGCGCGCGCCGTCAGACACCGATCCGGTGAAAACGGGTCGAGGATGCCGCGCGCTGCGGCCCCTTCGACCGAATCGGTGACTTTCCGCCACACACGGGGTGCGCTGCCCGCGGCGGCCGATCAGGCCCGCGGGTCAGCGGGCGACGGCCCTGCGTTCAGCCGCACCAGCCCGTGAGCGCGATGATCTCGGCCGCGATCTCGGCGACGGAGCGGCCGTCGGTGGCGACACGGTGGACGGAGGCATCCGCCCGCGCCTCGAGCTCGCGCGCCGCCGCGATGCTGCGCTCGACGTGCTCGGCGAAGGCCGAGCCGATCTCGCGCCCCGCCAGCCGCGCACGCGCCGTCTCGTCGGCCGCCGTGAGCAGAACCCGGGTCGCGCGGACCTCGCCGCCGAGCGCCGCGGCGAGGACATCCGCCTCGAGCACGCTCACGGTGTTCGTGTAGACGAGCCTGCGCCAGCCGATCTCGCGATAGTTGCGCCACATCGCGGCGAGATTGCGCTCGGCCAGGTCGATGCCCTGCCGCCAGGGCATCGGGTGGGCCTGGTCGAGGTTGTCGCCTTCGATGACCGCATGCCGGACATCCGCCCGCGCGAGCAGCTGCGAGACCTCGAGCGCCACCGTCGACTTGCCGACACCGGCACGACCGCCGATGAAGAGCACCTCGGTGGGATCGCCGCCGTTCATCGCCTCAGCTTGGCACGATGCCGGGCCGGGCGGCCTCGGCACAGCGGGCGTCCGTAGGCTCGGAGCATGGCCTGGAAGACGCTCACCACCCGCACCGGCTACGAGAACCCGTGGATCCGGGTGCGGGAGGACACCGTCATCCACCCCGATGGGCAGGAAGGCCTCTACGGCGTCGTCGAGCTGCGGCCGGCGGTGTTCGTGGTGGCGCTCGACGATTCCGACCGCGTGGCGCTGATCGAGATCGAGCGGTACACCGTCGGCACGTCGCTCGAGGTGCCTGGCGGGGGCGGCGACGGCGAGGACCCGCTCGCGGCCGCTCAGCGCGAACTGCTCGAGGAGACCGGGCTCGTGGCATCCGCATGGGCCCGCCTCGGCGACGTCTTCGCGCTCAACGGCGCC
This sequence comes from Microbacteriaceae bacterium, assembly GCA_009780695.1. Lineage (GTDB taxonomy): Bacteria > Actinomycetota > Actinomycetes > Actinomycetales > Microbacteriaceae > Gryllotalpicola. The sequence goes on from WQZN01000001.1 coordinate 289,461, forward strand.
GCGCACGCGCGCGAGCACGTCTTCCTCGCGCGCGGATTGCGGGCCGCAGAGGATGCCGGGCACACGCAGGCCGAGGAGGGGATCTCGGCGGTGCGCTTCGTGCCGTTCGGCGAGGCGGTGGCCATGATCGGCGACGGCCGCATCACCGACAACGAGACGATCGCGGCGCTGGCCCTGGCGGGCATCGAGCTGGGCCGCTTCGCCTGACCTGTGCCCGTGCCCCGGTCCGTGCCCCTGCGGCGTCACTTGATGTCGCAATCCGCGTGGCAATCATGCATCATCTGACGCCGCACGAATCGGGGGGTGAGGCCCGGCGTCGCGTGATGCTGGAATCGCGGCCGCATTCCGGCATCACGTGACGCCGCACACGACTGGCGAGCTCAGAGCGTCCGCAGCTTGACGGCGACCTGCACCGCGGCGAGCGCGGCGGCCGCCACGGCGACCCAGAGCACCGCCTCGGCCGCCGAGGCCTGCGCCGCCAACGACCCCGTGGCCGCGCCCGACAGCACGAGCGCCATCGACACCGCGGCGGCGCCGGCGGACTGGCCGACGGTGCGGTTCGTGTTCAGCACGGCCGAGGCGCTCGCGGCATACTGCAACGGCGCCGCCGCCATCATGTCGCGGTTGTTGGGACTCTGGAAGGTGCCGAAGCCGAGGCCGCACACGGCCGTGGCGACGAGCACGAGCCACACGGGCGGGTGGTCGCCGAGCAGCGCGCACAGCGCGAGACCAACGGTCAGGATCGTCAGGCCGGCGATCGCGAGGTAGGCCGGTCGGATGCGGTCGGCGAGGCGGCCCGAGAGCGGCGCCACGAACACGATCACGAGCGGCCACGGCGTGAACAGCAGCGCGGACTCCAGCGGCGTCGCGCCGTACGCGCTCTGGAAGAGGAACGGCAACGCCACGAACGCGATGCCCTGGCCCAGGAACGAGGCCCAGGCGGTGCCGACCGTGATGCTGAACACCCCGGTGAAGAGGCCGAGCGGGATGAGGGGCCGGGGCGCGCGGCGCTCCTGCCGGATGAACAGCGCGATGAGCACCGCGCACGCCACGAGCAGCACGGCCGCGATCCACAGCGTGCCGACCGCGGCGAGCTGCCGCATGCCGATCAGGAAGCAGCCGATCGCGGCGGCGATCAGCACGGCGCCGCGCCAGTCGTAGTCGCCGCGCTGCGAGACGCGGCTCGGCACGAAGAACACGGCGATCGCGAACGCGATGACGCCGACCGGCACGTTGATGAGGAACAGCCACGGCCAGCTGAGGGTCTGCAGGATGACGCCGCCGAGCGTCGGGCCGATCGAGGTGCCGAGCGCCACCGTCATGGCGTTGATGCCGAAGATCTGGCCGAGCTTGTCGGGCGGGAAGATGTTGCGGAACAGCGGCAGCGCGACGGCGAGGATGACCGCCGAGCCGAGCCCCTGCACGACGCGGAACATCACGAGCGCGGTGAGCGAGCCCGAGAGCGCGCAGCCGAGCGACGCGAGCGTGAAGACCGGCACGCCGATCAGGTAGAGGCGGCGGCGCCCGACCTGATCGCCGAGGGCGCTCGTCGCGGGCACCGCGCACGCGACGGCGAGCAGGAAGGCCGTCGCGACCCACACCGTCTCGGCGGGCGCGACGTGCAGCTCGCGCGACAGCTTGGGCAGCGCCACGTTCACGATCGACGTGTCGATCGTCGCCATGAGGGTCGAGAGCAGGATCGACACGACGGCGAGGTTGCGGCGCAGCGGGGAGAGCTCGGCGGGGGCGGCTGCGGTCGTCATCACGGAATAGTTTAGCTTTGCTAACTATCTGTGGGCTGCGAGCGGATGCCGGTCGCCCCGCACGGCGCGGCGACGCCCGCCCATTCCCCGGTGGCCACCCGCTCACACTATGTTTTGCGCGTGAGCACCGCCCCGAGCCCCGCCGACGCGGCATCCGTCGACCTCAAGATCCCGACCCGCAAGATCCTCGCGTGGGGTGCGTGGGACTGGGGCTCGAGCGCCTTCAACGCCGTCGCGACGACCTTCGTCTTCACCGTCTATCTGACGGGCAAGAGCTTCGGCGACGTCACGCACAACTCGGCGGCCCTCGGCTTCGCGCTCGGCGTCGCGGGCGTGCTCGTCGCGCTGACCGCGCCGGCGACGGGCGAGCTGACGGATGCCGCGGGCAAGCGCAAGCTGTGGCTCGGCATCTTCTCGGGGCTCGTGGCCCTGTCGCTCCTCGCCACGGTGTTCGTCAAGGCCGACCCCGCGTTCCTGTGGTTCGGCATCGTCGTGATCGCGCTCGGCACCGTGTTCTACGAGCTCGCGGCCGTGAATTACAACGCGATGCTCACGCAGGTGTCGACCCCGAAGACGATCGGCAAGGTCTCGGGGCTCGGCTGGGGCCTCGGCTACGTCGGCGGCATCGTGCTGCTGCTCATCGTCTACGTGCTCTTCATCTCGGGCGACGGCGGGGCGCTGCACGTCTCGACGGCCGGCGGCTGGAACATCCGCCTCTCCATGCTCATCGCGACGATCTGGTTCGCGGTCTTCGCGATCCCCGTGCTCGTCGCCGTGAAGGAGAACCGCGCCCCCACCGACCTCGCACGGCAGCGCCGCTCGTTCTTCAGCGCGTACGTCGAGCTGTGGCACACGCTCGTCGAGCTGTGGCGGGTCAGCCGCAACACCATCTGGTTCCTGCTCGCGTCCGCGATCTTCCGCGACGGGCTCACCGGCGTCTTCACCTTCGGCGGCGTGCTCGCCGCGGGCAGCTTCGGCTTCTCGAGCGGCGAGGTCATCATCTTCGCCATCGCGGCGAACATCGTCGCCGGCGTCTCGACCATCGCGAGCGGGCCGCTCGACGACCGCGTCGGCCCGAAGCCCGTCATCATCACGTCGCTGATCGGGCTCGTCATCGCAGGCTCGCTCGTGTTCGTGTTCCACTCGGGCGGCCAGACCGTGTTCTGGGTCTTCGCCCTGATCCTCTGCCTGTTCGTCGGGCCGGCCCAGTCGTGCTCGCGCACGTTCCTCGCGCGCGTCATCCCCGAGGGCCGCGAGGGCGAGGTGTTCGGGCTGTATGCCACGACCGGCCGCGCCGCGACCTTCCTCGCGCCGACCGCCTTCGGCCTGTTCGTCACTCTGTTCGGGCACCAGATCTACGGCATCATCGGCATCGTCATCGTGCTGCTCATCGGCCTGCTCGTCATGCTGCCCGTCAAGGCCAGCCAGGAGAAGCTGGCGGCGAAGGCGCGCTGAGCCCCGGCCGATGCGCCCATCCGTCGGCGCAGGGTGCCCGTCCGTCGTGGATGTGCCCGGACGTCCGGGCACATCCACGACAGACGGGCACAACTCCGACCGCGCCCGACACTTCCGATCGCGGTGGTGGTCGAGGATGTCGGCGGCGATCACACCCCTCAACGGGTTGACGGCGAGCGTGAGTGAATGTACATTCACTTACATGACGCAACGCGCGAACACCCTCTCCACCGCAGACGCACGGCGACCCGTCGTCGCCGCCGCCGCGGTGCGGGCGTTCGCGCGCGGCGGCTACCACGGCACGACCATCGCCGCGGTGGGCGCCGAGGCGGGCATCTCGACCGCCTACGTGTTCAAGCTGTTCCCCGGCAAGGAGCAGCTCTTCGTCGCCGCGCTCGACTACTGCTTCGAGCAGATCGAGGCGGCGCTCGAGGCCGGGGCGCAGGCGGCGCAGGATGTCTCGGCCGCCGGCATCCTCGATGCGATGGGCGACGCGTACGCCGAGCTCATCTCCGACCGCGCCCTGCTCCTGCTGCAGGTGCACGCGCAGTCCGTGGCGGATGTCCCCGAGATCGGCGCAGCCCTGCGCCGCGGCCTCGAGCGCATCACGCGGTTCGCCCAGGCGCGCTCCGGCGCGGCGGACGCCGACGTGCAGCGCTTCATCGCCTTCGGGCAGCTCTGCCACCTCATCGTCACAGCCGGCATCGCCGACCTCGACGACGGCTGGGCCGGCGTGCTCAACGCCGGCATCCGCCACCCGCGCGGCTGACGAGACACCCTCGTCATCCGCGTCCTTCCTTGCCTTTCAAAGTGAATGATCAATCACTCACCGCCTCGCTCCAGGAGCAGAACATGACTTCCACCACGCTCGACACCGCCGCCACGACCCCCACGCAGCCCCGCAGCACCCGCCGCTGGGCCGCACTCACGATGCTCACGCTCGCCCAGTTCCTCGTGGTGCTGGACGCGAGCATCGTCAACATCGCCCTGCCCGCCGCGGGCCGGGACCTCGGCATGGGCACGACCGCACTGTCGTGGGTGATCACGGCGTACGTGCTGACCTTCGGCGTCCTGCTGCTGCCGGGCGGCCGGCTCGCCGACCGGCTGGGCCATCGCCGGATGCTGCTCACCGGGGTCGTCGGCTTCGCCCTCGCCTCCGCAGCCGCCGGCCTCGCCACGAGCGGCGCGATGCTGATCGCGGCGCGCATCGTGCAGGGCGCCTCGGCCGCGCTGCTCGCCCCGGCGGCGCTCGCGCTGCTCACCCAGCTGTTCCCCGAGCCGCGCGAGCGCGGCACGGCGCTCGGCATCTGGGGCGCCGTCGCGGGCAGCGGCTCGGCGGCCGGCGTGCTGTTCGGCGGCCTGCTCACGGCCGGCTTCGGCTGGCCCGCGGTGTTCTACGTGAACCTGCCGATCGCCGCGATCGCGGTGATCGGGGCGGCGCGGCTGATCAGGCGCGACCCGGGCCCGCGCCCGGGCATCCGCACCCCGATCCTGCCCGTTGCACTGCTGCGCAACCGCGCCATCGTCGCCGGCGACCTCGTGATGCTGCTCATCGGCGGCGCGATGGTCGCCATGTTCTTCGCCCTGTCGGTGTTCCTGCAGCAGGTGCTCGGCTACGGAGCGCTCGCCGCCGGCCTCAGCCAGCTGCCGCTCGCCGCGGCGCTCGTGCTCGCCGCCGGGGCCGTGCCCGCGGTGTCGGCGCAGCTCGGCGTGCGCGGCACGCTCGCGGCATCGCTCATCGTGTTCGCCGGCGGGTTGGCCTGGCTGTCTCTGGCATCCGCCTCGGCGTCGTTCGTCGGCGGCCTGCTCGGGCCGACGCTGCTCATCGGCGCCGGGCTCGGCGGGGCGTTCATCACCACCACCCAGCTCGCCGTCGACGGGGTGCCCGAGCACGACTCGGGCTTCGCGAGCGGGCTGCTCAACACCGCCCAGCAGCTCGGCGGCGCGGCGGGGGTCGCCGTCCTCGCGGCGATCGCGGCGGCGCACACGGATGTCATGACCGCGGCCGGCGCGAGCCCCGAGGTCGCGCTGACCGGAGGTTTCGCGCTCCTGTTCCGCATCGCGGGCGGTCTCGCGCTCGGCGCGGCGGCCGTGGCGCTCACGCTCCGCGAGCGGCGCCGCGCCTGAGCGCTGAAGTGCGCCCATCCGTCGGCACAAGGTGCCCACCTGTCGCGGATGTGCCCGGACGTCCGGGCACATCCGCGACAGGTGGGCACATCCGCGAGCGCCGCCACGGCGGTCACACCGTTGCGCCGAGCGCACCTACGCGGGCAGCGAACGCCCTTTCTGCAACACAAACCCGGTTTCCGTCATCCGCTCAGCCAATTCGGGTTAGCTTCGAGACGTGTCCGAGGTCGTCCCGCTCAATCCCGCCCCCTTCGAGGGCCCCGATAAGCGCATCGTGACCGAGCAGACGGAATCGGCACTCGAGCAGCTCGACGACGCGGCGCTCAACGAGATCTACGCGATGCGCGACGACTTCGCGCGGTTCATGATGCCGTACAAGTTCGCGATGGACGAGGTCATGACGAAGATCTCGATCCTGCGCGAGGAGTTCGCCCAGCTGCACGCCGAGAACCCCATCGAGCACGTCAACTCGCGGCTCAAGTCGACCGAGTCGGTGCTGCAGAAGGTCGCTCGGCGGGGCATCGAGCCCTCGTACGCGGCGATCCGCCAGAACATCACCGACATCGCGGGCATCCGCGTCGTCTGCTCGTTCACGAGCGACGTCTACAAGGTGTTCAACGCGCTCACGAAGCAGTCGGACGTGCGCCTGCTCGCCGTCAAGGACTACATCGCCAACCCCAAGCCGAACGGCTACAAGAGCCTGCACGCGATCATCGAGATCCCCGTGTTCCTCTCCGACGGGCCCGTTCCCGTGATCGTCGAGGTGCAGCTGCGCACCGTCGCGATGGACTTCTGGGCCAGCCTCGAGCACAAGATCTACTACAAGTACGACCGCGCGGTGCCGGCGGAGATGCTGCGCGGGCTCAAGGAGGCGGCGGATGTCGCATCCGACCTCGACGTGAAGATGGAAGGCCTGCACGACGAAGTGCGTCGGGCGAAGCCCGACACGATAAGAACTGAGGATCTGCACGACGAGGTCCGCCGCGCGCACCCCGACCAGCTGAACACCGCCGACCTGCGCGAGGTGCGCGGCGGCCCGCACGCGATCTGAGTCGCCCCTAGGCTCGTGACCATGGCCGTCACCGACGAGGCGATCCTCAAGATCAAGCAGATGATCCTCGACGGGCGGCTGCGCCCCGGCGACCGGCTGCCGCCCGAGAAGGAGCTGAGCGATTCGCTCGGCCTGTCCCGCAGTTCGCTGCGCGAGGCGGTGAAGGCGCTCGAGATCATCCGCGTGCTCGACGTGCGCCGCGGCGACGGCACCTACGTCACCAGCCTCGAGCCGGGCCTGCTGCTCGAGGCGATGTCGTTCGTCGTCGACCTGCACGAGGACGCCTCGGTGCTCGAGCTGTTCGCCGTGCGGCGCATCCTCGAGCCGGCGGCCGCCGCGATGGCGGCCGGGCGGGTGACGGCCGACGACGTCGAGCGGCTGCGCCGGCTGATGGCCGCCGTCGACCACAGCGCCACGATCGAGGACCTCGTCGCCCACGATCTCGCGTTCCACCACGGCATCGCCGAGCTGTCGGGCAACGGCTATCTCACGAGCCTGCTCTCGGGCCTGTCGAGCGGCACGCAGCGCGCCCGCGTGTGGCGCGGGCTCACCGAGGAGAACGTCGTGTCGCGCACCCTCTCGGAACACGCCGCGATCGTCGACGCGCTGGCCGCGGGGGATGCCGAGCTCGTGCGCGCGCGCGTCACGGTGCACATCGCCGGCGTCGAGGACTGGCTGCGCACCGCGGTCGTCGTCTGAGCGCTACGCGCCGCCCTTCGCGTCCGCGATGAGCTGCTGGATCTGCGTGCTCGTCAGCGCCACCCAGGGCGACGAATCCGGCGACGCCTGCGAGGCGTCCGGGCTGTCGCCCTGCGTCCACCACTTCGCCTGGTAGGGCACGCCGTCGAGCTCGACGACCGTTCCGGCCTTGTAGGCCGTCGCCGGGTTCCACGCGGGCACGAGCCCGGCCGGGACCGTCGGCTGCGGGATCGGCGTCTCGCCGGGCAGCACCGGGCCGATGAGGGTCCACGGCGTCTCCCAGGTGTTCAGCACGGGGTTGTCGGGGGCGTCGCCCTGCGTCCACCACTTGGCCTGGTAGACATTGCGGCGCCACACGACCTTCGTGCCCGCCGGGTAGGCGCCGGTCGGGCTCCAGATCTGGTACGGGCTCGTCGCCGGGTCGTCGGTGGGCTGCTGGGTCGCGACCGGCTCGGCCGTCGTCCGGGCGCGCGAGGACAGCGCGATCCGCTGGCTGAAACCCTTGCCGAGGGTCGCGGCGAAGGTGGCGGAGCCCTGGGCGACGCCGCTGCACGCGTCCGACACGATCGTCACGTCGACGTAGTTCGCGCTGCAGCTGCGGTCGCGGTTCGCCGACCACATCGACATCCGCCCGATGCCCTGCTGCCGCGCGAAGGCGTTCAGCTTCACGGCGTCGCCGAGCGTGAACGTCTCGCCCGCCACGTCGTTCTGGCCGATCATGGGCGTCGCGCCGATCTTGCGCCACAGGGTCGCCGAGGTCAGCGGCGTGTGATGGCGCTGATAGAGGATGCCGAGCTGACGGTGCGTCTGGGTGAGCGCCTGCTCCGAGCCCTCGAGCATCGAGGTGCCGGCGGGGAGGCTCTCGCCGTAGTTCATGGTCATCACGTTCACACCCGCGAGGTCGACCCCGGCCGAGAGCATCGCGGTGACGACCGCCTGCCCGTCGGGGGTCAGGCCGTCCGGGGTGGCGGGCAGCGTCAGCCACACGGCGAGCTCGTCGCCGGCATCCCGCCGCTGCTGCTGCAGCCGCGCGACGGCCTCGGCGCGACGATCGACCGACGCCGTGTCGGAGATGGCGTCGCCCTCGATGTCGAAGTCGGCGGTGCTCGCGTCATAGCGGTCGAGCACGGCGGCGTAGGCCCGCTGCAGCGCGTCGGCGCTCGTGCACGCGAGGGCAAGCTCGGTGTTCGCCTGGCCGCCGAAGGACACGGCGATGTCGCCGCCCTGCTGCCGCGTGCGGGCGATGCGCCTGTCCAGGTCGAGGTCGCCGCTGGCCGCGCCGAGGGTCTCGACGCCGCCCCACGACGGCGTGCAGTCGGTCGCCGACGCCGCCACCACGAAGCTGAGGACGCTGTCCTCGGTGTGCGTGGACGCGAGGTTCTCGAAGGCGTACTGCGGCGTCGCCGTCACGTCGACGTACGGCGCGAACCAGGGCACGACGTCGCGGCTGTCCGCGTTCGCCTGCCACTGCACGTAGCCGAACGCGCCGCCGGCGATCACCACCAGGGGGACGAGCACGGCGACGACGACACGGAACGGGGAGATCCTGCCCGGGCGCGCCATCAGACGACCTGCTCCGCGGGCCTGGCGGCCGACGACTCGGGCGCCTGCTCCGACGGCCGGGCGGCCGGCAGCTCGGTGTGCGGCCGGTCGCCGACCGCGTGGGCGCTGTCGCCGGCGCCGCGATACAGCACGGTGCGCCAGTCGGGGGCGCTGTCGTCGGCGACCCGGGTCGCCTTGGGCCGCTCGGCGACGTACAGCCAGCCGGTCGCGCCCATCCAGGCGTCCACGAGGAACGGCCCGACGCCGATCAGCGAGAGCATCGCCCAGATCGACAGCGCTGCGTTCAGCGCCGCGAAGGCCGCGTTGCCCCAGTTGCCGAGCACCCAGGCCCGCCACAGCGTGAACAGGGAGAACAGGATGATCACGAGCGGGGCGAGCAGGTACAGCAGCGGCGTCGCTGTGCGGTCCTTGACCTTCGGGGTGCGGGCGAACGGGATCTTCTTGGCCGTGACCGCCTGCTGCATCGACTTGAGCACGCCCGCGAGGTTCACCGGCAGCATGATCAGGTTGAAGCCGTAGATGCGCACGACGTCGAGGCGCTTGTAGCCGTTGTAGCGCAGGTCCGAGGCCATCGAGAGGAAGTACGGCAGTGCGGCCGCGACCACCAGCGGGCTGAGCAGCTTGCCGTCGAAGGGGTAGCCGAGCAGGAACAGCAGCGCGAAGCTCGACCACGCGATCGAGCCCGTGTAGTTGAGGCGCAGCATGAACTCCGTCGGGCGCATCCGCAGCGGGGTGCGGCGGCGCTCGCGCGCCTGCGCGAACAGCTTCGGCATGATCAGCAGGCCGCCGTTCGCCCAGCGGCGGCGCTGCACGACGAGCGAGCCGAAGTCGGGCGGCGTCGCCGAGTAGCTGAGCCGCTCGGGGTAGTTCACGAGGGTCCAGCCGTGCGCGGCGATGTCGATGCTCGACTCGGTGTCCTCGATGACCGTGCGGTCCTGGATGTAGCGCCGCACCTCGAAGCCGCCGACATACTCGGTCTCGAGGATGTCGTTCAAGGCGGACTTCCGGATGACGGCGTTCGCGCCGACCCAGAACGTCGCACCGTGATAGGTCATGCCCTGGTGCAGCACGTGCTGCACGTCGGTCGTCGCGCCGGCGAGGCGCTCGATGCGGGTGCCCGCGCCGCGGAACGACGAGTACGGGGTCTGCGTGACGGCGACGCGCTCGTTGCCCGGCTGGCGCATGAAGTGCACGAGGCGCAGGCAGTACTCGCGCAGCAGCAGCGAGTCGGCGTCGAGCGTCAGCACGAACTCGGTGTCGGGGAAGCTGAGCTCGGCCTCATCGGGGCTCGCGGGGACGAGAGCCCGCCCTTCGGGCGTCTCCTCGATGCGGAAGCTGCGCCCCATCAGGCCCAGATACGAGTTGAGGTTCATCGCCTTGTTGGCCTCGTGCGACAGCGACGACCAGGCCTTGCGCTGGAAGACGTCGACCTCGGCGCTGAAGGTCCAGACCAGACGCCGGTAGAGCTCGGCCACGCGCGAGACCGGCACGGCGCCCTCGTCCGACAGCGCCGCCGCGACGAGCGCAGCGGACGTGACCTCCAGCTCCTCCGCGAGCTTCCCGAGCACCTGCTCGACGAAGAACTGGTCGACGTGGTCGTCCACCGACTCGGTCGCCGCCATGCCGCGCAGCCACGCGGCCGCCCAGGAATAGGCGCGGGCCGCGTCATGCAGTTCCTCCGCGGGCACCGCGTCGCCGCCGCGCAGCCTCGTCTCGTTCCGACGCTCGGCGAAGGCGTCCAGCGCCGTGCGGGCGTACGCGGCCGGCTCGGCGAGCAGCGTGCGGATGCCGTCCACGAGCGCGATCGTGAGGTCGCGCCGCTCGCCGTCCAGGCCGGTCGCCGTCGGGCTGTCGTCCAGCAGCAGCACGACCCGCTTGCCGGGGAACTCCTGGAGCGCCGCGGACAGCAGGGTCGCGCGGACGACGCCCGGCTCTTCGGCGTACGAGGGCACGAGCACCGTGATGTCCGCGGGGTTCTCGCTGAAGTGCCGCTCGAGCTCGGCGCGCGGAACGCGCTCGTGGTGCTTGAAGCGCTGCAGGGCGCCCGCGCGCGCGACGAGGTACATCCAGGCGGAGAGGCACAGCAGCGTGACGATCGCGAGGTACGCGACCGCCTCCATCGTGAAGCGGAAGCTCTGGGTGCCGTTGTCGAGGAACTGACGGAGGATCGTGGTCACGACGTAGGCCGCCCAGAGGACGACGGTCAGCACGACGGCGATGCGGCTGCGGGCGATCTTGCCGTCGCTCGGACGGTCGTGGACGATGCTCAGCGGCTCGCGGCGCGTTTCAGCGCCCCACTGCCGCCTGGGAAGGCGCGACATGGGTGGACTCCAGATGCGTGTGGCGACGACGCGCCCGGAGTCGGCAGGGGTGCGAGTTGTTCGGGTTCTCGACCCCCGGGGGACACCGACACGGGAAGGGCGCAGCGACTGCTGCCGAACCTAACCCGACCGGTCGGTACACCGCTAGGAAATTAGGTAACTAATCCTCAATTTGCGTCGGATTCGCAGATCTCATTCAGGTGTTTTCCCCTGTTCAGGGGACACTTCCGGCGTCACCGACCTCCCTTCGGGGGCCACCGCCCGCCTCTCACCCGAGCGCGTAGACCCTGCACGCGGTGCCCGCGTAGATCGCCGAGCGCTCGGCCGGCGCGAGCTCGTCGATGAGCGGCGCGAGCTGCGCGTGCGTCGACGCGTACCCGCCCTCGGCCGCGGTCATCGGCCAGTCGCTGCCGTACATCAGGCGACCCGGGCCGAACGCCTCGAGCGCGGCGTCCCACGCGGGCCGCACCACCCGCGCCGGGTGGGCCACGCCGCGGGCGTGCAGGCCCGAGACCTTCGCGACCGTGTTCGGGTGCGCGGCGGCCTCGCGCAGTGCGGCGGCCCAGGCATCCCAGTCGGGCCCGCCGAACGGCGGCTTCGCGAGGTGGTCGATCACGATCGTGAGCCCGGGGAGGGCGGCGGCGAGGGCGGATGCCTGCCCGAGGTGGGCCGGCCAGGCATCCGGCACCTCGAACGCCAGCCCGCGCTCGGCGAGCAGCGCCAGCGACGCGCGCACCGCGGGCAGCTCGAGGAAGTCGCGGCGCGGGTCGTCGTGGACGAGGTGGCGGATGCCGCGCAGCTTCGGGTGCGCGCCGAGCCGCTCGAGCTCGGCCGCCGCCCGGGCCGGGTCGTCGAGCGGCACCCAGCCGACGACGGCGGCGACCCAGGGGTGCTCCGCGGCGACGGCGAGCATGCGCTCGGTGTCGAGCAGCGTGTCGTCGGCCTGCACCAGGATCGCCTCGGCGACGCCGGCGGCATCGAGCTCGGCCCGCGCCTCGGCCGCCGTGACCGGCCGGCGCAGCTCAGGCCGGGCGGCGAGCCACGCGTAGCCGTCGGCCGGGTCCCACAGGTGGACGTGGCTGTCGATCACGCGCGGCGCGCTCACGCCGAGATCAGCCCCTCGACGCCGAGCTCGAACCACAGCGCCGACGGAACGGGCGCGTCGAAGCGCGCGCGGTTCTCGCCGATCTGGCCGGGCGCGTTGCCGCCGATCACGACGGACGAGGCCCCGCGGCGCAGCGGGAAGTGCAGGGCGGCCGTGGGCAGGTCGACGCCGTGGTTCGCGCAGACGGCCGCGATGCGCCGGACGCGCTCGAGGACCTCGGGCGGGACATCCTGATAGTCGAAATGCGCCGCCGCGTCGGGCTCGACGCGCGCCAACAGCCCCGAGTTGAAGACGGCCGCCGCGACCACGGCGACGCCCGCCGCGCGGCACGCGGGCACCGCCACGGCGAGCGCCGAGTGGTCGGCGAGCGTGACCCGGTTCGCGATCATCGCGAGGTCGAGCAGGCCCGTGCGCACCGCTGCTGTGACGGCCTCGTTGACCATCGAGCCGATGCCGATACGGCCCACAGCCCCCTCGCCGCGCAGCGCGGCGAGCGCGGGCGCGCCCGTCTCGAGCGCGGCGGCGAGCCCGACGTCGGAGCGCTCGGGGTCGTGCAGATAGAGGATGTCGACCCGGTCGAGCCCCAGCCGCTCAAGCGACTCGTCGAGGCTGCGGCGCACGCCGTCGGCCGTGAAGTCCCACACGCGGGCCGTCGTCGCCGGCACCACGAAGCCCTCACCGTCGAGCCGCCCGGCGCCGCCCGGGTCGGCGACGAGGCGCCGGCCGACCTTGGTCGACACGACGAACTGGTCGCGCGGCTTGGTGCGCAGGAACGCGCCGAGGCGGCGCTCCGCGAGGCCCACACCGTAGTGCGGCGCGGTGTCGAAGGTACGGATGCCGGCGGCCCAGGCCTCCTCGAGCACCGCGAACGCGTCGTCGTCCGACAGCTCGACGAACATGTTGCCGAGCGGCGCGGTGCCGAAGCCGAGCGGGCCGACGGCGGTGCCGGCGGCCGGCGCGAGCACCGCGGGATCAGGCATACACCCGGAACTCGTACTGCGCGATCGACTCGGCCCGCATCTCGGTGCCCGCGCCCGGTGTGCGCGGCGCGAGGTAGCGCGCGCCCCGCATCTCGACGGGCGTCGCGAAGTGCTCGTGCAGGTTGTCGACGTGCTCGATCATGCGGCCGTCCATCGTGCCCGACACCGCGACGAAGTCGAACATCGCGAGGTGCTGCACGGCCTCGCACAAGCCGACGCCGCCCGCGTGCGGGCACACGGGCACGCCGAACTTCGCCGCGAGCAGCAGGTTCGCCACGTTCTCGTTGACGCCCGCGACGCGCGTGTAGTCGATCTGCAGCACGTGCAGCGCGCCCGCCTGCAGGAACTGCTTGAACATCACGCGGTTGGCGGCGTGCTCGCCGGTCGCGACGCGCATCGGCGCGATGCCGCGGGCGATCGCGGCGTGGCCGAGCACGTCGTCGGGGCTCGTCGGCTCCTCGATCCAGGCGATGTCGAAGGGTGCGAGCTCGCGCATCCAGGCGATCGCGTCGGCGACGTCCCAGCGCTGGTTGGCGTCGACGGCGATGCGGATGTCGGGCCCGACGGCCGCGCGCGCGATCGCGAGCCGCCGCTTGTCGTCCTCGAGGGATGCCCCGACCTTCAGCTTCACCTGGGTGTAGCCCTCGGCGACCGCCTCGCGGCACAGCCGCTCGAGCTTCTCGTCGCTGTAGCCGAGCCAGCCGGGCCCGGTCGTGTAGGCCGGGTAGCCCTCGGCCTCGAGCTGGGCGATGCGCTCGGCGCGCCCCGGCTCGGCCGCTCGCAGGATCGAGAGCGCGTCCTCACGGGTGAGCGCATCGCTCAGGTAGCGGAAGTCGACGAGGTCGACGAGCTGCTCGGGGCTGAGCTCGGCGAGCAGACGCCAGAGCGGCTTGCCCTCGCGCTTGGCCTTGAGGTCCCACAGGGCATTGACGACGGCGCCGATCGCCATGTGCATGACGCCCTTCTCGGGGCCGAGCCAGCGCAGCTGGGAATCGTGCTGCAGCATGCGCCACACGCCGCCCATGTCGGCGAGCAGCTCCTCGGCGTCCCGACCGAGCAGATACGGAGCGAGCGCCTGCACCGCCGCCACCTGAACGTCGTTGCCGCGGCCGATCGTGAACACGAAGGCGTGCCCCTCGAGGCCGTCGCCCGCGTCGGTGCCGATGCGCACGTACGCCGCCGAGTAGTCGGGGTCGGGGTTCATCGCGTCCGAGCCGTCGAGCAGCAGGGAGGTGGGGAAACGGACGTCATGCGTCTCGAAATCGGTGATCACGCTCACGCCGGCAGGCTCCTCTTCATCGGGGTTCGCTCGTAGCAGCCTAGACATCCGATGTTTCGACCGTCAACGTTTGCCACCGCGTTGCGCCGATGGTGTTGAATGACCATCGATCTGATGTTTCATGCAAGGAAGCAGGACAACGTGAAGTTCGCGCGCCTCGGCCCCCTCGGCCGGGAAACCCCGGTGCTCATCGACGGCGACACCAGCTATGACCTCCGGCCCGTCACGGCCGACATCGACGGGCCGTTCCTCTCCGGCGGCGGCATCGCGCGCGCGGCCGCGGCCCTCGCCGCGGGCGAGCTGGCGCCGCTCGACGGGGCGGCCGGCCTGCGCATCGGCGCGCCGATCGCGCGCCCCTCCGCCGTGCTCTGCATCGGCATGAACTACGCGGCGCACGCCGCCGAGTCGGGCTCGCTGCCGCCGGCCGTGCCGATCGTGTTCCTCAAGACCCCCAACACCGTGGTCGGGCCGAACGACGCCGTCGCCATTCCGCGCGGCAGCACGAAGACCGACTGGGAGGTCGAGCTCGGGGTCGTGATCGGGAAGCGCGCGTCGTATCTGGCATCCCCGGCCGACGCCCTCGACCACGTCGCGGGCTTCGTGCTCGCCAACGACCTGTCCGAGCGCGAGTGGCAGCTCGAGATCTCGGGCGGCCAGTGGGGCAAGGGCAAGAGCGCGCCGGGCTTCTGCCCGACGGGGCCGTGGCTCGTGACCGCAGGCTCGATCGACCACACCGATCTGCGCCTGCGCAGCCGCGTCAACGGCGAGCCGCGACAGGACTCGACGACCGCCGACATGGTGTTCGACGTCGCGACGATCGTCTACACGCTCAGCCAGTACCTGACGCTCGAGCCGGGCGACCTGATTCTGACCGGCACGCCCGAGGGCGTCGCGCTGTCGGGCCGCTTCCCGTACCTCGCGGCCGGCGACGTGGTCGAGCTCGAGATCGACGGGCTCGGCGCGCAGCGCCAGGAATACGTGGGGGTGGATGCCTGATGGCCGCCGAATTCGAAGGACTGGTCGCCGTCGTCACCGGCGGCGGCTCCGGCATCGGGGCCGCGATCGCGGCCGTGCTCGCGGAGCGCGGCGCCACGGTCGCCGTGTTCGACCGCGACATCTCCAACGTGCCCGCCGAGCACCTCGGCGTCGTGGCCGATGTGACGGACGACGCGTCCGTGCGCGCCGCCGTGAACGCGGTGCTGCTCGAGCACGGGCGGCTCGACATCCTCATCAACAACGCCGGGATCGGCGCGGCGGGCACCGTCGCCGACAACTCGGACGACGAGTGGCACCGCGTCTACGACGTGAACGTGCTCGGCCTGGTGCGCGTCACGCGCGCCGCGCTGCCGGCCCTGCGCGAGTCGCCGGCCGCCGCGATCGTCAACACGTGCTCGGTCGCCGCGAACGTCGGCCTGCCGCAGCGCGCGCTGTACTCGGCGACGAAGGGCGCCGTGCTGGCGCTCACGCGCGCCATGGCGGCCGACCACCTGCGCGAGGGCATCCGCGTCAACTGCGTCAACCCCGGCACCGCCGACACGCCGTGGGTCGGCCGGCTGCTGTCGGCCGCGGCCGACCCGGCCGCCGAGCGCGCCGCCCTCGAGGCGCGGCAGCCGCACGGGCGGCTCGTGTCGGCCGACGAGGTGGCGGATGCCGTGGCCTACCTCGCCAGCCCGCGCTCGCGTTCCACGACCGGGCAGAGCGTCACGGTCGACGGCGGCCTCGAGTCGCTGCGGCTGCGGCCCGCGGAGGACTAGCCGCGGGTCGATAGCGCGGAAACGGGTCGATTCGGCGTGCGGTGCAGCCCACCGCCTCCGCCGAATCGACCCGTTTCCGCATTCAGCCCCGTGCCGCCGCCGGCGACGTGACCGTGCGCACCGCCCCGCGCCCCAGCATGCGCGAGCCCGCGAGCGCCACCAGCACGGCGGCGCCGGCCATCACCACGACCAGCACCGTGACGGTGGGCCAGACGCTGAGCGCAGCCGCCGTGAGCAGCGGGGGCACGGTCATGCCCGCGTAGGCGATGAGGAACACGCCCGCGAGCGCCTCGCCGCGCCGCTCGGGCTCGGCGGCCGCGGCGGCCGTCGCGAGCGAGGCGCGGAACAGGATGCCGACACCCGCCCCCGCGACCCCGCCGCCGATGAGGAAGAGCGCGAGCGAGGCGAGCCCGGCGCCGACGGCCACCGTCGCAAGGCCGAGCACCGCGAGCGCGATGGCCAGCCCGAGCTGCGTGCGCACCGGCACCCGCGCGGTGACGACCTGGGCGATCGCGGCGGCGGCGAACACGAGGAACGGCGCGAGGCCGGCGAGCAGGTGCGAGTGGCGGCCGAGCACGCCCACGAGGAACGTCGGCGACAGGCCCATGAACGTGCCGAACACCGCGAACGAGCCGAAGGCGGCCGCGGCGGCGGCCCAGAACGTCCCTCGCCGTGCCGCCGGCACCGCGATGCGCTGCGGGCGGTAGGCGGGGCGTTCCTCACGGCGCTCGACCGTCTCGGGCACGAAGGCGACGAGGACGCCCTCGATCGCGAACACGATCGCGAAGAGCACGTAGGGGAAGACCAGCGGCCGCGCGGCCCAGGTCGCGATGACGCCGCCGACGAGCGGCCCGAGCCCGATGCCGCCGAGGTTCGCGAGGGTCGAGACGGTCGCCGCGCGGCCCGCGGCGCGGTTCGCCGCGCTGCCGAGCTCGGAGAGGTGCGCGGTGGCCGTCGCGGTCAGGATGCCGATGCCGAGCCCGCTGATGAACCGGGCGACCATGAGCCCGGCGACGTCGTTCCAGACGAGGAAGAGCACCGACGCGAGCAGCGTGATCAGCAGCGAGGCGAGGATGACCCGCCGCCGCCCCAGCCAGTCCGAGACGTGGCCGGCGAGGTAGAGGCTCAGCATGACGCCGACGGCGTAGGCCGCGAAGATCATCGTCAGCACGAAGGTCGGGAAGCCCTCGCGCTGCTGGTAGATGGCGTAGAGCGGGGTCGGAACGGCGCAGAACGCCATCTCGGTGAGGAAGGCGAGCGCGATGATCCAGAAGCCGGCGCCGTGGGGGAGGCGCCGGGCGGCCTGCAGGGGAGCGGTGCGTGTCATCCCTCCAGCGTCGGCCGCCCGCATCATCGTGTCCAACGAATATGAACGATGGATGTCATCGCTCAGGCCGATCGTAGAATTGCCGCGTGGACACCCGGCAGGTCGAGTACGCGATCGCGGTCGCCGATGAGCTGAGCTTCACCCGCGCCGCGCAGCGCGTGTTCGCGGTGCAGTCGACCGTGTCGGCCGGCATCCGCGCCCTCGAAGGCGATCTCGGCGTCACGCTCTTCGAACGCGACCAGCGCGGCGTGCGCATCACCGCCGCGGGCGAGGCGGTGCTGCCGGCGCTGCGCGCGCTCGCCGAGGCCGAGGCCCGCGTGCGCACCGTCGCCGACCCCCGCGGCGAGCTGCGGGGCGAGCTGCGGGTGGGGGTCTTCTCGAGCGTGAGCTACCTGGCGATTCCCGGGGTGATCGGGGCGTTCCATCGCGCGCACCCGCTCGTCGACATCCGCCTCAGCCCCTCGCCGGCCGGGTCGCTCGACCTGGCCGAGGCCGTGCGCCGCGGGCGGCTCGACCTCAGCCTGTTCGGGCTGCCGGCGACCGCCGCGCCCGGTCTCGCCGTGCACCGCCTCACGACGACGCCGTTCGTCGCGGTGCTGCCCGCGGGCCACCGGCTCGCAGCGCATCGGCGGGTGCGGCTCGCCGACCTCGCGGCCGAGCGGTTCGTCGACGCGCCCATGGGCTTCGGCAACCGGGACGTGCTCGACGCCGCGCTCGGCACGCATGGCATCGTGCGGGATGTCACGGCCGCGGTCACCGAGACGGCGGCGATCCCGGCCCTCGTCGCTGCCGGCCTGGGCGTCGCGCTGCTGCCCGAGCTGCTCGTGCCGCCCGCGGCCGAGGGCGTCGCCGTCGTGCCGCTCGCCGAGCGCATCGAGTGGGAGTTCAGCGCCATCACCCGAAACGCGCCGGGTGACGCCGCGCTGGCGCTGCTCGAGATGCTGCGCGCGGCCTACTGACCGGGGTGCCTCCCATTGGGCGGGTCGATTGTGCGGAGATGGGTCGCTTCAGCGCACGGCGCGGCCCGGTATTTCCGCCCGATCGACCCGTTTCCGCGGTGCCGGAACGGCGCCTCAGACCGGGCGGCCGGTCTCGGTGTCGCTCACGTCCGTGCGGTGGAAGTTGAGATGGCTGCGGGATGCCGTCGGGCCGCGCTGACCCTGGTAACGCGAGCTGTAGTCGGCCGAGCCGTAGGGCTTCTCGGCCGGCGAGGTCAGGCGGAAGAAGCACATCTGGCCGATCTTCATGCCCGGCCACAGCTTGATCGGCAGCGTCGCGACGTTGCTCAGCTCGAGCGTGACGTGGCCCGTGAAGCCGGGGTCGATGAAGCCGGCGGTGGAGTGCGTGAGCAGGCCGAGGCGGCCGAGCGAGCTCTTGCCCTCGAGGCGGGCGGCCACGTCATCCGGCAGCGAGACCCGCTCGTAGGTCGAGCCCAGCACGAACTCGCCCGGGTGCAGGATGAACGGCTCGTCGCCCGCGACCTCGACGAGGTGCGTGAGGTCGGACTGGTCCTCGGCGGGGTCGATGAAGGGGTACTTGTGGTTCGAGAACAGGCGGAAGAAGCGGTCGAGGCGCACGTCGATGCTCGAGGGCTGGATCATCGCGGGCTCGTAGGGCTCGAGCGCGATCCGGCCGCTGTCGAGTTCAGACTTGATGTCGCGGTCGCTGAGCAGCATGCGGAAAGACTAACGGAGGCGGCCCGGGCCGACGGCCGAGCAGATGTGCCCACTCGTCGCGGATGTGCCCGGACGTCCGGGCACATCCGCGACAGGTGGGCACAGTGCCGCGACGAATGGGCACATCGGCCTCGACATCCCCTGCTAGAAGCGCCAGACCAGCGGCACGACGGCGAGCGTGACGACGAGGCTCCAACCGGTCACGACGAGGCCGAGGCGCCAGAAGTCCTGGAACTTGTAGCCGCCCGGCCCGTAGACCATGAGGCTCACGGCGTTGGCGAACGGCGTGAGGTAGGACGCGGCGGCGCCCATCGCGACGCCGAGCATCATCGGCACGGGCGAGACGTGCATGTCGACGGCCGTCGCGAGCCCGATCGGCAGCATCACGAGCGCCGACGACGTGTTCGAGATGAACTGGCTGATCACCATCGTGACGAGGAACAGGCCCGCCAGCACGGCGATCGGCCCGAACTCGCCGAGGCCGCCCACGACGAGGTCGCCGAGCAGCTTCGCGGCGCCGGTCTTGGTCATCGCGATCGCGGGCGGGATCATCGCGGCGACGAGGATGACCGTCGGCCAGTCCATGCGCCGGCCGAGCTGCGGCACCGTCACGACGCGGAACAGCACCATGAGCGAGGCGCACAGGATCGCGGCGATGGCGGGCGAGACGACGCCGAAGGCGAGCAGGGCGACGAGCAGGGCGAGGATGCCGAGCGCGACGTACGCATTGCGATCGAGCACCGCGCGCTGCGGCGACTCCTCGGGGCGCAGCAGCACGATGTTCTGCGTGTCGACGGGCAGCTCGGGCGCCGGGCGGTCGGGCAGCAGCCGCGGGCCGAGCAGCACGACGAGGGCGACGACGCCCGCGAGCTGCGGGATGCCGATGAGCGACCAGGCGAAGAACGGGATGTGGCTCAGCCCCGCCTCGTCGATCTTCGTCGACGCGATGACGTTCACCGGGCTGCCGAGCATGCTCAGCTGCGCACCGCTGAGGCACGCGAACGCGAGCGGGATCATGAGCTTCGACGGGGCCGTGCGCGTGCGCGCCGCGAGCACCACGACGACCGGCAGCATCGCGGCGACGGCGCCGTTCATGCCGATCAGACCCGAGAACAGCGCGGCGACGAGCATGATCGCGATGAGGCGGCGGCGCGGATGCCTCGCCGTCCACCGCAGCAGCACCTGCCCCGCCCACGCCGCGACACCGGCCCGGTCCAGGGCGATCGCGATCGAGAACAGCCCCACCAGCATCACGACGACCGGGTCGCCGAAGCCGCTCAGCGTCTCGTTCACGGTCAGCACGCCCGTGAAGTAGAGGACGAGCGTCGCGCACACCCCCACGACCACGGGCGGCACCGCGTTCCATGCGAACAGCACCATCGCCACGACGATCACCGCGAGGGTGATGACGATGTGCGGGGTCACACGGGCGAGACTACTGCTCCGGCGCGAAGCGGTAGCCCATGCCCGCCTCGGTCAGCAGGTAGCGCGGCGCCGAGGGCTCGGGCTCGAGCTTCTTGCGCAGCTGCGACAGGTACAGGCGCAGGTAGCCCGTGTCGGCCGTGTGGTTCGGGCCCCAGATCTCGGTGAGGATCGTGTCGCGCGTCACGAGGCGACCGGGGTTGCGCACGAGCAGCTCCAGCAGCTGCCACTCGGTGGGGGTGAGCCGCACGGATGCCTCGGCCCCCGGCGTCCCGCGCGCCACCCGCCGTGCCCCGAGGTCGACCATCACGTCGCCGAACCGCACCACGGGCGTGTCCTCGCCGCCGCTCGTGCGGCGGCCGAGCGCACGGATGCGGGCGAGCAGCTCGTCGGTCGCGAACGGCTTCGTGACGTAGTCGTCGGCGCCGAGGTCGAGCGCCTCGACCTTGTCGGCCGAGTCGCCGCGGCCCGAGATCACGAGGATCGGCACGGTCGACCAGCCGCGGATCGCCTGGATGACGGCGAGGCCGTCGAGGCCCGGCATCCCCAGATCGAGCACGACGACGTCGGGGTGGTCGTTCACGACCTTGTCGAGCGCCTCCTTGCCGTCGCGGGCGAGCACGACGTCGTAGCCGCGGGCGGTCAGGATGATCCGCAGGGCTCCGAGGATCTGCCGGTCGTCGTCGGCCACGATGATCTTCATCGGGCTCCTCCCTCGGCGGCGGGGCCGGTCATGGGGCTGGTGATGGGGCCGGTCGCGGCGCCGGCCGCGTGACCCGTCGTGAACAGGTTCGGCCGCGCCGGCGTGAGCGTCACGACCATTGTCAGGCCGCCGCCGGGCGTGTCCTCGGCTTCGAGCGTGCCGCCCATGCCCTCGACGAAGCCGCGCGACAGGGCGAGACCGAGGCCGATGCCGGTCGAGTTGTCGGTGTCGCCCTCGCGCTGGAACGGCTGGAAGATCTCGTCCTTGCGGTCGTCGGGCACGCCCGGCCCGGTGTCGACGACCCGCAGCTGCACGAGGTCGCCGAAGGCGCTCACCGAGAGCCGCGGCGGCGCGCCGTCGCTCGAATAGCGCAGCGCGTTCGCGAGCAGGTTGACGACCACGCGCTGCAGCAGCACGGGGTCGGCGCTCACGGGCGGCACGGCCTCCATGACGTCGAGCACGACGCCGCCCGGTGCGATGCCGAGCTCTTCGAGCGCCGAGGGCAGCACATCGTCGACATCGACCGCCGTGAGATGAACGGCGAGCACGCCCGCTTGCACGCGGCTCACGTCGAGCAGGTTGGTGACGAGCGAGTCGAGGCTCTCGAGGCCCGCGCGCGCGGTGCGCAGCAGCTCGTCGCGATCGGCCGCGGTGAGCGTGATGCCGGGCGAGCTCAGGCTCGTGACCGCGGCCGTCGCCGCCGCGAGCGGGCGGCGCAGATCGTGCCCGACCGCGGCGAGCAGGGCCGAGCGCACGCGGTCGGTCTCGGCCAGGGGGCCCAGCGCCTCGGCCTCGACCGCGAGCTCGCGGTGCTCGAGCGTCGCGTCGAGCTGGGTCACGATGGCAGCGAGAATGCGGCGGTCCGAGCCCTCCAGCTGGGCGCCGTAGAGCTCGAGCGTGCCGCGGGTGCCGATGGATTCGACGGATGCCCCGGCCGGGGCGTCCTCGGGCATCAGTCCGCTCGCGAAGAGCACGCCGCCGTCGGTGTCGAGCAGCCGCACCGCGTCCAGCCCGAAGGCCTCGCGCGCCCGCACGACGAGCGACTCGACGGCGTCGTCGCCGCGGATGACCCCGCCCGCGACCGTCGCGAGCACCTCGGACTCGGCCGACGACCGCCGCGCCGCCCGCGTGCGCCGCGCCGCCTGGTCGACGACGAGGCTCACGAGCGCGCCGATGACGACGTAGAGCAGCAGCGCGAACAGGTGCAGCGGCCGGGCGATCGTGATCGTGTAGTACGGCTCGACGAAGACGTAGTCGAGCGTCACGCCCGACAGCAGCGCCGCGAACAGGGCCGGCCAGATGCCGCCGATGAGCGCCGCGATGACCGTGATGAGCTGGAACGCGAGCACCTCGGCCGTCAGCGCGTCGGGCGAGCGGAACGACCACAGGAACCACGTCAGCAGCGGCCCCGACAGCAGCGCGAACGCGAAGCCGACCACGAGCCGCTTCCACGACAGCGCGCCGCGCACGCGCGGCAGCGCGATCTGATGGCCGCCCGCCGCCGAGTGGGTCACGATGTGCACGTCGATGTCGCCCGACTCGCGGATGACGGTCGCGCCGACGCCCTGGCCGGTGAGGAACGCCGAGAGGCGGCTGCGGCGCGAGACGCCGATGACGAGCTGGGTGGCGTTGGATGCGCGGGCGAAGTCGACGAGCGCGCGCGGCACGTCCTCGCCGACGATCTGGTGGTACGTGCCGCCGAGCTTCTCGACGAGCGCCTGCTGCGCGGCGAGGGCGGCGGGGTGCGGCTCGCGCAGGCCGTCGTCGCTCACGACGTGCACCGCGCGCAGCTCGCCGCCGGCCGAACGGGCGGCGATGCGCGCCCCGCGGCGCAGCAGCGTCTCGCCCTCGAGGCCGCCGGTGAGGGCGACGACGACGCGCTCGCGCGCCTCCCACTTGGAGTCGATGCCGTGCTCTTCGCGGTACTGGTTGAGCGCCGTGTCGACCTCGTCGGCGAGCCACAGCAGCGCGAGCTCGCGCAGCGCCGTCAGGTTGCCGAGCCGGAAGTAGTTGGAGAGCGCCGCGTCGATGCGCGCGGCCGGGTAGACGAGGCCCTCGGACAGCCGATCGCGCAGCGCCTGCGGGGCGAGGTCGACGACCTCGATCTGGTCGGCGGCGCGCAGCACCGCGTCGGGGATCGTCTCGCGCTGCACGATGCCCGTGATCTGCTCGACGACGTCGTTGAGCGACTCGATGTGCTGGATGTTGACCGTGGTGAAGACCGTGATGCCCGCGTCGAGCATGTCGGCGACATCCTGCCAGCGCTTCTCATGCTCCGTTCCGGGGGCGTTCGTGTGCGCGAGCTCGTCGACGAGGGCGATCTGGGGATGCCGCGCCAGCACGGCCGGCAGATCGAGCTCGCTGAGCGCCACCCCGCGGTGGTCGACGGTGCGGCGCGGCAGCAGCTCGAGCCCCTGCAGCATGGCGGCCGTCGCCGCGCGATCGTGGGTCTCGACGACCGCGACGACGACGTCCTTGCCCTCGTCGCGCAGGCGGCGGCCCTCTTCGAGCATCGCGTAGGTCTTGCCGACGCCGGGCGCGGCGCCGAGCATCACCCGCAGCTTGCCTCTGGCCATCGCGCTCCTACTCGCCGTTCCCGCTCGGGTCCATCTTGGCGAGCGCGGCGTTCAACGTGACCACATTCACGTACGCATCGCCGAGATAGCCGAGGTCGCGGCCGTGGGTGTTCTCGGCGACGAGCTTCTGCACCTGTGCGACGGGCAGCCCGCGCGTCTGCGCGACCTTCGCGACCTGCAGGTCGGCGTAGGCGATCGACACATCGGGGTCGAGGCCCGAGAACGACGCGGTGACGGCATCCGCCGGGATCTGTGCCGCCGTCACGCCGTAGGTCTGCTCGATGACCTTCTTGCGCGCGTCGATCGCCTTCACCAGGTCGGGGTTGTTGGGGCCGAGGTTCGAGCCGCCCGAGCCGTTGGCGTCGAAGTCGACCGCCGAGGGGCGCGGCTGGAACCACTGCGTGAGCGGGGCGCCGTCCTTGCCCGAGAACGACTGCGCGATGAGCGACGAGCCGACGTCGCGGCCGCTCGCGCCCGTGATCGTCGAGCCGTTCGCCTGGCCGCGGAACGCGAGCTGCCCGATGCCGGTGATGACGAGGGGGTAGAGGATGCCGAGGGCCACGGTGAGCACGATCATGGCGCGGATCGCGACCCAGTACTGCCGCACGGTGGCGCGGGGTGAAGTTGCCATGGTGGTACCTCCTAGAACCCGGGGATCAGGCTGACGAGCAGGTCGATCAGCTTGATGCCGATGAAGGGTGCGATCAGGCCGCCGAGGCCGTAGATCAGCAGGTTGCGCGAGAGCAGCGAGGCGACCGTCGAGGGGCGGTACTGCACGCCGCGCAGTGCGAGGGGGATCAGCGCGACGATGACGAGCGCGTTGAAGATGACCGCCGAGAGGATCGCCGAGTTCGGCGAGTGCAGGCCCATGATGTTGAGCACGTGCATGCCCGGGAAGGCCGTGACGAACATCGCGGGGATGATCGCGAAGTACTTCGCGACGTCGTTCGCGATCGAGAAGGTCGTCAGCGCGCCGCGCGTGATGAGCAGCTGCTTGCCGATCGTCACGATGTCGATGAGCTTGGTCGGGTCGCTGTCGAGGTCGACCATGTTGCCGGCCTCCTTCGCGGCCGACGTGCCCGTGTTCATCGCGACGCCGACGTCGGCCTGCGCGAGCGCGGGGGCGTCGTTGGTGCCGTCGCCCGTCATCGCGACGAGGTGGCCGCCCTCCTGCTCGCGCCGGATGAGCGCGAGCTTGTCCTCGGGCGTGGCCTCGGCGAGCACGTCGTCGACGCCGGCCTCCTCCGCGATGACGCGCGCGGTGACGGGGTTGTCGCCCGTGACCATGACGGTGCGGATGCCCATGCGCCGCAGGTCGGCGAAGCGTTCCTTGAGCCCGGTCTTCACGATGTCCTTGAGGTAGATGGTGCCGAGCACGCGCGCGGCGCCGTCGGCCGACTTCACCGCGACCGCGAGCGGCGTGCCGCCCAGGCCGGAGATGTCGGCGACCTCGCGGTCGAGGTCGGCCTGCGCGGCATCCGTCAGCTGCCCCGACTCGGCGACCCACTTGAGCACCGCGCTCGGCGCGCCCTTGCGCACCTGGCGGCCGTCCGCGTAGTCGACGCCGCTCATGCGGGTCTGCGCCGTGAAGGGCACGACCTCGCCCAGGCCCCGCTGGTCGACTGAGGCCGTTTGCGGCCGAATGCGCTGGGTCGACTCCGATGGAGACCAGACCGAGGGGCGCAACGTTGCGGCGAGCGCCACGACCGACTGCCCTTCGGGCGTGGGGTCGGCGACGGATGCCTGCGCCGCGGCCTCGATGAGCTCGTCGTCCGTGGCGCCCGTGACCGCGCGGAACTCGGCGGCCTGACGGTTGCCGTAGGTGATGGTGCCGGTCTTGTCGAGCAGCAGTGTGCTGACATCCCCCGCCGCCTCCACCGCCCGGCCCGACATGGCGAGCACGTTGTGCTGCACGAGCCTGTCCATGCCCGCGATGCCGATCGCCGACAGCAGCGCGCCGATCGTCGTCGGGATCAGGCAGACGAGCAGGGCGATGAGCACGGTGACCGTCGGCGCCGCGTTCGCGAAGCCGGCCGTCGGGCCGAGCACGAGCACGACGACCACGAAGATGATCGTGAGGCTCGCGAGCAGGATGTTCAACGCGATCTCGTTCGGCGTCTTCTGGCGGGCCGCGCCCTCGACGAGCGCGATCATGCGGTCGACGAAGGTCTCGCCCGGTTTCGAGGTGATCTTCACGACGATGCGGTCGGAGAGCACGCGCGTGCCGCCCGTGACGGCCGAGCGGTCGCCGCCCGACTCGCGCACGACCGGGGCCGACTCGCCCGTGATGGCCGACTCGTCGACCGAGGCGATGCCCCAGATGATGTCGCCGTCGCCGGGGATCAGCTCGCCGGCGACCACGACCACCACGTCGCCGAGCGTGAGGTCGGCCGAGGCGACCTGCTCGGTGCGGGCGGCCTCGGCCGAGGCATCCGCCCGCTCGTCATAGCCCAGCACGCGGTTCGCGAGCGTCGTCGTGCGCGTCTTGCGCAGGGTCTGCGCCTGCGCCTTGCCACGGCCCTCGGCGGTCGCCTCGGCGAGCGTCGCGAAGATGACCGTGAGCCACAGCCAGATCGCGATCCACCAGGTGAAGGTGAGGGTCGTGGCGTCGGTCTTCGCGAGGAAGGGGAGTGCTATCGCGAGCACGGTCGTGAGCGCCGCGCCGACCTCGACGATGAACATGACGGGGTTGTGCCACATGTCCCTCGGGTTGAGCTTGCGCAGCGCCTCGGGGGTCGACTTCCAGAGCTGCTTGGGGCTGAACGCCCCGGCCTGCGCGCGGTGCGGGGCGTGGTGCCCCGCGTCTGTCTGGTGCTCGGCCGTCTGGTCGGTGAGCGCGGTCATGAGTGCAGTCCTTCTGCGATGGGCCCGAGCGCGAGCACGGGGAAGTAGGTGAGTGCCGAGACGAGCAGGATCGTGCCGATGAGCAGCCCGACGAACTGGGGGCGGTGCGTCGGCAGGGTCGCGGCCGTGACGGGCGCCCTGTCCTGCGCGGCGAGCGAGCCGGCGAGGGCGAGCGCGAAGGCGATCGGCAGCAGCCGGCCGAGGAACATCGCGGCGCCGAGCGAGGCGTTGAGCCACGGGGTGTCCGCGGTGAGCCCCGCGAACGCCGAGCCGTTGTTGTTCGCGGCGCTCGTGAAGGCGTAGAGCACCTCGCTGAAGCCGTGCTGGCCGGGGTTGAGGATGCTGGTGTGCACGATCGAGCCTCTGAGCGCCGGCACCGCGAAGCTCAGGCCGGTGCCGACCAGCACGAGGGTCGGCGTCGTCAGGAAGTAGAGGCTCGCGAACTTCATCTCGCGGCCGCCGATCTTCTTGCCGAGGTACTCGGGCGTGCGGCCCACCATGAGGCCCGCGAGGAAGACCGCGACGACGGCCATCACGAGGATGCCGTAGAGGCCCGTGCCGACACCGCCGGGCGAGACCTCGCCGAGCATCATGTTGACGAGCATCATCATGCCGCCGAACGACGTCATGCTGTCGTGGGCGGATGTCACGGCGCCCGTCGAGGTCGAGGTGCCCGTGGTGTCGAAGAGCATGGTGCCGAGGATGCCGAGCCGCTGCTCCTTGCCCTCCATGGCACCGCCCGCCGCCGCGATGGCCGAGTCGCCGCCCCCGTGCAGCTCGAAGATCGTTCCCGCCACGAGGCACGCGGTGAACAGCACACCCATCGCGGCGAGGATCGCGTAGCCCTGGCGGTCGTCGCCGACCATGCGGCCGAACGTGCGCGGCAGCGAGAACGGGATGACGAGCATGAGGACGACCTCGACGAGGTTGGTCCACGCCGTCGGGTTCTCGAACGGGTGCGCCGAGTTGGCGTTGAAGAAGCCGCCGCCGTTGGTGCCGAGCAGCTTGATCGCCTCTTGCGAGGCGGCGGGGCCTCCCGGCAGGTGCTGCACGCCGCCCGCGATCGTGTGCACGGTCTCGACCGGGTTGAAGTTCTGGATGACGCCGCCCGCGATCAGGATGATCGCGCCGATCGCCGCGATGGGCAGCAGGATGCGGAGCACGGCGCGGGTCAGGTCGACCCAGAAGTTGCCGATCGTGCCCGAGCGCCGCAGCGTGAAGCCGCGCACCAGCGCGACCGCGACCGCGATGCCGACGGCGGCCGACACGAAGTTCTGCACCGCGAGGCCCGCCATCTGCACGGTGTAGCCGACGGTCTGCTCGGGCGAGTAGGACTGCCAGTTCGTGTTGGCCATGAACGAGATCGCCGTGTTGAAGGCGAGGCCCGGGTGCACGTTCGGCAGACCGAGCGAGTAGGGCAGCCACTGCTGGAAGCGCTGCAGGGCGTAGACGAAGAGCACGCCCACGACCGAGAACGCGAGCACGGCGCGCAGGTACTGCTGCCAGCTCTGCTCGGCGCCGGGCCGCACCCCGATCAGGCGGTAGAAGCCGCGCTCGGGGGCGAGGTCGCGCTTGGTCGTGAAGGTGATCGCCATGTAGTCGCCGAGCGGGCGGTAGGCGAGCGCGAGGATGCCGGCGAGCGTGCCGAACTGCGCGAGGAAGAGCCAGAGGTTCGTCACCTAGAACTTCTCCGGCTTCGCGAGGGCGTACACGAGGTACACGAGAGCCGCGAGGGCCAGCACGGCCGCGAGGACGTCGAAGAAGATCACAGCTTCTCCGCCCCCTTGGCGGCCAGCGTCACGACGACGGCCAGGGCGATGACGCCCAGGATCCACAGAATGTCCACGGATCAGAGTGAAGACCCGTCCCGACGCCTCCGACCAGCCCCTAACGGAACCCGCGCACCCGTTAGGACATCCCTAACGCGTTCCTTACGGGTCGGCTCTGCCTAGCTCACCGCTCACCGCTCACCGCTCTCGCACGCTTCATCGCGCGATGCGGAGTTCTTCGCGCGTTATCCGGCGCCGCAGCGCGCGAACGAATCCGCAACGCGCGAAACGGTGCCACCCGGCCGCCGCGCCTACGCGCGCGCCGTCGCGAGCTCGAACGCGCGCCACATCGACGCGTACTGGCCGTCGGCGGCGAGCAGCTCGTCGTGCGAGCCGACCTCGGCGATGCCGCCCTGCGCGAGCACCACGATCCGGTCGGCGGCGCGGGCGGTCTGCAGGCGGTGCGCGATGAGCACGGTCGTGCGCCCCGCCGACACCTGGTTCATCGCCGCGGCGACGCGCGCCTCGGCCGCGAGGTCGAGGTTCGAGGTCGCCTCGTCGAGCAGCAGGATCGCCGGATCGACGAGCTGCGCCCGCGCGAGCGCGATGAGCTGGCGCTGGCCGGCCGAGAGCGAGCGGCCGCGCTCCGAGATCGGCTGCAGGTAGCCGTTCGGCAGGGTCGCGATGAAGTCGTGCGCCCCGACGGCGCGCGCGGCGGCCTCGACCTCGGCGTCCGAAGCGGCCGGCCGGCCGTACGCGATGTTGTCGCGCACCGTGCCGGTGAACAGGAACGCCTCCTGCGGGACGTACCCGAGCTGTGCGCGGAACGCGGCGAGATCCAGGGTGCGCACATCGTGCCCGTCGACCCGCACGGCGCCGCGATCGGCGTCGTAGAAGCGCGCGAGCAGCTTCATGACGGTCGACTTGCCCGCGCCGGTCTCGCCGACGAGGGCCACGCTCTCGCCTGCGGCGATCGACAGGCGGATGCCGCGCAGCGCCTCCGGCGGCTTGGTCGGCTTCACCTCGACCTGCAGCGGCCGGGCATCCGCCGGGCCGCGCTTCTCGCCCTCTGCACCCGGGCGCGCGGGCACGGCGGGGTACGCGAAGTGCACGTCGTCGAGTTCGAGCGCCCCCGACAGGCGGCCGATGGCGACGGGCGCGGATGCCGCGGGCGTCAGGCTCTCGAGCTTCATCAGCTCGGCGATGCGCCGCACCGACACGGTCGTCTGTTGCCACGCGTCGAACACCTGCGACAACTGCTGGATCGGCGAGAAGAACATGTCGACGTAGAGCAGGAACGCGATCAGGGCGCCGAGCGTGAGCTGGCCGTGCAGGATCAGCCAGGCGCCGAGGCCGAGCACGATGGCATCCGCCACCGACGAGAGGAACTGCACGAACGGGAAATAGGTGCCGACCAGCCGCTGCGCCGCAACGCGCGCCTCGAGGTAGCGCGCGCCGAGGTGGTGGAAGTGGGCCCGCGTGGCGTCCTCGTGCACGAAGGCCTGGGCCTCGTGCACGCCCGACAGGCTCTCCTGGAAGTCGGCGTTGACGATCGCGATGCGGTCGCGCGCCTGCTCGTAGAGCTTGGCCGAGCGGCGCCGGAACGCGACCGTCGCGAACGCGAGCGGGATGATCACGAGCAGCACCGCGCCGCCGAGCAGCGGGTTGACGATCAGGATCGCGACGCCGACGCCGACGAAGGTCACGAACGCGACCAGGGCGGCCAGCAGACCGTTCTCGACGAGCTGCTCGAACTGGTCGATGTCGGTCGTCATGCGCGTCATGATGCGGCCGGCCATCTCGCGCTCGTAGTAGTCGAGCGACAGCCGCTGCAGCTGCGCGAACACGCGCACGCGCAGGTTCAGCATCACGCGCTGGGCGGTGCGGCCCATCACGAAGGTCTCGGCCATCTGGTCGAACAGGTCGACGAGCGTGACGAGCAGGAACAGCGCGGATGCCCCGAGCACGGCGTCCACCGAGCCGGTCACGATGCCCTGGTCGATGCCCTGCTTCACGAGCACCGGCCCCACGAGCCCGGCGGCGGCGTCGATCACGACGAAGAGCAGCCCGAAGAGCAGGGGCCACTTGAACTCGGCGATGAGGCTCGCGAGCGAGAAGTCGCCGCGGGGGGCGCCCTCGCGGTCGAGGTCCACGGTCGGGACGTCCTTCACCGGCGGCAGCTTGGCGACACGCGCCATGAGCTGCGGGGTCGCGGCGAGCGCGCCGCGCATCGCACCGCCCCGGCCGCCACCGCCGCCGCCGAGACCGGGGCCGAGGCTCGGCGCACGGGTCGCCTGCACGCGGGCGCCGGCGGGCGCGGCATCCTCGACGGGCTTGCGCCAGGCGGCGGTCGTCACCTTGTCGGCGAAGGCCGCGACCGAGTCGATGTCGCCGGATGCCGCGGCATCGGCCGCCGCGCCGTCCTCCATGCCGGCGAGCAGCACGCGGTACTCGGCGTTGCGCGCCATCAGCTCCTCGTGCGTCCCCTCGTCGACGACCTGGCCGCCGGCGACCAGCACGACGCGGTCGGCGAGGTGCAGCGTCGACTGGCGGTGCGCGACGAGCAGCACCGTGCGGTCGGCCAGCACCGTGCGCAGGCCGTCGTGGATCGCCTCCTCGGTGCGCGCGTCGATCGCGCTCGTGGCGTCGTCGAGGATCAGGATGCGCGGGTCGGCGAGGATCGCGCGGGCGAGCGCGATGCGCTGGCGCTGGCCGCCCGAGAGCGAGAGGCCGCGCTCGCCGACGACGGTGTCGTAGCCGCGGGGCAGTCTCTCGATGAACGACTCGGCCTGGGCGATGCGCGCCGCCGCCTCGATCTGCTCCTGCGTGGCATCCGGCCGGCCGTACGCGATGTTGGTGCGCACGGAGTCGCTGAACAGGAACGACTCCTCGAAGACGACGCCGATCTGCGAGCGCAGCGAGTGCAGCTGCAGGCGGCGCACGTCGATGCCGTCGATGCGCACGGCGCCGCGCGCCGGGTCGTAGAAGCGGGGGACGAGCATCGCCGCGGTCGACTTGCCCGAGCCGCTCGCGCCGACGATCGCGACCCGCTCGCCGGCCGCGACCCGCAGCGAGAAGCCGGTCAGGATCTCATGGCCTGCGTCGCCCTCGTAGGCGAAGTGCACGTCGTCGAACTCGATCTCGCCGCGCGTGGTGCCGAGCTGGGCGGCATCCGGCGCGTCGGCGATCGCGGGCGGGGTGTCGAGCAGCTGCGCGATGCGCTCGACGCCCGCGCGCGCCTGCTGCGCGATCGCGAGCATGCCCGCGAGCTGGCGGGCCGGTGCGAGCATCTGCGCGACATACGTCGAGAAGGCGAGGAACGTGCCGAGCGTGATCTGGCCGTGCAGCGCGAGGATGCCGCCGAGCGCCAGCACGCCCACCTGCCCGAACGCCGGGATCGACTCGAGCAGCGGCTGGAACCGCGCCTGGATGCGCGTCGCGCGCATCTGCGCCCCGTACAGCTTCGTGGCCGAGCCGGCGAGGCGCTCGAGCTCGCGGCGTTCCTGCCCGAAGGCCTTCACGACGCGCACGCCGCCGGTGTCCTCGTCGACGATCTGGACGAGCTCGCCCTCCTTCTGCTGGCTGTCCCACGTGGCGGGGAAGACCTTGGAGCGCATCCGATAGCTCACGAACACGAGGGCCGGGATGATCGCGAGCCCCACGAGCGCGAGCAGCGGCGACAGGATGAACATGACGACGAGCGACAGCGCGAGCATCAGCAGGTTGCCGGTCACGATCGGCAGGAAGTTGAGCAGCATCATCACGAGCGCCGAGTCCGAGCTGGCGCGCGCGACGAGCTGGCCGGTCGGCATGCGGTCGAGGTTCGTGAAGTCCATCGACTGCAGGTGGTCGTGCATGTCGTTGCGCAGGTCGTTCTGCACCTCGAGCGCGACCTTGCCGCCGCGATAGCGCCGCAGGTAGCCGAAGCCGAAGCTCGCCGCGGCGAGCACGACCAGCACGCCGAGCCACACCCACAGGTTGCCCTGGTGGTGGCCGATGACGGTGTCGACGATCTGCCGCGCGACGAGCGGCGTCAGCACCTGGCTGCCGCTGCCGAGCAGGGCGGCGCCGAGCGCGATGTAGAGGCCCGTGCGGTGCCGCAGCACGTAGGCCCACAGGCGCGCGATCCAGTTGATCTGGCCGTCGGCGGCGGGGGCGGAGGGGCGCGCGGATGCCGACGCCGCGGTGCCCCGCTTCGCCGCGGTCATGCGCGCACCTCGGCGCGCTCGGCTGCCGCGGCCTCGACCCCTGCGCGCCACCGCTCGACGGCGGGGCCGAGCTGCGCGAGGGCGCCGATCGTCGCGGCGGGGTCGGCCGTGGCATCCGCCACCTCGCTCACCCGTTCGGTCAGCCTCCGCTTCGCCTGCGCGAACTCGACCGCGCCCTGCGGGGTGAGCGCGAGCGCCATCGCGCGCTGGTCGCCCGCGACCTTCGCGCGCTCGATCAGCCCGCGCTTGGCGAGCGACTCGACGGTCGCGCTGATGGCCGGCTTGCCGACGGCGAGGCGCTGGGCGAGGCGGGATGCCCGATCCTCACCCTGCTCGACCGCGCTCAGCACGCGGAAGTCGGCGAGGCTCAGGGGCGCCGCGGCGCGCTCGAGAATGCGCGCGAGGCGCGCCACCGAGTCAGCCGCCGCGAAAAGCTCATCGTTCACACCCTGAACCATACGCTTTGGTTCAGGGTCTGAACAGTGTGCGTGCGGATGCCACGCGACCCTAACCACCGCGAACGGTGCGTTCGGGCCCCGTTCCGACGCATCCCGTAGCCCGAACTGACGCGAACCGTGCGTTCGGCGAGGATGTCCCCATGAGCGAACTCACCGACGCCGCACGCGCCGCCCTCGACGCCGACCGCGTCATCGACATCACCACGACCGGCGCGAAGAGCGGCGAGCCCCGCCGCATCGAGATCTGG
Organism: Microbacteriaceae bacterium; assembly: GCA_009780695.1. Taxonomy (GTDB): domain Bacteria; phylum Actinomycetota; class Actinomycetes; order Actinomycetales; family Microbacteriaceae; genus Gryllotalpicola. The sequence continues at coordinate 322,789 of WQZN01000001.1, forward strand.
TTCCACAACGTCGACGGCCGCATCTTCATCACGGGCCTGCCGCCGAAGCCGCGCGGCTGGTACGCGAACCTCGTCGCGAACCCCGACTTCACCTTCCACCTCAAGGAGTCCGCGAGCGCCGACCTCGCCGCCACGGCCCGCCCGATCACCGCGCCGGACGAGCGCCGCTCGGTCTTCGAGGGGCTCATCGCCCGCACCCCGGGTCTGACCACGGCGCCGAACCCTCCGATCGAGAAGTGGCTCGAGCACAGCCCGCTCGTCGAGGTGACCTTCGCCTAGAGTCGGCTACGCTGTTCCTGTCCGACCGCTCGCGGCCGGGCTTCGCCGATGTAGTTCAATGGCAGAACTCCTGCTTCCCAAGCAGGTAGCGCGGGTTCGATTCCCGTCATCGGCTCAGATTTTTCCTCCTCCGACCAGGTCTTTTCCTGAACCGTCCGGTTGCTCGCCCGGAGCCGGTCGGAGCCGCGTGCCTAAATATGCCTTGGACTTGTTTCGAGAATCGAGACGATTTAGGCACGACCCTGCATTTCCGACCCGCTCCCGCGTATGGATATTGAGCGGGTGACCACCTGCTCATCGATCACTACATCGAGGTGAGCATGGCAGTTCAGAAGAGTTCCAAGTCCAAGTTCAAGCTGTTCGGCACGGTGCGGCAGCTTCCGAGCGGGCGCTACCAGGCGAGATACACATCCCCGGCCGGCGAGCAGCTGACCGTCCGCGGGACCTTTCCTGACCAGATCACGGCGCGCAACAGGCTCCATGAGATCGAGGTCGACATCCGTCGCGGTGACTACTGGGACAACAGGAAGGCCCGGATCACCTTCCGTGAGTTCATGAAGAAGTACATGGAGTTCCGCGCCACGCAGGTGCGCGAGACGGAGCGGCGCAACAACGAGTCGTACCTCAAGGTCCACCTCAATCCCGCCTTCGGGAATCTGCGCATGGATCAGATCACGAGCGAGAAGGTCGACGCCTGGTGGAGCTCCCAGCCGCCGCGCGAGATCAGACGCGTCTGCTACGGGTTCCTCCGGCATGCGATGAAGTACGCCTTGCGGTGGGGGTACATCCGGACCAACCCGTGCATGGTCGAGGAGCCGTCGAAGGCCGTCGGCCCAGCACGTCCGACCTGGTCGGTCGAGCAGTTCTACGAAGTGCTCGAGAAGGTGCCCGCTCACCTGCACGCGCCCCTTCACGTGATGTTCGCCGGGCATCTGCGCCTCGGCGAGTTGATCGCGTTGAACGCGGATGACTACGACTACGAAACCGGTGAGCTCACGGTCACGAAGCAGAAGAATTCCCTCGGGCAGACCACGGAGACCAAGACCGGCCTGAGTAAGACGATCGTGCTTCTCGACAACGGGATCGAGGCGCTCGCGGCGGCGCCGAGGCGCATCGGGGCGACCCCCCTGTTCGCCGGCGAGCGTGGTGAACGCTTGAACCGCATCACGCTGCGCAAGCGGTGGAACGCCGCCGTCGCGGAAACCGGATATGAGAACTTCCATCTGCACGACCTCCGCCACATCGGCCTCTCGCTCGTCGCGGCCAGCAACGCTCCGTTGAAGGACCTGATGGAGCGTGGCGGCCACCGCTCGATCGGAGGCGTGATGCGTTATCAGCACACCGACAAGCAGCGTCATAAGAAGCTCGCTCGCAAGGTCAGCAAGGCCCTCCGGGACCAGCACACGAGCAAGACCAGCGACAAGTGACGAACACGGGATCGGGGCCCGGACAGACCAGCCGGGCCCTGTCTCGCGAACTCATCTCCTCGGCGCCGTTCCCCACCGACCCGACCGCCTCGAGTTCGCCAGAAGCTATGTCAGACACTTCGCCACAAGCTCCCCTCGGGGGGCACCCTCTTCCAGACGCTCACCTCTCGACTGAAGAGAGAGAACTCCTGCACTGGGTAGTCAAAGCAATGGAACCAAAGACGCAGAAGAAGAAACTCACGCACTTCAACACGCACTACGGGAAGTCGTTGACGAAGGGAGAAACAGCAAAGGGAAGCGTCCACGTCCTGCCGCGTTATGAACTGGTGTTCCCTGAAGTCGAGCGGTCCTACGTCAGGTATCACCAGACGCTTGACGACGGGACCAAGTGGGAGTTCCGCGAGTCGTACGAGAACGATGTCTTCGACTTCTTGAACAGACTCGGATTTCGAGTGCTGAACGACCGGCACCTTGCTGGACTGCCTCTGCCGGAGGTTGCGACGCTGCAGGCCGTTCTCGATGTCGTCGTCTACTACTTCGGCGAAGTGACGAACGACTATGACGTCGGCTGGGGCGGCAAGGCCCGCGGGCTTTCGTCTTCGCAGGCTGATCGCCAGATCGAGCGCGCTGCGCAGGCGATCCTCAGGGACTGGACTCCTGCCTGGATCGAGAAACGAAGAGACGAAGGCCGCAAAGGCGGTCTCCACTCGAAGCGCACCCTGGAGATGCTCGTGCGCATAGCTTTCGGCGATCTTGTCAGCGCGACCCGGCAGGAACAGGCTGACCAACTCCAGGTGAGCCTGCGGACAGTTGATCGCCTTCGCGCGGACGCCCTGGCGCTCCAAGTCGAAGCTCAGGTCACCCCGAACTTCGAGATCCTCGGTTGGAACGAGGCCGACACTCCGTTTGTCGATACTCCTCAGTGGAATCGCGAATAGCGACAGTGGAGGGGAGCCCCGATGGGACGAAAGTGCAGTTGCTGCGAGCATCCACGCAGACGCGAGCTGGACAAGATGCTTCAGGAACAAGTCGCGGCAAGCACTGTCGCCGATATCTTCCAAGTGTCGCTATCGAGCACCTATCGCCACTCGCGTGCTCATCGCCAGCAGGTGGTTCTGGTGGATACGCAACTCACCGACGAGTTCGCGCCACAGGACTTGCTATCACGCCTGGTGGACCTGCTGGAGGCCACAACGCGACTTCGTCGGGCTGCCGCATCATCCGGGGACCTCGGCGCAGCCGCTCGCCTCGTGGGGATCGAACGCGGCGTGATCAGGCAGTTGATGGCCGACCTCGGTGTCGACGAGTTGAGCATCGCGACCGCACTGGAGGAGGGCCAGCAGCTCGCGCACGCTCTCGGCACAGCAACCAGCGAGGACCCACGGGTCGGACTCAAGGTCGCGAGGCAACTCGTCCAGCAGGGCGGGGCTGCCACGCTTGCGAACGCGCTCATCGATCACGCGCAACAGAGCGCCCTCGCTCTTCAGGAGCGCGCATCGTGAAGATTCTTCTGCGCCACCTTGGAGAAGTCATCCGCTCCTCCGTAACAGGAAGTACGAACGAAGTTCTCACAGTAAGGGCTTCGACAACGGAGGAGGAACCAATGAACAACATGATCACCGAGACACCCAATGGCGAGTTCGTCATCTGGCGCTCCGAGGACGATAGCTTCCCGTGGGACCAGGCACTGGAACTCACCCGCGACCGGCCCATCCTGGAGTACGGACGGTGGGGAGCATCGAACTGCTGGTCGCTCGTCGTGCACTTCGACGACGGGTGCACTGAGGACCACGTCTTCGCCGCCACGCTCGGCAACCTCGTCAAGTCCGAGGCCGGCCTGCTCGAACTGCAGACGCTGGCAGAAGAGGCGCTTACCCTCCTGCAGGGTGTCCATGAAGACGCCCACAGCGAGAATGTCGAGGCCGTCAATGCGTGACAGCAGGCGCCCACTCCGTATCCTTCTGACATTCGAACCCTTTGAAGGCAGCCACGATCACTACACGGCGGCCGCGGAGGTCGTGTCGCCCCACAGCCGCGCACCACATACCAGCGCTGAGGATTATGACGCCGAGCGCGTCTGGAGCACGGAGGGAATCGAGCAGCTGCTGCTCGATCTTCTCGACGATCTTGGGCGGGTGGAAGACATCCTCAGCCCTCAGCCCGGCGACCTGGAGTCGAATGGCGAGTACTTTCCTGAAGCGTTCGCGACTCGCAATCGGATGGCGACCCGGCGGCGTGAGTGGAAGCGGCTGATAGCCGAGGGGAGGCCGGGTGCCGGCAACTCATCAATCGATGATCTGATTGACGATCTGGGGATCTGAAACGAGCTCTCGGATAGCCCGGACGGGCATCGTGCATTCCCATGCGGGGTGCCCCCGATCTGAGGGCATAGCGCTGACCACATCTGAACTGGTTGAATCCGCCTGTGATCTTGCCGTTCCCCGATGGTTGCCCGCCGGGCGACGCGGAGTCGATGGATGGCACGTTCTACGTCTACGCGGAGCGGGACCTGAAGATTGACGCCGTTCCCGGCCGCATGACTTGGCAGCGGCCGTACGAGAAGCGGCGCGGGGAATTCTTCGGGCGGACAGACCTGATCGAAGCGCACGCTCTCTCCGTGTTCTCCGACATTGCTGACGTACGTTCGGCACGCGAGTTCACCCCTTGGCTTCGTAAAAAGTCGGTGGCCGAAGTTACGATCACGTCCTCCGACGGCTGGCTGAAGAACTCGCCCACGAGCGAAGGCAAAAGCCATCACAATTGGTGGACCAATCCATATGACCTGGTCCCCGCGTCCGCCCTGGTGATCGAGGAAGCGATGGAATGACGATGGACTTTGAGTCTCTCGACATCTTCGGAGCACCACTCGAGCACGTCGAAACCTACGTGTACTACCAGGGGCGCCGAACCTTCGCGATGCGCTCGCGGACGCTCGACCTTTACTATTTCGTCAACACCGTCGACGAAGACGAGTCAGCGGGTACGCTCACGACCGTCCTGGCGGCGGCCGACCCGGCACGTTTCCGAGCCGTTCGATCCGGTCTTGTGCCGTTCCGCTCCGCTTTCACTGACGTTCCGAGCCACGGACTCTATTCGGCGACATGGTCCTGGCCAGACGATGCTGATGTTCCAGTCGCCACTGTCGAAGAGATTGTTCCTGGCACGTTGCCTGACAGTTGGCTCCCCGGACAATTCGCGCGTCTCGACCTAAGCACCACGACGGAGCTCAACTTCGATGAAGTCGAGGTCGTGAATCTCGCACGAGCCCAACAGCGCACGGTGTTCGCTATCGAAGTTGGGGGCGCTGGCAACATCACACAGTTCCCCGGACGAGCTTCAGGTGAACTCCAGATCGCTGTATCGCGAGAGTTCGATGCACTCGCGGCCGAGGTGAGTGGAGAACCGAACGTACGCGGTCTCGTACCGATGTTCGCCGGGGTACGCGCCGCCTCATTCGTGATGCTCTGGGCGATCGAGAGTGATCAGGTATTCGAGCCGACGGACTTGACTGAATCCGTATTCAGGCGCCTCGCCGACTTGATCGCGGCGGCCTCTTCCGGAGAAAACGCAGAAGTGCTCTCCGAGATGCGAAAGCACACCAACCGCGTTCGGAATCGATTCAAGGAGATGCTGCAGCCGTTGGTCAGCAACGGAAGTGGTCTCACCCTTGTCTCGTCGATCGCTTCGAGCGGTAGCGTCGTGAAAACTCGAGCTTCTGCATCAGAAGTCAAGACTGCATACGAAGCCATCGAGGCCGCCTTCGAGGACCCTGCGTTCATTGATGTGGATCGCGGTCTTCTGCTTGGGCTGAACGTTCGCACCGGCAGCTTCGAGATCATCGATCTGGCTGCAGGGACGACTTATCGCGGACATATGTCGAGTGAAGTCCAAGGCGATGTCCGACTCACAGGCCTGACCGTTGGTGAATCTGCGTTTGTGTCGGCAAGAATCCGGGCCGAGATCCCCTTTGCCTCCGAGCTCGGCGACACCGGCACCAGGTACTTCCTCGAGACGTTGACCCCGCTTCCGGCCAGCGGCTCGGCCTCCGACTAAATCACAGACCCGCGGCCTCAGTCTCGCGAGTGGCTCATCACCCGATAGGAGCCTGCCGCTCGGGACGTTCTCAAAAACGATCAGTTCTCGAGAATCCCGCATCCCCGGCATTTCGACGCCACGGAGCCAAAACTCCCTTCTCGAAACCCGTTCTCAAAATTCTCCTTACACATCTAGTTTTGAGAAACGAGTTTCGATAATCTGAAGGCATGAAGAAGGTCTCGTCGATTGCCCCATCGGGAACGCTAGTTGGGTACGCCAGATGCTCGACCGATAAGCAGGATGAGGCGCGCCAGCTGACGATCCTGCACGAGGCCGGCATCTCGAAACACGCGCTCTATGTTGACCACGCCCAGAGTGGAGCTAAGACGTCGCGGCCAGCTTTCGACAAGATGCTTTCGAACCTCGAGCCCGGGGATCTTGTCGTCGTTGCGGAGCTCGACAGATTCGGTCGCAACTCCGGACACGTCATCACGACGATCGCTGATCTGCGAGAGCGCGGCATCCACGTGAAGAGCGTTGCCGACGGAGTCGACTCCACCACCGACATGGGCGAAGCCATGATGGGCTTCCTCGCGATCATGGCTCAGATGGAACGCCGATTCATCCAGCGCCGAACGAAGTCCGGACTAGCCGAGGCGAAGGCCCAGGGGCGGGTCGGGGGACGGCCCCGAAAGCTCGACGACAAGAAGATCAAGCTCGCCATTCGACTCTCCGATGAGGGGGAGAAGGCAAAGGACATAGCCTCAACGCTCGGGGTGTCGGTGCCCACCGTGTATCGATACCTCGCGCTCGCCTGATGCGTGCTGCCGAGTGCGCCGGCTACTTCGATCCAGCGGCAGCACTTGCTATGCGGCGGGCGATGCGCGACGCTGCGGGCAGGATGACATCTCTCACCCCGGCGTACGCGAAACTTCCGACGGCAATGTAGGTGATGTCCGTACCTGCATCTCGCGCACCTGCCTTCACCTTTGACCAGCGCGACCATTTCCAGTTTTCTCGGAGCGGTTCAGTCCGCAGAGCTTCGACGAACCATTGAGTACTTTTGTCACCTCGGTACCAGCTGACGAGTTGGGCCTGAAGATGCGTCGCACGGTTCAGGTACCGCCGCCCTGTCCCCTCCTCGACCATCCGCTGGACTTGCCCGCCTGCCCATGCGGCGACGGGCAAATCTTCTTTCGGGAGATCGAGCATCAACCTCTGCAATGAGAGCGACAGTTCAATGTCCGGGTTGCGGAAGCGACGTATCAGTGGCGGTAAGGCCTGCGCTCGGATAGCCCGGTCCAACACATCAAGCATTCGCGACACAACCAGACGCTTGGTCTCGTGACGCGCAGCGACCACTCGACGGCTCTCTCCAACCGCGAAGACTCCGAAGGCTGTAGCAGCACCTATGAGACCACCAATGACCGAGGCGACAATCGAGACCCAGAAGTTCGTCACGGCGCGAGCGTACCTACGGGATCTGACATCGGAGCGCCGTCCGACTCAGCAGCTCGGATCAGGGAATCTTCTTGAATCGGTCGCAAATCTTGTCCCAGTAGTGAGCCGTGAGACACCGCTGGGGTCGGGACACTCTCGCACCCGGTCATGCCACTGAGACGTTGGTGCTGGCCTGGAGATTCAGTGCCGACGCGTCGATTTCAACCGCCTTGCACATCGCGCTGAAGTGATTGGGATCGGCTCGTCGTATGAAGTCGAGCGCGGCTTGCAACTCGGAAACTGTAGACGGGAAGTCGAGCGCAGAAGTCGGGCGCGGCTCTTCGCGATGCGACTGCCCGTGAAGAAACTTGACTACTCGTCGCGAAAGGACCGGGTCGATACCGCTTTCCCGTGCGATGGAATCGACCCTCGCCTGGAAGTCATTTCCGTTGGGGGCTCTGAAGGAAATGAACCCGTCGAGCAACCGCCGAGCAGCATTCCCAAGCAGCGGAAGAGTGTCAGGGTGTTCCTCAACGACCGCCTCCGCCACCTTTCGGAAGAGATAGTGGTACTCACTCGGGTGCTGCAGGAGCCCGCGCGGTAGCTGCCGCAGAGAACTGGTCCGGAGCCTTGTGGCGGGATCAACGGTCGCAAACACTTCAAGTACGGAGACCGCTGGATAGGACTCCTCGCTCTTGTCTCCTTCGCGGATCTTCTTCTCGGAATTCTCTCTTCGGCTCTTCAAGTGACCGAGCTGGAGGCGGAAATACTCATAGTCATGCGTGAGGAAAATGGTTTGCGCGAATCCTTTGGTCCGCTCCTCTGCCAACGCGAAGCCCGCGAAGAGCGCCTCCTTGTCCATACTGCTCACCGGGTCATCAATTACTACGATCGCTTCTTCGGGCACGATCCCTTCGGCTTCCAGCGACCTTAGAAAGTAGGCGAATGCGATGGCGTTTCGCTCGCCTTCGCTGAGTCGCCTTGCGGTCGCACCGTTCCGCCGCACGACATAGCCCTTGCCGTCGTCCGAGACGGTCAGGTTTAGGTGGCCGAGTCCAAATTGCTCGCGAAGATCCGAGTCAATGGCGGATGCCATCCGCCCAGTATCTTCTTGCGACTCTTCGAGTTCGCGCGCACGCTCTGTGAGTTTCCCAGCTCGTCGTCGAATGGTCGTGGTCGCGCGCTTCGCAGCCTCGATGCGCTGCAGCACCTGGGTGTATTCATCGTGGCAAGCAGCCGCATAGTGGCCCTCGACCTTTTCCTGAGCGGTCTTCTTGCGGCCGAGCTGCGAGTCGCACGCATCGTTGTTGCTCTTCAGAACTTTCAGCAACTCGGTCAGGTCGACCTTGCTGAAGTCGTGCTCAAGGCGGTGATTTTCTCCGAGCGGCTCCAGCGGATCAGCCAGCCGTTCTCGGATCAGCAAGAGAGCTTCGTCTGCCTCCGAGCGCAATCGCGTAGCGGCCTCTCGGAGCTCGTCGCCTTCCTTCTGGGCATCTTCCCGATAGTCCACTAGAACCAGCCCAGCTGTCGGGATCGCCAGCAGGAGGTCGTCAATTCGTTGCTGCAAGTTCTCGAAATAATCGATCGCCTTTCGCAGACGTTCTCGGAGGCTATTGAGCGCATCGCTGAAATGCTTCCGGTAGCCGTCGAGCAGGGGCGCAGTCACGGTTCCCTGGAGGCAGAACGCGCACGTGTCCCCGACCTCATGCAGACTCAAACCAGACTCGACCCAGTCGGAGAGTGCCTTGCTATCCGCGAGGCGTTGGATCGGAACGGACTCGACGGGCAGCCCAAGGAGTTCTTCATTGACCATTCGACGCAGGTCCGCACTTGGGGAAGTCCAAAGAGCCGGCAACGGGATTGCCTCCAGCGTCGCAGCGCTCGCGGCTTTGATCTCCCGTGCAAGCGACTGATCATCGAGCTGTGCATGGTCGCCGCCCGCCAATAGTCTCCGAACGCGGTCAATGCGGAAGGAGGCGGAGTTGTACTTTCCCGCGTCGCTTGCCGACAGAGCCGAGATGATCTCGCTCTTGGTGTCTTTCTCAAGGCTGTCTTGAGATTTCTCGAGCCGCCTTTGTGTGGAGATGACGGCATCCTCGCGCTGCTGCAAGGTCGACATCGACTGCCTAACCGATGCGAGTTGCTCCGCGGCCTCTACGTTCAGCGCACCCAACTTCAGGATTGAGGGGGATTGGCCGTCACCGTCGAGAAACAGCCGCAAGGAGTCGAGCACGTAGTAGCGGTTGTATACGAAGATGCTCGATGAGAAGCTTCTCGGTTCGACCCGTACCGAGGCGTTGGTCACTCCGTCGCGCACTGCCGCGGTCATCGTCACGCCTTCGCAGGCATCGGGTCCCTGGAGCGACAGGCGGAGCAACTCGGACAACGTTGTCTTCCCGCTGCCGTTCCTGCCATAAATGACGGTGCGCTTGCCAAGCACGCACGAATCCGCTCCACCACCAAACGGCCGCGTCGACAACGCGCGGAAGGGCCTGTCAGTCGTGAAGCTGCGAAGCATTGCCTGCCCTCACTCGATCACATCAAGCTTCGGGAGCGCGTTCACGATCTTCATCGTTTCGACGCTGACCGTAACGACTCGAGCGAGCAAGTCGAGGATGTAGCTGGGGTTGCCGTGCTCTTCCGCCCAGTCGTTTGGGTCATTCACAATGCCTGAGGCTTTGTCCGTCTTCACTTGGTAGCGCTCAACGACCCAGTCGAGTGCCGAGCGCGAGCCGAGCTTGTACTCCTGCGCCTCAAGCGGGATGCCTGAGACCGTTATGCCCGAGTTGTAGATGACAGCCGACTTGTCGGTCTCCTTGCCTCGCTTTGCGTACCGCATTTTTTCGACGCGCTCCGAAGCTCCAGCAGTCCGCGCCACGTTGACCGGATAGGGTTCCACGGCTTCGTAGTTCAAGTGCAGCCCGACGAGCTTTCGTCCAGCTTCAGCGAATGCCGCGAAGCTGGCCACCTTTGGAATGCGGGGGAGCATCTTCTTAAGGTCCGCCGCAAACTGGTCTCGGTACTCAGCGCTATGGAGGATGCCGTAGACGAAAAAGAAGATGTCGTCCTTCGTGACCTCGTGGCCGAAGGTCTTCTGGTAGTCCGCGAGGATCTCGTCGGTGACGTTGTCAATGCGGCGATAGGAACCATCGGCTTCGCCAAAGATGTCGAACTGGCCGGCATCGTCCGCGTGCTGCTCGAAGACATAGCGAGGGAAGAACTGCGTCGGGTCCGTGAACACCCCGAGATTCGGGAGCGCGTCGATAGCGAGTACGGCGAACTGTGTTCGATCGGTTGGACCAAGGACGGCGATTCCGAAGTTGTCGAGATTCGGTCGGAAGAGCCGAGGGAGTTGATAGAGCATTGAGTTCAGCTCGGAGTCGAAGTACGTCCACTGCCGCGAGAAGGGCCGGTAGACCCCTGGTCGAATGCTCTCGGGCCGAAAGCTGATGACCTTGCCGCGATCAAGACTCGTTCGGCTACCGCGGTCCCAGCTAAAGCGCTTCGAATCCATGTTGAGCGCCGCCGAGGGGTCCGCCTGAAGGCGCGCAAGCTCGGAGTTGTAGAAGGTGATCGCAGCGGTGATGTTCTCCTCCAGCCTGACCTTGGATGCGTTGTAGGTCCACGCGTCACGTGCCGTGTTCAGGCCCAGTGAGTATGTGGTGAAGAACCGTCGGCGACCGGCAGCAGCCTTGTCCTTGGACCCAATCGGATCGAATGTTGCGAAGTTCGCATTGCGTTGATTGATCCAGTCGCCTGCGTCATTTGGCACCACCTGATCCCATGCAATCGCAGGGATGGACTCAGCGTTCGACAGGATCGCAAGCTTCTGTTCGCGCGTGAGGTAGTCGTCGACAGCGAAGTACGAGATCTTGGATTCCGTCGCGCTGTCGGGGTTCTTGACGAGAAGGTACAGGGCTACGCTTGCCCGGCTCCCGCCACCGAAGACCTTGCCGCCTTCCCGTCGCGACTGCTCGCCAGCAGTTCGCTGATTTCCTCTGAGGTTGAGCACGTAGACGTGGCTGAACTCAAGCGCGAAGGACTTACGGAGCCCCGCTGTTGTTGCTCCATCGACGAAAGCCCCATTCGACACAAAGGCGACAATGCCTCGATCTCCGATTCGGTCGGATGCCCACCGAATGGCTCTGATGTAGGAATCGTAGAGATTGTTGATATTCGGCGTAGCAGCGAGCGCGGCATAAGTTGCGCCTATCCGACCGTCAAGGGTTGGGTAGCTTAGGTTCTGAGCGTCATTGTTCTCGGACTCTTGCCGGGCTGACCAGGGAGGGTTCCCAACTACGACCCGGATGTCGAGTGCTTTTTGTGTCTCAACGCGCTCGTTGTTCTCGGGAAAGACCCCGAGGCCGTCCATCTGGTCGTCTGCCTCGTTCATCTGGAAGGTGTCAGTGAGAACAATGCCGGTGAATGGCTCATAGTCGCCGCCGCTCAAGTCATGGTAGGTCTCTTCGATGTTGATGGCGGCGACGTAGTAGGCCAGCAGCACGATCTCGTTGGCGTGCAGCTCGTAGCGGTACTTATAGGCGAGGTCCTCGGGCTTGATCAGCCCAGACTGCAGAAGCCGGACGATGAAGGTCCCGGTGCCGGTGAACGGATCGAGGATGTGCACGCCACGGTCGGAGAGGCTGGCTCCGAACTCGGTCTTCAGCGCGTCGTCCACGGAGTGGATGATGAAATCCACGATCTCGTTGGGGGTGTAGACGATGCCGAGCCGATCGCTGGTACCAGAGAAGGCAGTCCGGAAGAACTTCTCGTACAACTCCTTGACGATCGACTGTTTGGCGGCGGCATCCGTGATGCCTGCAGCCCTGGTGCGCACCGACTCGTAGAACTTGTCGAGCTTCTCTGTCTCTGCGTCGAGGTTTTGGCCTTCCAGTGCGTCGATCATGTGCTGCATGACCTGCGAGACCGGATTGTGCTCGCTGAAGGCGTAGCCCTCGAATAGCGCGTCAAACACAGGCTTGGTGATCAGGTGCTGGGAGAGCATCTCGATCGCGTCGCTCTCGGTGATGTACGGGTTCAGGTTGTCCTGCAGGCCCTTCAGGAACCGAGCGAACTCGTCGTGCAGGATCGCGTCGGCACCGTCCACAAGGGTCTTGATGCGAGTCATGTGGGCCGAGGCGATACCTGCGACGTCCTTGGCCCAGTTCTCCCAATAGCGGCGTTCACCGACTTTCTCGACGATCTTCGCGAGGATCGCGTCGCGCCACTGATCAAGCTCTGGAATGTCGAGCTCAACCGAGCCGTAGTCAACATCGCTTTCGCGGTCCTGCTTCGTCCCGCCTTTACCGACGATGCCGACCTGGAGCCGGTCCGTCTTCTTCGTGAGGTCGATCTTGTTGACCTCGGCGTCGAACCGCTCGTCGTGCGCACGCAGCGCCTGGAGGACCTGCCAGACGACCTTGTATTTCTTGTTGTCGTTCAGCGCCGTCGCCGGGTCCATGTCGGCAGGCACGCCAATGGGAAGGATGACGTAGCCGTACTGCTTGCCCTCCAGCTTGCGCATGACGCGGCCCACGGACTGGACAACATCGACAACCGAGTCGCGAGGGTTCAGGAACATGACCGCATCAAGGGCTGGCACGTCCACGCCTTCGGAGAGGCACTTGGCGTTGGTGAGGATGCGAGCGTTTCCTGCGCCTGGTTCCTGTTTGAGCCAGTCCAGCTCCATGTTGCGCTGCAGCACATTGAACGTGCCATCGACGTGACGCACCTCGACATCGAGAAGATCGGCAGCGCTCTCTTCGGTCTCCTGGTCGATGGCTTCGATCTCTGCCTCGACGACCTTCTGGAACAGTCCCGCGATCTTCTTCGACGCGGCGATGTTGCTCGCGAAGGCGACAGCGCGTTTCATCGGCTCCGGGTCGAGCCTGAACTCATCGGCGGTCAGAGAACGCTTGGAGAGACCGTTCCAGCAACCCACGATCTTCGCAGCGTCATCGAGAGTCAGTTCGCTGTTCTCGTCCGTCAGAAGCCGCTGGAAGCGCTTGGAGACATAGCTCTCGTCAACGGCGAGCACGAGGACCTTGTAGTCGGTCAGGCGGCCGATGGAGACGGCTTCGCCGAAGCCGAGCCGATGGAATTCCTCGCCATAGAGCTCCGTGTTGCTCATGTCGGCGAGCACCGCACCGACTTCTTCCGCCTTGGCGCGGCTGGAGTCGGCGTAGATGCGCGGTGTTGCAGTCATGTAAAGCCGCTTCTTGGCCTGGAGATACCCCTGGTCGTGTACGCGCACGAAGGCCGACTCATCTTGCCCCGCGAGTGTGACACCCGTGGTGCGGTGAGCCTCGTCGCACACGATCAGATCGAATTCGGGGATGCCCTGCTTCTGCGCCTGCGCAACTACGTCGATCGACTGGTAAGTGGAGAACACAACCGTGATCCCCTCATTGTCGATCGGGATCTCGGAGAACTTCTCCACGAGCTTCGTGGTGTTGGTCGTTGCCGGGTATGCGAGGTCCGTGACCGGGATGTCCTCGTCAGTCTTGCGCTTTCCCACCGACACGTCGGAACAGACCGCGAAGGATCGGAGCGGAGCGGATGCTTCGATGGTCCATTCCTTGAGCGTCTGCGAGAGCAGCGAGATGGAAGGAACAAGAAACAGCACCGTGCCGCCGGCCGGAACCATCTGCTCAACCAGCTTGAGGCTGGTGAAGGTCTTGCCGGTGCCGCAGGCCATGATCAGCTTGCCGCGGTCGGCATTCTGGAAGCCGGCGATGACCTTCTCGATTGCCTTCCGCTGATGCGGGAACGGCGACTTAGAAGCCTTCTTCGTCAGGGTGCTCGGGTACTCGATTGAGAACCGCGCCCAGTCGATAGACGACTCATCCAGATCCCCAACCCGAAGGCGCTGGACAGGCGGGTTCTGTCCTTCGACCGCCTCTTCCGCGTTCTTGCCCCACAGATCGGTGGTGGAGATGATCATGCGGGCCGCAAACTCGGCTTTGCTGCTGGCAGCGAGGAACGAGTCGATGTCGGGCTTGTTGAGGTAGTGCTCGGGCGCGAAGAACTTGCATTGAATCGCGGTGAGTTCGCCGGTGTCGCGTGCCTTTGCGACCAAGTCGATGCCAGTGTCCCTGCGGCCGTTGCGGCCGGGGTAGTCCGTCCACATCCACACGTCCGAGTACAACTGCTCGTACTGAGGCTCGGTGCTCAGGTACGCCTGCATCAGCCGCTCAAACCGGTCGCCTTTGTCCCGCTCGTCGTATGCAAACGAACGCAGCTGGTCGAGGATGTCGTGGATCGTGGCGGCGGGCATGGACCTGACTTTCCCGTGGAACGTGCGGACTACAACCTCACCGTAGCGAGCAGGCCCGACATCAGAGGATGCCCCAATGCGAGGCGCTGACCCGTGTTGCGGTTACAAATCTTGTTCGCGCAGCAGTGCGGAACAACGCACCGAAGAAGATTCTTGCCCTATCTCCGTGAGCGACTCGGACCATAGAGCGCATTGACGATGTCGCCGATCTCCATGTCCAGCGCCTCGGCGAGCCTGAACCAGGTCTCGAGGGAGCCGCGTGAGTCGCCGCTCTCCAGCTCCGAGAGACTGCGGCGTGCGACACCCGAACGCGCTGCCAGTTCGTCGAGCGTCCACTTTCTAGTGCGCCTGAGACGGGCGAGATAGAACCGCAGCTCCTCAAAGTCGGGTTTGCGAGCGGGATGGGAGGGCACGCTCCACCCCAGCAACCAGACGGCACCGCACACAGTGAGCGTTAGCACCCTATGATGCGGATTAGTGCACTAAGTGCGGAATTACGCGCTTTAGGGCGGCTTCTAGCACTGCTGGCTGGCTCTTTGGAGGAGGCGTCGTGAGACAGGACAACGCAACTGACTTGTCGAGCGGAACACTTTCTCAAGAGGATCGCGTCCGCTTCATTCTCGAGTGGGGCCTGCCGGATTCCACGACCGACGAAGAGATTCTGGTCGCCATCGGTTCGGGGTTGTTCTGATCCCCGCGAGACGGCGCATCATCGCGGAGTCGTGGTGGCTCGCCAGCGAACTAGTGCGACGGCATCCGCAAGCGGTGATTCTTGAACTGCACCCGCACGACATGTACGACCTACTCTCGGTTGCCCGAGACCCCAGGCAGTCACCGCTGGACATCCTGCTCAACCGCACCGGAACGCTTCAGGTCCATAAGCCAGCGGGGCCAAACACCATCGTCAGTGAATGGGACGATGCGCTCGCCGCAGATGACCGCCACGACGTCGTCAAGCAGATCGAAATCGCTGCCGGCATTCCTGCGCCAACGAAGACGCCGCCAAGTTCGGCTCGCACTCTCGCCTTTCGCTTCATCGCTGCCGTCCTCGCAGCGGCGATCAATGACCGGGAGCCGTGGGATTGCCGCAGCGAAGCTGCAGACAGCGACTGGGGTGTTCACCGGCGCGGCTACCTTCCACTATTTCCGCTTGCGCAGGCCACGTACGCGTCGCTGCGCCTCGAAGGATGGGAGTTCAACCAGATGCGCGAATTCCACTACTGGGCGTTCCTACGCGGCGAGGAGCCGGTCGCGCTGGTTTCCATCGACGGCCGCGTCTACCGCCAAGACCGGGACTACGACCTTGCCGCCGAGTACAAGACGAGCGGGCGGCGGATGCTGCGGGTCGTCTCGGGATTGATGGGGGACTTGCTTCCGTGACCGTTGACGAGAAGCCGATCAAGTACCCCGGGCTACCAGTGCTCGACGGGTGGGTGAACCTGACTGAAGCGGCCGAATTGCTCGGTATCACCCGCCAGCACGCCTACAAGAAGCTGGCGCTCGCCGCGGCCGGAAAGTCCGGCGGGTGGAAGAGCGCACGTCGTGTGGGTTCGCAGAACACCTACGTCGTCTCGCGGCCGGAGATCGATGAGTTGCTCGCGGCGAAGGGGGCTGCAGTCTGCGGCGTCTCAGAAGCCATCAAATCTTCTTCCGCAAAGAAGATTCTTCACGTCGATCTCGACAACACGCTCGTCGACTTCGGCGCGCGACTCGAGGGCATCGATCCGGGCGTGCTCGACCACTACGACGGCCGGTACGACGAGATCCCCGGCATCTTCGCCGTGATGCCGCCGGTCGTCGGCGCGATCAATGCCTTCACGACCCTGGCCGAGCACTTCGAGATCTTCATCTTGTCCACGGCGCCATGGGGAAACCCCAGCGCTTGGCAGCACAAGGTCGAATGGGTCCAGCTGCATTTCGGCTTCACTGCCGACAGCCCCGCGTACAAGCGGCTGACGCTGACCCACCGCAAGGACCTCAGCATCGGGGACTTCCTCGTTGACGACCGCCCGACGAAGAACGGCGCAGACCGCTTCACCGGCGAGGTGATCGCCTTCGGGTCGGATGACTTCCCCGATTGGACGACAGTGACCGCATACCTTCTGGCGCGGGCCTAAGGAGCAAATGAACAGCGAGCTCGAGAACACCGAACTGGCGGATCGCTTCGCTCTACAGCAGTCCTGGTGGCTGGCGAGCGAACTGTGCCGCCGGCATCCAGAACTGCTGATCTCTCGAGTTCAGGACTCTGCATTCAACCAACTGCTTCTCGTACACGACGGGCCGACCGGAACACGAGTTCAATTCGGATTGACCGGCGGAATCAAGTACGAAACCGCAGGCATGATCAAGCAACTCGAATGGCCTGAGGTCGTTGCAGCGCACAATGCCCACGCGGTGCTGAAACGCCTCGAGCAAGAGACGGGCTGGGGGATTCCCCCGATCACCCCCGCGACCACTCAACGCACGCTTGTCTATCGCGTCATTGCGAAGCTCCTCGCCATCGGGATCGATGACAGGCACACCTGGCACGTAGTGCCGGCGCCAGTGCTCGTCTCCGATGACGACTTCGCCACCGTGTGGAGTCTTCGAGAGCTGTTCCCATCACTTCAACCCGTCGGGGACCGCTATCTGGAAGCGGCGAGCGCGCTCGCCGAAGCTGCCGACGATGGGGTGACGTACTGGCATGAGCCGTTGTGGACCTTGCTGCGGGACATGGAGCCGGTTGCTGTCCTTGACGAAGCCGGAGTGGCTCATCTCCCGCGAACGAGCCCAGTCGACCTCATGGAGGCCTACGACAACGTCGAGCGGGACATCAATCCGGTCGTTGGCTTTCTGCTTATCAAGACTGCTGCGGCGAACCGTCTTCCGAGCCCAGAGCTCGCCCGTCCCGAACGCAACACCGAAAAATTCACGACCGGTGAGAGCGGGTTCGTCGCAGTCCAACTGCTCGGCGGTCCTCTTGACCAGAAGAAGTACGGAGACGTGCCCGTCATGTCTGACGGCGTTCCGCCTTTGTCGATCGCGATCCCGCTGGGGAAGGACCCATCAGAGTTTGCGACGTACGTGCGTCTCGGCCTGTTCGATGATCTTTGGCGGTACGCGCACCAAGACGACGCGGAGGCGCCGGAAGAAGGGACCCCGATGCGGCCGGTGAAGGCGTCGCAGATGATCTACGTCACTAACAATTTCACCCGACTCTTCCGCTATCGGAGCGACCGGCGGTGGGAGAACGAGCGATGGGACTCGACCTCGGGACGCTGGGTCGGAGTCGGGGACTACGCGCACGACAAGCTCTTCCAAGCCGACCCCAACTTCGATGAAATCAGCGAGGACCAGGCGCGAGACCACTTCCCCGACGCCTTCAACCTCGAGCAATAAGGACGTGGCGTCGCTGCCGCTCTTGGGGTGTCGGCCTTCGTGCCTTGAGCGTGCCTAACGCGCTGCAGAAATCAACTACTGTGAAGTCAAGCGAGTGCCGTTTGTTTCTAGAAAATAGGCTGGTCAGAGACGAAAACACGCGAGTTTCCCTTGCTTCCCAAGCAGGTAGCGCGGGTTCGATTCCCGTCATCGGCTCTCTTGCTTCTAGGCCACCGGCACGACCCGGAACGTGGCCGTCAGCGACTCGCCCTCGACCATGGGCCGCAGGAACTCCGCCGGCTGCGCCGCGTACTTGTGGTTGTAGGCGTCCGAGACGGCCTGATTGCGGATGTCGCTGACGTGCTCGAGCGTGACATCCCTCACCACGCCGTCGGCGGTGAACGTCGCGCGGCCGCTGGCCTCGGCCTGCTTCCACCACCGCGCGCGCTGCCCGTGCACCGATCGCACGAACACATCGCTGCCGTCGGTGACGGCCCAGATGACGACGCTCTGCAGCGGGGCCCCGTCCGCGCCCGCGGGCGTCACCTCGACTTCCTCGATCTTGCTGACGAGATCCAGTTCTTCGGCGGTCCAGTCGCTCATGACCACCATCTCAACCGCTGCCACGGGGTTCCGCAATGGGTTGCGCCGCCGGGGAATTAGCGTGGCTTCATGACGAGTTCCGCCGTGCCCTCCGCTTCGCCACGGCGCTTCGCCGCGCTGAGGAACCGCGACTCGCGCCCGTACCTCTTCACATCCGGGCTGTCGATGATGGCCGACAACACCGAGCACGTCATCACCTACTGGGTGCTGTGGCAGACGTTCCACTCGCCGGCCCTGGTCGGCTTCCAGATCATCAGCCACTGGCTGCCCTTCCTGCTGCTGTCGGTCTGGACGGGCACCCTCGCCGAGAAGTACGACTGCCGCCGGCTGATCCAGGCGGCGCAGGGGCTGTTCATGCTCGTGTCGGCGGTGTGGGGCGTCCTGTTCCTGACGCACAGCCTCACCGTGTGGGCCGCCTGCGTCCTGCTCGTGCTGCACGGCACCGCCGGCTCGCTCTGGGGCCCCGCCGAGCAGCTCATGCTGCACGACTTCGTCGACCGCAGCGAGCTGCCGAGCGCCGTGCGCCTGAACGCGACGTTCCAGAGCCTCGGCATCCTCTTCGGCCCGGTCGTCGGCTCGGCGCTGCTGCTCTGGCTCGGTCCCACGGGCGGCATCTTCGTGAACGTGCTGCTCTACCTGCCGATGACCGTGCTGATGATGCGCACGCGCTTCACCGGGCATGTGCGTGACGCGGATCTCGGGGACAAAGAGCCCGTGCGCTTCCGCGACACCCTGCGCGTGCTGCGCGGCATCCGCTCGAATCACCTGATCATCGCGATGATCGTCATCTCCGGCCTCACCGCGGTCACGATCGGCAACGCCCTGCAGTCGTCGATGCCGGCCTTCGCCGCACGACTCGGCGCGGGGTCGACGGGCGATCTGACCTACGGCTCGCTGCTGTTCGCGATGGGCTTCGGCGGGGTCGCCGGCGGCTTCCTGCTCGAGGCCGTCGCCGTGATCAAGCCGACGCTGCGCACGGCCGTGGTCTCGACCGTCGTGTTCGGGGCCGCAATCCTGGCGTTCGCCGTGACCGCGAACTACGCCCTCGCCCTCGTCGCCCTCGTCGTCGCCGGCTTCGGCGAGATCGCGTCCCTGTCGATCACGCAGAGCGTGGTGCAGCTCGAGGCCCCTGCGGGCGAGCGCGGGCGCACCCTCGGCGTGTTCGGCATGTTCGCCTCGGGGCTGCGCACCGGTGGCGGGGTCACCCTCGGCGTGCTGGGCGCGGCCGTCGGCGTGACCTCGGCGGTCGGCTGGTTCGCCGCGGTGCTCGTCGTCGGAGCCTTCGCGGCCTGGTGGTTCGCCGTGCAACGCCCGCGCCGCGCGGCGCGCTAGCGTCGAGTCATGCTCATCGCGATCGACGACCCGATGGCGCCCGACGTGCTCGCCCTGCTCGACGAGCACCTGAGCGACATGCACGCGACCTCGCCGGCCGAGAGCGTCCACGCGCTCGACCCCGAGGCGCTGCAGCACCCCGCGATCACCTTCTGGTCGGCGCGGGATGCCGCAGCCGGCGCCCTGCTCGGCATCGGCGCCCTCAAGCAGCACGACGAGGCCATGGCCGAGCTCAAGTCGATGCGCACCACGGCCGCCGCACGCGGGCGCGGGGTCGCGAGCGCGGTGCTCGGGGCGATCGTGGCCGAGGCCCGCGCGCGGGGCATCCGCACGCTCAACCTCGAGACGGGGGTCGAGCCGTACTTCGCGCCGGCCCGCGCGCTCTACGCCCGCCACGGCTTCACCCAGTGCCCGCCCTTCGCCGACTACACCGACGACCCGAACAGCGTCTACTTCACGCTCGCGCTCTGAGGCGGTGCGCCCGGCGCTGCGCGGGAATAGCGTGAGCGCATGGGCATGTGGGTCAGAGACGACGTCCGTGGCGAGTTCGCGCACCTGCTCGCGCAGCGCGCCGCGCAGGTGGAGTCCGGCCGTGCCGGCCTCGGCTGGAAGCTCGGCTTCGGCTCGGCCGCGGCGCAGGCCGGCGCGGGCATCGATGCGCCTCTCGTCGGGTACCTGCTCGCCGAGGGCGTGACCCCGAGCGGCGGTGCGATCGACGTGAGCGGCTGGCAGCGGCCCGTTCTCGAGCCCGAGATCGCCGTGCATCTCGGGGCGGATGTCCCGGCCGGGGCCTCCGACGCCGACATCCTCGACGCCCTCGCCGCCGTCTCGCTCGCCTTCGAGCTGGTCGACATCACGGCGCCGCTCGACGACGCGATCGCGGCGATCCGGGCGAACGTGTTCCAGCGCGGCGTCGTGCTCGGCGAGCGGATGCCCGTGGATCTGCACCCGGGCGGGGTCTCCATTCGCTTCGCTCAGTCGACCGGCGGAGAAGGCACTCAGTCGACCGGCGGAAGAGGCACTCAGCCGATCGGCGGAGAAGGCACCGGCACCGAGATCGCGGCAGCCGCCGACCCGGCCGACGCCGTCGGGGGATATGTGGCGGTCGTCCGCCATCTCGCCGACGCGCTCGCGGCGTGCGGCGAGACGCTGCGCGCCGGGGATGTCGTGATCACCGGCATGGTGACCCCGCCCGTGCCGATGGCACCCGGCGTGTTCAGCATGCACAGCGCCGAGCTCGGCTCGATCAGCCTCGTCGTGACGTAACCGCGGGACTCGCGCCGTAACCGCGCTTCACGCAGGTGCGGCCCCGGCGGGCCAGGGTGCATCCTGTGTGCACCATGGCAAGCGAATGGGGATTCTCCACCGAGCAGGTGCACGCCGGCGTCGAGCCCGACGAGGGGCACGGCGCGCGCATCACGCCCGTCTACCTGAGCAACGGCTTCCTCTTCGACGACTTCGACCAGGCGCGCGACCGTTTCGCCGGCGATGACGCGGGCTACATCTACACCCGCTACGGCAACCCGACGATCACCGGGGTCGAGCGCAAGCTCGCCCGCCTCGAGCGCGGCGTCGAGGCGATCGCCGTGGCGAGCGGCCAGGCGGCGCTGACGATCACCTTCCTCGCCCTGCTGAACCAGGGCGACCACGTCGTGTCGGCGCGGTCGATCTACGAGGGCACGCGCGGGCTGCTCCGTGAGGACTTCCCACGCTTCGGCATCACCGCCGACTTCGTCGCCGACCCCGGCGACCGCGCGGCGCTCGAGGCGGCGATCCGGCCGAACACGCGCGCGATCTTCATTGAGACGATCCCGAACCCGTTGAACGACGTGCCCGACATCGCGCTCGTCGCCGAGGTCGCGCACGCGCACGGCATCCCGGTCGTCATCGACAACACGCTCGCGACGCCGTACCACGCGCGGCCCATCGAGCACGGCGCCGACATCGTGGTGCACTCGGCGAGCAAGTTCCTCTCGGGGCACGGCTCGGCGATCGGCGGGGTCATCGTCTCGAGCGAGAGCGAGTGGGCGGCGGATGCCGCGGGCACCGGCTTCGCGCAGCGCGCCCGCGCCCTCGCGGGCCGCTTCGGCCCCACGCTCTCGCCGCTCAACGCGTTCCTGCTGCAGCAGGGCATCGAGACGCTCTCGCTGCGCATGGCGCGCCAATCGGCCGGCGCCCTCGCGGTGGCGCAGTGGCTCGAGGGCCGGCCGGAGGTGGCATCCGTCGACTACGCCGGCCTCGCCTCGAGCCCGCACCGCGCGCTCGCCGAGCGCTACCTCGAGAACGGCGCGGGCGCGGTGTTCGCGTTCACGCTGCGCGGCGGCGAGGCGGCCGCGCGCGGCCTGATCGACCGGGTGGTGCTGTGGTCGCGGATGACCCACCTCGGCGACGTGCGCTCGCTGATCCTGCACCCGCGCAGCACGACGCACACGCACCTCACGCCGGCCGAGCTCGAGGCGTTCGGGGTCGGCCCGGGCATGATCCGGCTGTCGGTCGGCGTCGAGGATGTCGCGGACCTGCTCGCCGACCTCGATCAGGCGCTCGCGGGCAGACACGACGCGTAATCTGCACACATTCGCGCACTAACAGGGAGGCACACGTGGCTCGGTTGCAGCACTTCGGCTGGTTCTTCTCACGCGGCTTCGGGCCGCAGGCGTGGGGCCGCGAAGACTACCGCTGGGGCTACGAGTGGCACCGGCCCGAGCTCTACGTGCAGGCCGTGCAGCAGCTCGAACAGGCCGGCCTCGACCTCGTCATCCTCGAGGACGCGCTCTCGATCGGCAGCCCCTCGACCATCGACCTGCGCACCCGCCAGGCCTACGGCGGCCCGAAGCACGACCCGCTGCTGCTCGTGCCGTACCTGCTCAACGCGACGCGGCACCTCGGCTTCACCCCGACGATCAACCCGGTCGCGACGCCGCCGTACCTCGCGGCGCGCCAGGCCGCGACGCTGCACCACCTGAGCGGCGGCCGGTACGGCATGAACGTCGTGACGGATGTCGCATCCAGCCGCCATTTCGGCGTGCCGCCGCTCGACCACGACCACGCCTACGACCGGGCGGCCGAGTGGCTGTCGGTCGTGCGCAAGCTGTGGCACAGCTGGGGCGAGGGCGCCTATGTGAACGACCCCGAGACCCACCGGTTCGCCGACGGCTCGAAGATCGACGCGTTCCGCCACCAGGGCGAGTACTACGACGTCACGGGGCCGCTCAACGCGATCCCGTTCGACGACGGCGACCCCGTGATCGTCTCGCCCGGCGGTTCCCCGCGGGGCATCGCGTTCGCGGGCTCGAACTCGGAGGTGCAGCTCGCGCTCGCCCCGCTGGACGTGTCGTCGGTCGCGGGCTATCGCGAGCGCGTGATCGCGGCGGCGGCGGATGCCGGTCGCGCGGCCTCCTCGATCAAGACGCTCTTCGTCTTCAAGCCCGAGATCGTCTCGAGCCGCGACGAGGTCGACCGCGTGGTCGCCGCGAGCGAGGACCCGACGGATGCCGAGCTGCACGCGATCCTGCTCGGCCAGTCGTCCGACCTCGAGACCGACCTCACGGTGCTCGACTGGGACCAGCACATCGACCCCGACGCCGTGTTCGGGCAGCATGTCTCGCGCGGCTCGATCAAGGGGCTGCTCGCGGGCGCCGCGTCGTTCGAGGAGTTCACGCTGCGCGAGCTGCTGCGTCGCCACGCGCGCAAGGGCCGCGCCGCCGACCGCGCCGGCTGGGTGGGCACCGCCGAGGACATCGCGGACTACATCGAGGAGTTCGGCGAGGTCGCCGGCAACGACGGCTTCATCTTCTCGGGCGACCTGCACCCGACGACCGTGCACCGCTTCCTCGACCGGCTCGTGCCCGAGCTGCGGCGGCGCGGCCTGCTGCGCACCGAGTACGGCGACGGGAATCTGCGCGCGAACCTCACCGAGTTCTAGAGGCCGGGTCGGAACGGATCCCTACCGCCGCGTGCGCGTTCAGTCAGCGTTCTAACCCTCTTCATCACCCGGGACCGCAGCGCCGGACATCCCGTTCGCCTGCATGGGTTTTCCTCATGACCATGGAGACCCAACTTGACCGATCGATCGGCGCGCAGAGCAGCGTGCTGTTCGACCTCGCCGAGTCGTCGTTCCCCGCTGAGGCTTCCGTTCTCGCCGCTGCGCGGCGCATCGTTCTGGTCGGCACGGGCTCGAGCTACAACGCGGCCCGCCTGGCGGCCTGGCAGTTCCGGCGCCGCGGCGTCGAGGCCGTCGCGATCTCGTCGGCCGATCAGGGCCGATGGGAGCCGCCTGCCCGCCCCGGCGACGCCGTGGTCGTGATCAGCCACACCGGCCGCTCGGCGTATTCGGCGCGGGCGCGTGAGGATGCCGTGGCCGCCGGCGTGCCGCTGGTGTCGATCACCGGCCCGGGCTCGGGCTGGCCCGAGGCCATCGTCGCCGGGCCGGCCGAGGTCTGCGACACCTACACGGTGAGCTATGTCGCGACGCTCGGCGCGCTGGCACGGCTGCTCGACGGCATCGTCGCCGTGCGGGCGGGGGCGCCAGTCGCCGCCGGGTCGTCGGAGCTGCGCTCGGCAGCGGAACGTGTCGCCGCCGCGATCGAGGACCCCGACATCGCCCACATCAACGTGCCCGAGCGCGCGATGGTGATCGTCGGGGCGGGGCCGTGGGCGATCACGGCGGCCGAGGGCGCGCTCAAGCTGCGCGAGGCGGGGCGCGTGCTCGCGGAGGGCTACGACACCGAGACGCTGCTGCACGGCTCGGCGGTGCCGCTCACGGGGGCCGACACCCTGCTCGCGCTCGAGCCGTCGGCCGATCGCGACGGGCTGATCGACGGTCTCGCCGCCGCCGCGCACGCCGAGGGCGTGCACGTCGTGTCGCTCGAAGAGACCCGGGCGGTGACGGACCCGTTCTACGCCCAGTTCGCGCCGACGGTGCGGCTGCAGCAGCTGGCCGCGCACTTCGCGCGCCGACGCGGCCAGAATCCGGACGCCGTGATCGTCGGCTGCTGGAACAACGCCTCGCTCTGGAACGCGGGCCGCCCGCCGGTGGCCGCCGCGAGCTAGCGGGTCGGCGGCGTGCCGGCCCGGTCGTTCGCGCCGAGCGCATCGCCCGGGAAGCCGCGGCACGCGTGCACTTCGAAGGTGAACAGGCCGGCCTGGACGCCGGGGTCGGCGGCCATGAGCGCGGATGCCTCGTCGCCCGTCGTGTTGAAGACGCCGATGCCCGCGAGGTCGGATTCGTCCCTGATCGGCAGCACGATGTCGAGCAGCCCCGCATCGCGGAGCTCGAAGTTCCTGCGCCCGTGCTCCCAGACGATCGCGCGCGCCTCGTCGCCGGCGATCGGGGCGTCCGGATTCTTCCGCAGCAGGACGATCGCGTACTCGCGCGCCAGCCCGAGGTTCGCCAGCATCTGCTCGTCGGTGACGGGTGAGCTCATGCGCCGAAGCTACCGGCCGCCGCTCCGCGCCGCCAGGCGCGACGAGCGACGAGCGACGAGCGACGAGCGACGAGAAGGGCCTTGCTTATCCAAAATCCGAATTGTGCAACTCGCGGCGAATTGACCATTTTGGACAATTTGGATTTCGAGACAGCAACGCACCCCCGAGCGCGGCTCGACCGAGTCGGGCACGCCGACGTCACGCGGCACCCGCCGCGCGGCACGCGTCAGTCGTCGAAGAGCAGGTCCGACGGCTTCACATCCAGGATCTTCCACTCCTCGTCGTTCCACTCGTCGAACGGCACGTGGTAGATCTGCGTCTGCCTGCGCTCGAGAGCGACGAGCCGTTCCTCGCGCGACAGCGGGCGGTCGAGCCATGGGTACTTCGGCGGCGTGACCGGGCGCCCGATCGCTCGGGACGCCGCGGCCATGTCGACGGACGCCGTCGGGTCCAGCTGAGCAGCCAGCCCCGCGTTGGCGATGAAGACTCGCGGCCGCCCGCGCGAGGTCACCATGATCGGCTCGCGCACGGCGTCATCCACGATCTCGGCCCAGTGGTCGCGGACATAGGCGGCAGGCACGCTCCTCATGCCGCGTCACGCTAACGGGCATCCGGCCCGACGTGCGGCCGCTGTCCACAGGGACGTTCGCCAGCCTGCCGCGCCAGGACTCGGCAGCACGAGGACGGTGGAGAGGACCAAGTGGGTAGCGCAGCGGCGATGAGCGCTACTCGGCGGACGACGCGGGGGCGGGCGGCGCGGCATCCGCCGATCGCGCGGGCTCGGCGCGCAGATGGCCGGAGCGCTTCGGGATCCAGGCCCAGAGCGCCGCGGCGGCGGCGAAGCCGACTGCCGCGCTCACCTCGATGCCGAACGCGAGGCCGGCGAGGGCGGTCACGAAGGACAGGATGATCGGGCCGACGGCTCCGCCGGCATCCCCCAGCTCACGCCACAGGCCGAGGAAGGTCGGCCGCCCGATCGAGGGTGAGGTGTCGGCGCCGAGCGTCATGACGATGCCCGAGCCGATCCCGTTGCCGAAGCCCATGATCATCGCGACGAGCGCGAGCGTGCCGATGCCGTGTGTCAGCGGCAGCAGCGCGAACGAGATGCCGAGCACGATCGTCGAGGGCACGGCGACCCAGCGGCGACCGAAGTGGTCCATGACCTTGCCGGCCGGGTAGAACGTCGCGGCATCCAGCGCCCCCGCGACGCCGTAGATGATCGACGTCGTGGTGGGCGACAGGCCGAGGTGCGCGGCCCACAGCGGGATCACGATCTGCCGGGTCTGCCGGATGGCCGACAGCAGCAGGATGCCCATGCCGAGCGTCGCGAAGGTGCGCCAGTACTGCTTCAGGATCCCGGTCGTCGTCACCGAGGCCGCGGCGGCGCGGTGCGATTCCGACAGCTCGAGGTCGGGGGAGACGTACACGATCACGCCCGCCGCGATGATGCCCGCGAGCGCCACGACGTACGCCCCCGACAGCCCCCAGAAGTGCATCGCGCCCGCACCGATGAACGGGCCGACGAACACGCCGATGCGCATCGTGCCGCCGAGCGTCGAGAGCGCCCGGGCGCGCATGTGCACGGGCACCATCTCGGTCAGGTACGACTGCCGGGCGAGCGCATAGACCGAGCCCGCGACGCCGATCAGCAGCACGCCGAAGGAGAAGACGCCGAGCGAGAGCGCGCTGTCGCCGACATCCACGAGGCAGAACGCCAGGCCGGCCACGGTGATGACGGAGGCCACGAGCATCGAGCGCCGCTCGCCGATGCGGGTCGCGAGAACGCCGGCGGGGATGTTCGTGAGCAGGGATGCCACGCCGATCAGCGCCGCGACGAGCGCTGCCACCGACGCGGTCGCACCGCGGTCGATGGCGCTCAGCGCGATGACGGGGAAGATGGCCCCTTCGGCGAGACCGAACAGCGTCGCAGGCCCGTAGGCCGGGACGAGGATCGATCGCCACCGAAATTCTTCACTCACGCTAACTATCTTGCCGCGTGAGCTCCTCGCCCATGTCTCGGATCGTCACATCGGGGTGCCGCGGCGCCCACCCGAGCTCGGCCCGCGCCCGCGCCGACGTGGCGCTCTTCTGCACGCCGATCTCGCTCGCGAGCGAGCGCGCCATCGCCGAGACCGGCGCGGCAGCCCGCACGACCCAGTTCGGCAGCAGCAGCGGGCGCTTGCCGAGCACCCGGGCGACGTGCCGCAGCGAGGCGAAGCCGGCGACGGCGAGGTAGCGCCGGCCCGCGGCATCCGCGCTCGTCATCGCCGCGAGCTCGAGCGCCGCGACATCGCGCACGTCGACGATGCCGAAGCGCATGTCGGGCACGATCGGCGAGCGCATCGCAGTGCGCAGGATGAAGACCGAGGTGCCCTCGGGGGCGCCGAGCGGCGGCCCGAAGATGCCGACGGGGTTGACCGCGGCGATCTCGATCTCGCCCGCGTGCTCGGCGCCGAAATCCCACGCAGCCCGCTCGGCGAGCGTCTTCGAGCGCTGGTAGGCGGGCACGGTCGGGTCGTCGAGGTTCGTCCAGTCGTCCTCGGTGTACGGCGCGGTGCGGTCGCGCTCATGCCCGTAGCCGATCGCCGCGAACGACGAGGTCACGACGACGCGCTTCACGCCCGCGGCGAGCGCGGCGCGCAGCACCCGCAGCGTGCCCTCGCGGGCGGGGGTGATGAGCTCGTCGGGGTCCTTCGGCTGGCCCGCCGGGAACGGGCTCGCGACGTGCAGCACGTAGGTCGCGCCCGCGGCCGCCTCGGCCCAGCCGTCGTCGGCGAGCAGGTCGGCGACGGCGAACTCGAGCGGGGTGTCGGGGCCCGCGCCGACGGCGGCGCGCACGGCATCCGCCCGCCCCGCCGATCTGACGGTCGTGCGCACGCGGTACCCCGCGTCGAGCGCGGCCGTGATGACGTGCAGCCCGAGATAGCCGGTGCCGCCGGTGACGAGGACGAGTTCTGACATGAGGGTCCGCTCGATTCAGTAGGCGGAGGTCTGAGCGGGGGATGTCGGGGCCGGGCCGTCCCCGGCGAGAAGCGCCCGCGCGCCCGAGACGCCGAGCCGCGTCGCGCCCGCGGCGATCATGGCCCGCGCCTGGGCGAGCGTGCGCACGCCGCCCGAAGCCTTGACGCCGGCGGCGTCGCCCACGGTCTGACGCATCAGCGCCACCGCGTGCTCGGTCGCCCCGCCGCTCGGGTGGAACCCGGTGGACGTCTTCACGAAGTCGGCCCCCGCGTTCACCGCGGCGCGGCAGGCGGCGACGATCTGCGCGTCGGTCAGCGCCGACGACTCGATGATCACCTTGAGCACGGTCGGCTCGGGCGCCGCGGCGCGCACGCCCGCGATGTCGGCCTCGACGCGGCCGAAGTCGCCCTCGACGGCCGCGCCCACGTCGATCACCATGTCGATCTCGTCGGCGCCGTTGCGCACCGCTTCGGCGGCCTCGACGGCCTTGACGGTGGTCGAGTGCTTGCCGCTCGGGAAGCCCGTGACGACGGCGACCTTGAGGTCGCTGCCCTCGGGGATCGACACCGGCAGCATCGACGGCGAGACGCACACCGAGTAGGTGCCGAGCAGGGCGGCCTCGGCGATCAGCGCGGCCACGTCGGCGTGGGTCGCCTCGGGCTTGAGCAGCGTGAAGTCGATGTAGCGGGCCACCTCGGCGGCGGTCGGCTCGGCGGGCTCAGCGGAGGGAATGGGCTCGGTCATGGCTCGATTCTGCCGCGTCGGAGCGGCGGCGGGGCATCCTCGATCTGACTTGGGAATAACAATCCAGATGTCTGAGTTGGCTAACTGTATCCAGCCCGCACGCGGCTGGTTCCCCAGCCGACAGGACCCCCGATGAACCGCATCGCCCGCACGCTGCCCCGCGCCGCGTCCTATTGGACCGCCGCAGCCGTCGCCGCCATCGCCCTCTGGACGAGCGGCGCCCCGAGCACCACCTACCCGCTCTACGAAGCGCACTGGCACGTCACCGCCGCCGTCACGAACGCGGTCTTCGCCGTCTACCCGGCGGCGCTCGTCATCGTGCTTCTGGTTTTCGGCGACCTCGCCGACCACATCGGGCGCCGCGCCGCGATCCTGCTCGGCCTGGCCGGCATGCTCGTCGGCACGCTGCTGTTCGCGGTCGCGCCGGGCATCGGCATCGTGTTCGCCGGCCGCGTGTTCATGGGCGTCGGAGTGGGGCTCGCGCTCAGCCCGGCCTCCGCCGCCGTGCTCGAGTTCAGCCGGCCCGGCCGCGAACGCGCCGCGGGCGCCGTGACCACCGCGGCCACCGCGCTCGGCCTCGCCCTCGCGACGCTCGTCGGCGGCGCGCTCATCCAGTACGCGCCGTTCCCGCTGCACCTCGACTTCTGGGTGCTCGTGGCCGTCATCGCCGCCGTCGGCGCGACGGTCTGGTTCATGCCGCGCCACACGCGCGACGAGGCACGCGGGGCCTGGCGGCCGCGCGGCATCGCCGTGGCGCCCGGCATCCGCCTCATCTACGTCGTGGCCGCGCTCTCGATGAGCACCGCCTACATGTTCGGCGCGATCTTCCTGAGCCTCGGCGCGCAGATCGCCGAGCAGATCACGCACGCCGCCAACGTGCTCGAGGTGGGCGCGATCATGGCCGCCATGTCGGTGGTCATCGGCGTGACGGCGCTCGCGACCCGCTCGGTGCGGCCGCGCAGCTCGATCGCGGTCGGCGCGATCGTGGTGCTGATCGCGTTCGCGCTGCTGCTGGATGCCGCCTACACCGGCTCGCTCGCGGTGTTCATCACCACGACGCTGGTCGCCGGCGCCGGCTACGCGCTGATGTTCTCGGGCAGCCTCGGGCTCATCGGCCAGAACGCGCCGGCGCACCACCGCGCGGGCACCATCTCGGCGGTCTACCTCGTGGCCTACGTCATGCAGGGCCTCACGGCCGTCGTGCTCGGGCTGATCGCGACCGGTGCCGGCCTGCGCAGCGCGCTCGACGTGGGCGCGGCCGGCGTGGGCGTCTTCGCCCTCGGAGCCCTCGTGACCGCGCAGGCGCTGCGGGCGCGGCAGAATGCCGGTGTGGGTGAGGATGCCCGGGCCAGGGCATCCCGACCCGCCATCACCGCATTCGAGGAGTGACGCCCATGCCCGCACAGCCGACGGAAGAGATCGACCCGGTCGACGCCCGCGAGTACAACGCGCTGTGCTCGATCTCGCGCGCGGTCGACATCCTCGGGCCGCGCTGGAACTTCCAGATCCTGCGCGAGGCGCTCGCGGGCGTGACGCGCTTCGCCGACTTCCGCGAGATGCTCGGCGTCTCGCCCGACGTGCTGAGCGCGCGGCTCAGCGCACTCGTCGACGCGGGCGTGCTCGAACGGCGCAAGTACCACGCGCCGGGCGAGCGCGGCCGCGACGAGTACCTGCTGACGCAGGCGGGCCGCGAGCTCAACGTCGTCATCTCGGCGTTGCGCGACTGGGGGGATGTCTGGGCGCCCGGCGAGTTCGGGCCGATCTCGCGCCGCATGCGCCGGGGGGACGACGCGCCCGTGCACGTCGCCTATGTCGACGAGTCGGGGCACGAGGTCGCCGCCGAAGAGACCTACAGCCGGCCGATGGAGGCGACGCCGGCCGTGGGCTTCTACGCCCGGCGCGCGGAACTGGTGGCCCGCGCCGAGGCGACGCGGTAGCGCCCGTCATCCCCCCGTCGCCGATTCGTAAGAAATCGTAAGAGTTCCAGATCTTCTGGAATTCAGACGAATTGGATACGGTTGCATGGAAACGTCGGGGCACGCGCCTCGCACAACCTGAGTCTCTAGGAGTACGAGAACCATGACCGACACCGTCACCATCCCCGGTTACAAGGCAGGCACCTGGGTCGTCGACCCCACGCACAGCGAGGTCGGCTTCAGCGTGCGCCACCTCATGATCGCCAAGGTCCGCGGCAAGTTCGAGAAGTTCGAGGCGACGTTCGTCACCGCCGAGAACCCGCTCGAGTCGACGGTCACCGCCAAGGCCGAGGTCGCGTCGATCAACACGAACGAGCCGAACCGCGACGGCCACCTGCGCACCGGCGACTTCTTCGAGGCCGAGCAGTTCCCCTACATCGAGTTCGTCTCGACCGGTGTGCGCGTCGACGGCGACGACTTCAAGGTCGACGGCGACCTGACCATCAAGGGCACCACCAAGCAGGTCACCTTCGACTTCGAGTTCGAGGGCTTCCAGACCGACCCGTGGGGCAACTACAAAGCCGGCGCCACCGCCACCACGAAGATCAAGCGCGAAGAGTGGGGCCTCACCTACAACGCGGCCCTCGAGGGCGGCGGCGTCCTGATCGGCTCCGAGGTGACCATCACCATCGAGCTCGAGGCGGCGCTGCAGGCGTAAGCGCCGCGCCACTCGCTGCGAACGAGAAGCGCCCTGCCGGGCCCGTGCCGGCAGGGCGCTTCTGTCGTCATCGGGCGATGACGGGGGCCGGGTTCCCGAAGTTCGACGACCATGCCACCTGGGGCGCGGCCCAGCGCACGCCGTTGGCGATCACCCGCTGGACCTGCGGGTTGTGATAGGTCGGGTAGGTCTCGTGCCCGGGGCGGAAGTAGAAGATCTTCCCGGCGCCGCGGCGGTAGCAGGCGCCGCTGCGGAAGACCTCGCCGCCGCTGAACCAGCTGATGAAGACGAGCTCATCCGGGGTCGGGACCTCGAAGTGCTCGCCGTACATCTCCTCGCGCTCGATGATGAAGCGCTGACCGATGCCCTCGGTGATCGGGTGACCGGGCGCGACGTTCCAGAGCACCTCGGTGTCGTCGGCCTCGCGCCAGATGAGGTTGCACGTAGTGCCCATGAGGCGCCGGAAGACCCGCGACCCGTGCCCCGAGTGAAGCACGACAAGCCCCATGCCCTCGAGCACGCGCTGCTGCACCCGATCGACGACCTCGTCCGCGACGTCCTCGTGGTGCAGGTGGCCCCACCAGATCAGCACGTCGGTCGAGGCCAGAGTCTCGACGTCGAGGCCGTGCTCGGGCTCGTCCAGGGTCGCCGTGCGAACCTCGTCGATGCCGTGCGCGCGGAGCGCCGAGGCCAGGGCGGCGTGGATGCCGTCCGGATAGATCGCGGCGACCTCGGGGTCGTTCTTCTCGTGGCGGAACTCGTTCCAGACGGTGACGCGCAGGCTCATCGTGCTTCTTTCGTGTCGGACTTGTCGGTGGTGTCGCCGGATGCCGCATCGACGGCATCGAGTCGGACGACGGTCCCCGCGCGCGACGCTGCGATCGTGCCGAGCGTGAGCGCGAGGGTGTTGATGTTGTCGCGGGCATGGGTCTGAGGCATCCGCGCCTCACGCCGCGCGGCCGCGAACTCGGCGATCGTCCCGACCCGGTCGAAGTGGGGTCGCGGCGGCAGCACGACGTTCTCGACGTCACCGTCGCGGTGACGGATGACCAGCTCGTCCGCGGCGGTTCCGCTGTCGTCGCGGCCCGCCCACTCGATCGTCCCGCCCTCGCACTCGAGCACCCACTCGCCGGACCACAGGGTGGGTCGCCCCGTGCTCGCCCAACTGCCGCGGTAGTCGACGACGACATCGTCGCCGAAGACCACCTGCGCCACGGCCGAGGCCGGGTCGTGGAACCGGCTCCAGCCGGGATTCCACGCGGTCGCTGCGACCGAGCGCGGCTCGCGCCCCAGAACGAACCGCATCAGGTCGAAGTGGTGCACCGACATGTCCATGAGGAGCGGATCGGGAAGGACGTAGTGGCTCCAGCCCTCGGGTTCCGCGGTGTTCGCGTACTTGCGGAAGGACACCGAGACGGATCCGACCTCCCCGAGAGCCTTCGTTCGCACCAGCTCCGCCGCCTTCTGTGCAGCGGGGTAGAAGCGGTAGTTCTGGCTCACGACGAGTTGGCGCCCGGCAGCGTCCGCAGCGTCGATCATGCGGCGCGCCTCGGCCAGAGTCGGCGCCAGCGGCTTCTCGACGATCACGTCCTTGCCCGCCTCGAGCGCCTCGATCGCGACCGAGGCATGGTGTGGAAGCGCGGTCGTGACCAAGACGGTGTCGGCATCCGTCGCGCGCAACGCCTCCGAGAACGAGTCGAAGCACAACGACTCCGCGATCGCGGTGTCCTCGCGCAGCGCCGCAAGCATCGCCGGCGCCATGTCGACATAGGCCTCGGTGCGGACCAGCTCGGGGTGCTTCAGCAGCTCGGCAGCCCAGGATCGACCCCAGCCACCCAGGCCGACCTGGATCAGATGCAGGGCTCCGGACTCAACGGACATGGACGTCTCCCTCAGCATCGGGGTCGGGCAGGAACAGGACGGCCCAGTCGCCGAGCTCGGGCAGTCGGTACTCGAGCATCGACTGCGAGGCGGAGAGGGCATCGGTGGCGACGACCTCATCGGCCGGGTCCGCCGTCAACGGTCTCGGATCCGCTCCGGGCTCGATCCAGTGCAGGACCTCATCGCCGTCAACGGGTGCGAAACGCAGCGAGATGCCCGCCACGACCGACGCGGGCGACTTGCCGGCGTCCCAGGTGATCTCGCTCTGCGCAGTCAGGTTGATCAGGTGCACCACGAGGCCGCGCGCGGTGCGCACGACGCGTGTCCACACGGTGCCCGGCTCGGGCCTCGTCGAGAACCTCACCCCGTGGTCGCTGATGAACACCAGATCCGTGTTGATGCCGCCGGTCATGAACTCGGTGACGTCGGTCTGGCCCGGAGCGGTCAGGAGGTCGCCCCACCGCACGAGCATGTCGTACCACTCGGCGAACATCGTGACGCTCGCGGGCGACAGGGCATGGTTCCGCGGGTAATAGGGGTCCGTCAGCACGCGGCCCTGCTCGCCCAGCAGGAGATGGGTTGCGCCGTGGCTGAACACCGTCGCCATCGCGAGCCTGGCCGCGGCATCCGCCCGCTCAGCAGGCTCTCGCGAATAGCACGAGAGGTAGGCGGACAGGATCGGCGGGTGGTCGGGGCGCAGGGCCCGGGTGCGCAAGGCCAGCGCACCCAGGTCGGCGTAGGTCGAGTGCGGTGGCCAGACCTCGATGTAGCTGCCGTCCTGCGCCTCGCCCGCCGTCTGCGCGGTGCCGAAGTCGTTGA
Organism: Microbacteriaceae bacterium; assembly: GCA_009780695.1. Taxonomy (GTDB): domain Bacteria; phylum Actinomycetota; class Actinomycetes; order Actinomycetales; family Microbacteriaceae; genus Gryllotalpicola. The sequence goes on from WQZN01000001.1 coordinate 357,001, forward strand.
CGTTGTTGAAGATCAGGCGCGCGGCGGGCACGGCCTCCCGCACGGCGGCGATCATCGTCGCGTACGACGCGGCGAGATCGACGCGCGCCCCGTCGCCGCGCAGCGCGCGCTTCGGCCAGCCGTACTGGTCGAGGTGGAAGCCGCGCAATGAGGTGCCCTCGAGCGCCTGCGAGAGCATCTCGCGGTAGTGCGCGAGCCAGCGCGGGCCGGCCGGGTCGACGAGGGTGAGGAAGTCGTCGCCGAGGCGATAGGGCACCCCGTCGGCGCGGACGAGCAGCTCGTCTTGCCAGGCCTCGACCTCGGCGTTCCCGACCGCATAGACCGCCGAGTAGCCGAGCGGCACGACGCCCGCCGCGTCGAACGCCTCGGCCACCGCGTTCACGACCGCCAGATCGCGCGGCTGACCGAGCGGGTCGAGGTACTCGCGCTCGGGCGGCAGCAGCTCGGAGTGCTTCCAGCCCCAGTCATAGAACTGCGCCAGGTTCAGGTGCATGCGACGGAAGAAGGCGGCGTCGGCCGCGGAGTCCGCATGCCCGTCGAGCTGTGCGACGAAGCCGTAGCGCGGGCGCTCGAACGGGTCGCCGAGAACGTCGAACGCGGTGCGGGCGACGATGCGGCCCCCGAGTTCCAGAGCGACGCCGAAGCCGCCGAGGCCCAGCCCGGGCAGTGCCACGCTCGTGGCATCCGTCGCCACGGCGATGCGTGCGACCTCGTCGAGCAGTCGGGTCACGACGAGCGTCCCCCCGGCGGGCAGGGCGGTCGAGGATGCCGCGCCCGCCAGCTCGATGACGACGGGCTCGTCAGGGCCGTACGCGGCCTTGCTCGGGATCAGCTCCACGGTTCGACCGCCCCGTTCAGCAGCAGCAGGTGCTTCGCGTGCGACCACAGCAGCGGGTCGGCGACGGGCCCCCAACGCTCCTCCCACTGCGGGACGAACTCGGGCAGCTGCGGCTCGGAGACGATCTGTTCGGGCAGGGTGCCGAGCGGCGAGACGGCGCCTTCGACCCACTCGACCGCGCGACGGTAGCCGGCCTCGTCGCCGTTCACACGGTCGTGCCAACCGAGCCACGCCGTCAGCAGCACCCAGGGGCTGCCACCGTAGTAGTCGTCGCCGAGATAGCGGCGGATGCCGCCGCTCGGCGAGGCGAGTTCGGATCGGATGCGCTCGATCGTCGCCGCCATCACCGGCTCGTCGGCCGGGAAGAGCGCGAACGGGGTCGCGAGCGAGACGAGGCTGGCGTCGACGCGATCGTCCTCGGGCCCCTTCACGAACACGCCGTCGGAGACGCAGCGCGCGACGATGAACTCGACGATCTCGTCGGCCGTCGCATCGAAGCCGGCGTCGCCCAGCATCCGCGCGGCACCGCGCAGACCTGCGGCGATCGCCGCGAGCGTGGAGGTGTGCACGCGGTCGCCGAACTCCTCCCAGTAGTCGTAGCAGGGGGTGCGCCAGGCGGCGGCGACGTAGCGGGCGGCGAGGCGTGCGCCCGGGACCAGCTCCGCCGGCACGTCGGTGCCGTAGAGCGAGTGCAGAGCGAACAGCCAGGTGCCGTAGCCGTCCAGCTGGAAGTTCGGCCAGCCGTTCTCGTGGTCGCCCTCCTCCGTGCCGTCGAGGCGGTAGCGCGTCGGCAGCCACTCGGCGGAGGCGACCGGGGCGCCGGCATCCAGTGCGGCGATGATCTTCTCCACCCGCGCCGCGCGGGCCTCGATGATGCGCGCGGCGAACGCGTGGAAGCGCACGACGGACTCGCGCTCGCCGACGGACTCGAGCGCGAGGGCGCAGTAGGCGCCGTCGCGCAGCCAGCCGAAGCCGTACTGCGAGAACGTCGGGCAGGCGACGTAGGCGCCCGACGGGGCCTGGCCGTCGAGCAGCACCGTGCGGCTGACCTCGCTCACGTCGGTGGTCTGGGCGGTCTGGGTCTGGCTCAACTCTTTACTGCTCCTGCTGCGAGGCCGGCGACGAAGTGCCGCTGGAAGACGATGTAGACGATGAAGACCGGGACCATCGCGATCATGGATGCCGCGAAGACCAGGCCCCAGCTGGTGGAGTGCTCGCCCTGGAACAGCGCGATCGCGATCGGCAGGGTGCGCACATTGGGGTCGTTCAAGGTGGTGAGCGCCCAGGCGTATTCATCCCAGGTGCCGAGGAAGGCGAAGATCGTGCACGTGGCGAGTGCGGGCTTCGCCAGCGGTATGACGAGGTTCCAGTAGCGACGCCAGGCACTCGCCCCGTCGACGAGCATCGCCTCGTCGAGCTCACGGGGAATCGACTCGAAGAAGCCCGAGAGCAGGAAGGTGTTGAACCCGAGCGACGAGCCCACGTAGAAGGGCACGAGGCCCTGCAGCGTGTTCAGCAGGTGCAGATCTCGCGCCAGCAGGAACTGCGGGATGATGAGCATCATCGTCGGGATCGTCAGGCCGACGACGATCGCGATGAAGAAGAAGCGCTTCCCCGGGAAGTCGAACCTGCTGAAGCCGTAGGCCATCATCGACGACGCGAAGACGATCAGGAACGTGCTCGCGATCGACACCATGGCCGAGTTCAGGAAGAACAGGCCGAAGTGGTTCGCGCCGAGCGCCGTCACGTAGTTGGCGAAGGTCGGATCCTTCGGGATGAGCTGCAGCGGGTCGTTCAGGATCCATGAGCGCGACTTGAACGACGTCGACAGCATGTAGAGGAACGGATAGATCATCACCGTGCCGACGACCGCGAGGATCGCGTAGCGGATGACGTAGTCGGTGATGCGCCGCCAGCGTTGGACGACCATCATGCTCCCTTCGTGCGGCTGCGCGTCCAGGCGTACTGCGCCGCGGACAGGACGAGCACCAGGATCGTGAGCGCGAACGAGATCGCCGATCCGTAGCTGAAGTTGTAGTTGGCGAAGGCCTGCGTATACATGTAGGTCAGCGGCACCTGGGTCGCGTTGTTCGGGCCGCCGCCCGTCATCAGCAGGACCGAGATGAAGACCTGGAACCCGCCCATGATGAGCAGCAGGACGACGACGAGGGTCGCCGGGCGGATGGCGGGGAGGGACACGTTCCGGAACCGGGCCCACGCCCCTGCGCCGTCGATCGCCGCCGCCTCATGGAGCTCGCGGGGGACCGCCGTCAGCGCAGCGAGGAAGATGAGCATCGACCAGCCGACGCCCTTCCAGACGCCCAGGGCCGCGATCGACACCAGACCCGTCCAGCGGTTGCCCAGCCAGTCGACGTTGTGCGGCGCGAGGTGCAGCATGTTCACGAAGACGGCGTTCGCGAGGCTGTCGTCGGAGCCGAAGATGTACTGGAACAGCAGCGAGACCACGACCCAGCTGGTCACGACCGGCAGGTAGAAGATCACCCGGAACACCACGCGCCCGGGCAGCTTGCTGTCGAGCAGCACCGCGAGACCCAGGCCGATCACGATCTGGAGCGGGACCGTGGCGGCGGTGTAGAAGACCGAGTTCACGACCGAGTCGAGGAACACGGGGTCGTGGATGAGCTGGAGGTAGTTGGCGAACCCCACCCACGGGCTGGGCTGGCCGGGAACGATATTCCAGTTGCGCATGCTGAGCAGGAAGGTCTGCACGGCCGGGTAGAGCACGATCAGCGCGTAGAGGCCGAACCCGGGAAGGACGAAGGCGTAGGCGACGTAGGAGACGCGGCGCCGGCGGCGCCCGGCAGAAGAGGTCCTCTGCCGGGCGCCCTCGGGCCGCTCCACGACCGACCGCTCCGGAGTCATGGTGGTCACGAGCGGGCTTTCCGTTAGTTGGAGTACTTGGCGAGGAGCACGTCGGTCTGGCTCGCTGCGCTGTCCATCGCCTTCTGAACCGTGATCTGACCCTTGAGGGCGGACGTGATCTCGTTCTGCAGGATCGTGTCGATCTGCGTCTCGGCCGGCGTCACCGGGCGGGGCTTGGCGTTCTTGAGCTGCTGCTGGAACGGCGCGTAGTACGGCTGGATCGACGTCAGCTGGCTGCCGAGGTTCGAGAGCACGGGCATCTGACCGACCTTCGCCATCGCGAGCTGCGCGGCGGGCGAGAGCAGGTAGCGCATGAACTCGGCCGCGGCGTCCTTGTTCTGCGAGGACTTGGTCAGCACGACATCCTCACCGCCGACGACGCTGATGCTGCCCGCCGCGCCCGACGGAACCGGCGCCGTCTGGGCCTGGAACTTGGGGTACTGCGACTGCAGGATCGGGAACGCCCACGGGCCGTCGAGGATGCTCGCGTAGGTGCCCTTGGCGAGGCCGTCCTCGGTGCCGAGGCCGCCGGGCGCGCCCAGCACGATGTTCGGGATGTAGCCCTTCTTGTACATGTCGACGAAGTCCTGCACGGCCTTCACCGTGGTCGGGCTGTTCATGTAACCGGTGGCCTTGGTGTAGTCGGCGTTCGTGATGTCGCCGCCGGCGCTCCAGATGAAGGGGAGGATGTTCCACCCGCTCGTGCCGCCGTCGGCGTAGATGTAGTCGCCCTTGGCCTTGAGCGCGGCGCCGTCGGCCATCATCTGGTCGAGGGTGGTCGGGGCCGCGGTGATGCCGGCCTTCTGCAGCGTCTGCTGGTTGTAGAGCGTCACGCGGGTGTTCGTGTCGAGCGGCAGGCCGTAGTAGTGGCCCTTCCACTCGTTGGTGGCGAGGCTGCCCGGGTAGGTCTCGGCAGCCAGCGTCTTGAAGTCGGGCATGTCCGTGTCGAGGGGCTCGAGCACGCCGAGGTTGGCGAGCTCGGGCACCCAGATGATGTCCGCACGCACCAGGTCGGGCAGCTGGTCACCTGCGACGGCCGTCACGAGCTTCTGATGCAGGTCGTTGTACGGAACGGCGACGTCCTTGACGGTGACGCCGGGGTGCAGCTTCTCGAACCCCGGGATGATGACCTTCTCGAGGGTCGACACCTCCGGCGAGTCCGAGCTGTAGGCGTCCCAGAACGTGACCGTCCCCGAGATCTTCTTGGCGCCGGCCGACGCCAGCGGTGCGCTCGAGGCGCTGCTCGCCCCCGAGGAACAACCGGTGAGCACGAGTGCTCCCGCGGCAAGGGCCGCGGCTGCGGCGATCGTGACCTTCTTCACTGTGGTGTTGCCTTTCTCGAACGGCGTTGTTCGGCATGCGCAGGCATGCGTGGTGGGTGGGACCGAGCTCAGCCGGATGGCGGCGCGGGGCCGATGTCCTCCACCGCGGAACAATTATTTCCGCGGCAGAAGTAATAATTAGCGAACAGATGCCGTGGATGCAAGTTCTACGGCATAATTATTTTTGTAACGAAATGAATACGACGCTCGAAGCTGGCGTTAGCCTGAAAGCCCACCGAAGAAAGTGAACGCGTGACCATCGAATCGGCCACCTGGACCGCGGGACCCGCCGCGGCGCGCGACGTCGCACTCGAGGTCCTCCTCCATGGTCCGATATCACGCAGTGAGATCGCTCGGAGGCTCAAGCTCTCGGCAGGCTCGCTGACCCGGTTGAGCACGCCCCTCATCGAGGACGGCCTCCTCGTCGAGACGGGCGAATACCAGGACGGGCGAGCGGGGCGTCCGTCGCGCCCCCTGGACATCAAGCCCGACTCGCGGCACTTCCTCGGCATGAAGCTCACCGGTGAGAGCCTCCAGGGCGTCGTCACCGACCTCCGCGCCACGGTCCTGCACTCGATTTCCCAGGCGCTGCCCTCGCGCGCGCCGGACGACGTCGCCGATGCGATCGCCGCTCTCGTGAGCGAGTTGCTCGAGGTCGCCCCGGATGCCACGGCGCTGGGAATCGGGCTCGGTGGCCGCATCGCAGAGGACGGAACGGTGCGCAGCGCCCCCTTCCTGGACTGGGCGGACGTCCCCCTGCGGCACATGGTCGAGTCGCGCTGCAACCTGCCCACCGTGGTCCAGAACGACGTCATCGCGTTCACCGAAGCCGAGCACTGGTTCGGTGCCGGCCGCGGCCTCGAACGCTTCGCCGTGGTGACCCTCGGGGCCGGGGCCGGGTACGGCCTCGTCGAGCACGACGCGATCGTCTCGAACGACGACGCCGGCATCGGTCTCGTCGGGCACTGGCCGCTCGACCCGCTCGGGCCGCTCTGCCCCGCCGGCCACCGCGGTTGCGCGCACAGCGTGCTCACGCAGTCGGCGATCGTCTCCGCCGTCTCTTCGGGGATCGGACGCGAAGTCGACTACGCCGAGGCGATGAGCCTCGCGGAGGCCGGCGATCCGGTCGCACGGCGCGTCGTCGACGATGCCGGCCTGGGCCTCGGACGGCTTCTCGCCGCGATCGCGAACCTGACCATGCCGCAGCGCATCGTGCTCGGCGGCGAAGGCGTCCAGCTGTTCGACGTCGCGGCGGATGCCGTGCACGCCGGCATCCGCCGCGACCGCGACCCGCGCGCCGCCGACATCGACCTCGTCACCACACCGGGTGACGATCTCGAATGGTGCCGGGGCGCCGCCGTCATCGCGATCCAGACCTACGTGCTCGGAACCGCCGTCTGACCCGCAACCCGCCCCGCGATAATCGACGCATGACCGACTCGCGCCCCGCCCGCGGGCGCCCGAGCGCGTTCGACCGCGATGCGGTGTCGGCGACGGCCATCGCCCTGTTCGCCGAGCGCGGCTACGACGCCGTCAGCATGAGCGACATCGCGGATGCCGCGGGCGTCAGCCGCCGCGGCCTGTTCCGCCACTTCGCGTCGAAGGCCGAGCTGATCTGGGACGGCCTCACCCCGGTCGAGGAGGCTCGCGCGCAGGCGCTGGCCGCGGCGGCATCCGCCACCCCGTTCGAGGCGCTGCGCCTCGCAACGCTCGCCGGCGCGGCCGCGCTGCCCGACCCCGAGGCGACCCGCACGCGCCTGCGCATCATGGGCACGCACCCTGAGCTCATCGCGTTCGGCTCGGGCCGCATGTTCGCGAGCTCGCAGCTGCTCGTCGCACACCTCGGCGAGCGCGGCCTCGACCCGCTCGCGGCGCGCACCTTCTCGAGCGCCGTCACCGCGGCGGTGTTCGACGCCTATCTCTTCTGGGCGATCGAGACGGCGGATGCCACGCCGCAGGCGACCCTCGAAGCGGCGTTCGAGCGCCTGGCCCGCCTCGGCTCCTGAGGCATCCGCCTCACGCCGAACTCACCCCGGCCCGAATTCACCCCAAGTGTGAGTTCGGGTTGCTCGTTTCGCGAGGTGTCGGCCCGAACTCACACTTGGGTTGAGCTTCGGCTGGGGGGGGTGAGCCCGGGCCGACAGCACCCGGAACTAGATCGCCGACCAGCCCGTGTCGTTGGCGAGCACGGCGCCGTTGACGTTCGACGCGTCCTCGGAAAGCAGCCAGGCGATCGACGACGCGAGCTGCTCGGGCTGCGCGAGGCCCGGCACGACGACCTGCATGAACGCGCCGATCGCCTCGCCGGCGAGCTGCGACTTGAACTCCGCCTGGATGTTGGTCTGCACCGCGCCCGGTGCGACCGAGTTCACGCGGATGCCCTTCTTGCCGTACATGACGGCCGAGTTCTTGGTCAGGCCGATGACCGCGTGCTTCGACGAGGTGTAGGCGGCGCCGGCGGCCGAGCCGCGCAGACCCGCTTCGGACGAGACGTTGACGATCGAGCCGGCGCCCGCCTCGAGCATGCCGGGGATGACGGCGGCCATGAGCTTGGCGGTCGCGGTCAGGTTGACGGCGAACACGAAGTCCCACTGCTTCCAGTCGATCTCGTGCGCGGGCTGGAACGAGTCCATGACGCCGGCGACGTTGGCGAGGCCCCAGACGGTTCCACCGGCTGCCTCGACGATGCGAGCGATGTCCTCGTCCTTCGTGATGTCGCCGGCCACGGTGACGATGTCGAGCCCGGGGTTCTCGGCGGTGAGCTCGTCGAGGCGCGTCGCCACGACATCCGCCGCGATCACGCGGCCGCCCTCCGAGGCGACCCGCACGGCGGTCGCCTTCCCGATGCCCGAACCCGCGCCCGTGACGATGACGGTCTTGCCGGTGAAACGATCTGCAGCCACTTCGCTACCTCTTCCTCGAACCCGCGATGGTGATGAGGAAATTCTGGCACTCGGTGCCGTAAATCAGCTCAGAACCGCTAGCGCATGCCGTCGCGGCGCGGCGATTCCGCACGGCCGTGCCGATGCGGCTGGCGAACCCGGGCATCCACGACCCTCATTCGTCAGTAAACCTTGCAAGTTACGCTTACGATATTCATCGTGGACACTGCAATCGAACCGGAAGAGCTCGCCGACCGCATCGGCGAGATGATGGCCGCGCTGCGGCGCGAGATGCGCAGCGGCCGACAGATCGGCGATCTCGCGCCGCGTCACGAGGCCGCACTGGCCTGGCTGCGCCGCAAGGGTCGCCTCACCACCGCTCAGCTCGCCCGCTTCGAGCAGATCACGCCGCAGTCGATGGGCGTGGTCGTCGCGGAGCTCGTCGAACGCGGCTGGGCCGTGAAATCGAAGGACCCGGACGACGGGCGCCGCGAGCTGCTCGCGCTGACGGATGCCGGCGCCGCGACCGTCGCGCAGACCGATGCCGAGCGGCACGCCGACCTCGTGAACCTGCTCGCCACCCGCCTCAGCGACGACGACCGCGAGCTCGTCGCCCGCGGCCTCGAGGTCCTCATGCGCATCGAGACGGAGCAGAAGTGACGACACCGACCCCCGCCACCGCCCCGGCGAGCACCGGCCGCTTCACCTGGCGCTTCGTGACGCCCGTGCTGATCGGGCCCGTGCTGAACCCGATCAACACGAGCATGATCGCCGTCGCGCTCGTGCCGATCAGCCGCGACCTGCACGTCACGACCGCGGTCGTCGTCTGGCTCGTCGCCGGTCTGTACCTCGCGAGCGCGATCGCCCAGCCCACGATGGGCAAGCTGGCGGATGTCTTCGGACCGAAGCGCGTGTACCTCGTCGGCCTCGTGGTGGTGCTGGTCGCCGGCATCCTGCCCAACATCTGGCACGATTTCGCGGCCGTGCTCATCGCCCGCGTGCTGATCGGCATCGGCACCTCGGCGGCGTACCCGTCGGCAATGGCGCTGATCCGCGACCAGAGCCTGCGGCTCGAGCGGCAGACGCCCGCCGCGCTGCTGTCGGGGCTCTCGATCGCGTCGCAGACCACCGCCGCCGTGGGGCCGGTGCTCGGCGGCATCCTCATCGCCGTCTTCGGGTGGCAGTCGATCTTCCTCGTCAACATCCCGCTCGCGGGCATCGCGCTCGTGACGAGCCTGCTGTGGATCCCCGGCGACGCGACCCGCCCCGACCGCACCGGCCCGAAGCCGCGCCTGCGCGACATCGACCCCGTCGGCATCGTGCTGTTCGCGGGCACGCTCGCCTCGCTGCTCGTGTTCCTGCTCGACCTGCGCATCGACACCCTGTGGCTCGTCGCCGTGAGCGCGGTGCTGCTCGGCGCGCTGCTGTGGTGGTCGCTGCGCTCGCGGACGCCGTTCATCGATGTGCGGATGCTGCGCCGCAACGGCCCGCTGACCCGCACCTACCTGCGCATGCTGCTCGTCTACCTCGGCGCCTACACGATGATGTACGGCTTCAGCCAGTGGGTGCAGGGCTCCGCCGGGTTCTCGGCCGATCAGGCGGGCTTCATCCAGCTGCCGACGGCCGTGCTCGCGGCGCTGACCTCGACCGCGGTGGCGAAGAACCGGCGGCTGCGGCTGCCGCTCGTGCTCTCCGGCGCGATCCCGTTCTTCGGCGGCCTGCTGCTGATCTTCCTGCACGCGAACAGCGCCCTGTGGCTGCTGCTGCTCGTCGCGGCGGTCTTCGGCGTGCCGCAGGGCCTCGCCTCGGTCAGCAACCAGCAGGCGCTCTACCGTCAGGCGCCCGGCGATCAGCTCGGCACCGCCTCGGGACTCTCGCGCACCGCGGTGTACCTCGGCTCGATCCTGTCCTCGGCGGCGATCGGTCTCGCGTTCCCGACCGCCCCGACCGATGCCGGCCTGCACGTGCTCGGCGTCGTGATCGCCTGCGTCGTCGGCGCGGCGGCGGTGCTCGCGCTGGTCGACCCCGCGCTGCGGTCGTCGCCGCGCGCCGCTTCGGAGTAGGCCGCCTGCGCTGCGGCCCCCTCCTCGGTCTCTGCACCCCAAGTGTGAGTTCGGGCTGCCCCCTCGCGCAGCCGACAGCCCGAACTGCCACCTCGGGTGAGTTCGAGCCGGATGTCCGATTCCCGCCACCCGATGTCGGCCGGTCGGCTCATGATGGAGACGTGAGCACCGAGCAGATCGACCCCGACGTCGCCTACCGCGCCGCTTCCGGCCGCGACCCGCGCTTCGACGGGCGGTTCTTCCTCGGCGTGACGACCACGGGCATCTACTGCCGCCCGTCGTGCCCCGCCCGCAAGCCGCTGCGCCGCAACGCGGTGTTCTTCCCGAGCGCCGCGGCCGCCGTCGCCGCGGGCTTCCGCGCGTGCAAGCGGTGCCGCCCCGACGCGCTGCCGGGCTCGCGGCACTGGGATGCCGGCGGCGATCTCGCGGCGCGCGCCGTGCGGGCGATCCGCGACGGGGCCGTCGACGAGCTCGGGGTCGCGGGGCTCGCCCAGCGCCTGTCCGTGTCGGAGCGGCACCTGCACCGCGTGCTCGTGACCGAGGTCGGGGCATCCCCGGTGCAGCTCAACCGCACGCGCCGCGCGCACACCGCGCGCACCCTCGTCGAGCAGACCGACCTGCCGCTCATCGACATCGCCTTCGCCGCCGGCTTCGGCAGTGTGCGGCAGTTCAACGACGTCATGCTCGCCGAGTTCGGCGCGCCGCCGTCGGCGTTCCGCCGCCCGGCCGCGGGTGCCGCAGGCCGGCCGAACCGAACCCCGACGAACGTCGTCGAGACCGAGGGCGCCCCGAGCTCGGACGCCGCACCCACCGTCGTGCTGCGCCTGCGGCACCGTGCCCCCTACGACGCCGAGGCCATGCGGGCCTTCCAGCGGGCACATGCCGTTCCCGGCATGGACGTCGTCGAGGCCGACGGCGGCTTCACCACCACCGTGCCCGCGGCGCACGGCCCGGCAGTCGCGACCGTGGACTGGGCGGCGTCCGCCGCTGATCACGTGACGGTGCGCATCCGGCCCGCCGACATCTCCGACCTGATGGCGATCGTCTCGAAGCTGCGGCGCTGGCTCGACCTCGACGCCGACCCGCAGCTGATCGCCGAGGCGCTCGGCCCCGACCCGGTCATCGGCCCGCTGATCGCGCGACGGGCCGGCCTGCGCGTGCCCGGGTCCCTCGACGGTGCGACGACCGCACTGCTCACCGTGATCGGCCAGGCGGTGTCGCTCGGCGCGGCACGCACCTTCGCCGGCCGACTCGTCGAGGCACTCGGCGAGCCGGTGGGCGACGGCGGCCTGCGTGCCTTCCCGGCCCCGAGGCGGGTGGCGGAGGCCGGCCCCGAGGCGCTGCGCGGGATCGGGCTCACGGGCGGTCGGGCCGCCGCACTGCACCGGGTCGCCGAGACGCTCGCCGGCGGGCTCGACCTCAGCCCGGGCGCCGACCGCGCCGAAGCTCGCGCAGCACTCGTCGCGCTGCCCGGCATCGGGCCGTGGACGGCCGACTACATCACCCTCAGGGCCCTCGGCGACCCCGACGCCTTCGTGCCCGACGACCTCGTGCTCAAGAAGGCGCTCGCGGTGAAGACCGCCCGCCAGGCCGCCGCGATCGCCGCGGCCTGGTCGCCGTGGCGCGGGTACGCGGCGCTGCATCTCTGGACATCCGCTGCCTACCTGCCGTGAGAAAGCCCGCGCCCAGACACCGCCGGTACCGTTGAGGAAGTGCGAGCGAGGTGGATGTCAGCGGCGGCGGCCCTGCTGGCGCTCGCCCTCTCTGCCGCACCGGTCGCCGCCTTCGGTGCGACGCCGGCCCCGCACACGCCGCAGCCCGCGGCGGCAGCGACCCCCGGCGGCGCAGCCGCCCGGGCCTCCGCCGCCCGAACGTGCCCCGCCTATGAGTTCGTCGGGGCACGCGGGTCCGGCGAGGACAACGGCATCGCCGAGTCGAAGCGCTACACCGCGAAGAACCCCACCTACGGCATGGGCGGCGAGGTCGCCGACGTCTACCGCCGCGTCGCCGAGACCGCGCAGGCGGCGGGCGTCCAGCTCGTGCCCTTCGGGGTGCCGTACCCCGCCGTCGGCATCGACGTCGTCAGCGGCGCCACGCTGTCGACGGGCTCGCTGGGCGTCTACACCAAGTCGGTCGAGCTCGGCGCGCACGCCGCCGCGGCCGAGATCGAGCGGGTCGCCCGTTCATGCGCGAGCACCCAGGTCATCGTGGCGGGCTACTCGCAGGGCGCCCAGGCGTTGGTCGACGCCGTGCAGTCGCTGACGCCGGGCGCGCGGGCCCACGTCGTCGCCGCCGTGTTCTTCGGCAACACCTACTTCACCGCCTCGAACCCGCGCGACGACTACGGCAGCTACGACCCCGACCTCGACGGCTACCTCGCCCACGCAGGCGTGCTGCCGAGCGGGCAGGGCGCGGGCGCCGCATCCGGCACCGACTGGACGAAGGCCTTCGGCGGCGCCGCGATCTTCGACTACTGCCACGACGGCGACCCGATCTGCGGCCTCGTCGACGAGCGCACCGTCGACGACCGCTCCTTCCCCGTGCGCGACTTCGCCCACATCGTCGCGGCGAGCTCGATCGACGGTGCCGAGCCGAACATCCTCACCGACCACACGACATACCTGCGCGGCGACACCGCCAATGCCGCGCAGCAGCTGCGCCAGCTGCTCGGCCTGCCGCTGGCGCCGTCGGGCGGGGCGCCGAGACCCGCCCTGACGAGCCCGCACTCGCAGGTCGCGGGCACCGAGTTCACGATCAACGCGGGCGGCACGCTGAGCGACCCGGTCGACCCGATCGTGACCTACCGCTGGACGACCGACCCGGGTACCGTCGGCAGCCATGTCGTCTCGACGGCCGACCCGCTGTTCACGACGTCGTTCCTGAACCCGGGTACGCACGTCGTCCGCCTCGAGACCCTCACGGCGTCGGGCGAGAAGGGCACCGCCACCGCGAGCATCACGATCACGCCCGCGCCGACCAGCGCACCCGCGCAGCCGACCGATGTGCAGGCCATCGCGGGCGACGGCGCGGTGACCGTCACGTGGCCCGACACCACGGGCGCCGAGTTCTATGCCGTGGCGGATGCCTCGGGCCGCCTGCTCACGGCGTTCACGCCCCTCGTGCCCGGCCAGAGCCCCGTCTCGTGGACCGACAGCGGCCTGCGCAACGACCGCGAGCAGGCGTACCGCGTGTATGCCGTGAACGGAATGGGGCGCAGCATCGCGTCGGCCACCGTCACGGCGACGCCGCGCGCGGCATCCGATCGCCCCGTCACGGCGCCCGTGAAACTGCCGGTGCCCGCCGTCGCGCTCGTGGAACCCGAGCTGACCTGGTCGGTCGGCCTCGGGCTGATCGCGATCGTGCTCGCGATCGGGCTGATCAGCTCGCCGCGCTCGCTTCGCCGCTGACGCCCACGACTCCGCCGCCGGCGACACCGCCGACATCGTGCAGGTGGTGCACCACGTCGTGCAGGAAGTACGCCGCGAGGGTCTCGACGGTGAAGGTGGAGCCGTTGCTGCGTCGGCCCGTGCGCGCCAGCGCGGCATCCGGCACGAGCTCGAAGGCCGAGGCGATGCCGAGCCCGGCGTCGACCATCTCGATCGCGACGTGCTTGGGGTCCTGGCCGTTGTAGTCCTGCTCGACCTGCGTCGCGTCCTGATCCCAGTTCGCGAACTCCGGGTCGTCGAGCACGAGCATCAGGTTGAGGCGCGCATGCATGATGCGGAATACGTCCCGGACGTGCGCCGCGTACTCCAGCGGCGACCAGGTCGCGTCATCGGGGCGCGTGTCGACCCCGTCGCCCGCGAGCACCGAGCGCCACCCGGCGAGGTTCTCGCGCACGGCCTCGGGAACGTCCCGGAACGAGACCGCCGCAGGGTCGAAGCCGCACTCGGGGCAGGGGCGCTCGAGCACCCAGGTCCAGTCCTTGTCATCCGGCGTGATGGGCATGCGCCCAGTATGGCAACGGATGCCCCGCCACCGCGCCCTCTGCGCTCAGTCCACCCGCGCGGCGCCGGCTCAGTACGACGGCTGGATCGCCGCGATCGCCTTGAGCCCCGCGTTCGTCAGCGCACCCTTCGCGGCGTTGCAGCCGGCCTCGTGCGGCAGCACCTGCGCGAGCTGGCTCGCCGACCACGGCAGCGAGATGTTCGGTGCCTTCTGCCCGGCACGTGCGGGGGCCTTCGACCCGATCGACGCGAGCTGCAGGGCCGCAAGCCGCGCGAAGTTCGCCCCGGGGCCCGAGTCGTTGACCATGATCACCACGGTCAGCCCTGAGGCGGGGTCGCTGTAGGCGGCGGTCAGCGTGCCGGGCACGGCACTCGCATGGCCGATGAGCGGGCCCATCTTCTCGACGCCGAGCCCGTAGCCGGCCCATGACGGCATCGAGGCCGACATCGGCGCGGCCTTCTGCTGCTCCGCCGCGTCGGTCTTCGAGCGCAGCAGGGTTCCGGCGGCGACCGCATGCGCGAGCGACGCCGTGTCGTCGAGGTTGCTCACGATGCCGCCCGCCTGCTGCAGGGCCGACGGCGACAGCCTGCTCTCGTCGTCCGTGACCTTGCAGTCGAGCGCGCCCGTCACGACATTGCGATCGGGTGCATAGGTCGACATGGTGGGTGACGGCAGCTTGCCCGAGCTCGGGTAGGTGGTGGTGTCGGCGATGCCGAGCGGCGCGGTCACATAGGTCGCGTACAGCTGCGACCAGCTCGTGTTCGTGGCCGCCTGCAGCGCCATGCCCAGCAGCACGAAGCCCGCGTTCGAGTACTCCCACTTCGCCGCGGCGCTCGTGGCGCCCGACGACCCCATCGCGCTGTTCACGAGCTCGAGCGCCTCCCACGGGCGCGTCGGGTTGGTGACCAGCTGCGGCGTGAGCGAGGCCCAGTAGTCGCCGAGCCCCGACGTGTTGCGGCAGAGGTCGCCGAGTCGCAGGCCGTTGATGCCGACCATGCGCGGCAGGTACTTCGAGACCTCGTCCTCGAGCCCCACCTTGTGGGCGGCCGCCAGGTCGAGCAGCACGGTGCAGCTGAGCGGCTTGGTCAGCGAGCCGATGCGGAACGACGCGTCGGCGACCACCGCGGGGGCGCCCTTCTCATTCGAGACGGTGCCGGTGGCCGTGGTCCAGGTGCCGGCCCACGGGGCCCAGACGCCCGCGACGCCGCCGGTGGCGCCCGAGAGCTTCACGGCGTTGGCCAGCACGGCCTGCAGCTGCGTGGCCACGGCAGCAGGCATCCGCGGGTCGGTGTGCGAACCGATCGCCTCGACGGTGGCGCCGCCACCGGAGCCGGCGCTGCAGGCCGCCAGCAGCACGACGCTCACCCCGAGCGCCACCACCGCCAGCCCCCGACGCATTCCACGCCCCACGGCTCCCGCCGTCGCCATACGCACCACCCCTCGTGCCGACCACCCTCGTTCTCGTGAGTCTATGGGACGGGGAAGTGCGGCTCCCGGGCCGGGTCCGGTCACGTGAACCGATCGTTATACCCGCGTCGGGAACGCGAAGACGACCTGCGCTGCCGATTGCTACGCGTCGGCCGGGGCCACGCGCGGCGCGCGTCCGGCATCCGCCATGAATCGCTCGACGTCCTTGTCGACCCACACGTCGGCGGGCCGCAGCGGCCGCGTCAGATAGAGCCCCTCGAGCGCGGTGATGCGGCTCAGGGCCACATAGGTCTGGCCCGGGCTGAACGCACGCGACCCCAGGTCGACGATCGCCTGGTCGTAGGTCTTGCCCTGCGACTTGTGGATCGTCACCGCCCACGCGAGCCGCAGCGGGAACTGCGTGAACTCGGCGACGACGTCCTTCGTCAGCTTCTTCTGCACGGGGTCGTAGTTGTACTTGTGCCGTTCCCACGTGGTGGGCTCGACCTCATAGGTCACGCCGTCGACCTCGACGTGCACGTTCTCCTTGATGCGGATGACGGTGCCGATCGACCCGTTCACCCACCGCACCTCGCCCTGCCCCTGGGTGTCGTTGCGCAGGAACATGACCTGCGCGCCGACCTTGAGCTCGAGCGCCTCGTCCGCGGGGTAGTTGCGCCCCCCGAAGTCGCCGCTGATCTCGGCCTTCGCAGTCTGCAGGCGCCCCGGCAGCCGCTTGATCCGCGCCTCGTTGATGCGGTTGACCGCGTCGTTGCGGCTCGCGAGCGTGATCGGCCCGTCGGTCGGGGCGGGGCGCGCGCCGACGTCGTTGAGCCGGTCGGCGATCTGCTTGGTGACCATGCCGTGCCGCACGGCGTTGAGCATGTACTTGAACTCCGACTCGTGCTGCCGGTGCACCTCGACGAGCTCGACGATCTTGAGGTCGGCCTCGAGCCACACCTTCGCGTCGAAGAACCACAGCGAGCGGTAGGTGTCGGCGAAGTACTGACGTTCCTCGGGGCTGCCCGGCACCGGCGCGAGCTGGTACGGGTCCCCGAAGAGCACGACCTGCACGCCGCCGAACGGCTGCGCGCGCTTGCGCGCCTGGCGCAGGCTGCGGTCGACGGCATCCATCAGATCGGCATTGACCATCGACACCTCGTCGATCACGAGGGTGTCGATCGTGTTGAGCAACTTCTTCAGCTCGTCGGACTGGTCGATCGCGTGATCGGCGATGACGCCGATCGGCAGCCGGAACAGCGAGTGGATCGTCTGGCCGCCGACGTTGAGCGCGGCGACGCCCGTGGGCGCACAGATCACGATCTGCTTGTCCGTGTTCCACGCGAGGTGGTTCAGCAGCGTCGACTTGCCCGTGCCGGCGCGGCCGGTGACGAAGACGTGCTCGCGCGTCTTCTCGATCAGGTCGTAGACGGCCTGTTGTTCACGAGAGAGCTTCTGAGCCACCGGAACAGATTAGTTCGCGGGATGCCTCACGCCCGGCTCATCCACAGGGCACGGCATGCCGTTCTCAGAACCCGCCCGGCCCCTGGTTCCGCACCCGCTGATACGTCTTCATCTCGACGAGCTGGTCATTGACGCGACGCTGCTCGTCCTCATCCGGGGCGGGGGAGCGGAACAGCGCGGTCTTGGGCACCTTCCGGCGCCGGGACTGGATCAGCCCGCCCACGAGCAGGGCGAGCACTGCGAGGCCGAACACCCAGGCGAGGATCGTCGCGATCATGCCCGCATCATAGGCTCGGGGCTCAGCGGCGGGAAGCGTCCCGCTCCGCCATCCGCGCGAGCATCGCGTTGTACTGCTCGATGTCGGCGTTGCCGCTGCGATCGGATGCACGGTCCGTGCGCTTCGTCTCGCGGGCGTCGCTGTGGCTCCACTGGATCGCCACGATGATCGCCAGCGCGAGCGTCGGGATCTCGCCGATGCTCCACGCGATGCCGCCGGCGAGGTACTGGTCCTGCATCGGCGACGCACCCCAGGTGCGCCCCATCGCCCCGAACCAGTCGGCGAGGAACAGGCCGTCCGCGGTCATGATCGTCAGGCCGAAGAACGCGTGCAGCACCATCGTGCCGAGCAGCAGCACGAGACGGAACGGCCATGCGAGCCGGAACGGCACCGGGTCGATGCCGATGAGCGACTGCACGAAGAGATATCCGGTGACCAGGAAATGAGCGATCATCCACTCGTGGCCGATGTGGTTCTCGGTCGCCCAGCGGAACAGCGGCGAGTAGTAGAACACCCACAGGCTGCCGGCGAAGAGCACGGCCGCGACGAAGGGGTTGGCGAGCACGCCGGCGTAGCGGCTGTGCACCGCGAGCAGGATCCACTCGCGACCGCCGCGCGAGCCGTCCGCGCGCTTCTTGATCGCGCGCGCCGCGAGCGTGACGGGGGCGCCGGGCACGAGCAGCAGCGGCACGAGCATCGTGAGCACCATGTGCATCGCCATGTGCGCCGAGAACAGGTAGTCGACGTAGACGGCGATGCCGCCGTTGGTGATGTATGCCAGCACGAGCATGCCGGCGATCCAGCTGATCGTGCGCCCGAGCGGCCAGGCGTCGCCGCGGCGGCGCAGGCGCACGACGCCCGCGACGTAGAAGAAGACGCCGAAGACGCAGGCGAGCAGCCAGACCGGGTCGACGTTCGCCCCGAACACCAGCGTCGTGAGGGTCTCGGCGGGCGGCAGCGGCTGGCCCGTGAGGATCTCGGCGGGCGAGGTGCCCCCGGCGACCTGCTTGACGGGCGTCGCGGTGCGCGCGAGCGCCACGGCGATGCCCGACGCGAGACCCATGAAGGCGAGCTCGGCGGTCACGAGCACCCAGAACGGGCCGCGGCCGGATGCCGTGCGCAGCCGCCCGGTGAGCCAGCGGCGCTGCAGCACACCGAACAGCCCCAGCACGACGAGCACCGTCGCCTTGCCGATCACGAGCACGCCGTACGGGGTCAGCAGCGCCGCCCATGTCCCGACGCGCAGCTCGGCACTCAGGTAGCCGCTGAAGGCGACGACGACGAAGCAGATGAGCGCGAGGCTCGAATAGCGGCCGAGCACGATCGGCAGCCGGTCGCCCTCGAGGGTGTTGCGGATCAGCACGAGCGTGAGCAGACCGCCGATCCACACGGCGGCGCCGACGATGTGCAGGCCGAGCGATGTGATCGCGAGATTGTGGCCGGATGTCCCGGCGGCGTGTCCCTGCAGCGCGATCGGCACGAGCGAGCCGAGGGCGAGCACGAACACCGCGACGAGCCACGCCTGGCCGCGCACCGCGAAGGCGAGCACGGTCACGAGCGCGGCGAGCAGTGTCGTGACGCCCCACGCCTGGCCGAGGGAGATCTGCGTGACGAACTGCAGGAACTGGTCGCTGAAGTCCTGCGTTCCGGCGAGGGGGGTGCCCGTCGCGTCGCTGAACGAGAGCACCGTGGCGGCGGCCGAGGCGACCGTCATGACGGCCGCCGATGCCGCGGCGACATCCAGCGCCTTCCCGAACTCCGGCTTCTTCGGGCTCAGTGCGAACAGTGCGAGCAGCAGCGCGCCGATCGCCCCCGCCGCGGAGAGGTCGACGAAGAGCTTCACGAGCGGCAGGCCCCAGCGCACGATGGGCCCGGGGTCGCTCAGAGCGAGGGGGGCGCTGCCGCCGCCGAAGGCGAGTGCGGCGAGGGATGCCACGAGCGCCGCGACCACGAGCACGACCGGCCCTGCGACACGCTGCACTCGATTCACGAAGCAAGGTTATTGCGCGGAATCTGTGCGTTCTTCGGGGGCGCGGCCCCGGCATCCGCCCCGCCGCCCTCGCCACTGCCCCGAAGTGTGAGTTCGGGCTGCCCCCTCGCGGCGTCGACGACCCGAAGTGCACCCTCGTGGCAGTTCGGTCCGACACAGAGAGGGCGCCCACCGACAGGTGGGCGCCCTCTCGTGTGAGGCTGTCTTACTTGACGGCGGCCTTGAGCTTCGAGCCGGCGGTCAGCTTGACGCGCTTGCCGGCCGGGATCTTGATCTCAGCGCCGGTCTGCGGGTTGCGGCCGGTGCGGGCAGCGGTCGCGGTGCTCTCGGCGGCGAGCCAGCCGGGGATCGTGACCTTGCCACCATCGGCGACGGTCTTGGCGATCGTGGCGAAGAAAGCGTCGATGACGCTGCCGACGGCGGTCTGGCTCTGCCCGGTCTCACCGGCAACCGCGGCGACCAGCTCGGTCTTGTTCAGCGACTTGTCTGCCATGGGGTGTCCTCCTCGGACCTACTGCTGCATCGGCAGCGTGTTCAGAAAGTGAAACGGTCGGCCAATGGGGAGGCCTATCAACCAGACCCCCTCCGGCCAGGGCCAAAGTAACAGAGATCCGCGGAAACACGCGGAATTCCGGCGTGTTGCCGCGTTCCCGAAGCCTTCTACGAGGCCGTGTGCCCGGCCGCGACGGCCGCGAGCAACGCCGTCGCCTCGCTCTGATCGGTGCCGGAGATGTCGGTGACCTGCACCCAGGCGTGGTCGATCAGAGCGTCGCCCCAGCAGTGCTGGGCACCCGACATGGTCTCGCAGCGATAGAACGCGCCGTCGCTTCCAGGGACGGCGAGCGCCGTGCTGGTGATGCCGGCGCGACCGGCAAGCGTCGGCCACACCCAGTCGGCGCCGGGTACGATCTGCGCCGTGATCAGACTTTTAGATCCATCCGATCTCGCCTGAGCCGCCTGCCACACGCAGTTGTACATCCCCGCGTAGGCCGCATTGAGCCGCACCGGGTCCTCGATGCCGTCCTTGTTCCAGTCACCCCATGAGCCCGGGGATGTCGCGCCGACCGCCTTCGCGAAGTCGGTGCTCGTGCCGAGCGCGGCGCAGTCGCCGCTGGTGCTCCACGACCCCGTGGCCCCGGCATACACCGCCTGCACCGGCGCGCTGCGCAGCACTTCGGCGATGCCGCGTGCCGCCGCCTCGATCCGCGTCTTCGGCGCGTCGCCGGCGCCGCCGGTGTACCGCAGCCAGAACCAGGCGGTGTCGGTGACGGCCGAGCCGCTGCACGTCGCGGGGGACTGCGCGGATGCCGCGTCGCACTGCTCCGACGAAGCCGTGCCGACACCGAGCGGCGTCGCGGAGGCACTGGCGCCCAGCGCCTGCGCCCCCGCCGCGACATCCGCCGAGACCGAGAGTTCGGCGTTCGGGGTCGGGAAGACGCCCTGCGCATTCGCGGGGCCGGTCGCCCAGGCACAGGTGAGGATGCCGGCCTGGCGCGACGCTGCGCCCTCCGGCGTCGTCGCTTCGAGCGCCGGAGCCGGCACAGACACCATCGCCGTCGCGAAGCCCATCGCCGCCGTGAGGTCGTCGCAGGCGACCCCGATGCGGACCACCGGCGCGGCAGCCGCCACGGACAAGGTGGGGTCGGGCGTGGACGAAGTGGCCGCCACGGCCGAGTTCGTGGGCGCGACCTGCGACAACGAGCCGTGCGCAGTACATGCCGTGAGCGCGATGGAGGCGAGGAGCGCGGTCGAGAAGGCCGCGATGCGTGCGACGGTGCGGTGCATGACAGCACGCTAGTGGGCGATCAGGATGCCGCGGCTCAGACATCCGATAACGAATCGGCACATTCCACAACGCTTGGGTCACGCCCATGCCGTTCGCGGAATATGGGTTGCTCCCCCACGATGGCGGGTACGACGAAGGGCCCCTCGAAACCGAGGGGCCCTTCGTGTGGATCGTGCGTGGCTTACCAGCTCGACTTGGTGATGCCGGGAAGCTCGCCGTTGTGGGCCATGTCACGGAAGCGGACACGCGAGATGCCGAACTTCGAGAGGACACCACGGGGGCGGCCGTCGATCTGGTCGCGGCTGCGGAGGCGGACCGGCGACGCGTTGCGCGGCAGCTTCTGCAGGCCGAGACGAGCGGCTTCGCGCTCCTCGTCGGTCGCGTTCGGGTTCACGAGCTGCTTCTTCAGCTCGAGGCGCTTGGCGGCGTAGCGGGCGACGACGACCTCGCGCTGCTTGTTGCGGGCGATCTTGCTCTTCTTAGCCATAGTTCTTAGCGCTCCTCACGGAACTCGACGTGCTTGCGGATGATCGGGTCGTACTTCTTGAGCACGAGGCGGTCGGGGTCGTTGCGGCGGTTCTTCTTGGTCACGTAGGTGTAACCGGTGCCGGCCGTCGAGCGGAGCTTGATGATCGGGCGGATGTCCTGCTGCTTGGCCATTAGATCTTCTCCCCACGGGCCAGGAGGTCCTTGACGACGGACTCGATGCCGCGGGCGTCGATGACCTTGATGCCCTTAGCCGACAGCGTCAGCGTGACATTGCGGCGGAGCGAAGGGACGTAGTACGTCTTCTTCTGGATGTTCGGGTCGAAACGACGCTTGGTGCGTCGGTGCGAGTGCGAAATGGTGTGACCGAAGCCGGGGGTGGCGCCGGTCACCTGGCACACTGCTGCCATGTGATTCCTCCATCACTACCGATGCCCTCGATGGGGCATCCCAAGATCTCTTGTCGGCACACGCCAAGCCCTGCTGTTCTCACAGGGGGATTGTCATGTGCGAACCGGCTCGAGGAGTCCGAGCCAGACAAAGATCCAGCTTACCAGATCTAGTCCGCGGCTTTTACCACACGGTCGGTGGCGGAGCAATCACGACACAGCCCGAACACGTCGACGACGTGCTGCGGCTGGGTGAAGCCGTTGGCGCTCGCCACCTTCTGCGCCCATTCCTCGACGGGGTCGGCCTCGATCTCGACGGTGAGCCCGCAATTGCGGCAGATCAGGTGGTGATGATGGCTGGTCGAGCTGCAGGCGCGGTACAGCGACTCGCCGTCGGGGGACTGCAGCGAGTCGGCCTCGCCCTCGACCGCGAGAGAGGAGAGCGCGCGGTAGACCGTCGCCAGCCCGATGGGCGAGCCGCCGTCGCGCAGGGTGGAGAACAGCGACTGCGCGCTGATGAAGCCGTCGGACTCGCCGAGCGCCTCGCGCACGGCCTCGCGCTGCCAGGTGTTGCGCTTCGGGGCGCTCTTCGCGGCGTTCACGCGGCGACCTCCTCACGGGGAACGGCGGCGACCGGCATCCGCCGCCCGGACACGCCGCGACGCCGGCGGGCACCCGCGATGATGCGGCAGACCACGTAGATCGCGAACGAGATCGTGGTCACGTAGGGGCTGATGGGCACCGAGCCGCCGAGGGCGAGCAGGATGCCGCCGACCATCGACGTGACGCCGAACGCCACGCTCAGCAGCGGGACCACGAGCGGTGACGACGAGAGCTTGAGGGCGGCGGCCGCGGGCGTCACGAGGATCGACAGCACGAGCAGCGCGCCCACGATCTGCACCGAGACGGCGACCGTGAGGCCGAGCAGCAGCATGAAGACGATCGAGAGGGCGCGGACGGGCACGCCGCGGGCGGCTGCGACATCCGCATCGATCGACGCGAAGGTCAGCGGGCGCCAGACGATCGCGAGACCGATCAGGACGACCACCGCGATCGCGATCAGCCAGCCGATCTGCGGGTCGTCGATCGCCACGATCTGGCCGGTGAGCAAGCCGAACTTGTTGGCGCTGCGGCCGGGGTAGAGCGCGAGGCACAGGATGCCGAGGCCGAGGCCGAACGGCATGAGCACGGCCGTGACGCTGTTCCGGTCGCGCGCCCGCGACCCGAGCACGCCGATCAACAGGGCCGCGACGAGCGAGCCGATGATCGAGCCCTGCACGACGCCCACCCCGAGCAGCAGGCCCGCCGAGGCGCCGGCGAACGAGAGCTCGCTGATGCCGTGCACCGCGAAGGCCATGTCGCGGCTCATCACGAAGACGCCGATGAGGCCGCCGAGGAGGCCCAGCACGGCGCCCGCGATGACCGAGTTGCGCAGCAGCACGAGCAGCTGGCCGTAGTCGGTGAAGTCGAAGATCTGGTTCCAGAGGTCGGTGAGGTGCATCACAGCGCGACCGCCTGGGTCTCGGCCTCGGGGTCGTGGTCGCAGACCTCTTGATGGCCGGCATCGTGGTGCTCGTCGTGCGGGGCGTGGCCGCCGTCGGGCGTGCCGACCACGATGATGCGACCGCGCGCGCGGAGCACGTCGACGGGGGAGCCGTACAGGTCGCTCAGCACCTCGCTGCGCAGCACCTCGTCGGGCGTGCCGACCTTGAAGCGGCCGCCCGCGAGGTAGAGGACGCGGTCGACCATGCCGAGCACCGGGTTCACGTCGTGCGTCACGAACAGCACCCCGAAGCCGCGCTGCCGGCGGTGCCGGTCGATGAGCTCGCTGACCGCGCGCTGATTGGCGAGGTCGAGCGACGCGAGCGGCTCGTCGGCGAGGAGCAGATCGGGGTCGGATGCCAGCGCCTGGCCGATCCGCAGGCGCTGCTGCTCGCCGCCGGAGAGCGTGGCGACCGGCACGTCGGCATAGGCGGTGGCGCCGACATCCGCCAGCAGCCGGTCGACCTTGGCCCGCTTGGCGCGGCTCGGCAGGAAGCCCCAGGTGCGGCCGTCGATGCCGAGGCCGACGAGGTCGCGGGCGCGCAGCGGCGTGCCCTCGTCGGCGAGTTTCTGCTGCGGCACGTAGCCGATGCGCGGGTTGCCCGCCGTGACGGGCTCGCCGCCGACGCGCACCTCGCCGGCGCTGAGCTTCTGACGGCCGAGGATGACACGCAGCAGGCTCGTCTTGCCCGAGCCGTTCGCCCCGAGCACCGCGATGAACTCGCCGGGCTTCACCTCGAGGTCGAGCCCGTTCCACAGCGTGCGCCGATCGAAGCGCAACGTGGCACCGCGCAGCTCGAGGGCGGGCGCACCGCCCGCGCCCTCACGGCTCTGGAGATCGATCATCGGCTCAGTCACCGAGCGCCTTCCCGATCGCGTCGAGGTTCGCGGTCATCCACTGAATGTAATTCTCGCCCGCGGGCAGCGTCTCTGTGACCGGGATGACCGCGACACCGTTCTTCTTCGCCGCATTGAGCACGACCTGAGTCTGGGCTCCGGTGGTCTGCTCGTTGTAGGCGAGCAGCTTCACGTGGCCGCTGCGGTAGAGGGCGAGGGTCTGCTGCAGCACCATCGGCGCGACATCCGTGCCGTTCTCGATCGCCTCACTGAACTTGACGGGCGTGACGTTCTTCAGCCCGATCGCGTCGAGCATATAGAGCGGGACGGGCTCGGTGATCGTCACCTCGTCGCCGGCGTGCGCGTTCTTGAGCTGCGCCTCGGTGGCCTCGAGGTCCGCGAGCTTGGCGTCGAAGGCCATCGCGTTGGCGCGGAAGTCCGCGGCGTACTTCGGATCGGCCTGCGCGAAGGTCGTCGCCAGCTGGTCCGCCACCTTCTGCACGGTCGGGAAGTCGTACCAGACGTGCTCATTGAAGGAGCCCGTGCTCGGGTGCTGGTCGTAGCCCGAGATGTCGGCGGCCGTCAGCACCGTGGGGTGCCGGTTGGCGGCCTTCACCATGGTCGTCACGAAATCGTCGTAGCCGCCGCCGTTCGCGACCACGACATTCGCACGGGCGATGGCGAGCTGGTTGCGCGCGTCCGCCTGGTACTCGTGCGGGTCCTTGGAGGGGTCATCGATGATCGAGGTCACCACGACGTGATCGCCGCCGACAGCGCTCACGACCGAGCCCCAGACATCGGTCGATGCCACGACCGAGATCGTTCCGGTCTTCGTCGCATCGCTCGGGCCGGCGACCTGGGCCGAACAACCGGCGAGCGCCAAAGCGACCAGGGCGGCCGCCGAGAGTGCGGCGATGGGTGCGACGAGTCGAGAGCGGTTCACGCTTCGACGTTACGCCTTATTGATAATGATTGTCAAAACGATTATCAATTGCCCGCGGCGGAGGCGTCCTGTTCGGTCAACCGGCGATCAGCGCCGCCGCGACGGCGACGATGCGCTCGAGGGACGCCTCCTCGCCGATCGAGATGCGGATGCCCTCGACGCCGAACGGGCGCACCGCGATGTCGGCGTCGAAGAAGGCGTCCGCCGCAGCCGCCGTCCGCTCGCCCGTCGGCAGCCAGACGAAGTTGCCCTGCGCCTGTGGCACGTCCCACCCCTGCTCGAGCAGCGCTGCGCGCAGCGCGTCGCGCCGCCGCGTGATCTCGGCCACACGCGCGTCGAGCAGCGGCTGGCGGTCGAGGCTCGCGAGCGCCGCCGCGAAGCCGAACTCGGTCACCGCGAACGGGATCGCCGTCGCGCGTGCGGCCGCGAGCAGGCGCGCCGGGCCGATCGCGTAGCCGATGCGCAAGCCGGCGAGTCCGTATGCCTTGGAGAAGGTGCGTGTGATGACGAGGTTCGGATAGCGGCCGATGAGCTGCTCGCCGTCCACGGCGGCCGGGTCGGTGACGAACTCGCGATAGGCCTCGTCGAGCACGACGAGCACCTCGGCGGGCACCTTCGCCATGAACGCCTCGAAGGCGGCGCCCTCTACGGCAGGGCCGGTCGGGTTGTTCGGCGAGCACACGACGACGACGCGCGTGCGGTCGTTCACCGCTGCGGCGAGCGCGTCGAGATCGTGCTCGAGCGCCTCGGTGAGCGGCACCTGGATGCTCGTCGCGCCGGTGACGGTGACGAAGCCCGGGTAGGCCTCGAAGGAGCGCCAGGCATAGACGATCTCGTCCCCGGGCGCCGCCGCGGCGAGGAAGAGCTGCTGCAGCAGCGACGACGAGCCCGAGCCGACGATGACCTCGCCGAACTCGACGCCGAAGCGGTCGGCCAGGCGCGTGCGCAGGGCGATCGCGGCACCGTCGGGGTAGCGATTGAGGTCGACGTGCGCCGTCGCGGCGTCGAGCACCCCGGGCAACGCCGGGAACGGGCTCTCGTTGCTCGACAGCTTGAATCCGTCGGGCGAGGGCGAGCGCCCTTGCGAATACGCGGTGAGCGCGGCGATCTCGGGGCGGAGCCTCACGTTCTCGGACACTCTTCAAACGTAGCGGCGCAACTGCCAGACTGCCCCCATGCGCTTCCTCGTGAAACTCCTGATCAACGCGTTCGCGCTGTGGCTCACGACGCTCATCGTCGCCGGTGTTCATGTGCACGCCTGGGACCGCTCGTCGAACTGGGCCCTGTTCTGGACCTTCATCGTGCTGTCGCTCGTCTTCGGCATCGTGAACGGCATCGTCGGCACCGTGCTGCGCATCGTGGCGTTCCCGCTCTACATCCTCACGCTGGGCCTCTTCTCGCTCATCGTGAACGGCATCCTGTTCCTGATCGTCGACCTGATCAGCGAGCACTGGCTGCACTTCGGCCTGCAGGTGGACGGGTTCTGGTGGGGTGTGCTCGGCGCTCTCGTGCTCGGCATCATCAGCTGGATCGTCGGCCTCTTCTTCCGCCCGCTCACCAAGCGCCAGACCCGCTAGCCGGTGCCCCGCGACCGATCGCTCCGCGGCCGTCGGCGCCGCCCGGCACGGGCGGCACCCGCTCGCCCAGCCAGAGCGTCACCTGCGCGTCCTTCCCGCCGGTGAAGCCCTCGAGCACCCCGCGTGCGGTGAGCAGCCGCTCATTGGCGGAGGCGTCCATCGCCTGCGCCGTCTGCAGGTACCCGGCCATCGCGTGCGCGGGCAGCGGGCCCGTGCCGGGAACCGGCGGCCCGGCCTCCCGCACGACGACACGCCTGTCACCCGGGACCCCGAGGCTGCCGCCGAGCCCCGGCACGGGGTCTTCGGTGTGCTCGACCGCCACGTCGAGCGTGCCCGCCGGCGCGCGCACCTCGCGCGTCGGCGAGCCGAACGTCACGAGCAGCGGCGACGCCGCGGCCCCGCTCGTCGCGAGCGCCGTCGCGACGATGCCGCCCTGCGAATGCCCCACCGGCAGCACCGACTCGCCCGGCACCCATCCGGCCTCGCGCAGTGCGGACAGCGTCGCCGCGCTCGAGCCGGCTTCGGCGCCGCCCGCCGCGACCCCGACGACGTTCGACGTGAGGTCCCAGGGGTCGGCCCCGGGGAACGGCGACCACGACGACGTGCCCGCCGAGTACACGACCCAGTGCACCGATCCGTCGTCCAACGCATAGCGCTCGACCCGCACCTGCGGCGCATCGGGCCCCGCGTCCGGGATGCGCGCGGCGAGGTCGGCGAACCCGGCGGGGGCGGATGCCCGGAACGCCGCGCCCGACTGCGCCACCGTGACCGCGCCCTCGTCGAGCGCGCCGCCGGGAAGCAGCTGCAGGGCACGCAGCAGCGCCAGCTCAAGCGCGTGCTGCCGGGCGAGCGCGGCCCGTTCCGCCACGGCATAGGCCTCGGCGGCGAGCCGCAGCTCGGCCGCGAGGGCCCGCGCCTCGACCGCGAGCCAGACCAGCCTGTCCTGTGCGGGCTCGAGCCGCCACACCGCGCCGGGCGCGAGCGCCCGCGCGGCCGCCGACACGGCACGGGTCTCGGCCCCGGCGGCGCGGGCGCGCTCCGCGAACAGGACGAGGTCGTCGCGCGCCCCGAGCAGCTCTTCCGCGGCGACGACGAGCCGGTCGCCGCCCGAGACCTGGATGCTCACAGGGCACCCCGGCCCTCGTCGAGCCAGGCGAGCACCGTCTCGACCCCCGCTCGCAGCCGCGCGACCCGCAGGCGATAGGTCGCCCCGGCGAGACCGTGCCACCGGTCGACGCCGGGCAGGCCCGCGCGCAGCACGCGGCACTCGTCTTCGAGGGCGCGCACCCGGGCGCGCAACTCGGCGCGTCGCACCTCGCGATCGGCGTCGTTGAGCTCGGTCATCTCGTCCACTCCGGCGCGGGGTGGGTGCGAGCCAGGATGCCAGCACCCGCCGACCTCGAGGCGGCGGCTCGTGGCATCCGTGCACAAGCACCGCCCGGCGAGGACTGTGGAGGGGGAGTTCCCCCAGGCAGTACGGCAGAATGAGGGTGTGACGTTCGCCTCGCCCACCGATGACGAGGCCGCCCCCGACCTGTTCCGGGTGTGCTTCGTGTGCAGCGGCAACATCTGCCGCTCACCCATGGCCGAAGTCGTCTTCCGCGACCTCGCCGCCAAGGCCGGCATCGGCCATCGCATCGCGTCGAGCTCCGCCGGCACCGGCGACTGGCACGTCGGCGAGCCGGCCGACCACCGCACGGTCGAGGCCCTGCAGCGTCGCGGCTACGACGGCGCCACCCATCGGGCGCGCCAGTTCGACCCCGACTGGTTCGACCAGCTCGACCTCGTCATCGCCCTCGATCGCAGCCATCGGCGCATCCTCGACCACTGGGCGGCCACGCCCGAGGACCAGTCGAAGATCGCCTTCCTCATGGATTTCGCGCCGCACCACGGCGACAACCTCGACGTCCCCGACCCCTATTACTCGGACGACGCCATGTTCGACGCCGTGCTCGACCAGGTCGAGCAGGCGTGCGCCGGCCTCGTGCACCAGCTCGAGCCCGCCCTCAAGCACGACCCCCGCCGCTAAGCAAGGAACCGAAGCCGATGAACCAGCTGCCCGCCCTGCCGCCTCAGCCGATCAGCCCGCTCGACGGCCGCTACCGCGCCGCCGTCGCAGCGCTGGGCGACCACCTCTCCGAGGCAGGCCTCAACCGCGCCCGCGTGCACGTCGAGGTCGAGTGGCTGATCTACCTGACCTCCCACGGGATGTTCGGCGCGGCCCCGCTCACGGACGAGCAGACGGAGGCTCTGCGGGCGTTCGCGGTGGGCTTCGGCCAGGAGCAGATCGACACGCTCGCCGAGATCGAGGCGAAGACCCGCCACGACGTGAAGGCCGTCGAGTACCTGATCCGCGCCGAGCTCGACCGCCTGGGCCTGAACGCGATCGCCGAGCTCACCCACTTCGCGTGCACGAGCGAGGACATCAACAACCTCTCCTACGCGCTCACCGTGAAGGCGGCGCTCGAAGAGGTCTGGCTTCCCAAGGCGCAGGTCGTCACGGCCAAACTCGCGGGGCTCGCCGAGCGGCACAAGGATGCCGCGATGCTCTCGCGCACCCACGGTCAGCCCGCGACGCCCACCACCATGGGCAAGGAGCTCGCGGTGTTCGTGTACCGCCTGCAGCGCGTGCTCGCTCAGCTCGAGGCATCCGAGTACCTGGGCAAGTTCAGCGGCGCGACCGGCACCTTCGCCGCGCACCTCGTCGCCGAGCCGTCCGCCGACTGGGCAGCGATCAGCCGCGAGTTCGTCGAGGGCCTCGGCCTGACCTGGAACCCGCTGACCACTCAGATCGAGTCGCACGACTGGCAGGCCGAGGTCTACGGCAAGGTCGCGCACGCGAACCGGATCCTGCACAACCTCGCGACGGATGTCTGGACCTACATCTCGCTCGGCTACTTCCGCCAGATCCCGGTCGCCGGCGCGACGGGCTCGTCGACGATGCCGCACAAGATCAACCCGATCCGCTTCGAGAACGCCGAGGCGAACCTCGAGATCTCGTCCGCGCTGCTCGACTCGCTCGCCGCGACGCTCGTCACGACGCGCCTGCAGCGCGACCTCACCGACTCGACGACGCAGCGCAACATCGGCGTCGCCTTCGGCCACTCGCTGCTGGCGCTCGACAACCTCGAGCGCGGCCTCGGCGAGATCGCGCTCGACGAGAACGCGCTCGCGGCCGACCTCGACGGCAACTGGGAGGTCCTCGCCGAGGCCATCCAGACCGTCATCCGCGCCGAGGTCGTCGCCGGCCGCTCGACGATCGCCGACCCCTACGCCGTCCTCAAGGACTTGACCCGCGGCCACCGCGTCGGCGCCCCCGAGCTCGCCGAGTTCGTCTCGGGCCTCGAGATCGGCGACGAGGCGAAGGCCCGCCTGCTCGCCCTCACGCCGGCCACCTACATCGGCGTCGCACCCGCGCTGCTCGGCCACCTCGGCTGAGCCGAGCCGCACCCGCGGTCGTCAGAAAGTCGACTTATCCGCCTCGATAAGCCGACTTTCCGACGACTGGCCGGGGCGACGACCCCAGCAGTCGTCGATAGATCGCCGACCAGCCCGCCAGAGGACGACTTTTCGACGACCGAGGAAGCCCGACCCGACGACAACCTGCCGGGGCAGTACGGCTGGCCCCGACTAGTGCCCTTCGTGCTGCTCGGGCTCGGGCTTGTCGGCGAGCACCGGGCGGGTGCCGCCGTGCCGGGCGTCCTGCTCGGCGAGGTCGGCCTGCTCGCTGGCATCCGGCTTGATCGACTGCACGAACAGCGCGATGACGACCAGCGCGACGATGAAGATCACGCCGAACCCGATCGCGCCGACGAGCAGCGTGCGCGTCGACACCCACATGATCAGGCCGCCGAAGAGCGCGAGCCCGGCCGAGCCGCCGACGAGCTCGGCGGGGCGCAGCACCTCGCGCGCGGACGGCGTGCGGCCTGCTGCGGGGGCGTTCTTCTTGGCGCTCATGCGTGGGACTCCGTGTTCTGCTCTGCCGCCCCGACCGGCCTCGCCCACCTGAGCGAGAACGCGCCGATCGCGAGATAGACGCCGAGGACGATGGCGTATGCGCCGAACAGTCCGACGACGAGTCGGTGCTCGGCGGGGATGACCAGGTAGACGATCGCGAGCACGACCGTGGCGGCGCCGACGACCATGCGGTCGCGCGCGGCGGAGATCGTGAACTCGGATGCCCCGCGCCGCGCCCGCCAGCCGCCGACGAGCTCGGCCGCGCCGGTCAGCAGTGCCCAGACGCTCACGCCGTAGAGCAGCGCGCCGATGCCGCCCGTGTGCAGCACGAGCGTCACGACGCCCGCGGCGACGCCGAGCAGGCCCTGCACGAGCCAGAGCGCGCGGTCGGCGACACCCGCCACGAACCAGAATGCGGCGACCACGAGGCCGGCGACGATCGCGAACGCCGCGAACATGCCGATGCCGTAGGCGGCGGTGTGGTCCTGATCGAGGGTGATCGCGATGCCCGCGGCGGCTGCGACGATGGCGCGAACCAGCTGGAAGAGCCAGTAGCGAGCGGCCACGCGCACCCTTTCTCGACGTGTTGGGGGGTCGAGGCCAGTCTAGTTCGCGCGCTGTTGTGGCTTGCCTGAGCGCAGCGGGATGCCGCGCCGCCGGTCTCAGCCGCCCTGCGGCGGCACCACCACGGGCATCGTCCCGGTCGTCGGCGCCGGGTCGTCGGCGGCCAGGGTCGGGATCGACGCGGTCATCACCGAGCCGTCGGGGCGCAGCTCGCCGCGGATGGCGCTCGCGCTCGGCGAGCCGTGGCGGATCGGGCCCTGGCCGTCGAGCGAGACCAGCACCGGCTGGCCGGCGGTCACCGTCATCCGCTCGCCGCGGATCGTCACCTCGACGCTCTCGCCCTCCTCGACGCGCAGCTGCACGCTCTCGCGGCGCAGCTCGACGCGCAGGCGAGCGCCCTTGATGTTGAGGCGATAGCGGATGCCCTCCCACCCGGCCGGCAGGCGCGGGTCCATCGTGAGCACGCCCTCGTAGTCGCGCACACCGCCGAAGCCCCACACGAGCGCACCCCAGATGCCGCCGGCCGACGCGACGTGCACCCCGTCGACCACGTTGTTGTGCAGGTCGGCGAGGTCGACGTAGGCGGCGTCGAGGAAGTAGTCGACCGCGAGCTGGCTGTAGCCGACCTCGGCCGCGATGATCGACTGCGCGACGGCCG
The DNA here is from genome assembly GCA_009780695.1 of Microbacteriaceae bacterium. Taxonomy (GTDB): domain Bacteria; phylum Actinomycetota; class Actinomycetes; order Actinomycetales; family Microbacteriaceae; genus Gryllotalpicola. Next base: position 388,814 of record WQZN01000001.1, read on the forward strand.
AGAGCGTCGAGTCGCCCGTGGTCAGCGGGTCGTAGTACTTGAAGTCGGCGAGCTTCTGCTCGGCCGAGAACTGGTTGCCCTGCAGCACGAGCGCGAGCACGACATCCGCCTGCTTCAACACCTGGAAGCGGTAGATGACGAGCGGGTGGTAGTGCAGCAGCAGCGGCAGCTTCTCGGGCGGGGTGTTCGGCAGGTCCCACAGCTCCTTCTCGAGGAACTGCGCGTCCTGCGGGTTGATGCCGAGGTTCTCGTCGTACGGGATGTGCATGGCCTCGGCGGCACGCGACCACTCGACCACCTCGTCGTCGCCCAGGCCGAGGCGGGTGACGACCCGGCGGTAGGCGCTCGGGTCCCGTTCCTGCACGGTGCGCACCGCGCTCACGGCGGCGCGCAGGTTCCAGCGCGCCATGACGTTCGTGAACAGGTTGTCGTTGACGACGGTCGTGTACTCGTCGGGGCCCGTCACACCGTGGATGTGGAACACCTCGCCGCCGTTGATGCGCCAGAAGCCGAGGTCGGCCCACATGCGCGCGGTCTCGATGAGGATGTCGATGCCCTCGGAATACAGGAACGCCTCGTCGCCCGACGCGTTGATGTACTGCCCGAGCGCATACGAGATGTCGGCGTCGATGTGGTACTGCGCGGTGCCCGCGGCGTAGTACGCCGACGACTCCTGCCCGTTGATCGTGCGCCACGGGAAGAGCGCCCCGTGCTGGCTCAGCTCGTTCGCCCGCTGACGCGCCGCGTCGAGCAGGCTGTGCCGGAAGCGCAGTGCGTTCCGGGCCGCCGTCGGGTTCGTGTACGTCAGGAACGGGAGGACGTAGATCTCCATGTCCCAGAAGTAGTGGCCACCGTAGCCCGAGCCCGTGACGCCCTTCGCCGGCACCCCGAGGCCGTCGGCGCGGGCCGTGGCCTGCGCGAGCTGGAAGACGTTCCAGCGCACGGCCTGCTGCTCGCTCGGGCGACCGAGGATCTCGACATCCGATCGCTGCCAGAAGTCGTCGAGCCACACGCGCTGGTCTTCGTAGATCTGGCGGATGCCCCGCTCGCGCACCCGGTCGAGGGTGCGGTCGCAGCGGTCGGCGAGCTCGCGCACGGGCACCGCGTGGCTCGTGTGGTAGCTCAGCAGCTTCGTCAGCCGGATCGGCACGCCGGCACGGGCGTGGATGCGGTACTCCTGCTTCGCCAGGTCGTCTTCGAGGGCGTACGACTGCGTCACCTCGTTCGCCGTGTCGATCACGTGGTCGGCGGCGATCGCGATCGTCATGTGCGAGTTCGTGCAGCGGTAGCCGAGCAGGCTGCGGCCGCCCGAGTTCCGCTTGAGCCGCGGCTGCAGCACCCGCCCCGTGAACGACTCGGCCTTGCGGGGGTCGAAGCCCTCGTCCCCGAGGCTCGGGCCGCCGATGCCGTAATCGTCCTGTCGGTCCTGCCGGTTGATGATCTGGCTCGAGAGCACGACCGAGGCGTCCGCATCGAGGACGGTCACCTCGTAGTCGATCATCGCCAGGTGGCGGTCGCTGAAGGATGCCAGGCGCCGCGAGGTGATCTGCACCCGGCGCCCGCTCGGCGTGCGCCACTCGAGCTCGCGCACGAGCACGCCCTCGACGAAGTCGAGCCGCCGCTCGTACGACAGCAGCTCGGCCTCCGAGATCTTGAAGGGGACGTCGTCGACGTAGAGGCGGATGACCTTGGCATCCGGCGCGTTCACGATCGTCTGCCCGACGTGCGCGAAGCCGTACGCGTCCTCGGCGTGCCTGATCGGCCAGGTCTCGTGGAAGCCGTTCACGAAGGTGCCCTGGGTGACGCCCTCGCGCGCCTCCTCGTAGTTGCCGCGCAGGCCGATGTAGCCGTTGCCGACAGCGAACAGCGTCTCGGTGTTGCCGAGGTCGAAGCCCGAGAACTCGCTCTCGACGAGGGCCCACTCGTCGATCGGGAAGCGGTCGCGGTCCAGGGGGTCGGTCGCCGAACGTCGCATTGCTCTCCTTGGTCTCTCGGCTACTTGCGGGGCGTGACGACGGTGCCGCGCCAGGTCTCCACCAGCTCGGCGAGGTCTTCGACCACGATGTCGGCGCCCTCGGCGAGCAGCGCCTCGCGGCCCGTGCCGCGGTCGACGCCGATCACGATGAAGCCGCCGGCACGGCCTGCGGCGACGCCCGAAGTGGCGTCTTCGACGACGACCGAGCGCGCGGCATCCGCGCCCAGCAGCTGCGCGCCGTAGGCGTAGGTCGCGGGGTCGGGCTTGCCGGCGAGGCCGTTCTCTCGTGCGACGGCGCCGTCGACGACGGTGACGAACCGGTCGGCGATGCCGGCGGCCGCGAGCACGGCCGGCGCGTTCACCGAGCTGGAGACGACGGCCGAGGGGATGCCCGACTCGTCGACCGCGTCGAGGAAGGCGAGCGAACCGGGGTAGGCGCTCACGCCGTGCTCCGCGAGCTCGCGGTTGAACTCGGCGTTCTTGCGGTTGCCGAGCCCGCACACGGTCAGGGCGTCGGGCGCGTCGCTCGGGTCGCCCTCGGGCAGCGTGATGCCGTGGGCCACGAGCTCGTCGCGCACGCCGTCGTAGCGCGGCTTGCCGTCGATGTGGGCGAAGTAATCGGCCTCCTGGTACGGCGCCGCGCCGACCTTCGCGAAGTAGTCGCCGAACAACCGGGCCCACGCCCGCCTGTGCACCTCGGCGGTGGGGGTCAGCACCCCGTCCAGGTCGAAGAGGACGGCGTGCACGTCGGCGAACAGCTGATCCTGGGCCACGGTTCGAGCGTACCCACCTTGCCCCGAACGGGGCACCCGTGCTTTTCAGTTCCGTGCGGCACATTTCCGACTGTGGGGCATATCGGATGCCGGCATCCGATATGCCCCACAGTGGAAAAAGTGCCCGACTACGCGCCGATCGACGCGAGCAGCTCGCGGTACCGCGTGTCGGGGTCCACGGCGAGCGCGGCCTTCGCCTCGGCGGCCGTCTCATCGGCGAGGACCTCTGCGGCACCCGCCTCGATCGCGTCCAGCCCGGCGCGCACGAGCGCGGCGGGGTCGACCTTGGGGATGTCCCAGCCGGCCATCATGTCGGTGTCGACCGCCCCGACGTGCAGGCCCGTGACGAGCGTGCCCTGCCCGGCGAGCTCGAGACGGATGCCGTCGGTCATGCTCCACGCCGCCGCCTTCGCGGCGCCGTAGGCGGTCGCCCCGGGGAAGGTGCGCCACGACAGCGCCGAGAGCATGTTCAGGATCGCCCCGCCGCCGTTCGCCGCGAGCACGGGCGCGAAGGCGCGCACCATCGCGAGGGTGCCGAAGTAGTGGGTGTCCATCTCGAGCCGGACCTTGTCGAGATCGCCCGTGATCAGGCCCTGATAGGTCGAGATGCCCGCGTTGTTGATCAGCAGGGTGACGTCGCGCGCGACATCCGCCGCGGCCGCGATCTGCTCGGGGTCGGTGATGTCGAGGCGCAGCGGGGTGACCCGCGCAGGGTCGAGGCCGAGGCCGTCCAGGGATTCGGGGCGGCGCACGCCGGCATAGACGCGGGTCGCGCCGCGATCGAGCAGCTCGCGGACGAAGGCGAGGCCGATGCCTCGATTGGCTCCGGTGACGAGGGCGGTGGTGTTGAGGATGTCCATGTCGGGTACCGTAAAACCTGACGTTGACGTGAGAGGCAAATATGGAGACCGCGACCGAGGCCATCCGCATAGGCGAATTGGCCGAGCGCGCCGGCGTCAGCGTGCGCGCGCTGCGCTATTACGAGGAGCAGGGCCTGCTCGAGCCCGAGCGCAGCCCGTCGGGCCAACGCCTCTTCCCGCTCGGCGACGTCGAGCGCGTGCGCTTCTTCCAGGACATGTACGCGGCGGGGCTGACGAGCGCGGATGTCGCGCAGCTGCTGCCCTGCATCGAGACCGGCCACACCGATGCGGAGCAGCGGCGGATGCTGCGGGCCGAGCGCACCCGGATCAGCGAGAAGCTCGAACAGCTCCGGGCCGCGCTCGCGCGCCTCGACCGCATCATCGCGATCACCGACACGCACCCCTGAGCGGCACATTTCCGACTGTGGGGCATACCGGATGCCGGCATCCGGTATGCCCCACAGCAGAATCTGTGCCCGACGAGGCCGCTCAGCCGCCGAGGCGGTCGAGCTCAGCGAGGTCGTCGGCCGAGAGCACGAACCCCGCACCGGCGGTGTTCTCACGCAGGTGCGCGACCGACGACGTGCCGGGGATCAGCAGAATGTTCGGCGAACGCCGCAGCAGCCACGCCAGAGCGACCGACATCGGCGTCGAGCCGAGCCGTGCGGCGACCGCGGACAGGGCATCCGATTGCAGCGGCGTGAAGCCGCCGAGCGGGAAGAACGGCACGTACGCGATGCCGTCGCGCGCAAGATCGTCGATGAGCGCGTCATCGTGACGGGATGCCAGGTTGTACATGTTCTGCACGGCGACGATCGGCGCGATGGCCCGCGCCTCGGCGATCTGCTCGGGCAGCGCGTTGCTCAACCCGAGGTGGCGGATGACGCCCTGTCGCTGCAGCCCGACCAGGGTCTCGAAGGCCGGGCCGACGGGCTCCGCGACCGGGCCCTGCGCGTCGCCGAGGCGCAGGTAGACGAGGTCGAGCCGGTCGACGCCGAGGGTCTCGAGGTTGTCCTCGATCTGGCGGCGCAGCTGATCGGGCTCGCGCGCCGTGGGCCAACCACCCTGAGCGTCGCGTGCGCCGCCGACCTTGGTCGCGATGCGCACGTCGGCCGGGTAGGGGTGCAGCGCCTCGCGGATCACCTCGTTGGTGAAGCGCGGGCCGTATGCCTCACTCGTGTCGATGTGGGTGACGCCGAGCGCGACCGCTTCGCGCAGCACGGCGAGCGCCGCATCGCGGTCGGCCGGCGGCCCCATCACCCAGGGCCCGGCGAGCTGCATGGCTCCGTAGCCGAACCGGGCGACCTCGAGGTCGCCCAGGGCCCAGGTGCCGCCGGGGAGTGTCGTGGAGGGTGCGCTCATGTCTGCCTTTCGTCGTGGGTGAGTGGTCTGGTGTTCGGAACACCTTTCCTCCACTATTGATAGGTAACTTCCCACTGGGAAGTACACACTTCCGGGTGCCTATGTCACCCGAGCGGACAGGAGCAGAACGATGGCGACCATGACGGCAGACCAGCAGCGCGCGGCGGCGAAGGCGGAGTACAACGCGTTCCTCGACGTCTGCCCCAGCCGCAAGCTTCTCGACCGCATCGCCGACAAATGGGTCACGCTCGTCATCGCGGCGCTCGGCAGCGGCCCGGACTGCACGGGCGAGCCCCGTCCGATGCGCTTCTCCGAGCTCTCGCGCGTGCTCGCCGGCGTGAGCCAGAAGATGCTCACCCAGACCCTGCGCTCGCTCGAGCGCGACGGACTCATCACCCGCACCGTCACGCCGACCGTGCCGGTCACCGTGAGCTACGAGCTCACCGATCTCGGCCTCTCGCTGCACGGGCTCGTGCGCGGCATCAAGCTCTGGGCCGAGCAGCACATGGACGACGTCTTCGCGGCGCGCGCGGCGCACGACGCGCTCGCCGGCTGAGGGGCACATTTTCGACTGTGGGGCATATCGGATGCCGGCATCCGATATGCCCCACAACAGAATCTGTGCCCGACGAGGCTCTCGAAAAGCACCGCTTGACTCTCCCGCCGGGGGAGGGCTGAGCGTGGGCTCATCGCCGCAGATCAGCAGACGAGCGGCCAACCCACTGAAGCGAAAGAGAGTCAACAATGAACGCCATCACCGACCAGCAGATGGACGCCGCCGTCCTGCACGCCGCCGGTTCGCCCGCCGAGGCGATCGTCGTGCGCCCCGAGCCCCTGCCCGTGCTCGCCGCAGGGGAGGTGCTCGTGCAGGTACAGGCCTCCGGCGTGAACCCGATCGACGTCGCCGTCGCCGCGGGCTTCCTCGGCTCGCCCCTGCCCATCGTCCCCGGCATCGACTTCGCCGGCGTCGTCGTCTCGGAGGGCGAGCTCTACGGCCAGGAGGTCTGGGGCAGCCAGGCCTACCTCAGCTGGAAGCGCCCGGGCGCGCACGCGCAGTACGTGGCGCTGCCCAGCACGTGGCTCTCACGGAAGCCGAAGAACCTCAGCATGGTCGAGGCCGGGGCCGTCGGCCGCCCGTACATCACGGCCTGGCAGGCACTCATCAAGATCATGGATCTGCAGCCCGGCGAGACGATCCTGCTCAACGGCGGCGCCGGCCTCGTCGGGCAGGCCGCGGCGGACATCGCGCGCTGGCGCGGCGCTCGCCCGATCGTCGCGGGCCGACGCCCGGTCGAGGGAGCCCAGGATGTCATCGACACCACCGCGGGCGACCTCACCGAGGCCGTCCTGGCGCTCACGGACGGGAAGGGCGTCGACGCGGCGCTCGACGCGATCGGCGGCGAGCTCTTCGAGCCCACCATCAAGAGCCTGCGTTTCGGCGGCCGCATGGTCGGCCTGCTGAACAATTCGCGCGTCGAGTTCGACCCGACGGAGATCTACAGCCACGACCGGCACGTCACGGGTCTGGCCAGCCTGTTCATCGACGGCGCCGAGGGCGCGCGCGTCTTCGACCAGCTGGCACCGCTCTTCGAGCGCGGCCTGCTCACCCCGCCGGCCACGAAGACCTGGCCGCTCTCGGACGCCGCCCGGGCCTACGACACCGTGATGAACGGCGCCCGCGGCGTCAAGCAGGTCATCCTGCCGTTCGGCGACGCGGCGTAACCAGGTCGGCACGGATGCCGGCAGCGCCGCTCGCCGCAGGGTGAGTGCCGCTGCCGGCATCCGGCCAGATGAAAGGACCCGCAATGTTCGATCTGCTCTCACGCTCGACCCCCTGGGGGGAGCACACTGGCGGCGTGACCACGCGGCTGAGCATCGGCGACTTCTCGCGCATGACCTATCTGAGCGTGAAGGCGCTGCGCCGCTACCACGACATGGGCCTGCTCGAGCCGGCCTTCATCGACGAGTACACCGGGTATCGCTACTACGAGACCTCCCAGGTGCCGGTCGGCCAGGCGATCCGCCGTTTCCGTGACCTCGAGATGCCGCTCGAGCAGCTCAAGGAAGTGGTCAACACCCCGGACGCCGACAGCCGCAACCGACTGATCCTCGCGCACCTGGAGCACATGGAATCCGCTCTGCGGCAGACCCAGCAGACGGTCGCCTCGCTGCGCGCCCTGCTCGAGCGGAAGCAGACCCCCATCGCCGTCGCGTACCGCTCGGTGCCGACGATGACGGCGATCGCGATCATCGAGCGGGTGCGCCGGGAAGACATCGGCGCGTGGTGGGGCGCCGCTTTCGAGGAGCTGCAGCGGGTGATCGTGGCGGCCCCGGGCAGCCGCGCCGGCGACGACGGCGCCCTCTACACGAACCAGTTCTTCGAAGACGAGCTCGGCGAGGTCACCGCGTTCATCCCTGTCAGCGGCCGCCCTGCCGTCGGCGGACGGGTCAGGCTGACCGAGATCCCCGGGGTCGAGCTGGCGGTCACCGAGCACCACGGCGAGATCGGCGAGCTCGACCGCACCTACGGCGCCCTCGGCACCTTCGTGGCCGAGCGCGAGATCGGCGTGCAGGGTCCGATCCGCGAGAACTACGTCGTCGGGGCGGATGCCGCAGGCGCCCCGACCCACTTCACCGAGGTCTGCTGGCCGGTGTTCCGCACCAAGGCCGAACCGGTGAGCTGAACACCGTGGCTAGAGTCGCTGGGTGAACCGCACCGACCGGCTGTACGCCCTCGTCGAGGAACTGCGCGCCGCGGCCCCCGGTCGGCGCAGCGCGGCACGGCTCGCGGCGCGATTCGAGGTCTCGACGCGCACGATTGAGCGGGACATCTCGGCGCTGCAGGCGGCAGGCGTTCCGATCTGGGCGGATGCCGGGCGCACCGGCGGCTACTCGATCGACGCCGCGCACACCCTTGCACCGCTCGGTCTCACCCTCGATGAGGCCTTGGCCGTGTCGATCGGCCTCGGCATGCTCGCGCGCAGCCCGTTCCGCGAGGCCGCGCTCAGCGCGTCGCGCAAGCTGACGGCCGTGATGAGCGATGAGGATGCCCGGCACACCGCCTCGCTCGCCGCTCGCGTGCATCTGCTCGAGGACGAGCGCGACGTCGCGCCGACGGTGCTCGCCCGCGCGTTGCGCGAGAACAGCGTCCTGCGCCTGCGCTATCGCGACGCCGCCGGGAAGCTCAGCACGCGCGAGGTCGAGCCGCTCGGCTACGTCGGCAAGGGCCAGGACTGGTACCTGGTCGCCTGGTGCCGCCGGCGCCGGGCCGTCCGCTCGTTCCGCGGCGACCGGGTGCTCGAAGCGGTCGCGACGGGGGAACGCCCGCCGCGGCGGGCGATCACCGCCGACGAGCTCGACATCCCCTACGGCGAGCTGCGCCCGATCCGCTTCGACTGACAGCCGCCGATGGTCGGCCGATTCGGGAAACCCCGACAGCACGCTGTCGCGAGCCCCCGTCACCCTGGGGATGTCAGGCAAGTCACGGCGGAAACGCCAACAGAGAGGGGCCCCATGGAATTCGCATCCGTCCGCATCATCACCGCCGACGTCGACCGGCTCGCCGCCTTCTACGAACTCGTCACGGGCGCGACGGCGTCACGGTCGGCGCCCGTCTTCGCCGAGCTGCGCACGGCTTCCGGAACCCTGGCGATCGGCGGGGCGGCCACGGTCGCGATGCTCGGTGAGCACGCGCCGCGCCCGGGTGCGAACGCGAGCGTCATCCTGGAGTTCCTCGTCGACGACGTCGATGCCGAGTTCGCCCGGCTGCGCGACGAGCTCACGGAAGTCGTGCTCGAGCCGACCACGATGCCGTGGGGCAATCGCTCCGTCCTCTTCCGCGACCCGGACGGGAACCTCGTCAACCTGTTCAGCCGACCGGCTCGCTGAAGAGCTGATTCGGGTCGACGCGGCGCGCGACATCCGCCCACGCCGACACACGGTGACCGCGTCGGCGGTTCCGGGCACGATTACCGCACCCGGAACCGCCGACGGCACACCTCACTCGGCGTGAACGGTGACGAGGTTGAACGGGTTGCCGTCGGGGTCGGCCAGCACGGTCACCTGCAGCGGCCCGTAGACCTCGCTCTCGACGACGGTCGCGCCAAGGCCCGTGATCCGGTCGATCTCCTCGTCGTGGCTCTCGGTCTGCAGGGTGGCGCGGTACCCGGCGTTGCCGACCGGCTTCACCTCGACCTCGTGGAACAGCATCTGAATGCCGGCCTCGCCCTCGGGGACTTCGAGGACGACGGTGCCGGCGCTGATGCCGGGCACGCTGGGGCGGTGCAGGACCTCGGCCCAGAAGGCGCCGAGTCGGGCGGAGTCGGTGGTCTCGATGTTGACGGCGGCCCAGGTGGGTGCAGCGGTGGTGCTCATGATGGTTTCTCCTCGTGTTCGTGGATGTCGGGCGGGCCACCGGGCCCTCTGCCCGGGTGCCTGTCGTGCCCGACAAGAACGAGGTTCGGCCCTCCCCCGAGGGGAGAGTCAACGACCGTTTTTCCGCGCCGACACCCTCATGGAGCTGTCGCTGGAGCGTTGATGGCCGGCGGCTGCACCGATCTCCGTCGGAACGGCAGCTCGCTCACGAGCACACCCGCGACCACCAGGGCGCCGCCGATCAGGGCGCTCGCCGGCAGCCGGTCGCCCGCAAGTGCGCCGATGAGGCCTCCCCACACGGGTTCCCCCGCATAGATGGCGGTCGCGCGGGTGGGCGTCACCGAGCGCTGGGCCCAGTTCATGGTCAGCTGGATGACGGCACTGGCCAGCCCCAGGCCGACGCCCGGCAGCGCCCACGCCCACGAGAGCCGCGGCACGCCCTCGTGCACGACGGGCATCGTCGCCAGCCCGAGCAGCCCGGCGGTCAGAAGCTGCACGACCGTCACCTGGGCCAGGCGGACCGTTCCCGTGAACAGGCTGATCAGGATGACCTCGCCGGCGATGGGGATCGTGCTGAGCAGCGTCATGACCTCGCCGGGGCGCAGCCCGATGGTGGCCGCCCCCGGGCCGGCGAGCAGCAGGAGCCCGGCGAACGCGAGCAGCACGCCGAAGACGGCCCCACGGCTCGGCGGCTTCCTGAGCACGATCAGCTGCAGCAGGGGCACGAGCGGCACATAGAAGGCCGTCACGAACGCGGACTCACTGGGGCTGACCGTTTGAAGGCCGGCGGTCTGCAGCCCGTAGCCGAGATAGATCGCCGCGCCGATCGAGGCCCCGGCCCCGATCTCGACCCACGTCACGCCGTGCAGGCGGCGCCGGAACAGCACGGCGGAGAACAGGCCGGCGCTCAGGAACCTCACCCCGATGAAGAACCACGGCCCGCTGGTCGCCATCGCCCGATGGACGATGAGGAAGGTCGCGCCCCAGAGGGCGGTGATGCCGATCAGCGCCCACTCCGGTCTGCTGAAACCCAGAGCGCGCCCCGCGCGGCGAATGTGCAACATGATGCACATAGTAAAGTGCAGAATTATGCACCAGCAAGTCGAGGGGCCGACATCCACCGCGCTCGCGCATCTTGCCGGGAACGTGCGCAGGCGACGTGCGGAGCTCGGCCTCAGCCAGGCGCGGCTCGCCGAGGAATCCGGGCTCAGCAGGCGGACGATCATCAGCATCGAGGCGGGCGAGGCAAACATCGGCCTCACCGCCGTGGACCGACTCGCCCTGGCGTTGGACACGAGCTTCAGCGCCCTGGTCTCGGGCCCGGCCGCCGCGCCGACCGCCATCGGTGAGGTCATGTGGCGCGGCCAGGACTCGTCCAGCACCGCGATGCTGCTCGGCGTCGCCCCCGCCACCAGCGAAGCCCAGCTCTGGGCCTGGGTTCTCGGGCCCGGCGAGCGGTACACCGCGGAACCCGACCCCGCCGGCTGGCACGAGATGCTCTTCGTGACCTCGGGCCGGCTCACCGTCGAGTTCGGCGACGCCACGATCGTGATCGACGAGGGCCGGCACGCGATCTACTCGAGTGCGCAGCCCTACGCCTACGCCAATCTGAGCGATCACGCCGTGGCGTTCACGCGGGTCGTCGTCTCCTGAGCGACGTGTGCGGCTTCGGCGCGGTCATTGCAACGATTTCCGCCGGATGTCCTCACTCCAGCCCCGGTCGGGAATGTCAGGGTCAACGTCTCGACGGGCTGCCCGACCACCGGGCGCCCGCGGCGGCCTCTGCTCGGACACCTTCGCAGTAGGGAAACCGCCTGCTCAGGCGACTCCGCCCTCGAAGGCGGCGATCACGAGTTGCGCCCGATCGCGAGCACCCGACTTGATCATCGCCCGCGCGACGTGGGTGCGTGCGGTGGCGGGGGAGATGACGAGCCGGGCGGCGATCTCGTCGTTGGAGAGCCCCGCTGCGACGAGTCGGACGACGTCGAGCTCGCGGGCGGTCAGCCCGTCGAGTCGGCGCTGCGCCGCGACACTCGGCGTCGGACCGCTGAGCGCGCGGTCGATCAGATGGCGCGTAGCGTTCGGGTCGAGCAGAGCCTGCCCGGCCGCGACGACCTCGACCGCGCGACGCAGTTCGGACGCATCGGCGTCCTTGCCGATGAACCCGCTCGCTCCGGCGCGCAGGGCGCCGAACACGTAGTCACCAGGGTCGAAGGTCGTGATGACGAGGACATGCACGGCGGAAAGGGTCTCATCGGCGGTGATGCGAGCCGTCGCCTCAATGCCGTCGAGCCCAGGCATCCGCACGTCCATGAGCAGCACATCGGGCCGTTCGCGGCGCGCGAGCCGCACGGCCTCCTCGCCGTCGGCAGCTTCGCCGACCACGTCGATGCCGCCGCGCTCGAGCAGCGCACGCAGCCCGGCGCGGACGAGCGGCTGATCGTCGGCGATGCCGACCCGGATGCCCATCAGCCGCCTCTCCGCGCGCGGAGCGGGATCGTGGCGCGCACCAGGAATCCGCCCGTCGGGCCCGGTCCAGTCTCGAGTCGGCCCCCGATCGCGGCGGCGCGCTCGCGCATGCCGGCGATCCCGAGGCCTTCGGGGCCCGGGAGTCGGGATCCGTCGTCGGCGACCTCGAGCACGGCCTCGCCGCCGCGCGCCTCGAGCACGCAGCGCAGGCGGCGCCCTCCGGAGTGTCGGATCGCATTGGTGACCGCTTCCTGCCCCACGCGTGCGAACGTCAATTCGGTCACGGGGTCGATCATGCCCGTTTCGAGCCGGATCCTGCGCTCGACCTCGAAGCCTGCAGCTCGGGCCTCGTCGAGCACGGCGTCCAGCAGGGCGAGTGTCGGCTGGGGCTGCTCGGGCCGCTCGTCCTCACGCAGCTGCAGGAGCGCGGTGCGCAGCTGCGGTGCCGCGCCGCGCGCGAGTTCGCGGGCCCGGCGCATCGACTCCTTGGCGAGATCGGGGTCGTCGTCGATCGCGTCGAGCGCAAGAGTGGTCTGGATCCCGATGGCAGCGACCGTGTGGGCGAGCACATCGTGGATGTCACGGGCGACGGCGGCGCGCAACTCCGCGGTCTCGGCCGCATGCTCGGCGCGCACCTGCCGCGCCGAGGCGCCGATCGCCACGGCGGAGACCGCGACGATGCACATGCCGAGCGCGGGCCCGAGCACTCCCCAGTCGGTCCAGGCGACGGGGTGCGGGGGCAGTGTCGGGATGACCGCCCAGGCAGTCGCCACCGCGACCGCGAGCGGCAGCGAGCGTGCCGGCCGCGGTTCGCTGCCGAGCAGGAAGACGGCCGGGAAGAGCGCGAACGCCGGACCCTGCCCGGGGTAGCCGGCCAGGTGGTGGGCGAGGGACACCGCAAGGATCGCGAGGCAGACGGTGAAGGGCCGCGAGCGCCCCCAGATCAGCAGCGCCGCGGTCACCACAGCTGCCGCGTAGGCACCCAGCGCGCGCGGCATCGCCGTCCCGGCCGCGGCCAGCTCGGAGGCCACGGCGATGATGTTGACGACCAGCGTGCCGACCGGCAGCCCCCAGCGGAGCACCGCCGCTCGCACGGCAGGCGTCACCGCGGCACCCTGACGCGCGAGAGCCGGGACGGCCACCAGAAGGCGCGACCGACGTCGATCGCGAGCGCCGGAACCAGAATGCTGCGCACCACGAAAGTGTCCAGCAGCACGCCGAATGCGACAACGAAGGCGATCTGCACCAGGAACAGGATCGGGATGGTGGTGAGCGCCGCGAACGTGGCGGCGAGCACGATGCCCGCCGAGGTGATCATGCCGCCGGTGGCGCGCAACCCCGCGAGAACTCCGTCGCGGTGGCCGCGCACCGCCACCTCCTCACGGACGCGGGTCATGAGGAAGATGTTGTAGTCGACCCCGAGCGCAACGAGGAAGACGAAGCCGAACAGCGGCACGGAGGGGTCTGCCCCGGCGAAGCGGAAGACGTTGTTGAACGCGAGGGCGGCGACGCCGAGGGTGGCTCCGTAGGACAACACCACGCTCGCGATCAGCAGCACGGGTGCGACGAGCGACTGCAGCAGCAGGGCGAGGATCACCAGGATCACCGCGAGCACGATCGGGATGATGACCCGCAGGTCGCGCTGGGCCGCGGTGTTCGAGTCGAGGTCGAGGGCCGAGGTGCCGCCGACGAGGATCTTCGGATCGATGCGATCGAGCCGGGTCCGCAGCGTTGCGACGGCAGTCTGCGCGGTCGTCGAATCGGATGCCACGGAGAGCGTTCCTTCAATGAGCACGCGCCCGTCGACCACCTTCGCCGCGCCCTGACCCGGTGTCCCGGCATCCGTGAGCACCGTCGCCGACGCGATGTGCGGCACGTCCCGCAGAGCTGTGAGCACCCGCTCGTACTTCGTCTCGGGCGCAATGACGAGGACGGGGCTGCCGCTGCCCGCATCGAAGTGCTTGGCGAGCTCGGTCTGACCCGCGACGGACTCCGAGGGCGTGAGCAGCAGCTTGCTCTGCGGCACGCCGCTAGCCTGCAGCCCGAGCACCCCGGTCGCCAGCGCTCCGAGGATGACCGCGGTGATGATCCACACGGCGCGCGGCCGGCGGCCGAGCAGCGTCGTGACCGCATCCCAGAACCGTGAGCGCCGAACAGCTGCGCCCTCGTCATCGCGACGCACTCGCGGCACGAGCGGCCAGAACACGGCGCGGCCGAGCAGCGCCAGCATCGCAGGGAGCGCCGAGACGGCCGCAAGGAAGGCGAAGGCGATCGCGATCGCCGCGACCGGCCCGAGCCCTTTGTTCGAGTTGAGGTCGGAGAAGCCGAGGCAGAGCACGGCGAGGATCACCGTCGCGGCGGAAGCGCCGATCGGCGCGATGGTGCGCCGCCACGCGTGGCTCAACGCCGCCAACGTGCTCTGCTCCCGCAGCAGTGCTTCGCGATAGCGCGACACCAATAGCAACGCGTAGTCCGTCGCCGCGCCGATCGCGAGGATCGCCAGGATGCCGCGGCTCTGGCCCGTCACCGTCACCCACCCGGCCTTCCCGATCGCGTAGACGACAAGGATGCTGCCGGTCAGCGCGAAGCCGGACGCGGCGAGGACCACGATCGGCAGCAGCACCGAGCGGTAGACGATGAGCAGGATCAGGAACACGGCGGCGAGCGCGACCACCAGCAGCACGCCGTCGATGCCGCTGAATCCGGCGCCGAAGTCCGCACCGAGCGCGACCGGCCCCGTCACCCAGCTGCGCAGCCCGCTCGGCTCATGCTCGGTCAGCAGGGAACGCATGGATGCCACCACGGTGCCGCCGTTGGCTGAGGAATCCACCGAGACGATCAGCTGAAAGGCCGCGCCGTCCTTCGAGGGAATCGGCGGGCTGACGGATTCAACGCCGCGGATCTCGCCGACGCGACTCGCAATCGCCGTGACCGCACCGCGATCCGCGGTCGTGATGCCGCCGCTGCGGACGAACAGAATGTCCGCGGGAATCGTGTCGCCCCCGAAGAACGACGACTGCAGCGACTGCACCTTGGTCGCCTCCGCCGACGCGGGCAGGTAGGAGGCCTGGTCGTCGTTCTCGATCGCCCCGATCGTGCCGAATGTCGGGCCGCCGAGGCGCGCCACGAGAACCCACGCCGCGACCACGAAAACCGCGACCGCGACCGCGATGAAGCGGGTACGTCGCGGCGGGGCGGTCGGGCTGCCCGAGGGCATGGATGCTGTCATGCTCCGATCTTCTGGGCGACGGGGGGGCATCCGCGTCCCCCTTGCGTTGATCTTTCCGTACGCAGTCTGCTGCAGCCGTCGTACGGCCGCGGCTGGGCACCGGACCACCCGCGCGGGCACGATGAGCCGCGCGCCAGGAATTCCACAGCACTTGGGATGAGTGCCAAGTCCATGACATCTCGCATGGAAAATGCCACCTCGGCGTGGCGTCTACAACGACTGACTACATCGCCGCCATGTCGGCGAAGCGCGAGTACGCACCCTGGAAGGCGACGGCCACGTCGCGGGTGGGCCCGTTGCGGTGCTTCGCGACGATGAGGTCGGCCTCGCCCGCACGCGGGCTCTCTTTGTCGTAGACGTCTTCGCGGTGCAGCAGGATCACCATGTCGGCGTCCTGCTCGATCGAACCTGATTCGCGCAGGTCGGAGAGCGCCGGGCGCTTGTCGGTGCGCTGTTCGGGGCCACGGTTGAGCTGCGAGAGCGCGATGACCGGAACCTGCAGTTCCTTCGCGAGCAGCTTGAGCGCACGCGAGAACTCCGAGACCTCCTGCTGACGCGACTCGACGCGCTTGCCGCTCGTCATGAGCTGCAGGTAGTCGATGACCACCATCTTCAGCCCGATGCGCTGCTTGAGGCGGCGGCACTTCGCGCGGATCTCGACGAGCGTCATGTTCGGGCTGTCGTCGATGTAGAGCGGCGCGTCGTTGATGCGGCCGCGGGTGGATGCCAGCTTCGTCCAGTCGCTCTGCTCGAGCCGGCCCTTGCGCAGCACGTGCAGCGGCAGCGTGCCCTCCGCGGAAAGCAGACGCATGGCGATCTCGGCTCGGCCCATCTCGAGACTGAAGAACACGGTCGGCATGTCGTTCTTCACAGCGGCGCTGCGCGCGAAGTCGAGCGCGAGCGTCGACTTGCCCATGGCGGGGCGCGCGGCGACGACGATCATCTGACCGGGGTGCAGGCCGTTGGTGAGCTCGTCGAGGTCGGCGAAGCCCGTCGGCACGCCGGTCATCGTGCCGTCCTTGTGGCTCGCGGCGTCGATCTCTTCGCTGGCGGCGTCGATCGCGACGGCGAGGGGCACGTAGTCTTCGCTGTCGTTGGTGTTGGTGAGGTCGTAGACCTCGGCCTGCGCCCGGTTCACGAGGTCGGTGACCTCGCCCTCGGCGGTGTAGCCGAGGTGCGCGATGCGCTCGCCCGCTGTGACGAGCCCGCGCAGCACTGCCTTCTCGGCGACGATCTCGGCGTAGAAGCCGGCGTTCGCCGCCGTGGGCACCACGCTCGTGAGCGTGTGCAGGTACTCGACGCCGCCGGCGCGCTGCAGCTCGCCGGACTTGATCAGCTCGTCGGTGACGGCGATGACATCCGTCGGCTCGCCGTGCGAATACAGCCGCAGCACCGCCTCGAAGATGACCTCGTGCTTCGGCAGGTAGAAGTCCTTGCTGCGGACCACCTCGATGACATCCGCCATCGCGTCCTTGCTGAGCAGCATGCCGCCGAGCGTGCTCTGCTCGGCCAGCTCGTCATAGGGCGGCGTGCGGCCGCCCGGGTACGAGGATGCCTCGGGCCGCTGGCCCCCACGGTCGTCGCGCCGGTCGTCCCTACGGTCGTCCAGGTTCGCGATCGACACACTCACTCCTTCTTCCGAGAACACGGGCACACGGCTTCACCCGGCACCAACACTGCGTAGACCATCACGGACCACCGACATCGGGGACACGACCACCGGCGCCGCACCCTTGGGGCGCCGTCGATCGAAGGGGCTCCGGCCACCCTAGGGAGAGAGCATCCCGGAACTCAACACGGCCTGTGGATAAACCTGGGGAAGAACCGTGCGAAACGCCGTCTCACATGTGGAGTACGGCTGTGGAAAACTGTGGAATCTTTGGGGAAGATGACGGATAAATCATCCTTGATCAGGGATTTCTATTTCCCCACCCTGTGTGTAAAAACTTGTTTGAACCTGTGGTCGAAGGTTGCGACCAATCGACCGATCCTGTGTACAAAGCTGTAGATAACTGCCCTGTTAAATACCGATGACGGTGGGAGCGAGTCCCACCGTCATCGGCAAGTGTGCACCTTGCGGTTACTTGGCCGCAACCACCTTCAGCGTGATGGTGGCGACGATGTCGTCGCGCAGCTTCACGATCGCGGTGTGGGTGCCGGTGACCTTGATCGGGTCGGTCAGCTCGACGCGACGCTTGTCGACCGCACCGAGGCCGGCGGCCTCGACAGCGGCGGCGATGTCGGCGGGCTTGACCGAGCCGAACAGACGCCCCTCGGCGCCGGCCTTGACGGTCAGCGTGACGGGGTTCGCCTTGAGCTTGGCGGCCAGGTCCTGGGCCTCTTCGATGCTCGCGTGCTCGCGGGCGACGCGGGCGGCCTTGATGGCCTCGACCTGCTTCTCGCCACCGCGGGTCCACGGGGTCGCGAAGCCCTGGGGAACGAGGTAGTTA
>WQZN01000002.1 GCA_009780695.1 Microbacteriaceae bacterium
GTCGACCTGCGCCTCGGGCCCCTGGCGCAGCGCGAGGTTCGCGAGGATCTCGGCCGTGCAGCAGATGATCGGGGCATCCGCGTTCACGCTGCTGTCGCCCGTGACCATGCCCACGTTCTCGGCCCCGAAGATCTCGACGAGGGCGAAGAACTTCTCGCTCACCAGGGCTTTGATGGGGGCGGTGTAGTAACTGCGCTTGCCTTGGGCGAGGGATGCCGCATGCGCCGCGACCGCGACGAGCGACTTCCCGGTGCCGGTCGGCGTCGACAGGATCAGGTGCGAGTCGAAGAACAGCTCGAGCGCCGATTCCTCCTGGGCGGGGTAGAGCGTGAGCCCGCGGTCGCGTGCCCAGCCCTCGAAGGCCTCGAACATCGCATCGGCGTCGTAGGGGCGGGGCAGTCGCTCGGGCAGGGTGGCGGACATCCGCTCAATTCAATCGCATGCGCGGCCCGCGCCGGCCACTAGCACATGTGCCACTCGGGTGTACAGCCCACCGGGTAAAAGTTGTTCGTGTATATTTCACCGAGTAGCGTCATCGTGCAGAAGGGAACGCCAATGCCACTCACCGTCGTCCGTCGCGAAAGTGAGCACCTGTACGGCCGCCAGCCGCGCACCGAGGCCGGCCAGCGCGCGATCGAGGCGCTCCTCGCGATCCAGCGCGCCGAGACGATCGAGCTCGAGAACGCCCGCCGGCGCGCCGGGCTCACCCGCAGCGAGTTCCAGGCGCTGCGCTATCTGCTCCAGGCCCAGCGCGACGAGCGCCCGATGGGCCCGAAGGACCTCGTGATCATGCTCGACCTCTCACCCGCCGCGGTGACGAAGGTCGTCGACCGGCTTGTGGCCCTCGGCGACCTGCAGCGCGTCGCACACCCCAGCGACCGGCGCGCGATCTATCTGACCCCGACGGAAGCCGGCGCGGCGAAGATCAACGCCGCCTACGAGCACTTCCACAACGCCCTCGTCGAGGTGGTCGACTCTCTCGACGAGGCGGCCAACGACGCCCTCCACGACAGTCTCCTCGCCGTCGTCGAACAGCTCGGTGCAAGCCATGCGCCGCAGCTGGTGGCCGGCTGACCCCGCAGATCTGACCCCACAGACAAGGACCGCGACGTGACGACCCTCCTGAACTCGATCAACGGCAGTGCGGTGACGACGACGGATGCCGCGGGCGCCGCCCCGGCCGGTGCGGTGATCCTCGGCGGCCGCTACTCGCTGCGCGAGGCGCTCGGCCGCGGCGGGGCGGCCACCGTGTTCCGCGCCGTCGATCTGAAACTGGATCGCGAGGTCGCCCTCAAGGTGTTCGCGTCCGACGATCTGATCGGCCGCGACGAGGAGCGCCGCGAGCGCCGTGCGCGCGAGATCGGCCTGCTGGCCCGCATGAACCACCCGAACCTCGTCACCCTGTTCGACGCCGAGTGGGGCGGGGGCGTCGATGTCGAACTCGGTGCACCGTTCGCGGGCAACGGCTTCATCGTCATGGAGCTCATCCGCGGCGCGACGCTGCGCCGCCGCCTCGAGGCTGTGGGCCCGAGCGCGACCCTCGCAGCCCAGCTCGCGGTCGAGCTCGGCGCGGCGCTCGCCTACCTGCACAACGACGGCATCGTGCACCGCGACCTCAAGCCCGAGAACGTGCTGCTCGCCGACGGCGTCGGCAGTGCGGTGACGACGAAGCTCGTCGACTTCGGCATCGCTCAGCTGCTCGGCGAGGAGCGCCTGACCTCGGATCGCAGCATCCTCGGCACCGCCGCGTACCTCGCGCCCGAGCAGGTGACGGGTGACGGGGCCGTGGCCGCGAGCGACGTCTACGCTCTCGGCCTCGTGCTGCTCGAATGCCTCACGGGCCGGCGTTCCTTCGGCGGCAGCGATGTCGAAGCGGCGATCGCGCGCCTCACGCAGGAACCGGCGTTGCCGGCCGATCTCGAGCCGGGGTGGGCGCAGCTGCTCACGGCGATGACCGCGCGCGAGCCCGAGCGACGCCCTTCTGCTCTGCAGGTCTCGGAGCTCGCATCGACACTGCCGAGCGAGGTCGTCACGGGCGGCGCGGCAGCCGCCTGAGCGTCAGACGCTACGCCGTGCGGCGCCGCAGCGTGAGCGCGCCGACGATCACGGCGCCGACGATCCAGGCTCCGAGGAAGCCGATGCGGGTCCACACCCAGGCATCGTCGTGCGTGCCGTCGGCGACTGCGGTGAGCGCGTCGATCGCGTGCGAGAGCGGCAGCCAGTCGCCGATCACGTGCAGCACATCGGGCATCGACGAGCGCGGGGCGAAGATGCCGCCGAGCAGCACCTGCGGGAAGACCAGCGCCGGCATGAACTGCACGGCCTGGAACTCGGTGCGCGCGAAGGCGCTCGCGAGCAGCCCGAGCGTCGTGCCGAGCAGCGCGTCGGCGACGGCCACCGCGAACAGCAGCCACACCGACCCGGTGATGTCGAGGCCGCACACCCACACCGCGAACGAGACGGCGATCGCCGACTGCACGAGGCCGAGCAAACCGAAGGCGAGGGCGTAGCCGACGATGAAGTCGCCCTTGCCGAGCGGCATCGCGAGCAGGCGCTCGAGGGTTCCGGTGCGGCGTTCGCGCAGCGTGGTGATGCTCGTGACGAGGAACATCACGATGAACGGGAACAGGGCGATCATCGCCGGCCCGATCTTCTGGAACACGGGGGTGTCGACGAAGATCCACGAGACGAGGCCGATCAAGAGGCTCGGCACGACGAGCAGCAGCATGATCGTCCGCGGGTCGTGGCGGATCTGCGTGAGCACTCGCGCGGTCGTCGCGAGCGTGCGGTGCGGGGTCATCGCTCGCCTCCTTCCGCCGCGTGGCGGCCGTGGGGGCCGGCGGATGTCCCGGCCTCCCGCTTCCTGATCAGCTCCAGGAACGCGGCCTCCGCGTCGGGCGCACCGGTCGTGTGCAGCAGGCCCTCCGGGGTGTCGTCCGCGATGATCTCGCCCTCGCGCATCAGCAGCAGCCGGTCGCACCGGGTCGCCTCGTCCATGACGTGGCTCGAGACGAAGAGGCTCGTGCCGGCGTCGGCCAGGCGGTGGAACAGGGCCCACAGCTCGTATCGCAGCACGGGGTCGAGCCCGACGGTCGGCTCGTCGAGCACGAGCAGCTCGGGCGCCCCGAGCAGTGCCGCCGCGAGCGAGACCCGGTTGTGCTGGCCGCCCGAGAGGTTCCCCGTGAGCTGGCCGGCCTGCTCGGTGAGCCCCGTCTCGGAGAGCACGCGGTCGACGTCCGTGGCAGGGGCGTCGAGCACCCGGGCGAAGTAGGCGAGGTTCTCGCGCACCGTGAGGTCGTCGTAGACGCTCGGCGCCTGCGTGACATAGCCGACGCGACGGCGCAGGGGAGCGGAGCCCGCCGGCATCCCCAGCACCGTCACGTCGCCCGCCGCGATCTTCTGCACGCCGACGACGGCGCGCATCAGCGTCGTCTTGCCGCTGCCGCTCGGCCCGAGCAGGCCGACCACCTGCCCGCGCGGCACGCTCACGGTCAGCTCGCGCAGCACCTCGTGCTTGCCGCGGCGCACGGTGAGACGGTCGACCGCGATCGCGGCGTCTGAGTCCATGGCCCGATTATCGGGTCGCCGGATGCCTCGCCGCCATCGCCCCACGGCGTGTTCCTTTGAGTGGGCCGACAACCGCCCGAATGCGCACACCCCCTCGATAAGATGTGGCCGACGCCGAGCGAAAGCCGCCCGGCCGACTCTTCTCGAGGAGCTCGCCGCCATGCTCGCTTGGCTCATTCCGCTCATCATCGTCGTGGTTCTCGCCGCGATCATCGGCATCTGGTACTGGGCGACCTACAACTCGCTCATCCAGCTGAATGTGCGCGTGGACGAGGCCTGGAGCGACATCACCGTGCAGCTCAAGCGCCGTGCCGACCTCATCCCGAACCTGGTGAGCACGGTGCAGGGCTACGCCACCCACGAGAAGACCGTGTTCGAAGACGTCACCAAGGCGCGCGCCGAGACTCTCTCGGCGCAGACGCCGGGTGAGGCATCCGTCGCCGAAGGCCACTTCCAGTCCGCTCTGAAGAGCATCTTCGCGGTGGCCGAGGCCTACCCGCAGCTGCAGGCCAGCCAGAACTTCCTGCGCCTGCAGTCCGACCTGGTCGACACCGAGGACAAGATCCAGGCCTCGCGTCGCTTCTACAACGGCGGCGTGCGCGAGTACAACACGCGCATCAAGCAGTTCCCGTCGAACATCGTCGCGAAGAACATGCACTACGCGGCGCGCGAGTTCTTCGAGGTTCCGGACGCAGCGGCGATCTCCGAGCCGCCGCGCGTCCAGTTCTGAGTCGCGACCGGCGGCTCGTGAGCCCCACCCGCTGACCCATGTACCGTGCGATAGCCCGCAACAAGCGGAACACCGTCTTCTTCATCCTGTTCTTCCTCGTCATCGTCGGCGTGGTGGCCTACGTCATCAGCTACCTGATGGGCGGCAGCTGGTCGGTCGCGATCATCGCGATCGTGATCGCGCTCGCGTATGCGGTGCTGCAGTACTTCACCGCGAGTTCGCAGGCGGTCGCCATGGCCGGCGCCGTGCAGCTGCAGCAGAAATCCGACCACCCGGTGCTGTGGCAGACCGTCGAGAACATCTGCATCTCGACGGGGATGCCGATGCCGAAGATCTACATCGTCAATGACCCGGCGCCCAACGCGTTCGCCACCGGCCGCGACCCCGACCACGCGGTCGTCGCCGCGACGACGGGCCTGCTCGAGATCATGGACCCGACCGAGCTCATGGCCGTCATGGCGCATGAGATGGGCCACGTGCGCAACTACGACATCCGGGTCTCGACCATCGTGTTCGGCCTCGTCGTCGCGATCGGGGTCATCGCCGACCTCTTCATCCGCATGACCTTCTTCGGCGCGGTGTTCGGCGGCGGCAACAACCGCGGGCGGAACAACAACAACGGCGGCGGTGGGGCAGGCAATCCGATCTTCCTGATCCTGGGGCTGGTCGCCATCGTGCTCGCGCCCGTGCTGGCCGCGCTCGTGCAGGCTGCGATCTCACGGCAGCGCGAGTACCTGGCGGACGCCACGAGCGCCGAGATCACGCGCTACCCCGAGGGCCTTGCGTCGGCGCTGCAGAAGCTCGGCGACTACGGGCAGCCGATGCGCCGGCAGAACTCGTCGATGGCCCACCTGTGGATCGCCGACCCGCTCAAGCCGTCGTTCACCTCGCGCCTGTTCTCGACCCACCCGCCGATCCCCGACCGCATCGAGCGGCTCAAGAAGATCGGCGCCGGCTTCTAGGTCGGGCACTTTTCCCACTGTGGGGCATATCGGACACCGGCATCCGATATGCCCCATAGTAGAAAATGTGCCCGACGGTCGTGCGCCGGCCCGAGTCAGACCTCTTCGAGCTCGAGGGCGCGCAGCGCGCGGGTCGCCATCTCGACCATGCCCGGGTTCGTCTCGCGGTAGTAGGCGAGGGCGTGGGATGCCTGCGACACGGCCCAGCCGCGGCCACGGCGCCACGAGGCCTCGTCGACGCCCAGCCGCGCGCGGAACAGCTCGCGGGCGTCTGCGGGGAACACGTTCCACGCGGCGAGCAGCTCGCACGAGGGGTCGCCGACGCCGGCGGCCGCCCAGTCGAGCACGCCGCACAGCCGTCCCCGCTCGTCGACGAGGAGGTTGCTCGGCAGCAGATCGCTGTGCAGCCACATGGGCGGGCCATCCCACGCGGGAGCGGCGAGGGCGTCGTTCCAGAGCCGGCTCAGGGCACGCGTGTCGAAATCGCCGGCGAGCTGTGCGAGGTAGCCGCGCACCTCGTCGGCCGAGTGGCAGAACGGGGCGCTGCGCTGGGCGGTGCGCGCGCCGTGCACGGGCATCCGCTGCAGCGCCAGCACGATGTCGACGACGTCGTCGACGAGGCCGGATGCATCGACGAGGCTCTCCGGAACGGGCATCTCGCCGGGCAGCCAGCTCAGCACCGACCAGTGGAAGGGGTACGCCCCGTCGGGCTCGCCGACCTCGAGAACCCGCGGAGTCGGCACGGGCAGCGCGCCGGCCACGTGCGCCAGCAGCCCCGCCTCGACGGCGATCGACGCGCCGTCGCCCGGGATGAACGGCAGCCGCGCCACCTTGTCGTCGCCGAGCTTGAACATCGCGTTCGTCGTGCCGTACGACGGCAGGCGCATGACCGACTCGCCGGCCCACTGCGGGAACTGGGCGGAGAGCAGCCGTCGCACGTCGCTCGCGGTCACATCGATCTGATGGGCGTGCATGCGCGTGCCGGTCTCGCAGGAAGTCATCCCCTCCAGTGTCGCAGGGCCGGCTGGGCGGCGCGTCAGCCCGCCGCGGCGACCGGTGCCGTGAGCGGGGCGTCGAGGGCCGAGTCGAGTTCCGCCGCGAGGTTGCCGCGCCCGGCCACCGCGACCTCGGCGAGCCCCTGCCACGCGGCCGCGGACTGCAACACCGGCACGAGGCGCTCGGCGACCGCCCCCGGCACGGCGCCTTCCTCGACCCAGGCGGACTGGACCCGCAGCACGCTCGCCTGCCGGTCGCTCTTGAGGTCGACGCGCCCCACGACGGCGTCGTCGACGAGCACCGGCAGGTTGTAGTAGCCGAACACGCGCTTCGGCGCGGGCGTGTAGATCTCGATGCGGTAGTGCATGCCGAACATGCGCAGCAGGCGGTCGCGTTCCCACACGATCGGGTCGAACGGCGACAGCACGGCGGTCGCCGCGATGGAACGCGGCACCCGCACCCCGGCCGGGACGAACGCCGCGAGGGGGCGCCCGCTCGCCGACCAGCCGTGCACGTGCACCCGCTCGACCTCGCCCGCGTCGACGAGCTCGTGCAGCGCCTGCTTCGCCTGGGCGTTGTACAGGCGGAAGTAGTCAGCCACGTCGGAGACGGTGCCGATGCCGAGCGCCGTCACCGACCGGCGCACGAGCTCGCGCACCGCTTCCTCGTCGGGGACCGATCGATCGAGCACGGATGCCGGAAGCACCTGCTCGGGCAACGCGTACCGCCGCTCGAAGCGCGTGCGCCCCGCCGTCACGAGCTCGCCGGAGCGGAACATGATCTCGAGCGCCTGCTTGACCTCGGACCACCCCCACCACGGGCCGCGGCGCTGGTTCGCATCGTGCTCGATCTCGCTCGCGGCGAGCGGCCCCTTCTCGGCGAGCTCGGCGCGCAGCCACGCGATGGTGGACGCCCCGGCGGTGAGCCCCCAGCTGTCTTCACCCGCGAGGTGCTTCGCGGCGAACCTGCGCTGCCGGAACCGGAACAGCGGATAGTCGCGCACCGGCACGAACGCCGCCTCGTGCGCCCAGACCTCGGTGTAGCCCGCCTCGGACGCGGGCGAGCCGGGTCGGAAGACGAGCCGGTCGAGCAGCCCCCGGTCGTAGGCGCCGAGCCGCGCGAACGCGGGCAGGTAGTGCGAGCGCTCGAAGACGTTGACCGAGTCGATCTGCAGCAGCCCGAGCCGGTCGAACAGCCCGTTCAGCTGCCGCGTTCCCACGGTGGTGGCCGGCGGCCGCCCGAAGCCCTGGGCGGCGAGGGCGATACGGCGCGCGGCGGCGGCGCTGAGTGTCTGGACCATCCCCTCGACGCTACCGCCGACCACCGACACGGGGGCCGCGCCCGCCCGGCCGCGAACCCTAGACTCGGGCCATGCCCGCGCCGCGCCCGCACGAGAGACCCAAGGCCGTGTTCCTCGCGCGCTTCGGCCGTGGGGCGTCGGGCGCGGGGCGCAGCGAGGCCCAGCGCGTGGACGAGTCGCTGCCGCGGGGTGTGCTGCTGGCATCCGCCTGGTCATGGCGTCTGCTGCTCATCGGCGCGGCGATCGCCGTCCTCGTGTTCGTCGTCGCGGAACTGCGCCTCATCGTCATCCCGGTGCTGGTCGCCGTGCTGCTGTCGGCGCTGCTCGTTCCCCTCCGCGACTGGATGGTCGCGCACCGCGTCCCGCGGCCGCTCGCGATCCTGGGCTGCATGCTCGCGACGCTCGTCGTCGTCGGCGGCCTGCTCTACCTCGCGGGGCAGCAGATCCGCCGCGAGGCGCACACGCTGCAGCACCAGACGATGGCGGCGATCGACTCCGCGCGCACCTGGCTGCTGGGGCCGCCGTTCAACCTCACCGACCGCCAGATCGACGCGTGGATCGCCGAGATCACGAAGGCCGTCCACACCGACGGCCAGCTGCTCATCAGCGGTGCGCTCTCGGTCGGCTCGACGCTCGGCCACTTCCTGACCGGGCTGCTGCTCGTGCTGTTCAGCACCCTGTTCATCCTGATCGACGGCGCAGGCATCTGGCGCTGGATGGTCAGCGTCTTCCCGCGGCGCGCGCGGCATGTCGCCGATGCGGCGGGGCGTGCGGGCTGGGCGACGCTGCAGAGCTTCGTGCGGGTGCAGATCCTCGTCGCGTCGATCGACGCCGTGGGCATCGGCCTCGGCGCGTTCCTGCTCGGCCTGCCGCTCGCGGTGCCGATCGGCGTGCTCGTCTTCCTCGGCTCGTTCATCCCGATCGTCGGTGCGGTGGTCACCGGCGCGCTCGCGGTGCTCGTCGCGCTGCTCTACAAGGGCCTCTGGTTCGCTCTGATCATGCTCGGGATCGTGCTGCTCGTGCAGCAGGTCGAGAGCCATGTGCTGCAGCCGCTGATCATGGGGAGCGCGGTGAAGGTGCATCCCCTCGCCGTCGTCCTCGTGGTCGCCGCCGGCTCGCTGCTCGCCGGCATCACGGGCGCGCTGTTCGCGGTGCCCTTCGCGGCGGTGCTCAACGCGATCATCGGCGAGGTGTCGAACGAAGAACGCGAGAAGGACCCGCCGCCGTCGTTCACCGGGCTCAACACCGCCCTGTGGCAGGTCGTGCCGTACGAGCGGTCGCGTCACAGCCGCGGTCTGTGAGCGGCGGGCGGATGCCTCGAGCCGCCGCCCTAAAATAAGCGGATGAGCCCCGCAGCGCAGTCCGCAGTCACCGTCTACCTCGGCCCGACGCGTGCGGAGATCGAGGCGGCGCGCGAGGTCGTCGCCGAGGTCATCCAGCCCACCCCGATGGAGAAGAGCGCGTACCTCGAGCAGGTGCTCGGCGCCCCCGTCTGGCTCAAGGCCGAGAACCTGCAGCGCACGGGCTCGTACAAGATCCGCGGGGCGTACAACCGGCTGAGCCGCCTCACCGATGAAGAGAAGGCGCGCGGCGTCGTCGCGGCCTCGGCCGGCAATCACGCGCAGGGCGTCGCGCTCGCGGCCCAGCGCCTGGGCATCGCCGCGACGATCTTCATGCCCGCGGGCGTCGCGCTGCCGAAGCTGCAGGCGACCCGGGCCTACGGCGCCGAGACCGTGCTCGAGGGCACGACCTTCAACGAGACGCTCGCCGCCGCGCAGGCCTTCACGGAGCGCACGGGCGCCGTCTTCATCCCGCCCTACGACCATGAGGACGTCATCACCGGCCAGGCCACCCTCGGCCTCGAGATCATCGAGCAGGTGCCCGACGTCGAGACGATCCTCGTGCCGATCGGCGGCGGCGGCCTGATCTCGGGCGTCGCGCGAGCGGCGAAGCTGCACGCGGATGCCACGGGCCGCAGCATCCGCATCGTCGGCGTCCAGGCCGAGAACGCGGCCGCCTACCCGCCGTCGCTCGCCGCGGGGGAGCAGGTCACGATCGCGGTCGAGCCCACGATCGCCGACGGCATCGCGGTCTCGCGCCCCGGCGACCTCAACTTCCCGATCGTGCGCGCGCTCGTCGACGAGATCGTGACGATCACCGAGGACGACCTCGCCCGGGCGATCCTGGTGCTGCTCGAGCGCGCCAAGCTCGTCGTCGAGCCGGCCGGCGCGGCGGGCGTCGCGGCGATCCTCGCGGGCAAGGTGCGCGCCACGGGTCCGACCGTCGCCATCCTCTCCGGCGGCAACATCGACCCGCTGCTCATGCAGCGCGTCATCGCACACGGGCTCGAGGCATCCGCCCGCTATCTCACCGTTCGCATCATGCTGCCCGACCGTCCCGGCCAGCTCGCGACGATCTCGCAGATCCTCGCGGAGGTCGGCGCCAACGTCGTCGAGGTGCACCACACCCGGCACGGCAACGGCATGCAGATCAGCCAGGTCGCGCTCGACGTGTCGGTCGAGACGCGCGGGCCCGAGCATCGCGCCCAGGTGCTGCAGCACCTCGAGGCAGCCGGCTACGCCCCGATCGTCGAGCCCGCGGAGTAGGGGCGCACAACGCGAAGAGCCCCCGTCGGGTGACGGGGGCTCGTGCGGCGCAGACCGGTTCTACTGACCGGTCCAGGTGCGGACGTCGGTGATCTCGACCGAGATCTCCTTGCCGTTCGGCGCGGTGTAGCTCGTCTTGTCGCCGATCTTCAGGCCGAGGATGGCGGCGCCGATCGGGCTCTGCTCGCTGTAGACCGAGTACTCGCTGTCCTTCGCGATCTCGCGGTTGCCCACGACGAAGGTGTCCTCGGCGCCGGCGATCACCGCGGTCACGAGGGTGCCGGGCTCGACGATGCCGTTGCTCTCGGGGGCGACGCCGACCTTCGAGTTGGCGAGCAGGCTCTTGAGCGTGATGATGCGCGCCTCCTGAACGCCCTGCTGGTCCTTGGCGGCGTGGTAGCCGCCGTTCTCCTTCAGGTCGCCCTCTTCGCGCGCGACCTCGATGCGCTTGGCGATCTCGACGCGGCCGGTGGTCTCCAGGTAGGTGAGCTCGTCGTGCAGACGGTCGTACGCCTCCTGGGTGAGGAAGGTGACGGTGGTCTCCTGGGACATGGTTGCTCCTTGCTTCGACGGCGCGCGTGGGGGCGCCGTCTCGTTCGGGATAAGGTCACGCCCCGGCGATGACCGTCGGGGCGTTATCAGGGGATCCTACGACAACCAGCACTTGTCGAGCGAGCCTGACACGGCGCGTTCGTACGTGATCAGGGATTTCGTCACGACCCGATGGGTCTGCGAGCTCGGCGGCAGGTGCACCACGTCGTAGCCCACGACGGTGAAGTCGACGTTCTGCGCCTCGACCGCGCAGGCGACCGCGGTGTGGGCGGGGGCGTCCACCGCGAAGCTCACCGTGATGTGGCTCGCGTCGATGGGGTTGTTCGCCGTGTCGGTGAACTGCAGCGACTGCGCCTTGGACCCGAGACCCGAGCCCCAGATCGCCCAGGCCACCATGACGAGGGCGATGAAGACCGCCAGCCCGATCAGCACCCAGCGGTTGAATCGGCGTCGGCTCGCCGTGTTGCCGTAGCGCCCGGCGAGGACGCTGCTGCCAGCGGGCATGTCGCTCCTTCGAAGTAGTCTGGTCAAGACTACGGCGCGTTCCTGAGCCGTTTCCTTCGAGCCCTTCTACAGCGAGAGGCGGCCTGCGTGGCCAAGCGGTTGATGGCGGTGCACGCCCACCCCGACGATGAGTCGAGCAAGGGCGCGGCGACCTACGCGCACTATCTCGCCGAAGGCGCCGAGGTCATGGTCGTGAGCTGCACAGGGGGGCAGCGCGGTGACATCCTCAACCCCGCCCTCGACGGCCTGCCCCTCGCGCACCGCGACCTCTCCGGCCTGCGCCGCCTCGAGATGGCGGCGGCCCGCGACGCGATCGGCTTCGAGCACCGCTGGCTGGGCTACTTCGATTCGGGGATGCCCGATGAGGGCGAGCCGCTGCCCGCGAACTGCTTCGCGGCCATCCCGCTCGAGATCTCGGCCGAGCCGCTCGTCAGGCTCATCCGCACCTTCCGCCCGCAGGTCGTCACGAGCTACGACGAGCACGGCGGCTACCCGCACCCCGACCACATCCGCAGCCACGAGGTGACGGTGTTCGCGCTCGAGGCGGCGGCCGACCCGGCGCGTTACCCCGACGCGGGCGAGCCGTGGCAGGTGCAGAAGTACTACTACGACCGCCTGTTCAGCTCGCAGAAGACCCGCGCCGTCTACGACGAGCTCGTGCGGCGTTACCCCGATTCGCCGCTCATCGCCGAGTTCGAGGGCATGCGCCGCTGGCTGAACGACACCCCGTACCTCGCGACGACCCGTGTGGACGTGGGCTCACATCTGGACGCAAAGGATGCCGCGCTACGGTCGCATGCGAGCCAGGTGGCGCCCGACAGCCCGTTCTTCTTCTGGCCCAACGACGTCGTGCGTGCCGCATGGCCGACCGACGACTACCAGCTCATCGATTCGAAAGTCCCGACCGTGACCCCTGAGACCGATCTGTTCGCCGGCATCCCCGAGGCGGCCCTCGCGTGAGCATCGTGCACGCCCTCATCGAGCTGGCGGCGACGAACCCGACGCCGTCGCCCACGCCGAGCATCCCCTCCGAGGACGTCACGACGCCCGGCCCCTGGGGCTTCACCGCGATCTTCGGCGTCGGCATCGTCGTCGTGCTGCTGCTCGTCGACATGATGCGCCGCATCCGCCGCGTGCGCTACCGCGCCGAGGTCGCCGAGAAGCTCGACGCGGAAGAGCGCGCCGACCACGACGGCCTGCAGGGCCGCTAGGCCGAAGCGCCTCGCCGCGCGCCTCTCGCGCCCAGAACGCACGCACGGGAGGGCGTTTTCGGTGACGGTTCCTCCCTGTCGTGCGTCGTGTGAGATTCAGCGCTAGGCGTTGTAGGGCGGGTTGAGCGCCAGCACGAGCATCGCCGCCCAGTGGCACGCGAACGACACCGCCGTGCAGGCGTGGAAGATCTCGTGGAAGCCGAAGTGCTTCGCCGCGCGCCCCGGCCACTTCGTGCCGTAGAAGACCGCGCCCGCCGTGTAGAAGACCCCGCCGACGGCGATCAGGATGCCGGCGGCGATCGCGCCCGTCGACGTGAACGGATTGAAGCCCGTCAGCGCGCACACCGCGACGCCGGCCCAGCCGAGCACGAGGTAGAGCGGCACGTAGAGCCAGCGCGGCGCGCCGATCCAGAAGACGCGGAAGAAGACGCCGGCGATGGCGCCGACCCACACGACGGCGAGCACGAGGATGCCCTGCCACACGAGCGGCAGCATCGTCAGCGCGACGGGCGTGTAGGTGCCCGCGATGAGCAGGAAGATGTTGGCGTGGTCGACGCGCTTGAGCGCGAGCTTGACCTTGGGCGCCCAGTTGAAGCGGTGGTACAGCGCCGAGTTGCCGAACAGCAGGATCGACGTTCCCATGAAGATCGCGGCGCCGGTCTTGGCCGCCGCATGATGGGCCAGTGCGATGAGGACGATGCCGGCGGCGATCGTGATCGGCGTGACCGCCGCGTGGATCCAGCCGCGCCAGCTGGGCTTCACCTCTGCGGGCGGGGTCTCGGGGCGCGGCGCGGCGATCGTCATGTCTCCAGGGTAGGCAGATGAGGATGCCACGCCGAGAATGCACTGTCGCTTCCCCAGCAGACCAGCGGCGCCCGTCGACCGCCTGTTGTGCACTTCGGTAAGTTTGAGGCGTGAGCGAGCGGCGGCGGTCCCTGAGTCGAGGGCTGCTGTACGGGCTGTACCAGAAGCGATTGCGGCGCGACCTCGCCGCCGTCGACGCCGACGCGCTGCCGCACCACGTCGCGATGATCATCGACGGCAACCGGCGCTGGGCGCGCCAGGTCGGCTTCACGACCGTGGAGCACGGGCACCGGGCCGGTGCGGCGAAGATGATCGAGTTCCTCGAGTGGTGCGATGAGCTCGGCATCCGCGTCGTCACGCTCTATCTGCTCTCCGCCGACAACCTGACCAACCGCGGCAGCGACGAGCTCGAGGCGCTGATGAAGATCATCGCCCAGCTCGCCCTCGACCTCTCGGGCCATCGCGATTGGCGCGTGCAGCACGTCGGGTCGACGAACGGCCTGCCGCCCGAGCTCGCGCAGGCGCTGCACACGGCGGAACAGGCGAGTCGCGACAAGGGCGGCCTGCACATCAACCTCGCCGTCGGCTACGGCGGCCGCACCGAGATCACGGATGCGATGCGCTCGATCGTCGCCGAGCACCACGCCGCGGGCCGGTCTCTCGAGGACCTCGCCGAGACGCTCACCCCCGAGCTCATCGGCGAGCACCTCTACACGGGCGGTCAGCCCGACCCCGACCTGGTCATCCGCACCTCGGGCGAGCAGCGCCTCTCCGACTTCATGCTCTGGCAGAGCGCGCACAGCGAGTTCTACTTCGTCGAGGCGCTGGGCCCCGATCTGCGCGAAGTCGACTTCCTCCGCGCGCTCCGCGACTTCACCAGGCGACAGCGCAGATACGGCAGTTGACCCCCGTTTGCGGGGTGGACCAGGGGGTTTCCCGGTTATGACCCCGGGTGGGCGTCCGTCAGAATGGCGACGGAGGTTCATGTGACGACGACTATCGCCGAGTACCGCGAGGGGTTCCTCGAGGAACCCGGTTATCTCGATTTCGCGAGTGTCGGGCCGATCTCACAGACCGTGCAGCGCGAGCTCAACGGGCAGGCCGAGCTGTTCGCCCGGGCCCGCTTCGGGTCGCTCGCGCAGCTCGTGCACGAGGACGAGCGGGTGCGTGCCGCGGTGTCCGCCCTCACGGGCTTCCCCGCCGATCAGATCGCGTTCCAGCCCTCGACGTCGCAGGGCCTCATGCACGCGATGTTCGGCCTCACGGGCGAGGTGCTGCTGTCGCCTGGCGAGTTCCCGAGCCTGCCCGTCGCCGCCCAGCGCGCGGCCGAGGCGCTGCACGCCGTGACGCCGCGCTGGCTGCAGACCGAGCACGGCAAGGTCACGCCGTCCGAGATCCGCGAGCAGCTGACGGATGCCACGACCGCGGTCGCCGTCTCACTCGTCGACTCGCGCACCGGCTACGTCGCCGATCTCGACGGCATCCGCCAGGTCATCGGGGACCGCCTGCTGATCGTCGACGCGATCCAGGGCTTCGGCGTGGTCGACGCGCCGTACGAGGTCGCCGACGTCGTCGTGAGCGGCGGCCAGAAGTGGGTGCGCGCCGGCTGGGGCACGGGCTTCCTCGCGCTGTCGGAGCGGGCGCTCGCGCACGTGACCCCGGTGTTCACCGGCTGGACGGGCACCGATCTGCTCGAGCCGTGGGACGCCGTGCCCGCGTACTCGCACTCGGCCCGGGCCTTCACCGTGTCGAACCCCGATCGCGTGGCGCAGGCGTGCCTGGCATCCGCGCTCGAAGAGATCGCCGCCGTCGGCGTCACCGAGATCTCGCGTGGCGTCGCCGAGCGCGCCGAGCGCGTGATCGAGCTCGCGGACGAGTACGGGCTGTATGTCTCGTCCTCTCGCGCCGAGAACGAGCGTGCCGGCATCGTCGTGCTCGAACCCGAGCCGGACTCGCTCACCAGGCTCACCGCGAGCCTGCACAACCACGGCGTGACCGTGCGCGGCCGAGGCGGCTCCGTGCGCATCAGCGTGCACGCGGGCACCACCGAGGAGACGCTCGCGATGCTGCGCGGCGCGTTCACCTCGTTCGGCAGCAGCTACTGAACCGGTGGCGCACGGCGGTTCCCGGATTGCGTTAATCGGCCTTTAACCTGCGGCGCGCCGATTGGGTCTGGCGGATCGAATTACATGGACGTAACTTGTCGGGTATCGGGCACGGCGCCCGGTCGAGGTGGCCACATAAGTTCACTTCGCGACGACATGCGGCCACTTCGCTTTGACAAGGGAACCGCACGCGGGAATCCTTCCCGCGGCGGACGGGAGTGGTTGTGGCTTCAGTTTCGACCCATCAGCCGGCATCGCTTGCGACGGGGGAATCGCCCGAGCGGACTCGTCAGACCGAGAGGACCTTCGTCCTCGACACCTCGGTTCTGCTGTCCGATCCGCGCGCGATCTTCCGCTTCGCGGAGCATGCGGTGGTCATCCCCGTCGTGGTCATCAGCGAGCTCGAGGGCAAGCGGAACGACCCCGAGATCGGCTACTTCGCCAGGCAGGCCCTGCGCCACCTCGACGACCTGCGTGTCGAGAACGGGCGGCTCGACTTCCCGGTCGCCGTCGGCGACGGCGGCAGCCTGCGCGTCGAGCTGAACCACTCGAACATGGCGGTGCTGCCGTCGGGCATGCAGCTCGGCGACAACGACGCGCGCATCCTCGCCGTCGCGATGAACCTGTCGCACGACGGCCTCGACGTGACCGTCGTCTCGAAGGACCTGCCGATGCGCGTCAAGGCGTCGTCGATCGGCCTCTCCGCCGAGGAATACCGCAACGACCTCGCCGTGGACTCGGGCTACACGGGTCTCGTCGACGTCGATCTGACGGCGGCCGAGATGGCCGACCTCTACGACCGAGAGCACCTCGAGACGGATGCCGCGGCCGGCCTTCCGATCAACACGAGCCTGATCCTGCACTCGGATCGCGGCTCCGCGCTGGGGCGGGTCACCGGGGAAGGTGCCATCCGCCTCGTCCGCGGCGACCGCGACGTCTTCGGCGTGCACGGCCGCTCGGCCGAGCAGCGCCTCGCGATCGACATGCTGCTCGACCCCGAGATCGGCATCGTGTCGCTCGGCGGCCGTGCGGGCACCGGCAAGTCGGCGCTCGCGCTGTGCGCCGGCCTCGAGGCCGTGCTCGAGCGGCAGCAGCACAAGAAGATCATGGTCTTCCGCCCGTTGTTCGCCGTCGGCGGCCAAGAACTCGGCTACCTGCCCGGCGACCAGGCCGAGAAGATGAACCCCTGGGGCCAGGCCGTGTTCGACACGCTCGGCGCGCTCGTGTCCGACAACGTGCTCGAGGAGGTCGTCGAGCGCGGCATCCTCGAAGTCCTGCCGCTCACCCACATCCGCGGCCGCTCGCTGCACGACGCCTTCGTGATCGTCGACGAGGCGCAGTCGCTCGAGCGCAACGTGCTGCTCACGGTCCTCTCGCGCGTCGGCCAGAACTCGCGGGTCGTGCTGACCCACGACGTCGCGCAGCGCGACAACCTGCGCGTCGGCCGCCACGACGGCGTCGCAGCCGTCATCGAGGCGCTCAAGGGGCAGCCGCTGTTCGGGCACATCACGCTGACCCGGTCCGAGCGCTCCGCGATCGCGGCGCTCGTGACCGAGATGCTCGAGTAGGCGCCGCCTACCCGCAGAGACGCCGACGGCCCCGGAGAGTACCCCGGGGCCGTCGTGCGCGAGAAGGCGATGCGCCGCCGCTTCTGGCTCCACCACGTGGGTCTTCGAGCCAGAAGCGGCGGCGCACTGCGCTCGCGCGCTGTTTAGGGGTGCGTCATCGAGAGGACGTCGAGCTTCTCGTCGAGCTGCTCCTCGGTGATCTCGCCGCGCTCGACGTAGCCGAGGGCGATGACGGCCTCGCGCACGGTGATGCCCTGCGCGACCGAGTGCTTGGCGATCTTCGCCGCGGCCTCGTAGCCGATGATCTTGTTGAGCGGGGTGACGATCGACGGGCTCGACTCGGCCAGCGCCCGGGCGCGCTCGAGGTTCGCCTCGAGGCCGTTCACGGTCTTGTCGGCGAGCACGCGGGTGACGTTCGCGAGCAGGCGGATCGACTCGAGCAGCGCCGAGCCCATCACGGGGATCGCGACGTTGAGCTCGAAGGCGCCCGAGGCGCCGCTCCAGGCGATGGTCGCGTCGTTGCCGATCACGCGGCTCGCGACCATGAGCGCGGCCTCGGGGATCACGGGGTTGACCTTGCCGGGCATGATCGACGACCCGGGCTGCAGGTCGGGGATGTGCAGCTCGCCGAGGCCGGTGTTGGGGCCCGAGCCCATCCAGCGCAGGTCGTTGCAGATCTTCGTGAGCGAGACCGCGACGGTGCGGAGCGCGCCGGATGCCTCGACCAGGGCATCCCGGTTCGCCTGCGCCTCGAAGTGGTCGCGGGCCTCGGTGATCGGCAGCTCGGTCTCGTCGACGATGAGCTGGATGACCTTCTGCGGGAAGCCGAGCGGGGTGTTGATGCCCGTGCCGACCGCCGTGCCGCCGAGGGGCACCTCGGCCACGCGCGGGATCGTCGCGTTGACGCGCTCGATGCCGTAGCGGATCTGCGCGGCATAGCCGCCGAACTCCTGGCCGAGGGTGACGGGGGTCGCGTCCATCAGGTGGGTGCGGCCCGACTTGACGGCGTCCTTCCAGAGCTCCGCCTTGGCCTCGAGGGCGACCGCGAGGTGGTCGAGCGAGGGGATGAGCTGGTCGATGAGCGCGCTCGTGACCGCGATGTGCACCGAGGTCGGGAACACGTCGTTCGACGACTGCGACGCGTTGACGTGGTCGTTCGGGTGCACGGGGCTGCCGAGGTGGCGGCTCGCGAGCGTCGCGAGCACCTCGTTCATGTTCATGTTCGACGACGTGCCCGAGCCGGTCTGGTAGACGTCGATCGGGAACTCGCCGTCGTGCGTGCCCGCGATGACCTCGTCGGCGGCCCGGGCGATCGCGTCGGCGATGGCGCCGTCGAGCGTGCCGAGGTCCTTGTTGGCGAGCGCGGCGGCCTTCTTGATGCGCGCGAGCGCCGATATCTGGGCGGGCTCGAGGCGCGAGCCGCTGATCGGGAAGTTCTCCACCGCGCGCTGCGTCTGCGCCGCGTAGAGCGCGTTCCGGGGGACCTTCACCTCACCCATGGTGTCGTGTTCGATGCGGTAGTCGCTGTCGGTTTCGGTCGTCACTTCGCTGTGCACTTCCTCGATTTTTCTTGGATGGTCCGGATGTCTGTCCGAAGTCAGGAGAGCCCGATGAGCACGTCGGGCACAGCCGTGCCCTCGTGCAGGCGGTAGTTCGCGCCCACGATGCCGAGCGAGCCGTCGACGACCTTGCGGCTGATCAGCTCGCTGCCGGTGAGCAGGTCGGTGATCGTGTCGCGCAGGTGCTCGCGGCCGACTTCCGAGGCGTCGATGGATGCCACGTCGAGCGCCTCGTCGCGGCGCGCCCGTGCCACGCGGCGCACGGCCGGGACGATCGGCTCGATGAGCTCGGTGATGTGGGGGGTGAGCTCGGGGGCATCCGCCGCCTGCGAGTCGATCGCGGCGCGCACCGCGCCGCAGTTGTCGTGGCCGAGCACGAGGATCAGCGGGACCTCGAGCACGCCCACCGCGTACTCGATCGAGCCGATGGCCGAGGCCGAGGCCACCTGGCCCGCGTTGCGGATGACGAAGGCGTCGCCGAGGCCGAGGTCGAAGATGATCTCGGCCGCGAGGCGCGAGTCGCTGCAGCCGAACAGCGCGACGCGCGGGCGCTGGCCGTCGGCGAGCTTCTCGCGCAGCGCGGTGTCCTGGTGGGGATGCTGCGGCGCACCCGCCACGAAGCGCTTGTTGCCTTCGACCAGCATCTGCCATGCCTCGGACGGAGTCGTCGCCGCCATCAGTTCTCGCTTCCCCCGAGCTGCGACGCGAGGGCGCGCGCGACAGTCTCGAACTCGGACGGCTTGGCCGTGCCGGAGAGCACGACCGTGCTCGCGCCGTGCGTGGCGACCAAGCCGTAGGTGATGTCCTTGCTCTGCGACTGGCCGTCGCGGTTGTCGTACACGACCCAGCGCACGCCGTCGATGGTCGTGTTGCCGGTCGCGCGGACGTCTTCGAGCTGGTTCGCAACCCAGCTGTCGTTGGCCTTGAAGCCCTGGTCGAGGCCCACGTACTGGCTCGACGGGCTGATGAAGCCGATGTGCCACACGTCGATGCCGTCGGCCGCACCCGTGCGCAGTTCGGCGGCGTTGGCCGTCCAACGGGCGGGCAGCGCGGGGGAGAGCAGGGGCGCGGCTTCGACGCCGCGGCCCTGCGCGGCCGCCTGCTGCCAGTCGACCGGCTTGCCGACGACGCCCGGGTTGTTGCGGGGCACCATCAGCACGATGATCAGCACGATGCCGAGGGTCGCGAGCAACGAGTAGACGAGGTTGTTGACCGTCTTGCGCGAGCGGTAGAGGCGGCTCGCCTCAGCCTTGCGCGCCGCCGTCTCGGCAGGGGTCTCGGGGCGACCGAGCTCCGCGACGATACGGCCGGCCGGTCGGCCGGTGTCCGACTTGCTCTCGCTCACAGGGCCTCGTCGCCGCCCGTCTGAGCGGGGGCGTTCTGGCCGGCGCGCGCCGCATCGAGACGCGCCTTGGCGCCGATCAGCCATTCCTCGCATCGGCGGGCCAGGGCCTCGCCGCGTTCCCACAGCTGGAGCGACTGCTCGAGGGACGCATTGCCCTGCTCGAGCTCGTTCACCACCCGGATGAGCTCGTCACGGGCCTGCTCGTAGCTGAGCGAGGCCACATCGGCCTGGACTTCCGGGGTTGACACGGCGTTCATTCTACGAGGCTCCTCACGGACGATCATGGGTGCCGGCCGAGACGGCGTCGAGGGCGCCGGCGGCCAGGGTGATGACGAGCGGGGTGCCGTCGGGCGCGGCATCCGCACTCTTCACGACGTGGCCGCCCGCCTGCACGATCGCGTACCCGCGGTCGAGCGTTGACTGGGGCGAGAGGGTGCGCAGGCGCGCCGCGAGCTCGCGCAGCGTGCCCTCCGCGCGCTCGACCGTGCGCGACGCGAGCTCGGCGCCGCGGGCGGCGTAGCGCGTTACCTCCTCCGCGCGGCTCGCGACGATCCAGTCCGTCGAGGCGAGCGCGGGGCGGCTGCGCAGCTGGGCGATGCGGTCGACCTCGATCGCGATGCGGTGGGTGATGCGCGACTGGATGCGGGTGCGCGCCTGCTGGACGATGAGCTGCTGCTCGGCGACATCCGGCACGACCCGCTTCGCCGCGTCGGTCGGGGTCGACGCGCGCAGGTCGGCGACCTCGTCGAGCAGCGGGCGGTCGTTCTCGTGGCCGATCGCCGAGACGATCGGCGTGCTCGCGGCCGCCGCCGTGCGCACGAGCGTCTCGTCGCTGAACGGCAGCAGGTTCTGGAAGTCGCCGCCGCCGCGGGCGACGATGATGACGTCGACCTCGGGGTCGGCGTCGAGCTCGCGGATCGCGGCCGTCACCTCGGCGGCGGACCGGTCGCCCTGCACGGCGGCGTAGACCGTGCGGAACCGCACGTTCGGCCAGCGCAGCTGGGCGTTGCGCTTGACGTCCTTCTCGGCGTCCGAGTCCTTGCCGGTGACGAGGCCGATCAGGTGGGGGAGGAAGGGCAGGGGCTTCTTGCGGGATGCCTCGAACAGCCCCTCCGATGCGAGCTGGCGCTTCAACCGCTCGAGGCGCTCGAGCAGGTCGCCGAGCCCCACGTGGCGCAGGTCGAAGACGACCATGGACAGCGAGCCGCCCTTGACCCAGTAGTCGGGCTTGACGGCCGCGATCACCCGGTCGCCCTGCTTGAAGCCCGCGTCGAGGCGCGAGGCGACGGACGACCAGATGTTGATGCTGATCGTGACGTCGTGGGTGAGGTCCTTGAGCTTGCCGTAGACGTTGCCGCCGCGCACGTTCCACTGCGTCAGCTCGCCCTCGACCCAGGCCGTGCCGAGCCGGTCGATGTACTCCTTGATCTTCGTGGCGAGCACGCTGACCGGCCACGGCGACTCCTGCGTCGGCGCTGCCGCGAGCGGTGCTTCTGCCATGACGACCTCTTCCCAGGTAGCGTGCGTGCCCCGACCTAGACTGAACCGCGTGAGCGACTCTTCGATCAGCCTCGGCACCCCTCGCGTGGCGGGGGCCGTCGGGCGGCTCAAGGATATCCCCGTGGCCTCCCACAAGCGGGTTCTGCTGGCCTGTCCGCGGGGCTACTGTGCAGGAGTCGACCGGGCCGTCGTGGCTGTGGAAAAGGCGCTCGAGCGCTACGGCGCACCCGTCTACGTGCGCAAGCAGATCGTGCACAACAAGCACGTCGTCGCGACCCTCGAGCAGCAGGGCGCCGTGTTCGTCGACGAGGTCGATGAGGTTCCGGAAGGCGCCCACGTGGTGTTCAGCGCGCACGGCGTCTCGCCGGCCGTGGTGAACGCGGCATCCGCCCGCCACCTGCAGGCCATCGACGCGACCTGCCCGCTCGTCACCAAGGTGCACCGCGAGGCCGTGCGCTTCGCGCGCGACGACTTCGAGATCCTGCTCATCGGCCACACCGGGCACGAAGAGGTCGAGGGCACCGCGGGCGAGGCGCCCGACAACGTGACGATCGTGAACAACCCCGAAGAGGCCGCGACCGTCGTCGTGCGCGACCCCGACAAGGTCGTCTGGCTGTCGCAGACGACGCTCTCCGTCGACGAGACGATGGAGACCGTGCGCCGCCTGCGCGAGC
This sequence comes from Microbacteriaceae bacterium, assembly GCA_009780695.1. Taxonomy (GTDB): domain Bacteria; phylum Actinomycetota; class Actinomycetes; order Actinomycetales; family Microbacteriaceae; genus Gryllotalpicola. Next base: position 21,984 of record WQZN01000002.1, read on the forward strand.
GCTTCCCCAATCTGCAGGACCCGCCGTCGGACGACATCTGCTACGCCACCCAGAACCGGCAGGTCGCGATCAAGAAGGTCGCGCAGGACGCGGATGTCGTGATCGTGGTCGGCTCGGCCAACTCGTCGAACTCGGTGCGCCTCGTCGAGGTCGCGCTCGAGCACGGTGCGAAGGCCGCCTACCGCGTCGACTACGCGAGCGAGGTGCAGCAGGAATGGCTCGACGGCGCCGCCACCGTCGGCGTCACGAGCGGGGCATCCGTGCCCGAGATCCTCGTGCAGGAGCTGCTCGCCGACCTCGCCGCCGCCGGCTACGCCGACGTGCAGACCGTGCAGACCGCCGAGGAGGACCTGATGTTCTCGCTCCCGCGCGAGCTGCGCACCGACATCGAGGGCAACCGCGACGAGCGCGCCCTGGGCGGGCGCAGCCGGTGAGCGGGTCCGAACCCGAGAAGCGTCCGCGCCCGCAGTTCGGCGAATACGCGACGCCGGAAGAGCAGCAGGCCGCCATCAAGCAGCCGGCCGACTGGCAGATCGAGGCCTCGCGGGCGGCCGCCGGCGAGGGCGCCCCGCAACCGGTCGACGAACAGCACCCGGAGGTGCCGCGGCATCCCTTCGTGCCGGGGCCGGCGCAGCCGCCCTCGCCGCAGCATCCGCACCCGAGCTACGAGCAGTTCCAGGGGCAGGGCTACCTGCCGCCGCGCGCACCGCGGCGCGCGAGCCCGTGGGACCGCTTCCTGACGTTCGTGCTGCTCGGCTTCGGGCTCTACAACGTCGTCTCGATGGTCATGAACGCCGTGAGCGGCGGCGAGGTCATGCGCCAGAGCGCCGACATGGTCGGAAACGCCACCGAGGAGCAGGCGATCGCCGCCCTGCCGGCGTGGATCTGGACGGCCACCGCCGTGGCCTACGCCCTCATCTGGCTCGTGGCGCTGTCCGCCTCGTTGCGCGCGTTGCGCTCCGGGCGCGCCGCCGCGTGGATCCCGTTCGTGGCGGGCGTCGTCGCGCTCGTGCTCGCTCTCGCGTTCATCGTGATCGGCCTGGGCGAGAACCCCGATCTGCTCAACATCGTGCCGTCGCCCACCAGCGGTTCGGGCAGCCCGACGTAGAACGGCTTCGGTAGCCTCGGCGCATGGCCGAGATCACCATCGACGAAGCGACCGAGTTCAGCGACGAGCTGGCCGACGCGATCGAGAAGCTGCTGCCCGAGCTGTCCTCCACCGCGGTGTACGACCGCGAGCTCGTGAAGGAGATCGTCGCGAGCGAGGCAACTCACCTGTACCTCGCGCGGCTCGACGGGCGCATCGTCGGCACGGCGAGCCTGTGCGTGGTGCCGATCCCCACGGGGCGGCGCGCGCACGTCGAGGACGTCGTGGTCGACGAGAGCGCACGCGGTCACGGCCTCTCGCGCAGGCTGCTCGAGCACCTGGTGACCGAGGCGAACGAGCGTTTCGGGGTGCGCACGATCGACCTGACCTCACGGCCCGATCGCGAGGCCGCGAACCATCTGTACCGCACGGGCGGCTTCGTGCAGCGCAACACGAACGTGTACCGGTGGGATGCCGCGGCCGCCGCGGCCCAGAAGAAGGGCTGAGGGCGCGGCACGCTCGAACGCCCTGGACGCGACGGCGCCGCCCGACCCGGAGGTCGAGCGGCGCCGTCGTATGTGGTGGCTTACTTGCCGGAGTGTCCGGCGGAGCCGAGTTCCTGTGCGGCGAGGACGACGCGCTGGGCCATGTCGGTCTCGGCGATCTTGCCCCAGGCGCGGGGGTCGTACTTCTTCTTGTCGCCGACCTCGCCGTCGATCTTCAGCACGCCCGCGTAGTTGGTCAGCATGTAGCCGGCGACCGAGCGGGTGAAGGCGTACTGCGTGTCGGTGTCGATGTTCATCTTGATGACGCCGTTGGCGACGGCCTCGGCGATCTCCTCGGGGGAGGAGCCCGAGCCGCCGTGGAAGACGAGGTCCAGCGGCTTCGGGCCGTGGCCGAACTTCTCGGCGATGCCCGCCTGGATCTCGCCCAGCAGCTCGGGGCGCAGCTTCACGCCGCCCGGCTTGTACACGCCGTGCACGTTGCCGAAGGTGAGCGCGGCGATGTACCGGCCCCTCTCGCCCAGGCCGAGGGCCTCGACGGCCTTCGTGACGTCGCCGACGGTCGTGTACAGGGCCTCGTTCGTGCCCTCGTGCTTCACACCGTCTTCCTCGCCGCCGACCACGCCGACCTCGATCTCGAGGATCGCGTTGATGTTCTTGGTGCGCTGCAGCAGGCCCTGCGCGATCTCGATGTTCTCATCGAGGGCAACAGCCGACCCGTCCCACATGTGCGACTGGAAGATCGGCTCGCCGCCGGCCTTCACCTGCTCCTCGCTGGCGGCCAGGATCGGCAGCAGGAAGTCGTCCAGAGCGGGCTTCGGGCAGTGATCGGTGTGCAGCGCAACCGTGATGCCGTACGACTTGGCGACCTCGGTCGCGAAGCGCGCCATCGCGATCGCACCGGTCGCGCGGGCCTTCACCGACTGACCGGCGAAGTAGTCGGCACCGCCGGTCGTGACCTGGAGGATGCCATCGGACCCCGCCTCGGCCAACCCCTGGAGGACGGCATTGATCGTCGAGGAAGACGACACGTTGAAGGCGGGGTAGGCGAAACCGCCCGCCTTGGCCTTGTCGAGCATCTCGGCGTACTGGTCAGGGGTAGCGATAGGCATGCGGTCTCCTCGTGGAATGGGTGTGACGATCGTCAGTCTAGAGCCGCGTCACTCGCTCGCGATGCCGTGCATCGAGGATGCCTCGCCTTCCGATTCCTCGAGGGCGGCGACGAGTTCCGGCGCGGCCAGCTCGCGCGCCGGCTCCTCGATGGGCTCGGCGATCGCGAACAGCTTCTCTTCGTTCAGGGCGCCGATCTTGCGGGCGGTCGGCAGCACCTGGCGCTCGAGGCTCCCGACGAAGCCGTTGTAGTTCTTCACCGTGCTCGTGATGGCGCGGCCGAGCCTGTCGATGTGCTCGGCGGTCTTGGAGAGGCGGGTGTAGAGCTCGCGGCTCAGGTCGAACAGCGTCTTGGCCTCGTTGGTCAGGACATCCTGCTGCCAGCTGAACGCGACGGTCTTGAGCACCGACCACAGCGTGACGGGGGAGGCCAGGGCCACCCGCTTCCCGAAGGCGAACTCGAGCAGCCCGGGGTCGGTCTCGAGCGCGGAGGAGATGAGCGACTCGCTCGGGATGAACGCGATCGTCATCTCGGGAGCGTTGTCGAGACCGCTCCAGTAGCCCTTCGTGCCGAGCGTCGTGATGTGGTCGCGGACGGCCTTCACATGCTCCTTCAGAAGCTCCGCCCGACGCGCGCCCTCGGCGCCGGCGGCCGTCGCCGGGATCGCGCTCGCCTCGAGGTACGAGTTGAACGGCACCTTCGCGTCGACGGCGATGTTCTTGCCGCCGGGCAGGTGCACGACCATGTCGGGGCGGCGCGCGCCCGACTCGGCGGTGATGTTGGCCTGGGTGTCGAAGTCGACGCGCTCGATCAGGCCCGCGGCCTCGACGACGCTGCGCAGCTGGGTCTCGCCCCATACGCCGCGCGTGCTGTTGGAGCGCAGCGCGGATGCCAGCGATTCGGCCGTCGCACGCAGCCGCTCTTCCGACTCGACAGCGGTCTTGAGCTGCTGAGTGAGCTCACCGTGCTGCAGCGTGCGCTGCTGCTCGAGCACGGCCACACGATCTTTCATCTCACCGATGGTCTTACTGACCGGTGCGAGCGCCTGCAGCACCTTGTGCTCGGCCTCGACCTGCTGGCGGCGTTCGGCCTGGTCGGCGCGCTGCTGCTCGGCCAATTCGCGCTGGCGCGCCACGAGGGTCTCGACCTGCTCGCGCAGACCGTCGGCCTGGGCGAGCGCGGAGGCCAGCTGCTCGCGCACCTCGCCGACGGCCCGGTCGGCCTCGGACTGCTGCGCCGCGAGCGCGCGGCTCGCCGCCGCCTGCTGCTCGGCGAGCGCCCGGTCGGCGGCGGCCTGCTGCTCGGTCAGCGCGAGCTGGTGCTGCGCTCTGACGACCTCGGGGTTCTCGGCGGCCGCGGCCGGTTCGGCGGCACGTGCCTTCAGCAGCAGAACGGCGAGCGCGCCGAGGCCGGCGCCGACCACGAGGCCGATGATGAGGGGCAGCAGGAACTCCATGCCGACATCCTTGCCGACGCCACCGACATCGGCGGGCGGCCCGCTCAGGCAGCCGCGCGCGCGAGGCCCAGACGGCCCACCTTGATGCTGCACGCGCGGGCGAGCGCGATGACGTCGTCGACGCCGTGGCGTGCGGCGGCGTGCACCATGATGGCGGCACAGGCCTCGGCGTCCGCCGCGGCGTTGTGGTGCTCGAAGTCGTCGAAGCCCGCGGCCAGCGCGGCCGAGGGCAGACGATAGGAGTCGAGCTCGTAGGTCTTGCGCGCGACCTGGAGGCTGCAGACATACTGCGCCACCGGGATCTCGGTCTGGGTCGCCTCGCACGCGCGCCGGATCACGCCCATGTCGAAGCCCGCGTTGTGCGCGACGAAGGCGTCGTCGCCGGCGAAGGCCACGAGGTCGGGCAGCTGCTGTTCCCAGGTCAGCGCGTCGACGACGTCGGCGGCGTGGATGCCGTGGATGCGGATGTTCCACTCGAGGAACTCGTCGTGCCCGACGGGCGGCTTGATCAGCCAGTACGCCCGGTCGACGACCCGGCCGTCGCGCACCTTCACGAGGCCGACGCTGCACGCCGAGGCGCTGGAGGAGTTCGCGGTCTCGAAGTCGATCGCGGTGAAGTCCAGGGGCACCGGAACATGGTCGCACGGGCGGGGCACGCGGTCCCTGTGGCAGGCGGTGTTTCCGATGTCGGCGGCATGCTTCACAATGAAGCCGTCCCCGTGGCATCCAGAACATCGCTTGCCGACGCATCGCATCCTTCGGAGTCCTCCGTGCTGTTCAAACTTCTGGTCCGATACCTCAAGCGCTCGAGGTGGCTGCTGCTCGGGGTGCTGGCCTTCCAGTTCGCCTCCGCCTTGGCCAGCCTGTACCTGCCCAGCCTCAACGCCGACATCATCGACAACGGCGTGAGCAAGGGGGACACCGGCTACATCTGGCACACGGGCACCCTCATGCTGGTGATCTCGTTCGGTCAGATCGTGGCGTCGATCATCGCCACCTACTTCGCCGCGAAAGCCGCGATGCGTGCCGGGCGCGACATCCGCGACGACGTGTTCGACAGGGTCTCCGCGTTCTCCGAGCACGAGGTCTCCGCATTCGGCCCCGGTTCGCTCATCACCCGCAACACCAACGACGTGCAGCAGGTGCAGATGCTCGCCATGATGGCGGCGACCTTCCTGGTGTCCGCTCCGCTGCTCGCCGTGGGCGGCATCATCCTCGCGCTCCGGCAGAGCCTCAGCCTGTCGTGGCTGATCGCCGTCGCCGTGCCCGTCCTGCTGGTCGTGGCGCTGCTCATCATCAGCCGCATGGTGCCGCTGTTCCGCAGCTACCAGGAGAAGCTCGACGCGGTGAACCGCGTCATGCGCGAACAGCTCACCGGCATCCGGGTGATCCGGGCGTTCGTGCGCGAGCCGATCGAGGAGGAGCGGTTCCGCGAGGCGAACACCGACATCATGATCGTCGGCCGGAAGGTCGGGTCGCTCTTCGTCCTGCTGTTCCCCGCCGTCATGCTCATCCTCAACGTGACGGTCGTGGGCGTGATCTGGTTCGGCGGCGTCAAGGTGAATGCCGGCGACGTGCAGATCGGCACCCTGTTCGCCTTCATGCAGTACGTCATGATCATCCTCTCGGGGGTCATGATGGCGAGCTTCATGGCGATGATGATCCCGCGCGCCGCCGTGTCCGCCGAGCGGATCAGCGAAGTGCTCGCGACGGATCTGTCCCTCCGGCGCCCCGAGAACCCCGTCGCGGACTTCGCGGCCGCGGGGGCCGTGCAGTTCGTGGATGCCTCCTTCACCTATCCGGGCGCCGAGCACTCCGTGCTCTCCGGCATCAGCTTCACCGCCCGCCCGGGTGAGACCGTCGCCGTCGTCGGGTCGACCGGGTCGGGCAAGACCACGCTCGTCTCACTCATTCCTCGGCTCTTCGACGTGACCTCCGGGCGGGTCCTCGTGAACGGCGTGGACGTGCGCGATGCCGACCTGCCTGCGTTGTGGAAGACCATCGGGCTGGTGCCGCAGCGACCGTTCCTGTTCACCGGGACCGTGGCGTCCAACCTGCGCTTCGGCCGGGAGGACGCCACCGACGCCGAGCTCTGGCAAGCGCTGTCGATCGCCCAGGGCAGCGACTTCGTCGCCCAGATGGACGGCGGCCTCGACGCCCGCATCGCCCAGGGCGGCTCGAACGTCTCGGGTGGTCAGCGGCAGCGACTCGCGATAGCGCGGGCCATCGTGCATCGGCCGCGCATCCTCGTCTTCGACGACTCGTTCTCGGCCCTCGACCTGGCGACCGACGCGCGGTTGCGACAGGCGCTGTGGCGAGATCTGCCGGAGGTGACCAAGATCGTCGTCGCGCAGCGTGTGTCGACGATCACGGATGCCGACCGCATCGTGGTGCTCGACGCCGGCCGCATGGTCGGCATCGGCTCCCACGACGAGTTGCTGGCATCCAACGACACCTATCGCGAGATCGTGGAATCCCAGCTCGGAGCGGGGGCCGGGCGATGAGCGCCGCGCGGAACGCGGCCAAGAGGCCCGCACGGAAGCAGGAGCTCACAGCAGACGAGAAGCTCGAGCTGGAGCTCGCCGAGAGGGCGCGGCTGGGCGCCGACGACTGGAGCGGCGGCGTCGCGCCGGGCAAGGCGGACAACTTCGGCCCGTCGTTCCGGCGGCTGCTCGGGCTGCTGGGGCCGAACGCGGTCGGCTTCGTCTTCGCGTCCGTCATCGGGGCGATCGGCGTCGTTCTGCAGGTGATCGCCCCCAAGGTGCTCGGCGAGGCGACGAACATCCTCTTCACCGGGGTCATCTCCAAGGCCCTTCCGGCGGGAACGACCCAGCAGCAGGTGGTCGACCAGCTGAACCAGTCGGGCCAGCACAACCTTGCGAACATCGTCAAGGCGGCCACCGGCCTCGTCCCCGGCGCGGGCGTCGACTTCGCGGCGTTGACGAGGGTGCTCCTCATCGTGCTCACGCTGTACTTCGCGGCGTCGCTGCTGGGCTGGGCGCAGGGTTACGTGATCAACGTGATCATGGTGCGCACCATGTGGCGTCTGCGCGAGCAGGTCGAGGCGAAGATCAACCGCCTGCCCCTGAGCTATTTCGACCGGGTGCAGCGCGGCGAGGTGATCTCGCGCGTGACCAACGACATCGACAACATCACGCAGATGATGCAGCAGTCACTGTCCGGCGCGCTCACCAGTGTGCTGACGGTCGTCGGCGTGCTCATCATGATGCTGTCGATCTCGTGGCAGCTCACTCTGGTCGCGCTCGTGGCGCTTCCGCTGATGGGTGTGATCTTCGGGGTGATCGGGCCTCGCTCGCAGAAGGCGTTCGGCATCCAGTGGCGCAAGGTCGGTCGGCTGAACGCCCGGGTGGAGGAATCGTTCTCGGGCCACGCGCTCGTGAAGCTGTTCGGGCGCGAAGAGAGCTCACGCGCGGCCTTCCGGGCCGAGAACGGGGAGCTCTACGACGCCTCCTTCACGGCGCAGTTCCTGTCGAACACGATGATGCCGGCGATGATGTTCATCGGGAACCTCACCTACGTGGGCATCGCGGTGCTCGGCGCGCTCATGGTGGCCGGCGGCCAGCTGCGCCTCGGCGACGTGCAGGCGTTCATCCAGTACTCCCAGCAGTTCACCCAGCCGCTCTCGCAGCTGGGCGGCATGGCCGCCGTCGTGCAGTCGGGCACGGCGTCCGCCGAGCGCGTGTTCCAGCTGCTCGACCAGGACGAGCAGGAGCCGGACGCGACGGACGCGCCCGTGCCGGTCGACGGCGACGGCACGATCGAGTTCGACCACGTGGCCTTCTCGTACCACCCGGAGCGGCCGCTGATCACCGACCTGTCGTTCCGGGTCCAACCGGGGCAGACCGTGGCGATCGTGGGGCCGACGGGCGCCGGCAAGACCACGCTGGTCAACCTGATCATGCGGTTCTACGAGCTGAACGGCGGTCGCATCCTGCTCAACGGGCAGAACATCGCCGACCTGACGAGGCATGACATCCGTGCGAAGACGGGCATGGTGCTGCAGGACCCGTGGCTGTTCGCCGGCACGATCAGGGAGAACATCCGGTACGGGAACGCCGGCGCCAGCGACGAGCAGATCCTCGAGGCGGCGCAGGCCACCTATGTGGACCGGTTCGTGCACTCGTTGCCCGACGGCTACGACACGAAACTCGACGAGGACGCCTCGAACGTCTCGGCGGGCGAGAAGCAGCTGATCACGATCGCGCGCGCGTTCGTCGCGCAGCCGAGCGTGCTGATCCTCGATGAGGCGACGAGCTCCGTCGACACTCGCACCGAGCTGTTGCTGCAGCACGCGATGAACGCGCTGCGCCGGGGGCGCACCTCGTTCGTCATCGCGCACCGCTTGTCCACGATCCGCGACGCCGACCTGATCCTCGTGATGGAGCACGGCGACATCGTCGAGCAGGGCGACCACGAGCAGCTCATCGCCGCGCAGGGCGCCTATTACCGGCTGTACAACGCGCAGTTCCAGCAGGCCGCGACCGACCTCGACGACGAATTCGCGGGCATCTCCGATGACGCGCGGGCCGATCAAGACGAGCCGGACGACGCCGTGGTCGACTGAGGCGCAGCCGAGCGCGATCCGCATCCGTGCGCAGCGAGCGGCACCCGGGCAGGATGAAGCCGTGACCCACGAGAACCGCAGCACCCACCAGGCACACGCGCAGAGCTTCGGGCAGGCGGCCGAGGCGTACGAGGCATCCCGGCCCGGCTACCCGCTCGAGGCGGTCGACTGGCTCGTGCCGGCATCCGCCCGCCGGGTTCTCGACATCGGCGCGGGCACGGGCAAGTTCACCCGGCTGCTGCGCCGTGAGGACAGGGCGGTCCTCGCCGTCGACCCGAGCGGCGAGATGCTCGACGTGCTGCGGGCCCGTGCCGCCGGCATCGAGACCCTGATCGGCACGGCGGAGCAGCTGCCGCTTCCCGACGAGAGCGTCGACGCGGTCACCGTCGCGCAGGCGTGGCACTGGGTCGACGTCGAGCGCGCCGTCCCCGAGGTCGCGCGTGTGCTGAAGCCCGGCGGGACGCTCGGGCTGGTCTGGAACTCGCGCGACGAGCGCGTCGCGTGGGTGCGCGAGCTCGGCGAGGCGATGGGCTCGAACGAGGCGTACGGCCCAGCGGCGATCGACGAGCACGGCGTCGGCACACCGTTCGCAGACGGCGAGACGGTCGAGTTCGCGTGGACCCAGCGGCTCAGCCGGCCCGGCATCCTGACCCTCGTGCGCTCGCGCAGCTACTTCATCGTGAAGACGCCCGAGGAACAGGAGGCGACCCTGCGCGCGGTCGAGGCTGTGCTCGACGGGCATCCCGCCATCGAGCGCGACGGCGTGATCGAGCTGCCGTACGTCACACAGGCCTACCGCTTCCGGCGCAGCTGAGGCGACGAGCCGGGCGGCACCGAGGGCGGGTTGCCAGGCATCCTCACCGTAAAATCGGTGAACGTGGCTCTCACTATCGGAATCGTCGGCCTGCCCAACGTCGGCAAGTCGACCCTCTTCAACGCGCTGACCAAGAACGACGTGCTCGCCGCGAACTACCCGTTCGCGACCATCGAGCCGAATGTCGGCGTCGTCAACCTGCCCGACCCGCGCCTCGCGCGCCTCGCGGAGGTGTTCCATTCCGAGCGGATCCTGCCCGCGACCGTCTCGTTCGTCGACATCGCCGGCATCGTGAAGGGCGCGTCGGAGGGCGAGGGCCTCGGCAACCAGTTCCTCGCGAACATCCGCGAGGCCGACGCCATCGCGCAGGTCGTGCGCGGCTTCGCCGACGACGACGTCGTGCACGTCGACGGTGCGGTCAACCCGGCTTCCGACCTCGAGACCATCAACACCGAGCTGATCCTGGCCGACCTGCAGACCCTTGAGAAGGCGCAGCCGCGCATCGAGAAGGAGGTGCGCGGCAAGAAGACCGACCCCGCGATCCTCGCCGCCGTGACCGAGGCGATCGAGCAGCTGTCGACCGGCACCGTGCTCTCGGCCGTGAAGGGCATCGATCTCGCCGCGCTGCGCGAGTTCGGGCTGCTGACGGCCAAGCCGGTCATCTACGTCTTCAACGTGGACGAGGCGGTGTTGACGGATGCCTCGCGCAAGGCCGCGCTGGCCGAGCTCGTCGCCCCCACGCCCGCCGTGTTCCTCGACGCGAAGATCGAGTCCGAGCTCATCGACCTGCCCGAGGACGAGGCGCTCGAGCTGCTGCAGTCGACGGGCCAGGAGGAGTCGGGTCTCGACCAGCTCGCGCGCGTCGGCTTCGACACGCTCGGCCTGCAGACGTACCTGACCGCCGGGCCGAAGGAGGCCCGCGCGTGGACGATCCACAAGGGCTGGAAGGCGCCGCAGGCCGCCGGTGTCATCCACACCGACTTCGAGAAGGGCTTCATCAAGGCCGAGGTCATCTCGTTCGAGGACCTCGTGTCGCTGGGCTCGATCGCCGAGGCGCGCTCGCACGGCAAGGCTCGCCTCGAGGGCAAGGACTACATCATGCAGGACGGCGACGTGGTGGAGTTCCGCTTCAACGTGTAGGGCGGCTGCGGAAGGTCGCGCGGAGGGCTCACGTTTTCACGGAAAACGTGAGCCCTCCGGCGTTTCTCCGAGATGCACTCACGCCCACGACGCACGTGGGGGAGGAACCTCTCGCGAAAAGTTCCTCCCTATCCTCCGGATTGGGCGTGGACCCGCCGGCCGGAGCGGCAAGCGCAGCACCCCTCGGAACTCCCGTGTATGACGCGCTCTAAGAATCCGTGAAGCGAGAAATGGATTCCGGGAAGCGCCCGTGCGGACATCCCCGGTTCGCCTCGCGTTCATCTCCGCTCACGATTTTGTCCCCCGTATAAGGCACGAGCGCCCCCGCGGCGCCGCCGCCCTCATCGACGACGGAGGAATCGGATGAGCAGGAAAACCAAGCCCCGGGCGGCACTCGCCGCGACGGGCATCGCGGCGCTGGTCGCCGCAGCGGTCACCGGGACCGCGAGCAGCGCGTCGGCCAACGACGGCCACGCGAACGGACGCTCGCAGCACGTGCTGCTGATCTCGGTGGACGGAATGCACCAGAGCGACCTCGACTGGTATGTCGCGCAGCACCCGCATTCCACCCTCGCTAAGCTCACGCACTCGGGCAGCGAGTACACGAACGCCGAGACGTCGAACCCGTCGGACTCCGACCCGGGCGGCACGGCGCTGATGACCGGCGGCAACCCCAAGACCACGGGCGTGTACTACGACGTCGAGTACAGCCACACGGTCGATGAGGCGGGCGCGGCCTGCACGCCCGGCCAGGCTCCCACGGGCGGCGACGTGATCTACGACTCGCCCGACGACGCGCTCGCCAAGGTGCCCGACCTCATCAACCCCTCGAACGGCACGTTCCCGTCGTTCGACGAGAACGGCTCGATCTATCCGCAGGGCGTCGACACCGACCCGGCGAAGATCATGAACCTGACCTTCAACCCGAAGACGTCGCTCAACCCGGCGACCTTCCCAGTCGACCCCACGACCTGCCAGCCGATCACGCCGTGGGACTACCTGGGCGACAACACGATCTTCCAGGTCATCCACAACGCCGGCCTGCGCACCGCGTGGTCCGACAAGCACGAGGTCTACGCCTCGTTCAACGGCCCCGGCTCGAACGGCCAGAGCATCGACGACCTGTTCTCGCCCGAGATCGACTCGCAGGCGGTCATGCCCAACGGCGTGCCGTACCCGCAGGACGACGACTGGGCGCACATCGACGCCGCGACGAAGCAGTACGACGGCTACAAGGTGCAGGCGGTGCTCAACGAGATCAACGGCCGCGACCACTCGGGCAAGAGCAAGGTCGGCACCCCGGCGATCTTCGGCATGAACTTCCAGACCGTCTCGGTCGCGCAGAAGATCAAGTCGACCCCGACGACGCTGATCAAGAACGCCGACGGCTCCTACACGACCAGCGCGCCCCAGGCGGGCGGCTACCAGTGGGTGGGCGGCAAGCTCGTGCCCGGGCCCGTGCTCTCGAGCGCGCTCGACTACGTCGACGCCCAGCTCGGCCGCATGGTCGCCCAGATCCGCAAGGACGGCCTGCAGAACAAGACGACCATCATCGTCACCGCCAAGCACGGCCAGTCGCCGCAGGACCCGAACCAGCTGGTCACCGTTCCGGACGGCCCCATCATCGACGCGGTCAACGCGGCGTGGGCGCAGACCCACCCGAGCAACACCAAGCTGATCGTCGCCGGCACCGATGACGACCTGTGGCAGTCCTACCTGTCGGACAACTCGCAGGCCGCGGACGACTTCGTCAAGGCCTACCTGTGGAGCCACACCGCGCAGGGCCTCAACGTGAGCGGCGCCGCCGTCACGGTGCAGCACTCGGGCCTCACGCAGATCTGGGCCGGCAAGGACGCGGCCGCGTTCTTCGGCGTCGCCGTCGACAACGGCCACTACCCGGATGTCTTCGGCGAGGTGCAGCAGGGCGTCGTCTACTCGGGCCCGAGCAAGCTCGCCGAGCACGGCGGCATGAACACCGGTGACCGCCACGTGCTCATGGTCGTCGACGGCCCCGGCATCAAGGCGGGCGTGCACTCGGCGCCGGTCGAGACCACGCAGGTCGCGCCGACGATCCTCTCGGTGCTCGGCCTCAACCCGAGCGCGCTGACCGCGGTCAAGGCCGAGGGCACGAAGGTGCTGCCCGGCCTGACTGCGGCGGGCCGCAAGCGGTAGCCCGCGGGCACATTTCCTGTTGTGGGGCATGTCGGATGTCGGAATCCGATGTGCCCCACAGTGGATTCTGTGCCCGGCGGCAGTCGGGCAGGTCAGGCCCGGGGGTCGTACATGAACTCGCGCAGCTCCTGGGGACAGCGGCAGGCAGCGGCCGTCCGGGCGGCCCAGCGCACGGCATCCTCACGCGAATCGGTCTCGATGACCATGAAGCCCCCGTTCAGATGGGCGGGGTCGTTGTAGGTGATCGGGCCCACCGAGCCGTCCGCCGCGACGAGCTGCGCCGCGACATCCTCATCGATGCCCCCGCCGAAGACATAGACGCCCGCGGCTTTCGCGTCCTCGACGACCTGATGCGCATCGGTGTCGGCGAGCGACAGTTCGTCCGGGGTGATCTGCATCGCTCCGCTCGGGAACGAGATCAGGTATGTGGTCATGGTCGCTCCTGCGTGGCCGTGTGCGTCCCGACGTTGACGACGTGGCCTGCGCCGTCGCGGTAGAAGAAGCGGGTGACGCCCCACGGCTCGGCGGTGAGCGGGCGCACGATCTCGACACCCGCCGCGACGGCGGCGTCGTGTGACGCCTGCACGTCGTCGACGAAGATCGACATCTCGGGGTTCACGCCGCCGGCCGGATCGGCCGCGATCAGAGTGAGCTGATGCCCGTCGGCGTCGGCCAGGGTGACGACCGAGCCGAGGTCCATCACGACCTCGAGATGGTGGATGACGGAGTACTCCTTCACCGCCGCCGGAAGGTCGTAGACGAGGATGTCGGGCACGATTCTCTGCACCATGACCCGAGCACAGCACGGGGCGCCGCGCGCGTCAACGCACTAGGTTCGCAGCATGACTGAAAGGGTGATGGGCCCCGCCTCCTACTTCCCGTCGATCGAGAAGAAGTACGGGTTCCCGGTGCAGCACTGGTTCGACCTGCTCGACCAGGTGAAGGACTTGAAGCACATGGAGCAGGTCGCGTGGCTGAAGACCGAGCACGGCCTCGGGCACGGGCACGCCAACGCGCTCGTAGGCTACTACCGCGCGAAGCTCGCGGGCTGAGCGGCGCTGCCGGGATACTGACGGCATGCCTGACATCCGCACCGTCTCCATCGTCCTGTTCGACGGCTTCGAGCTGCTCGACGTGTTCGGGCCCGCAGAGCTGTTCAGCATGGAGCGCGACCGGCTGCATGTGCGCTACATCGGGCCGAACGATGAGCCGGTGCACAGCGCCCAGGGCGTCGCGGTCGTGCCCGACTTCGCCCGCATTGAGGCGCCGGCGCCGGACATCGTGCTCGTGCCCGGCGGCACGGGCACGCGGCAGCTCGTCGCAGACGCCGCGTTCCTCGAGTGGCTCGCGCTCTGGGCGGGGGATGCCGCTCTCGTCACGTCGGTCTGCACCGGCTCGGCGGTGCTCGCCGCGGCCGGCCTGCTCGAGGGCTACCGCGCCACCTCGAACAAACGCGCGTGGGCCTGGGCGTCCTCGCACGGCGGCAGCGTCGAGTGGGTGGCCGCGGCGCGCTGGGTCGCCGATCGCGACCGCTGGACGTCGTCCGGCGTCGCGGCCGGCATGGACATGGCCGTCGCGCTGATCGGCTCGCTGTTCGACGAGGATGCCGCGCGCGAGGCCGCCCTGCGCGTCGAGTACGAGCCTCACACCGACCCGGACCGGGACCCGTTCGCCGCGCTCAACGGGCTCGTCTGAAACTGCCGCCCAATATGCACGCCAGGGAGGAGGAATCCGCGGAAAGCTCCTCCCTATCGTGCGTATTGGGCGCATGGGCGCATGGGCGCATGGCGCGGCCCCGCGCCCGGCATCGGCCCGAGGCGTCAGGCGGGCACCTTCGCGAAGGCCCGCACCGGGAATGTGCCGAAGCCCTCGACCCGCGGCGGCACGGCCGTGAACAGCGCACCGCGCGCCGGCAGCTCGCCGAGGCCGGTGAGGTGCTCGACGACGTGCACCCCGGCGGCCAGCAGCGCCGAGTGCACGGGGCGCTCGCCGCGGGCATTCGCCGACGTGTCGTCGATGTTCTGCGCATCGATGCCGACGAGCGCCGCACCCTGCGACGCGAGGTACTCGGCGGCCTCGCCCGTGAGGAACCGCGCGTCGACGACATACCCGGGCTCGCCGAAGCGCACATCGTCGCCCGTGTGCAGCAGCACCGCCTTGCCGCGCACCTCGCGGTCGAAGAAGACCGCTGCGGGGATGCCGCGGCTCGCGGCGTCCGTCAGATGGAACACCTCGGCCGGCAGGTCGACGAGCGTCTCGAGCCGCGTCGCCGCGAGATCCGAGCCGCCCTTGTAGCGGTGGAACGGCGTGTCGAGGTAGGTGCCCGTGTTGCCGGCCAGGTCGATCACGTCGAGCACGAAGGTCGTGCCGGGCGCGTAGCGGTCGACGGCCTGCTCGCGCGTGAGATGCGGGCGGATGACCGGCGACGGGATGCCGGGCAGCGTGACCATGCCCTCGCGGATCGTGTGGCTCAGCTCGACGAAGCGGAACGCGGCGGGCGCAGCGGAAGCGGCACCCGAGGCGCTCGCGACGCCGCGCGAGCCGCGGTGCTGCTCCTCGACGATCCGCAGGCCGTCGAGCCGGACTTCGCCGACGAGCGCGAGCCCGAGGTGCTGCACGAGCAGCCGCGCGATCTCGGCTTCGGAGAGCTCGGGCGACGGCAGGTCGAGCCGGAAACCCTCGGCCTGCAGGCCGCCGCCGTTGACGAACGAGATGCGGGCGTCGAACACCGCGCGGTAATCGGTCATGCCCCGATCCTGGCAGGTGCGCTGGCCGCGCGCCGACGGCGATGGCACGCTGTGCGCATGACGCTCTACGACGATCTGGGCGGGTTCGACGCGATCCTCGCCGTATGCCACAGGTGGAATGCGCTCTGCCTGGCCGACCCGGTGGCCGAGCACCCGTTCTCGCGCGCCGCGGTGCACCCGCAGCACGACGAGCGCCTCGCCGCCTACCTGAGCGAGGCGGCGGGCGGCCCGAAGCTGTACACCGGCGGCTACGGCAGCGAGACGAAGATGCAGCGGATGCACGCCGGCAACGGCCCGCACCCCGAGCTCGACGAGATCTGCCTGCGGCTGTTCGACCAGGCGCTCGCCGAATCGCCGATCGAGCCGACGGCTGCGGAGAGGCTCGGCGCCTACTTCCGCGAGGCGACGCAGGCGATGACCCGGTACGACGTGTCGGCCGACCTCGTGCCTCGGGGGCTGCCGCTGCGCATGGCCGACGGCGGGGCATCCTGAGATGGAATTCAGCTTCACCGGCGAGATCGTCTACTGGCGCGGGCCCGCGCCGTTCACGTTCGTGCGCATTCCCGAGGCGGAGAGCGACGACATCGCCGAGGTCGCGGCGATGGTGACGTACGGCTGGGGAGCGATCCCCGTGAACGCCACCATCGGCGCGACCACGTATTACACGGCGCTGTTCCCGAAGGACGGCGTCTACCTGCTGCCGGTCAAGGCCGCGGTCAAGAAGGCCGAGGGCATCGACGTCGGCGACGTCGTCGAGGTCGACATGACGCTGGGCAGGTAGGCGCCGGACGCCTCGGGCACGGTTCCTACTGCGGGGCAGGTCTCAGGCACCCGGCCGGTATGCCCCACAGCAGAGAATGTGCCGCCCGGGGGTCAAGCCCCGGTCGTGAACGGCGCGAAGGCGCGGGTGAAGTCCCAGTCGTTCTGCGCGACGCCCGAGCACGCGTAGCCGCCGGCCTGCCCGACGCACGTGCCGTGGTCGCGGTTCACCGCCCAGAACCCGATGTAGGCGAGGTGCTTCGACGCGGCCCACGACTCGAACTGCTTCGCCTGCGCGACCGTGAAGGTCTCGGTCGGGCCGAAGTCGTCGATGCCGATCATCTGGATGACGCCCTCGTGGCGGGCGAGCTGTTGCGCGTTCAGGTCCGGGAACAGCGTCGACTGCAGCTGCGCGGCGAGCCCGGCGACCGCGGTCTCGGCGTCGGCGGTCATGTCGTGCTGCACGCCGTCCCAGTAGTCGAAGGTCATCAGGTTGACCGAGGCGATCTGCGCTCCGGCGTCCGCGGCCGACTGCAGCACGGCGAGCCCCGAGGCGGCGAGGCCGTTCGGCGTCGACGGCAGCGTGTACGAGAACGACACGGCGTGGTGCGTTGCGGCGCCCCACTTCTCGACCTCGACGATCGCGGCGTTGCGACGGTCGTTGGCGGCGGTGTCGTTGATCGCGTCGGCCTCGACGTCGAAGTCGAGGCGGGTCACCTTGTAGGTCGTGAAGACCTGCTCGTATGCGCGGGCGATGGCCGAGACATCCGTGCAGCTCTGCGCGATCTCGGTGTTCGTCGTGTCGGCCGTGTAGCCGCCGAACGAGGGGATGACGTCGCCGCCGGCGTTCTGGATCTTCGCGATGTCCGTGCCGAGCGCGTCCGACGCGACGGACAGCGACGACTGTCCGGCCCAGTACAGCGAGCACGAGCCGGGGGCGTCGGTCTGCAGGAACGCGAGGCTCAGGTACTTCGCGCCCGACTCGGCCGAGACGGCGGCGATGCTCGGCACGCTCGTGACATCGAGGTACGGCGCCGAGACCTGCTGCGGCAGCGTGTGGGGCTGATTCGAGGGCGCGGCGGATGCCGCGAGCGAGGGGGTGAGGACGACGACGGCCGCGACGGCGACGGTCGCGGCGAGCGCGGAACGCTTCATTGCTGCTCCTAGGGGACGGGTTTGTAAGGTTGCCTTACAAAACAAGGCACTTTCACGCTATCGCCCGACAGGGGGACACGACAAGACTTGGCGCATGGCAGAAGCGGACGTCGAGTCGCGGCTCGCCGACATCGTCGACGCGCTGATCGGGTTGGGCAGCGCGGTGCGGCGCGATGAGCCGGATGCCGTGCACAAGGCGCGCACGATGACGCGGCGCTTGCGCGCCATCCTGCCGCTGCTGCCGGGGAGGGACGCGCACGAGGCGCTCGCGGGTCTGCGCCGCTACGGCCGGGCGCTCGGCGGGGCGCGCGACCTCGAGGTGCGTGCCGAGCTGGGGGAGCAGCTGCTCGCCGACATCCATGACGACGACCTCGAGGACGCCGCGCACGAGCGCCTCGTCACCGCGGTGCGCCGCGAGCGCGCGGCCGCCCACGCCGCCGTGGTGGAGTACCTCGACGGGCCGCGCTATCGGCACCTGCTCGAGCACCTCGAGGCGGTGCGCGCGGCGGCGGCCGACCTCGACGGGCTCGCCGTGCAGCACGAGGCGCGCAAGCACGCACGGGCGATGCGGTACCTCGCCGAGGTGCTGGGTGACGAGAAGACCGCTGCGACGGGCGCCGCGCTGCAGGACGCCTTCGGCGCGCAGCGCGACTACACCCTGCTCGCCCGTTCGCTCGAGGGCGAGACCGATGAGTCGATCACCCGCGTGCGGGACGCGGCGTGGAAACGCGCCCGGGCATACTGATGCGGTGGCACGCACAACGCTGAACCCCCGCCGTCGACTGACCCTGCAGATCATCGTGGGGGTCGTCGTGCTCGCGGTCGCCGCCGCGATCGTGCTCGGCTGGGGGCTCGGCTCGCACCCGAAGCCGTCCGGTCAGGCGGCGAAGACTCCAGCCGAGGCGGGCGTCACGGCCCAGCTCGCGGCGGTTCCGGCATCCGTCTTCGACGCCATCGGCCCGGGCACGGCGCAGGCCGCGCCGCGTCACGTCGCCACCGCGCCCGCCCTCACCCAGGGCGGCAAGCCGCTCGTGACGTATGTCGGCGGCGAGTTCTGCCCCTACTGCGCCGCCGAGCGCTGGCCGCTCGCGGTCGCGCTGAGCCGCTTCGGCACCCTCGAGGGGCTCGGCCAGACCACCTCGGCTTCGGCGCCCGAGGTCTACCCCGACACGGCGACCCTGAGCTTCCACGGCGCGAGCCTGACGAGCGACCACCTCGCGCTCGACGCCAAGGAGGTGTACGACCGCGACCACAACGCGCTCGACAAGCTGACGCCCGACGAGCAGAAGGTGGTCGACACCTACGACGCGCCGCCGTACTCGCAGTCGGCGGGCACGATCCCCTTCGTCGACCTCGGCGGGCAGTGGCTCGTGGTCGGCGCGCAGTACGACCCGAGCGTGCTCGCGGGCAAGACGCACGCACAGATCGCGGCGGCGCTCTCCGACCCCTCGTCGCCCATCGCGAAGGCCGTCATCGGCACCGCGAACGTGCTGACGGTCGCGCTGTGCGTCCAGACGGGCGGCCAGCCGGATTCCGTCTGCCAGTCGACCGGGGTGAAGACGACCGCGGCCGCGATGGGCGTCGGCTGAACCGCTTGTCCACAGGCTGCCGCGGAGCGTGGTGGGCGTGCGCGCGGCCCGATAAAGTCGGAATGTGCCTGACGACATAGACGGCTATAACCGCACCCGCCTCGCCGCCCTGTACGACCCGCTCGACCCCGACCGGTCGGACCTCGATGTCTACGCCGACATCGTCCACGAGCTCGGCGCGCGCCGCGTCCTCGACCTCGGCTGCGGCACGGGCACCTTCGCCCTGCTGCTCGCCGGCAAGGGCATCCGCGTGATCGCGATCGACCCCGACGAGGACGCGGTCGCGGTCGCCCGCTACAAGGAGGGCGCGGACGCCGTCGAGTGGATCGTCGGCGACGCGGCCGCCGCGCCACCGCTGTCGGTCAACATGGTCACGATGACGGCGAACGTCGCCCAGCACTTCCTGACCGACGTGGAATGGAGCGCGGCGCTCGACAGCATCCGCGCGGCGCTGCTGCCCGGCGGCCACCTCGTGTTCGAGACGCGCCGTCCGAAGGCGCGTGCCTGGGACGAGTGGACGCCCGAGCGCACGCGCGTCACCGTGGACACCGATGCCTACGGCCGGGTGACCGCGTGGCACGAGGTGCTCGAGGTCGACGGCCGCCTCGTCACCTTCCGCAGCTCGAACCTCTTCGAGGACGGCACGGTCATCGAGGTCGACACGACGCTGCGCTGGCGCACGCGGGAGGAGATCCGCGTCTCGCTCGCGGCCGCGGGCTTCGAGGTCGTCGACGTGCGCGACGCCCCGGACCGCCCGGGGCGCGAGTTCGTGTTCATCGCGCGGGCGGCCGAGGGCCTCGACTCCTAGGGCCGCGCGCTCAGGCGGATGCCTTGCGCACGGGCTGCTGCAGCTCGGTGTCCCACTCGCTCATCGGCACGTCGCCCTCGGTGAGGTACAGCTCGCGGCCCGGCGCGATCATCTCGTAGCCGTTCGCGGCGGTCCACGCCATGAGCGCGCCCCACGAGTCGCCGATGGTGTCCATGTCGCCGTGGTGCACCGTGACGGCGACCTCGCCGTAGGCGGGCCAGACCTCGACGTCGACGCCCGGCACGGCCTCGATCGAGTCGGGCACGACGAAGCCCGCGCGGATGCCGACCGAGCCGTCGGCACGCATCGCGTAGTCGGCGATGCCGGGGCCGAAGTGGTGGGGGAGCACGCCCGCATGGCCGAGCGCGCCGGCGACCTCGGGGAAGAGCGGGCCGACGATCGGGCCCACCTCGGGGACGCTCGGCGCGGTGCGCGCGATGCTCGCGACGCGGCGCGCCTCGACGGGACGGATCTCGACGGCGATGTCGTTCATGATGCCTCCTGCTCGGAAGGGTTCTCTCGCCGATCAGCATGGCCCATCGCGGATGTCGGCGGTAGGCCGTACCTTCGGGGCATGACCGATCGCGACGACGAGAAGCGGACCCTGGCGCGCTACCTGCAGCGCGAGCGCGACGTGCTGCTGTGGAAGCTCGAGGGGCTCGGCGAGCGCGCGGCACGGCTGCCGATGACCCCGACGGGCACGAACCTCCTGGGCCTCGTCAAGCACGTCGCCAACGTCGAGGCCGGCTATCTGGGCGACGTGTTCGGGCGCCCCTTCGACGACCCCGCGCTCGTCGACTTCGCCACCGCGGAAGACGGCGCCGACATGTGGGCGGCCGCGGCCGAGTCGACGGGCGACGTCATCGCGTTCTACCGGCGCGTGCAGGCGCACGGCGACGCGACGATCGAGGCGCTCGAGCTGGACGCCAGGGGCACGGTCCCGTGGTGGCCGGAAGAGCGCAGGCATCCCACGCTCCACACGGTCCTCGTGCACCTGATCCAGGAATGCGCGCGGCACGCGGGTCACGCCGACATCCTGCGCGAGCTCATCGACGGCCAGGTCGGCGACCTGCGCACGTCCGACCTGCCCGCGGCCGATGCCGAGGTGTGGCTCGCCTTCCGCGCCAAGCTGCAGGCCGTCGCCGAGTCCTTCCCCGCCTGACGCGAAAGGGCCCCGGGTGCCGAAGCACACCGGGGCCCGCGTTCAGACGGCAGAGGTCAGTTGCCGGCCTTCGCCAACGCCTCGAGCGTCGGGTTGTTCGCGTACGCGGTGACGGCGTTGTCCTTGGTCACGAGCACCGGGTCGAGCTCGATCGAGGGCACGTCGTAGGCGCCGTTGTAGTTGTTCTTGTCATCGACGGTCTTCGGGGTCTGGCCCTTGCTGAGCGTGCTGACCAGGTCGATCGCGGCCTGCGCCTCGAGCGTGGTGTCCTTGTAGATCGTCGAGTACTGCGTGCCGTTCATGATGAGCGGGATCGACGCGGTCTCCGAGTCCTGACCGGTCACGACCGGGTTCGCGAGGCCCGCCGACTTGGTGGCCTGCAGGATGGCGCGGCCGAGCGTGTCGTTGGGGGAGAGGACGCCGTCGAGCTTGGTGCCCTTCGAGTAGTTCGCCGTGATGAGGTCGGTCATGCGCTTCTGGGCGTTCTGCGCGAGCCAGCCCTGGGTGGCGACCTTCTGGAAGGTGGTCTGACCCGAGACGACCTTGATGGTGCCGTCGGCGATCTTCGGCTGCAGCACGCTCATGGCGCCGTTGAAGAACAGCGGGGCGTTCGCGTCGTCGGGCGAGCCGGCGAACAGCTCGACGTTGTACGGGGCCGAGCCCTTCTCCTTCGCGAGGCCGTCGAGCAGGGCCTGGCCCTGCAGCTGGCCGACGTGGAAGTTGTTGAAGGCGACGTAGTAGCCGACGTTCTTCGTGTTGAGGATGTTGCGGTCCCAGGCGATGACCGTGATGCCGGCCTTCTTCGCCGCGTTGACCTGCGTGGTCAGCTGCGAGCCGTCGGCCGCGCCGATGATGATCGCCTTGGCGCCCTTGGTGATCATCGAGTTGATCTCGGCCTGCTGGCTGGGAACGGGGCTCGCGTTGTCCGCGTACTGGATGTCGGCCTTGAAGCCGGCCTTGGTGATCGAGTTCTGGAAGTCCTGACCTGCGAGGACCCAGTTCTGCGAGGTCTTCGCCGGCAGGGCGACGCCGATGAGCGAGCCCTTGGGGATGCTCGAGGTCGAGCCGCTCGAGGTCGAGGCGGTGCGGCCCGTGGAGCAGCCGGTGAGGGCGAGCGCGGTGGCGGCGGCGACCGCGGCGATGCCGAGGATGTACTTCTTGCGCATGTGGATTGCTATCTCTCTCTTCGTTGAGTCGGCGCCCGTTCGCGACGGGGCCGCTTCCTCCTGACGGAGCCCGAGGGCTACGGCAGGGAGACCTTGGACTGGTCGTCGATGGACTGGGGCTGCTGCACGGCGGCGGCCTCGTCCTTCTGGCGCTGGAACGGCTTGAGCATGTTGCCGATGAGGGACGGGCGGCCCTGCGTCTTGGAGTAGACGTCGAAGGCGACCGCGAGGAGCAGCACGATGCCGCGGATCATCATCTGCACGTTGGTGTCGGCTCCGACGAGCTGCAGGCCGTTGGCGAGCAGCGCCATCACGAGCGCGCCGACGATCGAGCCGGCGACCGTGCCGACGCCGCCCGAGACGGCGGCGCCGCCGACGAAGACCGCGGCGATGGCATCCAGCTCCCAGCCGGTGCCGTCGGCGGGGCCCGAGGCGCCGGCGTAGCCGACGTAGACCATGCCCGCGACCGCGGCGAGCACCGACATGTTCGCCATGACGAAGAAGTTGACGCGGCGGATGTCGACGCCCGAGAGCGCGGCGGCGTGGGCGTTGCCGCCGACGGCGTAGACCTGGCGGCCGAAGATCGTGTTGCGGGTCAGGAAGCCGTAGACGATGGTCAGCACGCCGGCGATGATCGCGACGACCGGGACGCTCGTGCCGGCCTGGCCGGCGCCGAACAGGTAGGTGCCGAACAGCGTGATGGCCACGAGGATGCCGGTGCGCACGATGCTCACCCACAGCGGGATGACCTCGGCCTTCATCTTGCGGCGGCGGGCGCGGCCACGGGCCTCGATCCAGATCAGGGCGGCGACGGTGACGAGGCCGAGCAGCAGCGTGCCGTTGCTGTAGCCGGTGTTCGGCCCGAAGTCGTGGATGAAGCCGCTGCCGATGAACTGGTAGGCGTTCGGCACGGGCACCGAGGTCGAGTTGCCGATGAGCTGGTTCGCGCCGCGGAAGATGAGCTGGCCGGCGAGGGTCACGATGAAGGCGGGCACGCGCACGAACGCCACCCAGAAGCCCTGCCAGGCGCCGACGAGCGCGCCGACGACGAGGCCGAGGACGATGGCGGCCCACCAGGACCAGTGCCATGCCGCCATCGCCTGCGCGACGATGATGCCGACGAACGCGGCGACCGAGCCGACGGACAGGTCGATGTGGCCGGCGATGATCACCATGACCATGCCCAGCGCCAGGATCAGGATGTAGGAGTACTGCTGGAAGACGTTGATGACGTTGGTGGGGTTCAGCGTCAGGCCGCCGGTCCAGAACTCGAACACGACGACGATCGCGACGAGCGCGATGATCATGCCGTACTGGCCGGCGTTGGCGCCGCGGCCGCCGAAGAGTTGACGGAGGGGGTTCATTTAGATCAGAGCATCTTTCTTCGCGCTGGTCATGCTGCGCATGAGCGTTTCCGGGTCCGCCTGCGAAGCGGGGAGTTCATTGGTGATGGCGCCCTCGAAGATCGTGTAGATCCGGTCGGAGAGGCCGAGGAGCTCGGGGAGCTCGGAGGAGATGAGGATCACGCCCTTGCCCTGCTGGGCGAGGTCCTGGATGATCCGGTAGATCTCGAACTTCGCGCCGACGTCGATGCCGCGCGTGGGCTCATCGAGGATCAGCAGGTCGGGGTCGGTGAACATCCACTTGGAGAGCACGACCTTCTGCTGGTTGCCGCCCGAGAGCTTCGAGACGCCGTACTCGACGTCGGGCACCTTGGTGCGCAGCTTGAGGCGGTACTCCTCGGCGACGGCGTACTCCTGCAGGGCATCCACCACGCCGCCGCGCGAGATGCGCTGCAGGTCGGCGGCGACGGTCGAGCGCTTGACGCTGTCGAGCAGGTTGAGCCCGAGCTGCTTGCGGTCCTCGCTGACGTAGGCGAGCCCGTTGTCGATCGCCTGGCGCACGGTGGCGAGCTTGATCTCGCGGCCGTCCTTGACGATCTGGCCCGAGAGGTAGGTGCCGTAGGAGCGGCCGAAGATGCTCATCGCGAGCTCGGTGCGGCCGGCGCCCATGAGGCCGGCGAAGCCCACGATCTCGCCGCGGCGCACCGTGAAGTTCTCGTTCTTGCACACGAGGCGCGAGGAGTCGAGCGGGTGCTGCACCGTCCAGTCCCGCACCTCGAAGAACACGTCGCCGATGTGCGGCGTGCGGTCGGGGAACCGGCTCTCGAGGGAACGGCCGACCATGCCGCGGATGATGCGGTTCTCATCGACGCCCTGGTGCACGTCGAGCGTCTCGATCGTGCGGCCGTCGCGGATGATGGTGATGTCGTCGGCGATCTGCTCGATCTCGTTCAGCTTGTGGCTGATGATGATCGAGGTCACGCCGCGTTCCTTGAGGCCGACGATGAGGCCGAGCAGGTGCTGCGAGTCGGTCTCGTTGAGGGCGGCGGTGGGCTCGTCGAGGATGAGCAGCTTGACGTTCTTGTGCAGCGCCTTCGCGATCTCGACGAGCTGCTGCTTGCCGACTCCGAGGTTCTTGATCTGCGTGTCGGGGTCGTCGGTGAGGCCGACCCGGTCGAGCAGCTCACGGGCGCGCAGCTGGGCGGTGGTCCAGTCGATGACGCCGCGGCGCCCGATCTCGTTGCCGAGGAACAGGTTCTCGGTGATCGAGAGCTCGGGGATCAGCGCGAGCTCCTGATGGATGATCACGATGCCGGCCTCTTCGGACTGCTTGATGCTGCCGAAGCGCATCACCTCGTCCTCGAACACGATGTCGCCCGTGTATGTGCCGTGCGGGTACACGCCCGACAGCACCTTCATCAGGGTCGACTTGCCCGCGCCGTTCTCACCGCAGATGGCGTGGATCTCGCCCGTCTTCACCGTCAAGGTGACGTTCGAGAGCGCCTTGACGCCCGGGAACTCCTTGGTGATGGAGCGCATCTCCAGGATGTTGGGATTGCTCACCGATTCAAACTCCTCGTGCTGCACCAGGCGACGAGAGGCATGCTGCGACTTCGTCGTCCGGTGGGTGATGGTCAAATGTGAACGATCACATGGCCGGGTGGAATCATACGTCGATCCCTGCGCCGCTTGTCAAACCGAATGTGCGGGCGGATGTCGCAGCCGGGGCTACGAGCGGCGCGCCGGCCCCGTCGAACCCCGCACGATCAGCCGGGGCTGCACGTCGACGGTCGTGTCGTCGCGCCCGCTGACGAGGAGCTGGACGCATCGGCGCCCGAGCTCGGCGAAGTCCTGGTGGACCGTCGTGAGCGGCGGCCAGAAGTGCTCCGCCATCGGGATGTCGTCGAAGCCGACGATGCTCACGTCCTCGGGCACCCTGAGCCCCAACGCATGTGCGGCGTGCAACATTCCCAGGGCCATCTCGTCGTTCGAGCAGAAGTACGCGGTGGCGTCGCTCGCGGCCATGAGCTGCAGGCCGGCGTCGTAGCCGAAGCCCGCCGTCCAGTCGCCGCGGATCGGGGGCAGGGTCGGCAGATCGCGGTCGGAGAGCTCGAGCAGATAGCCCTGCATGCGGGCATCCGCCTCGATCCAGTCCTGCGGGCCCGCGAGGTGCCTGATGTACTCGTGGCCGAGCTCGGCGAGGTGCGCCGTCGCGGCGCGGGCCCCCGCGAGCTGGTCGACCCAGAGCGCGTCGACGTCGTTCTCGTGGCCCGAGCGCAGCGTCACGAGCGGCGGCAGCCCGTCGAACGACTGCAGCGTCTCGAAGACGCGCTGCTGCGGGGCCATCACGGCGATGCCCTCGACGTCCTGCTCGATCAGCCGATCGATCGCGGCGGCGATGGATGCCTCGTCGGTCACCGTGATGTGCACCGTGCTGACGTAGAAGCCCACGGCCAGCGCCGCTTCCTCGATGGCCTGCACCGCACGCGCCGGGCCGTAGCTGTCGCGAATGGACGCCAGCACCCCGATCGTGCGCGAGCGGCTCGACTTGAGCGCCTGCGCCGCCCGATTGGGGCGGTAGTGCAGCTGCTCCATCGCGGCGAGCACGCGGTCGCGCGTCTCGGGCCGCAGCGCCTCGGAGTTGTTGATCACGCGCGAGACGGTCTGGTACGAGACGCCCGCGAGATGCGCGACGTCCCGCATGTTGGGCGCGCGCGTTCGCGACGTCTCGGGTGTGCTCATCTGGGGGTTGGCCTCACTGGCATGTGGTCGTTCACATGCCGCAGCCATTATGCACAGGCCGCGTCTCCACGCCGCGCCCAGCGCCGTCCGGTAGCATCGAGGGGCATCACCGAAACCGAATACCGGGCCATCAGGCCGCCGCGGGAGAGCTGCGCTGCGCAGCACCGAAGGAGCAATCCTCCCCGACAATCTCTCAGGTCCATGTACCGCGGCAGGCAGGCCACTCTGAAGAGCGAGCTCCGGGCTCCGCCGATGGTGAAAGCAGCAGCGCTGCGAATCTCTCAGGCACAGATACAGAGGGGGAGTTCAGTCCAGTCCCTGGGGGAACTCTTTGTCTGATCGTGTCTCACCGCTCGCCGACGTGCATGCCGCAGCCGGGGCGCAGTTCACCGATTTCGCCGGCTGGCAGATGCCGGTGCGCTATTCGAGCGATCTCGCCGAGCACAAGGCCGTGCGCGAGGCCGCCGGCCTCTTCGACCTCTCCCACATGGGCGAGATCCTCGTGGTCGGCGACGGCGCGGGCGCCGCGCTCGACCACGCCGTCTCGGGGCGGATGTCCGCGCTCCGGCCCGGGCAGGCGAAGTACACGCACCTGCTGACCGAGACGGGCGGCGTCGTCGACGACCTGATCGTCTATCGCACGGGCGACGACCGCTTCATGGTCGTCGCGAACGCGTCGAATGCGGACGTCGTCGCCGAGGAGCTGCGCCGCCGGACATCCGGCTTCGACGCCCGGGTGTTCGACGAGAGCGCCGATGTCGCCCTCATCGCGGTGCAGGGGCCGCGCGCGCTCGAGATCGTGCTCGCGACGCCGGGCTTCGCGATCGCGGGCGGCCACCCCGACGGGCACGACGTGCCCGAGGTGCTGACGCCGCTCAGGTACTACCGCGCCGTCGCGGGCTACTTCCGCGAGCGGCCCGTGCTGTTCGCCCGCACGGGCTACACCGGCGAGGACGGCTTCGAGCTGTTCTGCGCCCCCGACTTCGCGCGTGAGCTGTGGGAGGCGCTCGCCGAGGCGGGCGAGCCGTTCGGCCTCGTCCCCGCCGGCCTCGCCGCGCGCGACACCCTACGCCTCGAAGCGGGCATGCCGCTCTACGGCCACGAGCTGTCGGCCGAGTGGATGCCCGTGCAGGCCGGTCTCGGCCGCGTCGTCGACCTCGCGAAGGACGGCGACTTCGTCGGTCGCGCGGCCTCGGAAGCCGGCGCCGCGGCGGACGCGCGCGTGCTCGTCGGGCTCGTCGGCGCGGGACGCCGCGCGGCGCGGGCCGACTACCCCGTCTTCGACGGCGAGGGCGCGGATGCCGCCGAGATCGGCGTCGTGACCTCGGGCGCCCTGTCGCCGACGCTGGGGCATCCCATCGCCATGGCCTACCTCTCGCCCGCGCTCGCCGCAGCCGGCGGCACCGTCTTCGTCGACGTGCGCGGCACCCGGCACCCCTACACGATCACCGCTCTTCCCTTCTACTCGCGAAAGAGGACCAACTGATGACCGCACCCGCCGACCTCAAGTACACCGAAGAGCACGAGTGGGTGCTGATCGAGGGGGATGTCGCGACCGTCGGCATCACCGACTACGCGCAGGCCGCGCTCGGCGACGTCGTCTTCGTCGAGCTGCCCGCGGTCGGCTCGGCCGTCGCCGCGAGCACGGTCGTGGGCGAGATCGAGTCGACCAAGTCGGTCGGCGAGCTGTTCGCGCCCATCGACGGCGAGGTCGTCGAGGCGAACCAGGCCGTCGTCGACAGCCCCGAGCTCGTCAACTCCGACCCCTACGGCGCGGGCTGGCTCATCAAGGTGCGCTTCACCGAGCTGCCGGCGCTGCTCGACGCGGCCGCGTACGAGGAGCTGACGAGCAAGTGACGGGCGGCACCTCCGGGGCCCGCACGGCGTTCGCCGACCGGCACGTCGGGGCGGATGCCGCGCAGACCGCCGCGATGCTCGAGCGGGTCGGCCACCCGAGCCTCGAGGCGCTCGTGTGCGCCGCGGTGCCGGCGTCGATCCAGCTGCCCGCCGCCACCGGCGGGACCTCGATCCCGGCCGCCGCGTCCGAGCGCCAGGCGATCGCCGAGCTGCGCGCGATCGCGACCAAGAACATGGTCAACCGCTCGCTCATCGGCCAGGGCTACTACGGCACGATCACGCCGGCGGTGATCCAGCGCAACGTGCTCGAGAACCCCAGCTGGTACACGGCCTACACGCCCTACCAGCCCGAGATCTCGCAGGGCCGCCTCGAGGCGCTCATCAACTTCCAGCAGGTCGTCGCCGACCTGACGGGTCTCGCGACGGCCAACGCGTCGATGCTCGACGAGTCGACCGCGGTCGTCGAGGCGATGCTGCTCGCCCGCCGCGCCTCGAAGTCGGCGTCGAACCGCTTCGTCGTCGACGCCGACCTGTTCCCGCAGACGCACGCGCTGCTCGCGGGGCGCGCCGAGGCCGTGGGCATCGAGCTCGCCGTGCTGCCGCTCGCGACGATCGAGCCCGCCGCGCTCGGCGAGTGCTTCGGGCTCGTCGTGCAGTACCCCGGCGCGTCCGGGCTCGTGTGGGACCCGGCCTCCGTCATCGCCGCCGCGCACGAACAGGGTGCGCTCGCGGTCGCCGCGGCCGACCTGCTCGCGCTCGCCGTCATCACCTCGCCGGGCGAGCTCGGCGCGGACATCGCCGTCGGCTCGTCGCAGCGCTTCGGCGTGCCGATGGGCTTCGGCGGCCCGCACGCGGGCTACCTCGCGGTGCGCGCCGGCCTCGAGCGCCAGCTGCCCGGCCGGCTGGTCGGCGTCAGCCAGGACGCCGCGGGCAAGCCCGCCTACCGCCTCACGCTGCAGACGCGCGAGCAGCACATCCGTCGCGAGAAGGCGACCTCGAACATCTGCACCGCCCAGGTGCTGCTCGCGGTCATGGCCTCGATGTACGCGGTCTACCACGGCCCGCGCGGCATCCGCGCGATCGCGCAGAACGTGCACGAGACGGCGAAGCGCTTCGCCGCCGAGCTCGGCAGCACGAGCGAGTCCTTCTTCGACACGCTGCGCTTCGAGGTCGAGGATGCCGACGCCGCGGTCGCCGCGGCGCACGGGCTCGGCGTGCTCATCTGGAAGGCCGATGCGCGCACGGTGCAGATCAGCCTCGACGAGACCGTCGCCGAGGACCCGGAACCCGTGCTCGCGGTCCTCACGCAGGTGCTGGGAGCCTCGGCCGGGGCATCCGCCGCGCTGCCCGCGGCTCTCGAGCGCACGAGCGGCTACCTCACCCACCCGGTCTTCAACTCGTACCACTCCGAGACCGCCATGATGCGGTACCTCAAGCTGCTCGCCGACCGCGACTACGCGCTCGACCGCGGCATGATCCCGCTTGGCTCGTGCACGATGAAGCTGAACGCGGCGACCGAGATGGCGGCCGTGACCTGGCCCGAGTTCTCGGGGCTGCACCCCTTCGCGCCGGCAGCCGACGTGCAGGGCTACCTCGAGCTGATCGGCGACCTCGAGACCTGGCTCGCCGAGCTCACCGGCTATGACACGGTCTCGCTGCAGCCGAACGCCGGCAGCCAGGGCGAGCTCGCCGGCCTGCTCGCGATCCGCGGCTACCACCGCTCGCGCGGCGACGAGCAGCGCAACGTCTGCCTCATCCCGCAGTCGGCGCACGGCACCAACGCGGCGTCCGCCGTGCTCGCGGGCATGCGCGTGGTGGTGGTCGCGACCGACCAGAACGGCAACGTCGACCTGGGCGACCTGCGCGCGAAGATCGAGGCGCACCGCGACGAGCTCTCGGCCCTCATGATCACGTACCCCTCAACGCACGGCGTCTACGAGCACGACGTTCTCGAGATCACGAGCGCCGTGCACGAGGCGGGCGGCCAGGTCTACGTCGACGGCGCGAACCTCAACGCGCTGCTCGGCTACGCGGCCTTCGGCGGGTTCGGCGGGGATGTCTCGCACCTCAACCTGCACAAGACCTTCTGCATCCCGCACGGCGGCGGCGGCCCGGGCGTCGGCCCGGTCGCGGCGAAGGCGCACCTCGCGCCGTTCCTGCCCGGCCACCCGCTCGCGCAGTCGAACGAGCACGTCGGGCTCGAGCACGGCGGCACGCCGGTCTCCGCGGCCCCGTTCGGCAGCCCGAGCATCCTGCCGATCTCGTGGGCCTATGTGCGCATGATGGGGCTCGACGGCCTCACCCGCGCGACGGGGGCGGCTGTCCTCGCGGCGAACTACGTCGCGGCGCGCCTGCGCGACCACTACCCGGTGCTCTACGCGGGCGAGGGCGGCCTCGTCGCGCACGAGTGCATCCTCGACGTGCGCACCCTGAGCGCCGAGACGGGGGTGAGCGTGGACGACATCGCCAAGCGCCTCGTCGACTACGGCTTCCACGCGCCCACCATGTCGTTCCCGGTCGCCGGCACCCTGATGGTCGAGCCGACCGAGTCCGAGGACCAGGGCGAGCTCGACCGCTTCGTCGACGCGATGATCGCGATCGAGCAGGAGGCGCGTCGCGTCGGCGACGGCGAGTGGCCCGCGGACGACAACCCGCTGGCGGGCGCCCCGCACACGGCCGAGTCGGTCATCGCGGGGGAGTGGGGGCACCCGTACTCCCGCGAGCTCGCGGTCTACCCGGCCGGCGCCGCCCAGGCCCGGGCGAAGTACTGGCCGCCCGTGCGCCGCATCGACCAGGCGTGGGGCGACCGCAACCTGTTCTGCTCGTGCCCGCCCCCGGAGGCCTTCGCGTAGCCCCGCTCCGGCCCGGCCGGTCGTCACTTCCGCACAGTCCCGATGTTCCGGACCGTGCGGAAGTGACGACCGCACAGCCTGGCCCCTCTGCACCGCCCTGGCTAGCGGAAGATCGCCGGGAACGCCGCCACCGCGACCGGGTAGCCGACGAACGAGACGATGTCGAGCACGGCGTGCGCGACGACGAGCGGCGCGGTCCTGCCCCAGCGCGAGTACACCCAGCCGAAGACGACGCCCATGACGGCGTTGCCGAAGAACGGCCCGACCCCCTGGTACAGGTGGTACGAGCCGCGCAGCACCGCCGAGGCGATGATCGTCGCCCACTTGCCCCACTCGAGCTCGCGCAGCCGGGCGAAGAGGTAGCCGACGACGATGATCTCCTCCTGCAGCGCCGCGCGCACGGCCGAGAGCACGAGCAGGGGGATCGTCCACCAGTGCGGGTCGAGAGGCGAGGCCTGGACGGAGACGGTGATGCCGGCGAGCCGGCCGAGCGCATAGAACGCGAGGCCGGGGATGCCGATCGCCGCGGCCAGCAGCAGACCGGTGCCGAGGTCGCGCCCGGGGCGGCGCCAGGTGAGGCCGATCGCCTCGAAGGCGCTGCGGCCGGGCATCCACAGCAAATAGATGGCGAGGGCCACCGGGAAGAGGTCGAAGAAGACCCCCAGAAGTTGGTACGTCACGTCGAGCCAGGGCGTCGCCGACTGCGAGGTGTTGAGCGCGGCGGACTGATCGGCGAGGCTCTTCCCCGAGGACAGGTCGGCGATCAGCGCGACGATCGCGTACACGGCGGATGCCCCGAGCGACAGTCCGAGCACGATCGCGACTTCCCACCAGATGCGCCGTCTCGTCATCGATGTTCCTCGTCCCGTCGCGCGGCGTCCGACTTTTCGTTACACGCATGTAACGGTTTGAGTGCAAGTTTTGCCCGCCGTGCGCGCTGTGCCTATCTTGCTTCTTATCAAGAGCGCGATGAGAGCCCACCAGGCTCCGGTCGCGCCTGCACCATTCCTACAGGAGGAAAATTGAAGATCAAGCGGATCGGAGTGGCGCTCGCTGCGGTTGCAGCGACTGCGGCTCTGGCGCTGGCGGGGTGTTCCGGTACGTCGAACAACTCCAGCGGCGACCAGATCAACAAGAGCCAGGCTTTGACGATCGCGCAGAACGGCCCGTTCACCGCGTACAACACGAACGTCGGCCAGGACTACACGACGTACAACACGAACATCACCTACATGACGTGGGCGAGCTTCAACTACTACGACAACACCCCGAAGCTCGTGAAGAACACCAAGTTCGGCACGTACGAGGTCGTCTCGCAGAACCCGCTGACCATCAAGTACACGGTCAACAAGGGTGTCAAGTGGAGCGACGGCACCCCCGTCGACGCCGCCGACCTGCTCATGGAGTGGGCCAGCATGACCACGAAGTACAACAACCCCAAGGGTGTCAACTTCGGTTCGGTCGCGGCCGGCGCGTACCCGCTCGACGAGTCGAAGGCGCCGACCATCGGCGACGACGGCCGTTCGATCACCTTCTCGTACTCGAAGCCCTTCGTGGACTGGGAGCAGCTGGCGTTCAACCCGGGCATCGCGGCCCACGCGGTCTACGACGTCGCCTTCCCCGACCAGAAGCTGAGCGGCGCGGACGCCCAGAAGAAGGTCGAAGACGCGATCGAGAACAACGACACCACGACCCTCACCGCTCTGGCGAAGGCCTGGCAGACCGGCTTCGAGTTCTCGGGCGACCTCCCCGCGAACAAGACGCTCTACCTGTCCGACGGCCCCTACGTGATCACCGACCTCAAGAAGGGTCAGTACGTCACGCTCGAGCGCAACAAGGACTACAACTGGGGCCCGATCCCGAAGGTCGACAAGCTGACCATCCGCTTCATCCAGGACCCGACCGCCCAGGTCCAGGCCCTGCAGAACGGCGAGGTCTCGATCATCTACGGCCAGGCCGACGCCGACACCGTGGCATCCCTCAAGGGCCTCGCGAACGTCACGACCGGCACCGAGGCCGGCTGGACCTATGAGCACGTCGACCTCACCATGTCCAACGAGACGGGCCCCGGCGGCACCACCAACAGCGGCGTCACCGCCGGTCCGTTCGACCCGAAGCACTACGGCGGCGACGCCAACAAGGCGAAGCTCGTCCGTGAGGCGTTCCTCATGGCCCTGCCCCGTCAGCAGATCGTCGACAACCTGATCAAGCCGATCAACCCGAACGCCCAGGTCATGAACTCGATGACCGTGCTGCCCGGCACCCCGAGCTACGACTCGACGGTCGCCCAGAACGGCTCGTCGATGTACTCGAAGGTCGACATCGCCAAGGCGAAGTCGCTGCTGCAGCAGGCCGGCGTCACCGGCACCGTCAACGTGCGCTTCCTCTACGGCAAGAGCAACACCCGCCGTGCCCAGGAATACGCGCTGATCAAGGCGTCCGAGGCCCAGGCCGGCTTCAACGTCATCGACGACGGCAACGACCAGTGGTCGTCGATCCTCGGCAACGGCTCGTACGACGCCTCGCTCTTCGCGTGGCAGTACACGTCGCTCGCCGTGACCGGCAACCAGGCGGCGCTCCAGGGCGGCGGCGGCAACAACTTCAACGGTTACTCGAACCCGACCGCTGACGCAGCCTGGAACACCCTCGCGGGCACGTTCGACACCGCCAAGCAGCAGGACCTGCTGAAGACGATCGACACGCAGATGTGGGGTGACGCCTACGGCGCCACGATCTTCCAGTTCCCGGATGTCTGGGCCGCGTCGAAGTCGGTGAAGAACGTCTCGTACTCGCCGATCGCGCCGAACCAGTTCTGGAACTTCTGGGAGTGGACCAAGTAGGGCTGACGTACCCTGATCGGTAACGCCCGGTTCATCAGAGCCGAAAAATGAAGTGGTGCCGGGGCGATCTCATCGCCCCGGCACCACTACGTCGGGCCGCCGCGGACACAATCCACGCACAGGCGGCTCACCATCGAAGGAAAACCATGACTCCCACTTCCGACGGCGGGCGCAATCGCGCAAGGATGCCGCTGTGCTGACCTTCCTTTCCAGGCGACTGCTGGCATCGATCATCGTGCTGCTGCTCGCGTCGTACCTGGTCTACATCCTGTCCGCGAACGCGGGCGATCCTCTCGAGCAGTTGCGGACGAGCACCTCCCGCAACAAGGAAGAGCTCATCGCCCAGCGCATCCAGCAGCTCGGCCTCAACGTGCCGGCACCGCTGCGCTACTTCCTCTGGCTCGGCGGCGTGCTCAAGGTCTTCATCGGCCAGTTCACGCTCGGGCAGAACATCAGTGGCACCCCCGTGACCGCGGACATCTCGAACGCGGTCCTCGTCACGATCCAGCTCATCATCGCGAGCGTCGTGCTCGCGATCATCTTCGGTGTGCTGATCGGCATCACGACGGCGCTGCGCCAGTACAGCGGCTACGACTACACCGTCACCTTCCTGGCGTTCCTGTTCTTCTCGCTGCCGTCGTTCTTCCTCGCGGTCGTGCTGAAGGCCTACGTCGGCATCGCCTTCAACAACTACCTGGGCGACCCGCACATCGGCTGGTGGGCGTACGTGTTCATCCCGCTCGCGATGGGCGGCATCGCGGCCGGCATCTCCGGCGGGACGAGGAAGTTCCGCTTCACGACCTTCGTCGTCGCCACGCTCGCGACGCTCGGCGTCGTGGTCTACGTCGCCGTCACCAACTGGTTCGTCACCCCGAGCCTCGGTGCGGCCGACATCGTGATGGTCGCGATCATCTCGGTGGCGCTCGCGCTGTTGGTCACCGTGCTCACGACCGGGTTCCAGAACCGGAAGGCGCTCTACACGTCGCTCACGACGGTGGGCGTCGGCCTCGTGCTGTACTTCCCGTTCATGTCGATCGCGGACCGCCTGAACCTCGGCGGGGTCGCGCTGCTCGGCCTGCTCGCCGTGGCCGTGGGCCTGCTCGTCGGCTGGTTGTACGGCGGCTTCGACCGCGGGCAGTCGATGCGCAACGGCGCGATCACCGCGTTCCTCACGGGCATCGTGATCGTCATCAGTCGCTTCCTGCGCTCGTGGCACGACTACAGCCAGTACGTCGCGAACGGCCGCCCGATCGCGACCGTCGGCTCGGGCACGCCGAACCTGAACTCGATCTCGACGAGCTTCTGGATCCACGGCCTCGACACCTACACGCACCTGCTGCTGCCGACGATCTCGCTGTGCCTCATCTCGATCGCCGGCTACAGCCGCTACATGCGCGCGAACCTGCTCGACGTGATGAACTCCGACTACATCCGCACGGCGCGGGCCAAGGGCCTCAACCAGCGCACCGTGGTCATGCGGCACGCCTTCCGCAACTCGCTCATCCCGCTCACGACGATCGTGGCCTTCGACCTCGGCGCCCTGCTCGGCGGCGCGGTCGTGACCGAGAACGTGTTCGGCTGGTCGGGCATGGGTCTGCTGTTCACGAACGCCCTGCGCGCCGTCGACGTCAACTCGCTCATGGGCTACTTCGTGGTCGCGGGTGTCGCCGTCGTCGTCTTCAACCTGTTGGCGGATGTCGCGTACTCCGCCCTCGACCCGAGGATCAGGATCGCAGCATGAGCCAGCTCCCTCCCATCGAACCGGACCTCAACCAGGCCGCAGCGGACGCCACGCGTGCCGCCGACACGACCGATGCGCAGAGCAACCTCGAGCTCAAGGAGATCGAGGGCCTGAGCCAGAGCCGCATCGTCCTGCGGCGCTTCCTGCGCCACCGCGGCGCCATGATCTCGGCCGGCATCCTGCTCGCGATCGTCGTCCTGGCGTTCTCGTCGGAAGGCATCGACGCGCTCGGCCTGAAGATCCCCGGCTGGTGGCACTACAACTACGGCCAGATCGCCGACGTGACCAACGGCGGCGTGCCCAGCTGGCGGCACCCCTTCGGCGAGGACTCGCTCGGGCGCGACATGTTCGCGGTCGTCATGCGCGGTGCCCAGCAGTCGCTCATGATCGTCTTCATCGTCGGCATCATCTCGCTCGTCATCGGCGTGGTCATCGGCGCGGCGTCGGGCTTCTTCCGCGGCTGGATCGACACGATCCTGATGCGCTTCACGGACATCGTGCTCGTGATCCCGCTCATCGTCCTGACGGCGACCCTGGGGCGCAACTTCGGCGCCCGCGGCTCGCTCATCCTCGCGATCGTGCTGGGCCTGGCATCCTGGACGGCACTCGCCCGCCTCGTGCGCGGCGACTTCCTGAGCCTGCGCGAGCGCGAGTTCGTGGACGCCGCGCGCGTGGCCGGCGCAGGGCCGTGGCGCATCATGATGGTCCACATCCTGCCGAACGCCATCGGCGTGATCATCGTCAACACGACGCTGCTCATGTCGGCGACGATCCTCACCGAGTCGGCCGTGTCGTTCCTCGGCTTCGGCGTGCAGTTCCCGGACGTGTCGCTCGGCTCGGTCATCGGCCAGTACCAGGCGGCGTTCCAGACGCGCCCGTGGCTGTTCTTCTGGCCGGCGGCGTTCATCGTGATCATCTCGCTGACGATCAACTTCATCGGCGACGGCCTGCGCGACGCCTTCGACCCGCGTCAGAAGCGCGCCCTCAACAAGGCGGCGCGCAAGGCGGCTTCGGCCTCACGCGAGAAGGCCCGCGCCGCCGCGTCGCAGAACGTATCGGAGCAGACGGCGCAGTGATGTCAGCGCACGAAGGCCACGCAGGCCGCGGCGGCGATCGCGAGAGCGACGAGCACCGCGGCCTCGCGGCCGAGCCAGTGCGTCACGACGCCGGTGCCTTCGACGGCGCCGCTGTCGAGGTGCCCGGCTTCGCGCAGCTCGTCCCAGTAGCGGCGCACGTAGAGCGCCGCGATGCCCGAGTCGCTCGACGGCACATCGCTCGGGCGGATCGTGCCGAGCATGAAGGTCGACTGGGGCAGGCCCGGGGCATCCGTCCTGCTCGCGCGCATGGTCGCGTAGCGGCTCGGCGCGGGGGCGGCCCACGAGGTGATCTTGCCCGCCGTCGTGACGAGCGTCAGCGCGTACTTCGTGTCGACGTTCTTGATGGCCGGCCAGGTCACGTCGTGGACGCGCAGCACATTGCGCACCTGGACGCCCGAGATGGCGATCGTCACGCTGGGCGACCAGAACAGCAGCCACATCACGTACGCGACGAGCAGTGCCAGGGCGCCGTAGCGGGCCAGGTCGGCCCAACGGCCCGTCGCCACGATCGCCACGAGCGACGCGGCGCAGACGCACCACACCAGCACGGTGAGCACCAGCCCGAATCGGCTCCGCAGGGTCTTCGACTCTTCCGTCACGCGCATCCCGCAATCGTCCCATCTTCTTCCGCCGCGATCGCGGCCTGACCCGCCTCCACGAGAGGAAAGCACTCACTCATGGCACACACCGAAGCCCCCATCCTCGAGGTCGACGACCTCGGCGTCGACTTCTGGGTCGACGGCACCTGGTACCCCGCCGCCGCGCACATGAACTACACGGTCGCCCCGGGCGAGGTGCTCGCGATCGTCGGCGAGTCCGGCTCGGGCAAGAGCTCGAGCTCGATGGCGCTGCTCGGCCTGCTCCCGTCGAACTCGCGCGTCAGCGGCTCGATCAAGCTCAACGGGCGCGAGCTCGCCGGGCTGACCGAGGGTCAGCTGCGCCAGATCCGCGGCAAGGACGTCGCGGTCATCTTCCAGGAGCCGATGACGGCGCTGAACCCCGTCTACACGATCGGCTTCCAGCTCGTCGAGTCGCTGCGCCTGCACCTGCACATGACGCCCGCCGAGGCGAAGACCCGTGCGATCGAGCTGCTCGAGATGGTCGAGATGCCGAACCCCGAAGGGTCGTTCGACAAGTACCCGCACCAGTTCTCGGGCGGCCAGCGCCAGCGCATCATGATCGCGATGGCGATCAGCTGCGACCCCGTGCTGCTCATCGCCGACGAGCCGACCACGGCGCTCGACGTCACGGTACAGGCCGAGATCCTCGACCTGCTGCGCAACCTGCGCAGCCGCCTGAACAGCGCGATCGTGCTGATCACCCACGACATGGGCGTCGTCGCCGACCTGGCCGACAAGATCATCGTCATGAAGGACGGCCTGATCGTCGAGGCCGCCCCGATCCGCGAGATCTTCAACGCGCCCAAGCACCCGTACACCCAGCAGCTGCTCGGCGCGGTGCCGCGTCTGCAGGTCAGCGACCGCACCGCCGGTCAGGACCCGTTCGCCGGGGCCGAGACGGTGCTCAAGCTGCAGAACGTCGCGATCGAGTACCCGAAGCACGGCCGCGTGCCCGCCTTCCGCGCGGCCGAGAACATCGACCTCGAGATCCGCCGCGGCGAGATCATGGGCCTCGTCGGCGAGTCGGGCTCGGGCAAGACGACCATCGGCCGTGCCGTGGTCGGCCTGCTGCCGGTCGTCGAGGGCAGCCTCACGATCAACGGCCACGACCTCGCGCAGGCCGACGCCAAGGGGCTGCGTGCGATCCGCAAGCACATCGGCATCGTCTTCCAGGACCCGGGCTCGTCGCTCAACCCGCGCTTCCCGATCGGCCAGTGCATCGGCGAGCCGCTGCTGCTCAGCAAGCAGTTCGACAAGAAGGCGATCGACCACCGCGTCGAGCAGCTGCTCGACCAGGTCGAGCTGCCCCGCTCCTTCCGCAACCGCTACCCGCACGAGCTCTCGGGCGGTCAGCGCCAGCGCGTCGGCATCGCTCGCGCGCTCGCGCTCGAGCCGTCGCTGCTGGTCGCCGACGAGCCGACCTCGGCGCTCGACGTCTCGGTGCAGGCCCGCTTCCTCGAGCTGCTCCAGCAGATCCAGCAGGAACAGCAGTTCGCGTGCCTCTTCGTGAGCCACGACCTCGCCGTCGTCGACCTGCTCGCCGACCGCATCGCGGTCATGCACCGCGGCAAGCTCGTCGAGCAGGGCACCGCCGACCAGATCCTGCGCAGCCCGCAGGACCCGTACACGCAGCGCCTCATCGCGGCGGTCCCCGTGCCCGACCCGGACGAGCAGCAGGAGCGTCGCGAGGCCCGAGCCGCGCTGCTCGCGGGCGGGGTCAGCTAGACGTAACCTGCGCTCGGTAGACTGACGGGGCGGTGCCTGAGGGCGCCGCCCCTTTCTCGCGCGGTGACGGAGCCGCGGCATCCGGCACTTCACCCGCCATCCACACCTCTAAGGACGCTCTTCCATGGCTACTGCCCTTCGCACGGACCTGCGCAACGTCGCCATCGTCGCGCACGTCGACCACGGCAAGACCACTCTCGTCGACGCGATGCTCAAG
The DNA here is from genome assembly GCA_009780695.1 of Microbacteriaceae bacterium. GTDB lineage: Bacteria > Actinomycetota > Actinomycetes > Actinomycetales > Microbacteriaceae > Gryllotalpicola. Next base: position 61,272 of record WQZN01000002.1, read on the forward strand.
CAGACGAACTCCTTCGGCGAGCACGCCCACGTCGAAGAGCGCGCGATGGACTCGAACGAGCTCGAGCGCGAGAAGGGCATCACGATCCTCGCCAAGAACACGGCGATCTCGTACAACGGCGAGCACGCCGAGACGCACAACCCCGGCGGCCCCATCACCATCAACGTCATCGACACCCCCGGCCACGCCGACTTCGGCGGCGAGGTCGAGCGCGGCCTGTCGATGGTCGACGGCGTCGTGCTGCTGGTGGACGCCTCTGAGGGCCCGCTGCCGCAGACGCGCTTCGTGCTGCGCAAGGCGCTCGAGGCGAAGCTGCCCGTGATCATCGCGGTCAACAAGACCGACCGCCCCGACGCCCGCATCGACGAGGTCGTCGAAGAGGCGCACGACCTGCTGCTCGGCCTGGCATCCGACCTCTCCGACGACGTGCCCGACCTCGACATCGACGCGCTGCTCGACGTCCCCGTCGTCTACGCCTCCGGCAAGGCCGGCCGCGCCTCGCGCAACAAGCCGGCCGACGGCTCGCTGCCCGACTCGGAGAACCTCGAGCCGCTGTTCGAGGCGATCCTCGCGCACATCCCCGCGCCGACCTACGACGACGAGGCGCCGCTGCAGGCCTGGGTCACGAACCTCGACGCGTCGCCGTTCCTCGGCCGCCTCGCGCTGCTGCGCATCTTCTCGGGCGAGATCGCCAAGGGCCAGCAGGTCACCCGCGTGCACCACGACGGCACCACCTCGAACGCCCGCATCACCGAGCTGCTCATCACCAAGGCGCTCGAGCGCTTCCCGGCGCAGTCGGCCAAGGCCGGCGACATCGTCGCCGTCGCCGGCATCGAGGACATCATGATCGGCGAGACCCTCGCCGACCCCGAGGACGTGCGCCCGCTGCCGGCGATCCACGTCGACGAGCCCGCCATCTCGATGACCATCGGCATCAACACCTCGCCGCTCATGGGCAAGGTCAAGGGGCACAAGCTCACCGCCCGCATGGTGAAGGACCGCCTCGACCGCGAGCTCGTCGGCAACGTCTCGCTGCGGGTGCTCGACATCGGCAAGCCGGATGCCTGGGAGGTGCAGGGCCGCGGCGAGCTCGCGCTGGCGATCCTCGTCGAGCAGATGCGCCGCGAGGGCTTCGAGCTGACCGTCGGCAAGCCGCAGGTCGTCACCAAGAAGGTCGACGGCAAGACGCACGAGCCCTACGAGCACGTCACGATCGACATCCCCGAGGAGTACCTCGGCGCGATCACCCAGCTGCTCGCCGCCCGCAAGGGCCGCATGGAGGGCATGTCGAACCACGGCACCGGCTGGGTGCGCATGGAGTTCATCGTGCCGTCGCGCGGCCTCATCGGCTTCCGCACCGAGTTCCTCACGACCACCCGCGGCACCGGCATCTCCAACGCCATCTCGCACGGCTACGACGAGTGGGCGGGCCAGATCGTGACCCGCAGCAACGGCTCGATCGTCGCCGACCGCACCGGCGTCGTCACCGCGTACGCGATCATCGGCCTGCAGGAGCGCATGAGCTTCTTCGTCAACCCGACCGAAGAGGTCTACGAGGGCATGGTCGTCGGCGAGAACTCGCGTTCCGACGACATGGACGTGAACATCACGCGTGAGAAGAAGCTCACCAACATGCGCACGTCGACCGCCGACAACTTCGAGGCGATGACGCCGTCGCGCCAGCTGACCCTCGAGGAGTGCCTCGAGTTCGCCCGTGAGGACGAGTGCGTCGAGGTCACCCCCGAGAAGGTGCGCATCCGCAAGGTCGAGCTCGACGCGACCACGCGTGGCCGTGCCGCCTCGCGCGCGAAGAAGCAGGACGCGTAAGCGCTCAGCGCCTCTCGACTCGACGCAGACGGGTCGATGGTGCGTGAGGATGCCCTGGCATCCCTCCGCATCATCGACCCGTTTCCGCGTCAGGGCAGCAGGCGGCCGAACTGCTGCGCGAACCCGATCATGTCGGTGATGCCGAAGACAAGGTTCGCGGCGGATGCCAGGCCGATCACGAGCCCGACGACCGCGAGCCCGCCGCCGGTCGCGCCCTGCCGGCGCAGGCGCCTGGCCCGGCTGGCGCCGACCGCCGAGAGAGCGAGGCTCACGAGCACCGTGAGGCACAGCAGCGGCCACGCGAAGCTCGCGAGGCCGGTGAGGATGCCGAGCACGCCGAGGGTCCAGTTGAGACGGCCGGCGGGCGGCAGAGGCGCCGGGGTCGCGCGCTGCAGCGGCATGCCGATGCGGGGGAGCGGGGCCGGCGGGGCGGCATCCTCGATCGGCGTGGCCGCTGCACTCGTCGTGGTCGCAGGCCCCGCCAGCGCCGCGCCGTCGAGCGCGGGCGCGACGAGCAGTCCGTCCTGGTTCAGCGCGAAGCCCTGTTCTGGCACTCTGGCAGGCTACGGCGGCGGGGCGCGGCGGGCACGGCCCCCAACAAGGCGGGGACAGCGGGTTCTCTGACCGGGCCACGTAACATTGCGCCATGCAGAATCGGGCCGCGGCGTCGGTGTTCGCTCTCATCGGGGGCCTCGCGCTCGGCACCGTCGGCACCTTCGGGCACCGCGGCGTGATCGGCGTCGGCCCCGTCGACCTGCCGTGGGGGATCGTCGTCTCCGTGGCCGGCGTGCTCTGCTTCCTCGTCGGATTGCGCGTGTACACGGGGGATCGCCTGGTCACGCTGCTCGGTGCGCTCGGCGTCATCGCCCCGGTGCTGCTGTTCTCGATGGAGGGCCCCGGCGGCTCCGTCGTGGTCGTCGCGGACACCCTCGGACGGGTGTGGGACCTCACGCCGCTGATCGTCGCCGTCGCGGTGCTCGTGTGGCCGAAGCGGGCCGCGCGCCCGCGCCCCGCCGACTCCCTAAACTGATGCCATGACCTACGTGATCGCCCTGCCGTGTGTCGACGTCAAGGACCGTGCCTGCGTCGACGAATGCCCCGTCGACTGCATCTACGAGGGCGAGCGATCGCTGTACATCCACCCCGACGAGTGCGTCGACTGCGGCGCCTGCGAGCCCGTGTGCCCGGTCGAGGCCATCTATTACGAGGACGACCTGCCCGGCGAGTGGGCTGACTACTACAAGGCCAACGTCGAGTTCTTCGACGAGATCGGCTCGCCCGGCGGCGCCGCCAAGGTCGGCGTCATCGCGAAGGACCACCCCCTCATCGCCGCACTGCCGCCCCAGGGCCACTGACGCCCCATGGCGATCACCGAGCTGCCCGACTACCCGTGGGATCGGATGGCGCCGTTCGTCGAGCGGGCGAAGCTGCATCCTGACGGCGTCATCGACCTGTCGATCGGCTCGCCCGTCGACCCGACCCCCGCGCTGATCCGCGAGGCCCTCGCGGACGCGACCGACGCCCACGCGTACCCGACCACGACCGGCACCCCCGCGCTGCGCGAGGCGATCGTCGCGTGGTACGCGCGGCGCCGCGGCGTCACGGGCCTCACCGTCGACAACGTGCTGCCGTCGATCGGCTCGAAGGAGCTGGTGGCGCTGCTGCCGCTGCTCGCGGGTGTGCGGGCGGGGGATGTCGTCGTGCACCCGCGCGCGGCCTACCCGACCTACGCCGTGGGCGCGGCCATCGCGGATGCCACGCCGTTCGCCTCCGACGACCCGGCCGAGTGGCCGGAGGGCACGAAGCTCGTGTGGCTCAACTCGCCGGGCAACCCCGACGGCCGTGTGCTCGACGCGGCCTTCTTGCGGGACGCCGTCGCGCGCGGCCGCGAGCTCGGCGCCCTGGTCGTCAACGACGAGTGCTACGCCGAGCTCGGCTGGGCGGGGCGCTGGGCGAGCGAGCCCGTGCCGAGCATCCTCGACCCCGCCGTCGTCGACGGCGACTTCACGGGCGTGCTGTCGGTGTACTCGCTCTCGAAGCAGTCGAACCTCGCGGGCTACCGCGCCGCCTTCGTCGCGGGCGACGCCGCCGTGCTCGACGACGTGCTGACGCGCCGCAAGCACGCCGGGCTCATGCTCCCCGCGCCGCTGCAGGCCGCGATGGCGGTCGCGCTCGGCGACGACGTGCATGTCGCCGAGCAGAAGGAGCGCTACCGCGCCCGGCGCGAGGTGCTGAAGCCCGCGCTCGAGGCCGCCGGCTTCCGCATCGACCACAGCGAGGCGGGCCTCTACCTCTGGGCCACCGAGGGCGGCGACGGCTGGGCGAGCATCGGCCGGCTCGCCGACCTCGGCATCGTGGCGGGCCCCGGCGAGTTCTACGGCGAGTTCTTCCCCGACCACGTGCGGTTCTCGCTGACGGCGAACGACGAGCGCATCGCGCAGGCGGCGGCGCGACTGGCGTCATGAGGCCCGTATAGGGTGTTTTCGGGGCGCCTCGCCCCTGCCGCAGACGAAGGAGTTCTAGGTGTCACGTGTTTCCGACCAGCAACAGGCCGAAGACCAGTTCGCGACGCTGAGCTACCCCGGCGGGCAGGCCCAGTTCCCGATCCGGCCGGCGGTCGACGGCCATTCCAGCATCGACGTCTCCACGCTGACGAAGCAGACCGGTTTCACGGCGCTCGACTACGGCTTCGTGAACACGGCGTCGACGGCATCCGCCATCACCTACATCGACGGCGACGCGGGCATCTTGCGCTACCGCGGGTACCCGATCGAGCAGCTCGCCGCCGGCTCGAGCTTCCTCGAGGTCGCATGGCTGCTCATCTACGGCGAGCTGCCGTCCGCCGGCGAGCTGGCCGACTTCACCGAGCGGATCCGCCGTCACACCCTCGTGCACGAGGACCTCAAGCAGCTGTTCGGCGCCCTGCCCTACCACGCGCACCCGATGTCGATGCTGTCGAGCGCGGTCGGCGCCCTCGGCACCTACTACGAGGCCGACGTCGACGACCCCGAGTCGGTCGAGCTCGCGACGATCCGCCTGCTCGCGAAGATGCCGACGATCGCGTCGTACGCGCACAAGAAGAGCCTCGGCCAGGCCTTCCTGTACCCCGACAACTCGCTGTCGTACGTCGAGAACTTCCTGCGCCTCAACTTCGGCACCATGGCCGAGCCGTACGAGGTCAACCCGGTCGTCGCCCGCGCGCTCGACCGGCTGCTGATCCTGCACGCCGACCACGAGCAGAACGCGTCGACGTCCACCGTGCGCCTCGTCGGCTCGACGAAGGCGAACATCTTCTCGTCGATCTCGGCCGGCATCTCGGCTCTGTACGGCCCGCTGCACGGCGGCGCCAACGAGGCCGTGCTCGAGATGCTCGCGGGCATCCGCGACTCGGGCGAGGGCGTCAAGCGGTTCGTCGAGCGCGTCAAGAACAAGGAAGACGGCGTGAAGCTCATGGGCTTCGGGCACCGCGTCTACAAGAACTACGACCCGCGGGCGAAGCTCGTGAAGGAGAGCGCGGATGCCGTGCTCGCCGAGCTCGGCGTGCACGACCCCCTGCTCGACATCGCGAAGGAGCTCGAGCAGACCGCCCTCGAGGACGACTACTTCGTCTCGCGCAAGCTCTACCCCAACGTCGACTTCTACACCGGCGTCATCTACAAGGCGATGGGCTTCCCCCCGCGCATGTTCACCGTGCTGTTCGCGATCGGCCGCCTGCCTGGCTGGATCGCCCAGTGGCGCGAGGTGAACTCCGACCCGGCGAGCAAGATCGGCCGGCCGCAGCAGCTGTACGTGGGTGCTGCACAGAGGGACCTGCCCACCCGTTAAGGAGCCGGCAGGCTTTCGCACGATTCGTCACCCGGATCTCCGGTTCCGGGCGACGAATCCTGCGTTGTGCTGCGCATGAGCCATCCACAGCCGCCGGCGGCGCCGGAGTTCTGCACAGTTGAGGCCCTGTGCTGGACGCCGGTGCTCGGGCATCCCGCACACTCCATGTCATGCATCTGGCGACGGTTCTGGAGCTCAACCACGGGTTCGCGACGCGCGGGCAGCTGCGCCGGGGCGGGATGACCGACTACGCGATCCGGAAGGAGCTCGAGCGCGGCACGCTCGTCGCGTTCGGGCGCGACCTCGTCGCCCGGCACGGAGCGAGCGCGACTCTCGTCCGGGCCGCGAGCATGGGCGCGCGGGTCGCGTGCGTGACCGCGGCGCGAGCGATGGGCCTGTGGGTGCTCGACGACGGCTTCCATGTGGTCGCCCGGTCGCCGAACGCGCGGTTCCGTTCCGATGGGCGGATGCCCGAGGCGCGGCTGCACTGGAACGTCGCGCCCGTCGAGCCCGATCGGCACCGCATCATCGTCGAGTCGGGCCGCAACGCATTGGCACACATCGCCCGGTGCCAGCCCCTCGACATCGCCGCGGCGACGTTCGACTCTGCGGTGAGCAAAGGGCTGATCACGCTCGAGGAGCTGCAGCGCTTGGCATCCCTGCACCGCGGCCGCTTCGCGGAGGTCGTCGCGCTCGTGACGGGTGACGCCGACTCGGGGCTCGAGACGCTCACGCGAGTGAGGTTGCAGTGGGCAGGCATCGGGTCGCGAGCTCAGGTGGTCGTCGACGGCCACCCGGTCGACCTGCTGATCGGGCGCCGGCTGATCATCCAGCTCGACGGCAGGCAGCACCTGAACGATCCCGCCCAGCTCATGAGGGACCGGGCCCAAGACCGTCGGCTGAAGGCGATGGGATACACGGTGCTGCGCTACGGCTACGCCGACGTCGTCTTCAGGTGGGACGCCATGCTCGCCGAGATCCTGGCCCATGTCGCGCTTGCCGAGCATGCATGAAACGCACGATTCGTCACCCCGAATCAGAGATCCGGGTGACGAATCGTGCGTTGTGCTGCGAAAAACCCTACGCGTGCAGCGCCGAGTTCAGCACGATGCCGGCGCCCTCACGCTGCACCGCCTCGATCGCACCCGTGACCGAGTTGCGGCGGAACAGCAGCTTCGGCACGCCCGACAGCGACAGCGCCTTGACGGCGATCGGCTGGCCGTTCTCGTCGCGCTCGCCCACCAGGGTGATCTTCGAGCCCGCGGTGACGTAGAGGCCCGCCTCGACCACCGAGTCGTCGCCCAGCGAGATGCCGATGCCCGCGTTCGCACCGAGCAGGGCGCGCGCACCGATCTCGACCCGCTGCGTGCCGCCGCCCGAGAGCGTGCCCATGATCGACGCGCCGCCGCCGATGTCGGCGCCGTCGCCCACGACGACGCCCTGCGAGATGCGGCCCTCGACCATCGACGTGCCGAGCGTGCCCGCGTTGAAGTTCACGAAGCCCTCGTGCATCACGACGGTGCCGGGGGACAGGTGCGCGCCGAGGCGCACGCGCGAGGCGTCCGCGATGCGCACGCGGTCGGGCACCACGTAGTCGAGCAGGCGCGGGAACTTGTCGACCGCGTAGGCCTGGATGCCCGCGCGCTTCAGCACCGGAAGCAGCCCGGGGAAGTCATCGGCCGACACGGGCCCGGCCGACGTGAAGACGACGTTCGGCAGGTGCGCGAAGATGCCCTCGAGGCTGATCGAGTTGGGCTGCACGAGCAGGTGCGAGAGCAGGTGCAGGCGCAGATAGGCGTCCGAGGTGCTCGAGACGGCGGCGTCGAGATCGGAGGCGACGATGACCGGCTCGACGGTGACCCGGCGGCGCTCGTCGGGGCCGGCGAGCTCGGCGAGGGAGGCCGGGATCGCGGCATCCTCGGGCAGCTCGCCCAGCTGCGGCTCGGGGAACCAGGTGTCCAGCACGGTCCCGTCGGCGGTCACGGTGGCGAGGCCGTAGCCCCAGGCAAGGCGGTGCGAGTCAGTCACCCTTCTAGGCTAGGACCTATGCCCCTCGACCTCACGGCGACCTCGATCGAGCTCACACGCCAGATCTGCGACATCGAGTCTGTGAGCGGGAACGAGAAGGAACTGGCCGACGAGATCGAGGCGGCGCTCGGCGGGATGCCCCATCTCGAGCTCTTCCGCGACGGCGACCTCATCGTCGCCCGCACGGACCTCGGCCGCCCCCGCCGCGTCGTCATCGCCGGCCATCTCGACACGGTGCCGGTCAACGGCAACCTGCCCACCCGCTTCGAGACCGAAGGCGGCGTCGACTACCTCTGGGGTCGCGGCACGGTCGACATGAAGCCGGGCGTCGCGGTGGCGCTCAAGCTCGCCGCCGAGCTCATCGAGCCGAGCGTCGACGTGACCTGGCTGTTCTACGACCACGAGGAGGTCGCCGCCGACCTCAACGGCCTCGCACGCCTCGCGCGCACCCGCCCGGACCTGCTCGCGGGCGACTTCGCGATCCTCGGCGAGGCGAGCAACGGCGCGATCGAGGGCGGCTGCAACGGCACGATGCGCTTCGACGTCGTGACCCGCGGCCGTCGCGCGCACAGCGCCCGCGGCTGGATGGGCGAGAACGCGATCCACAAGGCCGCGCCGGTGCTGAGCCTGCTCGCCGCGTACGAGCCCGAGACCGTCGAGGTCGACGGCCTCGAGTACCGCGAGAACCTGAACGCCGTGCTCGCGAGCGGCGGCGTCGCGACGAACGTCGTCCCCGATGAGTGCCGCATCCACGTCAACTACCGCTTCGCCCCCTCGCGCTCGGCCGCCGAGGCCGAGGCGAAGATGCGCGCGCTGTTCGAGCCGCTGGGCGAGTTCGAGCTGAAGGACCTCTCCCCGGGCGCCCGCCCCGGCCTCGACGCCCCCCTCGCGCAGGAGTTCCTCGCCGCGACGGGCCGCGAGGCGAAGCCGAAGTACGGGTGGACGGACGTCGCGCGGTTCAGCGCCCTCGGCATCCCCGCCGTCAACTTCGGCCCGGGCGACCCGAGCCTCGCCCACATGGACGACGAGCGCGTCGACGTGACGCAGATCACGGCGTGCGAGCAGGCTCTGCGCGACTGGCTGAGCTGAGCGACGGATGTCGGATCTGACCGCGCGGTGGCGCGCCCTGCCCTGGTGGGCCAGGGTGACGGCCGTGTTCCTCGGCGGCCGCGTGATCGACACGGTCCTGCTGCTGTGGCAGGCCTCGATCGAAGGCGCCAACGCCTGGACGAGCGCGCACCCGGGCTACCTGCTCTTCGCGAACATCTGGGACGGCCGGTGGTACCAGCTCGTCGCCGAGGTCGGCTACCCGCGCGTGCTGCAGTTCGACGCGCGGGGCCACATCGTGCAGAACCAGTGGGCGTTCCTGCCGGTCTATCCGTACGCCGTCAAAGGCGTGATGGCGATCACGCGGATGCCGTGGGAGGCGGCCGCCGTGCTGGTCACGGTGCTGTGCGCCTGGGGTGCGACGCTCGTGTTCTACAAGCTCATGCGCACGCGGCTGCGGCCGTCCACGGCGATGTATGCGACCGTGCTGTTCTCGGTCGCCCCCGTGGCCGCCCTGTACCAGGTGGCGTACGCCGAGTCGATGTTCGAGCTGCTGCTCGCCGTCATCCTCTACCTCTGGGTCAAGCGCAGGTTCTGGGCGATGCTGCCCTTCATCGTGGTGGCGGCGTTCACCCGGCCGGGGCTCGTGGCGCTGGCGCTCGCGCTCGGGGTGTGGGTGCTCTGGCGCTTCGTGCAGGACTGGCGGGGCCGTGCCGGATTCTCGGTGCGGGAGCTCGTGGCATCCGGCACCGCCACGATCGTCGCCTTCGTCGCGGGCCTCGCCTGGCCGATGATCGCGGATGCCGTGACGCACCATTCCGGTGCGTACACCGAGACCGAGCTCTCGTGGCGCTCGTCGTACACGGGCTGGGGCTCGCTCGTGCCGTTCACCTCGTGGTTCGCGGGGGCGAAGTGGTGGTTCGCCTGGTGGCACCTGCCGGTCTGGCTCGGATATCTGACACTTGTCGTGTTGATTCTCGGGTTCGCCGCGTTCCTGCTCGTGCCCGCCGCGCGCCGGTTGGGGCCCGAGTTGCGCCTCTGGCTCGCGTCGTACGGTGCCTATCTGCTGGCCGTGTTCTTCCCGCAGTCGAGCACCTTCCGGATCCTGCTGCCGATGTTCCCGGCGCTCGGCATCATCGCCGCGCCCCGCGCCCGGTGGTACCGCGTGACCATGGTCGTGGCGTCCGTCGCCGCTCAGATCGGCTGGCTGCTGATCGCCTGGACGATCAGCGGCTACGACTGGACGCCGCCGTGACCCGCAGGCGACCGCATCGCCGTCGCTTTACCGGTTAAGTTCGGTGACGCACGGTTACGGGCACGGCCGTGACTACGAGATAATGGCTACAAACCACGAAAGGGGAGCTACATGGCGGCCATGAAGCCGAGAACCGGAGACGGACCCATGGAGGCTGTCAAGGAGGGGCGCCTGATCATCGTTCGCGTGCCTCTCGAGGGCGGCGGGCGTCTGGTCGTATCGGTCAACGACGACGAGGCCAAGGAGCTTCACGACGCGCTCGCAGCTGCCATCGGCGGCAACTGACACCGCGTCCGACTGGCATGACGGTCACACGAAAGCCGCCCGAGGGGGCGGCTTTCGTGGTTAATGAGCGGGTGAGGCCGCGGCGTTACGCCGTCAGCTTCGTGATCTGCAGCAGCCCGTCGCCGACGGTGGACAGCGCGCTGACGACGGCGCCCGAGCCGGAGATCTCGGTGATGAGGGTGCGGAACGCGGTCGCGACGTCGTCGCGGTTCGCAGGGTTGCCGACCTTGCCCTGCCAGAGGGCGTGCGGCACGAGCACGGTGCCGCCCGGGCGCGCCAGGCGCAGGCCGTGCTCGACGTACTCGATGACGTTCGCGGCATCCGCATCGATGAAGACGATGTCGTAGGCGTTCTCGTTCATGCGCGGCAGCACATCGAGCGCACGGCCGCCGATGAGGCGCGTCTTGGCCGGCATGTAGCCGCCTTCGGTGAAGAACTGGCGGGCCGCCTGCTGATGGTCGATCTCGGTGTCGATGCTCGTGAGCTCGGCATCGGGTGCGCCGCGCAGCAGCCAGAGCCCCGAGACGCCGACGCCGGTGCCGATCTCGATGATCTTCGCTGCGGCGGTGGCGGCGGCGATGACGCAGGCCTGAGCGCCCACGGCCGGCGCGATCGGGGTCACGCCGAGCTCGAGCGCGTGCTGGCGCGCACGCGCGATGACCTCGCTCTCGACGACCGCATCGTTCGCGAACTTCCAGTTGATGTCGTTGTCCGACATGGGCCTCCGTACCTCGACCTTCAGGATAGCCACCGGTCCCCAGGGAGCAGGTCTGGCTCACTGCTTCGACCGATTACGATGTGGGGATGCTCGGTGGGATTTCGTTCGACAAGGTGTTGGTCATCGCGGCCATCGCCGTGATGCTCATCGGGCCGCAGCGACTGCCGATGTACGCGGAGAAGCTCGGTGGCTTCGTCCGCAATCTGCGCAAGTACGCCGACGGCGCGCGCGACCGCATGCGCGACGAGGTCGGCGCCGACGTCTTCGACGAGATCGACTGGAAGAAGCTCGACCCGCGTCAGTACGACCCGCGGCGCATCATCCGCGACGCCCTGTCCGTCGACGAGATCATGGCCGAGGTCGGCGACGTCGTGAACGGCACACCGCACGAGGAGCCGCAGGTCGTCGGCATCGCGTCGGTGGCCACGCGCGCGGCCGCACGCCTCGAGGCGGGGGCGCTGCCGCCCTTCGACCCCGAGGCCACCTGAGCCTTCGGCCCATCAGCACGTCGCGCCGTGCCGAACCGTGCATCGAACTCACCCGAAGTGTGAGTTCCGGCTCCTCCCTCGCGTGAACCACGGCCTCAACTCACACGTGGGGTGAGTTCGGGCTCGTCTCAGCGGATGCCGGTGACCTCGACTCACACGAGGGGTGGGTTCCGGCGCCAGCCGAGTCAACTGAGGTGCACTCCGAGGCGCAGCCCCGAGAGGTTGCGCGGCCGCGTGGCCAGGCCGTCGGCGATCGCGTTGATGACGGCTCCGGCCGGGTCCTCGGCGCCGGACAGCGCGATCGGCGCGCCCGCGTCGCCGCCCTCGCGCAGCGGCACGGAGAGCGGCACCTTTCCGAGCAGCGGCGCGCCCAGTTCGCCCGCGACGATCGCGCCGCCGCCCGAGCCGAACAGCTCGAGCACCGAGCCGTCGGGCTGGGCCAGGCCGGACATGTTCTCGATGACGCCGTAGACCCTCTGGCCCGTCTGCGCCGCGAGCGCGCCCGAGCGCACCGCGACCTCGGCCGCCGCGGCCTGCGGGGTCGTCACGACGATCACCTCGGCGTTCGGCAGCAGCTGGCCGACCGAGATCGCGACGTCCCCGGTGCCGGGGGGCAGGTCGAGCAGCAGCGCATCGAGGTCGCCGAAGTACACGTCGGTGAGGAACTGCTGGATGGTGCGGTGCAGCATCGGCCCGCGCCAGGCGACCGCCGACGACGGCCCCTGGCCCTTCTCGGGGTCGAGGAACATGCCGATCGAGATGACCTTCACGCCGAAGGCGACCGGCGGCAGGATCATCTCGCCGACCCGCGTCGGGCGCGCCGTGCCGAGGCCGAGGATGCCGGGGATCGAGAAGCCGTGCACATCGGCATCCACGAGTCCCACGCGCAGCCCGCGCGCGGCCAGGGCGACCGCGAGGTTCGCCGTGAGGGTCGACTTGCCGACGCCGCCCTTGCCCGAGGTCACCGCGTAGACGCGGGTCAGCGAGTCGGGGCCAAAGGGCATCACGCGGGCGCGACCGCCGCGCAGCCGGTCGGTCAGCTCGGTGCGCTCGGCCGGCGTCATGACGCCGATGTTCAGCTCGAGCGACGCGACGCCGGGGACGCCGAGCGCGGCTGCGCGGACGTCGCGTTCGATGCGGTCGGCGGCGGGGCATCCCACGATCGTCAGCTTGATGTCGACGGATGCCGCGCCCTCGGGGTCGGCCGAGACGGCGCCGACCATGCCGAGCTCGGTGATGGGCCGGCGGATCTCGGGGTCGATGACGGTGTCGAGCGCGCGCTCGATGCGCGCGGCGAGGTCAGTCAACGGCGGCATCCCGATCGTCCTCGCGCAGCTCGTCGAGCAGGCCGCGCAGTTCCTGCCGGATGAAGTCGCGCGTCGGGGCCTCGCGCAGCGCGAGGCGCAGGGCGACGACCTCGCGGGCGAGGTACTCGGTGTCGGCGAGGTTGCGGGCGGCCTGCTGGCGGTCCTGCTCGAACTGCACGCGATCGCGGTCGTCCTGGCGGTTCTGCGCGAGCAGGATCAGGGGAGCGGCGTAGGAGGCCTGCAGCGACAGCACGAGCGTCAGCACGGTGAAGCCGTACTTCTGCGAGTCGAAGCGCCAGGTCTCGGGGGCGAGCGAGTTCCAGCCCAGCCAGACGATGCAGAAGATCGTGAGGCCGGCGATGAACCACGGCGTGCCCATCGCCCGCGCGAGCCACTCGGTGAAGCGGCCGAAGCGGTCGGTGCCGCCACGGCGCATGCGGCGCGCGAGGCCCTTCGGGGAATCCAGGCCGAAGCCGCGGTTGTCGACACGGGCCATGGTCACGCCCCCCGGACGATGTCGATGCTGCCGGTGCGGGCTGCGGCGATGCGCCGCAGCTCGGCCGCCTTGCCGTCGCGCACGCGCCAGTCGTCGGGCAGCAGGTGGTCGAGGATGTCGTCGATCGTGACGACCCCGACGAGGCGGTTCGCGTCGTCGACCACGGGGATCGAGACGAGGTTGTAGCTCGCCAGCGTGCGCGAGACCTCGGCGATCGTCGCCTCGACGTGCACCGGCTCGAGCTCGGCGTCGACGAGGGCGCCCAGCCGCTCATGCGGCGGGTGGCGCAGCATGCGTTGGAAGTGCACCGTGCCGAGGAAGCGGCCCGTCGGCGGGTCGTAGGGTGGCATCGTGAGATAGACGGCGGATGCCAGCGCCGGCGCGAGCTCGTCGCGGCGGATCTCGGCGAGCGCCTCGGCCACGGTCGCGTCGGCCGACATGATGACCGGCTCGGTCGTCATGAGGCCGCCCGCCGAGTTCGGCGCGTAGTTCAGCAGCATGCGCACGTCGTCGGCCTCTTCGGGCTCCATGAGCGCGAGCAGGTGCTCGCGGTCGGACTCGGGTAGCTGCGCGACGAGGTCGGCTGCGTCGTCGGGCTGCATCTGGTCGAGCACGGCGGCGACGTGCTCGTCGTCGAGCGAGCGCAGCAGCTCGACCTGATCGGTCTCCTGCATCTCCTCCAGGGCGTCCGCCAGCCGTTCGTCGGGCAGCTCGGCGGCGACCTCGACGCGGCGTTCCTCGGGCAGCTCGAGCAGGCTCGACGCCAGGTCGGCGGGCTTCAGATCGCTCAGGGTGGCGATGAGCTTCTCGGCCGATTGGGGCTCGCCGCTCACGACGTCGGCGTGCACCTCGGCCCACGTGGCGAACTGCGTCGCGCCCTTGGCGAACGGCGAGGCGGAGGTCTTCGGCCGGCGGACGAACAGCTGCGAGACATCCCACAACCCGCTCGGAGCCTGCACGATCGCGACGTCCTCGATGACGGCGGTGCCGCTGCCGTCGGCGAAGTCGACCTGGCGGCCCAGGATCTCGGCGATGATGCGGGTCTCGCCGACGCGGGGCTCGAAGCGGCGCACGTTGATGAGGCCGGTCGTGATGACCTGGCCGGCGCCGATCGACGTGACACGCGTGATGGAGACGAAGACGCGGCGCTTGCCCGGGATCTCGACGACGAGGCCGACGACACGCGGGGACGCGTCGGCGCGGAAGACGACGACCACGTCGCGAACCTTGCCCACGCGGTCACCTGCGGGATCGAAGACCAGGCAGGCCGCCAGGCGTGCCACGAAGACGCGCTCTGCACTCACGCCTCAACCCTACTTGCGCGGTCCTTTCGCGCGGCTGCGTGCCAGGATGTCTGCATGACCAACGCAGGCCCCCTCGGCGGGCGACGAGGAATTCCGGCTCCGACCGTGCCGAAGGGCGACGTCATCGCCTCCTACGAGACCTACGCCGAGGCGCAGCAGACCGTCGACGTGCTGGCCCGGGCGGACTTCCCGGTGGACCGCGTCTCCATCGTGGGCAACGACCTGAAGTCGGTCGAGCACATCACGGGCCGCCTCAGCTGGGGGCGCGTCGCGCTGTCCGGCGCGGCGAGCGGCGCCTGGTTCGGCATCTTCCTCGCGATCGTGCTGTTCATCTTCTCGCAGCGCTCCGACCTCAGCTACGAGATCGCCGCCGTGCTGCTCGGCGCCGGCTTCGGCATGCTGTTCAGCCTCGTGTCGTACTCGCTGACCCGCAGCCGCCGCGACTACACCTCGCAGACCGCGGTGCTCGCGACGTCCTACGCGGTCGTCGTCGACCCCGAGATGTCGAACCGCGCGCGCAACGTGCTCGCACAGAACGGCCGCGGCTCGGGCACGGTTCTCTAGGGGCGCAGCGACGCCATCCAGGCCTCGACCTCGTCGGCCGTGCGCGGGATGCCCGCCGAGAGGTTCTCGACGCCGTCTTCCGTGACGACGACGTCGTCCTCGATGCGCACGCCGATGCCGCGCAGGCGCTCGGGCACGGTCAGGTCGTCGGGCTGGAAGTAGAGCCCCGGCTCGATCGTGAAGACCATGCCCGGCTCGAGGACGCCGTCGTGGTACATCTCGCGACGGGCGGCCGCGCAGTCGTGCACGTCGATGCCGAGGTGATGGCTCGTGCCGTGCACCATGTAGCGGCGGTGCTGCTGCTGGTCGGCCTCGAGCGCCTCTTCCGCGGTGACGGGCAGCAGGCCCCACTCGGCCGTGCGCTTCGCGATGACGGCCATCGCCGCGGCGTGCACCTCGCGGAAGCGGATGCCGGGCCGGGCGACGGCGAACGCGGCATCCGCCGCCTCGCGCACGGTCTCGTAGACGAGGCGCTGCGGGTCGGTGAAGGTGCCGTCGATCGGCAGCGTGCGGGTGATGTCGGCGGTGTAGAGGCTCTCGACCTCGATGCCGGCGTCGATCAGGATCAGCTCGCCGGGCTTCACGGCGCCGTCGTTGCGGGTCCAGTGCAGGATGCACGCGTGCGAGCCCGCCGCGGCGATCGTGTCGTAGCCGACGGCGTTGCCGTCGCCGCGTGCGCGGGTGTAGAAGACGCCCTCGACGACGCGCTCGCCGCGGGCGTGCTCGACGGCGCGGGGGAGCGCCCGGATGACGTCTTCGAAGCCGCGCTGCGTCGCCGCGACGGCCGCGCGCATCTCGGCGAGCTCGTATGCGTCCTTCACGAGGCGCAGCTCGGACAGGTCGCGCGCGAGCTGCGCGTCGCCCGCGAGGTCGGCCGCCTCGCCGCGCGCGCCGTCGACGGCGGCGGTGACGCCGGGGTCGGCCTCACGCACGACGAGCGTGTCGGCGTCGGCGGATGCCACGACGCCGGCCGCCCCGGCGATGCCCGCCGTCGCGAGCGCGAGATCGGCGGCCACCTGCGCGAGCGAGGGCCGCGCGCCGATCCAGAACTCGCCGATCTGCGGGTTCGAGTAGAACTCGTCGGAGTCGCGCCCGGCGCGCTCGCGGAAGTAGAGCGTGGCGTCGTGGCCCGTGGCGGTCGGCTCGAGCACGAGGACGGCGTCGGGTTCGGCGTCGGCGCCCCAGCCCGTGAGCCACGAGAAGGCCGAGTGCGCGCGGAAGGGGTAGTCGGTGTCGTTGCTGCGCACCTTCGCGGCGCCCGCGGGCACCACGAGGCGCTTGCCCGGGTGCAGGGCCGAGAGCGCGGCGCGGCGGGCGGCCGCGAACACCGCCTGCGCGCGGGCGGGTGGCGTGACATCCTCGCGATCGGCCCAGCCCGAGCCGATGTACTGCTGGAACGCCGAAGCGGACGGGAGCGTCGATCGGTTCGAGGTGGCCCGAGGGGCCGTGGTCGTCGTCTGCACGTCGCTGGCTGCCATGCCTCCATTGTCCCATCGGGGTGCGACATGCGCCGATTACCATTGGCAGGTGGATTTCCGCCCGCCGATCGACCTGCACACGCACTCGAGCGTGTCCGACGGCACGCAGTCGCCCGCGGAGCTCATGCGGGCCGCGTCCGCGGCGGGTCTCGGCACCGTCGCGCTCACCGACCACGACTCGACGGCGGGGTGGGCGGAGGCCGCGGCGGAGGCCGCACGGCTCGGCCTCGACTTCGTGCCCGGCATGGAGCTCTCGACGCGCTTCGGCTGGAAGAGCGTGCACATGCTCGCGTACTTCTTCGACCCCGCGTCGGCGGGTCTGGTCGCCGAGACGGAGCGGATCCGGGATGCCCGGCGCACCCGCGCCGAGACGATCGTGACGCGTCTCGCGGCGGACTACGAGCTGACCTGGGACGACGTCCTCGCGCACACCGCGCCGGGGGCGACCGTGGGGCGCCCGCACATCGCCGACGCCCTCGTCACGCGCGGCCATGTCGGCACCCGCAGCGAGGCGTTCGAGACGCTGCTGCACCCGCGCGGCGGCTATTTCGAGCCGCTCTACGCCCCCTCGCCGCTCGAAGGGGTCGCGCTGATCCGGGAGGCCGGCGGCGTCGCCGTGCTCGCGCACCCCGCCACCCGCGGGCGCGACAACGTGCTCGACGAGCGGTATCTGACCTCGCTCGTGGATGCCGGCCTCGCCGGCCTCGAGATCGACCACCGCGAGAACACCGAGGACGGGCGCGCGTACCTGCGCGCGTTCGCGGCACGCCACGGTCTCGTCGTCACCGGCTCGAGCGACTACCACGGCGCGGGCAAGCCGAATCTGCTGGGGGAGAACCTCACGGACCCCGAGGCGCTCGCCCGCATCGCTCGCGGATCGAAACATCTTTCGGGTGCTCGAAATCCTTTGCGATAACGGTTTCGTGGATGTCCCGGGAACTGGTAGCTTCTCGCTGAATACCGCGTGAGCGACAACAAAGTCGCCGACCGGTGCTCGCACCTCGCACCACTCCCGCATGTCACGCAAAGGAGCGTCCATGACATCCCCCCACAGGCGGCGCACGCCGCTCGTGAAGCTCGGGCTGGGGGTGGCGGTCGCCGCGGTCTTCGCCGCGCCGCTCGCCGCCACCGTGCCCGCCGTCGGTGCCACAGCAGCCGGCACCACCGTGCTCGACAGCACCTTCGACGACGGAACCATCACCCCCTGGACCGCCAACGGCGGCGCCTCGCTCAGCGTGGTGGCCGACCCCTCTCGCGCCGGCGAGTCGCTCGAGGCCACCGGCATCACCGCCGGCTACATGGGCCCCGCCGTCGACCTGACCAAGCTCCTCACACCGGGCGTCGCCTACACCGTGTCGTTCGACGCGCGCGTCGCCGCGGACACCGCCTCGGCCGGCCTCGGCGACAGCGTGCACTTCACCGTCGACGACGGGAACTACACATGGGTCTCGAGCGGCCAGTCCATCTCGGACAGCGCCTGGACGACCATCACGGGCACGTACACGCTCGCCGCGGGCGCGACCAAGGCCAACATGTACCTCGACTCGACGCTGCCGTCGGGCCAGACCGCGTACCCCGACGTGCTCATCGACAACGTCACGATCACCGGCCCCGCCGGCGGCTCGACCGGCGGCGGCACGACGACCTGCACCCCGGTGGCCGCCCAGTCGCTCGTCTCGGCGAACTTCGACGACCAGACGCTCGACGGGCTGACCCAGGACGGCAGCCCGACGTCGCTGTCGTACGAGAACGTCTCGGGCGACGCCGCGGGCGACTATTCCCTGCGTGTGAACGGCCGCACGAACAACTACGACGGCGTGCAGACCGCGAAGGGCGCGTTCTCGTCTCTCGCCGCGGGCGACACCGTGACCGTCTCGGCCAAGGTGCGCCTCGCGACCCAGACCTCGGACGCTGCGCAGATGCGCATCGTGTCGAACCCGGGCTACACCTGGATCGGCAACCAGTCCGCCGTCACGGACGGCGCGTGGTCGACGATCTCGGGCACCTACACGATCCCCGCGGGCACCGACACCTCCGCGTTGCAGTTCTACGTGGGCACCGACGGCCTCACGACCGCGGACGGCACCGCGGACGCGAGCCTGACGAGCTACGACTACGACGTCAACGACCTGTCGATCGGCATCCCCGGCACCGACTGCTCCGGCAGCGGCGGAACCGGCAGCACCTGCACCTACCCGACGAGCAGCACGCTCATCAGCTCGGACTTCGAGTCGGGCGATGCAGACGGCTGGGTCCCGCGCGCCGATGCCAAGGGCCAGGCGACCGTGAGCGTCGTCTCGGGCGGCTACAACAGCAGCAACGCCCTCGAGGCCACGAACCGCAACGACCAGGGCGAGGCGGTCGGCCACGATGTGACCTGTCTGCTGCAGCCGAGTCAGACTTATGAGTTCAGCGGGTGGGTGCGCTTCGCCGCGGGCCAGCCGACGGATGACGTCTGGCTCTCGCTCGCGAACACGGTGGGCGGCACGACCAGCTACTCGACCCTCGGCCAGTTCACGAACGTGACCGACTCGGGCTGGGCGCAGATCGACCAGACCTTCACGATGCCGGCATCCAGCGACTCGGCGATGATCTACCTCGAGACGAAGTACTACAGCGACGGCTCGGCCGGCAACACGTCCGACATGCTGTTCGACGACCTGACGCTGACCAAGCCGGCGCCGCTGACGGTGCAGGACATCACGCCGATCAAGGACACCCTGCCGTTCCCGGTCGGCGCCGCCGTGTCCGACCCGGAGATCACCGGAGCGCCCGGCCAGCTGCTCGCGAAGCACTTCGACCAGGTGACCCCCGAGAACACCATGAAGCCCGAGGCCTGGTACAACGCGGACGGCTCGTTCGTGACGACCAACGCCGACGCGGACGCGCTGATGACCTACGCGCAGCAGAACGACATGCGCGTCTACGGCCACAACCTGGTCTGGTACCAGCAGACGCCGGACTGGTTCTTCGACGTCTCGCCGACCGACAGCACCCCGCTGACGAACAGCCCCGCTGACCAGGCGATCCTGCGGGCGCGCCTCGACCAGCACATCTACGACGTGGCGCAGTACCTGTCGAGCAAGTTCGGCGCCTTCGGCTCGTCGACGAACCCGCTGGTGTCGTTCGACGTGGTCAACGAGGCCGTCTCGGACAACGTCGGCGACCCGGACGACCTGCGGCAGAGCCGCTGGTACCAGGTGCTCGGCGAGTCGTACATCGAAGAGGCGTTCAACGACGCGAACAAGGACTTCAACCAGACCTTCGCCGCGCCCGGAGCCACCCACCCGATCGCGCTGTTCTACAACGACTACAACACCGAGCAGGCCGGCAAGCGCGCCCGCGTGCTGGAACTCGTGAACCGCCTCATCGCCGACGGCGTGCCGATCGACGGCATCGGCCACCAGTTCCACGTCACGATGGCGACCCCGGTCTCGTCGCTCAAGGACGCGATCGACGCGTTCAACGGCATCCAGACCGCCGACGGCCACGAGCTTTACCAGGCCGTGACCGAGCTCGACGTGCCGACGGGCACGCCGGTGACGACGGCCAACGAGATCGAGCAGGGCTATTACTACAAGGATGTCTTCGACATGCTGCGCAGCGAGTACGCGGCCGGTTCGAAGATCTTCTCCGCCACCGTGTGGGGTCTGACCGACGGTCAGAGCTGGCGCGCCAGCTCGGGCGCCCCGCTGCTGTTCGACGACAACCTGCAGGCGAAGCCCGCCTACTACGGCGTGACCGACCAGACGCTGCCTCCGCTGCAGCAGACGGCGGTCGTGTTCCAGGAGGACGCGTCGGACGTCGGCGGCTCGAGCTCCGGCGCGACCGGCAGCGTCGAGTGGAACCAGCTTCCCCTGAAGCCGATCGGCGACAACGGGGATGCCGGATTCCAGCTGCGCTGGGCCGCCGACCACCTGACGGCCTACGTCTCGGTCACCGACTCGAGCGACGACCCGACCGACCAGGCGTCCTTCACCTGGGGCGACGGCACGCAGACCGCGACCGTCAACCGGGACGGCACCGTCACCGGCACCGGCGTCACCGCACAGGTGAGCACGACGGCCGCCGGCTGGAGCGCCGTGGTGACGCTGCCCGACAGCGGCCTCAGCTCGACGAGCACGCCCAAGTTCGACGTGGCCGTGACGAACGGGTCGACGGTCGAGGACTGGAACACGCCGGGGACCCTCGGCACGCTCCAGCTCGTCGAGCCGCTCTCGTTCACCACCATCCCCGAGGCATCCGTCGCCCCCGTGATCGACGGCACCAAGGACCCGGTGTGGAACGAGGCGACCACGGTCGAGACGGACAAGCTGATCTCGGGCTCGGCGACCGGCGCCAAGGCGACCGTCTACCAGCTGTGGAAGGACGACTACCTCTACGTGCTGGCCGACGTCACCGACCCGACGATCGACGTGTCGTCGCCGAACGCCTACGAGCAGGACTCGGTGGAGATCTTCACCGACCCGGGCAACGTGAAGAACGGCGCCTATCTGACGTCCGACGCGCAGATGCGCATCAACGTCGACAACGCGACGTCCTTCGGCGCGGGCGACACCGAGGCGAACCAGGAGGCGCGCCTCGAGAGCGCCACCTCGCGCACCGCGACGGGCTACATCGTCGAGGCGCGGATCGACCTCGGCACCGGCGTGACCGGCGTCGGCACCTTCCAGGGCGTCGACTACGAGGTCAACGACGGCACCAACGGCGCGCGCACGGCCAACTTCGGCTGGGCCGAGCAGACCGGCACCGCGTACGAGACGACCGCCCGCTGGGGCGTCGCCGAGCTCACGGGCCCGTCGCAGGCGGCCCCCGTCATCACGACGCAGCCGACCTCGGCCTCGGTCGGCAAGGACACGACGGTGACCTTCACCGCCGCGGCCTCGGGCAACCCCGCGCCGACCGTGCAGTGGCAGTACGAGAAGACCGGCTCGCGCCAGTGGATCACCCTGCCGGGCGCCACGAGCCCGAGCCTGACGCTCGCCGGCTCGCCCTCGCTCAGCGGCAACGTCTACCGTGCGGTGTTCACCAACGCCCTCGGCACGGCGGCCACCGACGGGGCGACCCTGACCGTCTCGGCGGGCAAGGTCAAGTAGCCACCAGACAGGAATCGCCCCGGCCGAGCATGCGGCCGGGGCGATTCCCCTGTGCGGGGCGGGTTACGCGGTGGGCGCGGCGCCCGTGGTGCCGGTCGGGCGCGAGCCGCCGCGGCGACGGCGCCGGCGGCGCGGGGCCGCATTGCCGTCGTGGTGCTCGGTGCCCTGGCCGTCGTGCGTGCCCGAGGCGACCGCCTTCTCGGCGGGAGCGTCGGCCGTGGCATCCGTCGACCCGCTCGTGCGCGTGCGGCTGCGGCCTCGGCGCGACGAGCCCTCGCCCTCGGGGCGGCCCTGCTTCGCGACCTCGGACTCGACCTTCGGCTTCGGGGTCGTCTTGAGGCGGCCCTTGGTGCCCTCGGGGATGTCGAGGTCGGTGTAGAGGTGCGGCGACGACGAGTAGGTCTCGGTCGGCTCGGGCTGGCCGAACTCGAGCGCCTTGTTGATGAGGGCCCACTTGTGCAGGTCCTCCCAGTCGACGAAGGTCACGGCGATGCCGGTCTTGCCCGCGCGGCCCGTGCGGCCGGCGCGGTGCAGGTAGGTCTTCTCGTCGTCGGGGATCGTGTGGTTGATGACGTGGGTCACGTCGTCGACGTCGATGCCGCGGGCGGCGACATCCGTCGCGATCAGGATCTCCTTCTTGCCGGCCTTGAACGCCGACATGTTGCGCTCGCGCTGTTCCTGGTTCAGGTCGCCGTGCACGCTGACGGCGGGGAAGCCGCGGTCGTTCAGCTCGTCCTGCAGGCGGGCGGCGGCGCGCTTGGTGCGGGTGAAGACGACGGTCTTGCCGCGGCCCTCGGCCTGCAGGATGCGGGCGATCACCTCGTCCTTGTCGAGCGAGTGCGCGCGATAGATGACGTGCTTGATGTTCGCCTGCGTCAAGCCCTCGTCGGGGTCGGTCGCGCGGATGTGGATCGGCTTGGTCATGAAGCGGCGCGCGAGGGCCACGATCGGGCCGGGCATCGTCGCCGAGAACAGCATGGTGTGGCGCACGGCCGGCAGCTGCTGGAAGATCTTCTCGATGTCAGGCAGGAAGCCGAGGTCGAGCATCTTGTCGGCCTCGTCGAGCACGACCTCGGTGACCTCGGAGAGGTTGAGCAGGCGCTGGCCCGCGAGGTCGAGCAGGCGGCCCGGCGTGCCGACGGCGATCTGCGCGCCCGCCTTGATGGCGGCGATCTGGCCCTCGTAGGCCTTGCCGCCGTAGATGGCGACGACCGAGGTGGAGCGGCCGGATGTCGCGAGCTCCATGTCCTCGGCGACCTGCACCGCGAGCTCGCGGGTCGGGGTCACGATGAGGGCCTTGATGCCCGGCGCCGGGTCGGCGCCGAGGCGCTGGATGACCGGCAGGCCGAAGCCGAAGGTCTTGCCGGTGCCGGTCTTGGCCTGGCCGATGATGTCCTGCCCGGTGAGGGCGAGGGGAATGGTCTGCTCCTGGATGGGGAAGGGCTCGATGATGCCCTTGCCCGCGAGCACGTCGACGATGTCGGTGTCGATGTTCAGATCTGCGAAAGTCACGGAAAGATACCTGTTCGGTGTCGTACGGCGAGGGAGTGTCCTCAAGCCTCCGCCCAGTCTACCGACGGCTTCCTTCTAGACTCATGGCCGTGGCCTTCTCGTGGTTCAAGCGTCGTCGCCTCGTCCTCGATGCCCCCCGGCTGCGGCCCCGCCGCGAGCGCAATTCGGCGGTCGCCGCCGACCTCGCCGCGGTCGCGCCCGACCTGCGCCCCTTCCTCGGTCTGTCGGCGAGCGTCCAGCTGAGCGCGTTCGAGAGGCTGTCGGCGCTCGTGGCGGATGCCCCGGGCTACGCCGCGAAGGAGGCGATCGGCCAGGCGGCCGCGCACGCCCTCACCCGGCACGAGCGGCTGGTCTCGGAGCTGCGGCGCTTCGACCTCGACCCCGACACCGAGCTGCGCGAGCACCTGCCCCGCGTCGCCGCCCTGGACGCGGCCACGGCCGGCCACGACTGGCCCGAGCGCGTGCTCTCGGCGCACATCGTCGGCGGCCTGCTCGACGACTTCTTCGCGGAGCTGGCCCAGGGGGTGCCGTCGGACGGCATCCGCGAGCTGCCCGCGGTCTTCGCCGTCGACCCGGCCGACCGCCGCATGCTTGAGGCGCTGCTCGCCGAGCGCATCGACGCCGACGCCGTGCTCGCCTCGCGCCTCGCGATGTGGGGGCGGCGGCTCGTGGGGGACACGCTGCTGCTGAGCCGGTCGATCCTGCGGCTGACGGGCGACGTCGAGGTGGATGACGCGCACACCGCGCCCCTGTACGCCGACATCATCGCGGCGCACACGCGGCGCATGGACGCGCTCGGCCTCACGGCGTAGGGGCGCTCGAACGCGGCCCCCCGGAGCTACACGAGGGGTGAGTTCGGGCGCTGTTTCGCGGCGGAACATCGCCTGAATGCACACGAAGGGTGAGTTCGGGCGGAAAGTGTCGACGGACATCGGCCGGAGGCACACAAGGGGCGAGTTGGGGCCGAAAATGCCGACCGAACGCTGCCTGAAGGCACGCCAGAGGTGAGTTCGGGCGCGCGGCCCGATCAGGCGACCTCGATCAGGCGCGGGCGCCGTGCTGCGCGACGGCCGCGTGCAGCGCGGCATCCGCCCGCTCGCGCGAGCGGCCGACGAGGACGTCCACGGCGACGGCCACGACGGCCGTGCCGAGGACGGCGAGCCACCAGATCACGCCGGCGTCCCACTTGAGGCCGGCCCAGGTGAGGGCGACCCAGAGCACCATCGCGGCGACGCCGCCGACGGCCGGCACGAGAGCCGCGCCGTGCGTGTGCCGCCAGGGCAGCGCATAGCGTGCGACGCCGCCGATGATCACGCCGATGAGGGCGATGAAGAGCAGTTCCACGGGTGTCTACGCGACGAAGCCGACGCGACGCGTCTCTTCGGCGCCGACCTGCACGTAGGCGATGCCGGCGACGGGGATGAGGTAGTTGGCGCCCTTGTTGTCGGCGAGGGCGAGCAGCGGGCTGCCGGCCGTGATCGCCTGCGCGACCTTGGCGTTGACGTCAGCGGCCGACTCGTCGGTCTCGAAGCTGAGCTCGCGGGGGGCGTTCAGGATGCCGATGCGGATCTCCACCACAGTGCCTTTCGTCGTTGTGCTGACGAGCCTATCCAGTGCGCGCGCCGCTTCCCGCGCGTGTTCGCTGGAGGGGGAAGCGCCGATGTCGGCGGGGGGCGATAGCTTGTCGATCGTGCTCCTCGACCCGTCTCAGCAGGCCGTGCTCGACCTCCCGTTCGAGCGCTCCGCGGTCGTGCTCGGCGCGCCCGGCACCGGGAAGACGACGACGCTCGTCGAGCTCGTCGCCGCGCGGGTGGGCGCGGGCGCGGTGCGACCCGACGAGGTGCTCGCGCTCTCGGCGAGCCGCACCGCCGCGACCGCGCTGCGCGACCGGCTCTCGCTGCGGCTGGGGCTCGCGACACAGGGGCCGCGGGCGCGCACGGCGAACTCGCTCGCGTTCAGCGTCGCGGGGGCCGCGGCGGCATCCGGCCTGCCCGAGCCGCGTCTGCTGACCGGCGCCGAGCAGGACCAGCTGCTCGCCGAGCAGCTCGCCGGCGACGAGGCGGACGGCGCGGGCGACTGGCCCGAGCACCTCTCGCCCGACGTGCGGCGGCTCGCGGGCTTCCGCGCCGAGCTGCGCGAGCTCATGGAGCGCATGGTCGAGAACCGGGTCTCGGCGGCGCGGCTCGTCGAGCTCGGGCGCGACGGCGGCGTGCCCGAGTGGGTCGCTGCGGGCGGCTTCATCGCGCGCTATCAGGACACGCTCGACCGGCACCGTCCGGGCTTCGTGACGGCGGCGGAGCTGTTGGCGGATGCCGCGCGCCTGGTCGCCTCGGGCGAGGTCGACCCCGGTGTCCGCCTGCTCGTCGTCGACGACCTGCAGGAGTTCACGCGCGCCGGCCTCGGCTTCGTCGCGGCGATCGCGCGGCGCGGCGTGCCCGTCGTGGCCTTCGGCGACCCGGACGTCGCGACGACGACCTTCCGCGGGGCCGACCCGACGGCGGTCGCGGGCTTCGGCGCGCGGGTGGGGGTGGACGCGGCATCCCTCGTGCTCGCGGTCGCGCACCGCCAGCCCGCGGCGCTGCGCGAGGTGACCGCGCGCGTGACCGAGCGCATCGGAGCGGCCCTCGCCGGGCCGCAGCGGAAGGCCGCGCCCGCGGGCGAGGGCGGCCGTGTCGAGAGCATCGTCGCGCCGAGCGACGCCGACCAGTTCGCGACGCTCGCGCGGCGCCTGCGCGAGCTGCACCTGCTCGGCGAGCGGCTGCCATGGGGGCGCATGGCCGTGGTCGTGCGCTCGGGGCGGCAGGTGCCCGAGGTCGCGCGCGCGCTCGCCGTGGCCGAGGTGCCCACCACGACGACGGCCGCCGGCGGCGCACTGCGCGACGACTACGCGGCGAAACACCTGCTGACCGCGGCGGGCGCGGTGCTCGGCCTGCGCGCGCTCGACGGGGTGGTCGCCGCGGAACTGCTGCTCGGGCCGCTCGGCGGCCTCGATGCCGTGCAGCTGCGGAAGCTGCGGCTCGCGCTGCGCCACGAGGAGATCGCCGGCGGCGGCAACCGCGCGGGCGAGGTGCTGCTCGCCGAGGCGCTCGCCGACCCGGCCGCGCTCGTGACCGTCGAGGACATGGCGCCCGGGCGCGCCGCGCGGCGGCTCGCGCAGACGCTGCAGACGGCGCGCGGGCAGGCCGGGCGCGGCGCGACGATCGAGGAGCTGCTGTGGACCCTGTGGGACCGCAGCGGGCTCGCCGCGACCTGGTCGAAGCAGGCCGCGCGCGGCGGCATCGTCGGCGCCGAGGCGAACCGCGACCTCGACGGCGTCGTGGCGCTGTTCGCCGCGGCGAAGCGCTTCGTGGAGCGCTCGCCGGGGCGGCCTGCGGCCGACTTCGTGACCGAGCTGGCCGACGCGGCCGTGCCCGAGGACACGCTCGCACCGCGCTCGACGGCCGATGCCGTGCTCGTGTGCACGCCCGCGGCGGCCGTGGGCCTCGAGTTCGACGTCGTGGCCGTGGCGTCCGTGCAAGAGGGCGGCTGGCCGAACGTGCGGCTGCGCGGGTCGCTGCTGCGCCCGCAGGCGCTGGGGGCGGCCGAGGCCGCGCTCGACGAGCGCACCGCGGTGATGCACGACGAGCTGCGCATGTTCGCGCTCGCGGTGTCGCGCGCGCGCCGGCTGCTCATCGTGGCCGCGAGCGAGGGGGAGGACCAGCAGGCCTCGCCGTTCCTGCGGCTCGCCGGCGGCCACGCGGTGCCGGTGGCGGGGCATCCGTTCACCCTGCGCGGGCTCGTCGGGCAGCTGCGGCGGCGGCTGGCGAGTGCGCCCGGGGACGCCTCGGCGGCGGCATCCCTCGCGACGCTCGCCGAGGCCGGGGTCGCGGGGGCCGACCCCGCCGGCTGGTACGGCGTGCTCGAGCCCTCGGCCGACGGCCCGCTCGTCGACCTCGACGCCGACCCGGGCGCGGTCGTGCCCGTCTCGCCGTCGAAGATCGAGACCTTCGAGACGTCGCCGCTGCGTTGGTTCGTCGACACCATGTCGGGCACCTCGGGCGGCCTCGCGACGGGCGTCGGCACGATCCTGCACGCCATCATGGAGGTCGCCTCGGCCGAGCCCGAGGGCGACGTCAGCGTCGAGCGCATCTGGGGCGACGTCGAGCGGCGGTGGGCCGAGCTGGGCCTCGAGCCCGGCTGGGTCGAGCAGCGCGAGAAGCGCCGGGTGCGCAAGATGGCCGAGGGGCTGCACGACTACCTCGCCGATTTCGAGCGCTCGGGCGCGGCTCTGCTCACGGCCGAGGGTCGGTTCCGGCTGCAGGTCGGACAGACGGTGATCAACGGCGCCATCGACCGCGTCGAGCGCGGGCCCGACGGCACCGTGGTGATCGTCGATCTGAAGACCGGCAGGCGGCATCCGTCGGGGTCCGAAGTGCCGGGGCACGCCCAGCTCAATGCGTACCAGCTCGCCTACCGCGACGGCGCGCTCGACGAGCTGTTCGCCGAGGCGGGCGCCGTCGCCGACCCGGCACTGCTCGGCGGGGCGAAGCTCGTCTTCGTCGCGCCCGAGACCACGACCACGCGCAAGCGGTATCGCGAGGTGCCGCAGCCTGCGAACGGCGAGGTCGCCTTCGAGGAGTTCCGGGTGCGCGTGCAGGAGGCGGGGCGCGGCATGGCCGGTGCCGAGTTCGTCGGCGTCCGGGCCGACGACGGGCGCGACGGCTACGACTACCGCATCCACCTCGTGGCCGAGGTGTCGGAGGCGGCAGAGTGATGGACTTCAGCCGGTACCGCCACGGCGCGGACGAGGTGGCGCGCATGCTCGGGCAGGCATACTCGCCCACGCCGCAGCAGCGCGCGGTGATCGAGGCAGGCGCCGAGCCGGCCCTCGTCGTCGCGGGCGCCGGCAGCGGCAAGACCGAGACGATGTCGGCGCGCGTCGTGTGGCTCGTCGCCAACGGGCTCGTGGCCCCCGGCGAGGTGCTCGGCCTGACGTTCACCCGCAAGGCGGCCGGCGAGCTGGGCACGCGCATCCGCGGGCAGATCGACCGGCTGCGGGCATCCGGCAACCTGCCCGGGGCGCACGACCCGCTCGACGTGCCGTCGGTGTCGACGTACAACTCCTTCGCGAACGCGCTGTTCCGCGAGAACGCGCTCGCGATCGGGCGCGAGGCCGACGGGGTGCTGCTCGGCGAGGCGGCCGCCTGGCGGCTCGCGCGCACGATCGTGGGGCGCAGCACCGACCCCCGGCTGCTCGAGACCGAGCACGGCCTGGACAGGCTGACGGGTGCGGTGCTCGATCTCGCGCACGCCCTGAGCGACAACGACGTGCCGGACCCGCGGCAGGTGACGGTCCTCGCGGCCGACTTCCAGGGCATCCTCGACAGGCCGTCAGGAAGCACCCGCAGCGCGCGCATGGCCGAGGCGGTCAAGGCCGTCGGGCTGATCGCCGACCTGCCGCTGCTCATCGACCTCGCCGTCGAGTTCGCGGCCGAGAAGCGCCGCCGGGGGCTCATCGAGTACAGCGACCAGGTCGCCTTCGCGCTGCAGGCGGTGCAGCGCCGCGGCGACGACATCTCGGCCGAGTACCGCAGCCGGTACAAGGTCGTGCTGCTCGACGAGTACCAGGACACGTCGTTCATCCAGACCGACCTGCTCGCGGGGCTGTTCCGAGGGCACCCGGTCATGGCGGTCGGCGATCCGAACCAGTCGATCTACGGCTGGCGCGGCGCGAGCGCCGACAACCTCGACGACTTCTCGCGCGCCTTCACGGGCGCGGCCGGGGTGGCGCCGACCTACCCGCTGACGATCAGCTGGCGCAACCCGACCGCCGTGCTCGACGCCGCCAACCTGATCGCCGCGCCGCTCAACGCCAAGGCGCGGGTCGACGTCGAGCGGCTCGACGCCCGCGCCGACGCCCCGACGGGCGCGGTCGAGGTGCGCTTCGAGCAGACGATCCTCGACGAGGCGGCCGCGGTCGCGGCCTGGTTCGCGGCCGAGTTCGCCGCGGCGGAGGCCCCGCCGACGGCGGCCCTGCTGATGCGCTCGTGGAGCCGCACGGACGTCTTCACCCGCGCGCTGCGCGACGCCGGCATCCGCTATCACGTGCTCGGCCTCGGCGGCCTGCTCGAGCAGCCCGCCGTCGTCGACCTCGTGTGCGCGCTCAAGGTGCTCGTCGACCCCGACGCCGGCAGCGAGCTGCTGCGCCTGCTCGCGGGCGCCCGGTGGCGGCTGGGAGTGCGCGACATCCAGGCGCTGCGCGGCCTCGCCGGCTGGCTCGAGAAGCGCGACTTCCGTCAGCAGCTGCTCGACGGCGAGGTGCGGCAGCAGCTGCGCGGCTCCGTCGCGGAGGACGAGGGCGCGTCGATCGTCGAGGCGCTCGATTTCATCGGCAGCGCGCGCCGCGAGCACGGCGCCCTCGCGGACTTCTCGCCGGTCGGCCTCGAGCGACTGCGCGAGGCGGCGCGGTTCTTCGAGAACCTGCGCGGGCGCCTCGGGCTCGAACTGCTCGACCTCGTGACGCTCGTCATCCAGGAACTCGACCTCGACATCGAGGTGCGCGCCAACGAGTCGGCGGCCGGCGGCCAGGCCGGGCTCGACGCCTTCCTCGGGCTCGCGGCGGGCTTCAACGCGACCGACGACACGGGCACGGGCGTGCGCGCCTTCCTCGACTGGCTGTACGAGGCCGAGGGGCGCGAAAGGTTCAGCCCCCGCACGGAGGCCCCCGAGCCGGGTTCGGTGCAGGTGCTGACGATCCACGGCTCGAAGGGCCTCGAGTGGAACCTCGTGGCCGTGCCGCGTCTCGTCGCCGACGAGCTGCCCGGCGCGTACCGCGACGGCGCGGGCTGGGTGCGCTTCGGCCAGCTGCCCTTCGACTTCCGCGGCGACCGCTCGGCGCTGCCCGTGCTCGCCTGGCGCACCGCCGAGACCCAGAAGGACTTCCTGGCCGCCCTCGACGGGTTCAAGGCGGAGCTCACCGAGCGCCACCTCAACGAGGAGCGGTGCCTCGGCTACGTCGCCGTGACCCGGGCGAGCGAGCGGCTGCTGCTCACCGGGTCGTACTGGGGCGGCCAGAGCCGGCCGCGCGATCCGAGCACCTACCTCGCCGAGCTGGCGCAGGCGGGCCTGATCGCGGCGGATGCCGTGCCGCCGCTCGCCTCCGACGAGAACCCCCTCGACGCCCAGCTCGCCGACCCGGTGGTGTGGCCGAAGAACCCGCTGCGCGGGCGCGAGACGGCCGTCCGTGCGGCCGCCGAAGCCGTGCGGCACCGCCTGGAGCTCGGTCCGGGCGACCCCGCGCGCGATGCGGGCCTGTGGCGCGACGACCTCGAGCTGCTGCTGCGCGAGCTCGAGGAGCGCCGGGCGGAGGCGCCGGCGGGGCATCCGCCCGTCCGCATCCCGGCGTCGCGGTACAAGGACTTCGTCAGCGACCCCGAGGGCACGCTGCGGGGGCTCAAGAGGCCGATGCCCGAGCGCCCCTACAAGGCGACGCGCATCGGCACCCTGTTCCATGCGTGGGTGGAACGGCGCGCCGGCGTCGTCGGCCAGGCCGAGGTGATCGACGCCGAGGAGTTCGAGCGCGACGACCTCGTGCCCGAGAACGAGGCGGATGCCGTGCGGCTCGCCGACCTCAAGGCGACGTTCGAGCGCTCGCGCTGGGCGGGGCTCAAGCCGCTCGAGGTCGAGGTCGAGATCCACGCCCCGCTCGCCGGGCAGGTCTTCGTCTGCAAGCTCGACGCCGTGTACCCGTTGCCCGACGGGCGCGTCGAGATCGTGGACTGGAAGACGGGCAAGGCGCCGAAGGACGACGAGGACCTCGAGCGCAAGCAGTTCCAGCTCGCGCTGTACCGGCACGCCTACGCGACGTGGAAGGGCGTCCCGCCCGAGTCGATCGACGCCGTGTTCTACTTCGTGGCCGACGACGCGGTCATCCGCCCCGAGCGAATCTATTCGTCCGAGGAGCTGGCCGAGCGCTGGTCGTCGACGTTCCCGTCCGAGCCGTCGGCCTCGTCGACGACGGGGGTCATGCCCGCGGGCTGAGCGCCGCCGCCCGGCGTCGAGGCGAGCAGCGCCTCGACCTGGGCGGCGTCGAGCACCGGCCCCGTCGCCTGGTCGAGGCGGTCGACGCCGCCGCGGTGCACGCGCTCGACGAGCTGGTCGAGCATGTGCGCGGCATCCTCGATGATCGCGGCGTCGTGCAGCTCGTGGCCGTGCAGCAGCCAGCGCGCGAGATCGAGCTCGGCGTGCAGCAGCGCGCGGTGCTGCAGGCGGGGGTCGTTCGGCGACTGGCGCCCGGTGCCGTACGCGTGGAAGACCTCGTCGCCGACATCCGGCATCGCTCCCATCACCCATGCGAGGTCGCGCGCCGGGTCGCCGATCGACAACGCCGACCAGCCGATCACGGCGCGCACCGAGCCGTTCTCGACGAGCAGCGCGTCGTTCGAGAGCGCCCCGTTGATCACGGTCGGCAGGAAGCGCCACAGCGCCTGGTCGGTCGCCGCGGTGTACCAGCGGCTGCGCAGTGCGGCTGGCAGCGAGCCCGTGGACTGGGCGCGGTCGACGATCGTCATGACGGCGCGCTGGGCGTCCTCGGCGGTCTGCCGCGGCAGGCCGGCATCGAGCACGAAGCCGATCGGCAGCGAATGGATCGCCGCGATGGCCTGCCCCGCCGACGCGGCGACCCCGCCGTGCATCGACTCGAGAGCGAGGGGCGCACCGGGGAGGAAGTCGTAGACCACGGCCCGCGTGCCGTCGTAGGGCGCCTGGCCCTGCACCGTCGGCACCTCGAAGGGCAGCCGTGAGCGCACACCGCCGGTCATCGCACTGAGCGAGATCAGGTCGGCGGCCTGCTCGGTCTCGGCGGCCTGCGTGCGCGGCACGCGGACGATCAGCTCGTCTCCGCCGCGGGTCGTCACCACGGCCGCGTCGTAGTCGCCGTGTTCCCCCGTGGTGTGCTCGCGGGTGGCGGCCACCTCCAGGCCGGGAACCGCCGCCGTGGAGAGCGCGGCTAGAGTGAATGGGGTTCTGGCCATGACCCTCAGGGTAGGGCCCGGGGGTATGAGAGGCACGGATGACACGTCGCACGGCGCTCGAGCCGCTCACCGGTCTCGTCGTCGATCGCGACGGTGCGCGGCGCGGTCGGCCCGAGCTCTTCGACGAGCTGCTGGCCGATGAGACGACCCGGTTGCTGCCGCTCTGGAACGGGCGCGCGCTCATGGCGGATGCCGCGGCATCCGCCCTCGATCTGATCGGCCCCGATCGCCAGACCTCCGCCCTCGTGCGCGTCTACTTGGGGCGCGTCGTCGCGTCCGGTGTGCCGGTCATCGCGGTGTCGCTGACGGATGCCGCGGCGGCCGAGCTCGAGCCCGACGAGTCGCTGTGGGGCACGCTGCGCACCGCCGGCACCACGCTCGACGAGACCGAGTACGCGCTCTTCGCCGAGGCCGTCGCGATCATGAACTGGCACGAGTCGCACACGCATTGCCCGCGCTGCGGCACGCCGACGGTCGTCGAGCAGGGCGGCTGGGTGCGCCGCTGCTTCGTCGACGACAGAGAGGTCTTCCCGCGCACCGACCCCGCGGTCATCGTGCGGGTCGTCGACGAAGCGGGCCGCATCCTGCTCGGCAGCAACGCCATGTGGGAGGCGAACCGCTGGTCGATCCTCGCCGGCTTCGTCGAGCCGGGCGAGTCGTTCGAGGCGGCCGTGATCCGCGAGGTGCAGGAGGAGGCGGGCGTCGACTGCACCGCGCCGCGGTACCTCGGCTCGCAGCCGTGGCCGTTCCCGGCATCCGCCATGATCGGCTTCGAGGCGCGCACGGCGGCGGCGGGCGACGTGCCCCTGCGGCCCGACGGCGAGGAGATCCTGGCGCTGCGCTGGTTCAGCCGCGCCGACATCTGGGCCGAGCGCGACGACTTGAAGCTGCCGTCGCCCTCGTCGATCGCCCACGCGATCGTGACCGAGTGGTACGGCGGCCCGCTGACCGAAGCACCGCCCGCACGATGACCCCGGACGAGCTGCTCGCGGGGCTCGACGCCGAGCAGCGGGTCGCCGCCGAATCGCTGCTCGGCCCCGTGTGCATCCTCGCGGGCGCGGGCACGGGCAAGACCCGTGCGATCACGCACCGCATCGCCTACGGCGTCGCGACCGGCTCGTACGACCCGAAGCGCGTCATGGCGCTCACCTTCACGAACCGCGCCGCCGCCGAGCTGCGCGGTCGGCTGCGCGGCCTCGGGGCCGGGGGAGTGCAGGCGCGCACCTTCCACGCCGCGGCGCTCGCGCAGCTCAACCACTTCTGGCCGCTCGTCGTCGGCGGCCGCACGCCCGAGCTCGCGCCGGGCAAGGGGCGCATCCTCGGCCATGCGGCGCAGGTGCTGAAACTCAAGGTCGACACGGCGACGCTGCGCGACATCGCGTCCGAGGTCGAGTACCGCAAGGTGAGCGGGCTGTCGGTCGACGCCTACACGGCAGCCGGCCGGCCGGTGCCGAACGGTCTCACGGCCGATCAGCTCGCCGACCTCATGGACACCTACGAGCGGCTCAAGGACGAGCGCAAGCTCATCGACTTCGAGGACGTCCTGCTCACCACCGCCGGCATGATCGAGGTCGAGCCCTCGGTCGCGATGCACGTGCGCGAGCAGTACCGCTTCTTCGTCGTCGACGAGTACCAGGACGTCTCGCCCCTGCAGCAGCAGCTGCTCGAGCTGTGGCTCGGCGACCGCCGCGAGCTGTGCGTCGTCGGCGACGCGAGCCAGACGATCTACTCGTTCGCGGGCGCGTCGAGCTCGTACCTGCTCGATTTCGGGCGGCGGTGGGATGACGCGACCGTGGTGCGCCTCGAGCAGAACTACCGCTCGACGCCGCCGGTCGTCGCCGCCGCGAACGAGCTCATGCGCGGCCGGCCGGGGTCGCTCACCCTGCACTCGGCGCACGAGGCGCACGAGGCGCAGAGCGCGCCGACCCCGGAGGTCGCCGGCTACCGTGGCGACACCGCCGAGGCCGTGGGCATCGCGGCAGCCATCGCCCAGTCGATCGCCGCGGGCACGCCGCCCGAACAGGTCGCCGTGCTCTACCGCGTCAACGTGCAAGCCGCCGCGCTCGAGAACGCCCTCGGCGACGCGGGCGTGCCGTACCGCGTGCACGGCGCGAAGCGCTTCTTCGACCAGCCCGAGGTGAAGCAGGCGGTGCTCGCGCTGCGCGCCGCCTCGGTGACGGTGAGCGGCGAGCCGCTGTTCAAGTCCGTGTCGGACGTGCTGCGCTCGCTCGGCTGGACCCAGGCCCCGCCCGAGCAGGGCGGCTCGGTGCGCGACAAGTGGGAGAGCCTGAACGCCCTGATGACGCTCGCCGACGAGGCCGCGCCCGGCACGACCTTCCGGCGCTTCACCGACGAGCTGCTCGAACGGCAGGCGAGCCAGCACGAGCCGACGCTGCGCGCCGTCACCCTCGCGACGCTGCACTCGGCGAAGGGCCTCGAGTGGGACGAGGTGCACATCGTCGGCCTCTCCGAGGGCCTCGTGCCGATCTCGTACGCGACGACCTTCGAGCAGGTCGACGAGGAGCGCCGCCTGCTCTACGTCGGCATCACCCGCGCGCGGCGGCGTCTGCGTCTGAGCTGGTCCGCGGCCGGAAACGGTCGAGCCGCAGCACGTCAGCCGTCGCGCTTCCTGGCAGAGCTCGGCAGCCGCATCGCGCGTGCGGGGAGTGCGTGACGCGGCTCTCGCCGCCGTCGGTGCGCAGCACGAGGCTCTGCGCGGTCAGCTCGCGCGAGCCTGCCGTGAGGTGGGCCACCAGCTCGAGGGCGATGCGGAGCGTGACGGATGCCGCGAACCCGCCGGCCTCGGCCGGGGCCCGCTTGCCCGCGAGCTGAGCGGCGATCACGGGCCACGCCTCGTCGGCGTCGCGCCGCTCGAGGTCGAGGCATGCGAGGCACGGGCCCTCACCCGGCTCGACGAAGGGGCCGATGCGCGCGCTGCGCTCGCCGAAGACGACCCCGAGGTGGGGGATGTCGGCCCGCAGCCAGGCCCCGTGCCGCCGCGGTGCGATCGCGTAGGCGCCGAGCAGCACCGCCGCGTCGATCGGCCCGTCGTCGGGGTCGGCCCCGAGGCCCGGGTGGCTGTCGACGAGCGCGATGCCGAGCGCGTGCAGCACCGGCGCCAGCATGCGGGCGGCCGGCCCGTCGCCCTCCACCGCGATGCGCAGCCGATGCGCCTCCGTGCGCTCGGGCGCCGGAGCCTCGGGCAGCAGGGCCGGGCGCACGGCATCCAGCAGCGCCTCCGCGAAGCGCTCGCCCGCGCCCGCCGTCTCGGCGATCACGGGCAGCGCCGACGCGGGCGTGCCGACCGCGAGCGCGGCGAGCAGCCGCTCGGTCGGCTCGCTCGCGCCCTCGAAGACGCACACGACCGGGTCGACGCCGAGCTGCACCGCGTCGGGCGCGCGCCACACGACGGGCACGGCGGGGTCGAGTCGGAGGATCACCGCCCCAGCATGCCGAGCGGGGCATCCGCCGCGTGCGAACTGTCCACAGCCCGAGCGCTGCCGGGCACATTTTCGACTGTGGGGCATATCCCGACCCGCGTCGAGATATGCCCCACAGTCGAAAATGTGCCCGACGGGGCGCGCTACTCCTCTTTCGGCCGGTCGCCCGAGTCGTCGTTGAGCAGGTCCTCGAGGGCCTGGTCGAAGGCATCGGCCTCGGGGTCGGCGGGGGCGACCCCCGACAGGCGCGCGATGAGCCGCTGCGGGTCGTCGACGTCCTCGGCGGTGGGCTGCAGATCGGGGTGCGACCACAGCTCGTCGCGCTTCGCGGCGCCCACGGCATCCGTCACCTGCTGCCACATCGCGGCCGCCTCGCGCAGGCGGCGCGGCCGCAGCTCGAGGCCCACGAGCGTCGCGAAGGCCGACTCGGCCGGGCCGCCCGCCGCGCGGCGGCGGCGCACGGTCTCGGCGACCGCATCGGCGCGCGGCAGCCGCGAGGTGGCGGCCAGCGTGACCACGTCGACCCAGCCCTCGATGAGCGCGAGCTGCGTCTCGAGGCGCGCGAGCGCGGCCTCCTGCGCCTCGGTCTTCGGCGGGATCAGCGCGCCCGACGCGAGCACGTCGCGCAGCTCGTCGGGGTTGGCGGGGTCGAAGCCGGC
The DNA here is from genome assembly GCA_009780695.1 of Microbacteriaceae bacterium. GTDB lineage: Bacteria > Actinomycetota > Actinomycetes > Actinomycetales > Microbacteriaceae > Gryllotalpicola. The sequence goes on from WQZN01000002.1 coordinate 97,612, forward strand.
GGCGAGGTCCTCCATGCGCTCGGTGTCGATGCGGATGCCGCGCGCGAACTCGGTGATCGCGGTGATGACCTGCAGCCGCAGCCATTTGGCGTGCCGGAACAGCCGCGCGTGGGCCAGCTCGCGCACGGCGAGGTAGAGCGCGACCTGGTCGCCGTCGATGTCGAGGCCGTCGCCGAACGCGCGCACGTTCTGCGGCAGCAGCGCGGCCTGGCCGTCGTCGAGCAGGGGGATGCCGATGTCGCCGCCCGAGACCACCTCGGCCGACAGCTGCCCGACGACCTGGCCGAGCTGCATCGCGAACAGGGTGCCGCCGACGGCACGCACCATCTGGCCGGCGTTCGCGAGCACGGCGCGCAGCTCTTCGGGCGCCTGCTCGTCCATGACCTTGGTCAGCGAGTCGGCGATCGAGTTGGCGACCGGCTCGGCGAGCTGGGTCCACAGCGGCATGGTGCGCTTCACCCACTCGCCGCGCGAGAGCAGCGACGGCGTGGCGACGAGCGCGCCGACCGCGGTCGCCTCGTCGAGCCAGAGCGCCGCGACGTGGAAGGCCTGTTCGAGGGACGAGGTCTCGCCCGGCGTCGTCGCGACCGCCCCGGACATCGCCAGCTGCCGCCCCTGCTGCAGCGCGAGGTCCCAGTTGATCGAGCCGTCGGCGTTGCCGCGCAGCGCGCCCTGCAGCTGGGCGATGAGCTGTTGGATGCTCGCCGGGTCGTTCGGCAGGCCCGCGGCGCCGGCGAGCTTGGCCGGGTCGAGATCGGCGCCCCCCGAGAGCATGTTCTGCAGCATCTCGCGCAGCTGCTCTTCCGGCGACTTGTCCTCGTCTGACATCTGCGCCTTTCATCGGCCGACATAACGCACGCTTGTACTATTCAGCGCGTCGCTCCACGCTAACCCGGAAAGAATCACGATGACCTTCTACGAGCAGCAGCCCGACAACGCTGTGCGCGAACGGATGCCGCGCGGCCGGCGCATCGGCTGGGGGCTGCTCGTGGCATCCGTCGTCGCGATCCTGATCCTGGGCTTCGCACCCAGCCCCTACGTCATCGAGCGGCCGGGCCCCGTGTTCAACACCCTCGGCGTCGACACCGCGGCCGGCCAGCCGGCCGACCCCAGGGCGAAGCCCGTGCTGAGCATCCCGGGGCACACGACCTATCCGACGAGCGGCGCGCTGTTCCTCTTGACCGTCAACGTGCTCGGCAACCCGCAGCAGCTGCCGAACTGGTTCCAGGTCGCGAGCGCATGGTTCCAGCCGTCCGAGTCGGTCGTGCCCGTCGAGCTCGAGTTCCCGCGCGGCCAGACCGCCGACCAGGCGAACCAGCAGAGCGCGATCCAGATGTCGACCTCGCAGCAGGACGCGACCGCGGCGGCCCTCACCCAGCTCGGCTACACGATCGAGACGCACGTCGTCGTCGCCCAGGTCGAGAAGGGCCTGCCCGCCGACGGCGTGCTCAAGGCGGGCGACCGCATCGAGAAGGTCGACGGCACCGCGGTCCCGACGGTCACCGCGCTGCGCGCCGCGGTGCAGGCGGCGGGCGGCAAGGCCGTGACGGTCACGGTGCTGCGCAACGGCTCGACCCTCGACCTCAGCCTCACCCCCGTGAAGTCGAGCGGCGCCTGGGTGCTCGGCGTCGCCGCGGGGGAGCAGTACGGGGCGTTCCCCGTCAACGTCGACTTCCAGCTCGCGCAGATCGGCGGCCCGAGCGCGGGCCAGATGTTCGCGCTCGGCATCATCGACAAGCTCACGCCGGGTTATCTGAACGGCGGCAAGAAGGTCGCGGGCACGGGCACGATCGATGCCGCGGGGGATGTCGGGGCCATCGGCGGCATCCGGCAGAAGATGTTCGGGGCCCGGGCCGCGGGCGCCACGGTCTTCCTCGCGCCCGAGTCGAACTGCGACGAGGTCGTGGGCCACATCCCGGCGGGCCTGCACGTCTACGCGGTCTCGACGCTGAAGGACTCCCTGAACGTGCTGAAAACCGTCTCAGAGGGCGGCGACACCGGGAGCCTTGCGACCTGTCATCGCTAGGCTGACGAGGTGAGCTCCGCCGCTGCATCCACTCCGTCCCGGCCGCCTCTCGACCGCCGTCGGCGCGCGGCCGCGTGGATCACCGTCGGGGCGGTCATCGCCCTGATCATCGCGTTCTTCATCTTCGCGCGCGTCTTCACCGACGTGCTGTGGTTCGGCCAGCTCGGCTACCTCGGCGTCTATGGCACGCAGTGGGGCTGGGGCCTGTCGATGTTCGCGATCGGCTTCCTCGGCATGGCGGTGCCGCTGTGGCTGGCCCTGCAGCTCTCGTACCGGCTGCGGCCCGTCTACGCGAAGCTCAACGCCCAGCTCGACCGCTACCAGCAGGTCGTCGAGCCGCTGCGCCGGCTCGCGGTGTGGGGCATCCCCATCGTCTTCGGCCTCTTCGCGGGTCTCGCGACCTCGAGCCGCTGGCAGCTCGCCGCGCAGTGGCTGCACTCGACGCCGTTCGGCACGACCGACCCGCAGTTCCACATCGACATCTCGTTCTACGTCTTCCAGCTGCCGTTCCTCCAGGCCGTGACCTCGTTCGTGTCGGCCGTGCTGATCATCTGCTTCCTCGCGACGGTCGCGACGACCTACCTCTACGGCTCGATCCGCGTGAGCGGCCGCGAGCTGCGCATCTCGCGCGCCGCACGCGTGCAGATCGCCGTGATCGCCGCGATCTACCTCGCGGTGCAGGGCGTGAGCGTGTGGCTCGACCGCTACGACACCCTCACCGACACGAACGTCTCGGGCAAGATCACGGGCGCCGCGTTCACCGACGTGCACGCGACGATCCCGGCGCGGACGATCCTCGCGGGCATCGCCGTGATCGTGGCGCTGCTGTTCGTGTTCACCTCGTTCACGGGCCGCTGGCGCTTCCCGCTCGTCGGCCTCGCGCTGCTGATCGTGAGCGCGCTCGTGATCGGCACGCTGTACCCGTGGGGCGTGCAGAAGTTCGAGGTCAGCCCGAGCGAGAAGCCGAAGGAGGCGGGCTACGTGGCGCGGGCGATCGACGCGACCCGCTCGGCCTACGGGCTGAGCGACGTCACGGGCACGCCGTACAACGTCACGAGCGACACCCCGGCGGGCGCGCTGCGTCAGGATGCCGACACCACGGCGAACATCCGCATCATGGACCCCGCGATCGTCAGCCCGGCCTTCCAGCAGCTGCAGCAGTTCCGCCAGTACTACTCGTTCTCGCCCGTGCTCTCGGTCGACCGCTACAAGATCGACGGCACCACCCAGGACACCGTGCTCGCCGTGCGCGAGCTCGATCAGAACGGTCTCGGGTCGTCATCGCAGAACTGGTTCAACAACACCTTCGTCTACACCCACGGCTACGGCCTCGTCGCGGCGCAGGGCAACTCGCGGGCCAGCGACGGCGCACCGAACTTCGTCGAGTCGGGCATGCCGACCTCGACGAACCTCGGCGACTACGAGCCGCGCATCTACTTCGGCCAGAAGTCGCCGGACTACTCGATCGTCGGCGCGCCGAAGGGCGGCAAGCCCGTCGAGCTTGACTTCCCGTCGAACGGCTCGGGCCCGGCGACCTACAACACCTACTCGGGCAACGGCGGCCCGAAGCTCTCGAACGTGTTCATCCGGCTGCTGTACGCCCTCAAGTTCCAGGACGAGCAGATCGTGCTCTCCGACGCCGTGAACCCCGACTCGCAGATCCTCTACAACCGCGACCCGGCGCAGCGCGTGCAGGCGGTCGCGCCGTTCCTGACGCTCGACTCGAGCCCGTACCCCTCGGTCGTCGACGGCCACATCGACTGGATCATCGACGGCTACACGACGAGCGACCAGTACCCGTACTCGCAGCAGCAGTCGCTCGGCGGCGCGATCAGCGACGCGCAGAACCCCGTCTCGCCGTACCCGAGCGATGACGTGAACTACATCCGCAACTCCGTCAAGGCGACGGTCGACGCCTACACCGGCCAGGTGACGCTCTACGCCTGGGACCCGAGCGACCCGGTGCTGAAGACGTGGGAGAAGATCCTGCCGCTCAACATCAAGCCGATCTCCGACATGAGCGCGCAGCTGATGAGCCACGTGCGCTACCCGCAGGACCTGTTCAAGGTGCAGCGTCAGATCCTCGCGACCTACCACGTCACCGACCCGGGCGCGTTCTACTCGAACGAGGACGCGTGGAAGACGCCGCTCGACCCGACCTCGAGCGATGACCTGCTGCAGCCGCCGTACTACCTGACGATGAAGCTGCCCGGCGACACGTCGTCGGCCTACACGCTGTACTCGAGCTTCACGCCGGCCTCGAACCAGAGCGAGTCCGCCAGCATCCTCAAGGGCTACTTCGCCGTCGACTCCGACGCGGGCGCCGTCGCCGGCAAGGTCGCGCCCGGCTACGGCAAGTTCACGCTGCTGACGATCGCGACCTCCGACAACGTCTGGGGGCCGGGTCAGGTGCAGGCGACGGTCAAGTCGGACCCCAACGTATCGACGAAGCTCAATCAGCTGCGCATCGGCGGTGCGACCCAGGTGCAGGAAGGCAACCTGCTGACCATCCCCGTCGGCGGCGGCATGCTCTACGTCGAGCCCGTGTACGTGAAGTCGACCGGTTCGACGAGCTATCCGCTGCTGCAGGAGGTCATCGTCTCGTTCGGCGGGAAGATCGCGATGGAGCCGACGCTGGATGCCGCGCTCGACGACCTGTTCGGCGGCAGTTCCGGCGCCGTCACGGGCGACCAGAACACGCCGACGACGCCGAGCACCCCGACGACCCCGCCGAGCGACGGAACGACCACCCCGCCCACGGGAACGCCGACCCCGACGCCCACGACCCCGGCGACCGGCGGCACCGCGCTGCAGCAGGCGATCCAGGACGCGCAGACCGCCTACGACGACGCGCAGACCGCGCTGAAGAACGGCGACTGGACGGCCTACGGCGAGGCCCAGACCCGTCTGCAGCAGGCGCTGCAGAAGGCCGCGGCGGCCGAGGGGAAGTAGCCGTCAGCGACCGCCCTCGACCGTGAGGCCGGGGGCGTCGCGCAGCGCGTCCACGAGCTTGGCGCGCACGCGGGCCTCGAGCTCGGCGCGCGAGAGCGTCGCCGACAGCTCGGAGGCGGTGCTGATCGCGTCGTCCACGGCGGCGACGACGGTGTGGCGGGCGCGGGATGCCGGCGACTCGGCATCCGTGATCACCCTGTCCAGTGTGGCGCTCGCCTGATCGAGTTTGCGCTGCGGCGGCATCCTCGGGTCCGTCACGATTCCGACGAGCTTGTTGACCAGATCGCGCGAGAGGTGCGCGACGCCGCGAGAGGATGCCACTCCGGCAGTCTGCCAAAGCTTTTCGCCGCGTCGTTCACTTTCCGTACGCGTGCGGTTCACTCCCGCGTTCGGGGCACACGGAAGCGTTGCCGCGACCCCGTGTCACCCCCTGTTCGCACCCATTTCTTGGAGGAACCCGTGCGCCTTCGTATGCGCAAACTTCCGCTGATCGCCGCCGGCGTCGTCGCCGCCTCGGTGCTCGGCATCGCCGGTGCCGCCGTCGCACAGAACGTCGGCAACGTCTGGCCCTACGACAGCACCCCCAGCTCGAGCGCCAACGGCAAGACCTTCACGCTCGCCGCGGTCGGCGACATCGCCTGCGAGCCCGATGACAGCACCAACGCCGCCAACCCGAGCTCGCTCAAGTGCGGCAGCACGAGCCTCGGCGGCTACGACGCCGAGTTCGCGACCGCGAAGCAGGCCGACGACATGCAGCCCGACGCCGTCGCGCTGCTCGGCGACGAGCAGTACCAGGTCGGCAAGCTGAGCGACTTCGAGGGCTCGTTCGAGACCGCATGGGGCGGCCTCAAGTTCCTCGAGAAGCCGGCCCCCGGCAACCACGAGTACTACTCGTACCAGAAGAAGGGCGACGACGAGGCCGGCCAGAACGGCAACGGCTACTTCGCCTACTTCAACGGCCACGACCAGGCGGGCACCCCGAACGCCTCGGGCCAGGCCGGCGACGACACCGCCAGCAACCAGGGCTGGTACTCCTACAACCTCGGCAACTGGCACATCATCTCGCTGAACGTCGAGTGCAACTCCGACGCGTTCAACAACGACTGCTCGACCACCGACGGCGGCGTGCTCTCGCAGGAGACCTCGTGGCTCGCGCAGGACCTCAAGGGCAATAGCCGCCCCTGCACGATCGCCTACTGGCACCAGCCGACCTTCAGCGCCACGACGGCCTCGACCGCCACCGTCCCGGCCTCGGCCGTGGGCGCCGGCGGCCAGGAGGGCCAGGTCGCGGACGCCTGGTGGAAGCTGCTCTACGCCAACAAGGCGACCCTGATCCTCAACGGCCACGAGCACGCCTACGCGCGCTTCCAGCCGATGGACCCGGCGGGCAACCCCGACCCCAAGAAGGGCATCACGCAGCTCACGATCGGCACCGGTGGTGAGGCGCTCGACACGATCGCGACCAACGCCGACGGCTCCTACGCGAACCCGAACGTGGTCAGCGCCTACGACGAGGGCTACGGCGTCGGCGACCTCAAGCTCAGCCCGAGCAGCTGGTCGTTCTCGTACAAGCCGGTTCTCGCCGGCACCGGCTTCGACTCCGCGACCGCGCTGAGCTACAGCGACTCCGCGTCCGGAAAGTGCAACGGCTAGGCATCCGCACTCGCTGAACAGCGCCCGCGTCGCCTTCTCGGCGGCGCGGGCGCTGTTCTGTCCGCGGTCTACGAGGCCGAGGAGATGAGCCCCTCGACCTCGGTCTTGAAGGCCGCGGCGGCGGCGGCCGGGGTGGCGCGGCCGAAGATCACGTCCTGCTCGTGGCGCTGGACGACGGCCGCGACGGTGCTCGTGCCCTTCGGGGGCACCGGCGGGACGTTCGTGACCTCGCTCTTGATCGACTCGAGGTAGTTGACCCCGATCTGGTCGGTCGCCGACAGCTTCGGCTGCACGACCGCGAGCACCGCCGGGTTGGCCGGGACCCCGCGTTCGGCGAGCTGCAGCGCACCTGCCGCCGTGCTGTTGAGGAAGTCGTTGATCAGGCCGCCCGCCTGCGCGGGCGCCTTCGACTGCGACGAGATCGACCAGTACATCGACGGCTTGAAGTACACGCCGTTCTTGGCCGACGAGCCGGCGGCGCTCGGAATGCGCAGCAGCACGACGTCGCCGCCGTTGGCCTGCTGGTACGCGGTGACCTGGTTGCTCCACATCCACTCCATGGCGACCTTGTTCGTGCCGAACAGGGTCTGCTGGACGGCGGCCGCGATGTCGGTCGCGTACTCGTCCTTCGTGGGGCCGTCGCCCGAGGCGAACAGCTTCTGCACGAAGGCGAAGAAGCTCGTCAGGTTGTCGGTGGAGGCCCCGAGCTTGCCCGAGGCGGTGTAGAGCTGCTCGCCGCCGTTCTGGTAGAGCCAGATCTTGAGCTCCTGGTCGGCACCGAACCAGTTGGTGCCGCGGAACTTGCCGCCCGAGCCCTGGGTGAGCTGGTGGCAGATGCTGAGGAAGTCGTCCCAGGTCCAGGTCTTGTCGTCGGGGAGGGCGACCCCGGCCTTGTCGAAGAGCGTCTTGTTCGCGCCGATCGCGTAGGCGTTGTTGCCGGTCGGGATGCCGTAGAGCTTGCCGTTCAGCGTGCCCGCCGCGAGCGTCGACTTGAGCGGGGCCGTGTCGATCGTGGCGACCTTGCTGAGGTCGAGCAGGGCGCCGCGGCCGCCGTACTCGGCGATGTACGCCTGGTCCATCTGGATGATGTCGGGGGCGGTGCCGCCGGCGACCTGCGTGGACAGCTTCGTCCAGTAGGTCGCCCACTCGCCGGGCTGCTGGGCGACGGTGATCGCGGGGTGCGCCGCCGTGTAGGCCTTGATGATCTGGTCGGTGTAGGCGTTGCGCACCGGGTTGCCCCAGAACGCGAAGGTCAGCGACGCCTTCTTGAACTCGTCGGCGGTCGAGATCGACTTGTTGGATGCCGCGCCCGGTGTGGCGGACGTTCCGCAGGCGGCGAGCAGGAACGTGGCGCCGAGCCCCGTCACCGCCAGTCCGAACTGGCGACGGGAGAGCTGCTGTGACATATGGCCTCCTTGCCATGCTGTGACACGGGGCGTGAGAAAGCGCTTCCTCGCCCCTGTGCCGACATTATTCGGCGGTCCTTCGAGGGGTGTCAACACTTGCCACAGGCTTTGCACCGGCCGTGTTCCAACGCTGTAACGGCCTGTTGACGCCCTCCCCGTGCCTGGATATGGTGACAAGCCAGGCCTCTGAGTAAGCGGTTTCCCGCACTCGCCGAGAGGTTGTCCGACCTGTGATCGACGATGACTGCAAGGGGTGGCGTGAGCGTCTTCGAGGAACTCCGTTCCGTCAAGAAGGGCGGCGCGACGGGCCGGCGCGAGAACCGCGCCGCGTTCTTCTTCCTGCTGCCGTGGCTGCTGGGGCTCGTGCTGATCACGGCGGGCCCGATGATCGCCTCGCTCGTGCTGTCGTTCACGGACTACAACCTGATCCAGGCGCCGAGCTTCATCGGCGCGCACAACTACGTGCGCATGTTCCAGGACCCCCGGCTGCTCAACTCGCTGCGGGTGACGTTCACCTACGTGTTCGTCTCGGTGCCGATCCAGCTCGTGGTCGCGCTCATCGCGGCCATGGTGCTGGACAAGGGCATGCGGGCGCTGCCGTTCTACCGCTCGGTGTTCTACCTGCCGAGCCTGCTCGGCTCCTCGGTCGCGGTGGCGATCCTGTGGCGGCAGATCTTCGGCCAGTCGGGCCTGGTCAACCAGCTGCTGGGCCACGTCGGCTTCCACAACCTGCCGGGGTGGATCTCGGACCCGAGGTGGGCGCTCGGCACCATCATCCTGCTCAACGTGTGGACCTTCGGCGCGCCGATGATCATCTTCCTCGCGGGCCTGAGGCAGATCCCGTCGATGTACTACGAGGCGGCCTCGATCGACGGCGCCGGCCGCTGGACGAAGCTGTGGCGCGTGACGCTGCCGCTGCTCAGCCCGATCTTCTTCTTCAACATCCTGTTGCAGCTCATCGGCGCGTTCCAGTCGTTCACCCAGGCGTTCATCGTCTCGGGCGGCACGGGCGGCCCCTCGGACTCGACGATGTTCTATTCGCTGTATCTGTACCAGCAGGGCTTCAACCAGTTCGACATGGGCTACGCCTCGGCGATGGCCTGGCTGCTGTTCCTGATCATCGCCGCGCTGTCGGGCGTGACGTTCCTCACCTCGAAGTACTGGGTGTTCTATGACAACTGAGCGACTGAACCTGCCGACCGTGCGCTCCAAGCCGTGGCTGGCGCGGGTCGGCGTGTGGCAGGGCGTGCGCGGCATCCTCAAGCACGTCGTGATGCTCGCGTTCGTGGTGGTGATGATCTACCCGCTGGTCTGGATGGTCGTCAGCTCGCTGCGCCCGAACAACGAGATCTTCCTCAACCCGAGCATCATCCCGGACCACTTCGACTGGTCGAACTACACCAAGGGCTGGGTGGCGCTGACCTCGCCGTTCGGCGTCTATCTGATCAACTCGGTCGTCATCGTGATCGGCGCGATCCTCGGCAACCTGTTCGCGTGCACGCTCGCCGCCTATGCGTTCGCCCGGCTCGAGTTCCGGTTCAAGCGCGTGGCGTTCACGATCATGCTGCTGACGATCATGCTGCCGTTCCAGGTCACGCTCGTGCCGCAGTACATCATGTTCTCGTTCGTGCACCTGCTGAACACGGTGTGGCCGCTGATCCTGCCGAAGATCCTCGGCACGGACTCGTTCTTCATCTTCCTGATGGTGCAGTTCATCCGCGGCATCCCGAAGGAGCTCGACGAGGCCGCGCGCATCGACGGCTGCGGCCACCCGCGCATCTTCCTGCGGGTGATCGTGCCGCTGATGACGCCGGCGCTCGCGACGACGACGATCTTCACGTTCATCTGGATGTGGAACGAGTTCTTCGCCCCGATCATCTACCTGACCCAGCCGCAGAACTTCACGGTGCAGCTCGCGCTGGGCCAGTTCATCGACAGTCAGACGGGCGGCAACTGGGGGCAGCTGTTCGCGATGTCGGTCGTGTCGCTCATCCCCGTGTTCATCGGCTTCGTCGTCGGGCAGCGCTTCCTGATCCGCGGCATCGCCACCACGGGCATCAAGTAGCAGGCGTCACCCGGCGCGGCGCGTCAGCCGCGCGCCCAGGGCAGGCCGAGCTCGCGGAACAGCGCGCCGCGGTCGGCGGCCTGCGCGATCGCGGAATCGATGCCCGTGATGACGGGATGCCGGGCCTCGCCGGCGCCGTGCCACGTGACGTGCCCGGGGCCGATCGGGGTGGCATCCGCAGCCAGCCGCATCGCCTCGACCACGCGCAGGAACGCGCCGGTGGCCGCGAGCGGCACCCGCAGCGGCGCGCCGGTCGCGCGATGGTCGAGCAGGTTCTCGAGCAGGTCCGCGCGGCCGAAGGTCAGCCGGCCCTCGGCGGTCGTCACGACGTCGGTCGTGTACGAGAACGCGGCGGATGCCGCGGCGCCGCGCACCGTGACGACGGCCCCGCGGTCGGGTGCCTCGGCGAGCTCGGGCGGGGCACACAGCGTCAGCGCGGCGGTCACGGTCGGCAGGCCGCGGCCCGTGATGCGCAGCGTGGTCGTGTCGTCCGCCTCGATGTCGTTCACGCGGTACGCGTCGACCTCGACCCGGTCGACGCTCGCCGTCGTGTCGTACCCCGCGATGCGCAGGGCCGTCGCGATCGCGTGCGCGAGCGGGTTGGTCGCGACGCCGTCGACGACGGGATACCCGTCGAGGCTGCGGCGGCCCGCCCAGCGCGCGCGGGCCCAGTAGGACAGCGGGCGGCTCCACAGCCCGGTCGCGGCGACCGACTCGACGGGGCCGAGGTGCAGGGCATCCGCCCGGAACGCCGCGATCGCCGCCGAGCCGAGGCTCTGGAAGCCGACCTGGGCAGCGCGGCCGGTGTCGCCCTGCGTCGCGAGCAGGCGGTCGAACTCGGCCATGGTCGGCACGGGCGGCTTCTCGAGCAGCACGTCGGCCCCCGCCCGCATCGCCTGCTCGGCGAGCGCGGCGTGCGTGTGCAGGGGAGTGGCGACGATCACGACGTCGATGTCGCCGAGGGCGAGCGCATCGGCGAGGTCCGAGAACAGGGGCGCGTCGCCGAAGCGGGCGGCATCGGGGGCGGATGCCGCGACCGCCGGGTCGACGAGCGCGGCGATCTGCAGCCGGCCCGCGGCGCTCAGCCGCCGCGCGTTCTCGAGGTGCACGCGGCCGTAGCCGCCGATTCCGGTGATGACGACGCGTGGTGCAGTCACGGTTCGATCCTCTCGCCGGTTGCCAGTTTTGCCGCGACCGTCGCGCCGCGAAGGGTGCGATGAACGCGGAACCCGGGCCCGAAAGGCGGTTTCTGCACCCCTCGCGGGCGTCGATCAGGCGAAGCGGATGCCGAGGCCGCGGCTCGGGCCGCCGAAGACGCGCCCCGCCCCGAACTCGACGCCCGAGGGCTCCACGAGCGCACCGAGCTCGGCGAACGCGGCCGACTCCACGTGCTCGATGCGCGTGGGCACCTCGAGTGCGAAGGCGAGCTGGGCGGAGAGCTCGGGCAGCAGGTGCAGGGCGAGCTCGGCCCCGGCATCCTGCACCCGCCTCGCGATGCGCGACGCCGGGGTGAGCCCGCCGACGCGGATGACGTTGGGCTGCAGCACGTCCGCGGCGCCCGCCTCGAGGAACTCGGCGAAGCGGTACTCGGTGTGCAGGTTCTCGCCGACCGCGATGCGCACGCCCGTCTCGCGCTTGAGCGCCACGTGCCCGAGCAGGTCGTCGGCGCGCAGCGGTTCCTCGAGCCACGCGATGTCGAGCGGTTCGAACGCGGCGACGGCGTCGACCGCGTGGGCGAGGTCCCAGCGCTGGTTCGCGTCGACCATGAGCTGCCGGTCCGGCCCGATCACCTCGCGCACCGCCTGCAGACGGTCGACGTCCTCGGCGAGCGACGGCTTGCCGACCTTGACCTTGACCGCGCCGAAGCCCGCCGCGACCCAGCGCTCGGCCTGCGCGACGAGCTCGTCGATCGGGTAGTCCAGGTTGACGCCCGAGCCGTAGGCCTCGAGCGCGTCGTGCCGGCGGCCGAGCAGCTCGGGCACGCCGACGCCCGCGCGGCGCGCGGCGAGGTCCCACAGGGCGGTGTCGAGCCCCGCCATCGCGATGGTCGTGATTCCGCCGCCGCCGGCCTCGTGCAGGTGTCGCCAGAGCTCGTCCCAGAGCCCGGCCGAGGCGGGCCGGCCCACGGCGAAGGCCGAGATCTCGGCATCCAGCAGCGCCGCGACCGCGGTCGCGCCGATCGACGGGGTCCACGAGAAGCCGAAGCCCTGGGCCCCGTCCGATGCGGTCACGACGACCTCGACGACCGACAGCCCGGTGACGTCGGGCCCCCACGGCCGCAGCAGCGGGATGCGGATGAGGCGGGTGCGGATGCCCGAGATCACGGCGTTCACAGCAGCGCGCGCCCCGCCGCCAGCAGCGCCTCGAGTCGCGCGGTCTGCTCCGCGGTCGGGTCGGTGAGCGGCGGCCGCACGCCGCCGGCCGCAAGGCCGCCGAGCCGCACGCCGGCCTTGACGAGCGCGACGGCGAAGCCGGGCGTCTCGTCGCGCAGGCGCACGAGCGGAACGTAGAACCGGTCGAGGAACAGCTGCTGGCGCGCGGAATCGCCGTCGCGGTAGGCGGCGTAGAACCCGTTCGCGATCTCGGGCGCCATCGCGAAGACGGCCGACGAGTACAGCGGCACGCCGATGGCGCGATAGGCCGTCTGGCTGAGCTCGGCGGTCAAGAGGCCGTTGAAGAACTGCAGGTCGCGGCCGGCGCGCGCGGCGGCGAGCACGAAGCGCTGCATGAGCGCGACATCCCCCACCCCGTCCTTGATGCCGGCCACGAGCTCGTGCTGCAGCAGCCGCTCGACGGTCTGCTCGGTGAGCGCGGCGTTCGCCCGGTGGTAGGCGATGACGGGCAGTCCGGATGCCTCGGCGACGGCCTCGACGTACGCGGCGACCCCGCCCTGCGCACCCTGCACGAGATACGGCGGCATGACGAGCAGGCCCGCGGCGCCGGCGTCGGCCGCGGCGGCCGCGACCTCGCGCGCGTGGCCGAGCGGGCCGCCGGCTCCGGCGAGCACGGGCACGCGGCCCGCTGCGGCCTCGACAGAGACCCGCACCGCGGCGGCGGCCTCGGACGCCGAGAGGGCGTGGAACTCGCCCGTGCCGCACGCGGCGAAGACGCCGGCGGCGCCGGCGTCCACCCCACCCGCGACGTGCGCCGCGAGGGCGTCGAGATCGACGCGGTCGGACGCGTCGAAGGGCGTGACCGGGAAGAACAGCACGCCGTCGGCGAAGGGGAAGACGGTCATGCGGTGAGCTCCTTGTCGTCTGCGGCGGCGAGCTCGGTGCGCCAGCTGCGCCGAGCCCTCCAGCCCAGCAGGCGCTCGGCGAGCGCGCTCGAGAACACGGGGTCGGTGTCGCCGAGCGAGCCGGCGAGCCCGGCCGCCTCGGGGACGTGCTCGGCGAGCGCCGCAGGTACCGGGCCGCGCACCATCGAGTCGGCCGCGCCGACGAAGAACACGGCGCCGTTGGGCGCGGCATCCGGCTGCGTCAGCCACGCGAGCACGAACTCGCCCGCGTCGCGCGCATCGAGATAGTTGAACAGCGAGACGGCCGCGAGCGCGGGGTCGTCGAGGCGCTCGGCGACGGTGTGGCCCTGCTGGGTCGGCGCGCCCTCCCATTCCTCGGGAGCGATGACATAGCAGGGGCGGAACGCGCCGAGCCGCAGGGGAGTGGCGGCGCGCACCTCGGCGGCGATGAGCCCCTCGATCGCGACCTTCGCGAGCGCGTAGGCGTTCCAGGGGGCGAGCGGATGCCCCTCCGTCAGCGGCAGCGCGGCCGGCTCCCACCCCGTCGGGGCGTTGTAGCCGATGACCGTGGGGCTGCTCGAGATGAGCACCGTGCCGACGCCGGCCTGCTTCGCGGCATCCAGCACGGCGAACGCGAGCGAGGTGTTGGTGCGGAAGATGACGTCGTCGGGCGCGCTGAACGGCACCGCGATCGCGGCGAGGTGCACGATCGCGTCGACGTCGTGCTCGCGCAGCACGTCGACGAGCGTCTCGGGGCCGCCGAGCTCGCGCACGATCTGCAGGGCCGGCAGGCCGGGGGCGGCGACGCGGTCGACGGAGACGACGTCGTGACCCGCACCGGTCAGCACCGAGACCACGCTGCGCCCCAGCCGGCCCGCGCCCCCCGTGACGAGGTAGCGGCTCACAGCTCGACGCCCAGGTCGAGCTCGGCGACCCGCACGGCGTCGCCCGTGGCGAGCGAGCGGTTGCCCGCGAGGCCCACGGCGACCGAGCGCACGCCGTCGACCCAGGTCGCGGCGTGGCCGTAGGGGTCCTCGCCGACGCCGAGGAACACGTCGCGCAGCAGGCGCGCGTCGCCGCCGCCGTGCCCGCCTTCGCCTGCGGGGATCGGAACCTCGCGCGCGAGCTCGAAGTGCTTCTGCACCACGAGGCGCTCGCCGACGGGGCGCGCGCCCTCGTGCACGACGAGCTCGGGGTGCGCGCTCGGGTCGACGACGGGGCGGCCCGTGTCCTCGCTGATGATGACGGCCCCGCGCTCGATGACGCTGAGCTCGGCGCGACCCTTGGTGCCGTTGACGTGCACCGTGTAGCCCTCCCACGGCGAGTGCGCGTTGAGCGAGTACGACATCGACGAGCCGCGCGCGTAGTCGACGACGAGCGACAGGTTGTCCTCGATCGTGATGCCGGGGTCGAAGACGTCGCGGTCGCGCAGATAGCCGTCGTGCGACTCGGTGTCGTAGTACAGGGCCTTGAGCTGCGGGTCGTCGCGCAGATCGAGGCTGAACGCGTCGCGCAGCGGCGAGTCGACGGAGCCGCGCTCGGGGCGCGCACCGAGCCCGCGGGATGCCGCGGCGTCGGCGCCGTAGAAGCGCAGGCCCCCGCTCGCGAACACCCGGCTCGGGGCATCCGCCAGCCACCAGTTGACGAGGTCGAAGTGGTGGCTCGCCTTGTGGATCAGCAGGCCGCCCGAGTTCTTCTTCTGGCGGTGCCAGCGGCGGAAGTAGTCGGCGCCGTGCGCGGTGTCGAGCACCCACTCGAAGTGCACCGAGGTGACCTCGCCGATCTCGCCCGAGGCGATGACCTGCTTGAGCGCGGTGTTGCGCGGCGAGTAGCGGTAGTTGAACGTGATCGTCACCGAGCGGCCCGTGCGCTCGGCGGCCTCGGCGATGGCGCGCACGCCGTCTTCCGAGGTCGTCAGCGGCTTCTCGGTGATCGCGTCGGCGCCGGCCTCGAGCGCCGTGACGATGTAGCCCGCGTGCGTGAAGTCGGGGGAGGTGACGATGACCCGGTCGATCGCGTGCGCCGCAACGGCCGCGGCGAGGTCGGCCGGGGCGAACCGGGCGGGCGCCGCGACGCCCTGCGCGGCGAGCCGCGCCTCGTGGTAGTCGAGGCGGCCCTGATTCGTGTCGGCCCAGGCGACGAGCTCGGCGACGTCGGCGTGGGCGCCGGCGATCGCGTCGAGGTACATGTGGGCGCGCGAGCCGGTTCCGACGATCGCGTAGCGGGTGCGGGTGGTCATCTCTGTCCTCGTGTCGAAGCGTCGTGAAAGCGGTTTCTCGCGTCTGATTGATTGTCGTGACGCTTCATGGGAATGTCAATCCATGAGCAAGCGAACCGGTTCGGCGACGATCGCCGAGGTGGCCGAGCATGCGGGCGTGTCGCCCGCGACGGTGTCCCGTGTCATGAACGGCCGATTCGTCGGCGAGCCGGCGGTCGCCGAGCGGGTGCGTGCCTCGGCGCGCGAGCTGTCGTACTCCCCGAGTCACCTCGCTCGCTCGCTCGCCCTCGGCAGGACGAAGGCCGTCGCGTTCCTCGTGCCCGACCTTGCGAACCCGACCTTCCAGGAGATGCTGTCGGGCTTCAGCAAGGCTGCGGCCCGCGACGGCTACCGCGCGCTCGTCGCCGATTCCGCCGAGTCGGCGACGGAGGAGGCCGCGCTCGCCGCGGAGATCCGACACCGCTGCGACGCCGTCGTGCTGTGTGCGCCGCGCATGCCCGAGGCCGAGCTGATCAAGCTCGCCGCGGAACTCCAGCCATTGGTGCTGATCAACCGGACATCCGGCCGCATCACCGCGCCCTCTCTCTCGATCGACTACCAATCGGGCGTCCAGAATCTCGCCGGCCATCTCTACGAGCTCGGTCACCGGCACATCGTGTTCGCGGAGGGCCCCGAGGAGAGCGCGTCGAACTCGTACCGTGTGCGCGGCCTCGACGAGTTCTGCCGCGCCGCGCCCGACGTGCGGCTCGAGCGGGTGCGCGCGGGCGCGACGATCGAGAGCGGCTTCGCGATCGCGGATGCCGTGCGTGTGACGGGCGCGACCGCGGTGATCGCGTTCAACGACCTCGTCGCCGTGGGGCTCATCAACGGGCTCGCCGAGCTCGGGGTGAGCGTGCCGGGGGATGTCTCGGTCACCGGCTTCGACGACATCCCGTTCGCCCGCTTCTTCACCCCGTCGCTCACGACGGCCTCGGTGCCGCACGTCGAGCTCGGCGCCGAGGCGTGGCTGCGCCTCAACTCGCTCATCGAGGGCGAGAGCCGCAGTTTTGACCTCACGTTCCAGCCGCGGCTCGAGGCGCGCGGCTCGACGGCTGCGCCCCGCCGGCCCTGACCTCGCCGGGCACTTTTCCTACTGTGGGGCATATCGGGTCAGGCATCCCGATATGCCCCACAGTCGGTTGTGTGCCCGCCGCTTGCGCGCGGCGGTAGTCAGTGACACTATGTACCGGTACTCAGTGACACTGACTAGCCGGAAGGGGTTGCCGTGCCGAAGCAGGCGACCGAGATGCTGAAGGGGATCCTCGAGGGCATGGTCCTCGCGATCCTCGCCGGCACCGCCACCCACGGCTCCGAGATCACGGCCTGGCTGCGTGATCAGGGCTTCACCGACATCGCCGAGGGCACCGTCTACGCGCTGCTCGTCCGCGTCGAGCAGCGCGGCCTCGTGGATGTCGAGAAGGTTCCCTCCGAGAAGGGGCCGCCCCGCAAGGTGTACTCGCTCAACGCCGACGGGCGCGAGTACCTCGACGAGTTCTGGAAGACCTGGGGCTTCCTGGCCGAGCGCCTGGAACAGCTCCGCGAAGGAGGTAGGTGACCGTGTCCGTCTTCGAGAAGGTGATCGGCGACTTCGACGGGAAGCGCCGCTGGAGGAACTACAGGGCGCGCCTGAAGGCGCTGCCCGCCCCGTACCGGACCGCCGTCGCCGGCTTCGAGCACTACCTCATGTACTTCGGGGCGATCTCGAGCGACATGACGATCTTCGAGGACCTGATGGACCTGTTCGAGCGCGCCGCCGCCGACGGCACGTCGATCCGCGACATCGTCGGCGACGACCCGCTCGAGTTCATCGAGACGTTCAAGCAGAGCTACGTGCCCGACGGCTGGGTCGCGAAGGAGCACAAGAAGCTCGCGGATGCCATCGCCCGAGCCGAGCGGGAGCAGGGCTCGTGAGCGACCACGCCATCGAGGTGCGCGGGCTGCGCAAGTCGTTCGGTGCGCTCGAGGTGCTGAAGGGCGTCGACTTCGAGGTCGCGCGCGGGTCGATCTTCGCCCTGCTCGGCTCGAACGGCGCCGGCAAGACCACCGTGGTGCGCATCCTCTCGACGCTGCTCAGGGCCGACTCGGGCAGCGCGCAGGTGACGGGGGTCGAGGTCGCGGGCAACGGGCGGCGCATCCGCGAGGTCATCAGCCTCACCGGACAGTTCGCCGCCGTCGACGAGATCCTGACGGGGCGCGAGAACCTCGTGCTCGTCGCGCGGCTGCGGCACCTGAAGGACCCGGGCGCGATCGCCGACGGGCTGCTCGAGCGCTTCGCGTTGACGGATGCCGCGGGCCGCCGCGTGGCGACCTACTCCGGCGGCATGCGCCGCCGCCTCGACATCGCCATGAGCCTCATCGGCGCGCCGCAGGTGATCTTCCTCGACGAGCCGACGACCGGGCTCGACCCCGAGGCGCGGCTCGAGGTGTGGGCGGCCGTGCGGCGGCTCGCGGCATCCGGCACCACCGTCCTGCTCACCACGCAGTACCTCGACGAGGCCGAGCAGCTCGCCGACCGCATCGCGATCCTGCACGAGGGGCGCATCATCCAGAACGGCACCCTCGCCGAGCTCAAGCGGCTCATCCCGCCGGCGACCGTCGAGTACGTCGAGAAGCAGCCCACGCTCGAGGACGTGTTCCTCGCGCTGACCCGGAAGGAGGCCCGCGATGAACCACTTCCTGAGTGACACGGTCGCCCTGACCGGGCGCTCGCTCAAGCACATCACTCGCAGCATGGACACGATCATCACGACGACGCTCATGCCGATCGCCTTCCTGCTGCTGTTCGTCTACGTCTTCGGCGGGGCGATCAAGACGGGGGCCGGGTCCTATGTGGACTACCTGCTGCCCGGCATCCTGCTCATCACGGTCGCCACGGGCATCTCGTACACCGCCTTCCGGCTCTTCATGGATCTGCAGGGCGGCATCTTCGAGCGGTTCCAGTCGATGCCGATCGCGCGCTCGGCCGCCCTGTGGGCGCACGTGCTGACCTCGATCGTCGGCAACATCGTCTCGCTCGCGGTCGTCGTGGGAGTCGCGCTGCTGATGGGGTTCCGCACCGGGGCGGGCTTCGGCGCGTGGCTGGCGGTCGCCGGCATCCTCGTGCTCTTCACGCTCGCGCTGACCTGGATCGCCGTGATCCCCGGCCTCACCGCGAAGAGCGTCGACGGGGCGAGCGCGTTCTCGTACCCGCTGATCTTCCTGCCGTTCGTCAGCTCGGCGTTCGTGCCGACCGCGTCGATGCCTGGGCCCGTGCGCTGGTTCGCCGAGAACCAGCCGGTGACCTCGATCGTGGACACGATCCGCAACCTGTTCGCCGGGCAGCCCGTCGGCAACGACATCTGGGTCGCGCTCGCGTGGTGTGTGGGCATCCTCGTGGTCGCGTATCTCGTCGCGATGCTGATCTACCGGCGGCGCATGTCGTAGTCGGGCACTTTTTCAACTGTGGGGCATATCGGGATGTCTGGCCCGTTATGCCCCACAGCAGGAAATGTGCCCGGCAGGCTTGGCGGCCCCGGCAGGCGGCTCAGGCGCCCGCGGCGGTGACGATCGCGTCGGTGGCGAAGCCCGCCAGCAGACCGAGGAAGATGAACCACGTGACGGTGGTCTTGAACAGCGAGCGGCGTGCGACCGCGAGCAGTTCGATGACGACGTAGAGGATCGAGCCGGCCGCGAGACCGAGGAACGCGATCGAGAGCACAGGGCTCGTGAACGCCTGCCCGACGACCGTGCCGAGGAAGGTCGGCCCGCCGCCGATCAGGCCGAGCCCGATCAGGAACGGCCAGGACGGACGCGTGCCGCTGAGCGGTGCGACGATGCCGAAGCCCTCGGTCGCGTTGTGCAGGCCGAAGCCGACGATCAGCAGCACCGCGAAGGCGAGCTCGCCGCGCGCGGCCGCCGAGCCGATCGCGAGTCCCTCGGCGAAGTTGTGCAGGCCGATGCCGACCGCGATGGTGAGCGCGAGGCGACGCGAGCCGGTCGAGACGTCGGCCGCGCCGGCGGTCTCGCTGCGCTGCTTGCCCATGCGGTCGACGTAGAGCAGGCCGAGCAGGCCGATGCCGATGCACACGGCCATGAGCAGGCCGTTGCCGAGCGCCGTGCCGAAGCGGTGGGCGCCGAGTGCGCTGTCGACGGGTTCCCACGCCTGGGAGAGGACGTCCCAGAACAGGAAGAGCAGGATGCCGATGGCCAGCGCGCTGAGCGCGACCTTGAGCCGCGGCGCCGTCGACCGGATCATGCCGAGGGGCAAGCCCAGGAAGATGGTGAAGCCGGCGATGGCGCCGAGCCCGATGACAGCCAGAGGGGACACGCGTGTCTCTTTCGCGAACGTGGTGCGCGGCCCGGGGGCGCCCGGGCCGAGAGCAAGCTTAGCCTTACCTCAGCTGAGAGCGGTCTGCGGGTCGGTCGGGCTACCCGAACGGCAGGGCGGCGGGGCGCGCGAGCCCGCGCACGGCGACGGTCGGCCATGCGGGGTCGGCGGTGAGGACATCCACCGATCCGCCCGTGATGATCACGGTGTCCTCGACCTTGCCGCCCGGCACGCTCGGGTTCCATGCGAAGGCCTGCCCGTCGACGACGAGGTCGGTCGCAGCGGGTGTCGCGCGCGGGTCGCGGCCCGCGTAGCCCGCGGCGCCGCCCTGGTGATGGCGCTGCCACTCGTCGGCCGCGAAGCCGTGGGAGGGATAGGCGGCGCGGATGTCCCTGAGCACCTGCGCAAGCGTGCGGCCGGGGCGCGTGGCGGCGAAGGCGTCGGCCTCGACCTCGAGCAGGCGGCCGTCGGCACTCCCCTCGTTCGGTGCGCCGACCCAGCGGGTGAGGTTCACGATGAGGCCGCCGCGGCGCGCGCCGACGACGAGCATCGCGCGCCGACCGAGCGGGGCGGCGGTCGGCAGCGGGTGGCGCAGGGCGAGGCGCGACTCGCCCGCGACGAGCAGCACGATCGGCTCGGCGCCGAGGGCCACGACGGCGTGGGCGAGGGATGCCGCGGCCTCCCGCTCGGTGCTGTCGGGGCTCAGCTGCCGGGCCGCCGCGGTCACCGCCCCGGCGACCTCGGCGCCGAGCGTGCGGTAGCGCTCGACCTCGGCCGGCAGCAGGGGGGCGCGCAGCGCGCGCAGCTCGGCGGCTGCGGATGCCTCGCCCGCGGCGCGCTGCAGGTCGGCGGCCGTGTCGCCCGTGCTGAACGCGGCCCCGGCGAGCCCCGGCAGCGGTTCGTGCCACGGCACGCCGATCAGCTCGAGGTCGCCGAGACCGACGAGTTCCTCACCGCGCAGCCGGTCGACCTCGTTGGCGTAGGCGAAGAAGGTCAGCGCATCGGGGGTCACGAGGGCGCTCAGCACCGGGTCGCCGTTCGTCGGAACGGTCACGCGGGCGCCGCAGGTGAGCCAGGCGAGGCTCTCCCTGCCGGTCAGGGTCAGCGCGGGCAGGCCGCGTCGTTCGAGCAGTCCTCGCACACGGTCGAGCTTGACCGCGAGTTCGCTTGTCATGCCCGCGAGCCTAGAAGAGAAAGCGCTTTCTCACGACTTTGCGGCAACCTCGCCCGACGCACGAGTTGCGGGCCCTCGGCCGTCACTCGTGCACAGTCCGAGGTGCGTGGACTGTGCGGAAGTGACGACCGGGGCGCTACTCCGCGCGCACAGCCGCCCCGACGCCGGGCACGGGTGCGAGGCGGCGCAGCTGGGTGACGTGGGCGGGGGTGAGTTCCTCGAGGGTGGTGACCTGGAGCAGCTTCATGGTGCGCACGAGCTGGTCCGACAGGATCTGGATCGTGCGGTCGACGCCGGCGCGCCCGCCGGCCATGAGGCCGTAGAGGTAGGCGCGCCCGATGAGCGTGAACTTCGCGCCGAGGGCGATCGAGGCGATGATGTCGGCGCCGTTCATGATGCCCGTGTCGACCATGACCTCGACATCCGAGCCGACCTCGCGCACCACGGCGGGCAGCAGGTGGAACGGGATCGGTGCGCGGTCGAGCTGCCGGCCGCCGTGGTTGGAGAGCACGATCGCATCCACGCCGAGGTCGGCCAGGCGCCGGGAGTCCTCGACGTTCTGCACGCCCTTGATCGCGATCTTGCCGGGCCACATCTCGCGGATGATGCGCAGGTCGTCGTAGTCGATCGACGGGTCCATGGCCGCATCCAGCAGCTCGCCGACGGTGCCGCCGGTGGAGGACAGCGAGGCGAACTCGAGCTTGGGGGTGGTCAGGAAGTCCCACCACCACCACGGGCGGGGGATCGCATTGGCGATCGTCTTGGGCGAGAGCTGCGGCGGGATCGAGAAGCCGTTGCGCTTGTCGCGCAGGCGCGCACCGGCCACGGGGGTGTCGACGGTGAAGAACAGGGTGTCGAACCCGGCCGTGGCCGCGCGCTCGACGAGGCCGTAGGAGATCTCGCGCTGCTTCATGACATACAGCTGGAACCAGTTGCGGCCGGCGGGGTTGGCGGCGCGGACATCCTCGATTGACGTCGTGCCGAGCGTGGAGAGCGTGAACGGGATGCCGGCCGCGCCGGCTGCCCCGGCGCCGGCGATCTCGCCCTCGGTCTGCATGAGCCGGGTGAAGCCGGTCGGCGCGATGCCGAAGGGCAGTGCGGAGGGGCCGCCGAGCACGGTCGTGGAGGGGTCGGTGTGCGAGACGTCGCGCAGGATCGACGGGTGGAACTCGACGTCCTCGAAGGCCTGGCGGGCGCGGGCGAGGGAGAGCTCGCCCTCGGCGGCGCCGTCGGTGTAGTCGAACGCGGCGGCGGGGGTGCGCCGCTTGGCGATGTCGCGCAGGTCGTAGATCGTCAGCGCCGACTCGAGGCGCCGCTTGCGCCCGTTGAACTCGGGCTTCTTGAACTTCATCAGCTCGAAGATCTCGGCAGGGTTCGGCAGCTGGCGTTCAACCATGAACGCGCTCCTCTCGACGTCGGGGCGTGTAGACAACAGGATGTTGGGTCGCGGCGACCAGTGCGCGCAAGCTCTCGAGTGAGCCGGAGAGCACCCCGGCCGCGCGCGCCTGCACGAGCAGGTTGCCGATCGCCGTGGCTTCGACAGGACCCGCCACGAGGGGCAGGCCCGCGCGATCGGCGGCCGCCTGGCACAGTAGCGCGTTCTGGGCGCCGCCGCCGACCAGGTGGATCGTCGCCACCGCCCGACCGGACAGCTCGGCCGCGCGCCGCACGGTGCGCGCGAACGCCTCGGCCAGGCTCTCGACGATGCAGCGCACCATGAGCGGCCGGTCGACCGGCACGGGCAGGTCGTGCTCGGCGAGCCACCCGGCGATGCGCGCAGGCATGTCGCCCGGGGCGAGGAACCGCGGGTCGTCGACGTCGAAGACGGGCACGGATGCCGGGGCCGCGGCGGCCTGCGCGAGCAGTTCCTGCAGGGCGCTGGACTGCTGCGCGGTCGTGGCGCCCGGCCCGAGCCAGCTGCGGATCGACTCGGACAGCAGCCACAGGCCCATGACGTTGTGCAGGAAGCGCACGCGGCCGTCGACGCCGCCCTCGTTCGTGAAGGATGCCGCGCGCGCGGCATCCGTCAGCACCGGCTCGTCGAGCTCGACGCCGACGAGCGCCCACGTGCCGCACGAGATGTAGGCGACGTCGTCGCGCACGGACGGGATCGCCACGACCGCGCTCGCCGTGTCGTGCGAGCCGACCGCGACCACGGGCAGCGGGGCGCCGACCGCGGCGAGGGCGTCGCCCGAGATCGCACCGAGCGCCGTGCCCGGGTCGACGAGCGGCGGCAGGATGCCGGCGGCGATGTCGAGCCGGCCTGCGAGCTCGACATCCCACTCGCGCGTGCGCGCGTCGAGCAGCCCGGTCGTCGAGGCGTTGGTGCGCTCGGCGACGGCTGCTCCGGTGAGTTGGAACCCGAGCAGGTCGGGCACGAGCAACAGGGTGTCGGCGGCGTCCAGCACGCCGTCGGCGGCGTCGCACGCGAGCTGGAACACGGTGTTGAACGGCAGGTGCTGCAGACCGTTGCGGCCGTACAGCTCGGCGGCGCCCACGCGCGCGTGCACGGCGGCCGGCCCGGCCGCGTTCCTCCGCTCGTCGCGGTAGTGGAACGGCAGGCCCAGCATCCGGCCGCCGCGCAGCAGCGCGTAGTCCACCGCCCACGCGTCGATGCCGACCGAGCGGATGCCCGGCTCGGCCCGCACCGCCGCCGCGAGCCCGTCGAGCACACCGCGGTACAGCTCGACGACGTTCCAGTGCAGGCCGTCGCGGAGCGCGACCGGCCCGTTCGGGAAGCGCGCGACGTGGTGCAGCTCGAGCTCGCCGGGGCCGACGCGGCCGAGGACCACCCGGCCGCTCGTCGCGCCCAGGTCGACCGCGGCGAAGGCGCCGGCCCCCGCCCCGGTCACCGCAGGAACGCGGCGGCCACGCCCGCGTCGACGGGGATGTGGAGGCCGGTCGTGTGGTCGAGGTCGCCCGTGCACAGCACGAACACGGCGTTCGCGACGTGCTCGGGCAGCACCTCGCGCCCCAGCAGAGTGCGCTGGGCGTAGTACTTGCCGAGCTCCTCCTCGGGCACGCCGTAGACGGCGGCGCGCTTGGCGCCCCAGCCGCCCGCGAAGATGCCCGAGCCGCGCACGACGCCGTCGGGGTTGATGCCGTTGACCTTGATGCCGTGCTCGCCGAGCTCGGCCGCGAGCAGCCGCACCTGGTGCGCCTGGTCGGCCTTCGTCGCCGAATAGGCGATGTTGTTCGGGCCCGCGAACACCGAGTTCTTGGACGAGATGTAGACGATGTCGCCGCCGAGGCCCTGGTCGACCATGGCCCGGGCCGCGGCGCGCGCGACGAGGAACGAGCCCTTCGCCATCACGTTGTGCTGCAGGTCCCAGTCGGCGACGGTGGTCTCGAACAGCGACTTCGAGAGCGAGAGGCCCGCGTTGTTCACGACGATGTCGAGGCCGCCGAAGGAGAGCAGCGCGGCGTCCACCGCGCTCTGCACCGCCGTCTCATCGGTGACGTCGGCCTTGACTCCGATCGCCACGTCGGTCGAGCCGATCGAGGATGCCGCCTCCTCCGCCTTCGCCAGGTCGAGGTCCGCGATGACGACGCACGCGCCCTCGGCCGCGAGCCGCCGCGCGGTCGCGAGGCCGATACCCGACGCCGCACCCGTGACCAGCGCGATGCGCGTCGCGAGCGGCTTCGGCCTGGGGCGCCGCGCGAGCTTCGCCTCTTCGAGCGCCCAGTACTCGATGCGGAACTTCTCGGCCTCGTCGATGGGGGAGTAGCTCGAGAGCGCCTCGGCCCCGCGCATCACGTTGATCGCGTTGACGTAGAACTCGCCCGCGACCCGCGCGGTCTGCTTGTCGGCGCCGTAGCTGAACATGCCGACGCCCGGCACGAGGATGACCGCCGGGTCGGCGCCGCGCAGGGCCGGCGGCTCTTCGCCCCGGGCCCGCGCGGCGGCGGCACCGCGCTCGTAGTAGGCGGTGTAGTCGGCGCGGTACGCCTCGTGCAGCGCGTCGAGCGAGGCGACGACCTCGTCGACGGATGCCCCGGCCGGGGCATCCACCACCATCGGCTTCACCTTCGTGCGCAGGAAGTGGTCGGGGCAGCTCGTGCCGAGCGCGGCCAGCTCGCCGAGCCGCTCGCTCGCGAGGAAGTCGAGCACCGTGTCGCTGTCGGTGAAGTGGCCGACCTGGGGGCGGTCGGCGGATGCCACGCGCCGCAGGTGCGGGGCCAGCGCCGCCGCCTTGGCGCGCCGCTCGGGCGCCGCCAGGGCCGCGTAGCCCGGGCGCACCGCGCCGAACGGCTCGGGCCGCCCGTGCTGGGCGATGTAGGCCTCGGCAGTCTCGATGATCCACAGCGAGTTCGCCTCGGCCTCGTCGCTCGTCTCGCCCCAGGCCGTGATGCCGTGGCCGCCGAGGATCGCGCCGACGACCTCGGGGTGCTCGGCCGTGATCGCGGCGATGTCGAGGCCGAGCTGGAAGCCGGGGCGCCGCCACGGCACCCATGCCACGCGGCCGCCGAAGACCGCCGCGGTCAGCGCCTCGCCGTCGGTCGCGGTCGCGATCGCGATGCCCGAGTCGGGGTGCAGATGGTCGACGTGCGCCGCGTCGACGAGGCCGTGCATGGCCGTGTCGATCGAGGGGGCCGCGCCGCCCTTGCCGTGCAGCGCGTAGTCGAAGGCGGCGACCATCTCGTCCTCGCGCTCGACGCCCGGGTAGACGCCCCGCATGGCGCGCAGCCGGTCGAGGCGCAGCACCGCGAGCCCGGACTCGGTGAGCGTGCCGAGGTCGCCGCCCGAGCCCTTGACCCAGAGCAGCTCGACGTCCTCGCCCGTCACGGGGTCGGTCGCCGTGCCCTTGGCGGAGGTGTTGCCGCCCGCGTAGTTCGTGTTCCGCGGGTCGGCGCCGAGACGGTTCGACCGCGCGATCAGTTCTTCAGCCGTGTTCGCCACCGTCACGCACCCCAGCCCGCCTGCACGCCGCCGACGCGCTCGGTCTCGATCTTCTCCTGGTAGCCCGACGCGGCATACGCCGCCATCGGGTCGGCCGGCAGCCCGCGGCCCTCGCGCCACGCCGCGAGCGCGGGGCGCACGTCGGTGTAGAAGGCGTCCATCAGGATGCCGTTGGCCCCCAGCACGTCGCCGTCCGCCTGTGCCGCGCGCAGCGCCTCGCCGTCGACGAGCAGCGCCCGCGCCGTCATCTCCTGCACGTTGAGCACCGAGCGGATCTGGCCCGGGATCTTCTTCTCGATGTTGTGGCACTGGTCGAGCATGAACGCCACGTCGGAGCCCGCGCCGTACCCGCCGCCGCGCACGACCTCGAAGAGGATGCGGAACAGCTGGAACGGGTCGGCCGCGCCGACGATGAGGTCGTCGTCGGCGTAGAAGCGCGAGTTGAAGTCGAAGGAGCCGAGCTTCCCGAGGCGCAGCAGCTGCATCACGATGAACTCGATGTTCGTGCCGGGCGCGTGGTGGCCGGTGTCGAGGCAGACCACGGCGCGCTCGCCGAGGGCGGCGACCTGGCTGTACGCCGTGCCCCAATCCGGCACATCGGTGTGATAGAACGCCGGCTCGAAGAACTTGTACTCGAGCACGAGGCGCTGCTCGGCCCCGATGCGCGCGTAGATCTCGGCGAGGGAAGCCGCGAGCCTGTCCTGCCGGCCGCGCAGGTCGTCCTGCCCGGGGTAGTTCGTGCCGTCGGCGAGCCAGATCTTGAGGTCGCGCGACCCGGTCTCGTTCATGACGTCGATGCAGCGGAAGTGGTGGTCGATCGCCTTGCGGCGCACGGCCTCATCGCGGTGCGCGAGGCTGCCGAGCTTGTAGTCGTCGTCCTGGAAGGTGTTCGAGTTGATCGTGCCGAGCGCGACGCCGTTGTCCTCGGCGTGCCGGCGCAGGTCGGCGTACGAGTCGACGAGGTCCCACGGGATGTGCAGCGCGACGCTCGGCGCGAGGCCGGTGTGCCGGTGCACCTGCGCGGCATCCGCGATCTTCTCGAAGGGGTCGCGCGGGGTGCCGGCCGAGCCGAACACCTTGAACCGCGTGCCCGAGTTCCCGAACGCCCAACTGGGCAGCTCGATCGCCTGCTCGGCGAGCAGGCCGGCGATGTCGCCGAATGCCGTGGCCATGGGTCATGCTCCTTCTGCAGCGGTGAGCTGCCTGTCGAGGTTGAAGATCTCGATCAGGTCGGTCGCGGCCTGGTCGGCGCGGCCGTCGAGACCGGTGAAGAACGGCTGCATCTCGGCCTCCCAGCGGGCGGCGACGGGGGATGCTGCGAGGTGGGCGTTCGCGGCGGCGGCATCCTCGACCTCGTAGTACCCGACGAGCAGCCCGTCGTCGCCGAGGAAGATCGAGTAGTTGCGGCGGCCGGACGCCGCGATCTCACGCAGCATCTCGGGCCACACGGCCGCGTGCCGTTCGCGGTACTCGGCGAGGCGCTCGGGGCGCACGCGCAGCGTGAAGCAGATGCGCTCGGTCATCGTGTGCCCTTCGGGTCTGATCGTGTCGGACTGTCCGCCCGCAACGCTGAGGTCACGACGGCCCTGGTGTAGTGAATCGATTCAACGTCCTAGGAAGCACGATGGCATATCGTGCGCGGCGTCGCAAGCTCGCGGCGGGGCCGGCGCAGAATTCGAGCTGGCATTGCGCGATGGATCATGAAACGATTCATTCCACTGACGGCGCCGTATCCGTGTGCCGGGCCGCCTCCGATGATCTGAGGAACCGACGATGACCGACTCGCCCATCGACCTGCTCGCCCACGCGGCGTTCATCACCGCCGACGTCGATCGCAGCACTGCGATCCGCTTCGTGCACCGCGCCGAGCTCGAGCAGCCGCGCGGGAACATCGCCGCGGCGCGGGTGGTGGCGACGGCGCACGGCGTGTACGAGCTGAGCCTGGACGGGAAGCCGGTGACCGACTCGGTGCTGAACCCGGGGTGGACGTCGTACGAGTGGCGGCTGCAGGTGCAGGAGTTCGACGTGACCGGGTTGCTGGCCTCGGGTGAGGGGCCGGTGGAGGTCTCGGCGCTGCTCGGCAACGGGTGGTTCCGCGGAGATCTCGGCTTCGCGGGGGCGAACGCGAACTACGGGCAGGAGATCGCGCTGGCCGCGGTGCTCGAGGTGACCTTCGCCGATGGCGTGGTGCAGCGGGTGGGCACGTCGGCGGACTGGTCGGCTGCGGCTTCCGAGATCACCGCGAACTCGCTGTACAACGGGCAGGCGATCGACGCGCGGCGGCGCGGGGCGGATGCCCCGGCGCCGGTCCGCGTGACCGACATCGACCGCGCGACGCTCGTGCAGCAGGTCGGCCCGCTGATCGGCCGGCACGAGGTGCTGCGCCCGGTGGAGATCTGGGCCTCGCCGTCGGGGCGCACGCTCGTGGACTTCGGCCAGAACCTGGTGGGCTGGCTGCGGTTCACGGTGCGCGGCGAGGCGGGCGCGGAGATCGTGGTCCGGCACGCCGAGGTGCTCGAGCACGGCGAGCTGGGCGTGCGCCCGCTGCGCGGCGCGGCCGCGACGGACACCTTCGTGCTCTCGGGCGGCGAGGACGCCTTCGAGCCCACGCTCACCTTCCACGGCTTCCGCTATGCCGAGGTGACGGGCTGGCCCGGCGAGCTCACCGCCGACGACGTCGAGGCCGTCGTGGTGCACTCGCGGATGCGCCGCACGAGCTCGTTCGAGTGCTCCGAGCCGCTCGTGAACCAGCTCGTGCGGAACTCGGTGTGGGGCCAGAAGGGCAACTTCCTGGATGTCCCGACCGACTGCCCGCAGCGTGATGAGCGGCTGGGGTGGACGGGCGACATCGCCGCATACGCGGCCTCGGCGTCGTTCCAGTTCGACACCTCGGACTTCCTGCACAAGTGGCTGCTGGATGTCGCGGAGGAGGCGCGGCACAACAGCATCCAGGCGGTGCCGTTCGTCGTGCCGGACGTGCTGAAGCACGCGCACTTCGACGAGTCGCAGGAGCCGTTCCCGTTCGGCGCGACCGCGATCTGGGGCGATGCCGCGGTGTGGGTGCCGCAGGCGCTGTGGAACGCCTACGGCGACGAGGCGCGGCTGGCCGCGCACTACCCGGGCATGGTGCTGCACCTCGAGTCGGTCGAGCGGGCCCTCTCGCCGAACGGCCTGTGGGACACCGGCTTCCAGTTCGGCGACTGGCTCGACCCGGACGCGCCGCCGGAGAACGCCGCCGCGGCCAAGGCCGACCCGCACGTGGTCGCCACCGCGTGCGTGTACCGCAGCGCGCGCTTCGCGGCGGAGACCGCCGGCATCCTCGGCAAGACCGACGACGCGGCCCGATGGACGGCCCTCGCCGCCCGGTTGCGCGCCGCGTTCAACGCCCACTATGTGAGCGACGGCGGCCGCGTCGAGTCCGACTGCGCGACCGTCTACGCGCTCGCGATCTGCCTCGGGCTGCTGGACGACGCCGACCGCGCCGCGGCCGGCGAGCGGCTCGCCGAGCTCGTGGCCGAGGGCGACTACCGCGTCACGACCGGGTTCGCCGGCACCCCGTTCGTCACGTGGGCGCTGTCGGAGACCGGGCATGTGGAGCACGCCTACCGGCTGCTGCTGGAGAAGGAATGCCCGTCGTGGCTGTACCCCGTGACGATGGGTGCGACCACGATCTGGGAGCGGTGGGACTCGATGCTGCCCGACGGCACCATCAATCCGGGCGAGATGACCTCGTTCAACCACTACGCGCTCGGCGCGGTCGCGGACTGGATCTACCAGGTGGTCGGCGGCATCCGCCCGGCCGAGCCCGGCTACCGCCGCATCCGCATCCAGCCGGTGCCCGGCCCCGGCATCACGTGGGCCAAGACCTCCTATGAGGCCGAGGCCGGCCGCGTCAGCACCGCGTGGGCCATCGATGAGAACGGCTTCACCCTCGACGTCGAGATCCCGGCCGGCGTCCCGGCCGAGATCATGCTGCCGGACGGCAGCCGACACGAGGTCGTCGGGGGAGCGCACCGCTTCACGGCCTGAGTCGCCGGGTCCGAGAGAATGACGGAGTGCCCGTCCCGCGCGCGGCGCAGGACAGGTCGGCGGAGGTGGTGGTGATGGCGGCGAGCGTCAAGGATGTCGCGCTGCACGCGGGCGTCTCGGTCGGCACGGTCTCGAACGTCCTCAACAACCCGGGCAAGGTGTCGCAGGCGACCATCGACCGCGTGCGCGCCTCCGTCGAGGCGCTCGGCTTCGTCCGCAACGACGCCGCCCGGCAGCTGCGGGCCGGCCGCAGCCGCAGCATCGGCATGGTCGTGCTCGACATCGGCAACCCCTTCTTCACCGACATCGCTCGCGGCGCCGAGGGCCGTGCGCTCAGGGACGACCTCGTCGTGCTGCTCGGCGCGAGCGACGACGACGCCTCGCGCGAGAGCTCGTACCTGCAGCTTTTCGAGGAGCAGCGCGTCGCCGGCATCCTGATCTCCCCGCGCGGCGACGTCGAGGCGGACCTGCTCCGGCTGCAGACGCGCGGCGTGCCCGTCGTGCTGGTCGATGAGACCGCGTCGGACTCCTTCTCGTCCGTCGCCGTCGACGACGTCGCGGGCGGCCGGATGGCGGTCGAGCACCTGATCGGACTCGGTCGGCGGCGCATCGCGGTGGTCGGCGGTCCCGAATCGCTGCACCAGATCCGCGACCGCGTCGCGGGTGCTCGGGCGGCCGTCGCGGCGCATCCGGATGCCGCGCTCGAGGTCATCCCGACCGCGGCGCCCACCGTCTTGGAGGGGCGCGGCATCGGCGAGCTGCTCGCCGCCCGCCCCCCGTCGCGGCGGCCCGATGCCGTCTTCGCCGTGAACGACCTGCTCGCGGTGGGCCTGCTGCAGGGGCTCACGATGCTCTCCGACATCCGGGTGCCCGAGGATGTCGCGCTCATCGGCTACGACGACATCGAGTTCGCGTCCTCCGCGGTCGTGCCGCTCTCGTCGATCCGGCAGCCCAGCCGGCTCATCGGCGAGACCGCCGTCGAGCTGCTGCTCGACGAGCTCGCCGGCGACCGGCCGCACCGCAGCGTGCTGTTCCGCCCCGAGCTCGTCGTGCGCGCCTCGACGGCCGGCGCCGTCCTCTCCGCCTGAGCCCGACGCGGCGCAGGCCGACGCGGTTATGAATCGCGTGTGCGCTCGAATATGTTGCTTGACCCCCGTAATGGTGCCCCCTAATCTGGCGACATCCTCGCGTGCCGAACCCGCGGCACGAGACAAAGGCGTACTCGGAGGTAATGGAATGGAACGTCGAAGCGTACTCACGTTGGGCGCAGCCGGTGCGGCAGCACTCGTCGCCGGCGGAGCAGGGCTGCTCGCGTCGCCCGCGTGGGCGGACTCGCCCAAGGCGGCCGAGGCCGCGCGCAAGACCGGCGCGGACTCGCTGCGCGGCTACGGCGCGCGCATCAACCTGCCCATCGGCTCGGCCCTGACCCCGCAGGACATCGAGCAGTGGGCCGAGATCTCGGGCGGCCAGTTCTCGGTCGTCACGGGCGCGAACGCGATGAAGTGGCAGACGGTCGAGCCGACGACGCAGGGCGTCTACGACTGGACCGACGCCGACCAGCTGGTCGCGTTCGCCCACGCGAACCACCAGCTGGTGCGCGGTCACACCCTGCTCTGGCACAACCAGCTGCCGAACTGGCTCACGGCCGGCGTGGCAGCGGGCACGATCTCGAAGACCCAGCTGTGGAGCCTGCTCGAGAAGCACATCTTCACCGAGCTCGGCCGCTACAAGGGCAAGATCTGGCAGTGGGATGTCGCGAACGAGTTCTTCACCGACTCGAACCCCTCGGGCATCAACCCCAACGACTGGTGGGTCGTCAACGCCGGCGAGGACATCATCGCCCAGGCCTTCAAATGGGCCCACGAGGCCGATCCGCACGCCCTGCTCTTCTACAACGACTACAACGTCACCGGCGAGGACGGCACGAACGCGAAGCACGACGCCGTGTTCGCGTGGGTGCAGCAGCAGCGGGACGCGGGCGTGCCGATCCACGGCGTCGGAACCCAGGCCCACCTCGACACGCAGTACGGCTTCGACCCGCAGCGCTTCCAGACCGACCTCGAGCACTATGCGTCGATCGGCCTGAAGATCGCGGTGACTGAGGCGGATGTCCGCACCTTCGTCTCCGACGCGACCACCCAGACGCCCACGGACTCGCTCTCGCAGTTCGCGCAGCCGTTCGAGTACTCGGCGATGATGCAGGCCGCGATCGCCGTGCCCGAGGTCATCTCGTTCACGGTGTGGGGCTGGACCGACGCCGACTCGTGGGTGCCCGGCACCTTCAAGGGCGAGGGCTACGCGTGCATCTACGACGTCAACCAGCAGCCGAAGCAGGCCTACTATTCGCTGCTGCAGGACCTGAAGATCGCCGCAGAGGGCGCACCGCGCCGCGCGCCGCTGCCGCGCGCGTGACGCAGCCGGCATAGATCGGGCGCAGGACGGCCGGGCGGAACACCGCCCGGCCGTTCGCCGTCCCGCGGCACGGGCGGTGCTCTAGCCTGGTCGCAAGGCAGGCCGGAACGCGGCCGACGACTGTGCAAAGGAGCGCGCCCCGTGCCCCTCGACCGGATCGACAGGCGCATCGTCGCCGAGCTCAGCGCCGACGCGAGGCTCAGCGTCCGCGAGATCGCCGAGCGCATCCATCTGTCCCGCAACGCGACCCACACGCGCATCCAGCACCTCGTCGACAACGGCGTCATCTCGGGCTTCCAGGCTCGTGTCGACCGCAAGGCGCTCGGCCTGCACGCGACGGCGGTCGTGACGGCGAAGGTCGGCTCGCCCGGGGTGTGGAACGACGTCGTCGCGGGGCTGCGCGCGCTGCCGTCGGTCGAGAGCGTGCTCGCCGTGACGGGCGACATCGACCTCGTGATCACCGTGAACGCCCCCGACGACGAGGCGCTGCGCACCGTGGTCATGCAGCAGATCCGCGACCTGCCCGGCATCCTCTCGACCCGCACCTACGTCGTCTTCGACGCCTACGAGGGCACGCCGCCGGGCCTCGCCGACGGCAGGACGAATGGCACATCCGAGGCTTCGAAACCGGGCACATCGTCACCCGCTGCGCCCCGGACGGACCGTCTGCACTGAGCTTCGCGTCGCTGCGCATCAGGCGCGCCGGAGGGGCGCACCATGACCTCATGACAGACAGCGACGTCTTCGTCGGCAGCGCCGCGCGCGCGCCCATCCGCCTTCTCGATGAGAGCGGCTCGCCGGTCGTCGGCGAGCAGGCGGCGGGCTTCGGGATGCCGTCGGCCGAGCTGCTGCTGAAGATGTACCGCCAGATGGTGCTCGTGCGCCGCTTCGACGTGCAGGTCACGACGCTGACCAGGCAGGGGCGGCTCGCGACCTACGCCCCGGCGCTCGGGCAGGAGGCCTGCGAGATCGCGGGGGTCGAGGCCCTCGCGCCGCAGGATTGGCTGTTCCCCTCGCACCGCGACACGGTCGCGATGCTGGCGCGGGGCATCCCGCCGCAGGGCGCCCTCGCGTTCTTCCGCGGCGAGTGGCACTCCGATTTCGACCCCAAGCAGTACCGCGTCGCGCCGCTCACGGTGCCGCTCGCGACCCACCTGCTGCACGCCGTCGGCCTCGCCACCGCGGCCAAGCTCAAGGGCGACCCGGTCGTCTCGCTCGGCTTCCTCGGCGACGGCGCCACGAGCGAGGGCGACGCGCACGA
The DNA here is from genome assembly GCA_009780695.1 of Microbacteriaceae bacterium. Classification (GTDB taxonomy): domain Bacteria; phylum Actinomycetota; class Actinomycetes; order Actinomycetales; family Microbacteriaceae; genus Gryllotalpicola. Next base: position 131,291 of record WQZN01000002.1, read on the forward strand.
GGCCTTCAACTTCGCGACGACCTGGCAGTCGCCGACGGTCTTCGTGATCCAGAACAACCAGTACGCGATCAGCGTGCCCCTCGCGCGGCAGTCGCACCTCGCGCACTTCGTCGATCGCGCGGCGGGCTACGGCATGCCCGGCTACCTCGTCGACGGCAACGACGCCGCCGCGATGTACGCGGTGATCTCGAGCGCCGTCGAGCGGGCGCGGGAAGGCGGCGGTCCGACCCTGATCGAGGGCGTGACCTACCGGGTCGAGGCGCACACGAACTCCGACGACCCCACGCGGTACCGCACGGCGGCCGAGGTGGACGCCTGGCGCGCCCGCGACCCGCTGACCCGGCTCGAGCGCTACCTCCGCGCGGCCGGCGAGCTCGACGACGAGCTGGCCGAGCGGTTCGCGCTCGAGGCCGAGGACCTCGCCGCGCGCACCCGCGAGCTGATGAACACCGAGCCCGTGCTCGACCCGCTCGAGCTGTTCGACCACGTGTACGCGGCCGAAAGACCGGCGATGGCCGAGCAGCGCGCGCTGCTCGAACGCGAGCTGACCGACACCCAGGCAGGAGCACAGCGATGACTCTGATCGACGAGAACCCGGCGGCGGTGGCATCCGCCCCCGCCCGCACGAAGCCCGTCACGATGGCGGCCGCGCTGGGCGCCGCGCTGCGGGACGCCATGGCCGAGGACCCGGACGTGGTCGTCTTCGGCGAGGACATCGGCACGCTCGGCGGCGTCTTCCGCGTCACCGACGGTCTGGCGGCGCAGTTCGGCGACGGCCGCGTGTGGGATTCGCCCGCCGCCGAGTCGGGCATCGTCGGCACGGCGATCGGCATGGCCGAGTACGGCCTGCGGCCCGTGGTCGAGATGCAGTTCGACGCGTTCAGCTACCCGGCCTTCCAGCAGATCACCTCGCACCTCGCGAAGATGGGCTCGCGCACCAAGGGGCGCATGCGGCTGCCGGTCGTCGTGCGCATCCCCTGCGCGGGCGGCATCGGCGGCATCGAACACCATTCCGACTCGTCCGAGGCGTACTGGGCCGCGACGCCCGGCCTCACGGTCGTCATGCCCTCGAACCCGACCGACGCCTACTCGATGCTGCGCGAGGCGATCGCGTGCGACGACCCCGTCATCTTCATGGAGCCGAAGAGCCGCTACTGGATGTCCGAGCAGATCGATCTGCCGGTGCACTCGCTGCCCATGACCCGGGCGCGCGTCGCCCGCATCGGAACGGACGTGACGCTCATCGCCTACGGCTCGGGCGTCAAGGTCGCGCTCGACGCGGCCGAGGCCGCCGCCGAGGAGGAGCTCTCGATCGAGGTCGTCGACCTGCGCAGCCTCTCGCCCTTCGACGACGAGACCGTGTGCGCGTCGGTGCGAAAGACCGGGCGCGCGGCCGTCATCCACGAGGCGGCCGGTTTCGGCGGCTTCGGGGCCGAGGTCGCGGCGCGGGTGACCGAGCGCGCGTTCTTCTCGCTCGAGGCGCCGATCCTCAGGATCACCGGCTTCGACATCCCGTTCCCCGCCCCCAAGCTCGAGCAGTACAACCTGCCGAACGTCGAGCGCGTGCTCGCCGCGCTCGACACGTGGGAGTGGTGAGGCGCGTGCCGCAGCAGTTCCTCCTGCCCGATCTCGGCGAGGGCCTCACCGAGGCCGAGGTCACGGCATGGCTCGTGCAGCCCGGCGACGCGGTCGCCGTGGACCAGCCCGTCGTCGAGGTCGAGTCGGCGAAGTCGATCGTCGAGCTGCCGTCGCCGTTCGCCGGCACGGTCGGCGAGCTGTGCGCGCAGGTCGGCGAGGTCGTGCACGCCGGGCAGCCGCTGCTCGCGCTCGTCGGCGCGGACGAGCGGGTCGCCGAGACGGCTGACGCCGAGGTCGGCGGGGATGCCGGGGATGTCGCAGACCCGGCCGCCGGCGGAGCGGTGCTCGTCGGCTACGGAGCGCGCGAAGCCGCCCCGCGGCGCTCGCACGCGAACGAGGGCCGCTTCGGGCGGGGTCGCTCGGCGACGGCCGCGCCGGCTGAGCCGCGTGAGCCGGCCGTGCCGCCGCGGTCATCCGAACCGGCCGGCGGCGGCACGCAGCTCATCGACCCGGACCGCCGCTCGCGCGTGGTCTCGCCGGTCGTGCGGAAGATCGCGCGCGACGCGGGCTTCGAGGCGAGCAGCATCGCCGGCTCGGGGCCCGACGGCCTCGTCGTGAAGGCCGACGTCGAGCGGGCGATCGCGGAGCTGAACGCCGCCGCGGCGCCGGCGCCGCAGGCAGCCGGGCCCGCGCGCGTGACGGACGCCGCCGACCTGCGCATCCCCATCACGGGGATCCGCCAGATCATCGGCACGCGGCTCATGCGCTCGCGGCAGACGATCCCCGAGGCGACGATCTGGCTCGAGGCGGATGCCACGCCGCTGCTCGCCGCGAAGCAGCGGCTGCAGGCGGCGACGGGGCAGCGCTACGGCCTCACCGCCCTGCTCGCGCGCTTCGTCGTCGCGGGCCTGAAGCGCTACCCGGCCCTGAACTCGTCGGTCGACGACGACGCGAACGTCATCGTGCAGCACGCCGCGGTCAACCTCGGCATCGCCGCCCAGACCCCGCGCGGGCTCATGGTGCCGGTCGTGCACGGGGCGCAGGGCCTCGGCACGGGCGAGCTGCGCGACCGGGTCGCCGCGCTCACCGAACGCGCGCAGGTCGGCGACTTCCCGCCCGCCGAGCTGACGGGCGGCACCTTCACGCTCGACAACTACGGCGTCTTCGGCATCGACGGCGGCGCGCCCATCATCAACCCGCCCGAGGCGGCGATCCTCGGCGTGGGGCGGCTCGTCGAGCGGCCCTGGGTCGTCGACGGGCAGCTCGTGGTGCGCACGGTGCTCACGCTCACCCTCGTCTTCGACCACCGCGTGTGCGACGGCGACGTGGCCTCCGGCTTCCTCACCTGGGTCGCCGGCTGCATCGAAGAGCCGTTGCTCGCGCTGTGAATCAGGTGAACCCGGAAGGAAGGCCGATGGTCCGCGAGATCAGCCACTTCGTCGGCGGGGCGGCCCGTGCGGGCGCCTCGGGCCGCTTCGGCGACGTCTTCGACCCGAGCACGGGCGAGGTGCAGGCGCAGGTGCCGCTCGCCTCGCGCGCCGAGGTCGAGGCCGCGATCGCGAACGCGCAGGACGCGCAGCCCGCGTGGGCCGCGTGGAACCCGCAGCGCCGGGCGCGCGTGCTGCTCAAGTTCCTCGACCTGGTCGCGCGCGACACCGAGCCGCTCGCCCGGCTGCTGTCGTCCGAGCACGGCAAGACGGTCGCGGACGCGCGCGCCGACATCCAGCGGGGTGTCGAGGTCGTCGAGTTCGCGGCGGGCGCGCCGCACCTGCTCAAGGGCGAGTACTCGGCGGGCGTCGGCACGGGCATCGACGTCTACTCGATGCGCCAGCCGCTCGGCGTGGTCGCGGGCATCACGCCGTTCAACTTCCCGGCGATGATCCCGCTGTGGAAGATGGGGCCCGCGCTCGCCGCGGGCAACGCGTTCATCCTGAAGCCGTCGGAGCGCGACCCCTCCGTGCCGGTGCGTCTCGCCGAGCTGTTCCTCGAGGCGGGGCTGCCGGCCGGCGTTCTCAACGTCGTCCACGGCGACAAGGAAGCCGTCGACACGCTGCTCGACGACGACCGCGTGAAGGCGATCGGCTTCGTCGGCTCGACCCCGATCGCGCAGTACATCTACGCGACCGCCGCCGCCAACGGCAAGCGCGCGCAGTGCTTCGGCGGGGCGAAGAACCACCTGATCGTCATGCCCGACGCCGACCTCGACGAGGTCGCCGACGCACTCATCGGCTCGGGCTACGGCTCGGCGGGCGAGCGCTGCATGGCGATCTCGGTCGCGGTGCCGGTGGGCGAGGCGACGGCGGATGCCCTGGCCGAGAAGTTGGTTGAACGGGTCGCGAAGCTCAGGGTCGGCCCATCGCTCGACGACACGGTCGACTACGGGCCGCTGGTGAACGCGGCGGCGGTCGAGCGGGTCACGCGGGCCATCGCGCAGGGCGTCGCCGACGGCGCCGAGCTGCTCGCCGACGGCCGGGGCCTCACGGTGCCCGGCCATGAGCACGGCTTCTACCTCGGCCCGACGCTGTTCGACCGGGTCACGCCCGAGATGGACCTGTACCGCGACGAGATCTTCGGCCCCGTGCTCATCATCGTGCGCGCCGACGACTACGAGGCCGCGCTGCGGCTTCCCTCCGAGCACGCCTACGGCAACGGCGTGGCGATCTTCACCCGCGACGGCGACACCGCGCGCGACTTCGCCGCCCACGTGAACACGGGCATGGTCGGCATCAACGTGCCGATCCCGGTGCCGATCGCATATCACACGTTCGGAGGCTGGAAGCAGTCGGGTTTCGGCGACCTGAACCAGCACGGGCCCGACGCGTTCCGGTTCTACACGAAGACCAAGACGGTGACCTCGCGCTGGCCCTCGGGGGTCAGGGAAGAGGCCAGCTTCGTCATCCCGACGATGGAGTGAGGGGCCCAATGGATGCCCTGACCGGCGAGCAGCGCGCGATCGTCGCCGCCGTCCGCGAGTTCGCGGAGGCCGAGCTCGCGCCGAACGCGCTCGAGTGGGACCGCACCGGTTTCTTCCCGGTCGACGCGCTGCGCAAGGCCGGCGAGCTCGGACTCGGCGGCGTCTACGTGCGCGACGGCTACGGGGCCGGTCTCAGCCGCCTCGACGCGACCTATGTCTTCGAGGCGCTCGCCCGCGCCGACCCGACGATCGCGGCCTACATGTCGATCCAGAACATGGTCGCGTGGATGATCGACCGCTACGGCGACGACGAGCTGCGGGCGCGCTGGCTGCCGGGCCTCGCCTCGTTCGAGCTGCGCGCGAGCTACTGCCTCACCGAGGCGGAGGCCGGGTCGGATGCCGCGTCCCTGCGCACTCGCGCGGTCACCGACGGCGACGACTACGTCATCACCGGCGAGAAGCAGTTCATCTCGGGCGCGGGCTCGTCCGACGTCTACGTCGTCATGGCGCGCACGGGCGAGCCGGGGCCCAAGGGCATCACCGCGATCGCGGTGCCGGGCACGGCATCCGGCCTGGAATTCGGGCCCGAGGAGAAGAAGATGGGCTGGCACGCGCAGCCGACCCGCCGCGTGACCTTCGACGGCGTGCGCGTGCCGCGCGCGAACCGGCTCGGCGTCGAGGGCGAGGGCTTCGCGATCGCCATGGTGGGGCTCAACGGCGGCCGTGTCAACATCGGCGCGTGCTCGCTCGGCGGCGCGCAGTGGGCGTTCGAGAGGACGGTCGCCTACCTGAAGCAGCGGCGCGCCTTCGGCGAGCCGCTCGCCACGCAGGAGGTGCTCGTCTTCCGCCTCGCCGACATGCGCACCAGGCTCGAGGCGGCGCGCGGGCTGCTGCAGCGCGCGGCGGCTGCGCTCGATGCGGGCGACGCCGACGCGGTCGAGCTGTGCGCGATGGCGAAGCGCTTCGCGACGGATGCCGGCTTCGAGGTCGCGAACCAGGCGTTGCAGCTCCACGGCGGCTACGGATATCTGAGCGACTATGGCATCGAGAAGGTCGTGCGCGACCTGCGCGTGCATCAGATCCTCGAAGGGACCAACGAGATCATGAGCCTCATCGTCGGACGATCGATCATCCGGAACGGCCGATGAGCGCCGAGCCCGCGGCTGTGCCGCCTGCTGAACCGATGGCCCCGGTCGAGACGATGGCCCCGGTCGAGTTCGCACGGCGCGGAGGCGTCGCCGAGATCATCCTCAACCGGCCGCGCGCGATCAACGCGCTCACCCACGAGATGGTCACGGCCATCGGCGCCGCGCTGCATTCCTGGGCCGACGACGACACCGTGCGCACCGTGCTGCTGACGGGTCGCGGCGACCGCGGGCTGTGCGCGGGCGGCGACGTCGTCGGTCTGTACTACGACGTGCGGGACGGCGACGGCTCGGCATCCGCCGCGTTCTGGGCCGAGGAGTACGAGCTGAACGCGTACATCGCGCGCTACCCGAAGCCCTTCGTCGCGCTCATGGACGGCGTGACGCTCGGGGGCGGAGTCGGGCTGGCGGGCCACGCGGCGATCCGGGTCGTGACCGAGCGCTCGAAGGTCGGCATGCCCGAGACCGCGATCGGCTTCGTGCCCGACGTGGGCGGCACCTGGCTGCTCTCGCATGCCCCGGGCGAGCTCGGAACCTACCTGGGTCTCACAGCGCTGCCGGCCGGCCCGGCCGACGCGATCCTCACGGGCTTCGCCGACCACTTCGTGCCGAGCGAGCGGCTCGGTGAGCTGGTTGAGGCGCTCGCAGCTGCGGGGGATGCCGCCGCCATGGTCGCCCGGCCGGAGAGGTCTGAGACGGCACAGGTGGCGGAGACCGAGATCGCTGGAGTGGCGGCGGCCGGAGCCGCGCCTAAGCCCGGCGATGCCTCCGCCGTGGTCGCGCGCTTCGCCGAGTCCCCGCCGCCGGGGCGCCTCGCCGCCGACCGCAGCTGGATCGATGCGGCGTTCTCGGCGCCGACGGTCGCCGAGATCGTGGTGCGCCTGCGCGGCGACGCGGCGAACTCCCGCGCGCTCGAGACCGCCGAGCTGCTCGAGCGGCTCTCGCCGACCGCCGTGTCGGTGACGCTCGAGGCCCTGCGGAGGGCCGCGCGGCTGCCGAGCCTCGAGGCGGCCCTCGCGCAGGAGCTCGTCGTCTCGGTGCACGCGCTGTCGTCGCACGACTTCATGGAGGGCATCCGCGCGCAGGTCATCGACAAGGACCGCACGCCGCATTGGCAGCCGGTCGCGCTCGACGACGTCGACCCGGCGGACGTCGCCGCCTACTTCGGGAACGAGTGAGATCCGGGAGCGAGGGAGAGGACCGCGCATGGACATCGCATTCATCGGCCTCGGGCACATGGGCGGCCCGATGGCCGTGAACCTCGTGACGGCCGGTCATCGGGTGACGGGCTTCGACCTCGTGTCGGCCCTCAACGAGGCGGCCGCGGCGCACGGGGTGGTGATCGCCGAGTCGGCCGCGGCGGCCGCACGCGACGTCGACATCGTGATCACGATGCTGCAGCAGGGCCAGCACGTCATCGACGCCTATCAGGGCAGCCCGGGGATGCCCGGCCTGCTGGCGTCCGCCCGGGCCGGCACCCTGTTCATCGACTCGTCGACCATCGCGGTCGCCGATGCGCGGGCGGTGCACGGCCTCGCGCAGGGCGCGGGGTTCCGCTCGCTCGACGCGCCGGTCTCGGGCGGCGTCATGGGCGCCGAGGCGGGAACGCTCGCGTTCATGGTCGGCGGTTCCGACGAGGACTTCGCCACCGCCGAGCCCGTGCTGCAGGTGATGGGGCGTCGCATCGTGCACTGCGGCGGCCCCGGTCTCGGCCAGGCGGCGAAGGTGTGCAACAACCTGATCCTCGGCATCTCGATGATCGGGGTCAGCGAGGCCTTCGTGCTCGGCGAACGGCTCGGCCTCGCGCACCAGGCGCTGTTCGACGTCGCCTCGAACGCCTCGGGGCAGTGCTGGGCGCTCACGACGAACTGCCCGGTGCCGGGGCCGGTGTCGGCGAGCCCGGCGAACAACGACTATCGGCCGGGGTTCTCGGGCGCCCTCATGGCGAAGGACCTCGGGCTCGCGGAGCACGCCATCGTCGACGCCGGCATCCACGCCGAGCTCGGGTTGCTCGCGGCCGCGGTGTACCGCCGTTTCGCGGCCGAGGGTGGCGGGGGCCTCGACTTCTCGGCGATCATCGAGGACATCCGGGCGCACAGCGGCGCACCGGGGGAGAGCGAGGCGATGGCGTGAGCGAATTCGAGACGATCCTGGTGCGACGCGAGGGGCGCGTCGGCGTCATCACGCTGAACCGGCCCGAGGCGCTGAACGCGCTCAACTCGACCGTGATGCGCGAGGTCGTGGAGGCTGCAAGCGAGTTCGACCGCGACGAGGGCATCGGCGCGATCGTGCTCACCGGCACCGGGCGCGCGTTCGCGGCGGGGGCCGACATCGCCGAGATGGCGGGGTTGGGCTTCCGCGAGGTGAACGTCGGCGACCTCTTCGGCGGCTGGGCCGATTTCGCACGGCTGCGCACGCCGCGCATCGCGGCGGTGAACGGCTACGCGCTCGGCGGCGGCTGCGAGCTGGCGATGATGTGCGACTTCATCCTCGCCGCCGACACCGCGAAGTTCGGCCAGCCCGAGATCAACCTCGGGGTCATCCCGGGCATGGGCGGTTCGCAGCGCCTGACGCGCGCGATCGGCAAGGCGAAGGCCATGGAGCTGATCCTGACGGGCCGCATGATGGATGCCGCGGAAGCCGAGCGTTCCGGGCTCGTGGCGCGTGTCATCCCCGGCGCAGAACTGCTCGACGACGCGCTCGCGACCGCGGCGGTCATCGCCGGGAAGTCGCTGCCGGCGGTCTATGCCGCGAAGGAGGCCGTCGACGTCGCGTTCGAGACGGTGCTGGCCGAGGGCATCCGCTTCGAGAAGCGCGCCTTCCAGAGCATGTTCGCGCTGCGCGACCAGAAGGAGGGCATGGCCGCCTTCCTCGAGAAGCGCACGCCGGACTTCAGCCACGACTGAGGCATCGCGGCTGAGTTGCCGCATCAGCAGAACAGCGCAACAGAACAACGGCGAAACAGTGCAGCAGCAAGAGGGCGACGGAGTCACAGGGCGTAGGGCACAGGAACACGGAGGAAGCAATGGATCTCTCACACTCATCGGCGCTCGTGACGGGCGCGGCATCAGGGCTGGGTGCGGCGACGGTCGCCGAGCTCGCCGGGCGCGGCGTGCACGTCGTCGGGCTCGACCTGGCCGCCGGCATCGAGAAGATGGGCGACGCGGCCGTGCCGGGCGTCGACTACGTCGGGGCGGATGTCACGAGCGAGGGCGACGTGACGAACGCCCTCGCGCGCCTTGACGGCGCTCCGCCGCTGCGGCTCGCGGTGAACTGCGCCGGCATCGCGCCCGCCAAGCGGGTGCTGTCGTCGCAGGGCCCGCACCCGCTCGACCTGTTCCGCCGCACCATCGAGGTGAACCTCGTGGGCACCTTCAACGTGCTGCGCCTCGCGGCCGCGCGCCTGGCCGAGACCGAACCGGACGCCGAAGGCCAGCGCGGCCTGATCGTGAACACCGCATCGGTCGCGGCCTACGAGGGCCAGATCGGTCAGGCCGCCTACGCGGCGTCGAAGGGCGGCGTTGTCGGCCTCACGATCACGGCGGCGCGCGACCTGGCGCGCAACGGCATCCGGGTCTGCACCATCGCGCCGGGCATCGTCGACACGCCCATGCTCGCGGGTCTGGGCGACGAGGTGCGCGACTCGCTCGCGGCCGGGGTGCCGTTCCCGAAGCGGCTCGCCCGGCCGCGCGAGTACGCCCAGCTCGTGATGATGCTGGCGCAGCACGACTACCTGAACGGAGAGACCATCCGCATGGATGCCGCACTGAGGATGCCCCCGCAATGAGCGCCGACCAGCCCACCTCCGTCATCGTCGACGGGGCCCGCACGCCGATCGGGAAGTTCCTCGGCGGCCTGTCGAGCATGACCGCCGCACAGCTCGGCGGGGTCGCGATCCGTGCGGCGCTCGAGCGGGCGGGCGTGGCGCCGGCCGCCATCGAATACGTGCTCATGGGCCAGGTGCTCACCGCGGGCGCAGGGCAGCTGCCGGCCCGCCAGGCGGCCGTGGCGGCGGGCATCCCGATGGATGTCCCGGCCATGACGGTCGGCAAGGTGTGTCTCTCGGGCCTCCAGTCGATCATCCTCGCGGACCAGTTCATCCGGTCGGGCGATCTCCACACGATCGTCGCCGGTGGCCAGGAATCGATGTCGCAGGCGCCGCACCTGCTGCGCGGCTCGCGCACCGGCTTCAAGTTCGGCTCGGTGTCGATGGCCGACCACATGGCGCTCGACGGTCTCGAGGACGCCTTTGAGGGCATCGCGATGGGGCTGCTCACCGAGAACCACAACCTGAAGCAGCCCATCGGCCGCGCGGCCCAGGATGACTTCGCGGCCGCGTCGCATGCGCGGGCGGCCGCGGCATGGCAGGCGGGGCGGTTCGACGCGGAGGTCGTGCCGGTCGAGGTCCCTGCCCGCAAGGGCACCCCGGTGGTCGTGGCGCAGGACGAGGGCATCCGCCCGGACAGCACCGCCGAGGCTCTTGCGCGGCTCGCGCCCGCGTTCAGCCCCGAGGGCACGGTGACCGCGGGCAACTCCTCGCAGATCAGCGATGGTGCTGCGGCGGTGGTCGTCATGAGCCGGGCGAAGGCGGAGGCCGAGGGCCTGTCGTGGCTCGCCGAGGTCGGAGCGCACGGCATGGTCGCGGGCCCCGACAACTCGCTGCAGCACCAGCCGGCGAACGCGATCGCGCGGGCCTGCGAGCGCGAGGGCATCACTCCGGCGGATCTCGACCTGATCGAGATCAACGAGGCCTTCGCCGCGGTCGGCATCGCTTCGGCGACGAAGCTCGGCGTCAGTCTCGACCGGGTGAACGTCGACGGGGGAGCGATTGCGCTGGGGCATCCGATCGGGATGTCGGGCGCCCGTCTCGCCCTGCACCTCGCGAAGGAGCTCGAGCGCCGCGGTGGCGGCATCGGTGCCGTCGGCCTGTGCGGCGGCGGCGGCCAGGGCGACGCGCTGATCATCAGGGTTCCGCGTCGGTAAGCGGCCCTGTGGTGGCGGTATCGGCGTTGTCGGCCCGCGTAGAACCGGTGGCCAGAGTGACACGCTGATCATCACGGTTCCCCGTCGACAAATTGCTGCGCGATCACCTCGATACCCTGACGCTGTGACAGAGGCGGCTTTCGCGCGGTTCTGGGCCGCGGCCCGTGCTGCCGAACCGCGGCTGTCGCCGCAGCCGGCGCCGGCCTGGGCGTTCGGGGCCGACCCAGGGCAGGCCGACGAGTTGCTGGGACTGGTACTGGCAGGCATCAAGACGGCGACCTCTTCATTGCTGCGGGAGTACGCGGCGGCCGGTGAGAAGCTGCCGCAGGCCGGAGACCTCAGCATCCTGCTGGATGGCGCCGGTAGCCCACGTGCGGTGATCGAGACGACCGACGTCACGGTCGTCCGATTCGGCGAGGTCGACGCGGAGCACGCCCGTGCGGAGGGCGAAGACGACCGGACGCTCGAGTCGTGGAGGCGGGAGCACGAGCGATTCTGGCGCCGGAAGTCTCGAAATGAGAGTGGCTTCGCTCCGGACCTGCCTGTCGTGTGCGAGCGATTCGACCTCGTGTATGCCGCGCCGACCCCGCTCTCGGAGTAGTAGCAGCAGCGAGCCTTGCCGAGGTCGTGCGGCTGAACGTCGCGCCGCGGCCCTCGCAGCGTGTGAAGGACGGTGGTGTGTGAGGAGCCGCGATGCTTGACGAGCAGCGGCGCTCGAGGGCGAACGCGCCCGGCGGTGGGTCTTTCGCTCATGTGCCGGCCCCCTCTGCGGCCAGCTGAGTCTGGATGCCGGATTTGGCGAGGAGCCTGACGGGTGGTCTGCCGGGCCAGTGCAGCAGGTATTCGCCGCGGTTGCGTCGGATCGCGGCACCGTGGTCGTGGATGAGTTTGTGGTGTCTGCGGCAGAGGAGGATGCCGTCCCGCACTTCTGAGGTGCGATGGGATGGGTGCTGCGCCCAGGGGTTGATGTGGTGGGCTTCGCAGTCTTCGGGCGGGCGGTTGCAGCCGGGGTACATGCAGCCGCCGTCGCGGACGGTCATGGCTTTTCGTTGCCTGCCGGTGAAGTAGCGCTGGTCTTTGCCGACGTCGATGGCCTGCCCGGTCTCGTCGAAGAGGATCGGCGTGAACCCGCCGGTGCAGATCATGCGGAGGGCGTCGACGGCGGTGATCGGTTCGTCGCGGCCGCTGAGGAACGCGATGCCGGGCTCGCCGGCGACGGCCTTGCGGAGTTCCTCGCTCGTGACGGCCACCATGACCTGGGGTTCGCGGGTCTTGAACACCTGGCCGTTGTCGCAGTTCACGGCGCGGTCGACGAGCTCGATGAGGGTGTCGACCTGGAGCTGCTCGTTGGTTCTCGGGTCGGCTTCGAGGTCTGAGGCTGCGGCGATGTCGTCTGCTGCGGTGAAGCGGGGCCCGCCGAAGCGAGGCGAGAGGAGGCGCTTGATGGGGCCGTAGAGGCGGGCATCGGATTCCGGGTCGAGTTCGAGGTCGTAGTGGACCATGCCGGATGCGCGGACGAAGCGGCGAAGCGATCTCTGCTCGTAGCGTTGCTGGGCTTCGGCGGCGGCCGCGACGGTGTCGAGGCAGGCGCGCAGGCGCCGTGCGGCGCGGGCGAGGTCTTCAGGGCACCAGTGCGCGGCCCAGGTGTCGGCGATGAGGTCGAGGGCGCCGCTTCGCCAGGCGTCTTCCAGCTCGGTGCTGCGTGGGGTGCCGAGGCCGCGGCGCAGGGCGTCGGCTTGCGAGGCCGACAGCCAGCCGCAGCGCAGCGCCACCGCCACGGGCGCGTCCCACGGGCCGGGCAGGGCGCGCAGGAACGCGATCGAGGGCTCCGTTGGGATGGAAGCGCCCCCAGGCATGCCGGACCGACCGATGGCGCTGTCGGGTGCGCCGCTATCGCCGTCGATCTCGCTGGCCCGGTTCGTGCCGGAGCCGACTCCGTCGCCGGCAACGCCTGTGCCGACCAACGGCCCGGGCATCAGTGCGGTCAGCTGCTCGCCGGCCTCGCGCAACGCGCCTTCGCGCACCAGCCGCGCGGCCTCGTCGCGCGGGCCGCCGAGTGCGTCCTGGATGAACCCGATGCCGTCCTTGAAGCCGTTGCGCTGCGCGAGCCCCGCCGTGCCGAGAGCCCTCTCGGACTTGCGCTGGATGTCTGCCGCCAGCAGTGAGATCGGCTCACAGATCGCGGTGCGGATGCTGCCCAGCACCCGCAACGCCTCGGCTTCCTCCGTCGCCGACAGTGAGGTCAGCTCGCCCGCAGCGGGGATCGAACTGGCGACCGAACCGGCCAGTTCCCGCAATTGTTCGAGCACCGAAGGCATAGAACAAATATACGATTAACAAAGGAGAATGAGAATATAGAAATAGGAATATGTGTACAACTCGCGAAAGATGACGTCTGTGCTGTGGAAGATACGCAGCGCCAGCCAGCCAGCCAGCCAGCCCCGCCTCACAACCCCATCGACCGCGCGATCAGCATGAGCTGCACCTCCGAGGTGCCCTCGCCGATCTCGAGGATCTTCGAGTCCCGATAGTGCCGTGCGACCGAGTATTCGTTCATGAACCCGTTGCCGCCGAAGATCTGCGTGGCATCCCGCGCATTGTCCATCGCGGCCTCGCTCGCGACCAGCTTGGCGATCGACGCCTCGGTCTTGAACGGCTTGTCGGCGAGCATGAGCGCGGCGGCGCGGTAGTAGGCCTGCCGGGCGACGTGGGCGCGGGCCTGCATGCGCGCGATCTTGAACGCGATCGCCTGGTACGAGCCGATCGCCTGCCCGAACGCCGTGCGCGTCTGCGCGTAGCGGATGCTCTCATCGACGCACCCCTGCGCGGCGCCGGTCGCGAGCGCCGCGATCGCGATGCGCCCCTCGTCGAGGATGCGCAGGAAGTTGGCGTAGCCGCGCCCCCGCTCGCCGAGCAGGTGAGACCGCGGCACGCGCAGATCCGTGAAGGCGAGGCCGTGGGTGTCGGACGCGTTCCAGCCCACCTTGCTGTACGGCGGCGAGACGGTGAGCCCGGGCGTGCCGGCCGGCACGAGGATCGTCGAGATCTCCTTCCCGTCCTCGCCCCGGCCCGTGACGGCCGTGATCGTGATCAGACGGGTGAGGGATGTCCCCGAATTGGTGATGAACTGCTTGCTGCCGTTGACGACCCACTCGTCGCCGTCCTCGCGCGCGGTGGTGCGCGTGCCGGCGGCATCGCTGCCGGCATCCGGCTCGGTCAGCCCGAACGCGCCGAGCGCCTCGCCCGTCGTGAGCTGCGGCAGCCACTCGGCGCGCTGCGCGTCGGTGCCGAAGCGGTACACCGGCATCGCGCCCAGCGAGACGCCGGCCTCGAGCGTGATGGCGATGCTCTGGTCGACCGCGGCGAGCTCTTCGACGGCGAGGCAGAGCCCGAAGTAGTCGCCGCCCGCGCCGCCGTACTCCTCGGGGAACGGCAGGCCGAACAGCCCGAGCGCGCCCATCTCGGCGACGACCTCGTAGGGGAAGCTGTGCTCTTCGTCGTGCCGCGCCGCGACCGGGGCGACGACCTGCCGAGCGAAGTCGCGGACGGTCTCGCGCAGCAGGCGGTACTCGTCCGGCAGCTCGGACTGCAGCGGTTCAGGCATCCTCGTTCTCCTCCGTCCCAACCGGCGCGTCGGCGCGCCGCACCAGCTCGCGCGCCTGTCGCAGCAGCGGCTCGTCGACCATCCGGCCGTCGACGGCGAACACGCCGCCGCCCGCCGCCTCGGCCGCGCGCAGCACCGCGCGCGCCCAGGCGAGCGTCTCGGGCGACGGCGCGAAGGCACGCCGTACGACCGCGACCTGGCGCGGGTGGATGCACAGTGTGCCGGCGAAGCCCGACGCGGCAGCGTCCTCGGCCTCGGCCGCGAGCCCTGCCTCGTCGGCGAGGTCGAGGTGCACGGCGTCGAACGCGGGCTTGCCGGCCGCGCCCGCGGCGAGCAGCACGCGGGCGCGGGCCGCGCGCGCGACGTCGCGATAGCCGCCGTCGGGGGAGCGGCTGGATGTCCCGCCGAGCGACGCCACGAGATCTTCGGCCCCCCAAGCCAGGCCCAGCACGGCCGGGTGCGCCGACAGTTGCTCGGCGACGGCCACCCCGCGCGCGGTCTCGCACAGCGCGATCACTCTGCGGCCGTTGACCCCACTGACGTCAGCGAGCCGGTCGACCTCCGCCGCCGACTCCGCCTTCGCGAGCATCACCAGCCGGAACGGCGTCGCGCGCACCGCCTCGAGGTCGGCGGCCTGCAGCCCGCTCGCGGCGGGGTTCACCCGCACGATCGTGCGCGCGGGGTCGAGCACCCCGGCGGCGGCCCGCAGCGCCGCCCGCGCGGCATCCTTCGCCCCGAACCCCACCGCGTCCTCGAGATCGACGATCACGGCATCGGCCGCCGCGGCCGCCTTGGCATACCGATCGGGCCGGTCGCCCGGGCAGAACAGCAGAGCGGGCCCGAGGCCCCCGGCGATCATGAGACCCCGCCCGGCAGACACTGCATCAGCACCGCGCGCACCGCCACCCCGACGACCTCGCCGCGCTGGTTGAGCCCGGTGTGCTCGAGCTCGACGACACCTTGCCCGGGCCGGCTCGCCGACAACCGCTTCGATCGCACGCGCGTCTCGCACAGCAGGGTGTCGCCCGCGCGCACGGGGTGTGGGAACCGCACCTCGCTGAAGCCGAGGTTCGCCACGATCGTGCCCTGCGTGAGCTGCGCGACCGACAACCCGACCATCGTCGAGAGCGTGAACATGCTGTTCACGAGCCGCTCGCCAAACTCCGTCTCGGCGGCCCACGCGGCGTCGAGATGCAGCGCCTGCGTGTTCATCGTGAGGGTCGTGAACAGCACGTTGTCGGCTTCGGTCACCGTGCGCCCGGGGCGGTGCGCATAGACGACGCCCTCCTCGAGCTCGTCGTAGTACAGCCCGCGCTGCACGACGCGCCTCTCCTCGCTCATGTCGCTCCCTCCACCACGGCGACGACCTCACCGGCGCGCACCTGCGCCCCGCGCTCCACGTTGAGTGCGACGCGCCCCGCCCGCGGCGCCCGCAGGACGTGCTCCATCTTCATCGCCTCGACGACGGCGACCGCGTCGCCCTCGGCGACCTCCGCGCCGTCGACGACTGACAGCACGGTGACCGTGCCCGGCATGGGGGAGCGGAGCTCGGGGGATGCCTCGGCCGAGGCATCCGCCCGGTCGCCCCCGGCGCGTTCGCCCACGGCCCACGCCGCCCCGCCCTGCGCGAGCAGCAGCCGCGCGCCGTCGCGCGCGAACACCCACTCGGCGACCGCCTCGCCGACGCGGACGCGCGCACGCGCGCCCTCGAGCTCGACGGATGCCTCGAGCTCCGCCCCTGCGTCGACCGCCACAGTCCAGCCGTCCGCGCCCTCGCGCACCGCGACGACGGCGCTGTGGCCGTCCGCGTCGAGCGCGTACCGGCTCGGGGCGGCTCGTCCCAGCCGCCAGCCGTCGCGCCGCGCCCAGCCGACGGCAACGGCGGCACCGCCCCCGGCCTCGAGCGCGTGCAGCACGAGCGCGGCCGCCGCCATCACCCCGTCGTCGGCCGCGCGGAACCGCAGCGTGTCGAGCCGCCGCTCGATGAGCCCTGTGTCGAGCCGCCCGGCGCGCACGTCGGCGTCGTCGAGCAGCAGTCGCAGGAACTCGGTGTTGTTCGGCACGCCGAGCGAGGAGAATCCGCCGAGCGCCGCCCGCAGCCGGCCGATCGCGCCGGTGCGGTCCGGCGCCCACGCGACGACCTTGGCGAGCATCGGGTCGTAGTCGGCCGTCACCTCGACCCCGGGCGCGAGCGCGCTGTCGACGCGGATGCCGGAGCCCGCCGGCTCGGCGAGCTCGAGCACCCGGCCGCCGGTCGGCAGGAAGCCGCGCTGCGGGTCCTCGGCATACACGCGCGCCTCGATCGCATGGCCGTCGAGAAGGACATCCGCCTGCGCGAAGCCGAGCGGCTCGCCCGCCGCCACCCGCAGCTGCTGCTCGACGAGATCGAGCCCGGTCACGAGCTCCGTCACGGGGTGCTCGACCTGCAGCCGCGTGTTCATCTCCATGAAGAAGAACTCGCCCGGTGCGTCCGCCGACACGATGAACTCGACCGTGCCCGCCCCGACGTAGCCGACGCTGCGCGCCGTCTCGACCGCGGCCTGCCCGATGCGCTCGCGCGTCGCGGTGTCGAGCAGCGGCGACGGCGCCTCTTCGACGACCTTCTGGTGCCGGCGCTGCAGCGAGCACTCGCGCTCGCCGAGGTGCACCGTCGTGCCGTGCGCATCGGCGAGCACCTGCACCTCGATGTGCCGCGGGGTGTGCACGTAGCGCTCGAGGAACAGCGTGTCGTCGCCGAACGAGGCGGATGCCTCGCGTCGCGCCGCGGCGAGGGCATCCGCCAGCCCGTCCGCGCTCTCGACGACGTGCATGCCCTTGCCGCCCCCGCCCGCCGACGGCTTGATCAGCACAGGGAAGCCGATGCCCGGTGCGGCCGCGATGAGCTGCGCGTCGCTCAGCCCCGGCTCGGCGAGGCCGGGCACCGTCGGCACGCCGCGAGCCGCGACCCGCTGCTTCGCCCGGATCTTGTCGCCCATCACCTCGAGCGCCTCGACACCGGGGCCGATGAACACGATGCCCGCGGCGGCGCACGCCCGCGCGAGCCCCGCGTTCTCGGCGAGGAAGCCGTAGCCCGGGTGGATCGCCTGCGCCCCCTGCGCGACCGCGGCGGCGACGATGCGCTCGATCGACAGGTAGCTGTCGGCGGCGCGCGCGGGTCCGATGCGCACCGCGACATCGGCCTCGCGGACATGCCGCGCCGAGGCATCCGCATCGCTGAACACCGCGATCGAGCGGATGCCGAGCGAGCGCAGCGTGCGGATGACGCGGCACGCGATCTCGCCCCGGTTGGCGACCAGCACGCTCTCGAACATCGCGCTCACATCCGGAAGACGCCGTAGGCGACGTCGTCGAGCGGGGCGTGCGCGCACACCTCGAGCGCGAGCCCGACGACGGTGCGCGTCTGCGCGGGGTCGATCACGCCGTCGTCCCACAGCCGCGCGGTCGAGTAGTAGGGACTGCCCTGCTCGTCGTACTGCGCGATCAGCGGGGCGCGGAACGCGGCCTCCTCATCGGCCGACCACGCCTCGCCGCGCGCCTCGAGCTGGTCGCGCCGCACGGTCGACAGCACGGACGCCGCCTGCGGCCCGCCCATCACCGAGATGCGCGCGCCCGGCCACATCCACAGGAAGCGCGGCGCGTATGCGCGCCCCGCCATCGAGTAGTTCCCCGCGCCGAACGACCCGCCGATCACGACCGTGAGCTTCGGCACGCGCGCGCAAGCGACGGCCGTGACCATCTTGGCGCCGTGCTTGGCGATGCCGGACGCCTCGTATTCCCGCCCCACCATGAACCCCGTGATGTTCTGCAGGAACAGCAGCGGCACCCGCCGCCGGTCGCACAGCTCGATGAAGTGCGCGCCCTTGAGCGCCGACTCGCCGAACAGCACGCCGTTGTTCGCGACGATGCCGACGGGGTGGCCGTGGATGCGTGCGAAGCCCGTCACGAGCGTCGTGCCGTACTCGCGCTTGAACTCGTGGAAGCGGCTGCCGTCGACGAGGCGCGCGATCACCTCGCGCACGTCGTACGAGGCCTGCAGGCTCGTGGGGACGACGCCGTAGAGCTCGGATGCCGGGAACGCCGGCTCCTCGGAATCCTCGACCTCCCACGCCCGCTCGGCGGCCGGGGGAAGGGTCGCGACGATGTCGCGCACGATGCGCAGCGCGTCGTCGTCATCGGCGGCGAGGTGGTCGACGACGCCCGAGAGCCGTGCGTGGGTCAGGCCGCCGCCGAGGTCCTCCGCGCTCACGACCTCGCCCGTCGCGGCCTTCACGAGCGGTGGGCCGCCGAGGAAGATCGTGCCCTGGCCGCGCACGATCACGGTCTCGTCGCTCATCGCGGGCACGTAGGCGCCGCCCGCCGTGCTCGAGCCCATGACGGCGGAGATCTGCGGGATGCCGTCGCGCGACATCCGCGCCTGGTTGTAGAAGATGCGCCCGAAGTGCTCGCGGTCGGGGAAGACCTCGTCCTGCATGGGCAGGAAGGCGCCGCCCGAGTCGACGAGGTAGACGCAGGGCAGCAGGTTCTCGCGGGCGACCTCCTGCGCGCGCAGGTGCTTCTTCACGGTGAGGGGGAAGTAGGTGCCGCCCTTCACGGTCGCGTCGTTGGCCACGACCATGACGTGCCGGCCGTGCACGAGCCCGATGCCGGCGACGACGCCGGCGGCAGGCGCCTCGCCGTCGTAGAGCCCCTCGGCGGCGAGCGGAGCGAGCTCGAGGAACGGGCTGCCGCGGTCGAGCAGGCGGTCGATGCGGTCGCGCGCGAGCAGCTTCCCGCGCTCGACGTGCCGCGTCCGCGCGGTGTCGGGGCCGCCCTGCGCCGCGCGGTCGAGGCGCGTGCGCAGCTCGTCGACGAGGGCGCGCTGGCCCGCGGCGTTGGCGGCGAACTCGGCACTGCCGAGGCGCACGGCGCTCTGCAACGGCTCCATCGACGTCTCCATTGACATCCGTTTTCGTGGGCTGACAGCATGTTATCGATCGCTAACTGAGTTGTCGAGGATGCCCGTGCCAGACCCCCGGATCGAACCGCCCGCCGGCCGCACCTGGCGTTCCACGGCCAAAGCCGAGACGCGGCAGAGGTACCTCGACGCCGCCAGCCGCCTGTTCGCGGCCCGCGGTTTCCGCGCCGTGTCGATCGACGACCTGGGTGAGGCCGTCGGGGTGAGCGGTCCGGCCCTCTACCGGCACTTCGCCGGGAAGGACGCGATCCTCGCCGAGATCCTCGTGGGGGTCAGCGAGCGCCTCGTCGAGGGGTTGGGCGCCGCGCGGGCGGCAGGGGGCACGGCACGCGAGACCCTGCTGCGCCTCATCGCCTTCCACGCCGATTTCGCGACGAGCGAGCCCGACGTCATCCGCCTGCAGGACCGCGAGCTCGCGACCCTGCCCGACGCGCAGAACCACATCGTGCGCGCGCTGCAGCGCCGTTACCTCGAGGGCTGGGTCGACCTGCTCGCCGAGCTGCGCCCCGAGGCGAGTCGCGCCGAGCTGCGCGTCACGGTGCAGGCGGTGTTCGGCCTGCTCAACTCGACCGCGCACAGCTCGGCCGTCGACGGCGCGACGGATGTCCGCGGCATCCTCATCGCGGGCGCGTCGGCCGTGCTGCTCGGCTGACCGCCTTCGCGGCCTGCATCACTGCGCCCGGCGACGACGGCTCACGGCGATGAGCACGGCCCCTCCGCCGGCGAGCAGCACTCCGGCCGCGAGCACGGCGAGCGACACGTCGGAGCCCGTCACCGCGAGGGGGCCCGGCGGCCGGATCGGCACGGGCGGCCCGATCGCGGCCGGCGGCTGGATCGGGTCGGCGCACGCGGTGGCCGAGGGGTCGGCCGCACGGGCGCTCGGCGCCACGACGCTCACGTCGGCCGTGTTCCGGAAGCCGCCGCCGACGCTGCAGCTCTGGTCGGCTGCGGTCGCGCCGGGCAGCACGGTCGCGTGCACCGTCACCGTGTAGTGCGTGGTCGCCTGGGCGCCGAGTGTCGAGCTCGCGACCAGGGTCGTCACGCTCACGCCGTTCCACGCCGGGTCGACGTCCTGTCCGGTCGCGGTCGCGGAGTCGATGCGGATGCCGGCGCCGAAGCCGAGCCGGTCGGCGAGCGTGAACACGGCCGCCCGCACGCTGTCGGTGTTGGTCACCGCGATGTCGTAGACCACGGTCGAGCTCAGGTCGGCGTTCAGGGTGTTCGACGTGACCCGCTTGACGATGCCGAGACCGGGCGCCGGTGCGGTGTTGGTGAAGGTGCACGTCACGGCGCTCGTGCCTGCGGCCACGGTGAACGCGCCGGCACGTCCGCCGGCCGCGGCCGTCAGGCCCGGCTGGTCGCAGGCGAGGTGCGACGTGTAGTCGCCGGTGTTGCTGTGGCCGCCGCCCGGCACGGCCTCGCCCAGCTGCAGCGTCTCGCCGGCCGTGATCGGGATCACGACCTTGTCGCTCGAGATGCCGCCCCCGCTGCCCGGCACGGTCGCGGTCGTCGTGCCGTCGGCGAGCAGGCCGTGCGCGGTGAGGTCCGCGGCGTCACCGGGGAAGCCGTTCACCCAGTTCTTCTGCAGCGTCAGCACGCCGGTGGCCGAGCGGGTGTTCGTCACGGTGCACGCGACGTCGGCGGGGGAGGCGCCCACCACCAGCGTGCCCGCCTGGCCGCCCGCCCCCGCGGTGAAGCCCGCGGTCGGGGTGCACGCGATGCCCGAGGTGTAGGCGCCGGTGTTGCCGGCCGACAGCTGCTCGCCCAGGTCGACGGTCTCGCCCGAGAAGATCGTGGCGGCCGCGACGTGGGTCGTGTCGGTCTCGGTGCCGGCCGCGCCGGTGGCGGTCGAGACGGCGGTGCCGCTCGTGCCGGGGTCGCTGCCGCTGACCGACAGCGTGGTCTGATCGCCGGCCGCGCCGTCGTGCCACGCCTTGCGCAGGGTGAGTGTCGCCGAGGTGCGGGTGTTCGTGAAGGTGCAGATCTCGGTGTGCGGCGCGATCGGCACGGTGAAGCTGCCCGTCGTCGTGCCGGTCGTGCCGTTCGAGCACGCCAGGGACGAGGCGTAAGTGCCGGTGTTGGCGTGCCCGCCCGGTGCGGCATCCTCACTCACCTCGACGTGTTCGCCCGAGTAGATCGTGGTCGTCACGGACGTGTTCGACACACCCGTCCCGTTGCCGGGAACCGTCGCGGTCGTGCCGCTGTCGGTCGACGGCACGCTGCCGGTCACGGCGAGTCCGACCTCGTCGCCGGCGGCGCCGTTGACCCACTGCTTGAGCACGGCGAGGCTCGCCGAGGTGCGCGTGTTGGTGAAGGTGCAGACCACGGGCTGGGGCGGGTTCGGCACCATGAACCGGCCGCTCGTGCCGGTCGCCGTGGCGACGGTCGTGCTGCCGCTCACGCAGCTCAGCGCCGAGGAGTACCCGCCCGTGTTGCCCGTGCCGAGCAGCTCGCCCAGCGTGACGATCTCGCCGGAGAAGACGCGCGCGCCGGCCACGTTCGTCGTGTCGGCCTCGAGGCCGGTGGCCCCGGTGGCGGTGGATGTCGCAGCACCCGTGGTGGCGGGGTCGGTGCCGGTGATCGACAGCGCGGCCGTGTCGTCGGCGGCGCCGTTGTCCCAGGTCTTCCTCAACTGCACCGTCGCCTCGGTGCGGGTGTTGGTGAAGGTGCAGGTCACGTCGGCGGGGGTCGCAGGCACGGTGAATCCGCCGCTCGTGCCGTTCGCCGTCGCGACGGTCGTGCCGCCCGAGACGCAGCTCAGCTCGGAGGCGTAGCTGCCCACGTTCGTCGCGCCGAGGCCCTCGGCGACCGTGACGGTGCCGCCGGAGAAGATGGTCGCCGCCGCCGTGTGGGCGCCGTCGAGCTGGGTGCCCGCCGCGCCGCTCGCCGTCGAGGTGTTGCCTCCGGCGGTTCCGGCGTCGGTGCCCGTGATCGAGAGGTCGGCCAGGTCGCCCGCGGCGCCGTCGACCCATGCCTTCTGCAGCGTGAGGCGGGCGGAGGTGCGCGTGTTGGTGAAGGTGCAGACGGTGGTCGCCGCGCCGGAGGCAGGCACCTCGAACGTGCCGCTGCGCCCGTCGGCGGCGGCTGTCAGACCGCTCTGATCGCAACTGAGGGCGGACGTGTAGGTCCCGGTGTCGCCGGTCGGCAGCACCTCGCCGAGGTCGATGCTCTGCCCGGCGTCCACCGGCACGACGACGGTCGCGGCCGAGAGCCCGCTGCCGCCTCCGGGCACGGTGGCGGCAGCGGCGCCGTCCTGGTTGCCGCCGGTGGCGGTGAGGTTCGCCGTGTCGCCGAGCGCGCCGTTCGTCCAGCTCTTCTGCACGACCAGCAGCGCGGTCGTGGCCCGCGTGTTGATGACGGTGCAGGTGACGTCGACGGGGGCGGCGCCGAGGGTGAGCGTGCCGCCCCGGCCGCCCGCGCCGGCGGTGAAGCCGTCGCCGGGCGTGCAGCTGATCGACGAGGTGTAGGCGCCCGTGTTGCCGGCGGGCAGGGTCTCGCCGAGGTTGACGGTGCCGCCCGAGTAGATCGTCGCCGTCGCCGCGTGACCGCTGTCGGTCTGGTCCGCCGCTCCGGTGGCGATCGAGGTCGCCGAGCCGGTCGTGCCGGCGTCGCTGCCGCTGATGCTCAGGTCGGCCTGATCGCCGGCCTGGGCGCCACGCCACTCCTTGATCAGGGTCACGGTCGCCGAGGTGCGGGTGTTGGTGGCGATGCAGCTGACTGCGACGGGCGGGGTCGGAATGGTGACGGTGATGCTCGTGCCCGGCGTGCTCGCCCCGGTGTTGCAGGTGATCCCCGAGGTGTACGTGCCGGTGTCGCTTGAGCCGAGGGTCTCGGTGAACGTGACGCTCTCGCCGGCGTAGATCGGCGCGGCGGCGCGGCTGCGCGTGTCGAGGTCGGGCCCGACGGTGCCCGCCGCGGTCGAGACCCGGGTCGCGCCGGCGCCCTGCGCCGTCGCCGGGTCGGATCCGCTGATGGCCAGCGTGGCCGTGTCGCCGGCGGCGCCGTCGACCCAGCGCTTCTCGAACACGGCCTGGGCCTGGCTGCGGGTGTTCGTCACCGTGCAGCTGACGGCGGGCGGCTCGGACCCGGCCGGCTGGGACCCCACGACCAGGGTGCCGCCCTGGCCGTCGGCGTCGGCCGTGAAGCCGGCGGCGGGTGTGCAGCTGATCGCCGCGAGATAGCTGGCGAGGTTGTTGACGTCGAGCTGCTCGCCGAGCGTCACGGTCTCGCCGACGAAGACGGTGGCGGTGGCGGTCTGCGGGGAGGCTCCGGTGCCGCTCGCGGGGGCGGTGGCGGTCGCCGAGCCGGATGTCGCGGCATCCGTGCCCGAGATCGACAGCGCGGTCTGGTCGCCGCCGACCGCGTTGACCCACGCCTTGTTCAGCGTGAGGGTGGCGTGCTTGCGCGTGTTGGTGAAGGTGCAGACGATGGGCGTCGGCGGCGTGCCGGGCACGACGAACGAGCCGCCCGTCACGCTCACCCCGTTGTCGCACGCGAGCGTCGTGTCGTAGTTGTCGGCGTTGCCCACGAGGTACTGCTCGGCGAGGGTGACGGTCTCACCGGAGAACACGGCGAGGGTCGCGTTCGTCGTCGTGTTCGGCGCGGTGCTCGACCCCACGGCGGAGCGGCCGCCGTCGCCGATCGTGAGCGACACGTGGTCGCCCGTGATCGGGTTGACCCAGCTCTTGGTCAGCTCGACCGCGGTCGTGGTGCGGGTGTTGGTGAAGGTGCAGATCGTGGGGCCGGGCGCGGCGGGGATGACGAGCGCGCCGGATGTCCCGCCGGTGGTCCCGTCGGTGCAGGCGAGGGCGGACGTGTACGTGCCGAAGTTGCTCCCACCCGTCGGCGGCAGGCTCTCGCTGACGGCGACGTGCTCGCCCGAGAAGATCGTCGTGATCACGACCTGGCTCGACACCCCGGTGCCCCCTGCGGGCACCGTCGCGGTGGCGCCCTGCGCGGATGTCGGGTCGGTGGTCCGGGCGGCGAGTCCGGCCTCGTCGCCGGCCGCGCCGTTCACCCAGCGCTTGAGCACGGCGAGGGCGGCCGAGGTGCGCGTGTTGGTGATGGTGCAGGTCACGGGGGTGGGCGTCGACGACACGGTGAAGCTTCCGCTCGTGCCGTCGGCGGACGTGCCGTTGTCGCAGCTCAGCGCCGAGGTGTAGCTGCCGGTGTTCCCCGTGCCGAGCGTCTCGCCGACGGTGACGGTCTCGCCGGAGAACACCGTGGCGGTGGCGCGATGGGCGGTGTCCGTCTCGGTGCCGGCGGCACCGCTGGCGGTGGACCGGTCGGAGGCGGCGGTGCCGGGGTCGCTGCCGCTGACCGCGAGGTCGGCGGTGTCGCCCGTCGCGCCGTTCACCCAGGCCTTCTGCAGGGTCACCGTCGACGAGGTGCGGGTATTGGTGAAGGTGCACACGACGTCGACCGGCGGCGTCGGCACCGTGAACCCGCCGGCGGTGCCCGTGGCGGTGGTGCCGTTGTCGCAGCTGAGCGTCGAGGTGTAGCGTCCGACGTTCCGCGTGCCGAGCGCCTCGCTGAGGGTCACGGTGCCGCCGGAGAAGATCGTGGCGGTGGCCGTGTTCGCAGCGGTCTGGGCGCCGGTGGCGCCGGTGGCGGTCGCCGTGGCCGCACCCGCCGTCCCGGCGTCGCTGCCGCCGACCGCGAGGTCGGCGGTGTCGTTCGCGGCGCCGTTCACCCAGACCTTCCGCAGCGTCACGTGCGCCGAGGTGCGGGTGTTGGTGAAGGTGCACACGATCGTGCCCGAGGTCGCGGTCACCGCATAGCTGCCGCTGCGGCCGTCGGCGCCGGTGGCGATGAGTCCCGGCTGGTCGCACGCGAGCGAGGAGGTGTACGTGCCCGTGTTGCCGGTGCCCGCGATCTCGGTGAGGTCGAGTGTCTGGCCGGCGTCGACGGGGACGACGACCGTGTCGGGCGACAGGCCCGTGCCGCTCGCGGGCACGTTCGCGGTGGCCGTGCCGTTGCTCGTGCCGCCCGTCACCGAGAGGTCGGCGGTGTCGCCGGACGCCCCGTTGCTCCACCTCTTCTGCAGCACGAACAGCGCGCTCGAGGCGCGCGTGTTGACGACGGTGCAGGTGATGTCGACGGGGGCGGCCCCGATGTTCAGGGTGCCGCCCTGGCCGCCCGCGCCGGCCGTGAAGCCCGTTCCGGGCGTGCAGCTGATCGACGAGGTGTACGAGCCGGTGTTGCCGGCCGACAGGGTCTCGCCCAGGTCGACCGTGCCGCCCGAGTAGACGGTCGCGGTGGCCCGATGCGTCGTGTCGGTCTCGCTGCCCGCGGCGCCGGTGGCCGTCGAGGTGGCCGAGCCGGTCGTGCCGGCGTCGCTGCCGCTGATGCTCAGGTCGGCCTGGTCGCCTGCGGCGGCGCCCACCCAGGTCTTCTGCAGCGTCACCGTGGCGGACGTCCGCGTGTTGGTCACGATGCAGCGCACCAGGGTCGGCGTCGCCGGAACCGTGAAGGTGGCCGTCGTGCCGTTCGCGCTCACCCCGTTGTCGCAGGAGAAGTGCGAGGCATAGGCGCCGGTGTTCCCTCTGGCGAGCGTCTCGGAGAGGTCGATCGTCTCGCCGGCGAAGATCGGGGCGGATGCCAGGTCGCGGGTGTCCGGGTCGGGCCCGGGCGACCCGAGCGAGGTCGACACCTGCGTCGAGTTCGGCCCCTGTGCGGTCGCCGGGTTGCTGCCCCCGATCGAGAGGGTGCTGCGGTCGCCGGCCGCGCCGTCGACCCAGGTCTTCTGCAGCACGACGCTCGCCTGGCGGCGTGCGTTGACGAAGGTGCAGGTGATCACGGTGCCGGCGGGCAGCGCGGTCGGCACGGTCGCCGAGCCCGCCGTGCTGTCGCCCGGTGTCGGTGTCACGCCGTTGTCGCACGAGAGCGTCGTGGCGTAGTCGGCCGCGCTGCCCGTCGTGAACGTCTCGCCCAGGTGCACGGTGTCGCCGGCGAGCACGCCCAGGGTCGCGTTCGTCGTCGTCGCGGGCGCGGTGCTCGAGCCGCTCGCCGTCGCGGTGCCGTCGCCGATCGTCAGGTCGACGTGGTCGCCCGCAGCGGCGTTGACCCACGTCTTGGTGAGCACGAGCGAATACGCAGCGGTGTTGGTGAAGGTGCAGACGACGTTCGCGCCCTGCGGCACGCTCACCGTGTCGCCGGTCAGCGAGCCGCCCGTACAGCTCAACGCGGTCTGCCGATGGTCGGCGGGGCCGCTCTCGGTCAGCGTGTAGCTGCCGGGGATGACGCGCACGCCGGTGACCGGGGCGGACCCCGTCGGCCCCGTGACCCCCGTGGTCGGCCCGTCGGCACTGAGCGTCCACTGCACGGGCAGCGCGGTGCCCCCGACCACGGTCTTCACCAGGGTGAGGCGGGTGCAGGTCACGACGTTCGTGAGCTGGAAGGTGTTGAGGCCGGGGCTCAGGGCATGGGCGCCGGCATCCCCGGCTGCGACGTTCGTGCACCCCGTTGGCACGGTGACGGACTCGCCGATCGTGACCGACTGGCCTGCCTCATAGGGGTTGCCGTCGGAGCGGTTCGGGTAGGTGACCCCGAAGCCCGGGGTGGGCTGGCCGGTCAGGCTCAGGTCGGCGCCGAACCCGGGCGGCTGGGATCCGTTGGGGTAGGTGGTGCCGTCGATGGTCCAGCTCTTGTTCACCAGCACCGACGCGCAGGTGCTGGGCACCCCGAGGCTCACCGGCGACACCCAGTCCTGCAGGGCGGGGTTCGGCGCGTTGAGATTGGCCACCGAACGCAGGTTCATCGTGCCGAACGCGCCGCTGCACGAGCCGGTCGGGAACAGCGCGCTGAGGTCGATCCCGACCTCGGCGAACTCGCCGGCGGGAACGGATGTGCCCGAGAGGTTCGTCACTCCGGCGGGGTTCACGGCCCCCGCGAACACGGTGCTCCCTGCAGACAGCGTCTGCCAGGTGCCGGAGTTCGCGCCGCTCGACACCCAGGTCGCCGCACCGCCGAGCGCGAGCGTCGTGTTGCCGTTCTGGGTGAAGAGCAGGCGCAGGTCGCCGGTCGTGCGATCGGGCACGGGGCCGAAGCGGTTCGGCTTCTGGTTGAGCTCGACGAAGAAGCCGGCGGACCCGGTGACGGCGCCGCGTTCCCAGCCGAAATAGGCGTAGACCTGGTCGCCGACCACGTGTGAATAGGCATAGACGTTGCTGACGTCCGCGTTGGACGAAGCGGTCCCCGTGCCCTGGGTCTGCGCCTGGGTCCACGGCCAGCCGAGCTCGGCGGCGCCCTGCGTCCACTGGGTGTTGTCGGCCAGGCCGTCGTTGCCGACGGGCTGCCCGCCGACCGTCGACCAGTCGTCGTCGCCGTTCGCGTTGTTGCAGAAGTTGCCGTCGAGCTCGAAGCCGCCCATGACGGTCGAGTTCGTCGCCTGCGGTTGCGAACAGTCGGCGGCGGCCGCCTGTGCCGGCGCTGCGGTCGTCACCGCGAGCAGCCCGCTCGCGCCGATCGCGACGGCGGCCAGGGTGGCGAGCACGGCGCGTGAGACGGTCCGCACGGAGCCCCGACGCCGCTGACCACCCCGAGTCGATGTCACAAGCTCTACTTCAGTGCTCAGGGGGTGCGCACGTCAACGTTTTGTTGCAGGAGGAGATCGGCGACCGGAGCGAAGCAGATAGAAAAAGCCCCGGTCAGAATTGCTTCTGACCGGGGCTTATTGGTTGCGGGGGCAGGATTTGAACCTACGACCTCTGGGTTATGAGCCCAGCGAGCTACCGAGCTGCTCCACCCCGCGGCACAAGAGACAACACTAGCACGGCACTCGGCATCTGACGAATCGAGGGCGGAGTGCGTACGCTCGGAGCGTGACAGAGCCGCTCATCGTCGCGGTCGCGCAGTTCGCGCCGACGGCCGACACGGAAGCCAATCTCGACACGATCCGCGACCTCGCCGAGGCTGCGGTCGCGCGCGGCGCGGGCCTCGTGCTCTTCCCCGAATACGCGTCCTTCTTCGTGAACCCAGTCGGCGCCGCGTTCCTCGAGGCCGCAGAGCCGCTCGACGGGGCGTTCGTGGTCGCACTGCGCGGTCTCGCCGATCGTCTCGGTGCGACGATCGTCGCTGGCATGGCCGAGCTGGCGGGGGAGCCGGGCCGGTTCTTCAACACCGTCGTGGCGGTCGCCCCGGACCGCGGTCTGGTCGCGAGCTACCGCAAGCAGCACCTCTACGACGCG
Organism: Microbacteriaceae bacterium; assembly: GCA_009780695.1. Taxonomy (GTDB): domain Bacteria; phylum Actinomycetota; class Actinomycetes; order Actinomycetales; family Microbacteriaceae; genus Gryllotalpicola. Next base: position 159,657 of record WQZN01000002.1, read on the forward strand.
TTCGGCGCGCGCGAGTCCGAGTGGGTCGCGCCGGGCGCCCTCGACGAGCCGCAGACCTTCACGGCCAGCGGCGTGACCGTCGGTCTGCAGACCTGCTACGACCTGCGATTCCCCGAGGTGACGCGGCGCATCGTCGACGCGGGGGCGGAGCTCGTGCTCGTGCCCGCCGAGTGGGTGCACGGCAACCTCAAGGTGCACCACTGGCGCACGCTCGTCATCGCGCGCGCGATCGAGAACACCGTCTATGTCGCGGCGGCCGATCAGACGCCGCCGATCGGCGTGGGCACCTCGCTCGTCGTCGACCCGATGGGTGTCGTGCTCGCCGAGTTGGCGGAGACGGCGGATGTCGGTGTCGCCGAGGTCGCGGCATCCCGCGTCCACGACGTCCGTGCGACCAACCCGTCCCTCGCGCTGCGCCGCTTCCGCGTCATCCCCTCGACCGAGTAGCAGCCGAGCGCCAGCGACGCTGCGTCGTTCCGCTGGTCGAGTAGCAGCCGAGCGCCGGCGAGGCCGCGTATCGAGACCCCTCGCCCTACAGGCTCGCGAGCCGCGTGACCGCCTCTTCGATGACGGAGACCTTCTTGCAGAACGCGAAGCGCACGAGGGTGCGTGCTTCGGCGCGGTTGGCCTCGCCGTAGAACGCCGAGAGCGGGATCGCCACGACGCCGGCGCGCTCGGGCAGCGCCCGGCAGAACTCCACCGCGTCCGTGACGCCGAGGGGCGCGGCATCCGCCACGACGAAATAGGTCGCGCGCGAGGGGAAGACCTCGAAGCCCGCAGCGGCGAGGCCCGCGCTCAGCAGGTCGCGCTTGGTGCGCAGCGCGTCGGCGATGCCGGTGTAGAAGGAATTCGGCAGGGCGAGCCCCGCCGCGATCGCGGGTTGGAACGGCGCGCCGTTCACGAAGGTCAGGAACTGCTTCACCGCGAGGATCGCCGTGATGAGCTCGGGCCGCGCCATCACCCAGCCGATCTTCCAGCCGGTCGTCGAGAAGGTCTTGCCGCCGCTCGAGATCGAGATCGTGCGCTCGGCCGCCCCGGGCAGGCTCGCGATCGGCACATGCGCCGACTCGAAGCGCAGGTGCTCGTAGACCTCGTCGGTCACGATGTGGGCGCCGTGCCGCTCGGCGAGCTCGACGATGCGCTGCTTCGCCTCGAGCGAGAGGGTCGAGCCGGTCGGGTTGTGCGGGTCGTTGACGAGGATGATGCGCGTGCGGTCCGTGACGGCGCGCTCGAGCTCGTCGAGATCCGGCTGGAAGCCGGGGGCGCGCAGCGGCACGGTCACGTGCCGGCCGCCGGCCATCGCGATGAGCGCGCCGTAGGCGTCATAGAAGGGCTCGAAGGTGACCACCTCGTCGTCGCGGTCGACGAGGGCGAGCAGCGTGGCCGCCAGCGCCTCGGTGGCGCCGGCGGTCACGAGCACCTCGCGTTCGGGGTCGAGGCGGATGTCGTAGAACCGGCTCTGGTGCGCCGCCACGGCCTCGCGCAGCAGCGCGTTGCCCATGCCCAGGCCGTACTGGTTGACGCCCTCGTCGATCGCGCGCTTCGCCGCGTCGAGCACCTCGACGGGGCCGTCCTCATCGGGGAAGCCCTGCCCCAGGTTCACGGCACCGGTGCGCGTCGCGAGCGCCGTCATCTCGGCGAAGATCGTCGCGGCGATGCCGCCGTCGGGGGAGAGGAGGCCTGCACCGCGCGCCACTGCGCGCCACGGCCCGTCGATGCTCATAGCTTCACGCTAGCCGCGTCGCGGCGAGCGGGCGGGTTCGGCCATGTTCAAGACCGTTCCTAGAGCCGTCATAAGTTGCACACAGCTTCACAACGGATGCTTGACTCGCTTGGAACAAGGAGCGAACCCATGAGCGACAACGCGAACGACCCCGTGAACCCCCACGAGACCGGCACCCCGGCTGTCGAAGGGGCGGTGCAGCAGCCCGAGACGGCGGTGCCCGCCGCTCAGGAGGCGCCGGCTCCGGCATCCCCGGAGGCCGCTGCCTCGTCCTCGTGGGAGGCCCCGCGCCCCGCGCCGCGCTTCGGCGAGTACGCGCCCCAGCAGCCCGCACCGTCGCAGGCGCCGTACCCCTACGCGACCCAGCCCTACCCGCAGGGCTATGCGCAGCAGCAGGCTCCCCAGGGCTACGGCCAGCAGCCCGAGCAGCACACCCAGCCGACCCAGCCCGTGCCGGGTCAGCACCCCTACTACGCGCCGTTCGGCGCCCCGCAGCAGACGGCCCAGCAGCCCGGCCAGCCGAAGGCCGAGAAGCCGAAGCGCGAGGGCTCGCTCTCGGGCAGGTCGATCGCCCTCATCGCCGCGGCGCTCGTCGTCGGCGGTCTGATCGGCGGCGGCGTCGGCGGCGGCATCGCCGCGGCGGTCGCCCACAACGGCGGCACCCCCGTCAGCATCAGCGGCGGCTCGGGCGCGGCCAACGTCACGGTCAACGATCCGAACAACGCGACCCAGGTGACGGCGGTCGCCGCGAAGGCCTCGAACAGCGTCGTCACGATCAACGTGACCGCCGCCTCGCAGCAGGAGTCGGGCACCGGCTCGGGCGTCATCCTCTCGAGCGACGGCTACATCCTGACGAACACGCACGTCGTCACCCTCGACGGCGACGCCTCGAGCGTCACCATCCAGGTGCAGACCAACGACGGCAAGCTCTACTCGGCCAAGGTGGTCGGCACCGACCCGACCGACGACCTCGCGGTCATCAAGCTCGACAACGCGTCCGGGCTCACCCCGATCACGTGGGGTTCGTCCTCGCAGCTGAACGTCGGCGACCAGGTCGTCGCCATCGGCGCCCCGCTCGGTCTGCAGGGCACCGTCACCGACGGCATCGTGAGCGCCCTGAACCGCAGCGTCTCGCTGCAGTCGAGCGCCGCGCCGAACGGCAACAGCAGCAGCGGCGGCAACTCCAACTCGAACCCGTTCGGCGGCTTCGGCGGCACGAATCCGTTCGACCAGGGCCAGCAGTCGTCGCAGTCGACCGACATCAGCGTGCCGGCGATCCAGACCGACGCCGCGATCAACCCGGGCAACTCGGGCGGCGCGCTGCTCAACGACAAGGGCGAGCTGATCGGCATCAACGTCGCGATCGCGAGCACCGGCTCGAGCGACGGCTCGACGCAGTCGGGCAACATCGGCGTCGGCTTCGCGATCCCCGCGGACCTCGCGCACCGCATCGCCGACGAGCTGAAGGCGAACGGCAAGGCGACCCACGGCCTGCTCGGCGCGAGCGTCAACAACGCGGCCGCGCAGAACAACGCGACGACCGTCGGCGCCGTCCTCGAGCAGATCTCCAGCGGCGGCGCGGCGCAGAAGGCGGGCCTCAAGGTCGGCGACGTGGTCACCAACGTCGACGGCGTGCCCGTGACCAGCTCGACCGACCTGACGGCGCAGATCCGCGCGGCGGCGGCCGGCTCGACCGTGAAGATCACCTACGTCCGCAGCGGCAAGACCTACCAGGTGAGCGTCACGCTCGGCACCTACACGCCGCAGCAGTGACCCGGCCGGCCGCGCGGCCGCACCCCGGCGGGCTCCAGTCTGGCGATTGCTAGGCTGGAGTTCCGCTGAACGACTTGGATCCCATGCCGCACGACCTCCACGATCTGGGCGATCTGCCCGGCGTCTCGTACGTGATGCCCGTGCTCAACGAGGCCTCGCACCTCGCGGCGGCGGTCGAGAGCCTGCTCGCTCAGGACTACGCGGGGCCGTCCGAGGTGGTGCTCGCCCTCGGTCCGAGCACCGACGGCACCGACGCCGAGGTCGCCGCCCTCGCGGCGCGCGAACCGCGCATCACGACCGTGGCGAACCCCGACGGCTCGACACCGGCGGGGCTGAACCGGGCGATCCGGGCATCCACCCACCCGATCGTCGTGCGCGTCGACGCGCACTCGATCCTGCCGGGCGACTACACGCGCACCGCCGTCGAGGTGATCCAGCGCACGGGCGCCGACAACGTGGGCGGCGTGATGGATGCCCAGGGCGTCACCCCCTTCGAGCAGGCGGTCGCCGTCGCCTACGGCAGTCGCGTCGGCCTCGGCGGCACGCGGCACCACACCTCCGGCAAGGAGGGGCCGGCCGAGACGGTCTACCTCGGGGTCTTCCAGCGCCGCAGCCTGATCGAGGCCGGCCTCTTCGACGAGGGCTTCAAGCGCGGGCAGGACTGGGAGCTCAACCGCCGCATCCGTTCGCGCGGCGGTCTCGTGTGGTTCACGCCGACCCTGCGCGTCGGGTACCGGCCGCGCGCCTCGGTCGCGGCCCTCGCCCGCCAGTTCTTCTCGACGGGGCTGTGGCGCGGCGAGCTCGCGCGCAGGTTCCCCGCCAACAACGGGCTGCGCTACTGGGTTCCCCCGGTCGCCGTCGTGCTCATCACGCTCGGGCTGATCGCCGGGTGCCTCGCGGCGCTCTCGCCGTGGTGGCTGCTGGGCTTCGTGGCGCCGCTCGGCTACCTGCTGCTCGTCGCGGCCTCGACGGCGCTCGCGCGCTCACACGGGAAACGGGCCATGGCCTGGCTCGTTGCCGTGCTGCCGGTGATCCACTTCACGTGGGGCACCGGGTTCATCCTCGGGTTCCTGAAGCTGACGCGGAACCTGGGCGAGTTCACCGGGCGGTAAGCGCGGCCGCGGGCTGTCGATGCGCGCGGACGCCGTTTGCCTCGACACGCCGTCGAGCCCGGGCGACACGCCGTGCCGGTGCACGGACGTCGTCCGCCGGGCTCAGAGCTCGCGCTGCAGGGCGCGCTCGGCGCGGACATCCTCGAGCACGATGACGTCGGCGGGCGGGAATGCGCCGCGCGCAGCGCGGGTGACCCGGCGCCCGAGCAGGTTGTTGCCGATGCCGCCGACCGCGGCGCCGAGGCCGTAGGGCAGCGCGCGCCCGATGACCGAGCCGAACTGGTGCGATGCGACCTTCTTCATGAACGTCGTCTTGAGCTTGCCGAGCAGCGGCTTCATGAACGCATTGGGGAGCGACTCGGTGACCATGGTGCCCCAGTAGCCGGCGCGCGAGACATCCTCGCTCACCATCTCGAGACCGAACTGCTGGATGATCTCGCTGCCCTCTTTGCCCAGCATGAGCGACAGCACGAGGCCGCGCGCACGGTCGGGGTCGTCGACGGTGACGCCGTGCAGCTCGGCGACCGACTGCGCGAACAGCGCGGTCGTCTCGAGGAAGGCGACGGTCTCGGCCGCGGAGAGCGCAAGGGCGGTGATCGTGCCGATCGCGGGGATGACGGCGGTGGCACCGGTCGCGGCGCCCGTCGTGGTCACGGCCGTCAGGTAGCGCTGCTCGAGCACGAAGTGCAGCTGTTCGGCGGTCGCGTTCGGGTGCCGGCGGCGGATGCCTTCCAGATGCGCCAGCACGACGGGCCGCTGCACGTTCATCAGCCGGTCGATCGACTTCTCGAACGTGTTGGGCAGCAGCCGGCTCTTCGCGCGACCCTCTTCGTCGAGCTTGACGAGGTCCTTCGTCTTCACCTTGGCCATGCGGGGGAGTCTACGGGCGTGCCCCGCGCCTTCCGGCGCGACAGGGCCCTCACGCAGGCTCTTCGCGGCATAGGGGAAGCTGATTATGCTCATGGCACACACATGTGTTTCACATAGGGGGCAATGTGGCCACGACGGATCGCACCTCTGCCACGTTCGGGGAGCGGCTGCGGCGCGTGCGGGTCGAGCGCGGTCTGACGCAGGAGGACCTCGCGCATCGCACCGACATGCACGCGTCGAACATCGGGCGCATGGAGCGCGGGGACTCGAACCCGAGCCTGTCGACGATGGAGCGGCTCGCCCGGGCGCTCGAGGTCGAGCTCGGGGTGCTGCTCACGGGCATCCCGATCGGGCTCGAGCGTCGGATGCCCGACGAGACGCCCTGAGCGGCGGCCGGGGTCGCTCACTGCCGGTGTCGGGGTGAGTGGCGGCTGTTGCTCTTCAATAATATGTCAAAAACACCCGTGTCTATAAAGAATGGAATCTTTTTGGCCTTTGTATTCAGGTATGTGTTAGACACGCTCGGGACATGCCCGATCCGATCTCAGCCGCCGCGCACGTCTTCGGGAAAGCCCTGCAGAGCGAGCGGCAGGAGCTCGGCGCCTCGCAGCGTCAGATCGCCGAGGACGCCGAGATCGACGAAGCGACCTACCGCAAGATCGAGCTCGGCTATCGGAACCCGAACCTGCACAACATGCTGCGCATCGCCGGCGCGCTCGGTGTGCCGCTCGCAACCCTCGTCGAGAAGCTGGACTCGACGATGGTGCCCCCGGCGAGGGAGCGCACGGCCCCGCGCGAGCCTCTCGACGAGCTGAAGAAGCGGCGCGACCAGCGCCGCCACGGCCGTTAGTCAGAACACCGCGCGCCACAGGTACTCCGAGCCGTCGCTGCGTCGCCAGCGCACGTGCAGGAACGAGTCCCACGCGAGGTCGTCGCCGAGCACGGGGACCCACAGCGTCTCACCGGGCGCGACGGCCCGCGGAATGTGGTCGGGCACGGTGCCCGGGCCCACGACCGTCACCCAGACGTGCTTCAGCGTCTCGAGGCTCGCATTGCGCAGGCCGTAGGTCGGCGCGTGCTCGCGGATGAGCAACCAGGGCACAGGGTAGGCGAGCGGCAGCTGAGACATGCCGGGAACGCTAGGCGCGGCATCCGACACCCAACGCCTCGGTGTGGAGAACGCGGATGCCGCACCGCCTGTGCTGGGGAAGAGCTACGCGGCGTCGCCGCCGTCGCCCTCCACCGACGGCACCGAGGCCATGCCGTAGTCGTTGTTGTACCGGTCGATGACGTCGTCGATCGGGCCGTCCATGACGAGTTCGCCGGCCTTCAGATACAGCCCGCGCGAGCAGAAGCGCTTCAGGTCGCGTTCCGAATGCGACACGAAGAACATGGTGCGGCCCTGGGCCAGCAGCCCCTCGATGCGCTCGTAGCACTTCTCGCGGAAGGCCTTGTCGCCGACCGCCAGCACCTCGTCGACGATGAGGATCGGCTCGTCGAGCTGCGTGATGACGCTGAACGCGATCCGCACCTTCATGCCGCTCGACAGGTGCTTGTAGGGCGTGTCGAGGAAGCCCGGGATCTCGGCGAAGCCGACGATCTCGTCGAACTTCTCATCGATCTGCCTCTTCGACATGCCGTGCAGGCCCGCCGTGAGGTACACGTTGTCGCGCACGGTCAGGTCATCGACGAAACCGCCCGTGATCTCGATGAGGGGTGCGACGCCCTGGCGCACGGTGACGGCGCCCTCGTCGGGGATCAGCACACCCGCGATGATCTTGAGCAGAGTCGACTTCCCCTGGCCGTTGCGGCCGACGACGCCGATCGCCTCGCCCGGGCGGATGCCGAACGACACGTTCCGCAGCGCCCAGAACTCGCCCGGGCGCGCACGGCGCCTGCGGCTCGAGAACAGGTCCTTGAACGAGCGGCGGGCGCGCTTGTTGCGCTTGAAGCGGATGCCGAGGCCGGACACCTCGATGACCGTGCCGCTGCCGCCCGCCGCCACCGCGGTCGTCGAATCGACGGTGACCATCACATCTCCTTCAGCACGGCCGGGACCGAACGCCGGAACACGAGCAACCCGATTCCCAAGACGATGAGTGCGCCGACCGCCGAGACGAGCACGCGATGCAGGTCGAGCTCCTGGGGCCAGAACGCCGCGCGGTAGAGGCTCATGATGCCCGTCAGCGGGTTCAGCTCGAGGATGCGCCGCACCGGGAAGCCGTGCAGCGTGTCCGGCCACTGCAGCGGCGAGTAGAGCACCGCCGATGCGTAGAAGAGCAGGCGCAGGACGAGGCGGATGGCACGCTCGAGGTCTTTGAAGAACACCGTCAGCGGGGCCACGATCAGCCCCAGCCCGTAGACCAGGATCGCCTGCAGCACCAGGCCGACCGGGAACCACACCGCGGTCAGGTGCAGCGGGGCGTGGTAGATGACGGCGAAGACGGCGAGGACGGCGAGCGACGCGACATACTCGATGCCCTTCGACAGCACGATGCGCGCGACCCACAGGCTGCGCGGCAGCGCGACCGAGCGGACGAGCTTCGCCTCCTTCGAGAACACGCGCGCGGCATCCGTGATGGCGCTGTTGAACCACGTCCACGCGAGCAGGCCGGCCATCAGATAGACGATGTACGGGTCCTCGTTCGCCTTGTCCTTGCGGTGGAAGACGACGACGAAGACGAAGAAGTAGATGAGCGACATGAGCAGCGGGTCGAGGATCGACCAGACGTAGCCCAGCGCGTTCGTCGTGTACCGGACCGAGAGGTCGCGTTTCGTCAGCAGCCACAGCGAGTGGCGGTATTTCGCGAACGGGGTGCGCCGTGCGGAGCGCACCGCGGTAGAGGCGGTCACGGGGTCAATCGTACGGGGGCGAATCTGGGTGCTCTGAGTAGGCTCGACAGTGTGACCCAGGTACGAATCGGCGTTCAGATCGCCCCGCAGCACGCGTCCTACCAGCAGATCCGCGACACCGTCGTCGAGCTCGAGCAGCTCGGCGTCGACGTCCTCTTCAACTGGGACCACTTCTACCCCCTGTCGGGCGAGCCCGACGGCCTGCACTTCGAGGGCTGGACCATGCTCGGTGCGTGGGCCGAGCAGACCACGCGCGTCGAGTTCGGATGCCTCGTCACCTGCAACTCGTACCGCAACGCCGACCTGCTGGCCGACATGGCCCGCACCGTCGACCACATCTCGGCCCGCGGCGACGACGCCGGCCGCCTCATCTTCGGCATCGGCTCGGGCTGGTTCGAGCGCGACTACCAGGAGTACGGCTACGACTTCGGCGCCACCCCGGGCGTGCGCCTGAACGCGCTCGCCGAGGCCATGCCCCGCATCGAGGCGCGCTGGGCGAAGCTGAACCCGGCGCCGACGCGCAAGATCCCGGTGCTGATCGGCGGCGGCGGCGAGAAGAAGACCCTCCGCATCGTCGCGCAGCACGCCGACATCTGGCACAGCTTCAGCGACCTCGAGACCCTGAACCGCAAGAAGGCGGTCCTCGCCGAGCACTGCTCCGCGATCGGTCGCGACGTGAACGAGATCACGCTGTCGGCCGGCTTCGGCCAGTCGGCCCCGACCGAGGTCGGTGACGCGCTCGTGGAGGCCGGCGTGCGCCTGTTCACGGTCGGCGTCTCGGGCCCCGACCACAGGGACGGCATCGAGAAGGTGAAGGCGGCGCTCGCCTGGCGCGACGCGCTCTAGGCATCCCCGTCACCACAGCGGCGCAAGCCGCACGTTCCCACGCGTCAACGGGATTCCCAGGGTGGTGAGCCGGTCGCGCAGTTCGGGCGGTCGGCGCACCTCGGGCATGCCCCAGCGGCCGACGTCATTGCCCTCTCGGCGAAGCGCGTCCTCGCGGAGCTTCTCCTCGTATACGGCCTGGCTCGGGGATTTACCGCCGAGCAGTTCGTCTTTGAAGAACTTCTCACGCCCGTCGAACTCGCCGATCTTCTTCAGTTCCGGCCATTCGAAGTCGGTCTTGAAGTAGCGCTTCCCGGCGATCGGCGAGGGATGTCTGAGCTGGAGCTGTGGGCGCGGCGCCCCGAACAGCTCCATGAGCACCCTGCTGGCCGACTCGCCGACCGACCCCGACAGCGAGTCCGCGAAGTCGAGAGAGCGCAGGGCTCGCGGCGACGGGGCGGAGCCGTTGCGCTCCAGCACCTCGTGAATGGCTTCGGGGGTGAACTCGGTCAGCCCGGCATCGAGGCTCGGCACGGCGAACACCGCGGTGAGCGCTCGTGCGACGTCGGCGAGCGTGCGCACCGGGGTCGTGACCCAGAACTCTCCCCATGGCATGACGTCGGTGTCGTCGAACGGCGCGAGATGCACACGGATACCGCGCTTGCTGCGACGCGATGAGCCGAGCGGCTCGAGCACCTCGACCTCGCTCGGCCACGGGCCGAGCTGTGGAATGCCGAGTATCGCGAGAGCGGTGCGGTGCGAGAAGACGACCTGCGATCGACGCGTCAGGCCGACGGCGACCGCCTGCTCGAGGAAGCGCCGTGTGAGTTCCTGGGGGCGATCCACCCAGTCGAGCGTTCCGATCGTTGGAAGGACATCTCGGAATAGGCCGGGTCTGAGGCGCTCGACGGCCCGTGTGTCGACCTGGCGGCTGAGCGCACGTGACTCCGCGGAACCGGGCCGACCAGTGCGCCCGTCGATGATGCGGTCGAGGGGAGGAGGTGTGGGTGCGAACACCGTCCCATTCAGGCGCAGCGGAAGGGACATCCGCTGTTGCCATCGGTCGGATTGTGCAGAACAGGGTGTCTGCCGCGCCTGTGCTGGGGGAGAGGTGCTCTTCGTCGGTCATCGCTGACTGCGGAGAAGCACCGCGTGCTGTGGCAGGTCTCGTTCCGTCATCGACACGCGTTGCTGCGCCCGCAGCGACTTGTGTCTACCGTGGCACGGCCCCACACGCTGCGGCCCGGCGTAGACGAGCCCGCTCGCGCCCGCGGCCGGGCTCGTCTACGCCGGAACGCAGTCGGGGCCGCACTCTCTCACGCCGACAGGTCGCCGTTCTCGCGCAGGAGCGCGGGGATGTCGGCGACCGAGTCGAGCAGGTGCGTGTGGCGGTGGCGCCCCAACTGGGTCGCGGTGTAGGCGCCGGTGAGCACGCCGACCACGTAGCGAGCGCCCGCAGCGACGCCCGCGCCCAGGTCGTTCGCGGTGTCGCCGGCCACGAGCACCTCGGCGGGAGACGTCACACCGGTCGCCTCCATGCCGCGGAAGATCATGAAGGGTGCGGGGCGCGAGGCGGCGACCTCGTCCGAGGTGGTCAGCAGGTCGACATCCGCCCCCACCTGCCAGCCGACGATCGACAGCAGCAGCTCGGCGACATCGCGCGAGTAGCCGGTCTGCAGGGCGACCTTGACGCCGGCCGCGCGCAGCTCGGCGACGGCCTCGCGCGCACCCGGGATGAGGGTCGGCGGCTCGGCGCGGTAGGTCGCCGCGAGGGTGGCGCGGAACTCCTCGAACAGGGCGTCCTGGCGCGCGACATCCTCGCCCAACGCCGTCAGCAGGCCGCCGATCGCCGTGTGCTTCGAGGTGCCGCCCCACTTCGCGAGCAGCGCGTCGTCGATCTTCTTTCCTGTGGCGCCCTCGACCGTCGAGCGCAGCACGGCGTAGACCGTGCCGGCCTCGGCGATGGTGGTTCCGGCCATGTCGAACGAGGCGAGACGGATGGTCACGAGAGGATCCCTTCGGAGGCGAGCCGCGCGACGCTCGGCCGGGACACGGCCGAGGTGCTGCGGGAGTTGCGGATGCCGAGCTTCGCCCGGTCGGTGCGATAGCGGTCGTCGGCGTATTCGAGCACGCGGCCGGAATACGACGAGGTCGTGCGCTCGACGCGCAGCAGGGGCGAGCCGACGGGGACGTCGAGCTGCGTCGCATCGGTGTCGTCGGCCGTGACGGCGTCGATGGAGTGCGTGCCCAGGTCGAGCTCGACACCGCGCTCGATGAGCGCGCCGAAGATCGAGCCGGCATCGGTGTCGATCGAGAACAGCTCGCGCCCGACCTCGTCGACGTACCAGCTGCGCTCGAGCATCGCGGGCAGGCCGTCGATCGAGCGCTGCCGCACGATCACGACGGCACGGTCCGTCTCCGCGATCTGCAGATGGGCGGCGACGGATGCCGGGGGCACCCGCCACGCGAGCTCGATCGTGCGCTGCCCCGGGGTGCGACCGGATGCCTGCACCCACGCCGTGAACGAGAAGAAGTCGTCGATCGAATGGGCGAGCGGGCGGTCGCGCACGGTCGGCACGCGACCCTGGCTCGTCTCGATCAGCCCCTCGTGGCGCAACTGGGCGAGCGCCTGCCGGACGGGGCCGCGGCTGGCGCCGAAGCGCGCGCACAGCTCGGACTCGGACGGAACGGGGCTGCCGACGGCCAGCTCTCCCGAGCTGATCTGCTCGCGGAGCGCGTCGGCGACCACGGTATGAATCGGGACTCGCACATGACCATACAAGTGCATTCCTCAGCCATTGCCTAAGTCGCGAGCGGCTTTGTTCACCTGTCGTTTCCTTTGCGGTTCGCCCGGGTGAACGTCGCGTGACACTTGTTTCGACAAGTTGAAAGCGACCTGGTCGGTCGGACACAGTTGCCAGCGTGACCCCCTCGACAGCCGACAGCCCGGCCCGATTCGACGTCGCCGTGATCGGCGCCGGCATCGTCGGCCTCGCCCACGCCTGGCACGCCGTTCGCGCGGGCCTCAAGGTCGTCGTGTTCGAACGCGACGAGTTCGCCGTCGGGGCCAGCGTCCGGAATTTCGGTCACGTCTGCACGAGCGCGCAGTCGGGCCGCGCCTACGAATACGCCCTGCGCGCCCGCGAGGAATGGCTGACGATCGCGGATGCCGCGGGCATCCCCGTGGCGCAGGCGGGCACCGTGGCCCTCGCGCGGCGCCCCGAGGAGCTCGCGGTGCTCGAGGAGTTCGCCGACGAGCGCGGCGACGACATCCTCATGCTCACCGCTGATCAGGCCGCGGCGAAGCTCGGCTTCGCGGCCGACGGCGCCCTCGGCGGCGCGTGGCTGCGCCTCGACCTGCGCGTCGACGCGCCGACCGCCGTCCCGGCGATCGCGGCCCACCTCGCGGGCCTCGGCGTCGAGATCCGCTACCGCGCCAACGTCCTCGCGGTCCAGACCGGCCGTGTCATCACGACTCGCGGTGAGGTCGCCGCCGACCGCATCATCGTCGCCGTCGGGCACGACGTCGACCGCTTCTTCCCCGACGCCGCGGACGAGCACGGGGTGCTCCGCTGCCGTCTGCGCATGATCGAAGCGGATGTCTCGGCCGACCTCACCGTGAACCCCGCCCTCTTCACCGGCACCTCGCTGCTGCGCTACGACGGCTTCGCCGAGACCAAGGCCGCCGAGGCGCTGCGGGACGCCCTGCACCGCGAGACGCCTGAGCTCGTCGAGCACGGCGTGAACCTGATGATGACCCAGCGGATGCCGCACACCGCGCAGGCCGGCCGGCTCGTGCTCGGCGACACGCACCACTACGGCGTGACCGAGACACCCTTCGAGGACGAGGAGAGCGACGCGGTGCTGCTCGAGCACTTCCGTCGGCTCTTCGGCGCCGAGCTCACGGTGCGCCGCCGGTGGCGCGGCGTGTACGCCTCCAGCCCGAACGGCCCCTACCTCGTCGCGGATCCCGCTCCGGGCGTCACCGCCGTGTCCGTCACGAGCGGCATCGGGATGACGACGGCGCTGGGGCTCGCGGCATCCGTTCTCGACCTCGATCGACCCCGACTCGAACCTGCACTCACTCGACCCTCTACTGCACACACCAAGTAGGAGAACCAATGAACAGCACCCTCCGTCGCGCGGCCTCCGGCCTCGCGCTGGTCGCCGCGGCGGCGATCGCCCTCACCGCCTGCGCCACCGGCAGCGCGTCGACCTCGTCGGTCGCAGCGAAGAACTGCAAGACCCTGACCGAGGCCCAGGCCTCCACCGCCACGAGCGCCGCCGCCTTCGGCGGCTTCGACTGCCTCGTCGCCGCCGCGGAGAAGGAGGGTCACCTCAACGTGATCACCCTGCCGCCGTCATGGGCGAACTACGGCGAGATCATCGCGAACTTCGAGAAGAAGTACCCGCAGATCAAGATCAACTCCGAGAACCCGAACGGCTCCTCGCAGGACGAGGTCGACGCGGCGAAGGCCGACAAGGGCCAGTCCACCGCCCCCGACGTGTTCGACATCGGCACCACCGTGCTCGACGCCAACATGGGCGTCGTCACGCCGTATCAGGTGCAGAACTGGGACAAGATCCCCGCCGACATGAAGGACCCGAGCGGCAAGTGGTACTACGACTACACCGGCGTCATGTCGATCGGCTACGACTCGTCGAAGATCAAGACCGCTCCGACCTCGCTCGACGACCTGCTCGGCTCGGGCTACAAGAACTCGGTCGCCATCAAGATGTCGCCGGTCAAGGCGAATGAGGCGCTCATGTCGGTCGTGCTCGCCTCGCTCGACAACGGCGGCACAGCCGACAACCTGCAGCCGGGCGTCGACTGGTTCGCGAAGCTGAAGAAGGCCGGCAACTACATCCCGACCGTCGCCTCGCAGGCCACCGTCAACTCGGGCGAGACCCCGGTCGTGCTGCAGTGGTCGTTCAACAACGTCGGCTGGGGCGACGCCTCGCAGGGCGGCAACCCGAACTTCAAGACGGTCATCCCCTCGGGTGCGGCCGTCGGCTCGTACTACAACCAGGCCGTCGCCGCGGGCGCGGCCGACCCCGCCGCCGCGCGCCTCTGGGAGGAGTACCTCTACACGCCCGAGGTCCAGAACGAGTACCTCGCGGCCGGCGCCTTCCCGGCGATGCTCGACAGCATGTCGAGCGACGGCTCGCTCGACCAGTCGGCCCTCACCAAGGCCGGCGGCAAGCCCAGCAAGATCACGCTGCTGACCCCGGCCCAGGCCGCGGCAGCCGGCACCTTCATCACGACCGCCTGGCCCAAGGCCGGGATGGGCAACTAGGCACCACCAGCCGGATGACTGCCATCACCACTGCGGCAGCCGGCCGCGCAGCCGGCGCCGGGGCATCCACGCCCCGGCGCCGGCCCGTGGCCTGGCTCGGGTTCGTGCCCTTCGCCGCCTACACCCTGGTCTTCATGGCCGTGCCGACCGTGCTCGCGGTCTGGAGCGGCCTGACGACGCAGTCCGGCGCGTTCACGCTCGCGAACTTCGCGGCCTTCGCGCAGCCGGGCATCCAGAAGGCCTTCGTCAACTCGCTGCTGCTCTCGCTCGCGGTCGCGGTCGCGAGCTCCGTCCTCGGCGCGATCCTCTGCGTCGCCCTGCTCGCCGCCCGTCCGGACGGCTTCCTGCGCGTCGTCGTCGACGCCGCGAGCTCGGTGCTCGCGCAGTTCGGCGGCGTCATGCTCGCCTTCGCGTTCATCGCGACGATCGGCTCGACCGGCATGTTCACGCTGTGGGCGCAGCACGCCTTCGGCTTCGACATCAACTCGCTCGCGCCGGACAAGACCGCCGGCCCCCTGCTCTACCAGGCCACGGGCATGTTCTTCCCCTACCTCTACTTCTCGATCCCGCTCATGGTGATCGTCTTCATGCCCGCCGTCGAGGGGCTGCGCCCGCAATGGGGCGAGGCCGTGGCGACCCTCGGCGGGAACCGGCTGCAGTACTGGTGGCACGTCGGCGCGCCCGTGCTCGCGCCGTCGTTCTTCGGCGCGCTCATCCTGATCTTCGCGAGCGCCTTCTCGTCCTTCGCGACCGCGGCGGCGCTCACCAACTCGGGCATCCTGATCCCCGTCGTCATGCAGCAGTACCTCGGCAGCGAGACGGATGCCGCCGTCGCCCACATCCCCGGCGTGCTCGCCATCGGCATGCTCGTGATCATGGGCGTCGTCATGGGGCTCTACGCGCTGCTGCAGCGCCGCGCGGCGAGGTGGCAGCGATGAGCGGGCGGATGTCCCGGCCGGTGCGCGTCGGCGCGACCCCCGGCAAGGCGGCCTCGGGTGTCATCCTGGTCATTGCCGGCATCGCGTTCCTCTACCCGCTCTACGCGCTCGCCGCCTTCGCCTTCCAGCCGGTCGGGCAGCACTCGGGCTTCACGCTCGACCACCTCAAGGCGCTCACCGACCCCGTGCGGGCGTTCCAGTACCAGCAGCTCTGGGAGGGCATCCAGAACTCGCTCGTCATCGCGGTCATCACGGTCGTGCTGATGCTCGTGTTCCTGCTGCCGGCGATGATCCTCGCCGAGCTGCGCTTCCGCTCGGTGCGGCGCGTGATCGAGTTCGTCTGCCTGCTGCCGATCTCGATCCCGACGGTCGTGCTCGCGGTCGGCTTCGTGCCGGTGTATCAGCAGGTCTGGCATCTGACCGGCGCCGTCGCCTGGGTGCTCGCCTTCGCGATCGGCATCATCACGCTGCCGTACGCGTTCCGGCCGATCCAGGCGAACCTCTCCGGCGTCGACGTGATCACGCTGAACGAGGCGGCCCGCTCGCTCGGCGCCGGCTGGTTCCAGACGGTGTGGCACGTCATCGTGCCGAACCTGCGGCGCGGGATGCTGTCGGCCGGCCTGCTCACCGTCTCGGTCGTGCTCGGCGAGTTCACGATCGCCTCGTTCCTGCAGCAGAACACCTTCCAGACGGGTCTCGCCCTGCTCGAGCAGGCCGACCCGTACGTGGCGTCGACCTTCGCGCTCGCCGCGCTCCTGCTCGTCTTCCTCATCCTGGTGGTCTTCGGCGCGTTCGGCGCCGGCCGCCGTCGTTCGCGAAAGGCCGCGTGATGACCGCTGTCCTCGATACCCCCGCCGCCGCGCCCGCCCAGCCCGGCACGCGCGTCCAGCTCGTCGACGTCGTGAAGGAGTACGCCGGCCACCGTGCCCTCACCGGCGTCGACCTCGACATCGCGCCGGGCGAGTTCATCGCGCTGCTCGGGCCCTCGGGCTGCGGCAAGACGACGGCGCTGCGCGCCCTGTCCGGCCTCGAGCAGATCGACGGCGGCAGCATCCTGATCGATGGCGTCGACGTCGCGAGCACGCCGATCAACAAGCGCGACATCGGCATGGTCTTCCAGTCGTACTCGCTGTTCCCGCACATGACCGTGCGTCAGAACGTCGAGTTCGGGTTGCGCATGCGCCGGGTCGGGGGCGCCGAGCGCACCAGGCGCGCCCAGGACGCCCTCGACATGGTCGGCCTCGGCCACCTCGCCGGGCGCTTCGCCCATCAGCTCTCCGGCGGCCAGCAGCAGCGGGTCGCGCTCGCCCGTGCGCTCGTCACGCGCCCGCGCGTGCTGCTGCTCGACGAGCCGCTCTCGGCGCTCGACGCGAAGGTGCGCGTCGCGCTGCGCGATGAGATCCGCCGCATCCAGCAGGAGCTCGGCATCACGACCCTCTTCGTCACGCACGACCAGGAGGAGGCGCTGGCCGTCGCCGACCGGGTCGCCGTGATGAACACCGGGAACATCGAGCAGATCGGCACGCCGGAGGAGCTGTACCTGAACCCGGCGACCCCGTTCGTGGCCGACTTCGTCGGGCTCTCGAACAAGCTCGAGGGCAGTGCGGCCGGGGGAGCCGTGACCGTCTACGGCCAGCGGCTCGAGGTGCTCGGCGACGCTCCGGCGTCCGGCGCCGTCATCGCCTATGTGCGCCCCGAGGACATCCTGATCGCCGAATCCGGCCTGCCGGCGACGGTCGTCTCGACGAGCTTCCTCGGCTCGCTGCGCCGTACCTTCGTGCGACTCGACGACGACACGGTCGTCGCCGTGCAGCATGAGGTGGGCGACCGCCTCGAACCCGGTGCTGCCGTCGCGCTGCGCTTCACCGGGCGGCCGGTCGTGATCGCACCGAAGGTGTGACGAGAGCGCGACGGATGTCCGGGCCGGTCGATAGGGTGGCCACATGAGTTCGCTCCCGGAGTCGACCCCCGACGAGGAACCCGTGTCCGCCGTGGCGCCGGTGCCCGACGAGCCCGCTGACGCGCAGGAAAACACCGCGTCAGAGGCGGAAAAGCCGACGAAGCAGGCTGCCCGCGCACCCCGCGCGCCGCGCACCTCGACACCGCGGGCGAAGACCCCGGGCGCCGCTGCATCGCGGCCCACCAGGCCGGCGGCTCAGCCTGCCGAACCCGCGGCACGACCCACGGCGAAGGCCGCACCGAAGGCCACGCCCAAGCCCGCACCCAAGCCCCGGGCTCCGCGCGCCCCGCGCGCCAAGACGGCTGCGTCGGACGCGGCGTCGACCACCGCGGCGAAGCCGCGCACTCCGCGTTCGCCGCGGCCCGCAACGGCCCCGCCGCCCGCGCCGGCTCCGGTGCCCAAGCCGACCGCGCTCGACATCCGCCAGCTGTACAAGCGCTTCGGCAGCACCGTCGCCCTCGACGGCGTGTCGATCGCCGTGCCCGAGGGCTCGTTCTACGGCATCGTCGGCCCCAACGGCGCCGGGAAGACCACGATGCTGTCGATCGTGAGCGGGCTGCTGCGGCCCGACTCGGGGCAGGTCGTGGTGCACGACGTGGATGTCTGGAAAGAGCCGAACCACGCGAAGCACCTCATCGGGGTGCTGCCCGATCGACTGCGGCTGTTCGACCGTCTCACCGGCGCACAGCTGCTCCACTACTCGGGCACGCTGCGCGGCCTCGACGCGAAGACGGTCCCGGCGCGCGTCGAGTCGCTCGTGACGGCCTTCGGCCTCGAGAACGCCATGGGGCGGCTGGTCGCCGACTACTCGGCCGGCATGACGAAGAAGATCGCGCTCGCGGCGGCGCTCATCCACTCGCCGCGCGTGCTCGTGCTCGACGAGCCGTTCGAGTCGGTCGACCCCGTCTCCGCGGCGAACATCACCGAGATCCTGCAGAAGTATGTGGCGTCCGGCGGCACCGTCGTGCTGTCGAGCCACAGCATGGACCTGATCCAGCGCGTCTGCGACCACGTGGCGATCATCGTCGCGGGCGTCGTGCTCGACTCGGGCGCGACCGAGGTCGTGCGCGGCGGCAAGTCGCTCGAAGAGCGGTTCGTCGAGCTCGCGGGCGGGCGCAAGGCGGCGGAGGGGCTCGAGTGGCTGCACAGCTTCTCGGAGTGACGCTGACCGAGGCCAGCGTGGCCGGGGTGCGGCGGTTCGCCGTCGAGCTCACGCGGCGCGCGGCGCGGCAGACGGCGGCGGAGTCGAGGGATGCCTTCGCCGACGTCCCGCGCTTCCTCCGCCTCAAGCTCGCCCTGCTCGGCGGTGCCTTCCGGCGCAGCGCCTGGCAGATCGTCGGCCTCGTCATCGCCTCGCTGTACGGCCTGGGGCTCACGGTCGCGCTCGTGGTGGGGCTCGTCGCGGCGCGCTTCGTTCCGCAGACCGACATCGTGCGCGACATCGTGATCCTCGTGGGGTCGATCGTGGCCATCGGGTTCCTGCTGCTGCCGCTCGTCTTCGGCGTCGACGACACGCTGGACCCGCGCAAGTTCGCCCTGTTCGGCATCCCGCGCACCCGCCTCTCGGTGGGGCTCGCCGCCGGCTCGCTGCTCTCGGTGCCCCCCGCGGTGCTGACCCTGTGCGCGCTCGCGACGGTCGTCACCTGGGCGTACGGGTTCTGGACGGTGCTGCTCGCGCTCGTCAGCGCCGCGCTCGTCGTCATCACCTGCACGCTCGCCGGCCGCGTGGCGACCGCCGTCGCGGCGTTCCTGCTCGACACCCGGCGCTCGCGCGAGCTCACGGGCGTGATCGGGGTGCTGCTGGTCCTCGCCATCTCGCCGCTCGTCCTCTATTTCTCGCAGGTCGACTGGAGCGGCCAGGGCGTCGCGCTGCTCGGATCCTTCGCCGACGCGCTGCGCTTCACCCCCGTGGGCGCCATGTGGGCCGTCCCCGCCGACGCCGCCCTCGGTCACGGCGGGGCGGCCGTGCTCGAGCTGCTCATCGCCCTCGCGACCGTCGTCGTGCTCTGGCTCGGGTGGCGGGCGCTCGTCTCGGTCATGCTCGTCACGCCGGGCCGGTCGGGCGATGCCAAGGTCTACGCGGGCCTGGGCTGGTTCAGCCGGATGCCGGGGACGGCCTGGGGCGCCGTCGCCGCCCGCAGCCTCACCTACTGGGCGCGCGACGCGCGCTATTGGGTCTCGCTGATCGTGATCCCGATCATCCCGGTGCTGATCCTCGGCGCGCTCTCGGTCGTGCATGCGATCCCCGCCCACTATCTGGCGCTGCTGCCGCTGCCGATCATGGCCCTGTTCCTCGGCTGGGGCGTGCACAACGACGTGGCCTACGACGGCACCGCGATCTGGCTGCACATCGTCTCGGGCACGACGGGGCTCGCCGACCGGGTCGGGCGGCTCGTCCCCGTGCTGGTCCTGGGCATCCCGCTCATCGTGATCGGGACGATCGTCTCGGCGTCGATCTACGGCGACGCGCGTGCCGCGCTGCCGCTGCTCGGAGTGTCCGCGTGCGAGCTGCTCGTCGGGCTGGGGCTGTCGAGCGTGACCTCCGCGCTGTTCCCGTACCCCGTTCCCCGACCGGGCGACAGCCCCTTCGCCCAGCCGCAGAACGTCGGCGCGATCTCGGCGCTCGTCCAGGGCTTCAGCCTGACCATCATCGTCGTGCTCGCCGCGCCGTCGATCGTCTTCGGGGTGCTGGGCGTCTTCGTCGGGGCCGCCTGGTTCTGGCCGGCGTTCTGGCTCGGGCTGCTCGTCGGGGCGGCAGCGGTCGTCGCGGGTGTCGCCGGGGGAGCGGCGATCTTCAACCGCCGCGGCCCCCAGATGCTCGAAGCCGCCGTCAAGGCGGCGTGAGACCGGCATCCGCTCGCACCTGCGCTTCTAAACTGATGCCATGAGCATCTCTGAACCCGGCGGCCCCTTCGAGGGCGGCGGCACCGCGACACTCGACCGCGAGCTCGAGGAGCTGCTCAATCAGGAATCCGTCGAAGACGGCGACCACGACCGCTTCTCGCACTACGTGCGCAAAGAGGCGATCCTCGAGTCGGCTGTCACGGGCAAGCCGGTGAAGGCGCTGTGCGGCAAGGTGTGGGTGCCGGGCCGCGACCCCGAGAAGTTCCCGGTGTGTCCGGAGTGCAAGGAGATCTACGAGTCGCTCACCGACTGAGCGCAGCGGCTCAGCCCGTGCGGGCCTCGCGGTCGCGACGGCGCCGTGCGAGCGCGGCGAGGAACCAGCCGGTCGCGATCGCGGCGACGGCGAGGACCGCGGAGAACCCGAGTCGGGTCCCCGTCTGCGCGAGCGACCCGCCGGGGCCCGTCGGCCGGCCGGGGGCGACGCCGCCCGGCTGTGAGCCGGACGGGGGCGGCGTGAGGTCGGCACCCGCCGCGGTCACCTGGACCGAGACATCCGCCTGCTCGCCGGGCTGCGTGCCGCTGCTCGGCATCAGCACGGTCGCGAGCAGGTAGGTGCTCGCCGGCACCAGCGCTCCGTTCGCAAGCGAACGCGCCGCCCCGGTGAGGGCGTCGAGCGGCGTCGCCGGAACGATCTGTCGGGCCGCCCCCGGGCAGGTGCTGCCCTGCCACGGCTGCGAGCAGGCCGCCAGGCTGAGGGTGGTGGGGGATGCCCCGGCCGGAGTCGTCGCGAGCGACCCGCTCGCCGTCACCGCCGCCAGCAGCGTCGTGACCTGAACGGCGTGCGTCGTGACGCCGATCTGCCAGAACGCGGGCACGTCGGGCTGGAGGGTGAAGGTCTCGTGCGTACCGGTCAGCGTGAGCTGCGGACCGGTCACGGTCGTCGCCGCGCTCGGGGCCATGCCGGGGAGCGCCCGCGCCGGGATCGCCACGGCCAGCGCCAGCAGCACGGCGACCGCGGCCACAGCCGCCGGGGCCCGCCACGGGGCCGAGCGCGGTCGTGCCGGGGTGCTCAGGCTCATGTCGTTCCGTTCGCCGTCCAGGTGAACGAGGCGGACAGCCCTTGATCGGCGTTGCTCGCCGTCGTCGGGAGGGTGAACTGGAAGCACAGGTACACCGGGGCGCCCGCCGTCGTGCTCGATGCGCCGGCGGCGAGCGTCAGGGCGGTCGTGACGGGCGCCGCCGTCATCGCCCCCCAGGTCGTCGCCGAGCCGACGAGGTAGTTGCCCGTCGAGGTCGACGCCGCGGTGCAGTTCGGGTTCGTGGTCGACCAGAACACGCGGTACTGCAGATCGGTCGCGAAGCTGTTGCTCGTCGTCGTCAGCGTCGCGGCGGCGAGCGTCGCGGTGCCCCGGACGGACCCCGCCGCGACGCGGAGGGCCCACGGCGAGGCCACCACGGCGCCGGGGTAGAGCGCGGCGGCGAGGCTCGTCGAATCGAAGGTGAACGACGCGGGCGCCGCGGACGTGTGGCTGGCGAAGGTGGTCAGCGCCTGGTCGGTGGCGCCCTGGATGTCGAACGTGCCGGCGGTGAAGGTGCCGGTCGCATACTCCTGATCCGTCCATGCGGCGTCGGTCGCGGCGGCGCCGACCCCGAGCACGAGACCGAACGCCAGCACGACGCGCACCGCGACGGACGGCCGCAGACGCCTCGGTCTACGGCGCACGTGGCGACTCACGTTGCGCTCCGGGTTACGGCGTCGCGGTCGGGGTCGGGGTGCCGATCGAGGTGGTGGAGGTGGCGTGGAAGTCCCACACGGCGGCGGCGCTCTGGCCCTGCGTCAGACCGGAGCCGGCCGTCACCACGAAGCAGAGGTACTGGGGGGTCGCGGCGGCGGCGAGCGTGAAGGTCGTGGCCGCGGGGACGGTGCCGAGCGCGGTTCCGGCGGGGATGAGCGCCGTGCCCAGCGTGGTCGCCGAGCTGCAGCCCCAGGTCGAGACCTCGTAGACGGCGTAGGTGAGGTTCGCCGTGTTGCCGGCGTTCGTCGGCGTGGCCGCGGACACGGTGACCGTCGCGGCCGAGGTCGTGTTGGCGCTGAGCTGCACGGCGTACGGCGAGTACGTCACGTCGGTGGGCGAGAGGTTGCTGGCGTTGAGGTCGAAGCCGAGGGCGCCCCCCGGAGCGGTCGCGTGCTCCGCGAATCCCTCGGTGGTGTTCACCTGACCCTGCAGGTCGAACGTTCCGGCAGTGAAGGTGCCGTTCGCATATTCGTCGTCCTGCCAGGTGGCGAGGGTCACGGCGGCACCGACGCCGAGGATCGACCCCCCGGCAAGGATGGCGAGAACCACGTTCCGCCTACGACGCTTCTTGTCCTTCTCGGCCATGACGGCCACCTCCCCAAGACGACGCTGATGTCGCGCTCAGAATAGCGTTATACAGAGGGTTAAGACGAGAGTGATTGTGGTCGGGGTGTGCTAGACGAATCTGGTCTCGAGCGCGGGGTCGCCGGCGCCGAGCCGGAACGCCTCCTCGGGCAGCTCGTCGACGGCGCGCCGGTGGTGCTCGCGGGCG
Organism: Microbacteriaceae bacterium; assembly: GCA_009780695.1. Taxonomy (GTDB): domain Bacteria; phylum Actinomycetota; class Actinomycetes; order Actinomycetales; family Microbacteriaceae; genus Gryllotalpicola. The sequence continues at coordinate 182,420 of WQZN01000002.1, forward strand.
GCCGCGACGCCGCCGGCGCCGAGGAACGAGGCATCCGGCTCGCCGCCCGCCATCAGCGTCACCAGCAGCTCGCGCCCGACGTCGCGCGGCGGGCGCTGGGTGAGCACATGGACGACCTCGGCCGTCGCCTCGCCGTTCGCATCGAAGTGCCTGATGGGCACCTTTCGGCCCCCGACGGATGCCTTGCCGTCGGACTTCTTGGCGACCGGCACCCAGGCGCCCGCGTCGTCCTTGTGCGCCACGAGCTTGTAGACCATGCCCGCCGCGGGAGCCCCCGACCCCGTCACGACCGAGGTGCCGACGCCGTAGGCGTCCACCGGGCTCGACGACAGTGCGGCGATGGCGTACTCGTCGAGGTCGTTGGTGACGGTGATCCGGGTCCCGGTCGCACCCAGCCTGTCGAGGTGCGCGCGCACCTTGCCGACGAGCTTCGGCAGGTCGCCCGAGTCGAGCCGCACCCCGCCGAGCTCGGGGCCGGCGACGCGCACGGCGGTCTCGATCGCCTGCTCGACGTCGTAGGTGTCGATGAGCAGGGTCGTTCCGACGCCCATCGCGGCGATCTGCGAGCGGAAGGCGGATTCCTCCGAGTCGTGCAGCAGTGTGAACGCGTGCGCCGCCGTTCCCATGGTGGGGATGCCCCAGACGCGCCCCGCCTCGAGGTTCGACGAGGCCGAGAACCCGGCGATGTAGGCGGCGCGGGTGGCGGCGACCGCCGCCTGCTCGTTGGCGCGCCGCGAGCCCATCTCGGCGATCGGCCGGGAGCCGGCGGCCTGCACCATGCGGGTCGCGGCGGTCGCGATGGCCGAGTCGTAGTTGAGCACGGAGAGCACGAGCGTCTCGAGGATCACGCCCTCGGCGAAGGGGGCCTCGACCGTGAGCAGGGGTGAGCCGGGGAAGTACACCTCGCCTTCGCGGTAGCCGGTGATGGTGCCCGTGAAGCGGTAGTCGGCCAGCCAGTCGAGCGCGGCATCCGACACGACGCGCTCGCTGCGCAGCCACTCGAGCTCGGCGTCGCCGAAACGGAAGCGCCCGATGAGCTCGAGCAGACGGCCCGTGCCGCCCACGACGCCGTACCGGCGGCCGAGCGGCAGGCGGCGGGCGAAGACCTCGAACACCGATTCGCGCGCGTAGGTGCCGTCGGCGAGTGCGGCGTCGAGCATCGTCAGCTCGTATCGGTCGGTCAGCAGAGCGGTCGACGCGGTCATGACGCCAGGCTAGCCAGGCCCGCGCACGCGGGGCGAGAGCACCGCGAACAAATAGACTCGGTGCATGAGCGACGCACCGATCGGCATCTTCGATTCGGGCGTCGGCGGGCTCACGGTGGCGCGCGCGGTGCGCGACCAGCTGCCGAACGAGTCGATCCTCTACATCGGCGACACCGCCCACTCGCCCTATGGCCCGAAGGCGATCGCCGACGTGCGCCGCTACTCGCTCGAGGTGCTCGACTTCATGGTCGAGCAGGGGGTCAAGATGCTCGTGATCGCGTGCAACACGGCGAGCTCGGCGATGCTGCGCGACGCGCGCGAGCGCTACGACGTGCCGGTCGTCGAGGTCATCCAGCCCGCGGTGCGCCGCGCGGTCGCGGCCACGCGCAACCGCCGCGTGGGCGTCATCGGCACCGTCGGCACCGTGAACTCGCGGGCCTATGAGGATGCCTTCGCCGCCGCCCCCGACCTCGCGCTGTTCACGCAGGCCTGCCCCCGCTTCGTCGAGCTCGTCGAGGCGGGTGTGACGAGCGGCCCCGAGCTGCTCGAGCTCGCGGCGAGTTACCTCGAGCCGCTCAAGCGCGCCGAGGTCGACACCCTCGTGCTCGGCTGCACGCACTACCCGTTCCTCAAGGGCGCGATCTCGTATGTCATGGGCGAGAACGTCTCGCTCGTGTCGTCGGACGAAGAGACGGCGAACGACGTGTACCGGGTGCTGGTCGGCCAGGGGCTCGAGCGCCGGGCATCCACCGCCCCCCGCATCCACTACGAGGCGACCGGTGTCGACACCGCCGCCTTCCAACGCTTGGCGAACCGGATGCTGGGCCTCGACGTCTCGCGCGTCGACCTCGTGCAGACCGGCGTCATCGACCTCCCCGTGATCGAAAGGCACTAGCAGTGGCAGAGAACCTTCGCGCCGACGGGCGCACCCCCGAGCAGTTCCGCCCGGTGACCATCGAGCGCGGCTGGAGCAAGCAGGCCGAGGGCAGCGCCCTCATCAGCTTCGGCGACACCAAGGTGCTGTGCACCGCGTCGTTCACGAACGGCGTGCCGCGCTGGCTCGCAGGCCAGGGCAAGGGCTGGGTCACCGCCGAGTACGCGATGCTGCCGCGCTCGACGAACGACCGCATGGACCGCGAGGCGGTCAAGGGCCGCGTCGGCGGTCGCACCCACGAGATCAGCCGCCTGATCGGCCGCTCGCTGCGCGCCGTGATCGACTTCAAGGCGCTCGGCGAGAACACGATCGTCATCGACTGCGATGTGCTGCAGGCCGACGGCGGCACGCGCACCGCGGCGATCACAGGCGCCTATGTCGCCCTGGCGGATGCCGTCGAGTGGGGCCGCGAGAAGGGCTTCATCGGCAAGAAGGCCGTCGCCCTGAAGGACTCGGTCTCGGCCATCTCGGTCGGCATCATCGACGGCGCGCCCATGCTCGACCTGGCCTATGTCGAGGACTCGCGTGCCGAGACCGACATGAACGTCGTCGTCACGGGCGCCGGGAAGTTCGTCGAGGTGCAGGGCACCGCCGAGGGGGCGCCCTTCGACCGCGACGAGCTGAACAGCCTGCTCGACCTGGCGCTGCTCGGGAACGCGGAGCTCGCCGACATCCAGCGCGCTGCTCTCGCCGCCCCGATCGGCGCTGCGTGATGCGGGTCGTCCTCGCGACGCACAACGCGCACAAGGCGGCCGAGTTCCAGCGCATGCTCGCGGTCGGCGTGCCCGGCATCGAGGTCGTGACGTATGACGGGCCCTCGCCCGTCGAGGACGGGGTGACCTTCGCCGAGAACGCGCTCATCAAGGCGCGCACGGCGGCGGCGCACACGGGCCTGCCCGCGCTCGCGGACGACTCGGGCATCTGCGTCGACGTGCTCGGCGGCGCGCCGGGCATCTTCTCCGCTCGCTGGGACGGCGGTCGCGGCGACGACCGCGCGCGCGTGCAGCTGCTGCTCGACCAGCTCGCGGACGTGCCCGAGGCGCAGCGCGGCGCGCACTTCTCGTGCACGATCGCGCTCGTCGCCGGGGGCGTCGAGACCACGGTCGAAGGGCTGTGGCCGGGGGCGCTCGCGCGCGAGACGCGCGGCGCGAACGGCTTCGGCTACGACCCGGTGTTCCTGCCAGCGGGCGAAGGCGGGGCATCCGCCGCCGAGATCTCGCCCGAGCGCAAGAACGCGGTCAGCCACCGCGCCCGCGCGTTCGCGGCGATCACGCCCCTGCTGGCGGCTCTTCCCCGATAGCCTTCCGCACGGCCTCGGCCGCTGCGGCATCCCGCGCGATCTCCATCGCCCGTGCCTCCGTCTCGGCGCGCTTCGCCTTGCGTCGCGCCTGCAGCAGGTGCAGGCCGGTCGGGATGATCGCGATGAGCACGGCGCCGATGAGGATGACGTCGATGTAGTGCGTCACGAAACGCTCGACCGGCGGGATGTAGTGCAGCGCGTAGCCGAGGTAGACGATGCCCGCACCCCAGAGCAGCGCGCCGATCGCGTTGTAGAGCGAGTACTTGCGGTAGGGCATGCGGCCGACGCCCGCGGCCACCGGCGCGAAGGTGCGCACCACGGGCACGAAGCGCGCGACGATCACCGCGGCGGCGCCGAAACGCGTGAAGAACGCGTTCGTGCGCGTGACGTTCTCCTTCGAGAACACGCCGGACTCGCGCCGCTCGAACACTGCGGGACCCGCCTTGCGGCCGATCAGGTAGCCGACCTCGCCGCCGAGGAACGCCGCGAGGGCGATGAACAGCGCGACCCAGTGCACGGACCAGTGGAACGCGACCACGGCCGGTGCGGAGAGCACGCCGCTGATGAGCAGCAGGGTGTCCCCGGGGAAGATGAAGCCGATCAGCAGGCCGGTCTCGGCGAAGATGATCGCGCAGACGACCAGCAGCGCCCAGGGACCCGCCGAATGGATGATGGACTGCGGGTCGAAGAACGTCAGGGCGGAAGCGTGGACCAACGGAATCCTCAGGTCGGCGGTGCGAGTCGTTACAGCGTGCGGAAGAAGGGACTTGAACCCTCACACCTCTCGGTACAGGAACCTAAATCCTGCGTGTCTGCCAGTTTCACCACTTCCGCGGGCGGGTTCCTGAAGTCTACCGAGGGGCTTGTGGCGAGTCTTCCGGGTCAACCCTGAGAAATGGCACAGGGTAGGAGGCGCTATGTCTGAGCTTCTGGCCGCACTGTCGCGGCGTCTTGGTGGAATCGCGTTCGGCGGGGATTACAACCCCGAGCAGTGGGGTCGGGAGGTGTGGCTCGAGGACGTCGCCCTCATGAAGAAGGCGGGCGTCAACCTCGTGACGGTCGGCGTCTTCGCCTGGGCGTCGCTCGAGCCGACGCCGGGCGAGTTCACCTTCGAGTGGCTGGATGACGTGCTCAACCTGCTGCACGAGAACGGCATCTCGGTCGATCTCGCGACGCCCACGATGGCGCCGCCCGTCTGGCTCTCGCACGGCCACCCCGAGGTGCTGCCGATCCGCGAGGACGGGTACCCCTTCGGTTTCGGCAACCGGCTGCACTACGACCCCGCGTCGCCGCGGTACCGCGAGGCCGCAGCGCGCATCGCCGGGGCGATCGCGGAGCGGTATGCGGGGCATCCCGCCGTCGCCATGTGGCACGTGAGCAACGAGTACGGGCCGACCTCGTGGGGCGGCGCGAGCGCCGACGCGTTCCGCGCGTGGCTGCAGAAGCGGTACGGCACCTTGGACGCCCTGAACGACGCCTGGTACACGCGGTTCTGGGGCCAGCGCTACACCGCATGGGAGCAGGTCTCGCCGCCCGAGATCCCGCGCACCTGGTCGAACGCGACCCGTCGACTCGACTTCAAGCGCTTCGCGTCGGATGTCCTGCTCGAGTGCTTCCAGCTGGAGCGCGACATCATCCGCCGCCACTCCGATCTGCCCATCACGACCAACTTCATGCGCTTCTACAAGAACGCGGACTACTGGGCGTGGGCGCCCGAGCTCGACGCCGTCTCGCTCGACATCTACCCGAACCCGGGCGAGCCCGACTCGCGCGTCGCGGCGGCGCTCAACTTCGACCTCATGCGCTCGCTCAAGGACGGCCCGTGGATCCTCATGGAACAGGCCGCGTCGTCCGTGTCGCAGTGGCAGGTCAACAACGTCAAGCGCCCCGGCATGATGCGCGCGGGCTCGTACCAGGCGGTCGCCCACGGCGCCGACACGGTGCTGTTCTTCCAGTGGCGCGCCTCGCGGGGCGGCCACGAGCGCTTCCACTCGGCGATGCTGCCGCACTCGGGCACGGGTGCGCGGTCGTGGCAGGAGATCGAGGCGCTCGGCAACGAGCTGGGGCGCGTCGCCGAGGTGACGGGGTCGACCTCTGCCGCTGATGTCGCGCTCGTCTTCGACTGGAGCGCGTGGTGGGGCCTGATGGACACCCACGGCCTGCCGCGCAACGACTGGGACTATGCGACGCTCGCGACCCAGTGGTACCGGCCGCTGCTCGAGTCGCACGTCGCCGTCGACCTGGCGGGGTTCGCCTCCGACCTGTCGCGGTACCGCGTCGTCGTCGTGCCGAACGCCTACCTCGTGACCGAGGCCTTCGCCGAGCGGCTCGCGGCCTTCGCCGAGGCGGGCGGCACGGTCGTGATCGGCATGTTCTCGGGCGTCGTGAACGAGGACAACGAGGTCATGCAGCCCGCGTACCCGGGCGCGTTCCGCTCGCTGATCGGGGCGTACGTCGACGAGTACTGGCCGGCGCGCGAGGGCGAGTCGTTCACGGTGCGCCTCGCCTCGGGGGCCGCGGCCGCGGCCGACTGGTGGCAGGACTCGATGACGCTCGAGTCGGGGTCGGCGCTCGCCGTGTACGAGGGCGGGCTGCTCGACGGCCGTCCGGCCGTCGTGGAGAACCGGTACGGCGCGGGGCGCGTGGTCTATCTGGGCACCCGGCTCGAGGCATCCGCGTTCGCCGCGCTGATCGACGGCGTGGTGGCGGATGCCGGCGTCGCGCCGGTGGTCGCGGACGCGCCCGCGGCGGTCGAGGCGACGCTGCGCTCGAAGGGCGGGGTCGACTACCTCTTCCTCATCAACCACAGCGAGGCGGATGCCGCGCGCGTCGGCCTGCCGCGTGACGGCGTCGACCTGCTCACCGGCTCGCCCGTCTCGGGGTCGCTGTCGCTCGCGCCGCTCGGGGTCGCCGTCGTCCGCTGTGGATAACTTCCGCGCGTAGTCGGTCATCACGGGCACCATGCCCGTATGACCGACGCCGTGCGCCTCATCACCGAACGCGTCCGCGAGCGGGTGCTGCAGGCGGGGCCCGCGGCGCCTGCGGCCGCCACGGTCGCCCGCGACGAGGTGCGGCGCTACTCCGAGCTCGCGCTCGGCGGCGCGCTGCCGCTGCTCGACGACGAGCGCGCGACCGAGGCGCAGGTCGTCGCTGCGGTCACGGGGCTCGGGCCGCTGCAGGCGTATCTCGACGACCCCGCGGTGGAGGAGATCTGGGTCAACGCCCCGCACCGGGTGTTCGTCGCACGCGAAGGCCGGTCCGAGCTGACGCCGCTCGTGCTGACCGACGGCGAGGTGCGCACCCTCGTCGAGCGCATGCTGCAGGCATCCGGCCGCCGCGTCGATGTCAGCCAGCCCTTCGTCGACGCGTCGCTCGCCGACGGCTCGCGCCTGCACGTCGTCATCCCCGATGTGACGCGAGACTGGTCGGTCAACATCCGGAAGTTCTCGTCGCGCATCCGCGACCTGCAGCAGCTCGTGGCGCTCGGCTCGCTGAGCCGGCAGGCGGCGGAGTTCTTGAGGATGTCGGTGCTCGCCGGCTGCAACATCCTGGTCTCTGGCGCCACCCAGAGCGGCAAGACGACGCTGCTCGGCGCGCTGATGTCCGCGGCACGGCGCACGGATCGCATCATCACCGTCGAGGAGACCTTCGAGCTCGACCTCGCGGCCCGCGATGTCGTCGCGCTGCAGTGCCGCCAGCCGTCGCTCGAGGGGCACGGCGAGATCACGCTGCGGCGGCTCATCAAAGAGGCGCTGCGCATGCGCCCCGACCGCATCGTCGTCGGCGAGGTGCGCGAGGCCGAGGCGCTCGATCTGCTGCTGGCGCTCAACGCGGGCCTTCCCGGCGCCTGCTCCATCCATGCGAACAACGCGCGCGACGCGCTGAACAAACTGGCGATGCTGCCGCTGCTCGCCGGGCGCAACATCTCGGCCGACTTCATCGTGCCCACCGTCGCGTCGTGCATCGACCTGGTGGTGTTCTGCGAGCTTGACCGCGACGGCACACGGCACGTGTCCGAGATCCTGTCCGTGTCGGGCGTCGTGAACGCCGGGGTCATCGAGGCGAGCCCCCTGTTCCGCCGCTCGGGCGCCGACCTCGTGCCCACCGGGGGCCACCCGGCGAAGCTCGCGAAATACCGGGCGTCCGGCTTCGACCCGGCGATGGTGCTGGGGCGGTCCGAGCCGTGGTGAACCTCACGGCGCTCGGCGCACTGCTCGGCGGCGCGCTCGCCGCGGGCGTGCTCGTCATGCTCTCCGCCGTCCGACGGTCGGGTCGGGCGGCGGAGGCCCCTCGTCGCTCTGCGCGGCGGGGCTCTCTGCGACTGTGGCTGATGCGCGCCGGCATCCCGGGCTTCTCGCCCGCCGCCTTCGTGGTCGTGACGGCGCTCGGCGCGGTGCTCTGCGCCGCGCTCGTGCTGGCACTGTTCGGCGTGCCGGGCTTCGCGCTCGCCGCGGGGTGCGCAGGCGGCGCCGTGCCGTGGGCGCTGGTCGGGTGGCGGTCGCGGGCGCGCAGGCTCGCGACCCGCACCGCGTGGCCCGACGTGGTCGACCACCTCGTGGCGGCGGTGCGCAGCGGCATCGCGCTGCCCGAGGCGGTCGCCGCGCTCGCGACGCTCGGCCCCGAGGCCACGCGCGAGCAGTTCGCCCGCTACGGCCGCGAGTATCGCGCGAGCGGCGAGTTCGCGCGCTGCATCGGCGAGCTCAAGACCGAGCTCGCCGACCCCGTCTTCGATCGCATCGCCGAGACGCTCAAGATGGCGCGCGAGGTCGGGGGCACCGAACTGGTCGGGGTGCTGCGCTCGCTGGCCGCGGCGTTGCGCGAGGATGCCGCGACCCGAGGCGAACTGCAGGCCCGCCAGACATGGGTCGTCAACGCGGCACGTCTCGGCGTCGCCGCGCCCTGGCTCGTGCTGGCGCTGCTCGCCGCCCGCCCCGAGGGGCGCGAGGCCTACGGAACCGCCGCGGGAACCGCCGTGATCGCCGTCGCGGCCGTCGTCAGCGTCATCGCCTATCGCGTGATGATCGCCATCGGGAAGCTGCCGGAGGAACGGCGGTGGTTCCGATGACCTCGCTCGCCTGGGGTGTCGTCGCCGGTCTGGGCCTCGGCCTCGGCCTGTGGTCGATGGTGTCTGTGCTGCCGCGGCTCAGCAGGCTGCGCCTCGAGGAGCGGCTCGCGCCGCACATCCTCGACATCTCGGCGGCGGCGCGAGCCGAGGTCGAGCGCAGCGGCGCACGCGGTCTCTCACCGCTCGGCGCACTGTTCGGGCCGGCTGCAGCGGCGACGCGTACCGCGCTGCTGCGCTGGGTGGGCGGGGAGGAATCCGTGGCGCTCCGGCTGCGGCAGGCGGGCTCGACGCGCGGCACGGACCGGTTCCGCACGGTGCAGTTCGCCGCCACAGGGGCCGGTGCCGTGGTCGGTGCGAGCGCGGCCGGAGCGATCTCGTCGGCGCGGCCGGTCGCGGCCGCCGTGTGGCCCGCGCTGATCGTGGTCGCCGGTCTGTGCGGCTTCGTCGCGTGCGACCTGCTGCTCAGCCGAGCCGCCGGCCGCCGGCGCGCCCGCATCGCGGAGGAGTTCCCGACGATCGCCGAGCTGCTCGCCCTCTCCCTCTCCGCAGGCGAGGGCGGCTTCGACGCCATCCGTCGGGTCGCGCGGGCGAGCAGCGGCGAGCTCGGCGTCGAACTGCGCGGGGTGGTCATGGACGTCGATCTCGGCGTGTCCCTGACGGGCGCGCTCGAGCGGATGTCGAAGGCACTGCGCATCCCGCGGCTGGCTCTTTTCGTCGACGCCGTCGTCGGTGCGATCGAACGGGGCGCCCCGCTGGCCGAGGTGCTGCGGGCCCAGGCGGCCGACGCGCGCGCCGAGCGCAAGCGCGAGCTGCTCGAGATCGCGGGCCGCAAGGAGGTCGCGATGCTCGTTCCGCTGATCTTCGGGCTGCTGCCCCTGACCGTGCTGATCGCGGTGTTCCCCGGGGTGTTCATCCTGCGGGCCGGGCTGTGACGGCCGCCGGACCTGTTCGAGAAGAGGAAGAGATGAAGAGACTGATCCGCCGGGTGCGCGACATCCGCATGCTGCGTGAACTCGGCCACGACGACCGCGGCGACGTGCCGGGGTGGGTGCTGATCACCGCGATGACGGCCGGCCTCGTGATCGCGATCTGGGCGCTCGCCGGAAGCGCGCTGACCACCGTGTTCACGAACGCGGTGAACTCGGTGATGACCGGGCCGTGAAGCGGCTCCGTGACGAGCGCGGCTCGGCGCCCGCGGAGTTTGCGATGGTCGGCGGCCTGCTCGTGATCGTGCTGCTCGCGGTCATCCAGTTCACCGTGGTGCTGCTCGTGCGCAACACCGCGCAGGACGCCGCCGCCCAGGGTGCCCGCATTGCGGCCTTCGCCGACAGCAGTCTCGGCGACGGAGCGGCCCGCACCCGGCAGCTCCTCGCGGCGTCCGTTGGCGCGCGCTACGCCGAGCACGTCTCGGCGCGCTACACGCTCGAGCGGGGCATCCGCGTCGTCGAGGTGCGGGTCGAGACCCCGCTGCCGGTCATCGGGCTGATCGGCTTCCGCGATGCGCTGGAGGTGACGGGCCATGCGGCCGTCGCGAGCGGCTGAGGCGGTGAAGCGTCTCGCACGGCGGCTGCGCCATGACGACCGTGGCAACGCGGCACTCGAGTTCCTGACCGCGGGCGTGATCCTGATGATCCCGCTCGTCTACCTCGGGCTGGCGCTCTCGAGCATCCAGGGCGCTTCGCTCGCGGTGGAGGGCGCGGCGCGCGAGGCGGCCCGCGTGTACGTCTCGTCCTCGACGGACGCGGTGGCCCGGGCATCCGCCGACACGGCCGTCACCGTCGCCCTCGCCGACCGCAACGTGCCGCGCCGCAGCGGTGATCTGACCCTCAGCTGCACGCCGGCGGTCGACAACTGCCTGGCCGCAGGCAGCAGCGTCACCGCGCGGGTCCGCACCCTCGTCGTGCTGCCGTTCGTGCCGCCGGTGTTCGGCCTCGACAGGGCCGCGCGCGTGCCCCTCGAAGCCACCGCGACCGCGCCGGTCTTCCGCTTCGGCGGTGCCGGGTGAGCGCGCGGATGTCTCGCCGCCTGCGCGCGGAAGACGGCAGCATCCTGCCCCTCGTCTTCGGGTTCTTCGCCATCGCGCTCGCCCTCGTGCTCGTCGTCACGGCGGCGACCTCGCTGTATCTCGAGCGCTCGCGCCTCTACACGCTCGCCGACGGCGCGGCCCTCGCCGGGGCCGACTCCGTCGTGCTCGACGCGGCGGCAGGGGCGGGGGAGGGCGCGGGTCTGCTGGGCGATGCGGCGGTCGCGGCGGCAGCCGCCGACTACCTCGACGCGGCGACGGCAGGGCGCCGCACGCCGGTGGGCATCGCCCTCGCCGACTCACCAGACGGGCGCAGTGCGCGGGTGCGGCTCGCGGAGGACTGGCGACCCCCGCTGCTCAGCGTCTTCGTGCCGAGCGGGGTCCATCTCGAAGTCGAGGGCCGGGCGCGGCCGGTGTTCTGGTGACCGCCGGTAGGCTGAACGGGCAATGATCGAACTCGACTTGGGCGCGCAGATCGCCGCCGTTCGCGCCACCTTCTCCGACATCCGCGCCGTCGTCGACATCGACGCGCTCAAGGCGGCCATCGCCGATCTGAGCGAGAAGGCCGGTGCACCCGATCTGTGGGACGACCCGGATGCCGCGCAGAAGGTGACGAGCGCCCTCAGCCGTGCGCAGGCCGAGCTCAACAAGGTCACGGGCATCGAGAGCCGCCTCGACGACCTCGAGGTGCTCGTCGAGCTCGCCAACGCGGAAGGCGACGAGGAGAGCGCGGAAGAGGCGCGCACCGAGCTCGCCGCCCTCGAGAAGGCCGTTGCCGACCTCGAGGTGCAGACGCTGCTCGACGGCGAGTACGACGCGCTGCCCGCGGTCATCACGATCCGCTCGGGCGCCGGCGGCGTCGATGCCGCCGACTTCGCCGAGATGCTGCTGCGCATGTACCTGCGCTACTGCGAGCGCCAGGGCTGGCCGACGAAGGTCATGGACACGTCCTATGCGGAAGAGGCCGGCATCAAGTCGGTCACGTTCCAGGTCGACGCGCCCTACGCCTTCGGCATCCTCTCGGTCGAGGCCGGCACCCACCGCCTCGCCCGCATCAGCCCCTTCGGCGGCGCCGACAAGCGCCAGACGAGCTTCTCGGCGGTCGAGGTCATCCCGCTGCTCGAAGAGACGGGCGAGATCGAGATCCCCGAGACCGACATCCGCGTCGACGTCTTCCGCTCGTCCGGCCCCGGCGGCCAGAGCGTCAACACGACCGACTCGGCCGTGCGCATCACCCACTTCCCGACCGGCATCGTGATCTCCATGCAGGACGAGAAGTCGCAGATCCAGAACCGCGCCGCCGCCATGGCGCTGCTCAAGAACCGCCTGCTGCTGCTCAAGCGCGAGGAAGAAGCGGCGAAGAAGAAGGAGCTCGCGGGCAACATCACCGCGAGCTGGGGCGACCAGATCCGCTCCTACTTCCTCTACGGCCAGCAGCTCGTGAAGGACCTGCGCACGGGCTTCGAGGTCGGCAACCCGCAGACGGTCTTCGACGGCAACCTCGACGGGCTCATCGCCGCGGGCATCCGCTGGCGCAAGCGCAAGCCGGAAGACGACTAAGGTCACTCGCCCCACAACCGGGGTTCAGGTTCGGGCCGCCCCGGCGAGTCGGCAGGGCGCCGCAGGATGTCTCTGCCTACCCTGGCCGGGCCATGATCCGCTTTGATCACATCTCCAAGCAGTACCGCGGCACGAATCGACCCGCTCTGGGCGACGTGTCGTTCGAAGTGCAGCGCGGCGAGTTCGTCTTCCTGGTCGGCGCGTCCGGCTCGGGCAAGTCGAGCTGCCTGCGCCTGATGCTGAAGGAGGAGCGCCCCACCAAGGGCAAGATCCACGTCCTCGGCCAGGACCTGGGCGCGATCTCGAGCCGCAAGGTGCCCTACTTCCGCCGCAACCTCGGCGTCGTCTTCCAAGACTTCCGCCTGCTGCCGAACAAGACCGTGTACCAGAACGTGGCGTTCACGCTGCAGGTCATCGGCAAGTCGCGCGGCTACATCCAGGAGGCCGTGCCCGACGTCCTGAAGATGGTCGGCCTCGACGGCAAGGCGCAGCGCATGCCGCACGAGCTCTCCGGTGGTGAGCAGCAGCGCGTCGCGATCGCGCGCGCCGTGGTCAACAAGCCGCAGATCCTGCTCGCCGACGAGCCGACGGGCAACCTCGACCCGGCGACGTCCGCCGGCATCATGGCCGTGCTCGAGCGCATCAACGCGGGCGGCACGACCGTCGTCATGGCGACCCACGAGGCGCACTTCGTCGACCAGATGAAGAAGCGCGTCATCGAGCTCTCGCAGGGCCAGATCGTGCGCGACGAGCGCCACGGCGGCTACGGCGTGACCGCGGCGATCCCGCTCGTGAAGCAGGCGGTCGCCCCCGAGCCCGAGAACGTCACGCTCGCGACGGGCGTCGTGGTGCCGGTCGTCCCGGCTGCGGCGGCGCCGAGCGAAGCCGCGGTGCAGGATGTCGCGGCGCCGGCGGCCCAGATATCCGCCCCCGACGAACCGATCAGGGACAACGTGCGCCCGATCACCAGTGCACTGAATCTTCCGGAGGTTTTGGCGGTGCAGCACACGCCGCAGCACCCGGCCGAGATCTCTCTCGCAGCCCGCCTCGGCCTGCGCGCCAACGGCACCGACGGCGGCGACTTCGAAGACCAGAACGTGGGGCCGGTGAAGTAATGCGATTCGCACTCATCTGGAGCGAGGCGGCCTCGGGCCTGCGCCGCAACCTGTCCATGGTCATCTCGGTCATCCTCGTCACGTTCATCTCGCTGACCTTCGTCGGCTCCGCGATCCTCATGCAGATGCAGATCGGGCAGATGAAGGGCTATTGGTACGACCGCGCGCAGGTCGCCGTGTACATGTGCACCGCGACCGACTCGTCGACGACGTGCACGGGCTCCGACGCCTCGCAGCAGCAGATCAACGCCGTGAAGGCCGAGCTGGCCTCGCCCGCGCTGTCGAAGTACATCAAGAAGTCGACCTTCGAGAACCACGCCGCCGTCTATTCCGAGTTCAAGAAGCAGTTCAAGAACAACCCGGTCGCCGATTACGTGACGCCCGATCTGCTCAACCAGACGTTCTGGATCAGCCTCCACGACCCGAACCAGTCGGCGGTGATCGTGCAGGCGGTCTCGAGCATGGCCGGCGTGCAGTCGGTCACCGACCAACGGCAGTACCTCGATCAGATCTTCTCGATGCTCAACGTCGCGAGCTTCACCGCGATCGCCATCGCGGTCGTCATGCTCATCGCGGCGGCGCTGCTCATCGCCACGACCATCAGGCTCTCGGCGTTCTCGCGCCGGCGCGAGCTCGGCATCATGCGCCTGGTCGGCGCGTCGAACAGGTTCATCCAGACCCCGTTCGTGCTCGAGGGCATCTTCGCCGCGGTGGTCGGCTCGCTGCTCGCGGGCGGGGCGACGGTCGGCATCGTCAAGTTCTTCGTGCAGGGGTACCTCGCCAAGAACGCCGGCGTCGTGATGAACTTCGTCACCGTGTCGGACGCGGCCGTCGTGGTGCCGATCCTGCTGCTCGCGGGCGTCCTGGTGGCCGGCATCGCGAGCAACATCGCGATCTCGCGCTATCTGCGCGTCTAGCCGGGTCGTTCGATAAACTGAGCGGATGCCACGCGAACGTGGTCAGAAGGTGGTCGCCTCCAACCGCAAGGCGCGCCACGATTACCTGATCGAAGACACCTATGAGGCGGGCCTCGTGCTGACAGGCACCGAGGTGAAGAGCCTGCGCGAGGGGCGTGCGTCGCTCATCGACGGCTACGCCTTCATCGACGCCGGCGAGGCGTGGCTCGACGCGGTCTACATCCCCGAATACCTCGACGGCACGTGGAACAACCACGCCCCGCGTCGCAAGCGGAAGCTGCTGCTGCACAAGCACCAGATCCTGAAGCTGTCGAACAAGGTCAAAGAGGGCGGGTACACGATCATCCCGCTGCAGCTCTACTTCAGCGACGGCCGCGCGAAGGTCGAGATCGCGGTCGCGAAGGGCAAGAAGGACTACGACAAGCGCCAGGCGCTGCGTGAGCGCCAGGACAAGCGCGAGGCGGACCGTGCGATGCGCCAGCGCAACAACATGGGCGAGTAGGGTCCACGCCCTATTTCGCGCGCAGCAGTGCCTGGATGAGTCGCTCCTGCAGCTCGCCGAGCCACCAGTAGGCGGCCTTGGCAGGGGCGAGGTCGGGGGCATCCGAACCCTCGTCGTCATCCGTCTCGATGCCGAGGCGGGTTGCGAGCGCGAGCCGCAGGTCGGTGATCGCGCGCAGCCAGGGCAACACTTCGGCCTCGCCGAGCGAGATGGGGCCGGATGCCTGAGCCGCCCGCGCGAGCGTGAGCGCGTTGCCGGTCTTGAGCGCCAGCAGGTCGTCCTCGGTGAAGCGCCGGAACTCGGCGGCGGCCTCCTCGTCATCGCGGTACGCATCGGGCAGGATGCGCTCGAGGGCCGGGTCGCGGGGGAGCGTGGGGTCGGCGGCGGCATCGGGCCCGGCATCCGTCTGCGTCAAGAGATCGATCAGCTCGCTCGTCAACTGCGCGAGCATCTCGCGCTCGACGTCCTCGAACTCGGCGTGGATGCGCCCGTCGCGCGTCGTCCTGATGCGCATGTCAGGCCTCCGTGTGGTCGAGGGTCGCCCAGAGGCCGTACTCGTGCATCGCCTGCACGTGCCGTTCCATCTCTTCGCGGGTGCCCTGCGCGACGATCGCCTTGCCCTCCTGGTGCACGGCGAGCATGAGGTGGTGCGCCCGTTCCTCGCTGAAGCCGAAGTAGCTGCGGAACACGTAGGTGACGTACGACATGAGGTTCACCGGGTCGTTCCACACGACGGTGCGCCACGGGGAGTCGAAGCGGCGTTGGTGCTCGAGGAGTTGCTGCAGCTCCTGATCGAGGTCCGGCGATGCGGTCTGCGCCATGCATCCAGCCTGGCACAGCGGTGCGTGGGAATCACCGGCGCAGGGCATCCGTTTATACTGGTGAATCCGCGGCGTTACGCCGTGTGCGCATCTGCGACAACTCCACAGCGTGTGACAGCGCCCGCATCGGGCGGCTCTTCATGGGGATGATCGGTTTCGACATCGCCTGAGCGAGTCCGAGAAGCGGGTCGAGGATGTGGGGTTATCTCGTTAACGCTCCCTGCAAAACATAAGTGCCAATTCCAACAGCACTGCCGTCTCCGCTAAGGCTCAGGTCGCTCTCGCGGCCTAAGTCTCTCTAAACGGACACTTAACACGGCCGTCAGCCCGGTTACTCGTCTTCCACCCGGGTCTGGCGTCATCTAGAAGACTTGCTCGATCGTCGCGCCTCAGGTCGATCGGGGACTTGCACTGAGACTGGGCCCGTCGGGGTGGTCGCCGCCACCTAGCCCCGGGGCCGAGTAGAACGACAAGGTCGGCTGCGCCCGGAGAAGGCGGACGACCACAGCGATGGACGGGGGTTCAATTCCCCCCATCTCCACCACCCGGCCGTCCGATGCGGCGCTGTCACACGCTGAGTTGCTCTTGCGTTCGAGCACAGCAACGGAGCCGCCTGCATGAGAATCCTCGAGTCGATCGACGAAGCGCTGATCGCGCAGCTGCGCGCCGCGCACGAGTTCTTCTGGCTGGACCTGTCCGGCGCAGACTGCGACGCGATCGAGCGCATCGGCGAACTTCTCGGGCTGCACCCGCTCGCCATCGAGGACAGCGTGAAGTTCGGGCAGCGGCCCAAGCTCGACACCTACGGCGACACCGCGCTGCTCGTGTTGCAGGGCGGCGTCGAGTCGCGGCCAGAGGACGAGAACCGGCACCCGCTGGAAGAGATCCACTGTCACCTGAGCAGCGAGTTCATCGTGACGATGCACCGGCAGCCCTATGCCGACCTGCAGGCCCTGAAGACCCTGTTCGAGCGTTCGACGATCGCGAAGTCCGAGCGCTACTACGTCTACAAGGTCATCGACGTCGTGGTCGACAGCTATTTCCCGATGCTCTCCGACCTCGACGAGGAGATCAACGACCTCGAGGATGCCATCGTCTCGGGCGCCGGCCGGAAGCAGCTCGAGGAGACCTTCCGTCTGAAGCGCCTGCTGCTCAAGCTGCGCAAGGCGGTCGTGCCCATGCGCGACGTGTTCGCCCGCGAGATCGAGGTGATCGCCGACCTGACCGGGATGGACGCCGACGCCCACGACTACTTCCGCGACATCTACGACCACCTCATCCGCATCACGGACGAGCTCGACTCGTACCACGAGATGGTCGCCGGCTGCACCGACCTGTACCTCTCGACGATCGCGAACAAGCAGGGCGAGACGTCGAAGCAGCTCGCGATCATCGCGTCGATCTTCCTGCCCTTGAGCTTCCTCACAGGCTTCTTCGGCATGAACTTCGACTGGGAGACGGGCCGGGTGCAGCACGGGCCCTGGGTGTTCCTCTTCCTCGGCATGGGCACGATGGCGGCCTCCGCTGCGACGATGTGGTGGTGGTTCCACCGCAAGGGCTGGACCCGCGCCGACGGGTGAGGCGACGGTCGCCGCCCGCGCGCTGAACCGTCACCCGACAGCCAGGATCGAGCCCGCCATGCACATCGATGAGCCCGTTCGCGGGCGGCACCGCGCGACAGACGTCGCGACGTCGCCCGTCGCCCCAAAGATCTCGGGGTGGCTCGTGCCGGCCCTGTGGGGCGGACGGGTGCTCGTCCTCACCACCGCAGCTGTTGTTCTGGTGAGCCGAGCGACTCGAGAGTGGTGGATGTCCCAGGGACTCGATGCAGGTGGGTATCCGCGTAGCTGGCTGCCGAACCTCACTCTGATCCTTACCCTGGTGGTCGGTCTCTTCGGTCAATGGCTCTGCGGGCTTGCCGTCTCGCCCGAAGTGGCGTGGCGCGAGGGAGACGAGATCGTGGCGCATTCCGTCGTCAGCCGCCGCCGAGTCACCGTGGCAGGGGCGCTCATCGTGCAGTTCCGAATCCTGAGTCGTCAAGGAACGGGGTACGGCGCGCTCCTGATCGATCGTCGCGTAAGAGCTCTCGTCCTCCTCGATCCGTTCGCAACGGGTGATGCTCGCGTTGGTCGTTTGCTGGGCAGCGCGGCGCGGGGCGGCTTCGCCCGCGCATGCGTTGAGTATCTCGTCGGGCTCGTCTGGCTGGCCGTGGTGATCGCGTCGGTGTTTGCGCTGTTGGGCCTCGTCCTTTGGGTGATCGGCTATCCGGGGTGATCATCCGGAGGTGGGGCGACAGCGTCGCAGAGCCAAGCCGCGCCTCGCGAGCCGGCGCACGCTGCTGAACTAAGCTCGGCGCACCGTGATCGGAAGGACGAGCGGATGCCGCAGGTGCCATCGAACGGCCCGTTCTCCGAGGACGGGTATTGGTGGTGGGATGGCGCACAGTGGCGGCCGGCGTTCAGCGCTGATCGGAAGTGGCGCTTCGACGGAACGACGTGGCAGCGCGTCGGTGGGGTGGCCTGGCGGTGGGCGCCGGTCTGGCAGGTGCTCTGCGCCGCGATCTGGTGCCTCGGTCTCGCCGTCTGGATGCCGATCACGGTGCCGCTGTTCAATACGGACCCCGCATCCGTACCAGGTTCGCTGTTCGTCCTGATCTTGGGGACCCCCACCGTTGCCGGCCTCGCGCTGGGATATGCCATCGGGCGGACGGCCCCGCTGTACTGGGTCTGGATCTTCGCCGCGCCTGCGACGCTCGCGCAACTCTTCGGCTATGTGCAGGGGATGCTCGAGGCGCCACAGCCGGGTGGGGCCGAAGACATCGCGGCCGGTGCCGGCGTGGGCATCCTGTTCGTACCGGTGAGCGCCGCGTTGCTTGGTCTGCTCTGGGCCGGTGCGGGCGTGGCCCACTGGCTCCGCCTGGCTCGGGGTCTCCGACGAGGAACTGCGGTCATGACAGGCGCCGACGAATGAGGTCAGCACCGGTGAGTCGCTAGAGTGCGGCGCATGGGCATCCGTCTCGACAATGTGGGCATCGCCGTGCGCGATCTCGACGCGGCCGTCGCGTTCTTCACCGATCTCGGTCTCAGCGTGCTCGGTCGTGACACCGTTCGCGGCGAATGGGCCGACACCGCGGTCGGCCTCGACGGCAACCACGCGAAGATCGCGCTGCTGCAAACCCCGGACGGGAACGGGCGCATCGAGCTGTTCGAGTACATCCACCCCGATGCGATCGAGACCGAGCCGACGCTGCCGAACGAGATCGGCATGCATCGCGTGGCCTTCGAGGTCGACGACATCGACGCGTCGCTCGCGATCGCCGAACGGCACGGCTGCCGGCCGCTGCGCGGCGTCGCGAACTATCAGGATGTCTACAAGCTGACCTATCTGCGCGGCCCCAGCGGCATCCTCGTGATGCTCGCGCAGGATCTGCGGAAGAAGTGATCCGCCTCGCGACGGCCGCCGACGCGGTCGCGACGGGCCGGCTGCTCTTCGACTTCAATGCCGAGTTCCTGACGCCGACACCGACGGCCGAGTACTTCGCCGAGCGTTTCGAGCATCTGCTGGCGCGCGAAGACGTGATCGTGGTGCTCGCAGATGGCGAAACCGGCGCGAGCGACGCCGTCGGCTTCGCGTTCTTCACGTTGCGGCCGACTCCGTATGCCGACGGGCCGATCGCGCACCTCGAGGAGCTGTACGTGCGGCCCGAGCTGCGCAGCCGCGGCATCGGGTCGGCGCTGCTCGAGCGGGGGCTCGCGGAAGCGCTCGCGCTCGGCGCGTCAGAGGTGCACATCGGTGTCGACGAGGGGGATGTCGATGCCCGCCGTTTCTACGAGCGGCACGGTTTCAGCAACCTCGAACCCGATACGGGGGAGCGGATGCTGTTGTACTTGCGCTCGTTCTGAGGTGGTCAGTCGGCTGTGGGCGCTCTCAACGGGCGTGTCATCTTGAGTTCGTGGCTCTCGTCGATGGTCGCGGATTCGCCGGTGAATGCGAATCCTGACTTCGCATAGGCGCGCTGGGCACGTAGGTTCTGCGCGTGAACGAACAGTTGAAGCTTCGGGACTTCCTGGGTCAAAGCCCATTCAGCTGCCGCATCGAGCAACGCCTGGATGACGCCCGTTCCGCGGGCGGCCGGCGTCACGTATACCGCGACGAGATCCGCGATGCGTTGCCTCGAGGTTTCGCCGATGAAGCTCGCCTCGCCGGGCTCGGTGATCAGCACGGTGAGGGTCCCGTACCAGCGGTCGTCGTCGACGGCGACAAGGCAGCGCTGGCGTGCACCGGGTCCTGCGTCCTCAGATCCCGCACGCGCACGTCGTTGCCAAACCTCGTCAGGGTGAGCCGTCGCCTGTTCGAGAGTGGCGGTGAACGCGATCGGGGCGGCTTCGTCACGTAGCGCTTCGATGCGGAACTCGCGTGCGTGTTCCCACTCATCGGGCCGCACTGCGCGAACGATCAACTCAGCCATGACGGTGACCGCAACACCGGCCCAGACATCGGCCGAACTGCGTCAGTGTTCGACGCACGCTAATCGATCGGATTACGTGCCTTGGTCGACGATTTCGGGATCGCGTGCCCAGAGTTGGTCGGTTGGGATTTCTGGTAAGCCCACGGCCTTCCTCATGGCAAGGACCGCTGCCATGCCCTCGTCACGGTGCATTCCACGAAAGAAGGAGTACATGAACTGGATGTGGAAGACGTCCGTGCCGCCGTCGCGCTTGCGTAATTCGAAGATGGGAATTCCGAACAGCGCATTCGTTGAGATGAGGGCGATGTTGATCACGTCAGAAGCAGCGAAGGTAAGAAACGGGTCCTCTGCGCCGAAGCCGAATTGCATTCCGCGCGGGCCGATAGCCAATACGACGTTGTGCCGGGGGACGAAAGTCGCCTTAACCCCGGACATCGCATGGACGCCGAACTTCTTCTGAACTTGGGGCCAGATCGACCACCGACTATTGCTGAACACGCGAAACGCAATCGCCCCCGGAAGCCTCGCCTCAACCCGAGCTGCCTGTTTGCCATCAGTGTGCGCGAACCAGGTCAGAAGGAGCGCCAGCGCTAGAAAGAAGGCGGCGGGCACGACCCAGGGCCCCATTCCCCGAGCCTAGCGTCGCCCGCCAGAGCGCATGCGGATCGCTCACCGCACAGCCGTGCTCTGGAGCCCAATGAGTTCGTTAGCTATACGGCGGCCATCATCTTCTGAATTGATTGGCGAGTGACTCCAAGCTCGCGAGCGATATCGGATTGGTTATACCCCGCTTTTAGCAGCTGCTCGACAAGCGCGAACCGCTGACGAGAGAGCTCGCGTGCCTGACGCGTGTGTTCAATCGCCTCAGCGCGAACGCGAGCAAGCTCGTCGAAGGTGGGCTGGTCTTCATTGGAAACTGGCTTCATGTCACCAATTGTGACAACCATGGTTGTCGCGTGTCAATCATGGTTGTCATCGCGTCGCCGCGGCGTCAGAACGAGTCAACTGACCGCGTCCGGTAGCGGGTCCTTCAACAGGTGCCCCCTCGGGCAAACAGGCGCTGTTCGATGCACCACAGGCGTCCGGCGCTGTTCACATTTAGTCCGCGGCGATGACGATGTCCTTGAGCTCCGCCAGCCTCTCAACTCGATAGCGCGCCTGCGAGAAGTCCTGCGATTTGGTGAACTCGTTGCGTACCACGGCGCAATCGATTCCGGCCGCGACCGCAGAGCGCAGCCCACGGTTCGAGTCTTCGACGACGAGAGCGTCCTCCTTCGCGGCGCCGAATCGGCTGAGTGCTGCCAAGTACGGCTCCGGGTCGGGCTTTGCGTGCGTATAGTCCTCGCGGACCAGAACAAAATCCATGTACTGCCGAATGTTTCGACTTTGGTGGATGAGTTCGAAGTCGGCGCGCTTCGAGGTCGTCACGATCGCCAAGCGTGCGTGTTGGGACAGCTCGGCTAGGGCATCGACCACGCCGTCGATCTCGATCGGCTCGGTGCGCAGGTACTCCTGGTAGTACGCATCCCGCACCTCCCGCAGCTTGTCGATAGTGGGATCGTCCACTCCTGCGGCCCTTGCCTGAACCCAGATGCCTCGGCCGAGGCTCATGTCCACCAGGTACTGGTCCCTGTCGACCACGACGCCGACCCTGCTCAGTGCGCGTTGACCCGCCATGAAGTACCAATATTCGGTATCCACAAGAACGCCGTCATGGTCGAACAAGACATACCGCTTCACCTCAGCCATCCTGACCCATACAGCACCTGCGTTGTGCCCGCACGCCGATCATGCCGCGGCCGCTATCTCAAGAGATATTTACGCGTTTCAACGCCTAGGTCGTCAGATCGTCTGACGGCAGTGGGCTGAGTAACCACTGGAGGTGTTGCCACGGGATCTCGTTGCGCCGACACCATCGCAAGAGCGGCCGGCGGTAGACCATCGGCACTGCCGGCAATTCCCTACCGGCGCGAGAAGAGGCGCGCCTCGCAAGTCGCTGAGCTACGCGGTTATGCAGGTAGGTCAGCATCAACGCCCACACTGACACTGCCAACAACGCAGTCGCCGAGTACCACGCAAGTTCCCGGTGGGGCGGGAACAGTACGGCTGCGAAGGCGAAAATGGCGAACGCAAGCATCACGATCTCTGCGATCAAGGTCACCACATAGGTGCGACGGATACCGCGCGTTTCGCGAACGACAGATTCGCCGAGAAGCTCAGCCAAGGACGGCATGTACGCCGACCGCTGACCCCCGACAGTGTCATCGCTCATGGTGGCGAGATTAGCCGCTCGAGCACAGCAAACAGCGACCCCAAAGAGGGCCGGCATATGAGTGCACGGAATTGGGTCCCTCATCGTGCGCTGTGACCGTCGGGCCCGCTCGCATGAGGTTGTGGTTTGTAGCGATGCCCGGTTACCCCGCCCGATGAAGCTGCCCGTGGCCGGGGCATCCGCCACGAGGCTTGCACAAGCGTGAATGCGGGTGTGACCCGCGCGGATGGAGCAGAGTGAGCACCGTGAACAGCACCGCGCGGTCAGCAGTCGGCTCCTTCGTCATCGGCCTGGTGTTCCTGATCGCCGCCACGGTGTGGGGCGCGGTGCTCTACCCGCACCTGCCGGAACGCATCCCGGTGCACTGGGACGCGGCCGGCCGGCCGAACGGCTTCGCCGACAAGACCCTGTGGACCGTGCTGGGGATGCCGCTGCTCGGCATCCTGGTCGCGATCCTGCTGTTCGCGATCGCGGCGACCGTGCATCGCTTCCCGCAGCGCGTCGGGTCGACGGTGCCCGGGGCCGCCGAGCACAGTGCGGCAGCCGGGCGGATGATGGGCCGCCTGCTCGTGGTGCTCTCGGTCACCTTCGCGGTGCTGAGCGTGCTCGGCTGGTACCCGGCCGTTCCGTCGTGGGTCTTCGCACTCGCCGTCTGGCTCGGTGTGCTCGCGATGCTGCTCGTGCCGACGCTGTTCATCGTCGGGCTCGCGCGGGCGGGGGCTCTGCGGCGCGTGCCCGCGGCGGAGGGCGAGGGGAACACCGAGCGCTACTGGCGCGCGGGCTTCTTCTATGTCAACCGCGCCGACCCGGCGGTGCTCGTCCCGAAGCGGCTCGGCGTCGGCTGGACGGTCAACTTCGGCAGCCCCGTCGGCATCGTGATCGGCGTCGCCGTGCTCGCGCTCATCGCGTTCGTCGTGCTGGTCGCATTCACCGCGGGGTAGTCATCGCGCGGCCGTGGAGCGACACGGCCGCACCCCGAGCCCGGTCGCGCGCGATCGGCGGAGGAAGACCGGCCGGGGCGCGTCACGCGGCGAGCTGGGCGTAGCGGGTTGCGGCGGAGCGCACGGCGGCGACGTAGGCGTCGTCGGGGTTGTAGGCGTGCACGGCCGCGGCCCAGCCGGCACTCGTGGACAGGTCGCCCCCGGCGACGCACAGGTAGTCCGCGGCAGCCAGCGCAGCGTCGTCGATGTTGTCGGGTGACGCGGCGCCGGTGCCGTCCGCGTCGACGCCGTAGCGTGCCCACGTGCTGGGCAGCAGCTGCATCGGGCCGAGCGCCCGGTCGCCTCTCGCGGGGCCGGCGGCGATCCGAGGGCCGACGATGGCCCCGCTCTCGACTCCGTCGTCGCCGAGGTGCGCCCCGGCCGCGGTGCCGTGCGCCGATTCCTCCTCGCCGATGCCCGCGAGCGTGTTCCAGCCCAGTCGACAGCCCGGGTTGCGCGTCTCGCTCACGATCGCCGCGCCGGCGTAGGCCTGGAGGGCGCGGGCCGGGATCCCCGTCCGCGCGGCCGTCGCCGCGAGCCAGCTCGGCGAGACGAGATCGGCCGGCATGAGCGGGGTCGCGACGGTGCGGCCGGGGGCGGATGTCGGGCGCGAGGCGTCGGCCGCGACATCCGCCACCGCGCTGCGCTGCACGACCGGCAGCACCGCGGCCGCCTGCTCGCCCGACGAGTGCGGCAGGGTCGACCACCACGCGCCGACCCCGCCGACGAGCAGCACGGCTGTGCCGATCAGCGCGAACGTGCCGAGCATCCTCATGCGGGCGCCCCGCTCACCCGAAGACGCCGTTCACGTAGTCGTAGGTGCGCTGGTCCTGCGGGCGGTCGAACATCGCCTGCGTGTCGCCGTGCTCGATGATGACGCCGGGCGTGCCGAGGGATGCCAGGAAGAACGCGGTCTTGTCCGACACACGGTGCGCCTGCTGCATGTTGTGCGTCACGATGACGATCGTCACCTGGCCGCGCAGCGACTCGATGGTCTCCTCGACGCGGCGGGTCGAGGTCGGGTCGAGGGCCGAGCACGGCTCGTCCATGAGCAGCACGCGCGGTGACACCGCGAGCGAGCGGGCGATGCACAGGCGCTGCTGCTGACCGCCGGAGAGGCCGCCGCCGGGCTGGTCGAGGCGGTCCTTCACCTCGTCCCAGATCGCGGCCTTCTTCAGGGAGTCCTCGACGAGGACGTCCTTCTGCTCGCGATTCGCGCGCACGCCCGAGAGCTTGAGCCCGGCGACGACGTTGTCGTAGATCGACATGGCCGGGAAGGGGTTCGGCTTCTGGAAGATCATGCCGATGTTGCGCCGCGCCGCGGTGATCTTCTCGGCGGGCGCGTAGATGTCCGCCCCGTCGAGGCGCACCTCGCCGGCGAGCGACGCCGTGGGCACCATCTCGTGCATGCGGTTCAGGATGCGCAGGAAGGTCGACTTGCCGCAGCCGGACGGCCCGATGAGCGCCGTCACCTCGCCCGCCTTCATGTCGAGCGAGACGCGGTCGAGCACCTTGCGCTCGCCGAACCAGGCCGTGATCGAGTCGGCGACGAGCTCGCCGGCGTGGCTCTCGCCGAACAGCTCGGAGCGCACCTCGGCTGCGGCATCCCTGCTCACGCCCGGGTACGGGTCCGACGGGGCGACGGTGCGATCGAAAGTGGTGGTGGTCATGGTGCGCCTGTTTCCGTGGTGCGGCTCAGATGAGATTGGGGAGGAGGAGGTCGAGGTTCTGCGCGGTGAGCAGGACCAGAGCGGCGGCGGCCGGCGTCGCGACGATGAAGACCTTGAGCGGGCTCCAGCGCCGCCAGAGCACCGCCGCGACGAGGGCGAGGGCGACGAGCGCCTCGAGCAGCATGGTGAGCGGGAACAGCTGCTGGTCGTCGACGCCGAGCGCGAGCTCGGAGGCCGGCAGCGCTCCGGACGGGATCGTGACGGCCGGCGCGGGATAGGCCTTGGTGACGAGCTCCGCGTCGATGCGCAGCACCCCGGTCGGCATGAACGGGTACCCCGTCGCCGTCACGAGGGTGAGCTCGCCGCCGTCGCGGGCGGGCGGCGTCGGCGGCTTCTGCCCGGCGAGCCTGCGGTCGATCACCTGGTAGGTGCAGCGGCCCTCGCCCATCGTGAAGCTGAGCCGGTCGCCGTTCTGCAGGTGAGCCCAGCGCGCGCCGACCGCGCCGTAGCCGCCGCTGCGCGCCATCAGCACCGAGGACCCGGATTGGCACGGCAGCACCGTGTCGCGCCGGTAGCCGATGCCCTGCATGGTCTGGGCCGACGAGGTGCCGTTGACGATCACCTCGTTGCCGAGGCCGATCTCCGGGGCGCTCATCACGGCCACGGGGGCGCCGAGGGCCGTGAGGCGCCCTGCGGCGTCGGTGGGGCCGCCGGGGGCCGCACCCTCGGCGAGCTGCAGGCGCAGCTCGCGGTAGAGCTGTGCCTGCGACGTGAGGTGCTGCAGCTGCGAGATGCCGACCAGGTTCACGACGAGGGCGATGAGCACGGCGCTCAGCAGGGCGAGCGCGAGGGCGACGGCCTGCTGCGCGGGCGGCGCGGGGACGCGGGCGATCGGCGCGCGGGCCGGTCGCGACGGCGTGCGATCGTCGCGGGTGCGCTCGCGACTGCCGAGCGTGCCGACGAAGCGGGTGATCCGGGATGCCGGGTTCGAGGGCTCCGTCATCGACCGGCTCCACGCCGCCGGGCGAACACGACGATCGGCGGCCCCGCGATGAGGGCGAGGAACATCAGCAGGCCGACCGCGAGCCCGAGCCACTGCGTGGTGCCCCAGCCGCCCGGGGACGAGATCGTCGTCGGGACCATCTGCAGGTTCGCCGCGGTGTTCGCAGCGCCGCCTGACGAGCCTGTGCAGACGCCGGTGTCGGCGTTGCAGCTCTGCCCGCCTGCACCGGTGCCGGAGTCAGCACCGACTCCGGCACCGGGTCCTGTTCCACCGGCGGTGCCGGTGGAGGTCGTCGCGACCCCCGTCTTCGTCCCGGTCGCGGTCCCCGTCGTGGACGACCCGGTCGCCGAGCCGGGGTTCTGGGAGACGGCGGACTTCACGGTCGTCGTGCCGAAGCTCGGGCCCGAGCCGACACCCTTGCCGGCCTGCTTCCACGGCGCCTGGCAGGCGGCATTGCAGCCCGCCGGGAACGCGGCGGTGTCGACGAGCAGGTTGTGGCTCGGGTCGTCGCCCGGCTGGAAGGTGGGGTTGTCGCACGGGTTCGTGCCGGCGCTCAGCACGCCCGTCTGCGCGGCGTGGATGGACGCCGTGGTCGCCGCATCGATGCCGGGGATCTTCAGGATCTGCTGCATGCCCGCGAGCACGAGGTTCATCGGCAGCGGCGAGTACCCGAGCGGGCCCATGTCCGCCTGCCAGCGGCAGATCGCCTGGGTCGACACCCACGCGAGGCTCGCGCCTTTGCTCGTGCTCGTGACGAGGTTGGTCTGATCGGGAACGACCTCGTAGGAGTACATCGACATCGGATAGCTGCGCGGATCGCCGTAGCTGTAGACGGCCGAGAGGTCCTGGCTCAGGTAGTTCGGGTCCTTCGGGTTGGTGTCGATCTTCGCGGCGATGAGCGCGACGGCCACGGCGTACTGGGTCGGGGTCGTGAAGAACCCGGCCGCGTTCTCGACCTTCGCCACGGGCAGGCCGGCCTGCAGCGCATAGGAGTACTCGTCGTAGTCGAGCGTGTACGGCGTGTTCTGCGTGTAGGTGGTGACGCCCGTCGAGCCGTTCTGCGCGATGAAGTTCGTGAGGCTGCCGGTCGGGAAGTACGAGCTCGCGTGCGAGGTGCTGCCGCCGGTGTGCTGGGCGAGATAGGTGTAGTCGGCCGGGAACTGCCGGAGCATCCAGAGCTTGAACTGCGCCGTCGCCCCCGAGCCGTCCGAGCGCACGACCACGTCGATCACGTGCGCGGGCAGCGCGACCCCCGGGTTGGTCTTCGCGATCGCCGGGTCGTTCCACTGCGTGATCTTGCCGCTGAAGATCCCGGCGATCGTCGCCATGTTCAGCTTGAGGCCGCTGTACTGCTGGCCTCCGATCGGCAGGTTGTACATGAACGCGGTGCCGCCCGCCACGACGGGGAGCATGCCGTAGGTGAAGTTCGGGGTGACGCTGTCGCTCGGGTCGGAGGCGTCGCCCGTGAACGGGATCTCGCTGTCGGCGAAGCTCGCGTTGGTCTGGCGTGCGAAGTCGTCGCGCCCGGTCGAGGAGCCGACCGGGTTGTAGTCGACGGTCACACCCTGGCGTTGCGCGTTGGCGGTGAAGTCGGCCCACGCGTTGCCGGCCCACGACGAGCCCTCGCCCGAGATGCGGACGTAGGAGGCGGCGGATGCCGGGGCGGCGCCGCTCAGCACGAGGGCCGCCGCGGCGAGCGTCGCGGCGAGGCCGACGGCGATGCGGCGGGGGCGGGGGAAGCGGGGGAACGTCATGCGTCGTCCTCGGTGATGAGCTGGTCGAAGGCGGAGAGGGGGTCGAGGGGCGCGTCGGGGTCGCGCCCTGCCGCCGCGGCGAGGTTGCGGGCGTGCCCGCTCGCGCGGACGCGTCGCAGGGTCGCACGCGAGGTCCTGGCCAGGCGGCGCAGCCGGCCCGCGGAGACCTTGCCCGCCTCCTGCCCGCCGATCAGCCGTGCGAGCACGAACAGGATGAGCACCACGGCGAGCAGCGTCGCCGCGGTCGCGTAGCCGCGCGCGATCAGGGTGTTGCGCCCGGACTCGATGAACTCGAGCGCCGCGAGCGGCAGCGAGGTCTGCGCGTTGTGGAACGGGTCGAAATTGGTGACGCTCGTCACGCCGGAGGTGAGCAGCACGGGCGCCGTCTCGCCGATGCCGTGCGCGGTCGCGAGGATGATCGCGGTCGTCAGCCCCGAGCGCATCGTGGGCAGGATGACGCGCCACACGGTCGACCACTGGCTCGCGCCGAGGGCGAGGCCGGCCTCGCGCAGGTTCCCCGGCACGAGCCGCAGCGCGACATCCGCCGAACGGATCATGATCGGCAGCATCAGCACGCTGATCGCGAGCGCCGCTGCGAAGCCGTTGTCCTGGTGCGTGAAGCTGAGGATGATCACCGCGTAGATGAACAGACCCGCGACGACCGAGGGGAGCGCCGTCATCGCCTCGACGAGGGTGCGCACCACGCGCGCGTATCGGCCCCCGACGATGGCCAGGAAGATCGCCGAGGTGACGCCGAGCGGCACCGTGATGACGAGGGCGATGCCGATCTGCTCGAGCGTGCCGATGACGGCGTAGAGGATGCCGCCCGTGTCGAGGCCGGAAAGCGGACCGACCCCGCTCATGTCGGTGAGCCAGAAGTGCAGGGGGTTCTTGTGCGGGGCGAAGGCGAAGACATCCTTCAGCACGGGCCAGCCGCGCAGCAGGGTGTACACGACCACGATGCCGAGCGACGCGACCACGACGACCGCGGCCGAGCGCAGCAGCACCGACCAGAACCGGTCGACGACCGCCGGCCCCGAGTGGCCGAGGAAGGTCAGGCTCGCGTAGATGCCGACGAACCAGGCGTACGAGACGATCGGCATCCAGCCCCAGCCGATGACGCCGAGCGCGCCGGCGAGCAGGATGCCCATGCCGATGCCGCCGACCGTGGCGCCGGCGATGCTCAACCGGTCGTCGAGGGATGCCCCGACGCGGACGCGCTGCGGCTCCTCGGTCTGCTCGGTCAGCGCCAGCCGCGGCAGGTGGGTGGTCGTCGCGGGCGCGGCGGCGACGGTGTCGAGGGGGAGTGTTCCGGTCATGCTCAGGCCTCCGCGTCCGCACCGGACCGCGAGCGGGCGATGATCGCCGAGGCGGAGAAGTTGACGATCATCGTGAGCACGAAGAGGGCGAGGCCGGCGGCCATGAGCGCGCTCAGCGTGACCCCGCTCGCCTCGCCGTAGCGCAGCGCGATGAGCGCAGCGATCGAGTTCGTGCCGCGACTGAGGATGTGGAAGTTGAACTGGAAGATCGGGCTGATGATCAGGTAGATCGCGATCGTCTCGCCGAGCGCGCGACCCATGCCGAGCATGGTGCCGCCGATGACGCCACCGCGGCCGAAGGGCAGCACGACCGTGCGGATCATGCCCCAGCGCGTCGCCCCGAGGGCGAAGGCGCCCTCGCGCTCGCCCTGCGGTGCGCGGGCGAAGGACTCGCGCATGATCGAGGTCATGATCGGCACGATCATCAGGCCGACCACGAGGCCGGCGACGAAAGTGGATGACGTGTACAGGGCGTCGTTCGGCAGCGGGTTCGCGGCGTCCGGGTTCGGCACCGCGAAGAGCGGGATCCAGCCGAACCACGTCGACAGCCAGCGTGCGAAGGGCACGACGACCGGCTCGAGGAACGACAGGCCCCAGATGCCGTAGACGACCGAGGGCACGGCGGCCATCAGGTCGACGACGGTGGTGAGCAGGCGCGAGCCGCGATCGCCGGCGAGCTGCGTGATGAAGAGCGCCGTGGCGACCGAGAGCGGGAACGCGATGGCGAGGGCGACGAGCGCGATCAGGACGGTGCCGGTGAGGATCGCGGCAATGCCGAAGTGGCCGGTCTCGGGCGACCAGTCCTGGGTCGTGAGGAAGGCCCCGACCCCCTCGGTGCCGAGCGCCTGGACCGAGCGGACGGTGAGGAACACCGCGACGAGGCCCATGACCATGACGACGACCGTGCCGCTGCCGGTCACCACCCCGCGGAAGGTGTGGTCGACGCGCTCGAGCGCCTGCGTGAGGATGCGCGGGCGGGCGTCGTCGGCCCCAGCTTCGGGGTAGTCGGGCAGCGCCGTGGCGCCGTGCGTCTTGATCGTCGTCATGAGGTGGCCTTCCGGCGCCGGCCCACGATCGGGGCGGCGACCCCGGAGACGAGCGCGCCGCCGAGACCCGCCGCGACCAGCGCGGGGAGCGGGCCGACGGCGGCCGTGGGCGTGAGCCCGAGCGCCACGGCCGGGGTCGCCGTGGGCTGCGCGGTCGTGTTCGAGACCGGAGCGCTCGACCCGCTGCCGGGAGTGTTGACCGGGGGCACCTGGTCGGCGACCGGGGCGGGGGCGCCCGGGCCCGTCGCCGTGTTCGAGGCGGGGGTCGTGGCGGCGTCCGCGTTCGGAGTCGGGGTCGTGGTCGCCGCCGGCGTCGCCGCGGCGATCGCCTTCAGGGTCGTCACGGCCGCGGCATCCTGTGCCAGCAGCGTCGTCGTGAGCGGCGCCATTCCCGGCGGCAGGTCGCCGACGTCGTAGCCCTGGGTCTGGCCGGCGCCCGAGATGTAGCTCAGGATCGCGGCATCGGCGGTGGCATCCGTCGTGCTGAGGCCCTTGGTGTCGATCTCGGCGTAGACCGGGATCGTCAGCGGGTAGGCGCCCGTCGCCCACGACGGGGTCTTCGGCGCGTCGAAGAACCCGGGGGTGGTGCTCGAGGCCGTGAAGGTCGCGGTGGCCGCGGTCAGCGAGGCGTTGTTCGCGCCCACGCAGTCGACGCCCGAGTCGTCGCACAGCAGGGCGGTCGGCAGCAGGTCGGATGCTGCGGCCGTGCCGTCGGTGAGGCCGAGGATGCCGGAGCCGAAGTTGGGCCGCGTCGTGTTGATCCACACCCCGGGCGGCACGACGTTCGTGCCGGGGCAGGCCGCCATGTCGGTGCAGTACACGTTGAGCGACTTCTCCTGGCCGCGGAAGACATCGGCCGCGACGGCCTGCATGGTGCTCTCACGCGGGTGCAGGTCGGCGAGGGTGAGCGGCGTCGCGCCCGTGGCGGTCGAGGCCGGTGGGCGTTCGTAGTAGCCGGGCTGCGGGAAGGCGGCGGTCGTCGGCGGGTAGCTCGGCTTCGAGTACACGAAGGTGGCGGGCAGCACGGTGCCGTTCGGGTTGGCCGCCGACTGCGCGGAGATCTCGGAGGTCGCCGTCGCGTCGAGGGCAGCGGTGTCGACACCAGGTTCGCTCGCGCACTCGGCGTAGCTGCGCGTCGAGTAGAAGGGGTTGATCGCGCTCGGCTGTCCTGCGACGGGCGAGGCGGTGTCGGGGCACCCGTCGAGGAAGGCGCGCGCGTCGGCGTCGCTGTCGATCCAGTTCCACAGCGCATCGGTGGCGTCGGTTCCGGCGACGGTGACGATGAGGTCGGAGCCGGAGATGACGGCGTTGGACGACAACTGCGGGTTGAGCGCCAGGAACTCGGGGTCGCTCACGAGTGAGGCCGGCAGCGTCGAGTACCAGGGGATGTCCTTTGCCGGCAGCGCGTCGCCGGGGTCGATCTGGTTGCGGTAGCTCTCGGTGAGCAGTTTGGCGACCAGGCGCGCATTGAGCCGGATGCCGGTGACCGGGGTCCTCGTGCCGCCGTCGACGGCGAGCACGGAGATCGTCAGCGCGGTGAGGCCCGCAGGGGCGTAGAGGGTGCTCGTCCCGCCGGAGTCGTCGGTCGGCGCGGAGGTGAAGATCAGGCCGGCGCTCTTCTGCTCGTACTGGCTGCGGGCCTGGCCGTCGGTGCTCTGCACATAGCTGAGATCGACCTTGCCGGCTGTGCAGATCGCCGGGATCCAGGAGTTCATGGCATCCGTCAGCAACTCGGATCCGATCGAGAGCTCGTGGCTCGTGCTGCCCGTGCAGAAGGTCGTGACATCGGCGAAGCCCAGCCGCACCTGAAGGCGCTGGGCCCACAGCGACGGGGTCAGCGGGCTCACGACGCCGAGCTGGTAGCTGGCAGGCAGCGTGGCGTCGAAGGGGACGGCGACGAGCCAGCAGGTCGAGGTGCTCACCTCATCCGTGCGCTTGCCGCAGCCGAGCCCCGGCGACTCCGCCCCCGTCTGCATCTCGAAGGTGCGTGAGGCGGTTCCGCTCGCCGAGTCGGGCAGCAGGAGGGCGCCGATCTCGTTGGTCGTCGTCTGGGTGAAGTACGAGCCGATCGACGTCATGGGGACGGTCGTGCCATCGACGGCGGTGAACGGAATGGTGGCCGTCAGCGACGGCGAAGTGGCGGTGCCGATGCCCGGCGCGGTGGGCGCGCGGTAGGCGATGTTCGCGGCGGGGGAGCTGCGGACGGAGGAGAAGAAGTTCTCGGCAGGCGTGGCCACGTATTCGGCGGTGTAATCGGCGATGCTGTACGCCGGATTCGCCAACGGGATGGTGGCGATGCCGTTCACGACCGTGCCCGATCCGACCACCTTGAGGTTCGGATCCAGAAGCTTGACCGTGCCCTTCGCGCCGCTCGCCAGGTTCTGCTCGCCCGAGGGGACGAACACGCTCGCGGTGACGGCAGCGGTGAAGGTCATGCCCGAGCCGATCAGCTGACCGTAGAGGTTGACCGTGGTCTCGGCCTTGAAGTCGGTGCCGGCCACGAACCCCGTCGTGTTGTCCGCGCCGCTGAAGCGGCGTTGGACGAAGGAGCTGCCGTCGACGACGCCGGCGCCGTCCTGGCAGTCGGCGGGGTCGGGGGAGGTCTGGCCGACGGCCCCCCAGCACTGCATGACGAGCAGGGCGTTGGGCTTCTGCTGCCCGCTGCCGGTGACGGCGCGCGCTCCCGTGACGGTGAGGTCCACTCCCTGGTGGCGCAGCCCGGTGGTCTGCGAGACGGTGAGCTGCAGGCCGCCGAAGTCGTTCTGCACGGTCTGGTTCACGGCCGAGGGGATGTCCGCGTAGGTCTTGCCCCCGGTGTGCGGCAGCACCTGGCTGCTGTCGCGCGGCACCTGGTCGTAGCTCGGCGTGGAGCCGCCGTTGTTCCAGTCGACCGTGACGGCCGAGCCCGTGGGGGCCATGACGCCGTTCGAGCCCCAGTCGCTGCCGGGTGCGTCGGCGCGCCCGGGGGCCGCCGTCGCGAGGGCGATCAGGCTGCCCGCGAGCAGAGTCGCGCTCACGGCGTACAGGACGCCGGAGGGCGTGGAGGGGCGTCGGAGCGACAGGCGCAGAGCCATCGGCGGCGTGGTCCTTCGGGTGGGGGAAAACGGGGCAGAGGCGCTGCCGGTCGGAGGCCGACCGGCAGCGCCTGCGCCGTGAGAGGGGTGTTACTTGACGGCGCCGGTGGCGGCGCTCGTCTTGGCGACCGTGGTGTAGCCGGTCTGCGAGCCGGTCACCGTGACGGTGATCCGCTTGCCGGCCTGGGCGGAGGTCAGCTTGAAGGTGTGGCCGGTCGCGCCCTTGATGGCCGCGCCGTTCGCCTTCCACTGGTAGGCGAGCTTGGTGCCCGAGGTCCAGGTGCCGGGGGTCGCGGTCAGGGTGTAGCCGCGCTTGACGGTGCCGCTGATCTTCGGGGTCGGGGCCGTGAGGGTGCCGATGGCGATCTTCGCGGTCGCTGCCGAGGTCGTCGAGCCGGAGAGCTCGTGGGCCTTGGAGGCGGTCACCGTGAGGGTGATCGTCTTGGCGTAGGCGCTGCCCGGGACGGTCAGCTTCGAGCCGGTGCCGACGACCGTCGTGCCGGCCTTCCACTGGTACGACAGGGTCGCGCCCGAGGTGGCGCCGGTGACCGTCGAGCTCAGCACGGAGCCGACCTTGGCGGTGCCGGACACCTTGACGGTGCCGGCGGTGTCGACACCGACGATGTAGCCGCTGTAGCTGAGCGCGGGGCTCGTCGAGGCGGCGAACGGCGCGGGCGCGGGGGTCGCGTGACCGGCGTAGGCGGCGGTGAGGTTGAGCGACAGGGCACCGTCGGGGGCCGTGTACTTGAGGGTCGCGACGCCCGCGGCGTTGGTCGTGGCGGTGCCGAGCGTCGTCGCGCCGTTCTTGAAGGTCACGGCGTCACCGGCGGGGATCGTGAAGCCGGCAGGGCCGGTCACGGTCGCCGTGAGGGTGACCGCGGTGCCCGTGATGCCGGCGACGGACACCGAGGTGCTGGTCGCCTGGATCGGGGCGGTGCCGGTGTTCTCGAAGCCGGACATGATCCAGTTGTTCGGGTCGGTGGCGACGTTCTGCAGCTTCTCGAAGCCGAAGTCGGTGACGGCGTCCGACTGGGGCAGCGTCTCGGTCACGAGCGTCTTGAGGTCGCTGTCGGCGTTCAGCTCGGCGGTCGCGACGACCGAGTAGACGTCGCGGTCGAAGATGCCGAAACCGCTCGCGGCGACGGTGCTGGTGTCGCCGAAGAGCGCACCCGGCGCGAGGTGCGGCGCCGTGCCGGTGACGGGCTCGAGGCCGGCGATCGGGTCGATGTGCAGGTTCGGGTCCGTGATGGTGTTGGGCGCGGTGCCGTTCTGCTGTGCGATCCACTGGGCGGCCGAGAACGGCGCGATGTCGCCCTTGTCGGCCGCGATGGCGCCCGAGTTCTCGATGATCTGGTCAGCGGGGGCCGCGGCGACGGTGCCGCCGCCGACGACGTCGCTGACGCCGATGCCGGGGTCGTCGCTCGTGGTGCCGCCGATGGCGGTCTGGAAGAACTGACGGGTGCCCGAGCCGGATGCGAACGGCAGGAACGGGTGGACCGAGATCCAGTTCGTGCCGTCGAAGACCTGCTCGTCGACAGCGGCGTCGGTGCCGTTGTTGCGCACGTCGCCGGCCGTCGGGCCCGAGGCGCTCTGGGTGTAGAAGCCTTCGTGCACGTTGGAGGCGCCGGCGATGTCCGTGCGGTTCGGCTCGCGGTAGAGCGCGGCGAGCGTGCCGGGCAGGATGACGTTGTCGAGCGTCGGCTCGTCGTTGATGACGATCGCGACGGCGTCGCGCGCGAGCGGGATCGAGGCGAGGTCGGTGCCCGGGTAGGTGGTCGTGTTGGGCTTGCCCGAGGAGCGCGCGATGTCGATGCTGTGCGGCGTCACCGCGTAGGTCGCACCGTTCTTGAAGGCGTCGTTCGTGGGGTTCCACGCGGCCGACAGGGCGGCGCGGCCGGCACCCGAGCCGACGGGGCGGGCGATGGGGTTCGCGCCGGTCGGCACGGCCGTGTTCGAGGGGGTGATCATCGTCGAACCGGTGACGAGCCACGAGGCGATGCTCGCGGTGGACGGCACGGAGGTGCCCGCACCGTTGACGTAGCCGTTGGCGAAACCGTCGTACAGCGACTGGATGGTGTCGGACCCGACGGCGACGTAGCTGGCGGGCGAGGCCGTCGCGGTGTTGGTCGCGGAGGTCGGGTCGGCGAGCGCGGCGGAAGCGCCGAAGGCGCCGAGCCCCGCGATCGTCACGGTGCAGGCGACACCGGCGACGACCGCCTTGGTGAATGAGCGGCTGGACATGTGTTCAGCGATTCCTCTCGTGTATGCCCTGGGCATGCGTATGTCGACCGGCTGTCACCGGGCGCGACGATCACCGCCTTGCGGCGGGTCCGCTCGACGGTGCAGTGCTTCCGGAACGGGACCACGTGGTCGTATGCCGGTACGCGCGCGCCGTCGATCACGGTTCGGGACCCGGTCGCGCGCCGCACTCAAGATGCGCGCCGCCCATGAACAGGACGAGAGAAATAGGTAACAACATGTGAATGGAATAAAGCTTTTAATGCCGACATCCCCGTACTGGGGGTAATCGGAAGCCCCTACTGCCCCCTCTTGCGGGGAGGTATGTCAGGTATTCCTATGTAACCGCTATTACCGAATTGCTTGATATATAACAACGAGGCCGCCGTCATCGACGGCGGTCGGCCGTCGACCTAGTAGGGCTGCACCTCGAGCTCGGTGGCGAAGGTGCGGAACCGGTCGCGCTCCACGTGCATCTTCCAGAGCAGCTCGGCGAGCACCTCGGGGTCCTTCTGGCCGTCGCCGCGGATGATGCCGCCGGGGATGATCAGCTGGGCGACGTGGATGTCGGTGTCGCGCAGCGCCTGGTCGAGCATCTCGGCGTACGCCGTCTCGCCCGCGAAGGCGATCGAGGTGCCCGCGAAGTGCTGCACGGGCTGCACCGCGCTGCCGCCGTTGACGAACAGGATCGTGCCGCGCCCGAGCACGCGCATGCCCTGCAGCACCTGGTGCACCGCGGCCACGGGGCCGAGCACCGAGAACTCGAGAGCGGCCTGGACGTCATAGACGGTCGACTCGAACAGCGGGCGCAGGAAGTCCTTCGCGGGCAGCGGGTTGTAGCTCAGCACCTCGATGGGGCCGAGTTCCTGCGCGGCGAGGTCGAGCGCCTTCACGAGCTGGTCGGGGTTGCGGACGTTGGCCGCGTAGCCCTTCGCCGTGATGCCGTCGGCCGCGAGGTCGGCGGCGAGCTCGTCGAGTCGTTCCTGGTTGCGAGAGATGAGCGCGAGACTGAAGCCTTCGCGGCCGAAGCGGCGGGCGAGCGCCTCGCCGAGCTGTCGGCCTGCGCCGATGATCGCCATGGTGGTCATACGGCCACGCTACCGGGCGGCTAGCGTGGGGGAGCAGGCCCTCACGAATCAAGGACGATGTTGAGCACCCAGACCCCCGCCGAGTTGACCGCTGCGACCCTTCCGAGCGACGGGGGTGTGCTCGTCGGCCGCTTGTTCGACCCCGAGCAGGCGGGCCCGTGCGTGGTCGCGGTGCACGGCGATCGGCTCGTCGATCTGACAGACGCCGTGCCGACCGTGTCCGAGCTGTTCGAGCGCGACGACCTGCTCGAGTTCGTGCGCTCGCACGAGGGCGGCCGCGAATGGGCGCTCGAGGACGTCGTCGCGGCGACCTTCGCCGGGGCATCCGGCCGCCCGCGCCTGCTCTCGCCCATCGACCTGCAGGTGATCAAGGCCGCGGGCGTCACGTTCGCGACGTCCATGCTCGAGCGTGTCATCGAGGAGCGCACCAAGGGCGACCCGACCGCTGCGGCCGCGGTGCGCGAGCGCGTGCAGGGCGCCGTCGGCGGCGCGATCGCGAGCGTCAAGGCCGGCTCGGCCGAGGCCGCTCGTGTCAAGCAGGTGCTCATCGAGGAAGGCCTGTGGTCGCAGTACCTCGAGGTCGGCATCGGCCCCGACCCCGAGATCTTCTCCAAGGCGCCCGTGCTCTCGTCCGTCGGCACGGGGGCGCAGATCGGCGTGCTCGAGCGCTCGACCTGGAACAATCCCGAGCCCGAGGTCGTGCTCGCGGTCACGAGCGCCGGCCGCATCGTCGGCGCGACGCTCGGCAACGACGTCAACCTGCGCGACTTCGAGGGCCGCAGTGCGCTGCTGCTCGCCGAGGCGAAGGACAACAACGCCTCGTGCGCGATCGGTCCGTTCATCCGGCTGTTCGACGCGTCGTTCACGATCGACGAGGCGCGGGCGGTGGATGTCTCGCTCGAGATCACCGGCGACGACGGCTTCGAGCTGCAGGGCGTGAGCTCGGTGCGGGCGATGAGCCGCTCGTTCGAAGAGCTCGTCGCGCATGCGGTCGGGCGGCACCACAGCTACCCCGACGGCTTCGTGCTGTTCACGGGAACGATGTTCGCGCCCACGCAGGACCGCGACGAGCCCGGCAACGGCTTCACGCACCACCGCGGCGACCGGGTCGTGATCGCGACCCCGCAGCTCGGCGCGCTCGTCAA
The DNA here is from genome assembly GCA_009780695.1 of Microbacteriaceae bacterium. GTDB lineage: Bacteria > Actinomycetota > Actinomycetes > Actinomycetales > Microbacteriaceae > Gryllotalpicola. The sequence continues at coordinate 219,919 of WQZN01000002.1, forward strand.
CGAGGTGACGACGGCGGAGGACGCCGAGGACTGGAGCTTCGGCATCCGCGCGCTCATGTCCAACCTCGCGGGCCGCGGGCTGCTGCGCTGAGTGCGGAAACGGGTCGATTCTGCGGAAGGTCTGACCTGATCGCTCCGCAGCAGTGACCCGTCTCCGCACAATCGGCTCGGGCCGCCGCTCAGCGCGACGGGCGCGCCTCCGTCGGGATGTTCCGTGCGAGCCAGTCGCGCAGCGGCGCCACGTCGTCGAGGGCTGCGGCGATGTGGTCGAAGGCCTCGGGTGTCGAGATCCACGGGGTGTCGATCGACCAGTGCCGCATCAGCGCGATGCCCTTGAGGCGCAGCAGCTCGGCGCGCGGATGCGCCTTGTCGAAGCCGCGCGGCACGGTGGCGAGCGCCTCGGCGGCGTGCGGCTCGAAGCCCGCGGCGCGGGCATCCGCCACGATCGCCTCGAGTTCGAGCCCGGTCGCCGGCGCGTCGACCGCCGCGCGGTAGGCCGCGAGCTGGGTCGGCCCCATGCCGTACAGGCCGCCGCCGACCATGAGCTCGTGCGCGTCGAAGTGCACGAAACCGCCGTCGCCGATGACGACGCCGAGCGTGGTCTTGTAGGGCGACTTGTCGGGGGAGAAGCGGATGTCCCGATTCGGTCGGAAGACCTTCCCCGGCCCGAACCGCGGCTCGAACTCGGCCAGCAGCGCCTTGGCCGGCCCGACGACGGCCTCGTCGTAGACGGCCTTGTTCGCCTGGAAGTACGCCTTCGAATTGTCGACTTCGAGCCCGCGGTAGAAGTCGACGGCCGAGCTCGGCCACCCTGAGAACTCCATGGCGGCATCATCGCACTGCCGGTGCGCATGAACTGTGCGGAAACGGGTCGATTCTGCGGAGGGGCTGACCTGATCGCTCCGCAGCAGCGACTCATCTCCGCACAATCGGCACGCAAGAATCACCGCGTGTTTTCTTGACTCGATCAGGATTGCGGGCCAGACTGCCCGTGTGGGGAACGAGATCGACGTCGAGCGGATGCTGCGCGACGCCGGCCTGCGCGTGACGCGCCCGCGCCTCGCCGTCTACGGCGCCGTGCACCGGCATCCCCACTCCGACACCGACACGCTCATCGGCGCGGCCCGCGCCGAGCTGCCCGAGGTCTCGCACCAGGCCGTCTACGACTCGCTCGCCGCGCTCACCGACGCCGGTCTCGTGCGACGCATCCAGCCGCAAGGCTCGCTCGCGCGCTACGAGGCGCGCGTCGGCGACAACCACCACCACGTCGTCTGCCGCTCGTGCGGCGCCGTGGCCGACGTCGACTGCGCCGTCGGCCACGCGCCCTGCATGGACGCATCCGACGACCACGGTTTCATCATCGACACGGTCGAGGTCGTCTACTGGGGCGTGTGCCCCGAGTGCGCCACTGCCGAGTCGCCCGCGGAACAGACCCCCGCACTCACGGAAGGAAAGCAATGACCGACACCACGACCGACACGGCCGGCTGCCCGGTGCCGCACGGCGCCGCTCAGCCGCACCCGACCGCCGGTTCCCAGAACCGCACCTGGTGGCCGAACCGCCTGAACCTCAAGGTGCTCGCCAAGAACCCTGCGGTCGCGAACCCGCTCGGCGGGGCCTTCGACTACGCGGCGGCCTTCAACAGCCTCGACCTCGCCGCGGTCAAGGCCGACATCGCCGAGGTGCTCACCAGCTCGCAGCCGTGGTGGCCCGCCGACTTCGGCAACTACGGCCCCTTCATGATCCGCATGGCGTGGCACAGCGCCGGCACCTACCGCGTGCAGGACGGCCGCGGCGGCGGCGGCACCGGCCAGCAGCGCTTCGCCCCGCTCAACTCGTGGCCCGACAACGTGAGCCTCGACAAGGCCCGCCGCCTGCTGTGGCCGGTCAAGAAGAAGTACGGCAAGAACCTGTCGTGGGGCGACCTGATCATCCTCGCGGGCAACGTCGCCCTCGAAGAGATGGGCTTCGAGACCTTCGGCTTCGCCGGCGGCCGCATCGATGCGTGGGAGCCCGACGACGACATCTACTGGGGCCCCGAGACCACGTGGCTCGGCGACGAGCGCTACACGGGCGAGCGCAACCTCGAGGACCCGCTCGCCGCGGTGCAGATGGGCCTCATCTACGTGAACCCGGAAGGCCCGAACGGCAGCGGCGACCCGGTGGCATCCGCCGTCGACATCCGTGAGACCTTCAAGCGCATGGCGATGGATGACGAAGAGACGGTGGCCCTGATCGCGGGCGGCCACACCTTCGGCAAGACGCACGGCGCCGGCACGGCCGACCACGTCGGCCCCGACCCCGAGTCGGCCGGCCTCGAAGAGCAGGGCCTCGGCTGGAAGTCGAGCTTCGGCACCGGCTCGGGCGCCGACGCGATCACCTCGGGCCTCGAGGTCACCTGGACCTACCACCCGACCCGCTGGGACAACGAGTTCTTCCACATCCTGTTCGGCTACGAGTGGGAGCTCTTCGAGTCGCCCGCCGGCGCCAAGCAGTGGCGCCCGGTGAACGGCGGCGGCGCCGACCTGACGCAGGAGGCCTTCGGCGACGGCAAGCGCGAGCCGCGCATGCTGACCTCCGACCTCGCCCTGCGCTTCGACCCGGTGTACGAGCAGATCTCGCGCCGCTTCAAGGACGACCAGCAGGCCTTCGCCGACGCGTTCGCCCGCGCCTGGTTCAAGCTGACGCACCGCGACATGGGCCCGCGCGCCCGCTACCTCGGCCCCGAGGTGCCCGCCGAGGAGCTGCTCTGGCAGGACCCGATCCCCGCGCCGGCGGCCGAGCTGAGCGACGCCGACATCGCGTCGCTCAAGGCCGCGGTCGCGGCATCCGGCCTCACGGTCTCGCAGCTCGTCTCGACGGCGTGGGCCGCTGCGGCGAGCTTCCGCGGCAGCGACAAGCGCGGCGGCGCGAACGGCGCGCGCATCGCGCTCGAGCCGCAGCGCTCGTGGGCGGTCAACAACCCCGAGCAGCTCGCGGTCGTGCTCGACAGGCTGCGCGAGATCAAGGATGCCTCGGGCACCGGCGTCTCGCTCGCGGACCTCATCGTGCTCGCGGGCAACGTGGGCGTCGAGCAGGCCGCCCGTGACGCCGGCGTCGAGCTCGAGGTCGGCTTCAACCAGGGCCGCGGCGACGCGACGCAGGAGCAGACCGACGTCGACTCGTTCGGCTACCTCGAGCCCAAGCAGGACGGCTTCCGCAACTACTACGGCGTGCAGTCGGTGCTGCCCGAGGAATACGTCTTCATCGACCGCGCCAACCTGCTCACCCTCTCGGCGCCCGAGGCGACCGTGCTGGTCGGCGGCCTGCGCGTGCTCGGCGCCAACTGGGACGGCGCGAACACGGGCGTGTTCACCGACCGCCCGGGTCAGCTCACGAACGACTTCTTCGTGAACCTGCTCGAGCTCGGCACCGAGTGGTCGAAGCTCGACGAGGGCGGCCACGCCTTCCGCGGCCAGACCGCCGACGGGCGCACGCTCATCGGCTCGCGCGTCGACCTGCTGTTCGGCTCGAACTCCGAGCTGCGCGCGGTCGCCGAGGTCTACGGCGCCGACGACGCGGCGGCGACCTTCGCCGCAGACTTCGCCGCCGCCTGGCAGAAGGTCATGGAGCTCGACCGCTTCGACCTGAAGTAGCACCGGGTTCCATCGAAGGGGTCGTCCTCGCGGGCGGCCCCTTCGTCGTCAGTCGCGCTCAGCGCACCGTGACGTCGATCGTGTGCCAGCCCGTCGCGCCGCTCGGCAGGACGTCGGCGTAGGCGGAGGTCTGCAGCTGCCCCTGCGTGTTCGTCGAGCGCACCTTCAGCCGGTGCTGCCCCGCCGCGGCATCCCACCGCCAGCGCCACTGCACCCACGTGTCCGCGCTGATCGCGTGCGCGAGCTCGGCCGTCTGCCATGGGCCGTCGTCGACCTGCACCTCGACCTTCGCGACGCCGACGTGCTGGTCCCACGCGACGCCCGCGACCCACACCGGGCCCGCGGCGACGGAGGCGCCGGCGCGCGGCACGTCGATGCGCGATTCCTGCTTGATCGGGCCCTGCTCGGCCCAGCCCTGCGACGTCCAGTACGAGGTGTGGTCGGCGAAGCGCGTGATGAGCAGGTCGACGACCCACTTCGTCGCCGAGACGTAGCCGTAGAGCCCCGGCACCACGAGCCGCGCGGGGAAGCCGTGCACGAAGGGCAGCGGCTCGCCGTTCATGCCGACCGCGAGCAGTGCCGCCCGATCGGGGTCGTTCAGGGCCGACAGGGGAGTGGCGGCCGTCCAGCCGTCGAAGCTCTCCGAGAACACCATGTCTGCGTCGCCCGTGACGCCGGCTCGTTCGAGCAGCAGCCGCACGGGGTAGCCGAGCCACTTCGCGTTCGAGATGAGCGGGCCGCCGACCTCGTTGGACACGCACGCGAGGGTCACGTAGTGCTCTTCCATCGGCAGCGCGGTGAGCTCGTTCCAGTCGAGGGTGAAGGGCCGCTCGACCATGCCGTGCACCTTCAGCGACCACTGCGCGGGGTCGAGCTGCGGAATCGCGAGCTCGATGTCGGTGCGGTAGAAGTCGCCGTTCGCGGTGACGACGGGGGTGATGCCGGGCACGTCGAACGACGCCGTGGCGGGGACGGGCGGGGCGGATGTCCGAGCTCGCGGCAGCCGGAACGCCTGGCGCGCCGTCGCCGCCGCGCCGGCGGCGCGCGTGAGCAGCGTGCCGGTCACGGTGGCGATGAGCCCGATCGCCGCCGCCCCGATCGACCAGCCGAGGAACTCGCGGCGGCTGGGTGCCAGCCCGGCCCGCGGCGCACGCTCGGGCGGAATATGCCGGATCAGGAATACGAGCGCCCAGGCCCCGATCACGCCGGTCGCGACCGAGGGCAGCGCGGCGACCGGCGTCGCATCGGCCCGGGTGAGCGCCGCCGCGACGCCGAGCGCGCCGCCCACCAGCACGAGGGCGCGGCCGAGCCACGGCCGCCGGGCCTCGAGCACCCCGGCCAGAGCTGCGATCACGGCGACCACGACGCCGAGCACGACGAAGAGGAACTGCTTGTCATGCCCGCCGAAGGCGTGGATGACGGCCTCTTTCATCGGCCCGGGAGTCAGGTCGATGACCCCCTCGCCGACGACGAGGAGCGGGCTGAACGCGCGCGCGACGACGACCGCGACGAGCTCGCCGGCGCCCAGGCCGGCGAGCACGGCCGCCAGCCCCGCAGCCGCAGGCATCCATCGCCGCCGCTCTCCCACGGCGGCAATGTAGACGCGTCAGCTTGCGGATGCCCGTGTGCCGGGTATCGGTTCAGGCGGTGCCGCGATCACACCAGCGGGTCGTCGCGATCGGTGGTGCTGCGCTGCACCCGCTCGCCGGTCGCGGGGTCGACGAACGTGCGGCTCGTCGAGACGCTGCGGTTGCGGCGCGTCGTGATGAGGACGATGCCGAGGATGATGCCGATGACGCCCGCCACCATGAAGATGTAGCCGACGACCTGGAGGTTGATCCACCACACGGTGACGTGCACCGCGAAGGCGAGGACCGCGCCGATCACGAACAGGACGATTCCGGTTCCGAGACTCATGCCCGGGCGGTACCCGCACCGGCACGCGGCCATGCACCGCACCCTCCGCGCGGTGCGCGCGGGTCAGGCGTCGGCGCTGCTCGGCTCGTCGATCGTCTCGCCCGTCATCTGCCGGTAGACGACGCGCTCGTGGTAGGTGTAGCGCAGCAGGAACCCGACGACGAGCAGGATCGCCTGCCAGAGCACCGCCCAGTCCGCCGCGTTCAAGAAGTGCACGATGGCCCACAGCACGAATGTGCGCACCGCGGTCTCGATCGCGTTGAAGCCGCCCGAGTGGCTGAAGCGCCACCACACCTTCTTCGCCCCCGCGCGCAGGTCGTGGTACAGCGTCCATTCCTGCGCGATGAAGTTGCCGACGATGGTGACGGCGCCGGCGATCACCGCGGCCCACAGCCAGTACATGCCGACCTTGTGCTGCAGGAACGCCATGATGGCGATGTTGGCGACGCCGCCGATGCCGCCGATCAGGGCGAAGCCGGGCAGGCGGCCGATGCGTAGCTCGACGATCTGCACGGTGAGCCGCCAGACCTGCTTGGCATCCGCCTTCGACTCGCCGCCGCCGCGCGGCGCGAGGATGGCGGGCACCTCGGCGACCTTCATCTGCTTGCGGCACAGGATCTCGAGCAGGATCTTGAAGCCGCGCGGCTTGAGCAGCGAGAGGTCGAGCGCGTCGAGGCGCACGGCGAAGAAGCCCGACATGGGGTCGGACGCCCCCGCGAGCTTGCGCGGGAAGAGCATCTTCGTGAGCCGGGTGGAGAAATTGGTGAGGAAGACGCGGAACCCGTCCGACAGGCCCTCCTTCGAGCCGCCCTCGAGCATGCGCGACCCGGAGACCACCTCGGCGTCGCCGCCGAGGGCCTTGTCGATGAGGCCGGGCAGCATCTCGGGCGGGTGCTGCAGATCGCCGTCCATGACGACGGCCCAGGTGCCGAGCGCGCTGCGGAAGCCCTCCATCACGGCGCCGCCGAGACCGTCGACCGGGGCGTCGCGGTGGATCAGACGCACCGGGATGCTGTGACGCGCCGCGACCTGCTCGATGACCTGCGGGGTGTCGTCGGTGGAGTCGTCGACGAAGACGATCTCGACGGATCGGCCGGCGACGGCCTTCTCGGTCCGGATGACGAGCTCCTCGACGTTCAACGACTCGTTGAAGGTCGGCACGATGATGGTGACGTCCATTGCCCCTCGACGTTATCCGACGTGCCCCAGAATTCCCTAAGCGGGCGGCAAGCCTCGGAGCAGGCACTGCCGCTCGGGCGCGCGGCGGGTCAGAATGGCCGTGATGAGCGCGAACGGCGAGGTCGGTGACGGTGCGGACGGCGGCACGCTGAGGCTGCCGGACGGGCGCGAGGTGCGGTTCTTCGACACGGCGGGCGGCGCGGCATCCTCTGCCCCGACTCTCGTCTGGCATTCGGGCACCCCGCACACGGGCCGCATCCTCGGGCGGCTCGCCGAGATCGCCGCCGAGCGCGGACTGCGCGTCGTCTCGGTCGCGCGGCCGGGTTACGGCGGCTCGACGCGGCTGATCGGTCGCAGCGTGGCGGATGCCGCGCGCGACGCCCTCGCGGTGCTCGACCACCTCGGGGTGGAGCGCTTCGCCACCGTCGGCGCGTCGGGCGGCGGCCCGCACGCGCTCGCCCTCGCGGCCCTCGCGGGGGAGCGCGCGAGCGGGGTCGCGACCTTCGCCTCGGTCGGGCCCTATCGGGACGACGACCCCGAGTGGTTCACCGGCATGGCGTCGCCCGGCGCGCTGCGTGCCGCGGCCCGCGGGCTGGCCGCACGCACCGAGCACGAGAGGACGGCCACGTTCGACGAGGGCGTGTTCACCGTGGCCGACTGGGCCGCGCTCGACGGCGAGTGGGCGGAGCTGGGGCAGGACGCCGGCGCCGCGGAATCCTTCGCGGGCCCCGACGGGCTGCTCGGCGGAGCGCTCGACGACGACTGCGCCTTCGCCGCCGACTGGGGTGTCGACCTCGGTGCGATCACCGCGCACGTGCTCATCGTGCAGGGCGAGGAGGACCGCATGGTGCCTGCCGGCCACGCCACGCGCATCCTGCGCCTCGTGCCCGACGCGACCTCGTGGTGGTTCGCCGACGACGGCCATGTCTCGGCGCTGCGGGCGCTGCCGCACGCGCTCGACTGGCTCATCGAGCACGGTCTGAGGTAAGGCGCACCTCGCCGGTCGACGGAGCGCAACCCCCCCCGGTCGACTGAGCGCACCCCCCGGTCGACTGAGCGCAGCGAATGGAGACCGAGGCCTACGCCGTCTTCAGCACATCCGCCGTGAAGTTCCGCACGCGGCCGAGCAGCGCGGAGCCGCGGCGCTCGATCTGCTCGGGCGGGTTGAGGTGCGGCGGCTGGCGGCGGATGAGCAGCGAGCACGCGAGGTCCTCGCAGATGTAGGTGCCGATGGTCGAGCCGTTGCGGCCGGGCTCGCCGGCGCGCGGCGTCGAGAACAGCCGCACCTGTGTCGCCGGCTGCGGCGAGTGGCAGAACGAGCACATGGCGGCGATGCCGGCGCGCATCGAGCCGCCCGCGGCGCGCACGACGATGCCGATGGCCTGCTGCTCCGCGTCGTCCCAGTGCACGAGGTAGCCGAGCTGCGCCGCCTGCGCGTCGCGCCAGCCGAGGAACTCGCGGTCCTCCCAGATGGTCTCGTGCAGGCCCGGCATGGGCAGACGGGCCAGTTGGTCGTCGGTGGCGTTCACGAATGCGCCGCGGATGTCTTCCTCGGTCAAGGCCTTCATCTGTGCCACCCTAACCAGAAACGCACACTCTCTTCGAGAACGGGCTCCAGATGGTCGATTCGCCGGATGCCGCACCCGCAGTCATTCCCGCGGCCGGTTCCACCCCGCTGAACGTCGAGCTCAACGCGCTCAACACGATCCCCGAGGGCGAGCGCCGCGGCCGCCCCGCGACGCTGTTCTGGCCGTGGTTCGGGGCGAACGTCTCGGTGCTCGGCCTGAGCTATGGCTCCTTCCTGCTCGGCTTCGGCGTCTCGTTCTGGCAGGCGACGATCGTCGGCCTGCTCGGCATCGTCGTCTCCTTCCTGCTCTGCGGCTTCGTCTCGCTCGCGGGGAAGCGCGGGTCGGCGCCCACGATGGTGCTCTCGCGCGCCGCGTTCGGCATCGACGGCAACCGGCTCTCGGCGCTGCTGTCGTGGGTGCTCACGGTCGGCTGGGAGACGATCTTGGTCGCGACCGCCGTGCTCTCGACCGGCGAGGTGTTCCGCCTGCTCGGCTGGGGCGGCGGCACCGTGACCGAGGTGGTCGCGCTCGTGGTCGTCGTCGTGCTCGTGATCGCCGCGGGGGTCTACGGCTTCGACCTGATCATGCGGCTGCAGGTGTGGATCACCGTGATCACCGGCATCCTCACGATCGTCTACTTCGTGCTCGTGCTGCCGCACATCGATCTGCGCGCCGTCGCCGCTCTGCCCGCGGGCGATGCGGCGGCCGTCATCGGCGGCTTCGTGTTCATGATGACGGGCTTCGGCCTCGGCTGGGTGAACGCGGCGGCCGACTATTCGCGCTACCTGCCGCGCCGCTCGTCGGGCCCCGGCATCGTGTTCTGGACGACCTTCGGCGGCGCGCTCGCGCCGGCCGTGCTGCTGCTCTTCGGCGTGCTGCTGGCGGGCTCGTCGCAGAAGCTCAACGCGGCGGTGGGCGCGTACTCGGTCGGCGGCCTCGCGACCATCGCACCGAGCTGGTTCCTGATCCCGTTCCTCATCGTGGCCGTGCTGGGTCTCATCGGCGGCGCCGCGCTCGACATCTACTCCTCCGGCCTCGCGCTGCTCTCGATCGGGCTCAGGATGCCGCGCTACGCCGCCGCGCTCGTCGACGGCGTCGTCATGACGATCGGCGCGGTCTACATCGTGTTCTTCGCACCGAGCTTCTTCGGGGCGTTCGAGAACTTCCTCATCACCCTCGGCGTCCCGATCGCGGCGTGGGCGGGCGTGATGCTCGCCGACATCCTGCTGCGCCGCCGCGACTACAGCGAGACCGACCTCTATGAGGCCCGCGGACGCTACGGCCGGGTGAACTGGCTCGCGATCGCCCTGGTCGTCGGCGGCACCGCGATCGGCTGGGGGCTCGTGGCCCTGTCGGGCGTCGGCTGGACAGGCTATCTGCTCGGCGCCGCCAAGAAGTCGTGGGGCGGCGCCAACCTCGGCGTGCTCGCGGCGCTCGTCATCGGTTTCGTCGGCACCCTGCTCAACGCGCGCCGTGTGCGCCGGCAGGAGCGCCACGGCTGAGTGCGTGCGGAGCCCAGCTGCGCCAGACGGCGCCGCTTGCGCGCTACGGCCGGCCGTTCGGCGCAGGTGGCGCCGCCCAGCGCAGTTGGGGTCAACCCGTGAACCCTACGGACCCGGCGCGCCCCGCAGAATCGGCGGCGTCGTCCCACCGGCGCGGACCGGTGCCGTCGCCGGTGTCGCCGAGCAGGTCCTGCGGGTTCTGCAGCGTGCAGTCGCGCAGGCTGAGGCATCCGCACCCGATGCACCCCGTGAGGTCGTTGCGCAGGTGTTCCAGCGCCGCGATGCGCCCGTCGAGCTCGTCGCGCCACCGGGCCGACAGGCGTGCCCAGTCGCGCTTGGTCGGGGTGCGACCCTCCGGCAGAGAGTCGAGGGCGCCCCTGATGTCGGCGAGCGGGATGCCCACACGCTGCGACACCCGGATGAACGCGACCCGCCGCAGCGCGTCGCGATGGAAGCGGCGCTGATTGCCGGCGCTGCGTTCGCTTGCGATGAGCCCCTTGCGTTCGTAGAAGTGCAGCGCCGAGACGGCGACCCCGCTGCGCTCAGCCAGCTCGCCGACCGTGAGCATGCGGCGCGAGCCGCCCGTCACCTGGGGCACGTCGTTCCCTCCCGTCGCATTGACCTCAACCATAGTTGAGGTTCTAGGTTCAGAACATGACCAGCGAGACGGATGCCGCACCACCCGCCGACTGCCCGCCCGGGGTGCAGGGGCCAGCCGACGGCATTCTGAGCGCCCGCTACCGCTGGATCACGATCGGCATGTGCGCGCTCGTGCTGTTCGTCGCCTTCGAGGCCATGGCCGTCACCACGGTGATGCCGGTGATCGCGCGCGAGCTGCGCGGGGCATCCCTCTACACGCTCGCGTTCTCGGGCTCGGCCGCACTCAGCGTCGTCGGCATGGTGGTCGCCGGGGCCGCGTGCGACCGGCGCGGGCCCGTGCGATCGCTCGTGCTCGGGGTGCTGCTGTTCGTCGTCGGCCTCGCCGTCGCCGGGCTCGCGCCCACGATGGGCGTGCTCGTGGCGGGGCGCCTGGTGCAGGGCTTCGGCGGCGGCGCGCTGACCGTCTCGCTCTATGTCGCGGTCGCGCGCTGGTACCCGGCACGCCTGCACCCCATGGTCTTCGTCGGCTTCTCGACGGCGTGGGTGCTGCCGTCGCTCATCGGGCCGTTCGTGGCCGGGGTCGTGACGGAGGCGTTCGGCTGGCGCTGGATCTTCCTCGGCGTGATCGCCGTCGCGCTGAGCGGGCTCGCGATGATCCGGCCCGTGCTCGTCGGGGCGCGGGACGAGGCGACGGATGCCGCGGCCTCCGCCCTGCCGACAGGCCGCGTCCTCGCCGGCGTCGCGGTCGCGGCCGCGATGCTCCTGCTCGGCAGCGCTGGAGAGTTCACGGGCCCGTGGCGATGGGCTGCCATCGCGCTCGCCGCAGCGGTGCTCGCGCTCGCGCTGCGGGTGCTGCTGCCGGCCGGGTCGCTGCGCGCCGCGACGGGCCTGCCCGCCGTGATGACCACCCGCATGCTCATCACGGGCGCCGAGCTGTCCTGCGAGGTCTACGTTCCTTATCTCCTGATCCGCCACTACGGCCTGAGCCCCGCGATCGCCGGGCTGGCCCTCACCGGCGGCGCCGTGGCCTGGTCGGGCGGCTCGTGGCTGCAGGGCCGGCTCGGCGCACGACGCACGAACCGCGGCTGGGCCGTGCTCGGCGCGGTCGCGATCGTGGTCGGCATCGCGGGAACGGCGGCGGCCGCGGCGGCCGGGGCTCCGCCGGTCTGGGTCTTCGTGGTGTGGGTCTTCACCGGCTTCGGCATGGGCGTCGCGCTGCCGCGGCTGTCGGTGCTGATGATCGGCTACTCGACGCCGGCCGACCGCGGCTTCAACAGTGCGGCCCAGGCGATCGCCGACGCCGTCGGCGGCGCGGGCGGCGTCGCCGTGGCCGGCATCGTGTTCGTCGTCGCGAGCGCGCACGGCGGTGCGTGGCCGTTCGCCGCGTGCTTCGCCTTCGGCGCCGTGCTCGGCCTGCTCGGGCTGCTCGCCGCGCGACGCGTCGGCGAGGGAGCGGCCGCCACCGCATAGGCTCGAGGCGTGGACTTCCGGATCTTCATCGAGCCCCAGCAGGGCGCCTCGTACGACACCCAGCTCGCCGTGGCGCAGAAGGCCGAGGCCCTCGGCTTCGACGGCTTCTTCCGCAGCGACCACTTCCTCACGATGAGCGGCGACGGGATGCCCGGGCCGAGCGACTCGTGGGTGACGCTCGGCGCGCTCGCCCGTGAGACGTCCACGATCCGCCTCGGCACCCTGGTGTCGTCCGCGACCTTCCGGCACCCGGGCCTGCTCGCGATCCAGGTCGCGCAGGTCGACCAGATGTCGGGGGGTCGGGCCGAGCTCGGCCTCGGCACGGGCTGGTTCGCCGCCGAGCACGCGGCCTACGGCATCCCGTTCCCCGCGAAGCGCTTCGGGCCGTTCGAGGAGCAGCTCGCGATCGTCACCGGCCTGTGGAGCACGCCGCTCGGCGAGACCTTCTCGTTCCAGGGCGAGCACTACACCCTCACCGACGCGCCCGCGCTGCCCAAGCCCGTGCAGTCGCCCGTGCCGCTCATCATCGGCGGCGGGGGAGCGGCGAAGACGCCCGCGCTCGCCGTGAAGTACGCGAGCGAGTACAACTCAGGCTTTCAAGATGACGCGGGCTTCGCCGCCAACATCAACAGGGTGCGCACCGCGGCGGAGGCCGCCGGACGCGACCCCGAGTCGCTCGTCTACTCGGCTGCGGTCACGACCGTCGTCGGGGCGAGCGAGGCCGAGGCATCCGCGCGCGCCACCCGGATCGGCCGCGATCTGAACGAGGTCGCGGCACACGGCCTGGGCGGCACTCCGGCGCAGGTGATCGACCGGCTGGGGCGCCTGCAGAGCATGGGCGTGAGCCGCGTCTATCTGCAGGTGTGGGATCTTCACGATCTGGACATGCTCGAGCTCATCGCAAGCGAGGTCTGCTCAGCGTTCACGCCGTAGAATTCGTCCCAATGACGACTTCCGCCCGTGACACCGCCGAGGCCGCCGTCTCCCTTTCCGGTGTCAGTCGCCGTTTCAGCGACACCGTTGCCGTCGAGAACCTCGATCTCGACCTCGCCCCCGGCGAATTCTTCGCGCTGCTCGGCCCGTCCGGCTGCGGGAAGACGACCACCCTGCGCATGGTCGGCGGCTTCGAGCTGCCCGACAGCGGCCGGATCCGCCTCGGCGGGCAGGACGTGACGAACCTGCCGCCGCACAAGCGCGACGTGAACACGGTGTTCCAGAGCTACGCGCTCTTCCCGCACCTGAACATCCTCGACAACGTGGGCTTCGGCCTGCGTCGCAGCGGCGTCTCGAAGGCCGAGGCCGACCGCCGCAGCAACGAGTACCTCGACCTCGTCGGGCTCTCGGGCTTCGGCCGCCGCCGCCCGACCCAGCTCTCCGGCGGGCAGCAGCAGCGTGTGGCGCTCGCCCGCGCCCTCGTGAACCACCCCAAGGTGCTGCTGCTCGACGAACCGATGGGCGCGCTCGACGCGAAGATCCGCAAGTCGATGCAGCTCGAGCTCAAGCGCATCCAGCGCGAGGTCGGCATCACCTTCCTCTACGTGACCCACGACCAGGACGAGGCGATGTCGATGGCCGACCGCCTCGCCGTCATGAACATGGGGCGCATCGAGGACATGGGCGAGCCGCACCGCGTGTACGACCGCCCGGCCACCGAGTTCACGGCGCAGTTCCTCGGCGCGTGCAACGTGCTGCCGCTGCTGGCAGATGCCTCGGGCGCCCATCTTCCCGACGGCAGCGCCGTCGTGGTCGACGGTCGGGCCGCGCCCGCCGGCGCCGGGTGGAAGATCGGCATCCGGCCCGAGAAGCTCCACCTGCAGCCCGTCGGCGAGGCATCCCCGGCCCCCGCGGCCGCCAACTCGACGACCGCGACCGTCACTGAGATCTCGTACCTCGGCGCGAGCACGGATGTCGTGCTCGCGACCCCGTGGGGCAGCGTGGTGCAGGCCTACGTGCAGAACACGGGCGCCGAGCGCCCGGTCGCGCGCGGCGACGAGGTCCGACTGTCCTGGCACTCCTCGCAGTGCTTCTATCTGCCGCCCGGCGAGGTGCACACCGGCGACGACGAGACCGAGACGGAGGCCGCGGCGTGAGCGACGGCGACATCGCCCGCGGGCACATCGACCCCGGCCTGTTCCGCGGCCTGACCCAAGCGCGGCTGTCGCGGCGCGGCATGCTGCGCGGCGCCGGCGCCCTCGGCGGCGCCGCGGCCCTGTCGGCGCTGCTGACCGCGTGCAGCATCCCCGGCACGAACCAGTCGGGCACGGCCGACGAGCGCATCAACTGGACCGAGTGGTGGGCGGGCAAGAAGCAGCTCGGCACGCTGAACTTCGCCAACTGGCCGCTCTACATCGACCAGGACGACAACGGCAACAGCGAGTCGCTCAAGCGGTTCACGGCGGCCACCGGCATCCACGTCAACTACAAAGAGGTCATCAACGACGTCCAGACCTTCTACGCGAAGGTCGCGCCGCAGCTGCGCGCCGGCCAGTCGACGGGCTACGACCTCGCCGTGCTCACCAACGGCTGGCAGCTGACCGAGATGATCGACAACGGTTGGCTCGCCCAGCTCGACCACTCGCAGATGCCGAACTTCATCGCGAACGCCGGCCGCGACACGCTGTTCCCGGCGTTCGACCCGGGCTCGCTGCACACCGCCGTGTGGCAGTCGGGCTTCACCGGCCTCGCCTACAACGAGAAGCTCACCGGCGGCCCCATCGAGTCGTTCGCCGACCTGCTGAAGCCCGAGTTCGCGGGCAAGATCGGCATGCTCGACGACAACGTCGAATACGGCAGCGCCGCGCTGCTCGCGATCGGGGTCGAGCCCACGAAGTCGACGCACGCGGACTGGAAGAAGGCGGTCGACTGGCTGAACAAACTGCAGCCGAGCGTCACCAAGTACTACGACCAGGGCTACACCGATGCGCTGCAGAACGGCGACATCTGGATCTGCCAGGCATACTCGGGCGACGTCTTCCAGCTGAACGCCGGCGGCCACCCCGAGATCAAGTACGTCGTGCCGAAGGAAGGCCAGGTCGTCTGGCACGACAACATGATCATCCCGATCACCGCAGACCACCCGGTCGATGCGCTGAAGATGATCGACTTCGTCTACCGGCCCGAGATCGCCGCGCTCATCGCCGATTACGTGAACTACGTGTCGCCGGTGCCGGCTGCGCAGCAGATCATCCGCGACCAGCTGGGCGACCCCGCGGTGGCGGACAGCCCGCTCGTGTTCCCGACGGCCGAGATGCTCGCGAAGACGCACGACTACTACGTCTTCAAGGACTACGCCGACTTCACGGCGTGGAACGACATCTTCAACCCGATCTCACAGGCATGAGGCTGCGCCGCTGGCGGCGGATGTCCGTGCCGTACGCCCTCGCACTGCTGGGCTCGGCGTGGATGATCGTCCTCTTCCTCATCCCGCTCATCTCGCAGCTGTCGGTCTCGCTCATGACCGGCGACCCCGAGCAGGGCTACAACCTGACGTGGAACTTCGGCATCTACGCCGAGCTGTTCGGGCCCGGCGCCGCCGTGCCGTACGCGCTGTTCCTGGGTCGGGCGCTGCTGTTCGGCGGGGCCGCGACGCTCATCACGATCCTCGTCGGCTACCCGGTCGCCTACTTCCTGGCGTTCCGCGTGCCGCGCCGGTGGAAGACGCCGCTGCTGTCCCTCGTGGTGATGTCGCTGCTCGTGTCGTTCATCATCCGCACCTACATGTGGGGCTTCATCCTCGGCGGCCACGGGCCGATCCTGACCTGGCTGCGGGCGCTGCACCTCGCGGGGCCCGACTTCCACATCCTCGACACGGCCGGCGCCGTGATCGGCGGCCTCGCCTACAACAGCTTCCCGTACATGGTGCTGCCGATCTATGCGGTGCTGGAACGCATTGACCCGCGCACGTTCGAGGCGGCGGCCGACCTGTACGCGAGCCCGCGCGTCGGCTTCTTCCGCACGACGCTGCCGCTCTCACGGGCGGGCATCTTCTCGGGCATCCTGCTCGTCTTCATCGACAGCGTCGGCGACCCCGTGAACTCGCAGCTGCTCGGCGGCAAGACGACGTACATGATCGGGCAGGCGATCCAGGACTCGTACCTGATCCAGCAGCAGTACAACGTGGCCTCCGCGCTCTCGGCCGTGCTGATGCTGGCGCTCGGCGTCATCCTGTTCGCCTACGCCCGCTTCTTCGGCACCGAGAACATCGAGGACCTCGTATGACGATCGAAGAGCGCCGCGCGCGCATCGGCCGCCGCCCGGGTTTCGTGCTGCCGGCCATCTATTGGGTCGTCATCGCAGTCACCCTCGTGCCGATCGTCGCGATGATCGCGTACAGCTTCAACATCGCGCCGAACCACCGCATCACCTTCGTGTGGCACGGCTTCACGCTCGCCTACTATCTGCACCTCACCGACCTCTCGGGCCTGTGGCAGGCGTTCCTCGTGTCGGTCGTGATCGCGGTGCTGTCGGCGCTGATCTCACTCGTCATCGGGCTGCCGCTCGCGCTCGCGCTCGACCGCTACCGCTTCCGCGGGCGCAGCCTCATCTGGGGCATCGTGTTCGTCGACATCTCGGCGCCGTCGATCGTCGTCGGCGCGGCGTCGCTGTCGTTCTTCCTCACGATCAACCTGCACACGGGGTTCCTGACGATCCTGCTCGTGCACGTCGCGTTCAACGTGGCCTATGTCGTGGTGACGCTGCGCTCGCGCCTGTCGGGCATGGGCACGGTGCTGGAGGAGGCGGCGAGCGACCTCGGCGCGCGGCCGATCCCCGCGTTCTTCACGATCACCGTGCCGCTCTTGATGCCGGGCATCGTGGCATCCTTCATGCTCGCCCTCACGATGTCGATCGACGACTACGTCATCACGTCGTTCGTCGCGGGCTCGTCGACGACGTTCCCGCTGTTCGTCTACGGGGCGAAGACGGGCATGCCGCCGCAGGTGCTGTGCTTCGGCACGATCATCTTCGTGGCGGGCGCGCTGCTCGCGCTCGCGAACGGCGCGCTGAACCGCAAGAGCAGCTTCTAGGGGCGGCTCGGCTTACGCGAGGCGGGCGAGAAGCTCGTCGTGCAGCGTGCCGTTGCTCGCGAGCGCGTTGCCGTGCCACGGTCCGCGCTCGCCGGTGACGGACGTGAAGCGGCCGCCGGCCTCCTCGACGATGAGCAGCAGCGGGGCGATGTCGTAGGGCTTCACGTCGAACTCGCCCGCGGCGTCGATCAGCCCCTCGGCGAGCAGCGTGTACGACCACAGGTCGCCGTAGGCGCGGTCGCGCCAGACATCCTGTGCGAGGCCGAGCAGCTTGTCGAGATAGCCGGCGTCGCGCCACTGCGCGATGGACTGGAAGCTGAAGGATGCCTCGTCGAGGCTCCTCGTCTGCGACACGTGCAGGCGCTCGGGCTCGGCGCCCGGGGCGCTGCGCTTGAAGGCGCCCGCGCCCTTCTCGGCCCACCAGCGCTGGCCGCCGAACGCCGGCATGCTGGCGATGCCCGCGACCACCTCGCCGTCGACGGCGAGGGCGATGAGCGTGCCCCACAGCGGCACCCCGCGCAGGTAGTTGGCGGTGCCGTCGATGGGGTCGACGATCCACTGCCTGGACGACTCGCCCTCGACGCCGTATTCCTCGCCGAAGATCGCGTCGCCGGGCCGCTCGGACTGGATCAGCTCGCGGATCGCGCGCTCGACCGCCTGGTCGGCGTCGGTGACGTGGGTGCGGTCGGCCTTGGTCGCGATGCGCAGGTCGTTCGCCCGGAAGCGGGCCATCGAGATGGCATCGGCCGCATCGGCCAGGCGGTGTGCAAAGTCGAGGTCGGCGGTCACCCTGTCAGCGTATCGGGGCGGGGGATGCCTGGTCTGAGGGTTGCTTCGCCGACGTGGTGCGTGATGCAACGGCATCCGCCCGCCGATTTTGGCCGCCGCTTTTTGCCTGCTAAAGTTTTCTCTTGTGCGGTTCGCCGGAAACGGAAGCCGCGCAACGCACCTCTAGCTCAATCGGCAGAGCAACTGACTCTTAATCAGTGGGTTCAGGGTTCAAGTCCCTGGGGGTGCACCAGAACTTCTTTCTCTTGGCCACCGAGACAATCCCCTGTTCAGCAGGGGATTTTTTTCATATATCGGTGAACCGAGCCCGACTGCCTGCGGCTCGCTGTGCCGGTGACGGGATCGTTTCGCCGAGATCGCGCCACACCAGCCTTTTCCAGCATTCGTGGAGCTTCTCCTTACCCGGCGTCGACATTCTGTTGCTTGCGCAAGTGAATGCGTATCACTGAAGCAAGGAGTCGGATGGGCCAGCGATCGGTACGGCATGCGGCCAGGCATGCGCGGGCGCCGCGCAACGGACGGCTTCGGCGCGCCTGGCGGATCGCTGCGGGTGCATCCACGGTTGCGGTCGTCGCTGTGGTTGCGATTGTCGCGATCGCGGTGGCGAATATCGGTGGCGGCAAGCCCTCCGTGAAGCTGGTCGACCCGGTCACACACAAGGTCGTCACCCAGCAAGAGGCCCTCTTGGCTCTGCATGGTGCGTTCAACGTGCTTCTGGTCGGCTCCGACACCCGCACCGGGCAGGGCGGCCAGTTCTCCGATCAGGCCGATCAGGCGGCGTCGAGCGGCCTGGGCAACAACGATGTGACGATGATGCTCCACATCAACGCCTCGCACACAGCCGCAACCGTGGTCAGCTTCCCCCGCGACACGGAACTCCCCATTCCGCCGTGCCCGGCGCTGTCCGGGGCGGGCAAGACCGCGGCGATCAGCGAGGCGATGCTGAACGTCTCATTCCCTGAGGGCGGCATGCCCTGCACCGTTCTCACGATCGAACAGCTCCTGGGCATCAGCAACATCGACTATGCGGCGTCGATCACCTTCGACGGAGTCGTCGCGATGTCGGATGCCGTGGGCGGGGTGCCGGTATGCCTGGCAACCCCGATCGACGACCCCTACACCGGCATCAAGCTGCCGGCCGGAACCAGCGTGCTCAGCGGAGCCCAGGCTCTCGCGTTCCTGCGCTCGCGGCATGGCGTCGAGGACGGCAGCGATCTTGCCCGGATCAGCAGTCAGCAGAACTTCCTGTCTTCCCTCATGCGCACCATCACCTCGCATGGGGTGCTGAGCGACCCGCTGACCCTGCTCAAGCTGGGTAACGCCGCGATCAGCAACATGACCTTGTCGGACACGATGCGCAACCCGCGGACGATCGCGGAGATGGCGTTGGCGCTCAAGGGAATCCCGATGTCCCAGATCACGTTCGTTCAATACCCGGTCGTCACCGACCCCACCAACGTGAACCGGGTGGTCCCGGACGCCGCCGAAGGCGCGGTACTCGCAAACGCGATCCGCAACGATCTGCCCGTCACCCTGACGGCCGGCACAGGTCGCGGGGCGCAACTGGCGGCTCCGCACCCGGCGGCGACAGCGACGGCGCCCTCGTCGGCCCCGTCTGCTGCGGTCACCGCGTCAGGCACACCCACCGCAACGTCCACGCCGACTCCGAGCAGTGTCGCGCTCGGCCAGAACGCGACGGGGCAGACCGCTGCCGAACAGACCTGCACGAAGGGTGTCACCGGTTGACGCGGTCTGCGTGATTCCCGAGTCCGTCTGCCTGGACTTTGCCTGGGATGCTGGAGTGGTGAGCGATTCCCTTCTCATCCGTGAGGCGTTGCCGAGCGAGGTCGATCGCTGCGTCGAGGTGTGGGTTCGTGCCTGTGCCGACCGTGATGGGGAAAGCACGGCGGGCGTTGCCGATCGTGCCGCAGCGAAGTTCGCGCATCGGGTGTCCTGGCTGGTCGCCGCGCGTGACGGCCGCATCGACGGCTTCGCGCTCGCGACCGAGGCCGGCTCGGGTGCGGAGGGCGATCCGGCGGATGCCGCCGTGCTCAGCCTGCTCGCGGTGAGCCCCGATGCGCAGGGCGGCGGCCTGGGGCGGCAGCTGCTTCGCGCGGCTCAGGCCGACTTGGTGCGCCTCGGCTATCACCGGGTCGTTCTGCACGTGCTGGCCGACAACGCCGCCGCGGTCCGGCTCTACGAGAGCGAAGGGTGGCAGCGGCACGGCGAGCCGTTCGACCACACGCTGCTGCATCGACCGAGCCAGAGCTACGTCCTCGAGATCTGAGGAAACACCGCCCAGTTCCGACAAGGCTTCGCGGCTCGACAGGCGACCTGCGGCGGTCCTTCGTGAGCCCTCGACGACCCCTGTTTAGGGTGGGCGGATGACGAGCGAAGTCGGGGCCGCGTATTCGGCTCGGGCGCCCGAGTACATCGATCTGTTCGGCCTGATCGAAGCGGCGCATCCCGCCGATCGGCAGTTGATCGAAGACTGGGTCGACGGCGTTGACGGCGCGGTGCTGGATGCCGGATGCGGGCCCGGCCACTGGACCGCGCTGATCGCGGGCCGCGGGCATGTCGTCCCTCATCCATTTCCCGCCGCACCGGATCCAGGAACCGCTGCGGGAGTTCGCGCGGGTGCTTCGACCGGGAGGCGGTCTGCTCGTCGGCTTCTTCGCGGGCGCGACCCGTGAAGCTTTCGACCACGCGGTCGTCACGGCATATCGCTGGCCGGTGGATGCCCTTGCCGAGCAACTCGAAGCCGCCGGCTTCGACATCCTCGACACGCGCGTGCGGGCCGATCGAGGTCAGCGACCGCAGGCGGCCATCACCGCTCGTGCGCGCTGAGGTGATGTCCGCGCGCATCGTGGGCTTGTCTGACTGCCGCTCGACAATCCGGAGGACGGTGCGATCAGCTCCGCAGCCGGTGCAGGCGTACTCGCGCCCGGAGTCGGCTCCAGCCGCGTCGGACTCGCTGCCGGCAGAACCAGGCGAGAGCCAGAGTGAGGATGACCAGCGGCAGCAGTTCCGGAACGAGCACGGCCGTACCGAAGATGATGTCCAGCATTTCGAAGCCGACAAGCGATCCGGCAGCGATCCAGGCCCACCCGGTGAACAGCGTCAGGCTCTGGCGTGTCTGAGCGCTCGCGCGACGCACAACGGTCCAGGTGGCGGCGATGCGCGCGAGCGGCGGCGAGCAGCTCGACGGCGCATCACCGGGGCGAGCAGAAAAAGGCACAGCAAAGCTCCTTGCAACGAGGGCAGAAACGCTACTTCTCTCGTCGGCTGAGGCCGAGAGCCCCAGGGGGTCGGTGCTTGTCAGCCGACGAGCGTGGCCGTCGGTGCGCGCGGGCCTCGAGCGCCGGACGGATCACCCGCGACAGCAGCTGAGCGCTGTGGGCTGCGCCCCGAGACGACAGTCGGGCGCTGGACGGCAGGGTCGGTTTCGGACGTGGCCCAGGCGACGCGGCGACTCGCGGCAACGATCGCGATCGTCAGCGCGCAGATCAGGGCGATGACGAGGATGCCTGCGCTCATACCTACAGGCGAAGCGGCCACCGTGCGAATCCATACGTCGGCGACGACCAAGTGCTCCAGCAGCAGCCACCCCAATGACGTCATCGCACCTCCCGCCAGCCTGAGATCAGGCTAGTCCGCGGGCATCCCCGCGTCACGGCATCTCGCGCTGAGATCCGTCACCGCGAACGCTGTCGGATGCCGGTCGCAATCGCCTCCGCGACAGCCGGGTTCCTGGCGTCGTCGGCGTCGACGACGAAGGGGTTCTCGTCCGTCGGGTCTTCGAAGCCGTCCACATGCGCTGCCATCACCTCGTCAATGACGTCGTGGCGCTGCTGCTCGGCGCGATTGGCGAGAAGGCGCTCTCGCTGGCGCTCCGCGTCGATCTGGACCCAGACGATCGAGAAGCTTGCCCTTGCACTCGCGGCGACTTCCCGCCACCCCTCGCGGATGAACCGTGGCGACCCCGTGTCGTCGACCACGACGGCGCGGCCCGCTTGCAGCGCCGTGGCCGCGCGGGCATGACCGATGTCGTTGGTGCGCCCCCATTCCTCGAGCGGGATGCCCTGACCTCCGTCGAGTCCGCGCTCCGCGTTGATCGCGTCCAGGCTGATGATCTCGGCGTCGAGCCGCTCGGCCAGCAGCGCGGCGAAAGTGCTCTTCCCTGAGAAGGAGAGGCCGCACATCACGGTCAGAGACATGGTGCGACCCTATGCCAGAGCTCGCGGCGTTGAACCGTAATGCAGGCATGATGGGCTCGTGTTCACCGTTGCCCTGTTCGACCTCGACGGCGTGGTGCGCCATTTCGATTCAGACCACGTCGGGGCGATCGAGGCCCGATACGGAATCGCTACTGGCGAGATCGAGCGCTTCGCATTCAGCAGCCCGCTGATCGAGCAGGTCACCACGGGATGCATCTCGCGGCGCGACTGGGTCGATCTGGTCGCCGAACACCTCAGCAATGCCGAGGCCGCGGCCGAGTGGGGATGTCATCCCTTCAGCGCCGATCCTGCCGTGCTCGCCCTCGTCGATGCCGTTCGGCAGGGCGGCCTCAGGACGGCGATTCTCACGAACGGGACCGACACGATCCCGGCAGAAGTGGTATCCCTCGGGCTCGATACCCACTTCGACGAGATCTTCAACTCAGCGGCCATCGGCTATGCGAAACCCGACCGGCGGGCGTTCCAGCATGTCCTCGACAGCATGGGCGTGAGCGCGGGCGAGGTCTTCTTCACCGACGACTCGCCTGCGAAGCTTGCCGGGGCTGCAGCACTCGGCATGACGGTGCATCACTTCACGGGCGTCGCCGGCCTCAAGCGCGCGCTGCGCACGAGCGGCATCCTCGCGGGGCCCGGCGTAAGCCGTGGCAAGCTGGGCGGATGATTCCGGCGGTGCGTGCAGCGACATCCGACGATCGCGAACTGCTGGGGCGGCTGGTCGACTTCTACTTCCACGACTTCTCGGAGTTCGACGGTCGCGATGTCGAGGCCGACGGTTCGTACCACTACCCGTGGCTCGACGCGTATTGGACGGACGCGGACCGCAGGGCATACCTGTTCGACGTCGAGGGGCATCCCGCGGGGTTCGCCCTCGTCCGGCTGACCGATCCGATCGAGCTCGCCGAGTTCTTCGTCCTCCGCAAGTACCGCCGCGCCGGTGTCGGTCTGGCCGCGGCGCGCGAGGTGATCGCGCGACACCCCGGGCAGTGGCTCATCGGCCAGATCCCGGGCAACGAGCCGGCGACGGCGTTCTGGCGGCGTGCCATTCCGGTGCCGTTCGAAGAGCGCGGGCTGGCCGATGGGCACGTCGAGCAGCGGTTCACCACCGCCCGCGACTGACGGGTCAGGACTCGACGACGATCTGCCGCACCTCGACGGGCTGTCGGATCGGGATGCCGCCCGGCCCGGGCGCGGCCGAGACGAGTGCGGCGATCTCGATGGCACGCGCCTCGGACTCGACCTCGACGACCTGGTAGCCCGCAAGCACCTCTTTGAGTTCGGCGAACGGCCCGTCGGTCACCAGCGGCGCGGAGACTCCGTCGGCCGTGACGACCTTCGCCTGCCGCGGGTCGGCCAGCGCGACGAACTGCAGTTGTTCGCCGTTCTCGACCAGCTTCCGCTGCAGTGCGGCGTAGTAGTCCATGTGAGCGCTGACGGCCTCGGGCTCCCACTCGTCCATCGGTGTGTCGACCGCACCGGGCGCGTGATTGACCATCACGAGGAATTTGGGCATGGCGGATCTCCTCTCGCTCCGATCATGCGCCGATCGCGGTCGCAGATCACCCTCTGGTCGGAGCCGATGCCGCCGCTTCTACACGCCTCAGGACTCGAACCGGGGCAGTCGCGGCGGCCGGCGCGGGTCGGGCGTCATGGCGAGGGTGCCGTCGGGCGCGATGTGCGAGAACATCTGGCCGATGACCTCGATGATGTGCTCGTCCTCGACGCGGTAGAGCTGGCGGCGGCCGTCGCGACGCGCGGTCACGACGCCGGCCGCGCGCAGCTTCGCGAGGTGCTGGCTGGCCGCGGGGATGTTGGCCCCAGTCAGCTCGGCGAGGGTCGTCACGTCGTACTCCCCGCCGGCGAGCAGCCACACGAGATGAAGTCGCCCCGGTGCGGACAGCAGGGCGAAGGTCTGCGCGGCGGCCTCGAGCCGGGCGGTGGTGGCGGCTGCGGCGGGTGCGTGGGATGTCGTTGCGCTCATGCGCTTTCCATTGTCGTCCACTTCCACATTTGCGCAACCCGTTGAATGACGGCTAGCATCGTCGCGGCACAGTCGCGCACGTTCCGCCGCAGGGGCGGACCCGAAGGAGGTGGTCTGGGTGAGTCCGTATTCCCATAGACCGTCCCCTTCGACCTCACTCTGACCTCGCGCGCACCCGCGGCGAGGTCTTCGGCCCGCAACCGGAGAGATCTGCGATGACCCTGCTGCGCCCCTTCGCCTCCAACGACGCCTCGCTGCGCGCCCGCAGCCAGCTCTTCGCCGACATCCTCGTGCTGCTCGCCGTCGCCGTCGGCCTGTGGCTGCTCGTCGTGCTCTCCCACGGCATCAGCGAGCCGTTCAACCGGGTGACCGCGCCGTCGTCCGTCTCGACCGACCCGTGGAACCTGCCGTACTTCGCGGCCCGCTCGCTGCTGCGGATGTTCGCGGCGCTGATCGTCTCGACGATCTTCACCTTCGTCTACGCGACGGCCGCGGCCCGGCTGCGTCGCGTGGGGAAGGTGCTGCTGCCGATCCTCGACATCCTGCAGTCCGTTCCCGTCCTCGGCTTCCTCTCGGTGACGCTCACCATCTGGCTCACCCTGTTCCCGCACACCCAGCTCGGGGTCGAGTGCGCCTCGGTGTTCGCGATCTTCACGAGCCAGGCCTGGAACATGGCCTTCTCGTTCTACAACTCCCTGACGACGCAGCCGCGCGACCTCGACGAGGCGGCGCGCCTGCTGCGGCTGACGAAGTGGCAGCGGTTCTGGCGGCTGGATGTCCCGCACGCCATGATCCCGCTCGTGTGGAACGGCATGATGAGCTTCGGCGGCGGCTGGTTCTTCCTGATCGCCTCCGAAGTCATCAGCGTGAACAACCACGTCTACGCACTGCCCGGCATCGGCTCCTACGCCGCGGCGGCCGCGCAGCACGAGCAGGTCGGGCGCCTGGTGCTCGCGATCGGCGTGATGATCGCGATGGTCGTCGGCGTCAACTTCCTGTTCTGGCGACCGCTGACGGCGTGGGCCGAGCGCTTCCGTCCCGGTGACACCTCGGCGGCGGAACAGCAGCGCAGCGTCGTGTTCGACCTGCTGCGCCGCTCGGTGGTGCCCGCCGTCGTGGGGCGCGTGCTGCACCCGGGCACGCAGTTCCTCGAGTGGGTCACGCGACCCCTCGGCCTGGCGGACAACCCGCTGCACGTCAGCCCGGGGCGGCGGCGGGCGGGGGATGTCGCGTTCACGGTCGTCGTCTGCGTGCTCGTCGCGGTCGGTCTGGCCGCCATGCTGCAGTACATCTCGCATGAGACGGGCCTCGGGCAGTTCGGGGTCGCCTTCGGCCTCGGCATGCTCACCTTCGTGCGGGTCATCGTGCTGCTGATCGTGGGCACCGCGATCTGGGTGCCGATCGGCGTGTGGATCGGCATGAGTCCGCGGGTCACCCGCTTCGCCCAGCCGATCGTGCAGGTGCTGGCGAGCTTCCCGGCGAACTTCCTCTTCCCGTTCTTCACGATCCTGCTCATCAGCACGGGCGTGAGCATCGACTTCGGCAGCATCGTGCTGATGGCGCTCGGCACCCAGTGGTACATCCTGTTCAACGTCATCGCCGGGGCATCCGCGATCCCCAACGACCTGCGCGAGGCCGCCATCAACCTGCGCCTCACCACCGCCCAGAAGTGGCGCAATCTCTACGGCCCCGCGATCTTCGCCTCGTGGGTGACCGGGGGCATCACCGCGGCCGGCGGCGCCTGGAACGCGTCGATCGTCGCGGAGGTCGTCAGCTACGGCGGCCACACCCTGACCGCGAACGGGCTCGGCGCCTACATCGCCCAGTCGACGGCGGACGGCGACTTCGCCAAGACCCTGATCGGCGTCGCGGTGATGAGCGTCTTCGTCGTCGGCGCGAACCGCCTGTTCTGGCGCCGCCTCTACACCCTCGCCGAAACCCGCTTCTCGCTCAGCTGAGCGGCGTGGAACCCCCTACTCGTTCTTGACCCGGAAGGCAGCACAGATGGTCTTCGCCACGGCATCCGCCCCCGCCCGCACGCCCATCGTCGAGGTCGAGCACATCTCGAAGCGGTTCCCGTCAGCCGACGGCTCGACCCTCACGGTGCTCGACGACGTCTCGGTGACCCTACACGAGGGCGAGGTCGTCGCGCTGCTCGGCAAGTCGGGGTCCGGCAAGTCGACGCTGCTGCGGACGATCGCCGGGCTGATCGCGCCGACGGCGGGCGAGGTGAGGTACCGCGGCACCCGCCTGAACGGCGCGAACCCCGGGGTCGGCATGGTCTTCCAGTCCTTCGCGCTGATGCCGTGGCTCACCGTGCAGGACAACGTCGAGCTCGGTCTGCGCGCCCAAGGCGTGGCCGCCGAGGAGCGGCGGGAGCGGGCGCTGCAGGCCATCGACCAGATCGGGCTCGACGGCTTCGAGACCGCGTACCCGCGCGAGCTCTCCGGCGGCATGCGCCAGCGCGTCGGCTTCGCCCGCGCGCTCGTCGGCCGCCCCGATGCGCTGCTCATGGACGAGCCGTTCTCGGCCCTCGACGTGCTGACGAGCGAGAACCTGCGCAACGAGCTCATGACGCTGTGGGCGCAGCCCGACTTCCCGACCAAGGCGATCTGCATCGTCACGCACAACATCGAGGAGGCGGTGCTGCTCGCCGACCGGGTGCTCGTGCTCGGTTCCAACCCCGGGCACATCCGCGCCGAGGTGCCCGTGCACCTGCCCCGGCCGCGGGACCGGCGCAGCCCCACCTTCGAGGCGATGGTCGACCAGCTCTACTCGATCCTGACCGGTCGCGACGAGACATCCGCCGCCACCCGTGCGGCCGTCGCCTCGCCGCTCACCACCCCGCTGCCCGATGTCACGGTCGGCGGCCTCGCGGGCCTCGTCGAGATCGTGTTCGCGCACGACGGGCAGACGGATCTGCCCGATCTCGCGGACGAGCTCTCGTTCGAGATCGACGACCTGCTGCCGCTCGTGGACGCGGCCCGCATGCTCGGGCTGCTCGAGGTGGAGGGCGCCCAGGCCTTCCTGACCGACACCGGGCGCGGCTGGTACACGGCCGACATCCAGCGTTCGAAGGAGATCTTCGCCGGCATCGTCCGCGAGAAGGCGCCCCTGGTGCGCGCCATCGTCAAGGCGCTCGAGAACAGCAACGACGGCGGCCTGCGCGACGACTTCTTCCGGGACCTGCTGCGCCGCGCCTACACCGCCGAGGACATCGAGAAGCAGCTCGACATCGCCATCGACTGG
Organism: Microbacteriaceae bacterium; assembly: GCA_009780695.1. Classification (GTDB taxonomy): domain Bacteria; phylum Actinomycetota; class Actinomycetes; order Actinomycetales; family Microbacteriaceae; genus Gryllotalpicola. The sequence continues at coordinate 247,068 of WQZN01000002.1, forward strand.
GGTCGCTACGGCGAGCTCTTCGACTACGACGCCGACACGGGCGAGCTCGTGCTCGCCGACGTCGCCGCCGCGATCAGCAAGGAGATCGCCCCCGGCCTCTAGTGGTGCGCGTCGATCGCGGACTGCACGCTCTGCAGGTAGCCGCCCGAGGTGTACGTCGCACCCGAGACGCTGTCGACGTGCGCCGACTGCGAGGCGAGCACCTCCTGCCGCAACTGCGGCACGGCATAGCTCGCGATCATCACGTCGCGGCCGCTCTGGTTCGGCGTCTGGAGCGCCGTGACATCCGTGATCTTCGACCCGCTGAATGTCACGGACACCTGCACGGGGCCGTAAACGGTCTGCTCGACCGCGCCCTGCACGGTCGTCTTCGCGGGTGCGGCCTGGGCGGCGGGGCTGTGCGCGGCGGCGCTCGGCGTGGTCGCACCGGTGGGGGTGCTCGTCGGCGCCGGCGTGGTGGTCGTGGTGCTGCCGAGGTTCGGGGCAGCCACGGCCGTGGGCGCCGGCGCGGTCATGAGTCGGCCGCCGACGGTCGCGGCGACGCCGGCCATGATGACGGTGAAGAGGGTCGTTCCCTGCCATCTGCGGGTCATGCGAAGCTCAGCTCCTCGGAGTGGATGCGGCGCGCGGGCACGCCGAGGTCGATCAGGCTGCCGCGGACGCGCTCGATCATGGCATCGGGCCCGCAGATGAAGGTCTCGCGGTGCGCGATGTCGGGCACGGCGCGCGCGAGGCGGCCGGGCTCGAGCGGGTCGTAGCCGAGTTCGGCGCGGCGGCCGACCAGCGGCACGAGGTGCACGCGGGGCAGTGCGGCGACCTCGTGGTACAGCGCCAGATCGTCGGTGTGGCTCGCGCGGTACACGACGACGACCGAGCGGCCCATGCGCGCGAACTGCTCGGCGAGGCCGCGGATCGGCCCGATGCCGGCGCCGCCGGCGACGAGGAGGATGGATGCCGCGCGCCGCCGCCGCCCGAAGAAGCCGCCGAACGGCCCCTCGACGACGACCTTGGTGCCGGGCCTGACGTTGCGCAGCGCGCCCGAGTGGTCGCCCAGATCGGCGACCGTGATGCGGATCAGGCCGTCGGCGGGCACGTTCGAGATCGAGTACGGGTGGGCGGTCAGCAGGTGCCCCCAGGCGAGGAAGCGGAACAGCATGAACTGACCGGCGCGGGCCCGGAGCAGCTCGGGCCGCTTCGAACGGATCCACACGCTCGTCATCCGCCGCGACTCGGGCACGATCGCCACGACCTCGAAGCGGTGCTTCGCGAAGCGGACGAGGGGAGTGAGGGCGCGCCAGACGACGACGCACGCGGCGGTGCCGAAGTACATGGCCATCCAGATCAGGCGGTTGAGCGGATGCCCGACGAACACGGGCCCGGCGCTGATTTGGTGCAGGAAGGTGAGGAAGATCGCGAGGTAGGTCGTGACGTGCGTCCAGTACCAGAGCTCGTACGACATCAGCCGGCGCAGCACGTTGGCGCTGAGCAGGCCCGCACCGAGCATGATCGCCGTGCCGACGGTGGCCGTCAGCATGTCGGGGTAGATGTGGAAGAGGCCGAGATAGGCGCCGACCGGGCCGCCGCCGACCGTGATCCACTGGCTCAGCGTCATGAACGAGACGTGCGCGAGCACGAGGAACAGCGTCGAGGTGCCGACCACGCGGTGCCACGCGACGAGCCGGTCGAGGCCCACCATGCGCTCGAACCACGGGATGCGTGCGATGAGCAGCACCTGGATGCACACCAGGTACGAGCCGATCATGCCGACCAGCTCGGCGACTGCGATGGCGAGCGCCGACGGGCTGGCGGTGATGACCGCCGTGGGCCACCACAGGCCGACCACCGCGAGACCGCCTGCGATGACCAGCAGGGTCACGATGCGGCTTCTCACGAGAGCGCCCCCGCCCGTGCGGCGGCGAGCGCGCGGGGCTCGCTGGGGTGGTCGGGCATGGGCATCCTCTCGGTCCGGGCTGTCGATTCCAGCCTGGCGGGGGATTCTTCCGGGTTTCTTACTTGGGCTGAAAGGATGCCGAGCGCCGGCTATGCGGCGGGCCTCAACGGCAGCCGCACCCGCACGACGGCCCCGCCCTCGGGCGCGCCGACGATCGCGACGTCGCCGCCGTGCCGGTGTGCCACCTCGGCGACGAGCGCCAGTCCCAGCCCGTAGTGGCGGCGCCCCGCCTCGGACTCGTCGCCGCTACGGGTGCTCGCGAACCGCTCGAACGCCCGCTCGGCGACGCCGGGCGGGAAGCCGGGGCCGTCGTCGCGGACATCCAGCACCGCCCACTCGCCCTGAGCTCGCGCGCTGAGCAGAACACGGGACACCGCGTGGTCGAGCGCGTTCGAGACCAGGGCGACCACGACGCGCGCCAGCGAGACGCGCACCCCGAGCACCGTGACCCCCGCGTCGGCCTCGAGCTCGAGCGCCACGCCGCGTGAGGCGGCCTCGGCGCGCAGCGATGTGACCGACTCCGCGGCGAGGCCGCCGAGGTCGACGGCGACCCGCTCGGCGTCGCGTCGCGGGTCGGCGGCGATCAGCAGGTCCTCGAGGATGCCGGTGAGCGCCTTCGCATCGGCGACGATCTCGTCGAGCCCGGTCACGACCTCGTCGTTCCCGGCGCTCGGCGCGGCGGTGCGGCGCAGCAGCTGCGCGCGCGTGCTCAGCAGGGTCAGCGGTGTGCGCAGCTCGTGCCCGGCATCGGCGACGAAGCGGCGCTGCATCGCGAGGGCGTCGGCCAGCGGGCGCATCGCGCGCATCGACATCCACCACCCCAGCAGCGCCGCGCCGCCGATCGTGGGGATGGCCGCGATCGCGAGCGCGAGCAGCACGCGGCGCAGCTCCGCCTGGCTCTCCTGCCGGTTCACCGCGACCTGGACCACGCGCCCCGAGTCGCCGTCGGTGCGGACGATGAAGGCCTCGCCGTCGAACGTGCGCGTCTCTTGCACGGGCCCGCCGGACGCGGTCACGCTGCGGATGTCATCGGCGTCGGGGAACCCCGCCGGCGCGTTGTCGGACACGCGCATGCCGTCGCCCTGCTGGATGGCGACGTAGACGCCGGGCGGCGCGTCCGAGGGGGAGTCGATGTGCTCGGCGCTCAGCAGCTGCTGCACGAGCGCCTCGCGCTCGGTCACGGCGACGAGGGTGACGATGACGGCCGCCATGACCAGGAAGAGCGCCACGATCAGACCCGTGAACCGCAGGGCGAGCCGCCGCGCGGCGCCGCGCAGGCTGTCGGCCTCGGTCGTCACGACAGCGCTCCGAGCGCGTAGCCCACCCCGCGCACCGTGTGCACGCAGCCGCGGCCGAGCTTGCGCCGCAGGTGGTGCACGTAGGCATCGACCACGCCGGTGTCGTCGGCGTCGGCGAAGACGGCGTCGAGCAGCTCCTGCCGCGAGAACACCTGGCCGGGCCGGCGGGCGAGCAGCGCGAGCAGGTCGTTCTCGCGCTGCGAGAGCGGCGTGACGGCGCCGTCGCGCGCGACGAACTCGTGCCGTCGGGCGTGCAGGATGCCGCCGGGCACCGGCAGCCCCCCGCTCGGCTCCGCGGTCTTGCGCCGCAGCACCCGCAGCCGCGCGAGCAGCTCGTCGACGTCGAAGGGCTTCGCGAGATAGTCCTCGGCGCCGCGGGTGAGGCCCTCGACGCGGTCCGCCGGGTTCCCCAGCGCCGAGAGGATGAGGGCGGGCACCGTGTTGCCCTGGCGGCGCAGCCCCTCGATCACGTCGAGGCCCTCGCGGCCGGGCAGGCCGCGGTCGAACAGCAGGACGTCGAAGTCCTCGCTCATCGCCAGGTGCAGCGCGCGCTGGCCGTCGTGCGCGAGCACCACGACGTAGCCGTCCGCCTCGAGCAGCTGCCGCAGCATCTCGGCGAGTCGGCGGTCGTCCTCGGCGACGAGGACACGCGGGCGCTCATCCATCTGCGAAGTCTACGAATCGCCGCTGACGGGCCACGGGCGTGGTCGTCACTGCGGGAGGAGGGATGCCGGCGCGCCGGCCGCGGGCGCCGCCTGCGGCGCGAGCGTGCGCGCGTAGTACCCGAGCAGCTCCTCGGTCGCGGTGGCCCAGCTCCAGCCGGCGGCCTCGGCGCGCGCCCGGTGCCCGAGCTCGGCGGGCGTCCCACCCGCGAGCAGCCCGTCGACGGCGGCGACGAAGTCGCCGGGGCGGTCCGCGCGCACGAGCCGGGCGATCCCGTCGAGCGGGCCGAGCAGCTCACGGCTCGCGGGGGACTCGACGGCGGCGATCGGCAGCCCGCTCGCGAGCGCCTCGATGAGCACGAGGCCGAGCGTCTCGGTCGTGGAGGTGAAGACGAAGACATCCGCCGCGGCATACGCGTCGACCAGGGCCTGCCCGGTCAGCGTGCCGGCGAACTCGGTGCCGGTGCCGGCGAACTCGTCCTCGAGGCGCAGTCGGTCGGGGCCGTCGCCGACGAGCTTGAGGTGCACGCGGCCCGAGCGGGCGAGCGGCACGAGGCTGCTGATGTTCTTCTCATGGGCGAGGCGCCCGACATACAGCGCGGTCGGCACGGCCTTCGCCGGGCGGTCGCGCGCCACGGCGCCGAACCGCTCGACGTCGACCCCGCGCCGCCACAGCAGCGAGTCGGGGATCCCGTGTGCGGCGAGCAGCGTCGCCGAGTGCCGCGACGTGACGAGGTTGAGCCGCCCGGCGTTGTGCAGTGCGCGCAGCATGCGCCAGATGATCGGCCGCGACCACGCGAGGTGGTACGAGCCGGCGTACGCGGCGATGTCGGTGTGGAACGACGTCACGAGCGGCAGGCGCAGCCGGCGCGCGGCGCGCACCCCGGCGATGCCGAGCGTGAACGGGCTGACGACGTGCACGAGGTCGGGCCGGAAGTCGGCGAGCATGCGGCGCACCCGCGGCAGCGGCCACCCCCAGGGCTGGCCCCCGTAGACCCACTTCACCCGGAACGACGGCACGCGCCGCAGGGTCACGCCCCGCTGCCTCTCGACCGCGGCGTCGGCCGCACCGAGCGACGGCGCGATCACCAGCACCTCGTGCCCCGCCGCGACGAGCTCGTCGACGGTCGAGGCGATGCGGGTCACGACGCCGTTGACCGACGGCTTCCAGGTCTCGGTGACGAAGGCGATGCGCATGACGGGCGGGCGGTGCTCAGACGGTCTCGGCGGGCTCGGTCTGCTTCAGCCAGAGCGAGCGCGAGGGGATGTGCGCGAGGTCGCAGCGGTCGACGTACTTGTGCGCGATGTCGATGACCTCGTCGAGCAGGTTCTGCTCGAGCGTGAGGGGCGAGAGGCCGAGGCCGACCAGGCCGTCGTTGGCGACGAGCAGCTCGTTCTCGGGCGCCTCGTTGCGCGGGTTGTCGACGTAGGCGATCTCCGCACCCGTGATGTTCGCGACCAGCTTCGCGAGGTCGCGCACGCGGTGGGTCTCGGTCATCTGATTGAAGATGCGCACGCGGCCGCCCTTCTCGGGCGGGTTCTCGATCGCGAGGCGGATGCACTGCACGGTGTTCTGGATGTGGATGAACGCGCGCGTCTGGCCGCCGGTGCCGTGCACGGTCAGGGGGTGCCCGACCGCGGATTCCATGAGGAAGCGGTTGAGGACGGTGCCGTAGTCGCCGTCGTAGTCGAAGCGGTTGATGAGGCGGATGTCGCGCGCGGTGTCGGTGGTCTGAGTGCCCCACACGATGCCCTGGTGCAGGTCGGTGACGCGCAGCCGGTCGTTCTTCACGTAGTACGCGAACAGCAGCTGATCGAGGGTCTTGGTCATGTGGTAGACGCTGCCCGGGTTCGCCGGGTAGAGGATCTCGGTCTCGATCGTCTCGCCGTCCGCGCCCTCCATGCCGACGCGCAGGTAGCCCTCGGGAATGCGCACGCCGGCTGTCCCGTACCCGTACACGCCCATCGTGCCGAGGTGCACGACGTGCGGGTCGATGCCGGCCTCGACGATCGCCGCGAGCAGGTTGTGGGTCGCGTTGACGTTGTTGTCGACCGTGTAGCGCTTGTGCCACGACGACTTCATGGAATACGGGGCGGCGCGCTGCTCGGCGAAGTGCACGATGGCGTCGGGGCGGGCGGTCGAGAGGACCTCGAGCAGGCCGTCGTAGTCGTGCGCGATGTCGAGTTCGACGAAGTCGATCTGCTTGCCGGTGACCTCGCGCCACGCCGCGAGGCGCACCTCGGGGGTCGAGATCGGCGTCATCGACTGCACGCCGAGCTCTTCGTCGATCAGGCGCCGGGACAGGTTGTCCACGATGGTGACGTCGTGCCCGGCATCCGAGAGGTGCAGCGCGGTCGGCCACCCGCAGAACCCGTCGCCGCCCAGAACCAGAATTCGCATTGCATTCCTCATTTGCTGATCGCGGCCACGCGCTCGCGGTGCGCTGCCGAGCGTCGCGGGTGGTACACCCACGACCGAAATAGCCAGAACCGGATGACCGTTCCCAATGCCGCACCTATGAGATTCCCGGCAATGTTGTCGGCCAGCAGTGATGTGAAGCCCAACATATAGTGCGAGCAGAACAGCACGAAGAGGTTCACCGCGTAGCCGAGCGCCGAGACGCCGGCGAACTCCGCGAACTCGTGTCCGGCATCCGGCCGCCGCCCGCCGCCGAAGGTGAAGTAGCGGCTGCCGAGCCAGGCGAACACCGTCGCGACGACGACGCCGACGGTCTTGGCGGTGAGCGGTTCGCTCAGGACCGGGAGGTGCGCGATGCGCAGCAGGTTGAAGACGGCGACGTCGATTCCGAAGCTCGCCGCACCGACCGCGCCGAATCGGACGAGCTGGCCGAGGATCGGCACCGATCCCCATCGGAAACTCTGCACTGACAGATCATGCGTTCTGAACTCTGAGATTCGGAAAAGAATCACCGGTCAATGCGTTCCGGGATTTCTCTGCGCGGTTCGGGCGACCCCGCGCGGCGTCGCCGATCGGCACCACGGCGTCACCTGCCCGTAACCGTACGGTAACCTGCCGACGTGCGGCACGGAGCAACCGAGTGAGCCTGACCCTGATCGTCGTCCTCGTCATCGTCCTGGCGCTGTTCTTCGATTTCACGAACGGCTTCCACGACACGGCGAACGCGATGGCGACGCCGATCGCGACGGGCGCGTTGAGACCGCGCCCCGCCGTCGCCCTGGCGGCGGTCCTCAACCTCGTCGGCGCATTCCTGTCCACCGCGGTCGCCCAGACCATCTCGGGCGGCCTCATCAAGGGCGAGGGCGCCCACATCGCGATCACCCCCGCGCTCGTGCTCGCCGGGCTCGTCGGCGCCATCACGTGGAACCTGCTCACCTGGCTGTGGGGCGTGCCGTCATCCTCGAGCCACGCGCTGTTCGGCGGCCTGATCGGCGCGACCATCGTCGGCACCTGGGATGTCGGGTCGATCGACTACCAGGTGCTGCTCGGCAAGATCGTGATCCCGGCCGTGCTCTCGCCGATCGTCGCCGGGCTCGTCGCCTACAGCAGCACGAAGCTCGCGTACGCCCTGACCCGCCGCAGCGACGGGCGCGCCGACGGCCGCAGCGGCTTCCGCTTCGGGCAGATCTTCTCGTCGTCGCTCGTCGCGCTCTCGCACGGCACGAACGACGCGCAGAAGACCATGGGCGTCATCACCCTGCTGCTCATCTCGGCGAACCTGCAGCCCGCGGGCCAGACCGGGCCGCAGTGGTGGGTGATCCTCGTGTGCGCGATCGCCATCGCGACCGGCACCTACACGGGCGGGTGGCGCATCATCCGCACGCTCGGCAAGGGCCTCACCGAGGTCAAGCCCGCGCAGGGCTTCGCCGCCGAGGCGAGCACGGCGGCCACGATCCTCGCGTCGTCGCACCTCGGCTTCGCGCTGTCGACCACGCAGGTGGCGTCGGGCTCGGTCATCGGCTCGGGCCTCGGCCGCCGCGACGGCCACGTGAAGTGGGGCACAGCGGGGCGCATCGCCCTCGGCTGGCTGCTCACTCTGCCCGTCGCCGCGATCGTCGGCGGCGTGACCGCGTCGATCGCCCGCCTCGGCGACATCGGCCTGATCGCCGACCTCGTGATCGCCGCCGTCGTGATCATCGTCGTGTTCCGCATCGACGCACGCCGTCGCGTGACCGCCGAGCACATGGCGCCTCGGGCCGAGGCCGAGGTCGCGAGCGCGACCGAGGCGCTCGCCTTCGCGCGGACCCTGACCGACACCGCCGCCGAGGGGGAGCGCCCGTGATCGACTGGCTGTCATTCGTCGAGGTGCTCGTCGCCGCCTGGCTCGGCGCGACCGTGGTGGTCGGCCTGTTCGCTCTGGGCCTGCGCCTGCTCGCCGTCTCGGGGCACGTGCCCTTCGTGCCGCCCGTCGAGTTCGACGAGGCGATCACCGTGCTCACGCCCAAGCAGGTGAAGAAGGAGACCAAGCGCGTGCGCAAGGCGCAGGAGCGCAACCCGTACTCGCCCGGCGTGCGGCTCATCGCCCGCGTCGGCGCCTACGCTCTGTTCACGCTCTCGGGGCTCTTCGTGCTGTACGGGATCTACCTGATGGTGCCGTACCTGCACCACTGAGCCGCGCGAGCGGTCAGGAGTTCGTGTCCTTCGTGAGGTGCCAGACCACGTACTTCGCGCCCGGGTGCTCGACGGTGATCTCGTTGTCGAGGTCGCGGTACTCGTAGTCGAGGTTGTGGCTCGCCATCTCGACCTTGATCTTGCCGTTGGCGCCGGTGGTCAGGCGGTCGATGACCTGCACGTGGTCGGGGCCGGCGGAATAGGTGCCGTTCGCGTTCTTCCACCAGAACATCACCACGTCGCCGACCGCGAACTTCGCGCGGTCCGCGTCGCCGAGCTCGACGAGGCCGAGGGTCTGGGCGTTGGCGGTGAAGTAGTTCAGCATCGACGGGACATACGCCCACGCCCCGCTCATCTGGTTCTGGCCGTGGTTGTACCAGGTGCCGTTCATCTTCCAGCCGCGCTGGATGAGCGTCTGGCTGACGAAGTTCGCGCAGTCCCCGCCGTTCGGGTTGTCGTTGCCGTAGACGGCCGAGTTGTAGTTCTTCCAGTAGGTGAGCGCGTAGTCGACCTGGCGCTGCTGGGCGGCGCTGAGCTGGGCTGCGGGGGCCGCGGACGTCGTGGGCGAGGCCGTGGCGGTCGGCAGCGGGCTCGCGGTCGGCGTCGTCGCGGGCGACGTGGCGGTCGTGGCGACGGGCTTCGAGGATGCCGACGCCGCGGCATCCGGCGACCCCTGCCCGCTCGCGCAGCCCGCGAGCGTCACGGCCGCGAGCGGCAGCGTGAGGAGGGCGGCGATCAGGCGGGGGCGCAGGGGAGTCACCCCTCGAGGGTACGTGGGCTGGGTGGCGCGGGGCTGGGAACGGCGCGGCGCGCCCGCCGCGCGACCCGTTGCGCCGGCGGCGCCCCTGGCTAGGCTGGCCGCGTGACCCGTCGTGCATCGTCGAACCGCCGCGGTCTGCGCGGCGACAGCGTCGACCTGAACCCGCTCTTCACCCGGCCCGGCGAGGCCGTGGACCTGCCGCTCTTCAGCCTTCCCGACGACGAGATGCTGCCTGAGACGGCGTACCAGATCGTGCACGACGAGGCGATGCTCGACGGCAATGCGCGTCTCAACCTCGCGACCTTCGTCGGTACCTGGATGGAGCCCCAGGCCGACAAGCTGTACTCCGAGACCGTCGACAAGAACATGATCGACAAGGACGAGTACCCGCAGACCGCCGCGATCGAGGAGCGGTGCTGGCGGATGATCGCCGAGCTGTGGAACGCGCCCGACCCCGCCCACGCGATCGGCACGTCGACGGTCGGCTCGTCCGAGGCGTGCATGCTCGGCGGCCTGGCGCTCAAGCGGCGATGGCAGCAGGCGCGGCGTGCCGCCGGGCTCTCGACGGAGCGGCCGAACCTCGTGATGAGCTCGGCCGTGCAGGTGTGCTGGGAGAAGTTCTGCAACTACTTCGAGGTCGAGGCGCGCTACGTGCCCGTCTCGGACGAGCACCGCGTGCTCGACGGGTACCGGCTCGAGGACTACGTCGACGAGAACACCATCGGCGTCGTGGCGATCATGGGCGTGACCTACACCGGCGCGTACGAGCCGGTCGCCCAGATCAGCGCCGCGCTCGATGCGATCCAGGAGCGCACGGGGCTCGACGTGCGGATCCATGTCGACGGGGCATCCGGCGGCATGATCGCGCCGTTCCTGCAGCCCGAGCTCGAGTGGGACTTCCGCCTGCCGCGCGTGGCCTCAATCAACACGTCGGCGCACAAGTACGGGCTCGTCTACCCGGGCCTCGGCTGGGTCGTGTGGCGCACCGCGGCCGATCTGCCCGAGGAGCTCGTGTTCCGCGTGAGCTACCTCGGCGGCGACATGCCGACCTTCGCGCTCAACTTCTCGCGGCCCGGCGCGCAGGTGCTGCTGCAGTACTACACGTTCCTGCGGCTCGGGCGGGCGGGCTACACCGCGGTGCAGGCGGCGACGCGCGACGTCGCGCTGCACCTGTCGCGCGAGATCGGCGCCATGGGGCCGTTCGAGCTGTGGAGCGACGGCGGTGACATCCCGGTCTTCGCGTGGGCGCTGCGGGCTGATGCCGGTCGCAACTGGACCCTCGAGCACCTGAGCGACCGGCTGCGCGCGCACGGCTGGCTCGTGCCGGCGTACCCGATGCCGGCGGGGCTCGAGGACGTCACTGTGCAGCGCATCGTCGTGCGCAACGGCCTCGGGTTCAATCTCGCGCGCGACCTGCTGGCCGACATCCGCGCGAGCATCGCCTACCTCGACAGCCTCGATTCCGCGCCGCCGGCGCCGGTCGCGAAGGCGGCCTTCCACCACTGAGGTCGCGGCCGCTGCACCGAGAAGTGCCGATGCGCGGTTCCCGGGGCGCGGAAGCCGCGATTCGGAACTTCTCGCGGGGTCAGCGCGCGGCGACCGTGGCGAGGAGGGCCGGGGATGCCTGGCCCGCCCACGTGCCGGTGAGGGTGGCGGCGTCGGGCGCGGCCCCGGCCGTTCCGTCGAGCACCCGCACGACGGTGATCTCGAGCCCGTCGAGGTCGGGCACGGCCGTGCCCGGCGCACCGCTGCCGCGGACCTGCGCGGTGCCCTCGATGCGCACCGGGCCGTCGGGCGTCTCGTGGAACTGCTCGGCCTCGGTGCCGCCGGTCAGGGCCGCGGAGGCGAGCTCGCGGAGGTAGACGGGGTCGCCGAGCGCGTCGTAGACCCAGCGGGTGCCGAGGACGGAGTGCTCCATGTTGCCGATGAGCCAGGCATCCGCACCCGCCAACGGCGCATCGCGATAGGTGAGCGGCACCTGCAGCAGGGGCAGGTCGGTCGCTCCGGGCAGCTCGAGGATCAGCGTCTCGACGCCGACCTGCCCGGCCGGGTCGTCGAAGCGGAACGTGCCGATGCGCACGGGCTCGACCGGCAGGGCGGTGTCGTCGGCCGCGTCGGCCGCGTCGGCCGGGAACCACGGCTGCGCGGGCAGCCAGGCGGTCAGCAGCTCGGTCTTGGTGGGCGTGATGGTCGCGCTGTGCAGGATGGCCATGTGCCGACGCTACCGGGCGGCGACCCGGCTTCGTGTGTCGGCGCGACCGGTCGCGAGGTCGGCCTGGTGACCGGGCGCTACTGGGCGGTTGGCGTGCGGCATCCGCCAACTCGGGTCCGCTCGCGTGTCTCGAGGGCCGCGAGGGGTGCGGAAATGGGGATGTCCGGTGCCGGATGCCTTGTTCGGCACCCTTCGCGACGGCCTCAGCGGCGGGTGAAGGACTCAGCGGTGGCGCGGCTTCCGCCGGACGACGAGCACGACGCCGATGGCGGCGGCGATGAGGATGCCGGCGCTGAGCACGGCCTCGAGCAGGTCCGGTGCGTGGGCGCCGTCGCAGTCCGCCCCGGCGAGCGGCGCGAAGAGGGTTCCGCAGTCGGTGACCGAGCCCCGCGCGTCGTAGACCGCGACGTCGGTCTGGCCGAGGACGAGCACCGTCACGGCCGCGAGGGCGCCGATCACGCCGATCAGGCAACCGATGTACACCCTGTTGCGCGCCCACCAGCTGGTGCGGACGTACCCGACTGCCATGCCCCGATCGTATCGGGCAGGTTTTCGACTGTGGGGCATATCTGATCGGCCGATCGGGTATGCCCCACAGTAGATTCCGTGCCGCTCACGCAGCTCGCGACGGCCTCAGCCGCGCGCGATGGCCGCAGCGGGCAGTGGTGGCGGGCTCAGGGGCGGGCGGCGGCGTCGAGAAGCAGGTTCCAGAAGCCGTCGACGTCGAGGGCGCGCGCGTACTGCGTGGGAACCGCGCGCGGGATCCAGCGCCGCCGGTCCACAACCGTCATGCCGCGGGTGTGCGTTCCGGTGAGCTCGACCCGGATCGGCGCCTGCTCGAACTCGACGAGCTCGGGCGCGACGACCGCAGCCACCGCGACGACGTCGTGCAGGGCGGGGCCGGGGAAGCCGTCTTTCAGGTAGCCGGGGCTCGCGGCATCCAGCATCTCGGTCAGCAGCCGGCCGCGCGCCGTGCCGATCGCCCGCGCGCGTTCGATCACCGCGGGCGTCGCGAGCGCCTGCATGGTGACGTCGAGGCCGACCATCCGCACCGGCCAGCCGGCCGAGAACACGATCTCGGCCGCCTCGGGGTCGAACCAGACGTTGAACTCGGCGGTCGCGGTCATGTTGCCGACATCCGCCGCGCCGCCCATCAGCACGACCTCGCGCACCCGGCGGGCGATGCGCGGCTCGCGGCGCACCGCGAGGGCGATGTTCGTGAACGGCCCGGTCGGCACGAGCGTGATCTCGCCCGGCGCGTGCGACATCACGAGCTCGATGATGAGATCGACCGCGTGCCGGGGGTCGAGGGCGGGCGATGCGGCGGATGTCGCAGGCAGCGTCACCCCGCTGAGCCCGGTCTCGCCGTGGAAGCCGTCGTCTTCCGAGTTCGCCACGAGGGGGCGCGTCGCCCCGGCCGCCACCGGCGCCGTGATGTCGAGCAGCTCGGCGAGCCCGAGCGCGTTGCGGGTCACGTTCGCGATCGTCGAGTTGCCGGCGACGGTCGTGACGGCGAGGATGTCGAGCCCGGGATGGGTCGAGGCGAGCAGCAGCGCGACGGCGTCGTCGTGCCCCGGGTCGCAGTCGACGATGATCTTGCGCGGAACCTCAGCGTCCATGCGCCCATTCAACAGGCATCCGCCGCGCCCCGCCTCAGCTCGGCGCGGGTGCCGGCGCCACCGGGGCGGTGGGTGCCGCGGGCGCCGACGGCGTGCTCCACTTCCGCGCCGCGATGCGCCCCGAGACCGTCGACGCGGCGATCGTGAGCAGCGCGCCGAGCAGCAGTGCCGCGCCCTCGCCGGGTTTCAGCACGCCCAACTGCTCGCCGAGCGTCGCCGCGGCCACGGGCACGCCGAGCTGCGCCGAGGCGAGCACGGCGAACGGCAGGGGCTGGCGGGTGAATCCGCCGGCCGCGTGGGCGAGGACGGCCGCGGCGGCGAGCACGACGCCGAGCACGATCATGAGCGGATGCACCGCGAGGTCGCGCAGGTTGAGCGAAGTGCCGAGCCACACGAAGAAGACCGGGCCGAACACGCCGTCGCTCAGCGCGAAGAGCTGGCGTGCGAGACGGCGCGGCTCGCCGATCGCGGCGACCGCGAGGCCGAGGCAGAAGCCCGCGAGCATGATCGAGACCTTGGCCTCCATCGCGAGGGCGGCCAGCAGCAGCAGGGCGAGCAGGCTGACGCGCAGCTCGAGCGCGAACTCGCGGCGCTCCGACTTGCGGTGGGCGGCGCGACGCCAGCCGCGCTTCTCGGCCGTCCAGAACAGCACGAAGACGACCGCGCTCGCGACGATCACGAGGGCCGCCGAGATCGCCGCGCGCCCCGCGTGGGCCGGGTCGAGGGCGAGGGGCAGGGCGACGATGCACAGCGCGTCCGCGATCGCCACCTGCGGCAGCATCGCGAGCAGCGGGGGCCCCGAGAGCCCGAGGCCGGCGACGATCGGCAGGATCACTGCGGCCGACGACGACGCGAACAGCACCGTGTAGAGCGCGGCGTGCCCGGTGCCGAACAGCTCGGCGACACCGAAGCCGAGCACGGCGGCGGCCGCGACGACGACGAGCAGCCGCAGCAGCGCCGAGGCCGAGCCGGTGCGCAGCGCGGGGGAGCGCACCGGCACATGCGAGCCCGCGACGAACATCACGAGGGCGAAGCCGAGGTTCGCGAGGAACACGAACTCGGGCTGGTGCGGGTCGAGCCAGTGCAGCCCGGTCTGGCCCACGACGACGCCCGCGGCGAGCTCGCCGATGACGACGGGGATGCGCAGCCGGTCCGACCAGGCGAGGAGCGGCCCGAACAGCGCGATCGCCGTGATGAGCGCGAGTTCCTGGAAGGTCATCGGGCGGCGCCGTCCGCGTGCAGCGGCACGATGCGGCAGGGGATGTCGGTGTTCTCGTCCGTGTGATAGCTCGCGCAGACCCGGTGATAGCCGTCGGCGATGACGAGCGGGAGGCCCGAGCCGATGTCGCCGCGCACGAGCAGGATCGGCGACAGCGCGTGCCCCTTCTCGATCTTGTGCAGGTCGGAGGCGACATGGGCGTTGTCCTCGGGCAGCAGGTCGAGACGGGCGGCGCGCAGCAGGTCCTTGGCCTTCTGGTGCACCGTCTCGGCCGTGTGCAGGCGCGCCACGACATCCGCCACGAGCCCGTCGTCGGCGGTGAGCTGCAGATATGCGGCCGCCGCCGGGTAGTCGTGGTCTTCGGGCGCATCGAGCCACGTCGTCGTGGCCTTCGTCTCGGTCATGCGCGCCATGCTAGCCACGTGGCCGCCCGCGGGGGCGCCGCCGCGCACGGGAACGGCGGGTGACGGGTTCGCGACCGGCCGTCGGCGCGGGCTGAACGCGGGGCCCGGGGTCTTTCCGGCGTGCAGTCGCACTGCCAGGATGAGCGCGTGACCGATGGACGACTCGCTCAGCTCGCCGCCGCCTACGGCGTCGCCACCGACTACTGGGACTGGCAGGGGCGGCACGTCGAGGTGTCCGAGCAGACCCTCGTCGCCGTGCTGGGTGCGATGGGGGCGGATGCCGCGGACCCGGCGGCCGCGCTCGCCGCGCTCGACCTGGCACCGTGGCGGCGGATGCTGCCGCCGGTGATCGTGCTCGTCGCGGGCGCCGCCGCGCGGGTCGACGTGCACGTGCCCGACGGGGCGCCCGTCGAGGTGCGCGTCGAGCTCGAGGACGGCGGGGCGGGCCACGGCGGGCGGCTGCGGCAGGTCGACAACTGGAACCCCGCGCGCGAGGTCGACGGGGCACGCGTCGGCGAGGCATCCTTCGCGATCCCCGGCGATCTGCCGCTCGGCTACCACCGCCTCGTCGCGACGAGCGGCGAGACGACCGCCACGGCCCCGCTGATCATCACGCCCGCGCGGCTCGAGCTGCCCGGCCACCTCGCGCGCACGCCGGGCTGGGGCACGGCGGTGCAGCTGTACAGCATCCACTCCGGCGGGTCGTGGGCGACCGGCGACCTCTCCGACCTCTCCGATCTCGCGATCTGGACGGCCACCCTCGACGACCAGGGCGCTGACTTCGTGCTCGTCAACCCGATGCACGCGGTCGCCCTGGGCGAGCGCATGGAGCCCTCGCCCTACCTGCCGATCACGCGCCGCTTCACGAACCCGATGTATCTGCGCCCCGAGCGCGTGCCCGAGTGGCTCGACCTGAAGCGCGGCCTGCGCAAAGAGCTCGAGCAGTCCCGCAAACGGCTCGCGAAGGCGGCCAAGAAGAGCGACGTCGTCGAGCGGGATGCCGGCTGGGCCGTCAAGCGCGTCGCGCTGGAGGCCGTGCACCGCGTCGAGCGCACCCCGGCGCGCGAGGCCTCGTACCGATGGTTCGTGCGCGAGAACGGCCGCAGCCTCGAGGACTTCGCCCGCTGGTGCGCGATCGCCGAGCTGCACGGGCCCGACTGGCACGCGTGGCCCGAGGAACTGCACGACCCCGACGGCGACGCCGTCGCCGACTTCGCGGAAGACCACGAGTGGCGCGTCGACTTCCACCGCTGGCTGCAGTGGCTCATGGCCGAGCAGCTCGACGAGACGCAGGCGGTCGCGCGGCGGCACGGCATGGCGCTCGGCATCATGCATGATCTGGCGGTCGGGGTGGATGTCGGAGGCGTCGACACCTGGCGCCTGCACCGGGTCTACGCCCACGGCGTGACCGTCGGCGCGCCGCCGGACGCCTACAGCCAGACCGGCCAGAACTGGTCGCAGCCGCCGTGGCGGCCCGACGCGCTCGCCGCGGCGGGGTACGAGCCGTTCCGCGAGCTCGTCGCCGGCGTGCTCGCGCATGCCGGCGGCGTGCGCATCGACCATGTCGCCGGGCTGTTCCGGCTGTGGTGGGTGCCGGAGGGCGCCGAGGCGACCGAGGGCACCTACGTGCGCTACGACCACCAGGCGCTCGTCGGCATCCTGTGCCTCGAGGCCGCCCGCGCCGGCGCCGTCGTCGTGGGAGAGGACGTCGGCGTCGTCGAGCCGTGGACCCGCGAGTACCTGGTCGGCCGCGGCATCCTCGGCACGAGCATCCTGTGGTTCGAGCGCGACTACGCGGGCGACGGCCGCCCGCTCGCGCCCGAGGCGTGGCGCGAGCTGTGCCTCGGCTCGGTCACGACGCACGACCTGCCGCCGACGCTCGGCTATCTCGCGGGCGACCACGTGCGGCTGCGCGAGAGGCTCGGCTTCCTGACCCGGCCCGTCGAGGACGAGCTCGCCGCCGCCCGCGAGGAACGGGCGACGTGGCTCGGCGTGCTGCGGGACAGGGGGCTGCTGCCGGCCGACGGCGAGGCATCCGACGAGGACATCGTGATCGCCCTGCACGAGTACCTCGCGCAGACGCCGGCCCGGCTGCGCGCGCTCTCGCTGCCGGATGCGGTCGGCGACCGGCGCACGCAGAACCAGCCGGGCTCGATCGACGAGTACCCGAACTGGCGGGTGCCGATGACGGATGCCAAGGGCAAGCGCATGACGGTCGAGAAGCTCGCCGACTCGCGACTCGCCGCCCGGCTGATCGACGCGACGCGGGGTTAGCCGACCGGTGCGCCGGTCGTCACTCGCGCATAGTCGGCGGCCGCTGCACTGTGCGCGAGTGACGACCGCGCTCTGAGGCAGGTCCGGCGCTATGCCACGTCGATGAGTACCTTGCCGACCGCGCCCGCCTCGACGGCCTCGTGGGCCGCGGCGGTGTCGGCGAGGGCGAAGTGGTGCAGGGCGATGCCGGCCTCGTCGCCGACGCGCAGGGCGCCCGTGGCGACCGCTGCGGTGACATCTGCCGCCGCCGCATCGAGCTGCTCGGCCGCGAGGCCGTAGAGCATCACGCCCTGGTAGCGCAGGTTGAGCGAGAACGTCGTGCGCAGCGCGAGCGCGAGCACGTCGCCGCCGTTGTTGGCATAGAACGCGATCGTGCCGCCGCCGCGGATCACCGCCTGGTCGAGCTCGTTGTTGACCGCGGGGGCCACCTCGACGATGAGGTCGACGCCGCCCGGCGCGATCGCGCGCACGACGGCCGCGGCATCCTGCTCGCGATAGTTCACGACGTGGTGCGCGCCCGCTGCGGCGGCCAGCGCTGCCTTCTCGGCGCCGCTGACGGTCGTGATGACGGATGCCCCGGCCCAGGTCGCGAGCTGGATCGCCGCGTTCCCCACCGCCCCGGCCCCGCCCTGCACGAGCACGGTCTGGCCGGTGAGCGAGCCCGGCGACAGGCGCGCGACCGTGCCCGAGGTGAGCGCCCGGTGCGCCGTGACGGCCGGGACGCCGAGCGAGGCGCCGAGGTCGAAGTCGGCCGAGGCGGGCAGCCGCACGGCGCGCGCCGCCGGCACGACGGTGTATTCGGCGGCGGTGCCGAAGGGGCCCTCGTGCTGTGCGAGGTAGAGCCAGACGCGGTCGCCGACCGCGAGGGCGTCGACGCCGAGCCCGACCGCGTCGACCACGCCCGCGCCGTCCTGGCCGGGGGAGACGGGCTCGACGATCGGGGCGTCCGCGGTGCCGCCCGAGCGGCGCTTCCAGTCGGTCGGGTTCACACCCGCTCGCACGATGCGCACCCGCACCTGGCCGATGCCGGGCTCGGGCAGCTCGCGCTCGACGAGGCGCAGGACTGACGAGGGGCCGTATTCCGAGTAGACGACAGCGCGCATGACCCCCACGCTACGCGCCGGGCACGTTTTCTCCTGTGGGGCATACGGAAACGCGGGGCCGGGTATGCCCCACAGCAGAAAATGTGCCCGACAGCGCGCTAGCCGGCGAGGCGCCCGTCGTGCAGCTGCAGCACGCGGTCCGCGTGCTCGGACATCCTCGGGTCGTGCGTCGAGATGATCGCCGCGACACCCTGCTCGTGCACGAGCCGCGAGATGAGCGCCATCATCGCGAGGGCCGTGCCCGAGTCGAGCTGACCCGTCGGCTCGTCGGCGATGAGCACCCGCGGCCGGTTCGCGAGGGCGCGCGCGATGCCGACGCGCTGCTGCTGCCCGCCCGACAGCTCGTAGGGGCGCTGGTTCGCGTGGTCGCCCAGGCCGACGGCGTCGAGCAGCTCCGCGACGCGTTCCTCGCGTTCCTGCGCAGGTGTGCGCAAGATGCGCAGCGGCACCTCGACGTTCTCGGCGGCCGAGAGCACGGGCAGCAGCGCGAAGGACTGGAACACGAAGCCGATGTCGCGGCGGCGGATGTCGGCGAGCTCGTCCTCCGAGGCCTCCGACAACGGCGCCCCGTCGAGTGTCACCGACCCGGCGGTGGGCCGATCGAGCCCGCCGAGCATGTTGAGCAGCGTCGTCTTCCCGCTGCCCGACGGCCCGCGGAGCAGGACGAGCTCGCCGGGCTCCACCGTCAGCGAGACGTCGGTGACGGCATCCACCCGCGTCTCTCCGCCGCCGAAGGCGCGCGACAGCCCGCGCGCCTCGAGGATCGCGCTCACTCGGCGTCCCCCTTCCGCACCTCGACGTGCTCGGGCTCGAGCGAGAGCCTGACCCGGTCGCGCAGGTCGAGGGCGCGGACGTACTCGGGCGGCAGCTGCATGCGGCCGACGCGGTCGAGCACGGCGAACTCCTCGGCGACGTGCCGCTCGTCGCCCGATTCCGACACCTCGGTGCGCCGCAGCGTCTCGGACGAGGTGCGGCCGTCGCGGATCTGCACCGTGCGCCGCACATGGCTCGACACGGCAGGGTCGTGTGTGACGATGAGCACCGTCACGCCGAGCTGCTCGTTGACGCCGCGCATCGTCTCGAGCACGAGCGCCGAGTTGGCCTCGTCGAGCTCGCCGGTGGGCTCGTCGGCGAGCAGCACGGCCGGCTCGTTCGCGAGGGCCACGGCGATCGCGACGCGCTGCTGCTGGCCGCCCGAGAGCTGTGCGGGCGTGCGATCGGCGAGCTCGGCGATGTCCAGCAGCTCGAACAGCTCGGCCGCACGCAGCGCCCGCGCCCGCCGCGGCACGCCGGCCGCCGCGAGCGTGAGCGCGACGTTCTCGGCGGCGGTCAGGTAGGGCACGAGGTTGCGCGCCGTCTGCTGCCAGACGAAGCCGACGACGTGGCGGCGGTAGGCGATGCGGTCGCGTTCGCGCATGGCGAGCAGATCGTGGCTCGCGACGGATGCCCGACCCGCGGTGGGCACGTCGAGCCCCGACAGGATCGAGAGCAGGGTCGACTTGCCCGATCCCGATGCGCCGACGACGGCGGTGAGCTCGCCGTGCTCGACGTCGAGGTCGAGGCCCTGCAACGCCTGCACCTCGACGCCCTCGGCGGAGAAGATGCGCACGAGGTCGCGGCAGTGGATCGCCGCGCCGGCCAGGGGCGGGGTGGCGGTGGCGGTTGCGGTGGTCATTCGGCTCCCATCTTCACGGTGCCTGCGGGGTCGGTGCGCCGGGCGACGAGCACGGCGACGAGGGTGGCCACGGCCGCGACGGCGAGCACGCCGGCGACGAGCAGCGCGAGCTGTGGCCAGTCGGTGGTGACGGCGAGGCGCGCGGCCCCGCCGGTGAACGGCGCGAGGTTGGTCGTCGCGACGAGCAGGTGCGGCAGCGCGAGGCCGAGCGCGAGCCCGACGGCGGCGGACGCGACGACGAGCGGCACGATCTCCCACACGACGAGCCCCAGCGCCTGCGAGCCCGTGAGACCCATGGTGCGCAGCATGGCGATCGCGCTGTTGCGGGATCCCGCGGCCGAGACCGACCCCGCGAACACCGCGAGCGCCGCCAGCAGGGCGCTGCCGATCGCAGCGATGAGCAGCGCACGGCGCAGGGCGGCGGCGGCCGGGGCGGCGTCCGTCGCCGCGACGAGGCTCGCCGCATCGGCCACCACGGCGCCCGGGGCCGTCGCCCGGATCGCCCGCTCGGCGGGCGCCGGCGACGCGCCGGGGCGCAGCGCGATCAGCAGTTGCGTCGGGGTGAGCGGTGCGGACGGCGAGAGCACGGCCGCGTGGGCCTGGTCGGCGAGCGCCCAGGCCGAGTCGGCCCCGAGCTGCGACTCCGACGGCAGCTGCCCGACGATCACGACGGGCAGGTCATTGAGGTCGACCCGGTCGCCGACGTGCAGGTGGTCGCCGAGCACGTCCGCGGACACGAGGATCGGCACCCGCCCGTCCACCTTCCTGGCGAGATCGCCGGGGATGTCGGGCCGCACCGCGTGCAGGGCGGCGGTGTCGGCGACGAAGGGCAGCACCGTGGAGGTGATGCCGTTGATCCCGAGCTGCTTGCGGTTCGTCTGCGCGATCTCCGCGACCCGGGCGACACCGGGGGCGCCCTGCACCGCGTGCAGCGCGGCCGGCGAGAAGGCGGTCTCGGCGGCGCTGACATCCGCCCCCACCTGCGTGACGGCCTGCCGTTGCGTCGCGGTGCCGATCGACGCGAGCACGCCCGATGAGAGCACCGAGACCGAGACGCCGACGACGACCGCGAGCGCTGCGGCGACGCCGAGCGCGGGGTCGCGCATCGCGCGCGCGGCGCCGAGGAACGCGACGGGGCCGCGCCCGCGGCGGCCGACCGCGAGCGCCGCGCGCAGCGCGATCGGCAGCAGGCGCAGCACGACGACCGCCACCGCGAGCGCGAGCAGCAGCGGGGTGAGTGCGAGCAGCGCGTCGAAGCCGCTGTCCGCGATCGGCCCGCGGCGCAGCAGCAGCCAGGTCGTGACCGCGGCGCCGCCGAGGACGCAGGCCTCGACGATCCAGCGCGCCGAGCCGCGAGCACGTGCCGAGAGGTCGCGACGGCGGGTGCGGAAGCCGCGGCCGGTGCCGAACGACGCGAACAGCGCGGCGGGCACGAGGCCGATGAGCGTCGGGACGACCCAGGCCGCGGCATCCGGCCCGGGCAGCACGATCGCCGCCACGAGCGCGCCCACGACGGCCGCGGGCACACCGGCGAGCAGGCCTTCGACGGCCGCGACCGAGCGCAGCTGCAGGGGTGAGGCGCCGCGCGCGGCGGCGAGCGAGAGCACCGCGCCGCGCCGCTCGAGCACGGCCCGCACCGCGAGCGCGAACACCGCGACGACGACGCCGAGCGGGCCGCTGACGAGGACCGCGAGGATCGCGAGAAGGGCGGACACCCGGCCCAGACTCTGCTCGACGGCATCGGCGAGGCCCGTCTGCACCGGCACCCGCACGGTGCCCGTCTGGTCGCCCGCGATGGTGTCGGCGATCGGGATCTGCGTCGCCTGCAGCCCGTGCACCGCATCGACCACGGCGCGCGCGTGCGCGGCCGTGACCTGCGCCCCGTCGACGGGGAACCAGAACGCGCCGTTCAGCACGGCGAAGCCGCTGAGCGGCAGCACCGTCCCCGGCGCGACGAAGCCCGTCGCCGTGTAGGTGAGGTCCGGGCTCGCGTTGCCGTCGTAGACCCGACCGGGGGTGAGCACGCCGGGGGTGTTCTGCCAGAAGTCCGCGCTCGGGTCGAGCGCGTGCACGATCCCGCTGATGCGCACGCGCACCTCGGTCTGGCTGAACGCGGTGCTGAGCACGTCGCCGACGTGCAGCCCCATGGTCGTCGCCGTGCCGGTCGTCACCACCATGTCGATGGGGGCGGCCGAGGCGGGGTCGGGGGCCGGCTCGTCGCCGAACCCGGTGGCGATGGTCGTGTCCGGCACCGTCCACGCCTGGGGCAGCGCCCCCGAGACGAGGGCGATGCGGCTCGCGTAGGCCGGGTCGGCGATGAGGGCGACGGCGTCGTTCCATGCGGCCGGGGTCGCCGGCGCCGGAGCGAGCGATGCCGGCTGCGCGTGCGTGCTCGCGACGATCTGCGGAGCGCCGAGGGCGCTGCGCAGCGCGGTCGGCACGGTGGCGCGCGCCGCTGCCAGCGCCGACTGCACCCGCCCGAACGCCGGGTCGGGGAGCTTCGCGACCTCTTTGTCGGGCGCCGGCCCGACCAGGAACGGCACGATCCCGCCCCCGACGTCGCGCTGCGGCTGCGAGATCGAGTCGAGCGAATGGCTCAGGTCCGCCTCGTCGAGCGTGTCGAGCGCGCGCGGCACGCCGGCCGCGATGAGCGCGGCGACGAGGGTGAGCAGAGCGACGAGGAGGGTGACGGATGCCTGCGGCGCCACCGTCCGGGCGAGCAGCGGCACTATGCCCAGGCGCGAGCGGCGGCTCATCGCGCGGCCTCCCTCGTGACGATCGTGCGGGCCTGCTGCGCGACGCGTGCGCCGTACACCGCGATCACGGCGGCCGCGGCGGCGAGCAGGGCAGCGTCCGCGATGCCGAGGCCGACGGGGTCGACGTGCAGCGGCAGGGCAAGGCCGTCGATGGGGTTCTCGATGGCGACGCGCGTGAGGCCGGGCACGACGAGCGCGCTCACGACGGTGCCGGCGATCGCCGCGCCGAGCAGCGCCGCGGCGACCGCCGCCGCGAGCTCCGCTCGGCGCAGTCGCGCGAGCATCCGCGGGGCGAAGCCGAGGGCGCGCAGCACGCCGACCTCTTCGGCGCGCAGCCGCAGCAGCTCGCCGGCGACCGCGGCGAGGGCGATGAGCGCCAGCAGAGCGCCGCCGCCCATGCCGAGCCAGAGCGCGACGGGCACCGCGTCGAGCACGTGGCCGCCCGGCGCGATCGCGGGGCCGGTGACGGATGCCCCGGGCTCGGCGCGGGCGATGGCGGCGGCGGTCGCGGCGACGTCGGCCGAGGCATCCGCGCTCACCCACACGCCCGTCGACGGCAGAACCCCGTCGCCCGCGAGCAGCAGCTGCGTCTGCAGGGCGGCCGCGTCGGCGAGGGCGGCGTTCGCGCCCTGCACGCCGGGGATCGCGGCCTGGACCGCCGCGACCGTGCCGTTCACGTGCACCCCGCTGCCGGCGTCGAGGGCGAGCGGCGTGCCGACCCGCGCGTGCGCCGCGGCGGCGAAGCCGGAGGAGATGACGAGGGGGACATCCTGCTTGGCGGAGGGGGTCAGTTCGACGGCATCCCGCGCGAAGCCGAGCATGCCCGAGAAGCCGACCGTGCCGAGCGGGCTCGCCGAGCTGTTGCCGTTCCGGTCGGCGGCCCGCCAGGGCCGGCCGAGGTCGACGGCGCCCGATGCCGTGCCGCCCGTCGTCACCGCGGTGAGCCGGAACGAGACCTGCAGCGAGCCGAGCATCTCGGGGCTCATCGCGAAGAGCTGCGTGTCGGGGTGCACCTCGGTGTAGCTCGGCAGATCGACCGTGACGGAGACGAGGCGGCGGCCCGGCCCGGGCGACAGGGCGAGGTGCGCCCGTCCCGCGGCATCCGCCGTCGCCGTCTGCTGCGCCGTCGCACCGTTCTCGTCGATGAACCCGAGCTGCATGGTCGGCGTGAAGCCGTGGGCCGCGACGCTCAGGTCGAGCGTCGTGGCGCCGTCGGGGATCGCCGCGCCCGCGAGCGCGGTGTGCAGGCGCGTCGCGAGGGCGGCCGGGTCGACGGCGCCGCCCGCGGGCGAGACGGCTGAGCGGACGCCGGCCTGTCCGATCGCGGTGAGCTGGTACGGAACGCCGTTGTCGTCGGTCCACGACAGCTGGGTGACGGGCGCCGCGGCGCGCACGCCGGGCAGCTTCGCGATGCTCGCGCTGTCCGCGCCCGTGCCGGTCACGACGAGGTCGGCACCCGCATGCACCGCCGCGGTGCGCGCGGCCGCGGCCTGCCAGGTCGGCGCGTAGCAGGCCGCGAGCACCAGGCCGCCGCCGGCGAGGGCGATCAGCACGAGGGGCGAGGCGATCATCCGCGCACGCCGCGCGAGCTGGCCGGCGACGAGCAGCGCGCGGATGCCGTCGCCTCGGGTCGCCGCGGACTCGACCCACCGCACGACGACGGGGAAGACGGCGAGGCACAGCACCGCGATCGCGGCGAGGCACAGCGCGGGCGCGAGCACCGCGATCGGGTCGACGCGTGCCCCGGCGGCGGTCGGCGAGAGCGGCGAGCCGTATTCGAGCCAGCGCCACAGCGACAGCCCCGCCGCCGCGACGAGCAGCACGACCAGCCCCGGCGCGGCGAGCCGGCGTGCGCGCCCCGAGTCGTCGGCGGTGTCGCGCCGGAACGCGAGCCGCGCGGAGTTGTATGCGACGCCGCCCACGAGCCCGATCGCCGCGGCGACCACCGCGCCCGTGATCGAGCCGAGCAAGGGCCAGCCGAGCGGGTGCTCGCCGAACGCGCGCAGCAGGCCGGTCGCGGCGGCCGCACCTGCGAGCGCCCCGAGCCCGGCGACGACGAACGCTTCGAGCGTCGTCGTCAGGCCGATGCGCGCGGCCGAGGCGCCGCGCGAGCGCAGCAGGGCCGTCTCGCGCAGGCGCACCCCGTCGAGCAGCCGCGCGAGCTCCGCGAGGGTGACGAGCCCGATCGCCGCCACGAGCAGCAGGGGCACGGGTTGGATGCCGGCGAGCGGCGCGACCCGTGCGGCGAGCGCCCTGGCCTCGGCATCCAGCGACCCGCTCTTCTCCACACCCTGCGGCGCGACCTTCTGGTCGTTGAGCATCGCGTCGTGGATGCGCGAGCCGGCGCGCGCGAGCACCGGCAGATCGGCGGGAGTGATGTGCGCGGCATCCGCCCGCACCGTCCAGACGACGTCGCCGCCCGCATCGTCGGCGCGCGTCACGTGCACATGGGGCGGCAGCTCGCGCCGCAGGATCGCCTCGGTGCGCGCGATCTGCGTGCGCTGCGCCGTGTCGCCGGACGCCTTCGGCGCATCGAAGCTCAGCTCGGCGTGCGAGCCGCCGAGCGCCGCGATGCCGCCGCGCACGCCGTCGAGCGCAGCCGAGTCGAGGTGGCCGACGAGCCCGACCGCGAGCCCCGCGAGCAGGGCCGCGACGCACGCCAGCGCAGCGAAGAGCGCCGAGTGCGCCCCCACCCGCCGCGCCGCGATCATGATGCGACTCTAGGGGCGCGAGGATGCCTCGGCCCGGTGCCCGGGTTGCGTGTTGCAGCGGGTGCGCCGCGAGCCCGCCCGTCGGGCACTTTTTCTCCTACGGGGCATATCCGGCCCCGGCGATTCATATGCCCCACAGTAGAAAAAGTGCCCGGCGGCACCGGCCGCGGCGCGTCAGGCCGTGGTGTTGCGGTACCTGGTCAGCACCCGCCCGCTCGTGACGCTGCCCAGCTTGCTCGCGCCCTCCGGCGTCGCGCGCCAGGCGCGGTAGGCGTCGTCGGCCTCGAGCGAGTCCCAGGTCTGCACGAGCACGTAGTGCAGAGGGTCGGCGACATCCGCCGCCACCGTCACCCCCTGGTTGCCGGCGAAGGCGCGCGTCGCGACGAGCGTCTCGGTGATGATCGCCTCGGCGTCGGCGAGGCTCTCGGGTTTGATGGTCAGCTCCAGCAGCGTGGTGACGGTCATGGGCCCACGCTATTCGCGTCTCGGCGGTGGAGCGCGGCGAGCAGGTGAGGATGCCCGGCCCCGCCTGATTTGCGGAGACGGGTCGATTGTGCGGAGCTCAGCGCGACATCCCTCCGCATGATCGACCCATCTCCGCCGAATCGGCACGCCGGCGCTAAGCGAAGGTCTGCGTGCCCAGCACGGCGAGCAGCTGCAGCTTCTCCCACCCCTCGGTGCGCGGCGGCGCCGTGAGCACGAGCAGCGCCTGCGACTGGTCCTCGGTGAACAGCACCTGGCAGTCGAGCTCGATGGGCCCGATCGTCGGGTGCACGAGCACCTTGTGATCCTCGAAGCGCCGCGCGACCTCGTGCCGCTCCCACAGCGCCGCGAACTCGGGACTCGCCTCGGTGAGCGCCGCGACGAGCGCCCCGGCCCGCGACCGCGCGCCCATCGCCCCGTACGCGGCGCGCAGGTTCGCGACGAGCGCCCGCGACTGGCGGTCGCGGTCGTCCTCCGGGTACAGCAGCCGGGCCTCGGGCCGGGTGAACCACCGGTAGACGTCCGAGCGCTCGAGGCCCGTCAGCCCCGATGTGTCGCCGAACAGCGCGACCGCGAGCGGGTTCGCGACGAGCGTCTCGCCGAGGTTCGACAGCACGAGCGCGGGCGTGTCCGCGAGGCGGTCGAGCACGCGCAGCAGTGCGGGGGCGACGTGCGGCAGCGAGCCGAGCCGGTCCGGCGCGGCGTGACCGGCGGCCCGGAACAGGTAGTCGCGCTCGTCGTCGCTGAGTCGCAGCGCCCGGGCGAGGGCGGCGAGCATCTGCTCGCTCGGCTGCGGGCCGCGCCCCTGCTCGAGACGGGTGTAGTAGTCGACCGACATGCCGGTGAGCGCGGCGACCTCTTCGCGGCGCAGGCCCGGTGCGCGGCGGCGCGCACCCTCGGCGAGGCCGACGTCCGCCGGCTGCAGCGCCGCGCGGCGGCGGCGCAGGAAGTCGGCGAGGTCGGTGCGGTCCATGGCATCCATCATTCATCGCGCGCCGTCGCGCAACCAGGGATCGCCGATCCCACGATCGCCGCGTCTCTCCCGCAAGCGCGCGGATGCCCGCACCGTGGAGTCATGGACATCACCGGACGCACCGTTTTCATCCCCGGCGCGACGAGCGGCATCGGCCTCGCTCTCGCCCTCCGCCTCCAGGCCCGCGGCAACACCGTCGTCATCGGCGGCCGCCGCACCGCCCTGCTCGACGAGCTCGCGCAGACGCACGGCTTCCACACCGTGCGCATCGACACGGCGGATGCCGCGAGCATCCGCACCGCGGCGGCCGAGGTCCTCGCGGCCCACCCCCACCTCGACACCGTCATCGCGATGGCCGGCATCATGCGCGTCGAGGACTGGACCGGCCCCGGCTTCCTCGCCGATGCCGAGGCGACCGTCACGACCAACCTGCTCGGCCCGATCCGTCTCTTCTCGGCCTTCGTCGAGCAGCTGACGAGCCGGCCGGATGCCGCCTTCGTCACGGTCTCGAGCGGCCTCGCCCACGTGCCGCTGCGCGTCACGCCCACCTACAACGCGACGAAGGCCGCGATCCACATGCTGAGCGAGTCGCTGCGCCTGCAGCTCGCCGGCACGAGCGTGAGGGTGCACGAGATCGTGCCGCCGGCCGTCGCGACCGAGCTGCTGCCGGGCCAGACCGAGAATCCGATCGCGATGCCGCTTGATGCGTTCGCCGACGAGGTCGTGCAGATCCTCGAGACGCAGCCCGACGTGCACGAGGTGCTCGTCGAGAACGTCGGCTTCCTGCGCTTCGCCGAGGTGCGCGGCGCCTACGAGCAGACGGTCGAGGCCCTCAACGGCAGCGATCGGCACGCCGCCGCCTGATCTGCGGAAACGGGTCGATTGTGCGGAGCGAAGCGCGGCATCCTCACGCTCGATCGACCCATCTCCGCTGAATCGGCACGCCCCGCCGCAGCCACGTGAATGCCGGTGCCGCCGGGTACCCTCTCGCCTATGACATTCCTGAACAGGAAGAGCCAGACGCAGACGACTCCGCCCGGCGGCACCGCGGCCCTGTGGGGCGACGGCTTCGGCCGCTTCGCCATGCGCTGCGTGCAGATCATCGCGGTGCTCGTCGTCGCGGCCGCCGCCGTGTGGGTGATCACGAACGTGACGCTCGTCTTCATCCCGGTGACGCTCGCGCTGATCTTGTCCTGCGCGATCAACCCGCTCATGTCGTGGATGCGCCGGCGCGGCGTGCCCTCGCTGCTGGCCACGTGGATCGCCCTGCTGTCGATTCTCGTCGTGGTCGGCGGCCTGATGACCCTCATCGTGTGGGCCGTCGAGCACCAGTGGAAGCGGCTCGTGGAATCGGCGAGCGACGGCTTCACGCAGCTGCAGGGCTATCTCGACAAGCTGCCGGCGAGCATCATCAGCAGCGCCAACGTGCACAGCATCCAGACCGAGATCGTCACCTATCTCACCTCGGCCCAGTTCGGCCGCGGCGCCCTGGCCGGCGTCGGGGTCGCCGCCGAGCTGGTGACCGGCCTGTTCCTCACCCTCGTCACCCTGTTCTTCTTCATGAAGGACGGCCCGCAGATCTGGGCGTTCCTGCTGCGGGTCGTCGAGGGCGAGCACCTCGCCCGCGCGCAGCGCATCGGCGACAAGACCGTCTCGGTGCTCGGCGGCTACGTGCGCGGCACGGCGGGCGTGGCCGCGGCGGATGCCGTCGGCATCGGCGTCGGCCTCGCCATCGTCGGCGTGCCGCTCGCCTTCCCACTCGCCGTCATCGTCTTCATCACGGCCTTCATCCCGATCGTGGGCGCGACGATCGCCGGCGTGCTCGCGGCGCTCGTCGCCCTCGTCACGAACGGCCCCGTGGCGGCGATCATCGTCATCGCGATCGTCGTCGTGGTGAACCAGCTCGAGAGCCACCTGCTGCAGCCGCAGATCATGGGCCATTCGCTCAAGCTGCACCCGCTCGTCATCCTGCTCGCGCTGGCCGCGGGCTCGATCATCGGCGGCATCGTCGGGGCGGTGCTCGCCGTGCCGATCGCCGCGACGGCCTGGGGCGTCATCAGCGTGTGGCGGGCGCCCGCGGTGCTCGCCGGCCCGCGGGTCAGCGCCGCGGTGCGATGAACCGCCCGGCCGCGGCATCCTCGAAGGCCTGCTTCTTCAAGATGAAGTGCTGCTTCTTGCCGGTCGCGGTGTACGGCAGGTCGTCGACGAAGGCGTAGCGGCGCGGCCGCTTGAAATCGGCGAGCCCCGGGTGGGCGCGGCAGTGCGCGTCGAGGTCGTCCGCGACCGCCTGCGGGTCGGCGGAGGCGTCGGGATGCCCCGGCTTCAGCCGCACGTAGGCGACCACGACCTCGCCCCACTGTTCGTCCGCGAGCCCGGTGACGATCGAGTCGGCGATCGCGGGGTGCTCGGCGAGCGCCTCCTCGACCTGCACGGGGTGCACGTTCTCGCCGCCCGAGATGAGCATGTCGTCCTTGCGGCCGACGATCGTGACGATCTCGTTCCCGTCCCACGTGGCGAGGTCGCCCGGGTACATCCAGCCGCCGCGGAACTTCTCGGCCGTGCGCGCGGCGTCGGTGTACGCGTAACCCGCCTTGATCGTGCGCATGATGACCTCGCCGACGGTCTTGCCGTCCTTCGGCACGGTGTCGGTCGGCGCCGCGAAGCGGTCCTCGTAGACATGCACGACGGCGACGTCGTCGTCGATGCAGGCGCGGCCCGCGCTGCCGGCGAACTCGGGCAGGTCCTCGGGGCGCAGGAAGGTGTTCCAGAACGCCTCGGTGGTGCCGTAGCCGTTCATGAGCCGCGGATTGAGCGTCTGCTGGTAGCGGATCGCCGCGGCCTTCTCGAGCGGCGCGCCCATCGTGACGATGCCGCGCAGCGACGAGAGGTCGCGCGGCAGGCGGTCCTGCTCGTCGGCGAGGCGCTCGAGGTTGGTGGGGGCGCCGATGACGTAGGTGAGGCGGGAGTTCTGGATGCTGTCGAGCACCACGGCCTCGTCGAAGCGGCGCAGGCAGACCACCTCGGCGCCGACGAACAGCGCCGGGTTCGGGCCCGCGCAGTAGTTGCCGCCGCGGTGGAACCACGGCGACATGTTCATGGTCTTGTCGGTCGAGGCGAGCGGGAAGGCCATGATCACGTCGTGCGCCGAGAGCGTCTCGTTGAGCGAGGTGAGCGGCACGGCCTTCGGCATGCCGGTCGTGCCGCTCGTGTAGAGGCGGCTCGACTCGTCCCACACGGAGCCGTCCGCGGGGGCGCGGAAGCTCGGGGCGTCCTCGACCAGCAGATCCTCGAACGCGACCGAGCCGGGCAGCAGCTCGCCCTCGCCGACACCGGCGAGCAGCGCGGGCCTGTGGGTCGCGAGCTCGAGCGCCTGGGCGATGAGGGGCGTTTGCTCGCGCTCGTAGACGAACACGACGGGCTTGGACTCGTTCAGGATGTGCGCCGTCTCACCGGGGGAGAGGCGGAAGTTCATCGGCGAGCTGACGGCCCGCAGCCCCTGCGCCGCGACGTAGAGGAACGCGAACTCGGGCCGGTTCATGAGCTGGTAGCCCACGAGGTCGCCCGTGCCGACCCCCGCGCGCCGCAACCCCTCGACCAGCTGCCCGGTGACGACGCCGAGCTCGGCGTACGTCCACGAGCGGCCGGTCTCGGGGTCGCTGATCGCGGGGTGGTCCGCGTAGCGGTGGGTGTTGCGCTCGAAGCCCGAGGTCCAGGTGAAGTGGTGTTCGAAGACACCGGCCAACTGGGTGATGTCGTAGCCCGTGCCGTTGGCGGACAGGCGTGCAGGCTGCTCAGGCTCCGTCGTCATGACGACGAGTCTAGGGTTCGCTCAGTCGCGACCCGTCGCCTTGTGGAACGCGTCCTTGAGCGCGTCGCCCGCCTTCTCGACGTGGGCCTTCGCCTGGTCGACGCGGCCCTCGCGCTCGAGTTCCTCGTCACCGGTCGCCTTGCCGACGGCCTCCTTGCCCTTGCCGACCCATTCGTCGGCGCTGTGGCGTGCCTTGTCGGACATCGACATGGTCCGACCTCCTCTCCTCACGGGGTCGATACCCGCGTGGGAGGGGATGAAAACGGCCGCACAGCCCGAAGGCTGCGCGGCCGGATCAGTGGCGGCTGTCTACCAGCGCGGCTTCTCGGCCTGCTCGGCCGAGACGACCGCGAACACGGCGGTGGCGACGAAGATCGCGACGACCGCGGCCTGCACGATGACCATCACGACCGGCAGGAACGGCACGATCGAGAGGATCGCCCACGCGGCGCCGACGACGAGCACGGGCAGCCACGCGAGGGTCTTGCGGGCGTAGGCCGCGACGCCGATGACGACGGCGACCACGACGGTGGTCTGGAAGAACGGGGTGGAGAGGTCGGAGTGGTTGATCCACGTCACGACGAGCGTGTAGAGCCAGAACAGCGCGAGCAGGACCGAGACGACGCCGACGAGCGCGGCGCCGAGCGGCGCCGGGATGCGGCGGGCGAGGCCGGCGACGAAGGGGGAGTTCTGAACGCCGTCTTCGTGGCTGACGGCAGGCGCTGCGTTCACGGTCACGAGCATGATCCTATCGGGTCGCACCGGCCGTGATCGGCTCGGCGCTAGCGCGTCAGCTCGGCGTCCGAGAGGGCGTCGACGGCGCGCACGAGCGCGAGGTGCGAGAGCGCCTGCGGCGTGTTGCCCGCCTGCCGCCGCGCGACCGGGTCGTACTCCTCCGAGATGAGGCCGACGTCGTTCGCGATGCCGAGCACGCGATCGATGAGGGCGGATGCCTCGTCGCGCCGCCCCGAGCGCGCGTACTGCTCGGCGAGCCACAGCGAGCACGCCAGGAACGGGTTCTCGCCGGGCGGCAGCCCGTCGACGCCGGTCTCGGTGACGTACCGGTCGACGAGGCCGTGGTGCACGAGCTCGCCCTCGATGCGCGCGACCGTGGCGAGCATGCGCGGGTCGTCGGGGGCGCAGAAGCCCACCTGGGGCAGCTGCAGCAGCGCGGCGTCCACGTGCGCGGCCCCTGCGAACTGGACGAACGCGCCCGTCGCGGCGTCGACGTGATGGGCGTCGATGTCGGCGCGGATGTCGTCGCGCACCTGCGCCCAGCGCTGCGCCGGCCCCCGCATGCCGTGCTTCTGCACGGCTTCGACGCCGCGGTCGAAGGCGGCCCAGGCCATCGCGCGCGAGTGGGTGAAGGCGCGTGCCTCGCCCCGGATCTCCCAGATGCCCTGGTCGGGCGTGCGCCACACCTTCTCGAGGTGCTCGAGCAGCGCGCGCTGCAGCCCCCACGACACCGGGGTCTCGGCGACGCCGGCGTCGCGCGCGGTCGAGAAGGCGAGCATGACCTCGCCGATGACATCCGCCTGGAACTGCTCCGAGGCCGCGTTGCCGATGCGCACGGGGGACGCCCCCTGATAGCCCGGCAGGCTCGTCAGCTCGCGCTCGGGCAGATCGCGCTCGCCCCCGAGCCCGTACATGATCTGCACGTCGGCGGGGTCGCCCGCGATCGCGCGCAGCATCCACTGCTGCCACTTCGCGACCTCGCCCTCGAAGCCGTGGCGGGCGAGCACGTCGATGGCGAGCGAGGCGTCGCGCAACCACACGAAGCGGTAGTCCCAGTTGCGCTCGCCGCCGAAGGCCTCGGGCAGCGACGTGGTCGCGGCGGCGACGATGCCGCCCGTCGTCTCGAGGGTGAGCACGCGCAGCACGAGCATCGAGCGCAGCACGGCCTCGTGGTACGGGCCGTCGTCGGGGTGGGTGCACCCGTCGAGCCAGCCCGACCACCAGCGCCGGGTCGCGTCGAGGGCCGCCTCGACGTCGAGCGGCGGCGGCAGCTCGTGGTGGCTCGGGAACCAGGTGAGCACGACGTCCACCGTCTCGCCCGCGCTCACGGTGAAGCGGCCCGTGTGCTTGTGGTCGGAGCCGCGCAGCGCCGGCCCGCGCAGCACGGCGGCGTTCGGCCCGGCGATCGCCACGATCTCGGGCGGGGTGGCGTCGCGGTGCTGGCTCACCCACGGCACGGTCGCGCCGTAGTCGAAGCGCAGCCGCAGTTCCTGCTCGAGCTCGACGGTGCCCGTCACACCGCGGACGCGGCGCACGACATCCACCCGCCGATCGCCCACCGGCATCACGTCGGTCACCTCGACGACGCCGCTCGGCGTCGTCCACGTGGTGACGAGGGTGAAGCCCGCGCCGTCGTAGCGCCGCTCGGCGGTGACGCCGTGCCCGTCGGAGGCGGATGCCTCAGCCGGCGCGAGCTGCCACCGCCCGTTCTCCTCGTCGCCGAGGAGCGCGCCGAAGACGCTGGGGGAGTCGAAGCGGGGCAGGCAGAGCCAGTCGACGCTGCCGTCGCGGCCCACGAGCGCCGCGCTGAAGCAGTCGCCGATGAGGGCGTAGTCCTCGATCGCGAGAGTCATGTCGAGGCGGTACCCGATCAGGCGGCCTTGTTGTCCTCGTCGATCACGGCGACGGGGCCGGTGACCGGGCGCTTGAGGTCGGCCCAGCGGGTGATGGGCGCGGGCTCCCACCGCAGAGCGGCGGGCTCGTCGGCCTCGTCCTCGACCTCGGACGCCGCGCCGACGGGGGCGGTGCGCGGTGCGCGCAGCAGACCGAGAGGACCGCCGGCCAGCTCGTCGCGGGCGACGGCGTTGGCCTCGCGCGCGGCCGAGATGCCCGCGGTGACGGTCGTGGCGATCGAGTGCACGAGGACCTCGTGGAAGATCGAGTCGGTCTGTTCGTCCGAGCGGCGCGCGACGGTCCACTCGCCGTCCTCGCCGAAGACGGACTCGAGGGAGCGCTGGACAGCGGCGAAGACGAGCTCGTCAGTGAGCTCGGGCGACACCGGTGCGGGTGCCGCCGGCGCAGGAGCGGCGTGCTTGCGGCGACCGAAGAACATGCCCTGATTCTGACGCGAATTCAGCGCGCATCAGGGGAGACACGCCGCGCGGATTCTTCGCGGACCGTCACGAAGGCGGCGACCAGGCCGACGCCCCAGAGGGCCCAGAGCGCCCAGGTGCGTTGCCCCAGCTCGGGGCGCCTGCTCGCCTTGGCGACGGGCACGACCGCGAGGGCCGAGGCGATCAGTCGCGGGCTCAGCGCGTACTTGCGGAGCGTCATGCCCCCACGCTAGCCGCAGGGTCGGTCGTCGGGGCGTCCTTCTCGTCCCCCTGCGCCGCCTGCCCGGTGTGCCGCCGCGCGAACTCGACCGTCTCGACGAGCAACGCCAGGCGCTCTTCATCGGAACGGGCCTTGCGCGTGTTGACCTCGGCGACGACCTGGCCGTCCCAGCCCTGCTCGGCGAGCAGGGCGAGCACCTCGGCGACGGGCTGCGTGCCGTGGCCGGGCAGCGCGTGCTCGTCGAAGATGCGGCCCTCGTCGGCGCTCATGGTGCCGTCGCACAGGTGCACGTGGCGCAGTCGCTCGCCGAAGCCGACCGCGAGGTCGTAGCTGCTCTGCCCGGCGAGGGAGGCGTGCGAGAAGTCGAGGGTGACCGAGTCGCAGTCGAAGTCGGTCGGGTCCCAGCCGGGCATGTACGCCTTCATGGAACGGCCGGCGGCCTTCCACGGGAACATGTTCTCCACCGCGATCTGCACGCCGTAGGTGTTCGCGGTCTCGCGCACGATCTGCAGGAAGTCGACCGCGTACTCGGCCTGCCAGCGGAACGGCGGGTGCACGACGACCGATTCGGCGCCGACGGATGCCGCGAGCCCGGCGCTCTTCTCGAGCTTGACCTTCGGGTCGCGGCCCCAGACGAAGTGCGTGAGCAGCAGCACCGGGGCGTGGATCGACATGATCGGCTGCTCGTAGCGCTCGGACATCTTCAGCAGCGCCTCTGCGCTCTGCGTCCGCTCGTCGCGGGTCACCATGACCTCGACGCCGTCGAACCCGGCTTCGCGGGAGAGGCGGAAGCCGTGCTCAGTCGAAAGTGGGTACACGCAGGACGTGCTCATACCGATGCGCATCGCATTCAGGTTACGCCGCTCACATGAACGTGCGGTGTCCGAATGCGCTGCGGCGAACACCTGGCAGGTGGCTCGGTGCCGCCTGATAGCCTCGAAAACGTTTGGACGGAGGTACCCCCATTCCTGAGGGAACTGAGCAGTACGAACTGGTGATCGTGTCGAATCGCCTGCCCGTCGACCACGTGTCGGGGGAGGGCGGCGACGCCGTGTGGCGCACGTCCCCGGGCGGTCTCGTCGCCGCGCTCGAGCCCGTCATGCGCGAGCGCGACGGCGTGTGGATCGGCTGGCCGGGCATGCCGGACGTCGAGTTCGAGCCCTTCGAGGCCGACGGCATCGAGCTGGTCCCGGTGCAGCTCTCGGCCGACGAGGTCGAGGACTACTACGAGGGCTTCAGCAACGACACGCTGTGGCCGCTCTACCACGACGTGATCTCGCCGCCGAGCTACCACCGGCAGTGGTGGGAGGCGTACCAGCGGGTCAACCGCCGCTTCGCCGACGCGGCGCTCGCGGTCGCCGCCCCGAACGCGATCGTGTGGGTGCACGACTACCAGCTGCAGCTCGTGCCGAAGATGCTGCGCGACGCGCGGCCCGACCTGATCATCGGCTTCTTCAACCACATCCCCTTCCCGCCCTACGGCATCTACTCGCAGCTGCCCTGGCGGCGCCAGATCGTCGACGGGCTGCTCGGCGCCGACGTCGTGGGCTTCCAGCGCGTGGCGGATGCCGGCAACTTCGCCCGCGCCGTGCGGCGGCTGCACGGCTACGAGACGCGCGGGAACCTGATCTCGATCCCGCTCGACGAGCCGCAGGCATCCGCCGACATGCGGCACACCACGACGAATCGGCGCGGTCACCGCATCCGCACCGTGCTCGCACGGCCCTTCCCGATCTCGATCGACGCGCAGGCCTATCAGAAGCTCGCGGCCGACCCCGCGATCCGAGCCAGGGCCGCCGAGATCCGGGCCGAGCTCGGCAACCCCCGCGTGGTCATGCTCGGCGTTGACCGGCTCGACTACACCAAGGGCATCCGTCATCGGTTGAAGGCCTTCGGCGAGCTGCTCGACGACGGCGTCGTCTCGCCCGAGGAGGTCTGCCTCGTGCAGGTCGCGAGCCCCAGCCGCGAGCGGGTGGACGCCTACGCGCAGCTGCGCGACGAGGTCGAGATCACGGTGAGCCGCATCAACGGCGACTACGGCCAGATCGGCCACGCCGCGATCCACTACCTGCACCAGGGCTACCCGCGCAACGAGATGGCGGCGCTGTACCTCGCGGCCGACGTCATGCTCGTGACGGCGCTGCGGGACGGGATGAACCTGGTCGCGAAGGAGTACGTCGCGACGCGCACCGATCACGACGGCGTGCTGATCCTGTCCGAGTTCGCGGGCGCGGCGGACGAGCTGCGCCAGGCGCTGCTCGTGAACCCGCACGACATCGACGGGCTCAAGGCGGCCATGCTGCACGCGATCCAGATGCCGCAGCGCGAGCGCGCGCGGCGCATGCGCGCGCTGCGACGCCGGGTGCTGAGCCACGACGTGCAGCGCTGGAGCGCGACGTTCCTCGACACTCTCGTGCGCGAGGACCACAACGACCCGGCCAACCAGCTGGACATCCCGAAGCGCCCGCTCGCGGCGCCCGGCTACGGGGAATGACGGTGGAGAGGGGCATCACCGGCGTGGTCGACGCGCTCGCCGCGGCACCGCGCCTGCTCGTCGCGCTCGACTTCGACGGCACGGTCGCACCGCTCGTCGACGACCCGTCGGCCTCGCGCGTCGCACCCGACGCGGCGGCCGCGCTCGCGCGGCTGCGCCCCCTGTCGGCCACGTGGGTCGCGTTCGTGTCGGGGCGCCCCCTCGACGCGCTCGCGCAGCTGACGCAGGCCGGGGCGGATGCCCTGCTCATCGGCTCCCACGGCGTCGAGGTGAGCCTGCGCGGCGAGGTCGCCGAGCTCGCCCTGAGCGACGACGAGCAGGCCCGGCTCGCGCGGCTGCGCGCGGCGCTCGAGCCGCTCGTGGCCGCCGTGCCCGGGGCGCGGCTCGAGCACAAGCCGGTCGGCTACGGGGTGCACACGCGCCGGGTCGAGGACCCGGCGCCGGTGCCGGGGCTGCAGGCCGCGGCGCGCGAGGCGGCGGCGCAGGTCGGCGGCTTCACCGCGCGGCTCGGCAAGGACGTCCTCGAGTTCAGCGTGCGCGACGTCACGAAGGGCGACGGCGTGCGGATGCT
Source organism: Microbacteriaceae bacterium (assembly GCA_009780695.1). Lineage (GTDB taxonomy): Bacteria > Actinomycetota > Actinomycetes > Actinomycetales > Microbacteriaceae > Gryllotalpicola. The sequence continues at coordinate 283,920 of WQZN01000002.1, forward strand.
GCGCGAGCTGCTCGAGCGCGAGAGCGGCGGCGCGGTCGCCGTGCTCTACGCCGGCGACGACGTGACCGACGAGGACGCCTTCGCGGTGCTCGACGCGGCACGGGGCGACCTGGGCGTGAAGGTCGGCGCGGGGGAGACCCGCGCGGCGGTGCGGGTGGCGGACATCCCGGCCTTCGCCGCGCTGCTCGATCGGCTGGCGACGGCGCGCGGGGCATCCTCTCTCGCCCCGTAGTCTTTCCTCATGTCCGAAATCGACGTGAAACCTCGCAGCCGAGTCGTCACCGACGGCATCGAAGCCACCACCAGCCGCGGCATGCTCCGCGCCGTCGGCATGGGCGACGCCGACTGGGACAAGCCCCAGATCGGCATTGCGAGCTCGTGGAACGAGATCACGCCGTGCAATCTGTCGCTCGACCGCCTCGCCCAGGCCGCCAAGGAAGGCGTGCACTCGGGCGGCGGCTACCCCCTGCAGTTCGGCACCGTCTCCGTCTCCGACGGCATCTCGATGGGCCACGAGGGCATGCACTTCTCGCTCGTCTCGCGCGAGGTCATCGCCGACTCGGTCGAGACCGTCATGATGGCCGAGCGCCTCGACGGCTCGGTGCTGCTCGCGGGCTGCGACAAGTCGATCCCCGGCATGCTCATGGCGGCGGCCCGCCTCGACCTCTCCTCGGTCTTCCTCTACGCCGGCTCGATCGCGCCCGGTTGGGTCAAGCTCTCGGACGGCACCGAGAAGGACATCACGATCATCGACTCCTTCGAGGCCGTCGGCGGCGTCAAGGCCGGCACGATGAGCGTCGAGGACGCGCAGCGTATCGAGTGCGCCTTCGCCCCGGGCGAGGGCGCCTGCGGCGGCATGTACACCGCGAACACCATGGCCTCGGTCGCCGAGGCGCTCGGCCTCTCGGTGCCGGGTTCGGCGTCGCCGCCCTCGGCCGACCGCCGCCGCGACTACTACGCGCACCGCTCGGGCGAGGCCGTCGTCGGTCTGCTCGAGAAGGGCATCACGGCCCGTCAGATCCTCACGCGCAAGGCCTTCGAGAACGCGATCACCGTGGCGATGGCGCTCGGCGGGTCGACGAACGTCGTGCTGCACCTGCTGGCGATCGCGAACGAGGCGGATGTCCCGCTCACGCTCGACGACTTCAACCGCATCGGCGACAAGGTGCCGCACCTCGGCGACCTCAAGCCCTTCGGCCGCTACGTGATGAACGACGTCGACCGCATGGGCGGCATCCCCGTGCTCATGAAGGCGCTGCTCGACGCCGGTCTGCTGCACGGCGACGCGCTCACCGTCACGGGCAAGACCGTCGCCGAGAACCTCGCCGACATCAACCCGCCGGCCCTCGACGGCACGGTGCTGCGCACGCTCGACAACCCGATCCACGCGACCGGCGGCCTGACGATCCTGAAGGGCTCGCTCGCCCCCGAGGGCGCCGTCGTGAAGACCGCGGGCTTCGACCTCGAGGTGTTCACCGGCCCCGCACGCGTGTTCGAGCGCGAGCGCGGCGCGATGGACGCGCTGACCGCCGGCGAGATCAAGCACGGCGACGTCGTCGTCATCCGCTACGAAGGCCCCAAGGGCGGCCCCGGCATGCGCGAGATGCTCGCGATCACCGCGGCCATCAAGGGCGCTGGGCTCGGCAAGGATGTACTACTCTTGACGGACGGACGATTCTCGGGCGGCACAACCGGCCTCTGCATCGGCCACATTGCACCCGAGGCGGTGGACGCAGGTCCGATCGCCCTGGTGCGCGATGGTGATCTGATTCGGGTCGATATCGCAGCTCGCTCCCTCGATCTACTCGTCGATGAGGCTGAGCTGGAAGCTCGCCGCAACGGCTGGGCCCCGCTTCCCCCGCGCTACACCCGCGGGGTTCTCGCGAAGTACTCCAAGCTCGTGCGCTCCGCTGCAGAGGGCGCCGTCACGGGGTAACACCGCGATCCGCTGATCATCCACGCATCGAGGGAACGTTCACCTATGCCTACGGATCCACGTCCCGTTCCGACTCCGCCGCCGGCCGCAGCGCCGGCCGGCCCCGAGTCGATCACCGGTTCGGCAGCCATCCTCCGCACGCTCGAGAAGCTCGGCGTCACCGACGTCTTCGGCCTTCCCGGCGGCGCCGTCATCCCGCTGTACGACGAGCTGATGTCGCAGACCGGCATCCGCCACATCCTGGTCCGCCATGAGCAGGGCGCCGGCCACGCCGCGGAGGGCTACGCCTCGGCGAGCGGCCGGGTCGGCGTCGCCATCGCGACGTCGGGCCCGGGCGCGACGAACCTCGTCACCGCGATCGCCGACGCCTACATGGACTCGGTGCCCCTGCTCGCGATCACCGGCCAGGTGTTCTCGACGCTCATGGGCACCGACGCCTTCCAGGAGGCCGACATCGTCGGCATCACCATGCCGATCACCAAGCACTCCTTCCTCGTGAAGACCGCTGAAGAGATCCCGGCGGCGATCGCCGCGGCGTACCACATCGCGAACACGGGCCGCCCCGGCCCCGTGCTCGTCGACATCACCAAGGACGCGCAGCAGAACCTGATGGAGTTCAGCTGGCCTCCGAAGGTCGAGCTGCCCGGCTACCGCCCCGTCACGCGGGCGCACGGCAAGCAGATCCAGGCGGCGGCCCAGCTGCTCGCCGAGGCCAAGAAGCCGGTGCTGTACGTCGGCGGCGGGGTCATCCGCGCCACGGCGTCCCCCCAGCTCCTCGAGTTCGCCGAGACCTCGGGCGCGCCCGTCGTCACGACGCTCATGGCGCGCGGGGCGTTCCCCGACTCGCACGCGCAGCACCTCGGCATGCCCGGCATGCACGGCACGGTGCCCGCCGTGCTCGCCTTGCAGGAGGCCGACCTCATCGTCGCCCTCGGCGCGCGCTTCGACGACCGCGTGACCGGCAAGGTGAGCGAGTTCGCCCCGAACGCCAAGATCGTGCACGTCGACGTCGACCCCGCCGAGATCTCGAAGATCCGGGTGGCGGATGTCCCGATCGTCGGCGACCTGGCCGAAGTGCTGCCCGACCTCACGGCCGCGTACACCCAGGCGGCCGCGGGCGCCGCCCCGGACATCACCGACTGGTGGGCCCGCCTCGGCGACCTCCGCTCCGAGTTCCCGCTCGGCTTCGCGCCCGCGAGCGACGGCCTGCTGTCGCCGCAGCACGTCATCCAGCGCATCGGCGAGCTGACCGGGCCCGAGGGCGTCTACGTCGCGGGCGTCGGCCAGCACCAGATGTGGTCGGCGCAGTTCATCAGGTACGAGCGCCCGAACGCGTGGCTCAACTCCGGCGGCGCCGGCACCATGGGTTACTCGATCCCCGCGGCCATGGGCGCGAAGGTCGCCCAGCCCGACCGCGTGGTGTGGTCGATCGACGGCGACGGCTGCTTCCAGATGACCAATCAGGAACTCGCGACCTGCACGATCAACAACATCCCGATCAAGGTCGCGATCATCAACAACTCGTCGCTCGGCATGGTCAAGCAGTGGCAGTCGCTGTTCTACGAGGGCCGCTACTCGCACACCGAGCTGAACACCGGGCACGGCAGCATCCACGTGCCCGACTTCGTGAAGCTCGCCGAGGCCTACGGTGCGCTCGGCATCCGCGTCGAGAAGGAGGAAGAGGTCGACGCCGCGATCAAGCTCGCGCTCGAGACCAACGACCGCCCCGTGGTGATCGACTTCGTCGTCTCGTCGGACTCGATGGTGTGGCCCATGGCGCCGCAGGGCGTCAGCAACAGCTTCGTGCAGTACGCGAAGGACCACAGCCCGGCCTGGGGGGAGGAGTAACCAATGAGCACCCATGTCCTTTCCCTCCTCGTCGAGGACAAGCCCGGCCTCCTCACGCGTGTCGCCGGTCTGTTCGCCCGCCGCGGCTTCAACATCAACTCGCTCGCGGTCGGCACGACCGAGGTCGAGGGCCTGTCGCGCATCACCGTGGTGGTCGACGTCGACGCCCTGCCGCTCGAGCAGGTGACCAAGCAGCTCAACAAGCTGATCAACGTGATCAAGATCGTCGAGCTCGACCAGGCGCAGTCCGTGCAGCGCGAGCACCTGCTCGTCAAGGTCAAGGCCGACAACAACACCCGCTCGCAGGTGCTCGAGGCCGTGAACCTGTTCCGCGCCTCCGTCGTCGACGTGGCGACCGACGCGCTCGTCATCGAGGCGACCGGCGACAGCGGCAAGGTGCAGGCACTGCTGCGCGTGCTCGAGCCGTTCGGCATCAAGGAGCTCGCCCAGTCGGGCCTGCTCGCAATGGGCCGCGGCTCCAAGTCGATCACCGACCGCGTCTTCAAGTCATAGCCCCACCGGCTTCAGAACCAGTCCCCGAGAAGGAACGAACAAAATGGCAGAGATCTACTACGACAACGACGCCGACCTGAGCATCATCCAGGGCAAGAAGGTCGCCGTCATCGGCTACGGCTCGCAGGGCCACGCCCACGCGCAGAACCTGCGCGACTCGGGCGTCGAGGTCGTCATCGCGCTGCGCGAGGGCTCCAAGTCGGTCCAGAAGGCGACCGAGGCGGGCTTCGAGGTGAAGTCGAACGCGGAGGCCACCAAGTGGGCCGACGTCATCGTCATCCTCGCCCCCGACCAGAACCAGCGCCACCTCTTCGCGCAGGACGTCGAGCCGAACCTCTCCGAGGGCAAGGCGCTGCTGTTCGGCCACGGCTTCAACATCCGCTTCGGCTACATCAAGCCGCCGGCCGGCATCGACGTGATCATGGTCGCGCCGAAGGCCCCGGGTCACACCGTGCGTCGCGAGTTCGTCGCCGGTCGCGGCATCCCGGACATCATCGCGGTCGAGCAGGATGCCTCGGGCCAGGCCTGGGAGATCGCGAAGTCCTACGCGAAGGCCATCGGCGGCACCCGCGCCGGCGTCATCAAGACGACCTTCACGGAAGAGACCGAGACCGACCTGTTCGGCGAGCAGTCGGTGCTCTGCGGCGGTGTCTCGCACCTCGTGCAGTACGGCTTCGAGACCCTGACCGAGGCCGGCTACCAGCCCGAGATCGCCTACTTCGAGGTCCTCCACGAGCTCAAGCTCATCGTCGACCTGATGTGGGAGGGCGGCATCGCCAAGCAGCGCTGGTCCGTCTCCGACACGGCCGAGTACGGCGACTACGTCTCGGGCCCGCGCGTCATCGACCCGTCGGTGAAGGAGCACATGCAGGAGGTCCTCAAGGACATCCAGGACGGCACCTTCGCCGCGCGCTTCATCGCCGACCAGGACGCGGGCGCCCCCGAGTTCCTGCGCCTGCGCGCCGAGGGCGAGGCCCACCCGATCGAGAAGACCGGCAAGGAGCTGCGCTCGCTCTTCGCGTGGAACTCGAACAGCGACGACGACTACGTCGACGGCTCGGTCGCGCGCTAAGCACTTCCGCTGGTCGACTGAGCCGCTTGCGGCGAATGCGCCGGGTTGACTGAGCCGCTTGCGGCGAATGGAAACCGCACGAAGGGCGGGGCATCCTCACGGGTGCCCCGCCCTCGTCTGTTCCCCGTCGCTCGACGTGAGTGACCGCCCAAAACGCACCCGGGGGAGGACGCCCCGCGAGAAAAGTCCTCCCCAACGTGCGTATCGGGCGGATGGGGCGCCGCGGTTCCGGGCCGTGAAGCCCGCGCAGGATCAGTGCTGCGGGTGCAGCGGCAGCGCGAGGGCGAAGGCCGTGCCGCGGCCCTCGGCCGAGTCGACGTCCAGGTGCCCGCCGTGGGCCGTCGCGATCTGGCGCACGACCGTGAGCCCCAGGCCGATGCCGGGGATCGCGTGCGCGGTGGACGCACGGTAGAACCGCTCGCTCAGGTGCTCGAGCTCCTCGGCGGGGATGCCGACGCCCGTGTCGCGCACCGTGATCACCGCGTCCTCGCCGTGCACGCCCGTCGAGACCGTCACGGTGCCGCCGGCGGGCGTGAACTTGAGCGCGTTCGAGATGAGGTTGTCGACGGCCTGCCCGAGGCGGACGGCATCGGCGGTGAGCGTGACGGATGCCCCGAGCGCGGCCTCGAGCGAGACATCCGCCGCCTCGGCCGCCGGCATCGCCGAGGCGACCGACTGCGCCACGACGTCGTTCAGCGCGGTCGGCGCGGTCTGCAGGGTGAAGGCGCCCTCGCCCGCCTGCGCCGTCGCGAGCAGGTCGCCGACGAGCCCCTGCAGTCGCTTGGCGTTGCGCTGGGCGATGTCGATGTAGCCGCGCTGCGCGTCGGTGAGCGGGTCGGGGCCCATGGTGAGCAGCTCGAGGAAGCCGAGCACGCTCGTGAGCGGGTTGCGCAGCTCGTGCGAGACGAGGCCGAGGAACTCGTCCTTGACGCGGTCGCGCGCCTCGGCCGCCTCGCGCACCCGGCGTGCGACCTCGTTGACGATGACGGCCGCGACGAGAAGCACGAACGGGGTGAGCAGGTCGCGGGCGAGCTCGCCCAGCGTGAGCGCAGACGAGTCGAGCGCGGGCGGCAGCAGCAGGGCGAAGGCCGCGCCGACCCCGGCGATGAGCGGGTTCCACGCGCCCGGCTCGCTCGCCACCCAGATCACGGGGATGATCAGCAGCACGCCGAACGGCGAGTCCGATCCGCCGGTCGCGAGCCGCAGCAATGCGATCGAGACGAAGCTCGCGCAGGGGATGAGCACGCTCCACGGCGCAGCGATGCGCCGCCACGGCAGCACGAGCGAGGCGAGCGTGCCGAGGGCGACGAGGGCGACGGATGCCGCGAACTGGCCCCATGAGCTGACCGGCATCCGCGTCAGCACGAGCACCGCGATCGCGACGACGAACGTGACGACCGTCGGGATCTGCTTCACCCACGGCGTCAGGCGCCCCTCGGTCAGGCGCAGGAAGAGAGCGCGCAGCACGGGCAGGGGCCTCATGCCGTCACTCTGGCAGATCGGACACCGATAGGCTGTGAGCAACGCCCACCCGCCACCGTAAGGAAGCTGCGCTCGTGACGAAACCGGTCGTGCTGATCGCCGAAGAACTGTCCCCCGCCACGGTCGAGGCGCTCGGCCCCGACTTCGACGTCCGCGACGTCGACGGCACCGACCGCGCCGCGCTGCTCGCCGCGCTGGCCGAGGCGAACGCGGTGCTCATCCGCTCCGCCACGAAGATGGACGCCGAAGCGATCGCCGCCGCCCCGAAGCTGCAGGTCATCGCGCGCGCCGGCGTCGGTCTCGACAACGTCGACATCAAGTCGGCCACGGCGGCGGGCGTCATGGTCGTCAACGCGCCGACCTCCAACATCATCTCGGCGGCCGAGCTCACCATCGGCCACATCCTGAGCCTCGCGCGCCACATCCCGGCCGCGCACGCCTCGCTCAACGCGGGGGAGTGGAAGCGCTCGAAGTACACCGGCGTCGAGCTCTTCGAGAAGACCGTCGGCATCATCGGTCTCGGCCGCATCGGCACGCTCATCACGCAGCGCCTGCAGGCCTTCGGCGTCAAGGTCGTCGCGTACGACCCCTACGTCACGGCGGCGCGTGCGCAGCAGCTCGGCGTCGAGCTGCTCGACCTCGACGCGCTGCTCGCGGCATCCGACTTCATCACGATCCACATGCCGAAGACGCCCGAGACGACCGGCATGATCTCGACGCCGCAGCTCGCGCTGATGAAGCCGACCGCCTACATCGTGAACGTCGCGCGCGGCGGCCTGATCGATGAGGACGCCCTCGCCGAGGCCCTCTCGAACAACGTCATCGCGGGCGCCGGCCTGGACGTCTTCACGAGCGAGCCCCCGAAGGACGACAAGCTCACCTCGCTGTCGAACGTCGTCGTCACGCCGCACCTGGGTGCCTCGACCGACGAGGCGCAGGAGAAGGCGGGCGTCTCGGTCGCCCGCTCGGTCAAGCTCGCGCTCGAGGGCAACCTCGTGCCCGACGCGGTCAACGTCGCCGGCGGCGTCATCGACCCGTTCGTGCGCCCCGGCATCGCGCTCGTCGAGAAGCTCGCGCAGGTCTTCGCGGGCCTCGCCGGCAAGGAGGCGCTGACGAGCCTCGAGGTCGACGTGCGCGGCGAGCTCGCCGCCTACGACGTCTCGGTCTACAAGCTGGCCGCGCTCAAGGGCTACTTCACCAACATCGTGAGCGAGAACGTCTCGTACGTGAACGCGCCGCTGCTCGCCGAGCAGCGCGGCATCGAGGTCACGCTGACCACCGGTGACGAGTCGAAGGACTACCGCAACACGACCACCCTCAAGGGCATCCTCGCCGACGGCACCGTCGTTTCGGTCGCGGGCACCCTCTCGGGCACCAAGATGACCGAGAAGATCATCGGCCTGAACGGCTACGACATCGAGGTGCCGATCGCCGAGCACCACGTCGTCATGGTCTACCAGGACCGCCCGGGCATCGTCGCCGTCTACGGCAAGGCGTTCGGCGAGGCCGAGATCAACATCGCGAACATGCAGATCGCGCGCGCCGAGCAGGGCGGCACCGCCCTGTCCGTGCTGACGGTCGACTCGCCGGTTCCCGCCGAGATCCTCGCGTCGGTGGCGTCGGCCATCTCGGCCGAGGCGCTCATCGAGATCGACATCACGGAGTAAACGGAGGTCGGGATGACTGCGCAGCGGCGTTATGTCGAAGTCGACGTCTTCGGCCGTGCGCCGCTGACGGGCAACCCGGTCGCCGTCGTCATCGACGGCGACGGGCTCTCCGACGAGGCGATGCAGGCCTTCGCCTCGTGGACGAACCTGTCCGAGACGACGTTCCTGCTGCCGCCCTCGGACGAGGCCCGCGAGCAGGGCGCCGACTACCGCGTGCGCATCTTCACGCCCGGTGGCGAGCTGCCGTTCGCAGGGCATCCCACGCTCGGCTCGGCCCACGCATGGCTCGGCTCGGGCGGCGTGCCCGCGCGCGAGGGCGTCGTCGTGCAGGAATGCGGCATCGGCCTCGTCGAGCTGCGCCGTGACGAGCACGGGCTCGCGTTCGAGGCGCCGGGGTTCCTGCGCGCGGGCGCGGTCGACGAGGCGGACCTCGTCAAGGCATCCGTCGCCCTCGGCATCTGGCAGGACGCGATCGTGTCGTCCCAGTGGGTCGACAACGGGCCGGGCTGGCTCGCGCTCGAGGTGGCGTCGGTCGACGAGCTGCTGGCGCTGGCGCCGCGGATGTCCGACTTCGGCGACCTGAAGCTCGGCGTCTTCGCGCAGTACGACGCCGATGACGCCGAGGGGCGCCTCATCGAGGTGCGTGCCTTCGTGCCCGGCCTCGGCGTCCCCGAGGACCCGGTGACCGGCTCGCTCAACGCCGGCCTCGCCCGCTGGCTGATCGAGTCGGGGCGGGTCGATGGTTCGTACCTCGCGGGCCAGGGCCATGCGATCGGGCGCGACGGGCTCGTGCGCGTGACGCTCGACCGCGACGAGGCGAGCGGCGACCGCATCTGGGTCGGCGGTCAGACCCAGACCCTGGTGACGGGCGAGCTCGCCCTGTAGCCGCGCCCGCGGGGGACGCACTCCGCAGCAGCGCCCGCGCGGCGAAGTCATCTCAGCGCCACAGCGCGGAACCCTCCCACGCGGCGTCACTTGATGCGGCAATTGAGCGGTCTTTCCTGCATCACGCGACGCCGCGCGAACACTGGCCCTCGTCGCGGCGTCGACAAGTGTCGGAATGGCACGGGGTTTCCCGCACTTTGTGACGCCGCGTGGGTTGATTGCGGGCGAGGTGCACTGGAGAAGCGCTGGAGAAGCACCGGAGACCCGGCGCAATCGGCCGCACCGCGGCCCGTAGGCTTGAGCCATGCCCCGCACCGTCAAACTCGCAGTCATCCCCGGTGACGGCATCGGCCCCGAGGTCGTCGCCGAAGCGCTCAAGGTTCTCGACGCGGCAGCCGCCGGCGCCGACGTCGTCTTCGAGAAGACCGAGTACAAGCTCGGTGCGGGCCGGTTCCTCGAAGACGGGCAGGTCCTGCCCGAGGCCGAGTTCGCCGCGATCAAGCAGGCGGATGCCATCATGCTCGGTGCCGTCGGCGGCACGCCCAACGACCCCCGCCTGGCGGGCGCCAACATCGAGCGCGGCCTGCTGCTGAAGCTGCGCTTCGAGCTCGACCACTATGTCAACCTGCGCCCGACGGTCGTGTACCCGACGGTCGAGAGCCCGCTCAGGAACCCCGGCGACGTCGACTTCCTCGTCGTGCGCGAGGGCACCGAGGGGCCCTACGTCGGCAACGGCGGCAGCATCCGCGTCGGCACGCCGCACGAGGTCGCCAACGAGGTCAGCGTCAACACGGCCTACGGAGTCGAGCGGGTCGTGCGGTTCGCGTTCGCGCAGGCATCCGGCCGCCGCAAGAGGCTGACGCTCGTGCACAAGACCAACGTGCTCACCTTCGCGGGCGGGCTGTGGAAGCGCACGACCGACCGCGTCGCGGGCGAGTTCCCCGACGTCGCGGTCGACTACCTGCACGTCGACGCGGCGACGATCTTCCTCGTCACCGACCCTGCTAGATTCGACGTCATAGTCACCGACAACCTGTTCGGCGACATCCTCACCGACCTGGCCGGCGCGATCAGCGGCGGCATCGGGCTGGCGGCCTCGGGCAACATCAACCCCGACGGCACGTTCCCCAGCATGTTCGAGCCCGTCCACGGCTCGGCCCCCGACATCGCCGGTCAGCAGATCGCGGATCCGACGGCAGCCATCCTGTCCGTCGCGCTGATGCTGAGCCATCTGGGGCTCCAGGACGCCTCCGCCAAGGTCTCCGCAGCGGTCCGTTCCGACATCGCATCGCGTGCCGGCCGGCGCCCCACGGCAGCCGTCGGCGACGCCATCGCCGAGCTGGTCCTCAACAACTAAGGTTTCACCATGTCGCTCTCGCTCAACCTCACCGACGTGACCCCTCTGCAGTTCGCGGTGACCCCCAACCCGGCGCCGAAGGCCGACGCCGAGCGTGAGGAGATCCTCGCCAACCCGGGCTTCGGCCAGTACTTCACGGACCACATGGTCCAGATCCACTGGAGCGAACGCGGCGACTGGCACCGGGCCGCGGTCGAGCCCTACGGCAAGATCTCGCTCGACCCGGCGGCCGCGGTGCTGCACTACGGCCAGGAGATCTTCGAGGGTCTCAAGGCGTTCCGTCATGCCGACGGCTCCATCTGGACGTTCCGCCCCGACCAGAACGGCCTGCGTCTGCAGCGCTCGGCGCGCCGCCTCGCGCTGCCCGAGCTGCCCGTCCCGCTCTTCCTCGAGTCGCTCAAGCAGCTCGTGCGGGCGGATGCCGCATGGGTCCCCGGCGGCGGCGAGACGAGCCTCTACCTGCGCCCCTTCATGTTCGCGTCCGAGTCGTTCCTCGGCGTGCGCGCGGCGAAGAAGGTCTACTACTTCGTGATCGCGAGCCCGGCCGGTGCGTACTTCAAGGGCGGCGTGAAGCCCGTCTCCATCTGGCTGTCGACCGAGTACCAGCGCGCCGCCCACGGCGGCACGGGCGCGGCGAAGACCGGCGGCAACTACGCGGCCTCGTTGCTGCCCCAGCAGGAGGCGTACGCTCAGGGCTGCGACCAGGTGCTGTTCCTGCAGGACGGCAACCTCGAAGAGCTCGGCGGCATGAACGTCGTGCTCGTGAAGAAGGACGGCACGCTCGTCACGCCGGCATCCGACAGCATCCTCGAGGGCGTCACGCGCGACTCGCTGCTGCAGATCGCCGCCGACCGCGGTCACGCGATCGAGCGCCGCCCGGTCTCGCTCGAGGAATGGCGCGACGGCGCCGCGAGCGGCGAGATCGTCGAGGCCTTCGCGTGCGGCACGGCCGCGGTCGTGAGCCCGATCGGCGTGCTCAAGGCGAAGGACTTCTCGATCGAGATGCCCGAGACCACCGCGGACTCGCTCGTGCTCTCGCTGCGGGGGGAGCTCACCGACATCCAGTACGGCCGTATCGAGGACACCCGCGGGTGGATGTACCGCCTCGACGCGGGCGCCGAGGGCGGGGCCGCCTGATGAAGGTCGGCCGCTTCAGCCGCGAGGGCGTGCTCAACTACGGCGTCCTCGACCCCGAGGAGCAGGAGTGGGTCGTGCTCAAAGGCGACCCGATGTTCGCGGGCTACGACCCGACCGGCGAGCGCGTGAAGATCACGGAGGTCACGCTCGTGGCCCCCGTCATCCCGCGCTCGAAGGTGATCGGCGTGGGCAAGAACTACGCCGAGCACGTGGCGGAGATGAAGGACGTCACGGGCGGCGACGCCCCGAGCCAGCCGCTGCTCTTCCTCAAGCCGAACACCGCCGTCATCGGCCCGAACGAGCCCATCGTGCTGCCGGCGATCTCGGATCGCGTCGAACACGAGGGCGAGCTCGTCGTCGTGATCGGCAAGGTCGCGAAGAACGTGCCGGCCGAGCGCGCGCTCGAGTACGTCTACGGCTACACGATCGGCAACGACGTGACGGCGCGCGACCTGCAGGTCGCCGACGGGCAGTGGACGCGCGGCAAGGGCTTCGACACCTTCGCGCCGCTCGGCCCGGTCATCGAGACCGAGTTCGATGCGGCGGATGCCCAGCTGCAGGTCCGTGTCAACGGCCAGATCTGCCAGGACGGCAACACCGCCGACCTGATCTTCGGCATCCCCGAGATCATCGCCCACGCCTCGCAGGCCTTCACGCTGCTGCCGGGCGACGTCATCATGACGGGCACGCCGTCGGGCGTGGGGCCGATCGTCGCGGGCGACACGGTCGAGGTCGAGATCGAGGGCCTCGGCATCCTGCGCAATCCGGTCAAGGCATCCTGACGGCATAAAATCGAGGGGATGTCTGCCAACGCTGCGTACCCCTTCTCGACCGCGACCGGCGCCGACGTGCGCGTGCGGTTCTGCCCCTCGCCGACCGGAACGCCGCACGTCGGCCTGATCCGCACGGCGCTGTTCAACTGGGCGTACGCCCGGCACAACGGCGGCAAGCTCGTGTTCCGCATCGAGGACACCGACGCCGCGCGCGACAGCCAGGAGAGCCTCGAGCAGGTCGTCGACGGCCTGACCTGGCTCGGCATCGACTGGGACGAGGGCCTGAACGTCGGCGGCCCCTATGCGCCGTACCGTCAGTCCGAGCGCTACGACCTGTACCGCGAGGTCGTCGCGAAGCTGCTCGAGTCGGGCCACGCCTACGAGTCGTTCTCGAACGCCGACGAGATCGACGCGCGCAACGACGCCAACGGCCGCCCGCGCGCCCAGGGCTACGACAACTTCGACCGCGACCTGACCGACGAGCAGAAGGCCGCGTTCCGCGCCGAGGGTCGAGAGCCGGCGATCCGCCTGCGCGTGCCCGACGAGGACATCTGGTTCGACGACCTGATCCGCGGCGAGGTGACCTTCCCCGCCGGCTCCTTCGGCGACTTCGTCATCGTGCGCCCGAACGGGCACCCGCTCTACACGCTCGTCAACCCCGTCGACGACGCGGTCATGCAGATCACCCACGTGCTGCGCGGCGAGGACCTGATGCCCTCGACCGGGCGCCAGATCGTGCTGTACCGCGCGCTCATCGACCTCGGCTACACGACCTTCGTGCCGCGTTTCGCGCACATGCCGCTCGTGCTCGGCGAGGGCAACAAGAAGCTCTCGAAGCGCGCGCCCGAGGCGAACCTGTTCCACCACCGCGACCGCGGCTTCATCCCCGAAGGCCTCGACAACTACCTCGCTCTGCTCGGCTGGGGCTTCTCGGCCGACCGCGACGTGTTCTCGCGCGACGAGCTCGTCGAGAAGTTCGACATCGCCGACGTGAACCCGAACCCGGCGCGCTTCGACCAGAAGAAGGCCGAGTCGATCAACGGCGACCACATCCGCCTGCTCGACGTCGCCGACTTCGCGGAGCGGACGGTTCCCTACCTGCAGGCGGCGGGCGTGTTCGAGGATGCCCCGACCGAGGCGCAGCGCGCCGTGCTGCTCCAGGCCGCCCCGCTCGTGCAGGAGCGCATGCAGCTGCTGGGCGAGGCGCCCGGCATGCTCGGCTTCCTGTTCACCAGCGCCGAGGCGCTGCAGTACGACGACGACGCGCTGCAGGCGCTGACGGATGACGCGAAGCCGGTGCTCGCGGCATCCCAGGCCGCCCTCGCCGCCCTGGGGGAGTGGGGCACCGCCGCGATCGAGGAAGCCCTGCGCACAGCCCTCATCGACGGCCTCGGCCTCAAGCCGCGCAATGCCTTCGGTGCGCTGCGCGTGGCCGCGTCGGGGCGACGCGTGTCGCCGCCGCTGTTCGAGTCGTTCGAGATCCTTGGCCGCGACGAGACGCTCGCGCGCCTCGCGAAGCTCGCGGCGCGCCTCGAGGCGTGACCTCGGTGGTCGGGCCGCCTCGCGAGGGGCGGCCCGACCACGGCATGCGGGGCCGACGCCTCGATTTCAGAACAGCCGCCCTCATCGGGTAAAGTGTTCTCTTGTGCCCGAGCTTCGGTTCCGGCCATTGGGGTATGGTGTAATTGGCAACACGGCTGATTCTGGTTCAGTTGTTCTTGGTTCGAGTCCAGGTACCCCAGCACTGGTTGAGACAGTGTGAAACCCCCGGTTTACCGGGGGTTTTTCTCATGTCTGGGGTTGATTCGACCGGCCCTGGTCGGGCGCCGGAATCGGCCGGCTCAGTGACCAGGCCCCCGCCTCGGATCCGAGGCGCTGCGCATAGACTGCCCTCAGCAGTACCCCTGGGGGAGGGATATGGCAGGGCTATTCGTCGACGGGGCCGGTGTCGGCGCGCTCGTCTCGACGCTTGCAACGTCCGTCGGCACTTCCGACGCGTCCGCGGGTTCGGGGGATTCGGCGCTCAGGTCGCTGTCTTCCGGTGCGACCTCCGCGCCACTGGCCACCGCGCTCGACGACCTCGCTGGTCGCTACATCGGCCAGGCAGGTCAGCACGCCGAGTACGTCGCCGAGCTGACCGCGGCGCTCGCGCGTGTCGGCATCGTGCTCGAACAGGCCGACCAGCATCTCGCCCAGGCGGCCAGCCGGATGTCACCGCGATGAGCCTCAGCCTCTACGGCGCGGTGCAGACCGCTGACCTCACGTCCATCACCGACGACGGCGATGCGATCTACGCGGCCGCCCGCAGCTACTACGGTGCGATGTCCGACATGGCTTACGACTCGTCGCACGCGTCGACCTCATGGAGTTCGCTGCCGGATGTGCTGCGGGCGGATGCGCTGACGCCCGCGCTGGAGCCCCTGATGCGCCCTGCGCAGCAGCTTGCAGATGACTTGCTGCGGTCGGCTGAGGCGTTGGTGAGCGCGGCATCGGCGGCACGGGACGAGATCGCCGACTTGAAGCGGCGGCGGGCGCGGCTCGTCACGGACATTGAAGCTTTCCACTCGTCGGCTGCGGGGAAGGCCGAGGCGCACATCCGACAGCAGGCGGCCTGGGGCGACGTCGGCGGCGCTCTGGTTTCGCTCGCCATGTCCTGGAACGAGGTTCCGGCGTTGGTGGCCGAGGAATACGCGCTCCGGCTGAGAGCGAGCGTGTTCAACATGGATGTCGAGGGCACGCTGACCGACTTGGCCAAACGTTTCGATGGCATCGACGCGGGATCCCGCGGCACCGACCGACTGCCGGACATCGGGTCGCCTCGCGCCGTCGTCTCGCTGCTCGACGAGGGTGTGGCGCCGAGCGCGGTCGCCGCTCTGACGGGGGAGAGTATCGGCGCGCTGTTCACGGGGATGTCCGAGAAGCAGGTCGAGAAGGCGCTGCAGAAGAACAGTGCGCTCGATGCCTGGGCCGCCGGGCTGACACCGGCTCAGGCGGCCGCGTGGTGGGCCTCGCTGAGCAAGAAGCAGCAGGCCGGGGCCATCGCGGGTGCACCCGTCATCATCGGGGCTCTGAACGGCATACCCGCGCTGTCGCGTGTGGCGGCGAACAAGAAGAACGCGGCAAGCCAATTGCGTGCGGCGCAATCGAGAGTGCAAACGCTCGAGGACCAAATGGGGTCCTACCCGCCGCCACCGGCCGACCAGTACGCCCAAATGACCAACGAGTTGAAGATCGTCAACCACGAGATCTCATTCCTGAAATCGGCCACAGGGCCTAACGCCAGTGTTCAGCTCTACCTCTTCGACCCGGCGAACTCGCGCATCGTCCAGATGATCGGGACACCGAGCCCGGCGACCAAGCACGTCATCACCTACGTGCCGGGCACGTTCACCAGCATGGACTCCTTCTATACCCGGGGTAGCCAGCAGATCGCGACCTACCTGCAGGGCCACAGCCCCGATGCCACCGTGGCGTTCGTATACAAGGACGGCCTGTTTCCGGGCGAGAACGATCCGACCGGCGCCACGAACCTTCTGCGGATCGAGGAAGCGAACGACGCTGTCGCAGCAGCCGCTGATGGCTCGAAGCTCGCGGCGTTCCAAACGGGTCTTGCGGCATCCGATCCGGAACTCGGTTCAGCAGCGCACGTCGCAATTGGCCATTCGTGGGGCCTGACCGATGTGACGAGCTCAGAAGTGGCGGGAGCGCACTACAACCAGGTCATCTCGCTCTCTGGTGCTGGAATGTTGCCGCAGTGGGCGCCGAGCCCGCACACGACCTACACCGATTTCAGCTACTACGACATCCTCCAGGAGGCTCAGCGCCTGCCGGGGCATCCCGTTTGGGCTGGTGACGTGCCGCGCATGAACCCCGCGTTCCAACACGGCGCCTACTATGTGAACTCCGACGCTTACGCGGGAATCAATCCGATCAAAATCGAAGGCCAGCTTCTGGACAACCACAACCTCATCCAGTCGGCGTCCCGCGCGAATGCGCAGGTTCTCGCCGATCTGAAGCAGCAGGTTTTCGAGCGATGAGGCGGCGGCTCGTTGTCGGCATCGTCGTGGCCGCTGGCGCCATATCTCTCGGAGGATGCTCGATGAATCCAGGCCAGGGGCAGCCCACTTCAAGCCCTTCAGCGCACGCGACAGGCCCCCTGACGTGGCAAGCGGCCAAGGCGTCAACACAGGCGACGGAACTTGCTATCGCCCGGCAGATCGATGCGAGCGAGGTGGCAAACATCTCGCAGCAGAAGACCGGAACTCTGCTCTCCTGCAGCGATTCGACCTGGCAGTGGACCGGTGACACTACGGTGACGATGAAAACTCCATCCGACCCCAAGTTCGTCCTCGACGACCTTGAAAAGCACTGGTCGGGCCAGGATGGCTTCAACGCCAAGCTGACGACATCGCAATCCGACGGGCGCTCGGAGCTGCTGATCGGTCGGGGCGCTACCGAGACCTACATCGTCGCGCCAACCAATGATCACAGCGGATTCGATATCTCATCGTTCTCCGACTGCTTCAAACTGGCGCCCTCCGATGATCCAGGTGCGCGGTACTAGCAGCTGTACACGTCAGCCTTACAGTCCCGAGGAATCCGATCCAGTGCGCTGAGCCCGGATGCACTGCAGCGAGCCGCCGATATTGCTCCCCAATGACGGTGCCCCGTTGCCGAAAGAGCCTGAGATGAGGCCACGTCTGATTATGCGGAGGGATGACGGTAAAGCCGCAAGGCGCCAGGGCAGGTTCATCGCGACAGTCGTGGCTGTCCTCTTGATTTCGGGGTGCTCAATGACCGGTCCGAATCGCACGTTGCCCCCGACCTCGACCGCCGTGAGGTGGGAAACAGCAAAGGAAACAACTCAGGCAGAAGAGCTGGCAATCGCCCACCAGATTGACCCCGCCGAGGTGACGTCTGTCAGCCAGAATCCCAAGGGCACGCTGATGCAGTGCGACGCAAAAACGTGGCAGTGGACCGGCCACACGGCGGTCGGCATGAAAAACCCGGCGAACATGTCGGCAGTACTCGCCAGCGCAAGGTCGTACTGGTCCAGCCAGCCGGGTTTCACTGTCACGTCGGAGAAGGACACGAACGGCTCACCCGTTCTGGACATCGCTCGCGGAGACCACGAGGGCTACGCGGTCGGCCCGGGCTCTGACGGCAAGAGCTTGTGGATCGACTCCTACAGCGATTGCTTCACTGTGCCCGATGACGTCTATCCAGGCGGGCGGTTCTAGGCGTAAAGCCGGGCCGCGCGCAAGAAACTCAGCAGCGCCCCGCCGATCTCGAGCGCCGTCGCCTGACGCACCCTGCCAGCTCTCAGTCTCGCATGCCATAATGAATGCAACAGGAATACATCACCCAGGCAAGGAGGACATCATGATCATGAAGACCATTCGAGTTTTCCCGACCGTCTCTCTGGTGCGAGGTGTCTGATGGAGACCACGCCGCCTGACCACTGATCGACTGAGCCCCGACTGCGTACCCGGCAGTCGGGGTTCTTTTGTCAGGAGCACTGAGCCGGAAGCCTGACGGGCTCGGGCTATCCAGGGCGCCCCATGGAGGATTACCGTCGATGCCACGCGGTCGCCGATGATCGCGCCTTTCGAGCGAGGGGAGTCGTGATGGCACCTGCACGCGAAGCCGTGATCGTCGATGTGGTGCGCACCCGGTCGGGGAAGGGCAAGCCGGGCGGTGCGTTGAGCGGCGTCCACCCGGTCGATCTCGCCGCCGGGGTGCTCATGGCGCTGCTCGAGCGGAACGGCTTCGAGTCGACTCAGGTCGACGACGTGATCATGGGGTGCGTCTCGCAGGTCGGCGACCAGTCGTTGAACATCGGGCGGCAGGCCGTGCTCGCGGCCGGCTTCGACGAGGGCGTGCCCGCGACGACCATCGACCGGCAGTGCGGGTCGAGTCAGCAGGCGGCGCACTTCGCGGCGCAGGGCGTGATCGCCGGGGCCTACGACATCGTGATCGCCGCCGGTGTGGAGTCGATGAGTCGGGTGCCGCTGGGGTCGAACGCCCACGGCGGCGTCGTCTCGGACGGCGTGCGGCGCCGTTACCCCGAAGGGCTGGTGGGCCAGGGCGTCTCGGCAGAGCTGATCGCGCATCGCTGGGGCCTCGGCCGCCGCGACCTCGACGAGTTCGCGGCCGAGTCGCACCGGCGTGCGGCGGCGGCATGGGAATCCGGCGCGTTCGACTCGCAGCTGATCGGGGAGGTCGCCCGGGAAGCCGGCCATGTCGTCGACGAGACGATCCGGGCCGGCACCACCGCCGACGCTCTCGCCGGGCTGGGCCCGGCGTTCCGCACCGACGAACTCGCCGCGCGGTTCCCCGAGTTGGAATGGCACACCACCGCGGGCAACTCGTCGCCGTTGACGGATGCCGCGGCCGGCGTGCTGATCATGAGCGAGGAGCGGGCCGTCGCGCTGGGCCTCACCCCGCGCGCCCGGTTCCACTCCTTCGCGGTCGTGGGGGGCGACCCGATGATGATGCTCACCGGCCCGATCCCGGCCACGCGGCGCATCCTCGACCGATCCGGCCTGACCGTCGACCGGCTCGACGCGTACGAGGTCAACGAGGCCTTCGCCTCTGTTCCGCTGGCATGGCTCGCCGAGCTCGGCGCCGACCCGGCGAGGCTCAACCCCTGGGGCGGGGCCATCGCGCTCGGGCACGCGGTCGGGGCATCCGGCGCACGCCTGCTGGGCACCCTGCTCGCGCACCTCGAGGCGACCGGCGGCAGGTACGGTCTGCAGACGATGTGCGAAGGCGGCGGAATGGCCAACGCGACGATCATCGAACGGCTCTGAGGGCGAGTCCTGCGAGGCGGATGCGCTGCCGGACAC
Source organism: Microbacteriaceae bacterium (assembly GCA_009780695.1). Classification (GTDB taxonomy): domain Bacteria; phylum Actinomycetota; class Actinomycetes; order Actinomycetales; family Microbacteriaceae; genus Gryllotalpicola. The sequence goes on from WQZN01000002.1 coordinate 303,438, forward strand.
CGATTCGGTGGAGTGCGCGCGTGCCCTCGGCGTGTCGCGGGGGATGCCACCGAATCGGTGACTTCCCGCCGGGCTGCCGTGCCGCCACGACGCACCCGCCGGCGGTTTCTGCTCCGACCGAACTGTGTTCTAGAATGAAGTTCGGTTCACTGGAGAGGCGGCGCGGTGCTGACGGATGCGGGTGCGGGCGTCGCGACATCCTCGAACGCCTATCGCGGCTCGACCGTGAAACTGCTGCTCCTCGCCGCCGCGATGTTCATGGTGGGCACCAACGCCTCCGTCATCGCGGGTCTGCTGCCGCGCATCGCGCACGGCCTCGGCACGACGCAGGGGACGGTCAGCTACTCGATCACCGTGTACTCCGTCACCGTGGCGGTCGTCGCCCCGCTCGCGAGCATCGTGCTCGCCCGGGTGCCGCGCGCCGTGATCATGGCGTGCGGTGCCGCGTTCTTCTCCATCGGCACGATCGTCGCGTCCGAGAGCGTGAACGTCGGCGGCTTCTTCGGCGGCCGTGCGATCGCCGCGCTGGGCGGCGCCGCGCTCGTGCCGACCGCGAGCGCCGTCGCCACCGATCTCGTGCCGCCCGAGCGCCGGGGCCGTGCCCTCGCGCTCGTCGCCGCCGGGTTCACGCTCGCGAGCGCGTTCGGCACGCCGCTCGGCACGGCGCTCGGCAGCGCGGCGACCTGGCGGCTGCCGATGGAGGCGCTCGCCGCGATCGGCGTGCTGGTCGGAGTGGGCATCGCGTTCGGGTTCCGCAGCATGCCGCGCCCCGTCGTCGTGCCGCTGCGCCACCGCCTCGCGCCGCTCGCCGACCGGCGGGTGCTCGCCACGGTGTCGACGACGCTCTTCATGGTCGTCGCGGGCAACGTTGTCTTCATCTTCAGCGCGACCCTCACGGCCCCCGCGACGGGCGGCTCGGGCACGCGGCTGGCCGTGCTGCTCATGGTCTACGGGTGCGCCGGGCTCATCGGCAACCAGTTCGCGGGCAGGCTGACCGACCGCTTCGGCAGCAGGCACATCGCCATCACGGCCATCTGCGCCGTCGCCGCGCTGCTCGTCACGCTGCCGTTCGCGGTCGAGTCCTACGCCCTGTGCCTCACCGTGTTCGCGGCGTGGGGCCTCGTGGCCTCGGGCACGAGCGTGCCCATCCAGCACCGGCTCGTCGCGATCGACCCCGAGGTCGCGCCCGTGACGATGTCGTGGAACTCGACCGCGATGTACGTCGGCATCGCGCTCGCCCCGCCCGTCGGCAATCTCGCGATCTCGCTCGGAGGGTCGCGGTTCACGCCGATCCCGGCCGCGCTGTGCGTCGTGCTCGCGCTCGTCGCGTTCCTCGTGGGGCTGCGACCGCTGCGGGCAGCCGCGTCGGCGACGCAGGCGGCGGGGATGGGGGATGCCGAGACGGGCGTTCCCGGGGCGTGAACGGGCTCAGCGCGCCGGAGCCTTCGCCGGCATCGGCATGGTGCGGCGGGTCTGTCGCGCGCTGCCGATGAGCTCGCCGGCATCCGACCACAGCTGCGCGTCGTCGACGCTCAGATCGCCGACCGCCCACACCGTGTGCTGACGCACGAAGAACCACTGACCGGGCTCGAAGGGCCGGTGCGCAGCGGGCGTCAGGTGCACCGTGTACTCGATCGTGAACACGACCTGCGGCTCGGTCTTGAGCACGAGCAGGGTCGGGGCCATCGCGTCGAGCAGCATCACGGCCGCCGCGGCGGTGTCGTCGACGGGCAGGCGCGGGCGCATCCAGGCCTGCACGAGGGCCTCGGGGTGCCCGCTGAGCGGGCGCGCCTCGCCGGCCCAGACGACCTCGAGGCTGCGGAAGAAGCCGCGCGAGTGGGGCGGCTCGGCCGGCATCCCGTCGCGGGCGGGGGCGGCCGGGATCGGCCCGGCGGCGACGGGCGGCACGACGACGGGCAGCTCGGGCCCGGTCTCGTCGGCGGTGAGCAGCGCGGTCGCGCTGACGCGCAGCCTGTCCTGCCGCAGGTCGAGGCGCACCGTTGTGGCGGTGCGGCCGCTCGTGAGCTCGAGCACGTCGCACGCCGCCGCGCCGACGCCGACGGGGGAGTGCAGGTGGGCCGTGATCGCGGTCAGCCGGCGGCCCGTCGCGCGGGCGGCGGAGGCGGCCATGGATGCCACGACGACACCCCCGTGCATGGCGGTGCCGACGGACTGCAGGCCGTCGGGGAACTCCGTGTTCCAGGTCGAGCCACTCTCGGCCGCGGGCTCGCCCGGCTCGACCGACACCAGGATCGGGAGCACGGGGCGGCCCTCGGGGGCCGGGGGCTGCGTCGTGAGGGCGGCGGTGTCGGACATCCTCACGCCTCCGTGTTCTGTGCCGCGACGGACCCCAGCGCCGCGAGCGCCGGGCCGTACATGCGGGCTTTGATCGTGCCGAGCGTGGGGCCGGCCTTCGCGGCGTTCGCCGCGGCGAGCTCGACGGCGGCCGACAGCACGTCGGCTTCGGCGGCGACCACGTCGACGACGCCGGCCGCGCGGGCGTCGTCGCCGCCGTAGCGGCGCCCCGTCGTCATGGCCGCGTGGGCGACCTGCGGGGCGAGGCGGGCCTGGATGAGTGCGGACATGCCGGGCGTGAACGCCATCTGGATGTCGACCTCGGGCAGGCACCACCAGCCGCGGTCCGCGCGCATGACGCGGAAGTCATGCGCGAGCGACAGCATCGCCCCCGCGGCGAAGGCATGGCCGGGGATCGCGGCCACGCTGATGACCGGCAGCGCGAGCACGCGGGCGAGGAGCGCATGGACGGATGCCATGTACTCCCCGCCCTGCGCCGGATGGGCGGAGAGCCACGCCAGGTCGAGCCCGTTCGAGTAGAACTTCTCGCCGGCGCACGTGACGAGTGCGCGCGGACCCTCGCTCTGCTCGACCGCATCCAGGGCGGTGTTCACGGAGTCGATCCAGTCGGGGTGGAAGCGGTTCTCGTCCGCACCGAGGTGCAGCACGAACACCTCGCCCCGGCGCTCGAGCTCTGGCATGGCTCTCCTTCGTTGCTTGTCGCGGTGGGCTCGGGGCTAGACCTCGAGCGCCGCGTCCATCGCGGTGGTGTCGCCCTGATACTCCCGCTTCTTGTGCATGAGGACGAGCGCCAGGCCGATCACGGCACCGAGCGCGCACACCCACCACACGTTGTTGTACGAGGCGACGGTCGGAATCTGCGTCGTGCCGAGGGTCACGGCGCTCGCGTAGAGCACGGCCGTGAACACCGGTGCGGCGAGCGAGCCGACGGTGCCGGTGACGACCGTCGCGGCAGCGGCGAACAGCGAGCCCTCGCCCTCCTTGGCCGCGTGCACGTAGGCCGCGCTGCCGGCCGCGAAGCCGAGCGCGTACGACATGCCCCAGATGCCCATGCCGACGTAGTTCTCCCACTGCTGGGTGTGGTCGATCGCGAGGAACGCGAAGGCCAGGATGCCCAGACCGGAGGCGACGAACATCGAGTTCTTCGTGCCGAGCTTCGTGATGATGCGCCCGACGACGCCACCGCCGAGCAGGATGAAGAACGCGGTCGGCATCAGGAACAGCGACGCGGTGAGCACGATGTCGCCGAAGCCGTAGTCGACGCCCTTCACGAGCGCGTCGAGCGGCGCCGACTTCGCGGGCGAGCCCGCCGGCAGCGGGATCGGCATCTTCGCGTTGAACTCGGCGTAGTTGGTCACGGCCAGGTTCGAGATGACCGCGATGGTGCCCCAGAGGCCGACGTAGAAGTAGGCCGGGACGGTCGCGCGCGAGAAGGTCTTGCGGATGTCGATGAGCGGGTGCTTGCTCGCGAGCTCCCACCACACCCAGCCGGCGAACACCACGAGGCCGACGATGAGCACGGTCAGACCCTTGCCGGAAGTCCAGTGCCAGGTCGAGCCATAGCTCAGGTACACCGCGACCGCGGTGAGCGCGATGACGAGCAGGATCGCGCCGACGACGTCGGCGGGGTCCTTGACCTTGGTCTGGTAGTCGGGCGCCATGACCCAGGCCATGACGAACGCGACGGCGCCGAGGACGGCCATCACCCAGAACACCGTGTGCACGGTGCCGTTGAGCTTCAGGATCACGCCGCCGAGCAGGAAGGAGATCGCGACGCTGACGCCGACCGCGGCGGTGATCACCGCGAGGCCGTTGTTCGTCTGCTTCTCGCTCTTCGAGCTCTCGCGCAGCAGCGCGATGCCGATGGGCACCGCGGCGCTGAAGCCGAGCAGCGCGCGACCGGTGAGCAGCAGGCCGTAGCCGGGGGCCATGGCGCACAGCATGTTGCCGACGACGGTGAAGATCACGCCGATGAGCAGGAACAGGCGCATGCCGATCCGCTCGGCGACGCGGGTGAGGACCGGCACGCCGCCCGCGGCGACGAGCGCCGGGATGGCGAGGACGATCGTGGCCTGGGGTGCGGTCAGCTTGTACTGCTCGGTCATGGTGTTGAGCAGCGGCACCAGGGCGAGCGCCTGGCTGTCGGCGACCAGGACGAGCATGGCGGTGATGACGGCGATCGCGGTGGTCGGGCGCATGTGCATGGCCGCGAGGCGTCGCTCGACGGCGCTCGGAGCGGCGCCGGCGTCGACGGTGAGTGAATCCATCGGTATCTCGATTCTGATTCGAAGCCGGTCCGCACGGCGTCCGATCGGGCGCTGTGACCGGCATTGAGTTGGGGATGTCTGCACCGGGGTGCTGCGGCGTGCCGACGACGGCGTTGTCGTCGCACTGCCCGCTCCGGGGTGCGGCCGCCGGGTTAGGGCCCTGCGGATCGGTCGCGCTCGGGGTTCGTGGCCCAGCGCGAGGAAGTCGGGGGTGGAGGTGTGTGCGAATGGGGCCGGGCCGGGAGCGTCTGCACCCGGCCCGGGCGATGTCATGCGGGCTGGTTGCTGAGGATGAGGCTCCCTCCCGCGCCGAACATGAATCCGACCCCCTGCACGAAGCTGAGGCGGACGTCGGGGACCTGGACGACGGCCTCGCCGCGCAGCTGGCGCACCGCCTCCTGGATGGCGAACATGCCGTACATGCCGCTGTGGGTATATGACAGGCCACCGCCCTGCGTGTTCATGGGCAGCTTGCCGCCGGGGCGCGTGTGGCCCTCCTTGATGAAGGCCGCCGACTCGCCCTTCCCGACGAAGCCGGTGTCTTCGAGCATGTAGAGCGGCAGGTGCGCGAACGCGTCGTAGAACATGAGGTGGTCGATGTCGGCGTGCGCGACGCCGGCGGTCTCGAAGGCCTCGCGCGAGCCGTTGCGGAACGGCCCGAAGGAATCGAGGTCGTCCATCTGCGACACGATGACGCTGCCCGTGCCCTCGCCCGAGCCGAGCACGTAGACGGCGCGGCCGGCGGAGGGTAGGTCGCGGGCGCGCTCGGCGCTCGTCACGACGAGGGCGCCGCCGCCGTCCGTGACGACGCAGCACATGTCGCGCGTGAACGGGTAGGCGATGGGCGGGGCGTTCAGCACGCCTTCCACGTCGATCTGCGCCCTGCGCTGCGCGCGCTCGTTCGGGATCGCCCACTGGCGCTGCGCGACGACGACCTCGGCGAGGTCCTCGCGGGTGAAGCCGCGCTCCTTCATGAACGCCAGCACGGGTGTCGTGAACGACGAGTACGGCGCGAGCGCGCCGTAGGGGTGCTCGAACTGACCGGCGATCGAGGTCGGCGCCGGCGCGTAGCCCGGCACGCCGACGCGCGAACGCCCCGACTCGCCGTGCGTGATCAGCACGACGTTGGCGGCGCCGGCCGCGATGGCCGCGGACGCGTGGCGCACGAGCGCCATGAAGCTGCAGCCGCCGATCATCGTGCCGTCGACCCAGCGGGGGCGGATGCCGAGCTGGTCGGCGAGCTCGATGACGTTCGGGCCGGCCGTGGCGACGCCGTCGACCTCTCTGATGTCGATGCCGGCATCCGCCAGCGCCCTGCGTGCCGCGTCAGTGTGCAGGTGGATCATCGAGACGTCGGGCAGCACGCCCACCCGCTCGGTCTCGGACGCGCCGACGATGGCGATGTTGCCGCCGTGCATGCTCGTGGTCATCTCAGGCTCCTTCGGCCGGGCTGAAGACGGGCAGGAACTGGTCGCCGCGCGGCTGGAAGCCGACGGTCAGGCGCATGCCGAGCGGCAGCGCCTCGGGCTCGGCGGGCACGCCGACGATGTTCGTCATCATGCGCGGGCCCTCGTCGAGCTCGACGAGCGCGATGACGAGCGGGTCCTGCGACGAGAACGCGGGGCCGGGCCGGTAGTTGATGTTGTACGAGGCGAGCGTGGCGTTGCCGCTCACCTTCTCCCACGCGACGTCGGACGAGAGGCACTTCGGGCAGAACGGCCGCGGGTAGAAGTAGAACTCGTCGCACGGCGTGCAGCGCTGGATGCGCAGCTCGCCTGCGGCCGTCCCCTCCCAGAACGGCAGGGTCTCGGGGGTGGGGCGGGGTACGGGGCCGTCTGTCATCGGGCTCGCTTCCTATTCGTGCGCCGGCTGGGCGGCGGCGGGGCGGGTGAGGGTCAACGCCGGCTCATCATCTGGGTGCGGACCCGGTCGACATCCCGCGCGACGGCCTCGCGGGCCGTGGGGTCGGGGATGCCGCGCGCGGCGTCCTGGCCGACGAGGTAGTCGAGGTTCGCGAGCATTGTGGCCACGGCCGACGGGATGCGCGATTCCTCGAGCTTCGGGTACACGCGCCCGACGAGCGCGCGCACGGTCGTGTCACCGCCGCCGATGTGCGTGACGATGTCGGCGAGGCGGCCGCGGCGCACCTCGAGCACGCGGGATGCCGCGGCGCGCAGATCCGCGACGACCGGCCCGTGGCCGGGCAGCGCGGTCGTCGGCTCGTCGCCGGACAGCGCGATGAGCTGCTCGAGCGTCGCCAGGTACTGGCCGAGGTCGCCGAACACGCCGGCCGAGCGGCCGCCGAGGATCGTGTCGCCGGTGAGCACCGTGCGCTCGCCGGCGAGGCTCAGGCACAGCGAGTCGTCGCTGTGACCGGGCGTGTGCAGCACGTCGAGCGCGACGGGGCCGAGATCGATGCGCTCGCCGTCGGCCAGCAGCCGGTCGGCCCATTCGGGGGCGACCGCGGCGACGGGCGCGTCGACGAGGGCGGACAGCGCGCGGGCGCCGTCGCTGTGGTCGGGGTGGGTGTGCGTGAGGATGACGGCGGCGACGCGGCATCCGCCGCTCGTGGCCGCCGCGGCGAGCGCCTCGAGGTGCGCGCGGTCCTCGGTGCCCGGGTCGACGACGACGCTGCTGCCGCCTGCGGCACCGCGGATCACCCAGGAATTGGTGCCCTCGTAGGTCCAGGAGTTGGCGTTCGGGGCGAGCAGGTGGATGACGTGCGGAGTGAGCGGCACCGGGGTGCTCGGGGGCGGCGGCCACGCGGCCGGGCTGTTCGTCATCGTCGACCTTCCGCTGCATCGCGAGTGGATGTCAGCATGCGAGCGACACAACCAAATGTCGTTCTAGAACGAGGTTCTAGCATGTGTCACCATGGTCAGGCAAGGAAGTTTCTGGCCGACCGTACGATGGGCTGTCGGGCGCGATCGCTGCGCCGGGCCGGAAAAGGGGATCTGGATGGACACCACCGTTGAGGAAGAGGCGGACCGCCCGATTCGGCAGTGGGGCCGCACGCGCACCACGCGGCGCACGATCTTGGAGGCGGCGCGCGAGGTCTTCACAGAAGACGGCTACGAGCGCGCGAACATCGCCCACATCGTCGCCCGCTCGGGGCTGAGCGTCGGCAGCGTCTATCACCACTTCAGCGGCAAGTCCGACCTGTTCATCTCGCTCTGGGACGAGTACGAGCAGGGCAACCGCGCGGCCGCCGAGGACGCCGTCGCGCAGGCGCGCCGCGCCGGCGAGGGTAGCCCGGTCGAGCTCTTCGTGATCGGCACCCGGGCCTATCTCGCCAACGCGCTGCTCAACGCGAAGACCACGCTGCTCTTCTCGGGCAACGAGGGCCCCGCGGGCTTCGATGCGCTCGGGCAGGAATCCGGCGCCCGCTGGCTCGAGAACAACCTCCGGCTGCTGCGCCTGCCGGACGACGAGCCGAGTCGTCTCACGGCGCGCATCCTGACGCGCGCTGTGAGCGAGGGCGCTCGCGCCGCCGCGACGCTCGACGGCGACCCGGCCGTCGAGGCCGTGGTCGAGAAGACCCTCGAGATCGTCCGACGGCTCGCGGCCTGAGCCGTCGGCGCGCCCGTTCGAGCCGAGTTGCATCATGCGACACGCCGAATGACCGGATCGTGCTTGACGAGGTGCCGGGGGAGCGTCTAGCGTCTGGAATCAGATTCTAGAACAGCGTTCGGTTTGGCTCTCGGATCGTCACGACGCACCGTCGCGCTGAAGCGGCGGTCGCCCGGCATCCCGCGGCCCTGCTGTTCTTCCATGAGTGCAAAGGAGCATGTGTGGGACACCTGGATGGCAAGGTCGCGGTCGTGACCGGAGCCGGTCGCGGAATCGGCGCGGCCACGGCGAAGCGACTCGCCGCAGACGGCGCGGCCGTCGCGATCATCGACATCACCGCGGAGGCCACGGCCGACGCCGTGGCTGCGATCGAGGCAGCGGGAGGCCGCGCCATCGGCCTCGCCTGCGACGTGAGCGACGAGGCGGCCGTGGTCGCCGCCGCGGCGAGTGTCGTCGAGCAGCTCGGCGGCATCCACGTGCTGGTCAACAACGCCGGCGTGCTGCGCGACAACCTGCTCTTCAAGATGAGCCTGAGCGACTGGGACACCGTGCTCGGCGTGCACCTGCGCGGCGCGTTCCTGTGGTCGCGCGAGGCGCAGAAGTCGATGGTGGCCGCCAAGTGGGGCCGCATCGTCAACCTGTCGAGCACGTCCGCCACGGGCAACCGCGGCCAGGCCAACTACTCGGCGGCGAAGGCCGGCATGCAGGGCTTCACGAAGACCCTCGCGGTCGAGCTCGGCCCGTTCGGCATCACCACCAACGCCATCGCCCCCGGCTTCATCGCGACCGACATGACGCGTGCCACGGCCGAGCGCCAGGGCCACGACTTCGAGCAGATGAAGGAGGCCGCGGCTGCGCGCATCCCCGTGCGCCGCGTCGGCCGCCCGGAGGACATCGCGGGCGTCGCCTCCTTCCTCACCACCGACGATGCCTCCTACGTCAACGGCCAGGTCATCTACGTCTCCGGCGGCCCCGTCAGCTGAGCTGCGCGGCATCCTCACACCCCGAATCTCACCCAAGCAAAAAGGAAAAACGGCAATGATCGACTTCTCGCTCGACGACGAACAGAAGATGGTCCGCGACACCATCCGCGAATTCATCGACAAGGAGGTGCGCCCCTTCGAGCCGCAGGTGCTGCGCAACGAGCGCGAAGGCCGCCCCGGCCTCGAGCCCGAGCAGCACAAGGAGCTGCAGGCCAAGGCGAAGGCGGCCGGCTTCTGGGGCATCGGCACCCCGGAGGAGTACGGCGGGACCGACCTCGGCAAGGTCATGACCTCGATCGTCGCGATGGAGGGCGGCCGCACCTTCGTGCCGTTCAGCTTCGGCGGCACCGCGGATAACATCCTCTACGCAGGCACCGACGCGCAGAAGGCCGAGTACCTCGTCCCGACCATCAACGGCGAGCGTCGCAGCTGCTTCGCGATCACCGAGCCGGGCGCCGGCTCGGACGCGCGCAACATCCGCACCCGCGCCGTGCGCGACGGCGACGACTGGGTCATCAACGGCGAGAAGATCTTCATCACGGGCGGCAACGAGGCCGACTTCGTCATGGTCTTCGCCGTCACCGACCCCGAGAAGGGCGCAAACGGCGGCATCACCTGCTTCCTCGTCGACCGCGCCATGGGCTGGCGCTCGACCCCGATCCCGACCATGGGCCAGTGGGGCCCGGCCGCGCTCGTCTTCGAGAACGTGCGCGTTCCCGGCGACCACGTGCTCGGCGAGGTCGGCTGGGGCTTCAAGCTCGCCATGGAGTGGATCGGCAACGGCCGCTACCTGATCCCCTCGCGCGCCATCGGCGCGGCCGAGCGCCTGCTCGAGATGGCGGTCGAGCACTCGAAGAACCGCGTCTCGATGGGCCACCCCATCGCCGAATACCAGGCCATCCAGTGGCAGATCGCCGACTCGTACGTCGAGATCGAGTCCGCCAAGTGGCTGACGCTGTTCGCCGCATGGCAGCTCGACCAGGGCATCGACAACCGCCACGCCGCCTCGGTCGCCAAGCTCACCGGCACCCAGATGGCCAACCGCGTCGTCGACCGCGTGCTGCAGATCCACGGCGGCATGGGCTACACGAAGGAGCTGCCGATCGAGCGCTGGTACCGCGAGCTGCGCCTGCTGCGCATCTTCGAGGGCACCGACGAGATCCAGAAGCGCACGATCGCCCGCAACCTGATCAAGGGCCACGCCAAGATCGGCACGATCGGCGGCTTCTAGGCCGAGCCGTACCGCGGCGGGCCGTGCGTCCCAGGACCGGCCCGCCGCGGTGCTTCTTCTGCGACATCCCCACAAACCCTTCGTCCCGATCAAGGAGGATCGATGACGGTCATCGATGACGTGCGCGCCGACGGCGTCACCCTGGAGCAGATCCAGACGCTGTTCAACCCGCGCACCATCGCGCTGATCGGCGCCACCGACAAGTCGGTGTGGTCGCTGTCCATCTACAAGAACCTGCTGAACAGCGGCTACGCCGGCGAGGTGTACCTCGTCAACCCCAAGGGCATCGAGGTGCACGGGGTGCAGTCGTACCCGAGCATCGCGGCCCTGCCCGAGCGGGTCGACCTGGCCTTCGTCATGGTCGGCACCGGCGTGGTGCTGCAGGTGATGCAGGATGTCGCGGACGCCGGCATCCCCGCCGCCGTCGTGCTCACCTCCGGCTTCGGCGAGGTCGGTGCCGAGGGTGCGCGGCTCGAGGCCGAGCTCGTGCGCATCGCGCAGGAGGGCGGCGTGACGATCCTCGGCCCGAACGGCAACGGCTACGTCAACCTCGCGTCGAACACGATCCCCTACGGCCTCGCGATCAGCGGCACGATCCGCTCGGGCGGCATCGGCGTGGGGCTGCAGTCGGGCGCGCTCGCGAGCGCCGTCATCCAGCTCATCCAGACCCGCAACGCGGGCCTCAGCCTGCTGTGCTCGATGGGCAACGAGTCGATGGTGTCGCTCACCGACGTCATGCGGTACCTCGTCGCCGACGAGGCGACGAAGGTGCTCGCGCTGTTCATCGAGTCGATCCGCAAGCCCGAGGAGTTCCGCGAGATCGCCCAGGCGGCGCTCGCCGCGGGCAAGCCGATCGTCGCGCTCAAGGTCGGCCGCAGCGTCATGGGCGCCAAGGCCGCCCAGGCGCACACGGGCTCGCTCGTGGGCGACGACGCCGTGATGGACGCGGTGTTCCGCCAGGCGGGCGTGATCCGCGTGAACTCGCTCGAGGACTTGATCGTCACGGCCGACCTGCTCGCGTCGACCGGGCCGCTGCCCGGGCCGCGCGTCGGGTTCGTGACCCCGTCGGGCGGCGCGTGCGAGCTGATCTCCGACCGCAGCGAGGACGAGGGGATCGAGATCCCCGAGTTCACGCCGGAGACCATCGCACGCCTCAAGGAGGTGCTGCCCGACTTCGCGGCGGCGCGCAACCCGATCGACGTGACCGGCTACATCCTGATCGACGGCACGCTCGCGATCCGCGCCCTGGAGACGGTCGACGATGACCCGAACATCGACGAAATCGTCTACATCGCGGAACTGCCGCACGTCGTGGCGGACCACGACGTCGCGGTCGAGCGCTTCGCGCGCCAGGCCGAGGTGATGCGGAACACGAAGAAGCCCGTGATCGTCATCTCGAACACCCTGGTCGACATCACGCCGGCCGGGCGCGAGGTGGCCGCGGCCGCGCACTTCCCGACCGTGGTCGGCGGCATGCACCACGGCATCGCGGCGCTCGGCGCCGCGATCCGCTGGTCCGAGCAGTACCGCGCCGCTCGCGCCCAGAGCGCGGCCCCCGCGATCGAGCTCGAGCCGCTCGAGGTCGAGTCGGCACCCGGCGAGGTCTTCGCCGAGCGCCGCGCCTCGCTGCTGCTCGCCGAGAACGGCGTGCCGACGGTGCCGCACGTGCTCGTCACGAGCGCCGACCAGGCCGCCGACGCGGCCGAGCAGCTCGGCTGCCCGGTCGTGATCAAGCTGCACGCCGACGAGATCGCGCACAAGAGCGACATCGGCGGCGTGAAGCTGAACATCGCGAGTGCGGATGCCGCGCGCACCGCGTTCGAGCAGGTCGTCGAGGCCGGCCGCACCGCGGGCGTCGCCGAACCGGCCGCCCTCGTGCAGCCGATGCGCGGCGCGGGCGTCGAGCTCATCGTGGGCGTGGTGCGCGACCCGCAGTGGGGCCCGGTGCTCGCGGTCGGCCTCGGCGGCATCTGGGTCGAGGTCTTCAAGGACTCGACGCTGCACATGCTGCCCGTCACGCACGAGCAGGTGAAGGAGGGGCTGCGCTCGCTGCGCAGCGCCAAGCTGCTCGAGGGCGCGCGCGGCACGCAGGCGGCCGACCTCGATGCCGTGGCGGATGCCGTCGTCGCCGTCTCCGAGCTCGCACAGCGCCTCGGCGACCGCCTCGAGTCCCTCGAGATCAACCCGCTGCTCGTGCGCGGCTCGGACGTGGAAGCGCTCGACGCGCTGATCACCTGGAGGTAGGGAAATGCCACTCAACCTGGACGCGGTCGGCCGCTCGAGCGAGCCCCGCACCGTCACCTGGGACTCGGCCGACGCGCTCGTGTACGCACTGGGCGTCGGCGCGGGGCAGGACGACCCGCTGGCCGAGCTCGCGTTCACGACCGAGAACAGCCACGGAGTCGATCAGGCGGTGCTACCGACCTTCGGCGTCATCCTCAACCAGTTCCGCGGCTCCGGCCGCCTCGACATCGGCACGTTCAACCCGGCGATGCTCGTGCACGCCGAGCAGAGCGTCGAGCTCGCGGGCGCCCTGCCGACCTCGGGCACGATCGAGGTCGTCTCGACCCTTACGGGCATGTACGACAAGGGCAGCGGCGCCCTCGTCGTGAGCGAGGCCGTCGGCACCGTGCCGGGCAGCGACACCCCGCTCGTCACGACGCGGTCGTCGATGTTCATCCGCGGGGAGGGCGGCTTCGGCATCCCGGGCCCGAAGGAGGAGTGGACGCAGCCCGAGGGCGACGCGGATGTGGTGCTGCGCGCCGCGACCCGCCCCGACCAGGCGCTGCTCTACCGCCTCTCCGGCGACCGGAACCCGCTGCACTCCGACCCCGCCTTCGCCGCGCGCGCCGGCTTCCCGAAGCCGATCCTGCACGGCATGTGCACCTACGGCGTCGTCGGGCGCGTGCTGCTGCACGCGCTCGCGGGCGGCGACCCGAGCCGGTTCACCTCGATGAGCGGCCGGTTCAGCAAGCCGGTGTTCCCGGGCGACGAGCTCGCGGTCCACGTGTGGCAGCAGGCCGACGACCACGTCTTCCGCGTGCTCAACGCGGCGGGGGACGTCGTGCTCGACCGCGGTCGCCTCGTAGTCTCTGCAGCATGAAGATCGTCGTCCTCGTCAAAGAAGTCCCGGACACCTACGGTCAGCGCGAACTCCACCTCGAGACCGGTCTGGCGCGGCGCGCCGACGTCGACCGCGTGCTCGACGAGGTCGACGAGCGCGCGCTCGAGTCCGCCATCGCGTTCGCCGATGCGAACGCCGGAACCGAGGTGGTCGCCCTCGCGATGGGGCCGGCCACCGCGGTCGACGGAATCCGGCGTGCGCTGGCGATGGGGGCCGCGAGCGCGGTCCACGTCGTCGACGACGCGCTGGCGGGCGCCGATGCCGCACTGACCTCGGAGGTCCTGGCGCAGGCCCTCGCACAGCAGCAGGCCGACCTCGTCATCGCGGGCGCGAGCTCGACGGACGGCGGCGGCGGCGTGGTGCCGGCCATGACGGCCGAGCGGCTCGGCATCCCGCTCGCCTCCTCGCTCGACTCGGTCGAGATCGCGGCGGAATCCGTCCGCGGTCGTCGTGCCGTCGACGGAGAGGTGCAGAGCGTCGAGTGCACGCTGCCGGCGCTCGTGTCGGTGACCGAGCGGATGCCCGAGGCGCGCATGCCGAGCCTCAAGGGCATCATGGGCGCGAAGAAGAAGCCGATCCAGCAGCTGTCGACGGCGGAGCTCGGCGTGGATGCCGACGCCGTCGTGCCGCGCTCGATCATGATCACGGTCGCCCGCCGCCCCGCGCGGGCGCAGGGCGTCAAGGTGGTCGACGAGGGTGACGGCGCCCAGCGCCTCGCCGCGTACCTGGAAGAGAACGGATTCCTGGCATGAGCACGGTGGTGTTCCTGGCCGAGGCGCCCGGCGGCGCGCTCGGCAAGTCGGCCGCCTTCGTGGCGCAGGCCGCGGCGGCCCTCGGCGACCCGGTCGCCGTGCTCGTCACCGCACCCGGCGAGGGCGAGCAGGCGATCGCGGCGCTCGGCGCGCTCGGTGTGCCGCGCGTGCTGCACGCGCAGGCCCTCGGCGCCGACCGCATCGCCTCCGGCGCCTACGTCGACGCGCTCGCCGACGCGGTCGGGCGGCTCGCGCCCGACGCGGTGCTGCTCGCGCACTCGATCGAGGGCCGGGATGCCGCGGGCCGCCTCGCCGTGCGGATCGGCAGTGCGGTCGCCCTCGACGCCGTCGCCGTGTCGCGCGACGACGAGGGCGTCGTCGCCACGCACTCGGTGTTCGGCGGCGCGTTCGAGTCGCAGTCGGCGTTCACCTACGGCACGGCGATCGTGACCCTGCGCCAGGGCCAGACGGGGGCGGCGCCCGCCGGCGTGACCCCCGTGGTCGAGGCGCTCGAGGCCGCCGCCGACTCGCGCCCCGAGCCCGTGGTGGTCTCGCGCGAGGCTCTGGTCGTCGAGACCGGCCGCCCCGAGCTGCGCGGCGCCGCCCGCGTCGTCTCCGGCGGGCGCGGCCTCGGCTCGGCCGAGGGCTTCGAGCTCGTCGGCCGGCTCGCGGACGCCCTGGGCGCCGCCGTCGGCGCCTCGCGCGCCGCCGTCGACGACGGCTACGTGCCCTACGCGCACCAGGTCGGCCAGACCGGCGTCTCGGTCACCCCGCAGCTCTACATCGCCCTCGGCATCTCAGGCGCGATCCAGCACCTCGCCGGCATGCAGACCTCGAAGACGATCATCGCCGTCAACAAGGACGCCGACGCGCCGATCTTCGAGATCGCCGACTTCGGCGTCGTGGGCGACGTGTTCCAGATCGTGCCCCAGCTCATCGAGGCCATCGCGGCGAAGCGGCAGGGCGTGGCCGGATGACCCGGCAGCCCCCCGCACGGATCCGCCGCGGCCTGCCGCGGGTGCCGGGCGGTGCGCCCTGGCCGGTCGTCGACGACGCGGTGCTCGCTGCGGTCGCGGCTGCGGCGGCGCCGGCTGTCGAGTCGGTGGATGCGGCGCCTGCGGTTCTGGATGCTCCCGCTCCCACTGCCGCCGCTGCGGCCCCGGGGGCGACCACCTCGACGCCCGTGACCTCGGCCGGGCAGGCGCTGCCGCTCGCCGGCATCCGCCAGGGCCTGCCGCGCGTCGCTGGGGGAGCGCCCTGGCCGCCGCAGCCCTCGCCCGAGTACCTCGCCGCGCACGCGGCGCAGCCCGTCGCGGCAGCGGCGGCCGCCGAGACCCCGGCCGTCGAGCCGGTGGCGGCCGTGGATGTCGCAGCCGGGGCCCCCGCGGTCACGCCGTCCCCGGCATCCGCCGCCCCGCCAGCCCAACCCGCCGCCCCCGCAGCTTCACCTGCGCAGCCCGCAGCGCCCACCCGCACCGCGCCCGCGCAGCTCGCGGCCGAACCCGCGCGCCGCGCGCCCTCGCGTCTCGTCCGCACCGTCGGCTGGGTCGTCGCGGTGGTCGCCGCCGCGGCCGTCGTCGTGCTGCTCTCGCGCTGGCTCATCGGCCTGCCCGCGGTCGCACACTTCGTGCACACCTACTCGGGCGCCGCGACGCGGCAGCCCACCGCCACCCCGGGCCTGCCCATCTGGCTCGAGGCGACGCACTACCTGAACGCGCTGTTCATGCTGCTGATCATCCGGTCGGGGCTCGCGGTGCGGCGTGAGAAGCGGCCGCCCGCCTCGTGGAGCCCGAAGTGGAACCCGGCGCGCAAGATCAGCCTCACCGTGTGGTTCCACCAGAGCCTCGACCTGCTCTGGGTCGTCAACGGCGTCGTGTTCCTCGTGCTGCTGTTCTCGACCGGGCAGTGGGCGCGCATCGTGCCGACGAGCTGGTCGGTCGTCCCGAACGCGCTCTCGGCGGCGCTGCAGTACGCCTCGCTGAACTGGCCCACCGAGGACGGCTGGGTCTACTACAACAGCCTGCAGCTGCTGGCCTACTTCGCGACGGTGTTCCTCGCGGCCCCGCTCGCGATGCTGACCGGCTTCCGGATGTCGGGCCTGTGGCCCAAGAAGAACCAGCGCCTCAGCGCCGCCTACCCCATCACCTGGGCGCGCGCGGTGCACTTCCCGGTGATGCTCTACTTCTGCGCGTTCATCGTCGTGCACGTCGGCCTGGTGCTCTCGACCGGGGCGCTGCGCAACCTCAACCACATGTTCGGCCACAGCGACACCACCAGCTGGCTCGGCTTCTGGATCTTCCTCGCCTCGATCGCCGTGATGGCCGGGGCCTGGGCCGCCGCGCGCCCGCTGGTGCTCACCCCCATCGCCTCGGTCTTCGGCAAAGTCGGCCGCTGACCCCACGTTCGGAAGGAACACGGAAATGGCAGAAGCAGTCATCGTCTCGACGGCGCGCTCGCCGATCGGGCGCGCGAACAAGGGCTCGCTGAAGGACGCCCGGCCCGACGACCTCGCAGCCCAGGTCGTCGAGGCGGCCCTGGCGAAGGTGCCGCAGCTCGACCCGCACGAGGTCGAGGACCTCATGCTCGGCTGCGGCGAGCCCGCGGGCGAGTCGGGCTTCAACGTCGCGCGCAGCGTCGCCGTGATGCTGGGGCTCGACGACGTGCCCGCGACGACCGTGAACCGCTACTGCTCGTCGTCGCTGCAGACCACGCGCATGGCCTTCCACGCGATCCGCGCGGGGGAGGGCGACGTGTTCGTCTCGGCGGGCGTCGAGACGGTCAGCCGGTTCCGTTTCGGCACGGCCGACTACCCGGCCGAGGCCAAGAACCCGCTGTTCGCCGAGGCGATGGCGCGTTCGGCGGCGCGCGCCGCGGGCGGAGCAGAGGCGTGGCGCGAGCCGCGTGCGGACGGCCTGCTGCCCGACGTCTACCTCGCCATGGGACAGACCGCAGAGAACGTCGCGCAGCTCACGGGCATCACCCGCGAGGAGCAGGACCGCTTCGCCGTGCGCAGCCAGAACCGCGCGGAGGCCGCGATCGCCTCGGGCTTCTTCGCTCGCGAGATCACGCCCGTGCGCCTGACGGACGGCACCGTCGTCTCGACCGACGACGGCCCCCGTACCGGCACCACCTATGAGGCGGTCGCCGGGCTGCAGCCCGTCTTCCGCCCCGACGGCACGATCACGGCCGGCAACGCGTGCGCGCTCAACGACGGCGCGGCCGCGCTCGTGGTGATGTCGGATGTCCGCGCCAAAGAGCTCGGCATCACCCCGCTCGCACGCATCGTGTCCACCGGCGTCTCGGCGCTCTCGCCCGAGATCATGGGCCTCGGCCCGATCGAGGCGACGCGACGCGCCCTCGCGAACGCGGGCATGACGATCGGCGACATCGACCTCGCCGAGATCAACGAGGCCTTCGCGGTGCAGGTGCTCGGCTCGGCACGCGAGCTGGGCATCGACGAGGACAAGCTCAACGTCTCGGGCGGCGCGATCGCCCTCGGCCACCCCTTCGGCATGACCGGGGCGCGCATCACCACGACCCTGATCAACAACCTGCAGACCTACGACGGCCGCTTCGGCCTCGAGACGATGTGCGTGGGCGGCGGCCAGGGCATGGCGATGGTCATCGAGAGGCTTTCCTGAGCGTGGGATGTCCGACGGGGCGGCGCGCGGACTGAGATGATCTGCGCGTGGCCCCGTCAGGTTCGTCGTTCCTCCCGCTCCTCCTGATCCCCGCCGCACTGGGCGTCAACTACCTGGTGCAGCGGGGCCGGAGCGCGAGCCACGTCTACGAGTGCGGCAGCTGCGGTGTGCGCTCCGAGCTCAGCGCGGCATCCCTCACCTTCGCTCCGCACAGCATGGGGCGGAAGTACACGCGCTGCCCGGCGTGCGGGCGCTTCACCTGGATGACGCCCGTTCCGAGGGGCTGAGCCGACGGCCGCGTGCGGCTGAGTGATGGCTGGATGCCACCCGAAAGGTCTGGGACATCAGCCGCGCGGCCGATGCCTCCGCACAACTTCGCCCGGTAGCTTCGGCTCACGATGACCAGGGGCAGCACGAAGCGGCGCGGGCGCGCACGGCGCGGTTCCGCGCGGTCGGGCGTGCTGCGCACCGCCGCCGCCGTGCTCGGCGGCTTCGTCGTGCTCACCGTCGCACTGCTCGTCGCCGGGTTCATGTCGATCGCGCACGCGGGCAGCGGCGCCGCATCGACCACCCGGGTCGCGTCGAACCCGTGCCCCGCGGCATCCCCGGTCGTCGTCGGCTCGGTGACCGTTCCGCGCGGGCCCGTCGCCGGCTATTGCCAGGCGCAGCTCGTCAACGCGGCCGAAGTCATCAACGCGGCGCGCTCCCTCGGCATCGGCACGCATACCCAGACGGTCGGCGTCATGACGGCGATCGGCGAGACGCGGCTGCGCAACCTCGACTACGGCGACGCAGCCGGCCCCGACAGCCGCGGCCTCTTCCAGCAGCGCGACAACGGCCTGTGGGGTACGTACGCGCAGCGGATGGACCCCTACACGGCATCCCTGCACTTCTACGAGAAGCTCGTGACGATCCCGGGGTGGCGCACGATGCAGCCGACGCTGCTCGCCCACGCCGTGCAGGTCAACTCCGACCCGTACTACTACGCGCAGTTCTGGGGCGACGCCCAGACGATCGTGGCGGCGCTCACGCAGTAGGCGCGGCGTCCGGCGGGAGCGCAGCGCGCATCGCGGCCGCGACCTCGCCGGCCCCGGCGAACGGCTCGCCCGCGAGCCCGTCGATCACGCCCTCGCGATCGGCGAGCGAGCGGTTCTGGCTGAGCTTCGCCTTGCCCTCGACGCGCTCGACGTGCACTTCGAGCCCGATGATGCCGGTCAGCTGCATGTCGACGTAGCCGGCGGGTGCGTCCGTCACCCGCCACGCGTCGGGGCGGTGCGCCTCATGGATGTCCGTGAGGTCGGTGACCGCCGCGCGGAGCCACTCGGGGTCGTCGTGCACGGTCACGGTGCCGGCGAGCTGCACGGCCGAGTAGTTCCACGTCGGCACGACCTCGCCGCTCTCGGCCTTCGTGGCGTACCAGCCCGGGTGGATGTAGGCATCGGGCCCCGTGACGACGAGCAGCACGGGGGAGCCGTCGGCGAGCCCGCGCCACTGCCGGTTCGCGCGGGCGAGGTGGGCCACGACCGTGTCGCCGCGCCAGATGATCGGCAGGAGCGTGGCCTGCGGCATCCCGCCCTCGCCGACCGTGACGAACCACGCGACGCGCGCCTGCTCGACCATGGCGCGGATCTCGCCCTCGTCGTCGACCTGGTTGAACCGCGGCGTGTACATGCGGCCACGCTAGCGCCGTCGCCGGGCCCTGTGCCTCAGCCTGCTGCGTGCGCGAGCGGCGCAAGCGTCGCCCGGGCGTTGCTGAAGACGACGAACAGCAGGGGCGCGACGCCGAGCAGCGTGCCGAGCACGGGCTGCGCGAGCACGAACGCGACCGCGGCGGTGAGGGCGGCGAGCGACAGCAGCGTGAGCGGCCAGCGACGGATCGCGAGGTAGACGGATGCCTTCAGCAGGGCTGCCGTCGGGGCATCCGCCCCAACGCCGCCCGCGGCGAAGCCGGCGAGCGCCAGCACCACGACCGCCACGGCGACGGCGACGACCGCGACGAGCACGGGCACGAGCGCCGCCCCCACGGGCGCCCCCGCGGTCGAGGCGAGGTCGAGCCCCACGACGAGCACGAGGCCGTCGAGCGCGAGGCCGAGCAGGCCCGCCCGCTTCATGCCGCGCCGCCACCCGAGCCAGAACGCGCGGAACGGCCGCGTGTCGCCGGCGTTCATCGCGTCGAAGGCCGTGAACGCCCCGACGAGCGACGGCGCGAGCGTGAGAGACAGGACCACGAAGAACGGCCAGGCCGCCCCCGGCTGCCGCACGAGGGCGAGCGAGACCGCGAGAGGCAGGTTCGCGAGCGCCATCGACAGGTTGACGGCGAGGCCCGTGTAGACGTAGCCGAAGACGAGGTCGAAGCCGGGCTGGCTCAGCGTGGGCAGCTTGACGGACATCCTCAGCCCTTCATGCCGCTCGTCGCGATGCCCGCGATGAAGTAGCGCTGACCGAACAGGAAGATGACCAGCACCGGGATGATCGAGATGACCGATCCGGTCATGATCATCGCGTAGTCGGCGGAGTACTGCCCGATGAACTGGCGCAGACCGAGCTGCACCGTCCACAGGCTGTTGCTCGACAGGTAGATGAACGGGCCCATGTAGTCGTTCCACGTGTTCACGAAGGTGAGCAGGGCGAGCGAGGCCAGGGCGGGCTTCGACAGCGGCAGGATGATGCGCGCCCAGATGCCGTAGTCGCTCAGGCCGTCGAGACGCGCCGCCTCGGTGAGCTCCTCGGGGATCGTCAGGTAGTACTGCCGCATCAGGAACACGCCGAATGCGCCGAAGGCTTGCAGCAGGATGAGCGCCCAGAAGGTGTTCGTGAGGTGGGCGTGCTGCATCATCACGTACTGGGGGATCATGTACGCCTGCCAGGGCACGGCGATCGTCGCAAGATAGGCGAGGAACAGCCCGTCGCGGCCCGGGAACTTGACCTTCGAGAAGCCGTAGGCCGCGAAACTGCCCGTCAGCACCTGCAGGAAGGTGATGGAGACGGCGAGCAGCGCCGAGTTGCCGAGGTAACCGGCGAGCGGCACCTGCTTCCAGATGTCGCGGTAGTTGCTCCACACCCAGTGCTGGGGGATCCAGTGGATGGGCACCGACAGCACGTCGACGTTGTTCTTGAACGACGACGACAGCATCCACAGGAACGGCAGCAGGACGACGAGCAGCAGCACCGAGAGCAGGACGTAGACGACCGTCTTCGAGAGACGTTCGCGATTGCGCTTGGCGCGGAGAGTGGGGCGGATGTCACCGCCCAGGCGCGCATCGATCGCCATCAGTCCTGCCTCCTGTTCTGCAGCCGGTATTGGAAGAGCGTGATGAGGAGCACCATGACGAACAGCACGAGCGAGATCGCCGACGAGTAGCCGAACTGGCCGTTCAGGATCCCGTCCTGGTAGATGAGCTGAGAGAGCACGAGCGTCGCGCGGCCCGGGCCGCCCTCGGTCATGACGAAGATCAGGTCGAAGACCTTGAAGCTCGACACGGTGAGGATGACGAGCACGAAGAACGTCGTCGGGCGCAGGCCCGGCACGGTGACGTTCCAGAACTTGTGCCACGCGCTCGCGCCGTC
This sequence comes from Microbacteriaceae bacterium, assembly GCA_009780695.1. GTDB lineage: Bacteria > Actinomycetota > Actinomycetes > Actinomycetales > Microbacteriaceae > Gryllotalpicola. The sequence goes on from WQZN01000002.1 coordinate 324,889, forward strand.
GACGGAGGCCGCCTCGTAGAGCTCGCCGGGGATCGCCTGCAGACCCGCCAGGAACAGGATCATGTAGTAGCCCATGTCCTTCCAGACGCTCGTGATGATCACGGCGGGCAGGGCCCAGGTCGTGCTCGAGGTCCATCCGGGCGGGTTGTGCACGCCCAGGTGCGTGAGCAGCACGTTCACGGGGCCGCTCGTCGGGTCGAAGAGCAGGTTCCACACGATGGCGATCGCCACGAGCGAGCTGATGTAGGGGAAGAAGATCGCGACGCGGAAGAACTCGATGCCGCGGAGCTTGCGGTTGAGGACGAGCGCGAGGCCGAGCGAGAGCGCGAGCGTCAACGGCACATGGCCGACGGCATAGAGCACGGTGTTCTCGAGGGCCGCCCAGAACATCGGGTCCTGCGAGAGCCGGATGAAGTTGTGCAGGCCGACCCACTTGGGCGGGTTGTAGGCATCCCAGCTCATGAACGACAGCCCGAGCGCGGCGATCACCGGCACGAGCGTGAACAGGGCGAAGCCGAGGAAGTTCGGCAGGATGAAGCTCCAGCCGATGAGGGTGGCGCGGCGGCGCTGCACGCGGCCGCGGGCCGGGGCGCGTTCGGCGCGCCCCGACTCGACGTGGGCCACAGTCGTGGTCATCTGCAGCACCTACTGGCTCAGCGCCTGGCTCTTCACGAGGGACTCCATCTCCTTGATGCCGGCACTGACCGACTTGGAGCCCGTCATGATCAGCTGGTGTTCCTGGCTGAGGACGGTGTTGACCGCCGCGGCGTTCGGGTTGACGGGGATGTCGGGCTTCACCGAGTCCGGCGCGAAGGCCTTCTTGGATAGGTCGTCCTGGGGCATGCCGGCGAGGCCGAAGTACTTCTGCGTGATGGTGTCGCTTTGGTACGACGGCACGATGCCGATCGAGGCGACCGCTTCGGCACCCTGCTCGCTCGCTGCGAAGGCGATGAACTTCTTTGCCGCCGCGACGTCCTTGGCGTTCTTGTTGATGCCGAAGCCGGTCGGGCCGCCGTCGGTGACGATCGGCTGCCCCGCGGTGATCTGCGGCAGCTGGGCGATGCCCCAGTTCGGCACGGAGACGCCCTTGGCCTTGTCCGCGAGCAGCGGAGCGATGAGCCACGTGCCCATCGGCACCATGGCGGCCTTGCCGGTCTCGAACTCGGTCTGGTAGGCGAGCTTCTGCGCCGTGGCCTCGCCGTAGTTCGGGATGTCGCCGGCCTTCTGCAGCTTCAGCATCATGTTGTACTGATCGGTCAGATAGCTGTAGTCGCTCGGGTCGGTCAGGTCCTTGCCGTTCTGCACGGCCGAGATGCCCTGCACGAGCGAGTTCCAGGTGTGGACGTAGGCGCCGTAGACCTTGTTCGCACCGCTGCCGCTCGTGAGCTTCGCCGCGTCCTGCGCGAACTGGTCCCACGTCAGGTTGTCGGGGGCAGCCAGGCCGGCCTTCTGGAACAGGTCCTTGTTGTAGAAGAGCACGGTGAAGTCGGTGCGATACGGCAGGGCGAAGTAGTCGCCCTTGTACTGGTACGAGTCGAGGCCGGCGAGCTTGTCGGACGGCGCCGCCTTCTCGACGTCGTCGAGATTGACGAGCTGCTGCTTGGCGACGTAACCCGAGTAGTCGGTCAGGTTCTTCACCGTGATGATGTCGGTGGAGTCGCCGCCGGCGAGCATCGTGGTGATCTTCGCCTCGTAGTCGGCGGCCGTCGGCACGTCGACGGGCTGGATCGTGATGTCGGGGTTCGCCTTCTCGAAGGCGGTGAAGAGCGCCTTGAACTCGGGGGTGTCGGCGTAGTCCCAGGTGGTGATGGTGAGCGTGGTCTTGCCCGAGCCGTTGTTCGAAGACGTGCTCGGCGAGCCGGCGCAGCCCGCGAGGGCGAGCGCGGAGGCTGTGATGCCGGCGAGGGCCAGCATGCGCATGGGGCGCTTCATGGTGGATAACTCCTTTGTCATTCCGATGTGGTGCAGGGGGTGGTGCGGCGTCTCGGTCAGGCGCTGAGCCGAAGGTCGGCGCTGCTGACCGCGGTGGTCAGGGGAAGGCCGCGGACGTGCCGCTCGAGTTCGTCGAGCGCGGCATCCGTCATGCGGAACAGCTCGTTGCCGAGCGATCCGGCGATGTGCGGGGTGACCATCACGTTGGGCAGCGTGTACAGGATCGATGCATCAGGCAACGGCTCCGGGTCCGTGACGTCAAGGATGGCATTGAGGCGACCCGAGGTGCACTCCGCCTCGAGCGCGGCCGTGTCGATGACCGTGCCGCGGGCGGTGTTGATGACGGTCGCGTGGTCGCGCAGGGCGGCGAGCTCGGCCGCGCCGATCATGTGGTGCGTCTCGGGCAGTGCGGGAACGTGCAGCGACAGCACGTCGACGCGCGGCAGCAGCTCCTCGAGGCTGTCGACCAGGCGGCCACCGGATGCCTCGACCTCGGCCGCGTCGGCGTACGGGTCGTAGACCAGGCAGGTCGCGCCCACGAGCTGCTGCAGCGCGGGGACGACCCGGCGCCCCACGCGGGAGAACCCGACCACGCCGATCGTGCGGCCGACGTTGCCGAGTCGCCCGTAGCGACCGGTGTCGGCCCAACTGCCGCCTGCGCGCAGATCGGCGGCGAGGAAGGGCGCACGCTTGCCGGCCATGATGACGGCCGCGAGCGTGAACTCGGCGACGGGCTGCGCGTTCGTGTCCGCGACGTTCGCGGCGACGATGCCGCGTTCCCAGAACGCGTCGCTCACGATGGGGCGGATGGTGCCGGCGCTGTGGATCATGACCCGCAGCGAGGGCATCCGCTCGAGCCGGGTCGCGTCGAGCAGAGGGGCGCCCCAGCCCGTGATGAGCACCTCCACGCGAGCGAGGCGGTCGGTCAGGGCGGGGTCGTCGAGGTCGTCGGTCCACACCGGGTCGGGAAGGCTCGCGAGGCCGCGCAGACGCGCCAATCGTGCCTCGTCGAACTGGTCGTGGAACGCGTGACGGCTCATCAGGATGAGCGCTTCAGGCGATCGGCTCGGTGTCATCGTGCGGCGTGCTCCAGCGAGGTGGACGGGGGTGGGCGGGCCGCCGCAGGAGCGGTTGCGCCGTTGCGGGATTCAGTGAATACTCACGCTCGATGCGAGTCAAACAGGCCGAACAAGGTTGTTCGGACTCAAACAGAAACGAACAGATGTCAATGACGACCGACCCGCTGCCCACCGCCTCCGGCGCCGCCGGCTCATGGGCGGCTTTCGCGCCGTTCGCGGGGCCGCTGCGCGCGCACTGGGGCGAGACGATGTCGGCGAATGCCCTGCGCACGGCGCTGTCCGGCGGGGAATCCCGGCTCGGCATCCCGGCTCTCAGCGATCGCGCCTTCTGGAACGCGCTCGACGCGCCGACGCTCTCGGCGCTCGCCGCGGAGGCCGCGGGCGACGTCGGCACGACCTGGCCCCAGCCGCTGCTCTCGCAGTTCGCGAGCTTCTTCCGCGACGGCAACCGCACCCGCTACGAGGACAGGGTGCGCGGCCGCGCCGAGCGACTGACGCGCGCGGTCGTGCTCGCCGCCGCCACGGGCGAGGTCGGCTGGCTCGACGAGGCCGCCGACGGCATCGCCCTCGCGTGCGAGCAGACCGGCTGGTCATGGGCGGCGCACGACGACGTGTTCGCCGCACACGGCGAGGTCGTGCCGCGCGACGCGAGCCCGTACCTCGACCTCGGCGCCGGCGAGCTGGCAGCGCAGCTCGCCTGGGCCGATCACGTGCTCGGCGCGGCGCTCGACGCGCGGGTGCCGGGGCTGCGGGCCCGCATCCGCGAGCAGGTGCGCCGCCGCGTGTTCGAGCCGTTCCTGACGCGTCGCGACTGGCACTGGCTCGGTCTCGACGGCGACGTGCACAACTGGAGTCCGTGGATCCACGGCAACGTGATCGCGGCCGCGGTGCTGCTGTCCGACGACGCCGCCGAACGCGCCGAGCTCGTCGCGCGCTCCCTCGACGGCATCGACCGCTACGTGGCGACGCTGCCCTCCGACGGCGCGACCGATGAGGGCTTCGCCTATTGGTGGAACGGCGCATGTCGCGCGCTCGAGGCGCTCGACCTGGTGCGGCGCGCGACGCGGGGAACGCTCGACGCCTCCGGTGTCGGGCCCCTCGCGGCTACCGTCTCGTTCCCCCATCGCATGCACCTCGGCGGCGAGCGTTACGTGAACGTGGCGGACGGCTCGGGCCTCGCGCGCGGCGGTGAGCCGTGGCACGTCCCGTTCGCGTGGGGGCGGAGGGTCGGCGATGAGGATGCAGCGCGCCACGCCCTGGCGCAGAAGACCCCGGGCGCTCCGCTCGCACCGGTCTCGGGTGGTCTCGGGCGCCTGCTGCACGCGCTGGCCGACAGGGGCTGGGCGGCCGGGCATCCAGCGGCCGCCCCGCTCGTGGCGCGCAGCTGGCTGGCCTCGATCGAGGTGCTGCTCGTGCGCGAGCGCGCCGGCACCGCCGAGGGGCTCGCGTTCGCACTCAAGGGCGGGCACAACGGCGAGCACCACAACCACCTCGACCTCGGCTCGGTCATCGTTGCGCTCGACGGCGTGCCCGTGGTGGCGGACGCCGGCAAGACGACCTACACGGCACAGACGTTCGGACCGCGGCGTTACGAGATCCGCGCGATGCAGAGCAGCTGGCACGCGGCGCCTGCGCCGTACGGGCTCGAGCAGGGCGTCGGATCGGGCTTCCGGGCCGAGCTGATCGGGGTCGACGACACCGGCGCCGAGTTCGAGCTGGCCGGGGCCTATCCGCTCGCGGCCGGCGCCTCGTGGCGACGGGCGGTGCGTCTCGATCGCGCGGCGCGGGCCGTGACCGTCACCGATGCGTGGGCGCTCACCGGGGCATCCGGCGCTCCGGCCCCCGATGCTCCCGCGATCGTGCACTACCTGCTGCGCGCCGACCCCGAGCGCATCGGAGACACGGCGCTGCGCGTGACCGTGCCGGGCGCAGCGCGCGCGGCGATCGTCGAGTGGGACCGGCCCGAGGCATCCGTCGTGCTCGACGACTGGGATCTCGACGACCCCGCGCTGACCGCGGTCTGGGGCCCGCGGCTGACCCGGCTCACGCTCGCGCTGCATGAGCCCGGCGGGCGGCTCACGGTGACGGTGCGGGCGGCGACGGAGGGCGAGCGATGACGGACGACAACCGCACGGCGGCCCGGTTCTCGGTGCAGCGCAAGGAGCGCCTGCTCGACGAGCTGCGCCGCAACGGCTCGGTGCTCGTGACCGAGCTCGCCCGTGTCCTCGAGGTGAGCGAGATGACCGTGCGGCGTGACATCAACGACCTCGCCAGGCAGGGGCTCGTGACGCGCGTGCACGGCGGTGCGACCTTGCGCAGCCCGCTCGACCACTCGGCTCGCGGCCAGAGCGTCGACGCCGGGCTCGCGAAGTACACCATCGGGGTCGTGGTGCCGTCGCTCGACTACTACTGGCCGCAGGTCGTCAACGGTGCGCGGGTCGCGGCCGCGCAGTCGCGGGCGCGCCTCCTGCTGCGCGGCTCGCGCTACGACGCGGCCGACAACCGCAAGCAGATCCAGGCGCTCGTCGACATGCCGGGCGTGCACGGGGTGATCGCGGCGCCCGAGACCGCGGGGCCCGAGGGGCGGGAACTGCTGCGCTGGCTCGACGCGCTGCCGGTGCCCGTCGTGCTCACCGAGCGGCGGCCGCCGCGCGGTCTCGTGACGACGCGCCTCGAGTCGGTCTCGACCGATCATGCGCGCGGTGCCGAGACCGCGGTGCGGCACCTGCACGAAGCGGGCCACGAGCGCATCGGGCTGTTGGCCTCGGTGACCAGCCCGACCTTCGCGCCGATCCGGCGCGGGTGGGTCGAGACGCTCGAATCGCTCGGTCAGAGCCCGGACGACGCGGTCGCTGCGGACGCCAACCTGTGCCTCGATGACGGGGGCGAGGCGTTCATGGACGAGGTGCTGGCCCGCTGTCGCGAGACCGGCACCACCGCCCTGCTCGTGCACCCCGACGGCCAGGCGCTGCAGTTCGTGCAGCACTGCGTCGATCGCGGCATCCGCGTGCCCGATGATCTCGCCGTCGTCGCGTACGACGACGAGGTCGCGCACCTCGGCTCGCCGCCGATCACGGCCGTTCGACCGCCGAAGAGCTGGGTCGGCCGGGTCGCCGTCGAGACCCTGATCGCCCGTCTCGACGAGGGCTCGACGCGGCCCATGCATCACGTGCAGCTCGAGCCCGAGCTCATCGTGCGCGAGTCGTCGGTGGCGGCGTCGGCGCTGCCCGAGGAACGGGCGGCGAAGGGATGACCCTCCTCCTGCCCGAACGCGACTTCGCGCTCTCGCCCCGCACGGGCCTCACCCGCGCGCACTGGGCCGCTGCCGCCGACCAGCTGCTGCTCGCGCTGCGCCCGTACTTCTCCCCGGGCCGCGCCCGTGTCGCGCTGCCCGGCAAGGTCAGCTCCTACGGCCCCGACAGCGACGGCCTCGAGGGCTTCGCCCGCTCGTTCCTGCTGGTCGGCTTCCGCCTCGCCGGCGAGGACGGTGCCGACCCCCACGGCTTGCTCGACTGGTATCGCGCGGGGCTCATCACGGGCACGGACCCCGCCTCGCCCGAGCGCTGGCCGCGCCTGTCCGAGCTCGACCAGGCGAAGGTCGAGGCCGCGTCGATCGTGATCGTGCTCGAGCTCACGCGCACGTGGCTGTGGGACACGCTCTCGGCGGGGGAACAGGCGAACGTGATCGCCTGGCTCGAGGACTCGGTCGGGGCGTGGTACCCCGACAACAACTGGGTGTGGTTCCGCGCGGTGGCGCAGACCTTCCTCGCCTCGGTCGGCGGTCGGTTCTCCGAGGCGGACATGGCGCACACCCTCGCCTTCCATGCGTCGTGCGCGCGCGAGGGCGGCTGGTACTCGGACGGCGCGACGCTGCGGGCGTACGACTACTACAGCGGCTGGGCGATGCAGTTCTATCCGCTGTTCTGGGCTGCGCAACCCGGCGCGGTGCGGTTCGGCTCCGAGGCGCTCGCCGCCGAGTGGCGACGGCAGCTCGGCGAGTACCTGCAGGACTTCGTCCACCTCGTGGGCGGCGACGGGATGCCCGTGCTCCAGGGCCGCAGCCTGATCTACCGCTTCGCCGCCGCGGCGCCGCTCTGGGCAGGGGTGGTCGCGGGCGTGGACGGGGTGGCGCCCGGGCTCGTCCGGCGCGCCGCGAGCGGCATCCTCGACGCGTTCCTCGCGCGCGGGGTGCCCGACGAACGCGGGCTGCTCACCCTCGGCATCACGCGCGGCTGGCCGGCGATGACGCAGTCGTACTCCGGTGCCGGCTCGCCGTACTGGGCGGCGAAGGGCATGTACGGGCTCGTGCTGCCGGCGGAGCACCCGGTGTGGACCGCCGTCGAGGAGCCGCTGCCGCTCGAGCGCGGCGACGTGCGCCGCGTGCTCGCCGCGCCGGGCTGGCTCGTCTCCGGCACGGCAGCCGATGGACTCGTGCGGGTCGTCAACCACGGCACCGACCATGAGGCCGAGGGCGCGGTCGTCGCCGACTCGCCCCTCTACGCCCGTCTCGGATATTCCACGGCGACGATCCCGCCGCTCGGCGGCGACGCGGTGGGCCGCCCCGTCGACCAGCTCGCGACCGTCGTCGATACAGCAGGTGCCGTCGCCCACCGTGCCGGATTCCACCGGGTCACGACGGCCGACGACGGCATCGCACTCATCGGCGCCTCGCGCGCGACGGCGCACTGGGTCGCCGTCGAGGCCGGCGCGCGCGATCACGGCAGCGGCTACAAGGGCGCTGTGACGCCGGGGCCCGAGGTCGTCACGACCTCGGCGGCACGCGGCGCGTGGGAGGTGCGCGCGGTCCGTGTACTCGGCGATGCGGCACCGGCCGTCGCGGTGCGTGTGTCGGGCTGGCCGGTGCCGAGAGGCGGGGGAGCGGCGGATGTCCGCGCTGAGCTCGTCCCGCTGCTCGGCTGCCGCAGCGCCGAGGTCGAGACCGTCGCCGTGCGGGACGCCTCGCCGCTCGCCGACCTGATCGTGGTGGATCACGTGACCGTGCCGCTCGATGCCGCAGGTGACGGGGCGGTCGTCGTCGCAATCGGGCTCGGCCGCGTGCTCGGGGCTCCGCCCGCTGTGCGACCCGATGGCGACATCCTGCACATCACCTGGCCCGACGGCGCCGAGAGCGAGCTGGCCCTCGACGCCTGACCCGCGTCAGCGCCCGATCAGCCAGAGCGCCGCCCGCCGCAGCAGCTCGCGGTGCTCGGGGCTGTCGTACGAGGCCGTGTCGTGGCCGAGGGCGTCGTAGACGACGCGCGCGTCGCCGTAGTGGTGCGCCCACAGCAGCGGATGCGCGACGCCCTCGTGGGTGTGCTGCGCCAGCACGTGCAGCCCCTGGCCGAGTCGCAGGTCGGTGTAGCGCTCGTCGCGCAGCTCGAAGTCGCCGATGCCGGTCGTGATCGGGTGCGCGTGGTCGACGATCTCAATGCGTGCGGGGCCGTAGTCGGGATGGAAGGTCGTGCCGCGCACCCAGATTCCGCCGAGGACCGCCTCCCACTCGGGGAAGCCCGGGAACGACGTCGATGACACGTGCGCGACGAGCAGCGGGCGCCCCGCGCTCGCCCAGGCGAGCAGGCCCGCGGCGGATGCCGCATCGGCGGCGCCCTCGGCGGGGTCGGGGTGCCCGACGTTGACGACGAGGAGGTCGGCGTCGCCGGGGGCGGCGAGCCGGGCATCCACCCGCTCATCGATCTCGACCGCGAAGCCCGCGCTCGTGAGCACCGCGGCGATGCGCGCCGAGGTCTCGGGAAACGGGTGCCACGGGTCGGCGTACCGACCGGCGCCCGACACGATCACGGCGCGCGGGCGCCCCACCTGCGCTTCATCCGTCATTTCAGGCTCCCGTCGCTCTCGTCCCGACCGCACGCGGCGGCGCGCAGCGCAGCCCTCGCAATCATGCCGTGCGGCGCGGAGCCGCACGGGGTATACCGCTCTCATGGGTCGCATCTATGACGAGAATGCCGTGGCGATCGGCCACAAGTTCCGGTTCCCCGTTGGGGAGTTCCAACTGCACGTGAACCGTATCCCGAACGGCACCTGGCAGGTCGATGCGGGCGGCACGGATGTCATCCCCATCCGCGCCGTCGACGGCGGCTTCGCCGTCGGCTCGGGGCCGGACGAGGCGCGCCGCAGCGCATTCCCCTCGGCCATGCAGCTCGCGATCATCCGCCTCGGTCTGCAGCCGCACCGCGTCGAGCGCGCGCGGGGCGGTGTCTAGCGGCGCAGTTCGGCGCGCTGCGCGGCGAGCGAGCGGATGACCGGGCCCCAGCGCTCGGCCCACTCCGCGAGCTTCGGGTCGTCGGCGTAGGTCGAGTCGAGCTGGTACACCGCGGGAGCAGGCACCGTCGCCCCGACCTCGACGAGCACGGGCTTGAGCAGCAGCTCGGGCGCGAGCGCATGCCCGGGGCCGCCGCCGAGCATGAGCGGCACGGCCACGACGCCGGCGAGCCCGGTCGCGGTCGGCAACTGGTCGAGGAACAGCTTGAGCAGCCCCGTGTAGGTGGCCTTGTAGGTCGGTGAGGCGAAGACCGCGACCTCCGCCGCCTGCACCTTCGCGACCGCGGCGGCGACTTCGGGGTCGCCCCAGCCGATGAGCTTGCCGCCGAGCCCGATGAGATCGATCACCTCGACGTCATCGGCGCCGAGTGCGCGGGCGAGGCGCTCCGCCGCGTCGGCGGTGCGCGAGGCGGGCTTGGGGTTGCCGACCACGGCGACAGCTCTCATGCGAGCAGTCTGGCGAGGCATCCCCTCGCCCGTCCATCGAGATTGCCGCGGGTTACGCGGCCTCAGCCCTGCAGGGCGAGCTCGGCGGCGATGGCGATCATCATGGCCGCGGTCGCGCCGTCGAGCACGCGCCAGGCCGTGGGCCGGGCGAACAGCGGGCGCAGCAGGCGCGCGCCGAAGCCGAGCGAGAAGAACCAGACGAAGCTCGCGACGATGGCGCCGCCGACCCACCACCAGCGGGCGTCCGGCGCCTGCTGGCTCGCGATCGAGCCGAGGAAGACGACCGTGTCGAGGTACGCGTGCGGGTTGAGCCACGTGAACGCCGCGACGGTCGCGATGGCGGTGCCGAGGCGGATGCCGCGTGCCGGGGCATCCTCGACGGCCAGCGCCTCGCCCTTCGGCTTGATCGCGCGCCGGGCCGCGAGGAAGCCGTAAACGAGCAGGAAACCCGCGCCGACGACGCGCACGACGTCCATGGCGACCGGCGCGCGCTGGATCAGCGCGCCGACCCCGAGCGTGCCCGCCGTGATGAGCACCGCGTCGGAGACGGCGCAGAACAGCACGGCCGGAAGCATGACGCGGCGGCCGGCGCTCACGCCGAGACGCAGCAGGTAGGCGTTCTGAGCGCCGATCGCGACGATGAGCGACATGCCGGTGCCGAGGCCGAGGAGGGCGGGGAAGAGGGTCGTCGCAAGAGGCACGATGCAACGTTAGGCAGGGCGGATGCCTGAACACCAGCTAAAGAAAGTGATGCTGCATAAGCTGTGCTTATGGTTGAGTTCCACCACGAGCAGCTCCGCACCCTCGTCGCCGTGATCGACGAGGGCACCTTCGACGCCGCGGCCGCACGGCTGCACATCACACCGTCGGCGGTCTCGCAGCGCATGAAGGCGCTCGAGCAGGCGGCGGGCGCGGTGCTCGTGCGGCGCAGCACGCCGGTCGGGACGACGGAGGCCGGCCTCGTGGTGCTGCGACACGCCCGCAAGCTGCAGCTGCTCGGCGTCGACCTCGCGCGCGAGCTCGGCGAGTCCGGGCGCGAGGGCGGGGCGCTCTCGCTGCCGATCGCCGTCAACGCCGACTCGCTCGCGACCTGGTTCCTCGACGCGCTGCTGACCTTCGCACCGCGCGCGGACCTCGTGTTCGACATCCGCCGCGACGACCAGGAGCACACGCTCGAGCTGCTGCGCTCGGGCGAGGTCGCGGCGGCCGTGACGAGCGTGGCCGAGCCGGTGCAGGGCGCCGTCAGCGTGCGACTCGGCGCGATGCGCTACCGGGCGGTGTGCAGCCCGGCCTATGTCGAGGCCCACCTCGGCGGCGAGGCGCACGTGCGGCGCATCGCGAACGCCCCGTTCCTCGACTTCGACCGGAAGGACATGCTGCAGCACCGGCTGTACCGCGAGGTCGTCGGCGGCCGCGAGGTGCAGGCGCCGCGGCACTACATCCCGACCACCGAGGACTTCGCGCGCGCCGTCATGGGCGGCCTCGGCTGGGGTCTGCTGCCTGACCAGCAGTGCGCGGCTCAGCTCGCGAGCGGCGAGCTCGTGCGCCTCGCGGGAACGAAGGACATCCGCCTGCCGCTCTACTGGCAGCGCTGGTCGCTCGCGTCGGGGGTGCTCGACGAGGTGACCGACGCGGTGCGTGCTGCCGCCCGCGCGAGCCTGCTGCGTTAGCCTGGCCGCATGGTGCCCGAGGCTCTGCTGCTCGACTTCGACGGCACGCTGGTCGACTGGTTCGCGGCTCTCGAATCCGGTGTCGAGGTCGCCGCCGAGCACTTCGCGCGCGAGCACGGCCTCGACCCGCGCGAGGTCGCCCGGCGCACGCTCGCCTTCGAAGCCGAGGTCTTCGAGGCGCACGTCGACGGCTGGTGCCTCGGCGACGTCGGCGCGTTCGAGCTGCACAGCGCGGTGTGGCGCCGCGCGCACGAGGAGTTCGGCGTCGAGGCGCGCTCCACCGACGCGCTCGCGCACGTGCACTGGCAGGCCGAGCTCGCCGCGATGCGCGCCTATGACGATGTGGCGCAGCTGCTGCGGGCTACGGCGGCGCACGGCATCCGCACGGCCCTCGTCACCAACGGCCCGGGGCCGGTGCAGCGCGCGAAACTCGACAGGGTCGGGCTGACGGATGCCTTCGACGCGGTGCTCGTCTCCGCCGAGGTCGGCTCGGCCAAGCCCGATGCCCGCATCTTCCACGCCGCCCTCGCCGAGCTCGGTGTCGCACCTGAGAACGCGTGGCACGTCGGCGACACGCTCGCCTTCGACATCGCGGGTGCGCGTGCCGCGGGCGTCGGCGCCGTGTGGCTGAACCGTGGCGGCCTCGAGCGCGGCGCGCACGAGGCCGAACCCCACCACGAGATCGCGGCGCTGCACGAGCTGACCGCGCTGTTCGCGCGCGCGGCCTGAGCGGGTGGGCGCGTTGGCAGTGGCGGGCATGGCGGGGGCGGATGCCGGCATCGAGCTGCGGGGCCTGAGCAAGTCCTTCCCGCTCGGACGCGGCACGGTGCACGCGATCGACGGCGTCGGCCTCGCGACGCGCCGGGGCTCCTTCGTTGCACTCGTGGGGCCGTCGGGGAGCGGCAAGTCGACGATCCTGCGCATCCTCGCGGGCCTCGAGGACGCCGACACGGGGCAGGCGCTCATCCACGGCGACACCGCCGCCGCGGTGCGCTCTGCGCACCGGCTGGGCGTCGCGTTCCAGGACCCGGCGCTGCTGCCCTGGCGCACGGTCGCCGCGAACATCCGCCTGCCGCTCGAGCTCGCCGGGCGCACCCCCGCCGCGGGCGAGATCGACGCGCTCATCGACGTCGTGGGGCTCACCGGTTTCGCTCGGGCGAAGCCGGGTCAGCTCTCGGGCGGCATGCGTCAGCGCGTCTCGATCGCGCGGGCGCTCGTCTTACAGCCCGAGGCATTGCTGCTCGACGAGCCGTTCGGCGCGCTCGACGACATGACCCGCCGCCGCATGAACCTCGAGCTGCAGCGCATCGTGACGGCGCGGCCGGCGACGACCCTCATGGTCACGCACGGCATCGCCGAGGCGGTGTTCCTGTCCGACACGGTCGCCGTGATGAGCCCGCGCCCGGGGCGGATCGTCGAGCTCGTCGACATCGACCTGCCGCGGCCGCGCACGCCCGAGCTGCTCGGCAGCCCGGAGTTCCATGCCTATTGCGACCGCCTCACCGCGCTGCTGTTCGACGCCGAGCGCGCGGGCTGAGCCGCGCGGGGTCGCCGGGGGAGTCGCCGCCGCCCCGCTAGGGTGGGCGGCGTGACCACGACGACGTGTGTGCTGATCTTCGACTTCGACGGCACGGTGAGCCTCGGCGACGAGCCCGTGATCGCCTTCGCGCGGCACCTCGACGAGGAATCGGGCAGTGCGAGCGGCCTCATCACGCGCACGATCTCGCGCTTCCTGACCGCCGACGGCCGCATCGGCGCAGCGCTCGACGGGCTGACCGACGCCGACCCGGTCTATCTCGCGCTGCACGTCGTCGACGGCAGCGTCGACGGCTATTACGCGGCGCAGCGTCTCGCGGGGCTGCTCGGGGTGGCATCCGACCGCATCGACGCGGCCTACGAGGCCAGTCGCGCCGATCTCGCCGACGGGCTCATCTCGACCCGTGCACCCGAGGGCTTCGGATCGTTTCTGGCTGCGTTCCCGGCATCCGCCCACCGCGTCCTGGTCTCCAACTCGCCCGCGAACGGCCTCACCGAGCAGATCGACAAACTCGGCCTGACCCGCTCGTTCGACGAGGTCGTCACGAGCGCGAACAAGCCGAGCGGGCTGCCTGCGATCGCCGAGCGGATCCTCGCCGAGCGCGATGTGCCGCCGTCGCGCCTCGTCTCGGTCGGCGACGTGTGGGTCAACGACCTCGCGCCCGTCGCGCCGCTCGGAGCGCTGACGGCGCTGATCGATCGGATGCCGGTGCCCGACGGTGCCGAGCCCACCGTGCGCGCGCCCCACATCGAAGAGCTCTACCCCTGGCTGCTGGAACAGGCCCGTTCCTAGCCGCGGGCTCGTGCGCCGCGGGGCTCAGCCGATCGGTGTGAGCACGAAGACCGGGATCAGCCGCAGGGTGTGCTGCTGGTACACGTCGTAGGCCGGCCACACCTCGAGGGCACGCGCCCACCAGGCATCCCGCTCGGCGCCCGGCTCGAGCTCGCGCGCGGTGTAGTCGAGCCTCACGGCGCCGTCCTGCAGCTCGACGTGCGGGTTCTTCTTGAGGTTCGCGTACCAGGCGGGGTTCTCGGGGGCGCCGCCCTTCGACGCGATGACGGCGTACTCGCCGTCGTGCTCGACGCGCATGACGGGGGTCTTGCGCAGCTTGCCCGTCTTCGCGCCGCGGTTCGTGACCACGACGATCGGGGTGCCCTGCAGCTCGCCGGCCTCCGCGCCCTTGGATGCTTCGAACTTCTCGGCCTGGCTGCGCGCCCACTCGGCGACGCCCGGCTCGTACTCTCCCTCAAGCGGCATGAGGCGAGCCTAGACCGCTGCGCGTCGAATCGATTCGAGACTAGGCTCGAGGGCATGGAATATCGCCAGCTCGGAGCATCGGGGCTCCGCGTCTCTACCCTCACCCTCGGCACGATGGGCTACGGCGGCACCGGTTGGGCGACGCCCGTCGGCACGCTCGACACGGCCGACGCCCGCCGTCAGCTCGACCTCGCGAAGGACGCGGGCGTCAACATCCTCGACACGGCGGATGTCTACTCGAACGGCCTGTCCGAGCAGATCCTCGGCGAGGCCCTCGCCGCCGACCGCGACGACTGGATCGTCGCCACCAAGGTGCGCATGACCATGGGCGACGGCCCGAACGAGGCCGGCGCGAGCCGGCACCACATCATCCGCGGAGCCGAGGCGAGCCTGCGCCGCCTGAAGACGGACTACATCGACCTCTACCAGCTGCACGAGTGGGACGGTCGGACGCCGCTCGACGAGACCTGGGCCGCGCTCGACCACCTCGTGCAGTCGGGCAAGGTGCGCTACACGGGCATCTCGAACTACACCGGGTGGCAGACGGTCAAGGCTGTCGCCGCCACCGAGAAGGGCGGCTTCGCGCGCCCCGTCGCGACGCAGGTGCACTACTCGCCGCAGACGCGCGACATCGAGAACGAGGTCGTCCCCGCCGCGATCGACCAGGGTCTCGGCATCCTCGTCTGGAGCCCGCTCGCCGGCGGCCTGCTCTCGGGCAAGTACCGCCGCGGCCAGGCCGACCCCGAGGGCACGCGCCGCTTCCAGGGCTGGACGGAGCCGCCCGTCTATGACGAGAAGCTGCTCTACGATCTCATCGACCTGCTCGTCGAGATCGGCGACGGCCACGGCGTCTCGGCCGCTCAGGTCACGCTCGCGTGGCTGCTCGGCCGTCCGCAGATCAGCTCGCTGATCATCGCCGGGCGCACCGACGAGCAGCTCGCCGACAACCTCGCGGCGGCATCCCTCGTGCTCGGCGACGACGAGCGCAAGCGCATCGACGACCTGACGCTGCCCGACCTGCGCTACCCGTACTGGCACCAGCGCAACACCTCGACCGACCGCCTTTCGGCGGCCGACTGGTCGCTCATCGGCCAGTACGTCTGACCCGTCGGGCCCGCCGGCACGGCCTGACCCTGTCGGGCACTTTTTCTACTGTGGGGCATATCGGATGCCGGCATCCGATATGCCCCACAGTCGGTTCTGTGCCCGGCGCGGGCTAAGCCGAGAGCGAGGCGAGCCAGTCCTTGACGGCGGGCAGGGCGTCGGGATGCCGTGGCGTCCGCCCGTGCGTCGCGCCGTCGAGCAGGCGCACCCGGGTCTTGGGCAGCAGCGACTGCATCCGGGCCGCGGAGCGCACCCGCAGGTGGTCCTCGGTGCCGGCGACCATGAGCAGTGGCATGGGCAGTGTCGAGAGCGCATGCGCGGGCACGCCCGGGTCCTGCTCGGTCTTGCGCATGTAGGCGGCCAGCGCCTGCGGATCGTTCGCGAGCAGGGCCGCCGCGGTCGAGTTGTCGAGGGGGCGGCCCAGGTGCTCGGCCCAGCGGTCTACGAAGGCCTGCATGCCGCGGGCCACGAAGGTGTCGCCCACGCCGGGGAAGAACGTGGCGTCGAAGATGCCCTGCCCGCCGGTGCGCGGCGAGCCGCCGAGAGTCACGAGGCTCGCGAGCCGGCCCGGGTGCGTGTAGGCGATCTCGAAACCCACGCGCCCGCCGAGCGAGTAGCCGATGAGGTGCGCCTTCTCGACGTCGGCGGCCTCCATCACGGCGAGCACATCGCTGACGAACAGCGCCTGGTCGTAGGAGTCCTCGTCGAGCGGTTTGTCGCTGCGCCCGTGCCCGCGCAGATCGAGGGTGATGACCTTGTGCGTCGCCTGCAGCTCGCGCACCCAGCCGAAGCCGCGCCAGATCGCCTGCGTCAGCGCGGTGCCGTGCACGAGCACGACGGCCGGCGCCCCGGGCGATCCCTCCCCGAACACGCGATAGGCGATGCTGCTGCCGTCGAGGGGGTTCTCCACCAGGTCCACAGGGCTACGGTAGCCGCCGCAGTTCGTCGAGACGCATGCACCGATCATGCCCCGATAGCCTTGAGCACGTGGCGCGCGCAGTCATCCTCGGCGGAACCGGTGTGATCGGTCGCGCGATCGCGACCCGGTTGCTGGCCGCAGGCTGGCAGGTCGACGCGACCGGCCGCGACGCGGCGCACGTGCCCGACGAGCTCGCGCAGGCGGCGGGGTTCTCGTTCTTCCCGAGCGATCGAACGGATGCCAGGGCGCTGCGCTCCGTGATCGGCGACGGCGCCGAGCTCGTGGTCGACTGCCTCGCCTTCACTGAGGCCGACGCGCTGACCGTGGCCCCGTTCCTCGGCGACGCCGACTCGGCCGTAATGATCTCCACGAAGGCGGTCTACGTCGACGAGTTCGGCAACCACGGCAACTCCCTGGTCAAGGCGGTGTTCCCGCTGCCGATCCGCGAGGTCGATGCGACCGTCGCGCCCGGCCGCGGCGACGCGACGGGTCGCGACGGCTACGGCGCGAACCGCGTCGCCGCCGAGAACACGCTGCTCGACTCGGGCCTGCCCGTCACGGTGCTGCGCGCCGGCCGCGTGCACGGCGCCGGCGCGGCGCGCCCGCGCGAGTGGGCGTTCCTGAGGCGCGCGCTCGACGGGCGCGAGCAGCTCGCCCTCGCGCACAAGGGGGCAGGCGGCGACCACACGACCGCGGCGGCGAACGTCGCCTCGCTCGTCGAGCTGGTGGCGGGGCATCCCGCGACCCGCGTCCTCAACGTCGCCGATGAGGATGCCCCGACGGGCCTCGAGATCGCGCAGACGATCGCGGCCCACGTCGGCCACCGCTTCGAGCCCGAGCTGCTCGACGACGACGTCGACCCCGTTTACGGCGCGCACCCGTGGGATGTCGTGCCGCCCGTCGTCCTCGACCTCACCACCGCCCGCGGCCTCGGCTGGCAGCCGCAGACCTACGCCGCCACCGTCGGCGCCGAGCTCGACTGGCTGCTGCGGGAACACGAGCTCGGGCACACGGGTTATGCCGACGACCCCTATTTCGCGCCGTTCCTCGACTATCGGCTCGAGGACGCCTACCTGCTGCTCCGCAACCTCGAGAAGCGCGTCGTGTGATGCAGTGCCGAGACGGAAAGAGAGACCCTCGATGACCCCGCCCCTCCGCGTCACCGTCAGCTCGACTCCGCCGGGCATCGAGCCGTCCGAGCACGGTTCCGCCAACAAGGCGAAGCTCGTGCTGGTGCGCCACGGCGAGACCGAGTGGAGCCTCTCCGGCCGGCACACGAGCGTCACCGACCTGCCGCTGACGGCCGAGGGCGAGCGCGAGGCGACCGCCATCCGCGATGCCTTCCAGGGGCGCCCGTTCGGTCTCGTGCTCTCGAGCCCGCGCCGGCGTGCGATCCACACGGCCGAGCTCGCGGGCTACGGCGACCAGGTGCAGGTCGACGAGAACCTCGCCGAGTTCGACTACGGCGCCTACGAGGGCCTGACGACGCCCGACATCATCGTCCAGCGCGGCCTGTCGTGGAACCTGTGGCGCAACGGCGTGCCCGCGGGCGCGACGCCCGGCGAGTCGGCGGCCGACGTGCAGCAGCGCGCCAAGCGCGTGATCGCGCGGGCGCTCGAGACGATGTGGCGGGGTGAGGATGTCGTGGCTTTCGCCCACGGCCATTTCCTGCGTGCGATGGCCGCCGCCTGGCTCGGCCTGCGCCCTGTGGACGCCCAGGCCTTCTCGCTCTCGACGGCGACGGTCAGCGTCCTCGGCTTCGAGCACGCGCAGCCGGTCGTCGTGCGCTGGAACACCCCTCCGGGTGGCTTCCAGTTCTGACCTCCCCAGCCCCGATGCGCTGAACGGCGCGAACTGCGCGGTGCGGCAGGCCGTCCGACACAGGTCGCGCCGTTCAGCGCAGGTGAGTGGGAAGGGTCAGAGCTCGACGGTGTCGCCCACGGCGATGTCGAGCAGGCTGCCGCCGTTCTGCGCGGCGGCCCAGCCGATGCGCGCCGAGGCCATCTGCTTGCCGAGGTCGGAGTTGATCATCTCGTGCGTCGGGAAGGCGCGGCGCGGCTTGACCGCGAGCACGTAGTCGATCACCTCGCCGACCTTGAGCCACGGGGCGCTCGACGGCGTCGCGAGCACGTCGACCTCGACGCCCTCGGGCACGGTGAACGAGTCGCCGGGGTAGTAGACGGCGCCGCCGTCGACCGAGACGCCGACGTTGTCGACGAGCGGGATGGACGAGTGGATGACGGCGTGCCGGCCGCCGAAGAACTCCAGCGCGAAGGGCCCGGCCTGGGCCGTGTCGCCGGCCGCCACCGCGGTGACGTCGAAGCCCTGCGCGGCATCCTTGACGCCCTGCGGGCCATAGATCGGCACACCGGGGTTCGCGTCGACGACGGCCTGCAGATGCGGGGCGTCCCAGTGATCGCCGTGCTCGTGGGTGATGACGACGGCGGCGACCCCGCTCGCGTCGGGCAGCGGACGGGAGAAGCTGCCGGGGTCGACGACGAGCTTCGCGCCGTCCTTCTCGAGGATGAATGCAGCGTGTTCGAGCTTCGTGATGCGCATGTTGCCAGGCTAGGCCGTGGTGCATCAGGATGAGGAGCCATGCCGCCGATCACGCCGAGACCCTGGCGTCTCATCGTCGCCGTCAACCCCACCTCGGCGTTCGGCCGCAGCCACGGCGCGGGCGCCGTCGTGTGCGATGCGCTGGCCGCGGCCGGCCACACGGTCGTCGAGGTGCGGCAGCCGAACTTCGAGCTGCTGCGTCGCGAGGTCGAGCGCGAGGTCGCCGATCTGATCGGCGGGGGAGTCGGGGCGGATGCCGCGCGCGGCGCCCTGGTCGTCGTCGGCGGCGACGGCATGGTCAGCCTCGGTGTCAATGCGGTGGCCGAGACGGGCATCCCGCTCGGCATCGTCCCCACGGGCACCGGCAATGACACCGCACGCAATCTCGGCCTGCCGCTCGCCGACCCGGCCGCGGCGGCGCAGCTCGTGGTCGACGGGCTCGAGCGCGAGCCGCGCGCCTACGACGCAGGCAGGGTCGTCCACGAGCCGCACACGACCTGGGTTTTCGGTGCGCTCTCGGCCGGCTTCGACGCCGCCGTCAACGAGCGCGCGAACTTCATGTCGTGGCCGAAGGGACAGCGGAAGTACACGGTCGCGGTCGTCCGTGAGCTGCTCACCTTCCGCGCACCGCACTACCGCGTCGTCGTCGACGGCTACGAGCGGGAATTCGACGCGATGCTCGTCGCCGTCGCGAACCATACGTCGATCGGCGGCGGCATGAAGATCACGCCGGATGCCGTGATGGATGACGGCCTCTTCGACCTCTTCGTCGTCGACAGGATGTCCAAGCTGCGGTTCCTGCGCATCTTCCCGAAGGTGTTCGCGGGCGAGCACACGGGCTTCCCCGAGGTGCACATCGAACGCGTCCGCAGCGTGCGGATCGAGGCCGACGGCATCGTCGCCTATGCGGACGGCGAGCGGGTCGGCCCGCTGCCGGTCGAGGTTGCGGTCGTGCCGGGGGCCGTGAAGCTGTTGCATTGAGCAGCGCTGAGCCTGCCTCGATTTGAACAGCACGTCACCGTCATGTAAAGTCGTATCTGTTGCGCCGCAAGGCAAAACAAGTCCGGCCCCATCGTTTAGCGGCCTAGGACGTCGCCCTCTCACGGCGGTAACGCGGGTTCAAATCCCGCTGGGGTCACAACAGCCCGCTTCCTTTGATTCAAGCAGAGGAAGCGGGCTTTTTGTCTTCCTCGCCCAGGGTAAACGTCGCGGTGCTGTATGCTCGCAATCGGGTCTCCGTGTGAGACTGCATCGGTGATCGATGTGCCGGCGACTGTGCGCAACACGGCACTTGCCGTCGGTGCCGCTGCCTGGCTCGAGCTTTTGCCCGAGCTCATTTCGTCTCTGGAGACGGACTGGGCGATCACGCTGGGGCGGCCATACGAGGGCGGCTCTGCAGGATTCGTTGTCGAGGCGACGATGGCCGACGGCACACAGGCTGTCTTGAAGGCAGTGGTGCCGGGTGTGGGCAACGATGCATCTCACGAGGCGACTGTTCTTCGCCTCGCGAACGGGGCTGGATGCCCGGCTCTGTACCGGTACGACGCGGGCCGAGGGGCCCTGCTCATGGAGCGGTTGGGGCGCCCCCTGTACGACTTGGGGCTGCCGTTGTCGCGTCGCCTTGGCATCCTCTGCGATACCGCGGCTGACATCTGGCGCCCGGCGGCGGATTGCGGGCTGCCGACGGGGGCGGAGAAAGCTCGGTCGCTTGCGGAAGTCGTCGTGCGGCTCTGGGAGGAACTCGATCACCCCTGCTCCGAGGCGGCGCTTGACTATGCACTCGGGGCCGCCCGTCGGCGCGAGTTGGCCCACCGCGACGAGAAAGCTGTTCTGGTCCACGGCGACGTGCATCAGTTGAACGCGCTTGAAAGCGGTGATGGCTTCAAACTCGTCGATCCAAAGGGGCTCCTGGCGGAAGCGGAGTATGACCTCGGAACCCTGATGCGCGGGGATCCGGTCGAACTGCTGGCCGGCGACCCTCGCGATCGGGCCTACTGGCTGGCCGCGCGAATGGGACTCGACCCTGTCGCCACCTGGGAATGGGGCGCTGTCGAACGGCTCACAACCGGTCTGTTCTGCACCCAGATTCAGCAGCAGCCCCTCGGTCGCGACACACTCCGGACCGCCGAGGCAGTCACGGGGCTCGCCATCTGACCAATTAGCGGACCGGCTCGTGACGCTCGCTGGTGCGGCGGTCTTGAGTGCGCGTCAAAGGCGGCGTTGGAGCGCAGACGATGTCATGGACAACAGTCGTGTACCGATGGCAGCTGATCTCCTTCTGCGGCACACCGTTGCGCTAGCTTTCCGACGTGGGGTCGCCGCGAGCGGTACTTCTGAGGTGCATCGCCGCCATTGCCCTCGTCCTGTGCTGCGCAGGGTGTTCGCAGGGCGTTTGCGCCGGGCCGGGGGTGCTGTCACCGGCGGTATTCCTGGACGCATCCCCGTGGCTGTCGGCGCACCCGCACGCGTCGCTGCGAGCGTGCTACGCCGGGCGTTGCGAGACGATTGACGCCACGACGCATGAGCCGGTCCAGCTGGCGCAGTTCCATGGCATCCTCGGCACCCGCCAACTCCTCACCATCGCCTCGCAGGGTTCGCGTCCGCAGCAACTGATCAATGAACAGCTCAGCCTGAAGCGGAAGACGACGCCGGGGCC
Organism: Microbacteriaceae bacterium; assembly: GCA_009780695.1. Taxonomy (GTDB): domain Bacteria; phylum Actinomycetota; class Actinomycetes; order Actinomycetales; family Microbacteriaceae; genus Gryllotalpicola. The sequence continues at coordinate 346,328 of WQZN01000002.1, forward strand.
GTGCGGCAGCGTTGACTACTGGGGAATGAACACCCGTCTCTCGAGCGCGGGAAAAATAGCGATTCTGGGCTGGTCGGGCTCATATCTACAGCCCCTTACAGATATCCCGACGCCGGGACCGTAAACCCACGCGCCTGCATCAGATCAGCGCCCGATGCCGGATCGGCATACGTGCGATGACCGAAGGCTCAGCGACGGGCGCCGTCGTGGCGGCTGCTAGCGTTCGGCACGTGATCTTCGCGCTCGGCGAGTTCGATTCTGAGGATGACGGTCCGCTGCGCCCGATGCCGCTCGATGTCGACGGGGTTTTTCCTGCCGCCGCGGTGCTGTGCTTCTTTCCGGAGGCGATCGATGATCTTCACCGCGACGGCACGCTGTCTCGAGTCGGTCAGTTCAGCGCACAACTCGGCGGGGCCGGCATTTACGCCACCGAGGACCGCAGGGTGGTCGTGTTCCATCCCGGCGTCGGCGGCCCACTGAGCGCTCACAACTTCGAACGCGCCATCGCCTCCGGAGTCACACGCGCCGTCGCGGTCGGCGGGGCCGGAGCCATCGACGCCGCGTTCGGGAAAGACGACGTCCTCGTCGTGGCCTCGGCGGTCCGCGACGAGGGCACCTCGTTTCACTACCTGCCCGCCAACAGAACCGTCGAACTCGACGACGAAGAGGCGCGCCGGATCGTGCGCGGGTTCACTGTCCTCGGCATCCCGGCTCGACTCGGTCGCACTTGGACGACAGACGCGGACTTCCGAGAGACCCGCGCCCGCGTCGAACGTCGCAAGGCGGAAGGCTGTATCGCGGTGGAGATGGAAGCGGCGTCACTGGCCGCAGTCGCACTGTTCCGCAACATTCGATATGCGCACGTGCTCTACAGCGGAGACGAGTTGCACGGCCCGACCTGGGCCGAGCGGTCGTGGACGACCTCTTCGAGACGACCTCAACTGCTCCGCGCGGCAATCGCTCTCGCTGCCCACTGAAGGATCGGCATACAGGCCTGCCCGAAGCGAGGATTTGATCTTCGTGAGCCGGTCGTGCCACCGTGAGGTCTCGTCCAACGAAGGAGGAGTCGTGGCAAGCGATTTCGTGGCTGCGAACATGCGCAACTGGGATGAGCGCGTTGCCGACCATGTCGTGGCGTACGGCGCAGAGGCTTTCGCCGACGACCCCACCGCCATCTGGGCCGGCACCGAAGCCGACCTTCTCGCGCCGTTCATGCCGAATGGCTCTTTCGAGGGGGTCGAGATGGTGCACTTGCAGTGCCACATCGGCCTCGACACGATCAGCTTCGCCCGGCGCGGCGCGGCCATCGTCGGCACAGATCTGTCCAGCGCGGCGATCGCGGCCGCAACGGCGCTCTCCGAGCGGGCCGGAACGGCGAACGCGTCGTTCGTGCGCTGCGCGAACGAGGACGCCCCCGAAGTGCTCAGCCGACAGTTCGACGCGGTGTTCACCTCGGTCGGCGTGCTCACCTGGCTTGAGGATCTCGACGCGTGGGCGCGCGCCGTATGCCGGCTGCTCCGGCCTGGCGGCGTGTTCCTGCTTTACGAGGGGCACCCGATGATGAGCGCGATGGAGTACGAACGCGACGACGATCTGCTCGTGGTCGGGGAGCCGTACTTCGCCTCGGGCAGCCCGAAACGGTTCGACGACGGCGTGACATACGCCAGCTCGACCGTGATGAGCAACAACGTCACCTATCAGTGGCCTCATGACCTCGCTGAGATTCTGACGGCGCTCCTCAATGCCGGTCTGCGCATCGACGCCTTCGCCGAGCACGAGTCGATCCCGTGGAAGGCACTGCCCAGCTTGGTGCCCGGCGATCACGGCTGGGTTCTGCCGGACGGCAGCCCCAAGATTCCGCTCATGTTCTCGGTCATCGCTCGCCGCGCCTGACGGTTCTGCGGCGCGCGCGGGCTGTCAGCGGGCCGAGTCGCCGGACGCTCTGACCAGTCCGACCACGTGCTCGTAGCGGGGTCTGCGCGCAAAATCGGCCCACGACCAGATCGCCGGCCTGCCTTCCTCAGCGCACAGGTGCAGAAGCCCGTCACCCACGACGATCGCGACATGTGCACCCCACGCATTGTCCGAGTCGTTGAACAGGACCAGATCCAGGTCGTGAGCATCGGTGCGGTCGGGATGCTTCAGGGTCGAGTCCTCCCACAGCTCGCTGGAGCGGTGCGGCGGCACACGACGGTCGAAGAGAGCCAAGACGGCATACGCGTATCGCTGACAGTTGGCCCCCGATGCCAGCGGGATCGAATCGGATGCCTGTGGATGCGCCTCGAAGCGATACGGAGCGACCGCCACCCAGTCAGGCCAGCCGCCGGCCGGTCGAAGCCATCTGTCGAGGTCACGTGCTTCCACCCCACGATTCCAACACAACGGGCCTCGCCGACCAGTTGCGTCGAGAAGGGAGAGAGCATGGTGCCCACGTCATCCGTCTCAGCACGGGCCGGCAGCGCCCCGTCTTGTGTGCTCTCGCCTAGGCATGCGTCGGCCCGTTGGCGTTCTGCTCACCAGTCGGACTTCGAAACTCCCGGGGATGTCAGCCCTGGGCGTTCTTGACGATGTTCCAGCCTCCCGAGCCCGTGGTGGTCGCCGAGCCCGAGCTGGAGCTCGCGCTGCCGGACTGCTGTCGGTAGCTGACCTTGATGTTCGTGTAGGTCAGCGTGAACTCGTCCTGCGGGTGTTCGTTGCTCGCCGTCTGCTCGTAGGTCGCGATCCCCACGTTCTGAAGTGCAATGGTGAGGAAGACATAGGGGTGTGCGCCCGTCGTCGTTCCGGTGACGGTCGCAGTGGGCAGCCGCTTGGCCGTCACCACGGACGTGAACAGCGTCGGCGAGGCGGCGCTCGAGGGGGCTGTGAAGCTGAAGGGGTTGAAGCTGACCTTGCCGGCGCCTGCGCCGGCGGCCGCGGATGCGATCGGAGCGGTTGCGCCCCATGCGATCGAACTGAGCGGGATCATGGTCGTTGCGCCCCCGGTCGTCCCGTCGGCCTTCTGGCCGCCGAGCACGAGCGTGTAGTGGGCACCGCCGGATGCGGCACCCGCGGCGATCGGGGCGGCTGCAGCGGGGGCCGCGACGGCCTCGCCGGCGGCCACGACGGCGGCGAGGGCACCGATGCCGAGGGCGCCGGTCTTGAGAACGTTGCGGCGGCTCGCGCCTGAGGGCGCGCTCATGATTTCATTCATCATCGACTCCGGTTCGCAGGGCCGTGGCGGCGGACCGCTCGCACGGCGGGGTGGGCGATTGTCGCGCACAACGTACCGCCGGGCGGCGCGGGCGAAGAGTCCCTCACTCAGGGGGCATTGGTCGGCGGCGGGGCGCTCGCACCTCGAGCATCAAGGTGATGCCGCGGCGCGCGCTCATTCGTATGACGCGAAAGATGCTCTGACCCGGTACGCGGAGCCCAACTCGGCTGCGAGTCGCTGTTGCAGCGACATCCCGGCTTCCACCCACGCGCGGCAGTTCCGTTCGTCATCCCACCCGGGTTTGGCAGGCTTGGGCGGATCCGGAATGAGGTGGGCGTCCCAGAAGTCCCACCACACGCGCAAGTCCGCGGCAAGCTCGGGCGACAAGCCGAGGTCATTTGGCGTGAGAGCGGGGCCGGCATTCGCCGTGAAGCCCCACAGCGGCCATCGATGCCCCCAGTCGGGAAAGAAGCGAATCTCGGTGCTCGATGTTGTCGGTCGCGTGCGGCGAATCAGCCCGATCGCGAGAAAGACCCAAGCCGCATCGACCGCTGCGAGCAGAACAAGGGTTGCCTGCGCAATCAGCCAGAACAGCATGTCGTGCGGGAGCAACATGGTCGGATCGAACGCGCCGGTGGCTTCAGATCGATCGACCGCCCACGTGTCGGCGATGTTCCACAGCGCGTAGAACGCAATCACGGCGGCGTTGAGCAGGGCGAGAAGAATCGTGCCGACGAGTACGGCGGCCCGTGGCCTCCGCGACCCCGCAGCATCACGCGGGGAAGGTGTCACATCCGACATGACCTCAGACGCTATCGGTGCGAGGCATCGGGGCGAGTTGCGCAGCAAGGTCTCCGGCCGCCTTCGACACCGCGTTGAAGTCTCGACGCACCACGTAGTCGTGGCCGCTGACGACCGCGCCCGCGGGCACGTCCTTCGCGACGACCGCGCCGGCCGCGACGACGGCGCCCGTGCCGATCGTCACGCCGGGGCACACGGTGGCGTTCGCGCCGATCCACACGTTCGCCTCGATCACGATCGGGGCGACGGTGATCCCGTCGAACCGCTTCGCAGGGTCGGCGGGCCACCCCGCCGTCGCGAGCGTCACCCCGGGGCCGATCAGCGCGCGGTCCCCGATCGAGATGCCGCCCATGTCGAAGAACGAGCAGTTCTGGTTCACGAAGACCTGCTCGCCGAAGTCCAGGTTGAGCCCGAAATCGCAGTAGAACGGCGGGAAGAGAGTCAGCGTCTCGGGCACGGGGCGGCCGAAGATCTCGCGAAGGATCGCGGTGCGCCCGTCGACATCGCTGTGGCGCAGCACATTGAGGCGGGATGTCAGATCCATGACGACCTGTGTGCGCTCGGCGGCCGCCCTCGACTCGGGGGTGCGCCGGGGGATGAGCCGTTCGTTCCGCATAGTCGTCCATCTTGCACGTCACCTGCGGCACACTGGCAGCGTGACGACGACGGAGCGCACCCTCATCCTGCTGCGGCATGCCAAGTCGGACTGGCCGGGGTCCGTCCCGGACATCGATCGCCCGCTGGCCGAGCGCGGACACACCCAGGCTCCGCTGGCCGGGCAGTGGCTCGCGAGCCGCGCGGGCGGCGTCGACCTGGCCGTCGTGTCGCCGGCACGGCGTGCCCGCGAGACCTGGCAGCTGGCGAGTGCGGAACTGACATCCGCACCGCCCACGCGAATCGACGAGCGCGTGTATCTCGCGTCATCGGGTCGGCTCCTCCAGATCGTGCGCGAGATTCCGGATGCCACCCGCACGGTGGTCCTGGTCGGCCACAACCCCGGAATGGAAGACCTGGCGTCGCTGTTCGCCGACGAGCCGGTGATCATGCGCACGTGCGGCATCGCCGAGATCGGCGTGACCGGCCCGTGGGCTGGGCTCGACACGGCCTCGGCGGTGCTGAGGGCCGCAGGCCGTTCGGACGGCCACGAGTTGGGTTGATCGCGCCCCGATGCAGGGCGAGGATGTCGAGAGAAGTCGATGCACTGCCGACCGGTGGGAGAAGACGAGATGCCTGCACAGATGAGCTATTCGGAAGACCGCCCCTGGCAGATCGAGCAGCTCGGGTTCGACGACCTGCTGCTCGGCAAGAGCGAGGCGATCATGGCCCTCGGCAACGGCTACCTCGGCACCCGCAGTGCCGAGGAGGAGAGCTACGCCGCCGAGCAGCGCGACACCTTCGTGGCGGGCGCGTTCAACGTCTTCCACCCGAGCGAGGTCACCGAGCTGCCGAACGCGGCCGACATGTGGGCGATGCAGTTCCTCGTCGACGGCACGGCGCTCGACCTCGGCAAGGGCGCCGTCACCGGCTACTCCAAGCGCCTCGACCTGCGCACGGGCGAGCTGACCCGCGAGTTCGAGTGGCAGTTCGAGCACCGCCGGGTGCGGTTCGCCTTCCGCCGCTTCGTCTCGAAGGCCCGGCGCCACCTCATGGCGAGCACGATGACCGTGCAGAACCTCGGCGCGGGCGACCTCGAGTTCCGCGTCCGCGTCGGCATCGACGGTCGCCACGCCAACAACGGCAGCCAGCACTTCACCGAGGGTGAGAAGGGCCTGGTCGACGGCGAGTACCTGCAGATGATGCCGCAGACCACCCAGTCGGGCATCACCTTCGTGCACACGCTGCGCGACCGCGTCGACGCGGCCGAGGTGACGAGCACCGTGCACATCGAGCGTCGGCAGTTCTTCCGGCGGCACGCCTTCGCGCTCGCCGCGGGCGCGACGGCCACGATCGAGCGGCGGGCGTCGATCTACACCTCGCTCGACAACGACCTCGCGTCGCACGAGGTCGCGGACATGCGCGCGGTGGCCGTCGACGAGCTGCGCGCGCTCGAGGGGCGCGGCTTCGACGAGCTGCTCGCCGAGTCGGCGCAGGCGTGGGCGGCGGATGTCTGGGACATCCACCCCATCACGATCGAGTCCGACGACCACCGTGACCAGCTCGCCGTCCGCTTCGCCCAGTACCACCTGCACACCATGACGCCGGCCCACGACGAACGGATGAACATCGGCGCCAAGGGGCTGACCGGCCAGGGCTACAAGGGCCACACCTTCTGGGACACCGAGATGTTCATGCTGCCCTACTTCACGTTCGCCCATCCGCCGATCGCGAAGAGCCTCGTGAACTACCGCTATCTCGGGCTCGAGGGTGCCCACAAGAAGGCGGCGGACGGCGGCTATCGCGGCGCGCGCTACCCGTGGGAGGCCGCATGGCCGTCGGACGGCGAGGTCACGCCCGTGTGGGGCGCCGTCGACATCGTCACCGGCGAGGCGACGAAGATCTGGGCCGGCTTCATCAAGCACCACCTGACGAGCGACGTCGCGTTCGCCGTCAAGACCTACATCGACGTCACCGGGGATGTCGCGTGGGCCCAGGCCCGCGGCTTCGAGATCCTGCTCGACACGGCGCGCTACTGGCCGAGCCGGCTCGAGTGGCACGAGGGTCGGGGCCGCTACGAGCTGACCGATGTCGTCGGCCCCGACGAGTACCAGGAGCACGTCGACAACAACGCCTACACGAACTACGGCGCGCACTGGAACATGACGGCGGCCATCGGCCTCATCGACGACGTGCTGCCGCAGCACCCCGAGGTGCAGGCGCGCCTGGATGCGAAGTTCGACCTGGCCGCGCTGCGAGCCGAGCTCGTCGAGAAGTCGAGCAGGATCTATCTGCCGCAGCCGACCGCGGACGGCATCATCGCGCAGGACGACACCTACCTGCAGTCGCGCGACATCGACCTCACGAAGTACAAGTCGCGCGAGACCGTCGCGAGCCTCTTCCAGGACTACAACCTCGAGCAGGTGCAAGACCTGCAGGTCACGAAGCAGGCGGATGTCCTGCTCCTGCTGCTGTGGCACGAGGGCCTCTTCGGGCCGGAGCTCAAGCTCCGCAACTTCGACTACTACGAGCCGCGCACCACGCACGACAGCTCGCTCAGCCTGTCGACCCACGCGATCCTCTCGGCCGATCTGGGCAAGCTCGACGAGGCCTACGAGTTCTTCGTCAAGGCGCGCGACATCGACATGGGCGAGTACATGCGGTCGTCCGACGACGGCGTGCACGCGGCATCCCTCGGCGGCATCTGGCAGATGGTCGTGCTCGGCTTCGGCGGGGTGCGCATGATCGAGGGGCGGCTGCGCATCGAGCCGCACCTGCCCGCCGGGTGGAGCCGACTCGTGTTCGGCTTCGACTACCACGGCCACGCGATCGCGGTCGAGGTCGACGGCGAGGGCTTCACGCTGACGAAGGCGGATGACGGCGAGGCCGTGTCGTTCTCGTCCCGCGGGCGCGAGTACGAGCTGACGGGCAGCCTCCGCATCCCGTTCGGGCCGCCCGCGGTATCCTGATCCGGTCGAAGGGGAGTATCCCGAGACACCCTGCTCGTCATCACGGGCCGGCGCCCCAGGGCGCAGGGCCCCGGGCACGGTGGCACTTCTCGTGCGGGAGAGACTTTCGGAGCCGTTCAACGACCCCGGAAGGCACCACCCCATGCTCGACATCCCGCTCTGGTTCGAGATCGGCTCGTACGCCGTCCTGTTCCTGGTCCTCGTCGGCGACCTCCTGCTCGCCTACCTGCGGCCGCACGTGCCGAGCGCTCGCGAGAGCGGGCTGTGGATCGGCTTCTACGTCGCCCTCGCGCTGCTCTTCGCACTCGCCCTGTATCTCGCCGACGGCCCCGCGCCCGCCGGCCAGTTCGTCGCGGGGTGGCTCACCGAGTACTCGCTCTCGGTCGACAACCTGTTCGTGTTCGTGCTGATCATGGCCCGATTCGCGGTGCCGGCGAAGATCCAGCAGCAGACCCTGATGGTGGGCATCCTGCTCGCGCTCGTCTTCCGCGGCGTCTTCATCGTCGTGGGCGCGACGCTCATGGCCTCGTTCAGCTGGATCTTCTACCTGTTCGGCGCCTTCCTGCTCGTCACCGCGATCACGCAGGCCTTCGGGGGGGCGGGGGATGCCGCGGCAGGCGAGGCCCGGGCCGAGGGGGTGGTGACGCGCTTCACGAAGCGGCACCTGCGCATCGGCGACGTCTACGACGGGGGCCGGCTGCGCGCCGAGGTCGGCGGGCGCCGGGTGTTCACGCCGCTCCTGCTGGTGTTCATCTCGCTCGGCACGACCGATCTGCTCTTCGCACTCGACTCGATCCCGGCGATCTTCGGCATCACCCGCAGCCCGTTCCTGGTCTTCGCCGCGAACGTGTTCGCGCTCATGGGGTTGCGCCAGCTGTACTTCCTGCTCGGGCACCTGCTCGAGCGGCTCGAGTACCTGAAGTACGGCATCGCCGTCATCCTCGCCTTCATCGGCGTCAAGCTCGTCTTCCAAGCCATGCACGAGAACGAACTGCCGTTCGTCAACGGCGGCCAAGCGATCGCGTGGGCGCCGGAGTTCTCGACCCTCGCTTCGCTCGGCGTCATCGTCGTGACGATGGCGGCCGCGACCGCCGCGAGCCTCGTGCGCCTCCGGCTGACGCGCAAGCGGGGGTGATAGCCTCGACCCATGCCGGCTGCGCAGCTTCTTCTTAGCTGCCGCGACGGGGCCTAGTTCCTCTGGCCTACCCCGTCGCGGTGTCTTGTGTTGGGCTGGATCCGCAGGAATCTAGGAGCAAAGAGCAATGACCGACACCCCCGTTTCCGGCGACGCAGAGCGCATTGCCGCGCCGCGCACGCTGGCTGAGAAGGTCTGGGACGACCATCTGGTCGTCAAGGGCGCCAACGGTGAGCCCGACCTGATCTACATCGACCTGCACCTGGTCCACGAGGTCACGAGCCCCCAGGCCTTCGACGGCCTGCGCCAGGCCGGCCGCCCGGTGCGCCGCCCCGATCTGACGATCGCCACCGAAGACCACAACACGCCGACCCTCGCCATCGACCAGCCGATCGCCGATCTGACGAGCCGCACGCAGATCGAGACGCTGCGCACGAACGCGCAGGAGTTCGGCATCCGCCTGCACTCGCTCGGCGACATCGAGCAGGGCATCGTGCACGTCGTCGGCCCGCAGCTGGGCCTGACCATGCCGGGCATCACGGTCGTCTGCGGCGACTCGCACACCTCGACCCACGGCGCCTTCGGCGCCATGGCCTTCGGCATCGGCACGAGCGAGGTCGAGCACGTGCTCGCCACTCAGACGCTGCCGCTCAAGCCCTTCAAGACCATGGCGATCAACGTCGAGGGCGTGCTGCGCCCGGGGGTCACCGCGAAGGACGTCATCCTGGCGGTCATCGCCAAGATCGGCACCGGCGGCGGTCAGGGCTACGTGCTCGAGTTCCGCGGCAGCGCGATCCGCGCGCTCTCCATGGAGGGCCGCATGACGATCTGCAACATGTCGATCGAGGCCGGCGCCCGCGCCGGAATGGTCGCGCCCGACCAGACCACCTTCGACTACCTCGAGGGCCGCCCGCACGCGCCGCAGGGCGCCGACTGGGACGCCGCCGTGGGGTACTGGAAGACGCTCGCGACCGACGAGGGCGCCGTGTTCGACGCCGAGGTCGACATCGACGCGGACGCGCTCGAGCCGTTCGTCACGTGGGGCACGAACCCCGGCCAGGGCGCGTCCCTGTCCGAGACGGTTCCCGACCCGGCATCCATCGTCGACGCCAATGAGCGTGCCGCCGCCGAGCGGGCGCTCGAGTACATGGACCTCGCCGCGGGCACCCCGCTCAAGGACATCAAGGTCGACGCCGTCTTCATGGGCTCGTGCACCAACAGCCGCATCGAGGACCTGCGCGCCTTCGCCTCGGTCGTCAAGGGCAAGAAGAAGGCCGACGGCGTGCGCGTCATGGTCGTGCCCGGCTCGGCGCGCGTGCGCATCGAGGCCGAGGCCGAGGGCCTCGACAAGGTCTTCGAGGACTTCGGCGCCGAGTGGCGCTTCGCCGGCTGCTCGATGTGCCTCGGCATGAACCCCGACCAGCTCGCCCCGGGGGAGCGCTGCGCCTCCACGAGCAACCGCAACTTCGAGGGCCGCCAGGGCAAGGGCGGTCGCACGCACCTCGTCTCGCCGGTCGTCGCAGCGGCGACCGCGATCCGCGGCACGCTGTCGAGCCCGTGGGACCTGAGTGCGGATGTCCCGGCCGCGGCATCCGCCGCAGATGCCTCCGACGAGCAGAAGGTGGGTGCGTGATGGAGAAGCTGTCCGTTGTGACGGGTGTCGCGGCGCCGCTCAAGCGCTCGAACGTCGACACCGATCAGATCATCCCCGCGGTCTTCCTGAAGCGCGTCACCAAGACCGGCTTCGAGGACGCGCTGTTCTACTCCTGGCGTCAGGACCCGGAGTTCGTGCTCAACCAGGCGCCGTTTCAGGGCGCGCAGATCCTGGTCGCCGGCCCCGACTTCGGCACGGGCTCGTCGCGTGAGCACGCCGTGTGGGCGCTGCGCGACTTCGGCTTCAAGGTCGTGCTCAGCCCGCGCTTCGGCGACATCTTCCGCGGCAACTCGGGCAAGCAGGGCCTGCTCACCGGCATCGTGGCCGAGCCCGACATCGAGAAGCTGTGGGCCGCGATCGACGCGCAGCCCGGTGTGGAGCTGACGGTCGACCTCGGCACGCGCACGGTCGCGGTCGGCGACCTGACCGTCTCGTTCGACATCGACGACTACACGCGGTGGCGCCTGATGGAGGGCCTCGACGACATCGGGCTCACCCTGCGCAACGAGACGGACATCACCGACTTCGAGACGCGTCGCGAGGCCTGGCGGCCGAAGACCCTGCCCGCCCGGGCCCAGTAGAAGCCGACCTCCCTCACGAAAGGAAGCCGCGTGAACACACTGCTGCAGGACGCGCAGGCCGCCGGCGCCAGCGTCGGCCTCACCGCCGAGCGGGTCACGGTCCATGGCGGGCGCCCCCTCAAGGGCCGCATCGAGCTGAAGGGCGCGAAGAACCTCGTCACCAAGGCGATGGTCGCGTCGCTCCTCGGCGAGACGCCGAGCGAGCTGCGCAGCGTGCCCGAGATCAGCGATGTGCGGGTGGTCAAGGGCCTGCTCGAGGTGCACGGGGTCAAGGTCACGAGCGTCGGCGACGACACGCTGCTGCTCGACCCGTCGGCGGTCGAGAGCGCGCACTTCGAGGTCATCGACGCGTATGCCGGGTCGAGCCGCATCCCGATCCTGTTCTGCGGCCCGCTGCTGCACCGGCTCGGCGAGGCGTTCATCCCCGACCTCGGCGGCTGCCGCATCGGCGACCGGCCGATCGACTTCCACCTCGAGGGCCTGCGCCGCTTCGGCGCGGTCGTCGACAAGCAGCCGCAGGGCATTCGTCTCACCGCGCCCAACGGGCTCAAGGGAGCCAAGATCGAGCTGCCGTACCCGAGCGTCGGCGCCACCGAGCAGGTGCTGCTCACGGCCGTGCGCGCCGAGGGCATCACCGAGCTGCGCGGCGCGGCGATCGAGCCCGAGATCATGGACCTGATCAACATCCTCCAGAAGATGGGGGCGATCATCTCGGTCGACACCGACCGCGTCATCCGCATCGAGGGCGTCGACCGCCTCGAGGGCTACAGCCACACGGCGCTCTTCGACCGCAACGAGGCCGCCAGCTGGGCCTCCGCGGCGCTCGCGACCGAGGGCGACATCTTCGTCGGCGGTGCCCGGCAGGCCGAGCTCGGCACGTTCCTCAACGTCTACCGCAAGGTCGGCGGCGCCTTCGACATCCACGAGGACGGCATCCGCTTCTACCACCCGGGCGGCAAGCTCAAGCCGGCCATCATCGAGACGGACGTGCACCCGGGCTTCATGACCGACTGGCAGCAGCCGCTCGTCGTCGCGCTCACCAAGGCCGAGGGCGTCTCGATCGTGCACGAGACGGTGTACGAGCAGCGCTTCGGCTTCACCGACGCGCTGGTCGACATGGGCGCCCAGATCCAGCTGCACCGCGAGTGCCTCGGCGGCGCCGAGTGCCGCTTCGGGCGACGCAACTTCCAGCACTCCGCCGTGATCGTGGGGCCGACGAAGCTGCGTGCCGCAGACGTCGTCGTGCCCGATCTGCGCGGGGGCTTCAGCCACTTCATCGCGGCGCTGTCGGCCGAGGGCACCTCGACGATCAGCAACATCGGCATCATCGCCCGCGGCTACGAGAACTTCATCGCCAAGCTCGACGCCCTCGGCGCCGACTTCGTGATCGAGAGCTAGGGGTGGCCGTCCGCGAGAGCGCGCGCCCGTCGATCTTCTGGATCATGGGTCCGGTCGCGCTCGCCTTCCTGGGCCTCAGCATGCGGTTCCGTGTGCACAAGGTCGAGAACCTGCCGCAGCGCGGCGCCTTCGTGCTGGCGCCGAACCACTACAGCGAGATCGACCCGATCATCGTGGGCCTGGTGCTGTGGAAGAACGGCCGCAACCCGCACTTCCTCGCCAAGGCGAGCCTGTTCCGCGTGCCCGTGCTCGGGTTCTTCATGCGCAAGAGCGGGCAGATCCCCGTCGAGCGCACGGCCGCCTCGGCCGCCAAGGCGGTCTCTCCGTTCGCCGGCGCGCGAGCGCTCGTCGAGAACGAGCACGGGGTGATCGTCTACCCCGAGGGCACGCTCACGCGCGACCCCGAGATGTGGCCGATGCGCGGGAAGACCGGCGCGGCGCGCATCGCGCTCGAGCAGGGCATCCCCGTCATCCCGCTCGCGACCTGGGGCATCCAGAGCCTCATGGGCCGCTACGCGAAGAAGATCAACCTGTTCCGGGTCAATCGCATGGACTTCCTGTTCGGCGAGCCGGTCGACCTCTCCGAATTCCGGGGCAGGCCGATCGACCAGGATGTCCTGAACTCCGCCACCGAGAAGATCATGCAGTCGATCACCGGTCTGCTCGAAGAGCTGCGCGGCGAGAAGGCCCCCGCCGAGCGCTGGGACCCGGCCGCCAAGGGCCAGCGCGAGACCGGACGCGACTTTGAGTCCTAAGCAGCACGAGCGCCCGAGGCGCGTCAGCGTGCTCGGTGCCGGCAGCTGGGGCACGGCCTTCTCGAAGGTGCTCGCCGACGGCGGCGCCGAGGTCACGCTGTGGGCCCGCCGCCCCGAGATCGCACGCGAGATCCGCGAGGGGCACCGCAACACGCAGTACCTGCGCGGCATCAACCTGCCGCGCACCATCACGGCCACGAGCAGCATGCGCGACTCGCTGCGCGGCGCCGAGCAGATCTACATCGCCGTGCCGAGCCAGGTGCTGCGCGACAACCTGCAGGCGCTCGCGCCCCTGATGCCGGCCGATGTGCCGGTGGTGAGCCTCATGAAGGGCATCGAGAAATCGTCGAACCTGCGCATGAGCGAGGTCATCGCCGAGGTGCTCGAGATCGACGAGGCCCGCATCGCCGTGGCATCCGGCCCCAACCTGTCGCTCGAGATTGCCAAGGAGCAGCCGACCGCCGCGGTCGTCTCGTCGTCGAGCCTCGAAACGGCGCAGGCCGTCGCGAAGGTCGCCTCGAACGCCTATTTCCGGTCGTTCGTGAACTCGGACGTCGTGGGCACCGAGTTCGGCGGCGTGCTCAAGAACCTGATCGCCGTGGCCATCGGCATCGTCGACGGCGTCGGCTACGGCGAGAACACCAAGGCGTCGATCATCACGCGCGGCCTCGTCGAGATGACCGACTTCGCGGTCGCCTACGGTGCGCACCGCGACACACTCTCCGGCCTGGCGGGCCTCGGCGACCTGATCGCGACCTGCCAGTCGCCGCTGTCGCGCAACAACACGGCCGGGCGCCTGCTGGGCCAGGGCTACGCGCTGCACGAGGTCGTGCGGCAGATGGACCAGACCGCCGAGGGCCTGGCATCCGTCGCCCCCGTCCTCGCACTCGCGAAGGCGCGCGGCGTCGAGATGCCGATCGTCGAGCAGGTCGACCGCGTGCTCGCCGGTACCCTCAAGCCCAAGGACATCGCTCCTCACCTCACCACTGACGACCAGCCCCAGGGCGAAAGGAACACGGATGACCCGCAAGCTCGCACTGGCTCTGCTCTTCGGTGGGCGTTCGAGCGAGCACTCCGTGTCGGTCGCGACCGCGGGCGGGGTGCTGAGCGCCCTCGACCCTGAGAAGTACGACATCCTGCCGGTCGGCATCACGCATGACGGCAGCTACGTGCTCGGGTCGAGCGACCCCGCCGACTACTTCATGGGCGACGGGCGGATGCCCGAGGTGCACGACGACGGCAGCATCGTGCTCTGGCCCGGCGACGCCGACTCGCGCGAGCTGACCGTCGTCGACGCCGACGGGGCCGCCCGCACGATTGCGATCGACGTCGTCTTCCCGATCCTGCACGGCAAGTGGGGCGAGGACGGCACGGTGCAGGGCATGCTCGACCTCGTCGACCTGCCGTACGTCGGCTCGGGCGTGCTCGCGAGCTCCGTGGGCATGGACAAGCACTTCATGAAGACGGTCTTCCTGCAGGCCGGGCTGCCGGTCGCGCCATGGGCGACGGTGTCGCGGCGGCAGTGGGCGGAGGACCGTGCGTCCGTCGAGGCGGCGGCCGCGCAGCTCGGCTACCCCGTGTTCGTCAAGCCGGCGCGCGCGGGCTCGAGCGTCGGCGTGGGCAAGGCGGCGGATGCCGCAGAGCTCGCCGCCGTGGTCGAAGAGGCCCTGCAGGAGGACTCGCGCGCCCTCATCGAGCCCACGCTCGTCGGCCGCGAGATCGAGATCGCCGTGCTCGGCTCGCCGGCGGGCGCCCGCCCGCGCGCCTCGGTCGCCGGCGAGATCGTGCTGACCGGCCGCGAGTTCTACGACTTCGAGGGCAAGTACCTGGGCGGCGACGGCGTCGACCTGCGGTGCCCGGCGCAGATCGGCGACGAGCAGCTCGCCGAGATGCAGGACCTCGCGATCCGGGCCTTCGAGTCGATCGGCGCCGAGGGGCTCTCACGCGTCGACTTCTTCCTGACGGCCGAGGGCTGGGTCATCAACGAGATCAACACCATGCCGGGCTTCACACCGATCTCGATGTACCCGAAGTGCTGGGAGGCCTCGGGGCTGTCGTACCCCGAGCTCATCGACGAGCTCATCGCGCTCGCGCTCGAGGAATAGGGGCCGTGCGGCACGCCGCCGCTACTGCGTGTCGCCCGCCGCGATGCACTTGAGCGCCGAACGCGGCACGCTCGCGACGGCCTGTGCGAGGTCGGGCAGCACGTTCGCGTCGCTCACGCCGCCCGCGCCGTGCTTGATCGTCACCTCGACGGCGGGGGTTCGCCCGAACGTGATGTAGGTCAGCACGGCGGCGTCGGGGTCGTTCATCAGCACCCAGTCGACGGAGTCCTGGCCGCTCGTCACCGTGACGCACGGCTTGGTCGTCGGGCCGAGCGGGGGCACGCCGCAGGCGAGCTGCACGGCGACCGGGTTGCCCCAGGCGCCGGTCGCCTGGGCGTTCGTGTAGTCGCGCTTCAGGCCCGCGACGGTGTCGGGCAGGGTGACGGTGACCGCGGCGCAGCGCGGGTCGTTCGCGTGCGGTGCGGGGCTCAGGGCGACGGTCGGGGTGCAGCCGGCGAGCACGGCGACGAGGGCGCCGGCACAGGCGGCGGCGAGGGCGACACGGAAGCGGGACATCTCGTGCGCAACGCTAGCGTGGAGCGTATGGCGGAAGCTGAGCGGCAGACCCTGGCGGAGCTGGGCGAACTCGGGGTGCTCGCGCGCATCTTCCCGCGTCTGCCGAAGGCGGATGCCACGCTGCTCGGCCCCGGCGATGACGCCGCGGTGCTCGCCGCGCCCGACGGCCGCTACGTCGTCACGACGGACATGCTGATCCACGGCCCCGACTTCCGCTGGGAGTTCAGCGCGCCCGACGACCTCGGCTGGAAGGCCGCCGCCACCAACCTGTCGGACGTCGCGGCGATGGGCGCGCGCCCGACGGCGCTCGTCGTCGCGATCGCGGCGCCGCAGAGCACCCCAGTGTCGGTCCTCGAGGGCGTCGCGGAGGGTCTGCGATCGGCGTGCGCCGAGCTCGCGCCCGGCTGCGGTGTCGTCGGGGGCGACCTGTCGACCTCCGACGTGTTCACCATCGCGGTCACCGCGTTCGGCGACCTCGAGGGGCGGCGGGCCGTGCGCCGCTCGGGCGCCCGACCGGGCGACGTGGTCGCGGTGGCGGGCGAGCTCGGCGTGGCCGCGCGCGGCCTGCGGCTGCTGTTCGAGCGCGGGCGCGAGGGCGGTCTGCGGGCGGATGCCCATGCCGTCGGCCGTCAGTTGCGACCGATGCCGCCGATCGGCCTCGGCACGGTCGCGGCCGACGCCGGTGCCACGGCGATGATGGACGTGAGCGACGGGCTCGTGCTCGACGCGCGGCGGCTGGCCCGGGCATCCGCGGTCGATCTCGAGTTCGACGGATTGACCGACGACGAGGCGCACGGGGGAGAGGACCACGCGCTGCTCGCCGCCTTCCCTCCGGATGTCGCACTGCCCGACGGCTTCCGCCGCATCGGCCTCGTCGTGCCCGGCGCCGGCAGGGTGCTCGTGGGCGGGGCCCCCGTCGACGAGCTCGGCGGGTGGGACCCGTACGAGCAGTGGGACGGGCGCCTGAGCTGACCGTTAGCATGTGGCCATGACCGATCCGGGGGACCTGCAGAAGCAGGCGGAGGAACTTCAGAAGCAGGCAGAAGAGGCCATGAGGCGCGCGCAGGAGGCGGCTGCGGCAGCGCAGGCGGCGGCCGCCGCGGCGCAGGCGACGGAGCCGGCGGCGGCATCGGGGGATGCCGCGGCATCCGCCTCGCCCGAATCGGGCCCGCTCGGCGCTGCGGACATCGACAGGGTCAAGGCGGGCTACGCCTTCGCCGACACCAGCCTCGAGCTCGGCGCGCTGCTCAACGGCGAGCCCGTCGTCGACGCCCAGATCCGCATCCCGCTCGGCATGCTGAACCGTCACGGCCTCATCGCCGGCGCCACCGGCACAGGCAAGACCCGCACGCTGCAGGCGATCGTCGAGCAGCTCTCGGCGAACGGCGTGAGCGTGTTCGCCGCCGACATCAAGGGCGACCTCTCCGGTGTCCTCGTCGACGGCGAGGGCGGCGAGAAGCTCATCGCCCGCACGCAGGGCATCGGCCAGGACTGGGCGCCCGCGCACTTCCCGACCGAGGTGTTCTCGCTCGGCGGCAAGGGCAAGGGCGTTCCGATCCGCGCGACCGTGGCGGGCTTCGGCCCGCTGCTGCTCTCGCGCGTGCTCGGTCTCAACGAGGTGCAGGAATCCAGTCTCGGCCTCGTCTTCCACTACGCGGAGGAGAAGGGCCTCGCCCTGCTCGACCTCGCCGACCTGCGCGCTGTGCTGCAGTACCTGACGAGCCCGGACGGCAAGGCCGAGCTCACCGGCATCGGCGGCATCTCCGCGGCCACGGCCGGGGTCATCCTGCGCGAGCTGGTGTCCTTCGCGGCGACGGGCGCCGAGGCTTTCTTCGGCGAGCCCGAGATCGACCCGAGCGAGTTCCTGCGCATCGCCTCCGACGGCCGCGGCATGATCAGCCTGCTCGAGGTGCCCGGGGTGGCATCCCAGCCACAGCTCTACTCGACCTTCCTGATGTGGCTGCTCGCGGACCTGTACAACACGCTGCCCGAGGTGGGCGACGCGCCGAAGCCGAAGCTCGTGTTCTTCCTCGACGAGGCGCACCTGCTCTTCACCGATGCGAGCAAGGAATTCCTCACCCAGATCACGTAGACCGTGCGCCTGATCCGCTCGAAGGGCGTCGGCGTCTTCTTCATCACGCAGACCCCGAAGGACGTGCACGAGGACGTGCTCGCGCAGCTCGGCTCGCGCGTGCAGCACGCGCTGCGCGCCTTCACGCCCGACGACGCCAAGGCGCTGCGGGCGACCGTCTCGACGTATCCGAAGTCGGGCTACGACCTGGAAGAGGTGCTGACGACGCTCGGCACAGGCGAGGCGATCGTCACGGTCATGAACGAGTCGGGCGCGCCCACGCCCGTCGCCTGGACCCGCATGCGCGCCCCGCAGTCGTCGATGACGACCGCGCCCGAGGCTGCGATCGACGCCGTTGTCGCGGCCTCACCGCTGCAGGCGAAGTACGGCACGCCGATCGACCGCGAGTCGGCCGGCGAGATCCTGACCGCGAAGCTGAACGCCGCCGCCGAGGCGGCGCAGGCGGCGGCAGACGCGAAGGCGAAGGCCAAGCAGGACGCTGAGGATTCCAAGCAGCACGCGGCGGAGCAGCGCCAGGCCGCTCAGCAGACCAAGGCCCGTCAGACCCAGGCCGAGCAGATCGGCAAGGTCGCGGTCAAGGTGCTCACCTCGCGCGAGACGCAGACCGTGCTGAAGGGCGTGCTCGACGGCATCTTCGGCACGCGCCGGCGCTAGCCGTCGGCGCGCGTCGCGAACCAGACCGTCGTCTCGCCGTACTTCTTGGGCTTCTCGGGTGCGAGGCCCTCGGGCCAGACCGGCTCGGGGGACCGCGTCGAGCGCTCGACGACGACGAGCGCGTCCGGCGCGAGCAGGGGCACGAGCGCGGCGAGATCGGCCGCGACATCCTCATCGCCGAGCTCGTACGGCGGGTCGCTGAACACGAGGTCGAACGGGCCGGTCGCCGCCGTCAGGTAGGGGAGCACGGCCGATTGGCGGATGTCCGCCGCCGGGGCGTCCGCGCGCCCGAAGGCCTTCGCCACGACAGCCGCGTTCGCCTTCGCGATGCGCGCCGCCACGGGGTTCTTCTCGACGAGCAGCACGGATGCCGCGCCGCGGCTCGCCGCCTCGAGCCCGAGCGCGCCGGAGCCGGCGTAGAGGTCGAGCACTCGAGCACCCCGCACGGCGTCGCGCGCCTCGAGCGCCGAGAACAGCGCCTCGCGCACGCGGTCGCTCGTGGGCCGGGTGCCGCTCTTCGGCACGGTGAGAGTCACGCGCCCCGCGGCGCCCGCGATGATCCGGGTCATGTCCCCAAGCTATCGCGTGCTCACCGGCGATGTCGTAGCTGTGTTCTAGACTCGCGACCATGGTCGGCCTCGACAGCAAGCTCAGCACCGTGGTGGGCGGCCGTGCGGCGACGATGTTCCACAAGGCCTGGGGCATGGTCACGGTGGCAGATCTGCTCGCGCAGTACCCGCGGCGCTACGCGCACCGAGGCGAGCCGACCGCCCTCGACGAGCTGCCCGACGGCGAGGTCGCGACCGTCGTCGCCTCCGTCGTGAAGGTGACGAGCCAGTCGTTCAAGACCCGCCGCGGCACGATCCAGACCGTCGTGATCAGCGACGGCAGGAGCGACATGTCGGCGACCTTCTTCAACCAGCCGTGGCGCGCCGAGCAGCTGCGCAAGGGCATGCGCGGCATGTTCTCGGGCAAGGTCACGCGCTTCAAGGGCGTCGCGCAGCTCACCCACCCCGAGATCCGCCTCTTCGACGAGGACGAGCCGATGCCCGACCCCGCGGTCGACGCCGAGCGCGCGAAGCAGTGGGCGATGCAGCCGTTGCCGGTCTACCCGGCCACCGCGTCCATTCCGAGCTGGAAGGTGTGGGACTCGGTCAGGCACGCCCTCGAGGTGATCGAGCCCGATGCGGTGCTCGACCCGCTGCCCGAGGCGGTGCGCGCCGAGCACGGTCTGCTCGGCTACGCCGAGGCTTTGCGGCTCGTCCACCTGCCGAACGACGACGGCGACTGGCGCCGCGCGCGCGAGACGCTGCGCTTCCACGAGGCCTTCGTGCTGCAGGCCGCCCTGCTGCAGCAGCGTGCCGTCAGCCGGGAATCGCACACTCTGCCCCGCCGCGCCCTGGCGGGCGGCTTCGCCGATCGCCTCGACGACGCCCTGCCGTTCGAGCTCACCGCGGATCAGGGCCTCGTCGGCGCCGAGGTGGCCTTCGACCTCGCGCGCGACGTGCCGATGAACCGGCTCGTGCAGGGCGAGGTCGGCAGCGGCAAGACCCTCGTCGCGGTGCGCGCGATGGCGATCGTGGCCGACTCGGGCGGCCAGTCGGCCCTGCTCGCCCCGACCGAGGTGCTCGCCGCGCAGCACCTGCGCTCGATCGTCCGCGCGCTCGGCCCCGAGCTCACCGCCGAGCTCATGCCGACCCTGCTGACGGGCCAGCTGAGCGCCGCCGAGCGCAAGAAGGCGCTGCTGCGCATCGTGAGCGGCCAGGCGCGCATCGTCGTCGGCACCCATGCGCTGCTGTCCGACGCGGTCGAGTTCTTCGACCTGGGTCTCGTCGTCGTCGACGAGCAGCACCGCTTCGGGGTCGAGCAGCGCGAGACCCTGCGTGCGAAGGGCAAGACGCCGCCGCATCTGCTCGTGCTCACGGCGACGCCGATTCCGCGCACCGTCGCGATGACCGTCTTCGGCGACCTCGACATCTCGACGATCCGTCAGCTGCCCGCCGGGCGCCAGGGCATCGAGAGCTTCGTCGTGCCCCTCGCCGAGAAGCCGAACTGGATCAACAACGTGTGGCGGCGCGCGCGGGAAGAGATCGACGCGGGCCGCCAGGTGTACGTCGTGTGCCCGGCGATCAGCCCCCGTGAGATCGAGGAGGGCGACGAGCTGGAAGAGGGCGACGGCGAGCCGGGGCCCGATGAGCAGGGCCTCGCGCCGAAGCCGCCGCGCGCCAACGTCGCCGAGGTCTTCGAGTCGCTGCAGCACAACGCGGTGCTCACGGGCGCGTCGATGGGGGTGCTGCACGGCCGCATGACCGCCGACGAGAAAGACGCCGTGATGGCGGCCTTCGGTGCCCGCGAGCTCGAGCTGCTGGTCGCCACGACCGTGATCGAGGTGGGTGTCGATGTGCCGAACGCCTCGACCATGATCGTGCTGGACGCCGACCGCTTCGGCGTCAGCCAGCTGCATCAGCTGCGCGGCCGGGTCGGGCGCGGCGGGGTTCCGGGCATCTGCCTCTTCGTCACCTACGCCGAAGAGAACAGCCTCGCGCGCGACCGCGTCGCCGCCGTCGCGAGCACCCTCGACGGCTTCGAGCTCGCGCAGATCGACCTCGAGCTGCGGCGTGAGGGCGATGTGCTCGGCTCGCGGCAGTCGGGCGGCCGCTCCTCCCTGCGGCTGCTGCGGGTGGCGCTCGACGGCGACGTGATCGCCCAGGCGCGCGACGCCGCGGCATCCGTCATCGAGGTCGACCCCACGCTGCGCCTGCACGCGCCGCTGCGCGACGCCCTCGCGCGCCGGCTCGACGAGACCGAACGGCAATTCCTGTCGAAGGGCTGAGGGCCGCCATTTCCACCGATCTTCATGCTGAGGGACGCTCGGAAGTACGGCGGCACGATTAGTCTGAAGGCCTATGAGCAGAGTCGCCGTGGTCCCCGGGTCGTTCGACCCCGTCACCCTCGGGCACCTTGATGTGATCGAGCGGGCGGCGCGCCTCTTCGACGAGGTCAGGGTCGTGGTGGTGCACAACCCCGACAAGCCCGGCGGCCTGTTCGCGCCCGCGCAGCGTGTCGCGATCATCCAGCAGGCCGTGGCCGACGCAGGGCTTCCCGCATCCGTCGTCGTCGACGACTTCGGCGCGGGCCTGCTCGCCGACTACTGCACGCAGTTCGGCGCGACGGCGCTCGTCAAAGGCATCCGCTCGCACACCGATCTCGTGTACGAGACCCCCATGGCGATCGTCAACGAGCACCTCGCGGGCGTCGAGACGGTCTTCGTGCTGCCGAAGCCCGAGAATGCGCAGGTGTCGAGCACGCTCGTGCGCCAGGTGATCTCGCTCGGCGGCGACGTCGCGCCCTTCGTGCCCGCCGCCGTGCTCGAGGCGGTGCGGGCGCGATGACCACGCTCCCTCCGGCGGCGCGCGAAGCCGTGGTCGCGGCATCCGCACCCGCGATCGACAGCGTCGAGCTGCGCGACGCCGCCCACCGCGTCGTCGAGAGCGTCGAGCGCGTCATCGACGGCAAGCGCGCGCAGGTCGTGACGGCGCTGACGGTGCTGCTCGCCGAGGGGCATCTTCTGATCGAGGATGTCCCGGGCGTCGGCAAGACGATGCTCGCCCGTTCGCTCGCGCGGGCCATCGACGGCACCGTGACCCGCATCCAGTTCACCCCCGACCTGCTGCCGAGCGATGTGACGGGCGTGAGCGTCTTCAACCAGTCGTCACGCGAGTTCGAGTTCAAGCCGGGCGCTGTGTTCGCGAACATCGTGATCGGCGACGAGATCAACCGCGCGAGTCCGAAGACGCAGTCGGCGCTGCTCGAGGCGATGGAGGAGCGCCAGGTCTCGGTCGACGGCCGCACCTACGGCCTCGCGAGCCCGTTCATCGTCGTCGCGACCCAGAACCCGGTCGAGATGGAGGGCACCTACGCGCTGCCCGAGGCGCAGCGGGACCGGTTCATGGCGCGCATCGCGATGGGGTACCCGGACGCCGCGAGCGAGGTCGAGATGCTCGGCGCCCGCGACCTCGAGAACCCCATCGACGCGCTCGAACCCGTCGTCACGCTCGAGATGCTGCGCCGCATGATCGCCGGGGTCCGCGCCGTCTTCACCTCGCCGGCCGTCAAGGAGTACGCGGTGGCGATCGCGCGCGCGACGCGCGACGACCCCGACATCCGCCTCGGCGCCAGCCCGCGCGCCACGCTGCAGCTCGTGCGCGCGGCCAAGGCTCTCGCCGCGATCGACGGCCGCGCCTTCGTGCTGCCCGACGACATCGACGCGCTCGCCGTCCCGGTGCTCGGCCATCGCCTGCTCGCGACGAGCCGTGCGCTCGGCAAGCAGCACGAGAGCTCGCGCCTCGTGGAAGAGATCGTGCAGCGCATCGTGGACAGCACCCGCGTTCCGACCGGCCGCTAGAGGCATCCCCATGATCCGCCCGATTCCGACCTTGCGCGGTTGGGCTGTGGGTCTGTGCGGGGTCGTCTCGCTCGTCGCGTCGGCATGGCTGGGCCGGGTCGACCTGCTGTTCGTCGGCCTGCTGCTGACGCTCGCCCCCTTCGCCGCGATGGTCGCGATCGCCCTCGATCGGCCGCTGCTCACGGTGATCCGTTCCTTCGCGCCCGACACGGTGCCGGTCGGCGAAGGTGCGCAGGTGCGCCTGCACGTGCGCAACGAGGCGGTGCGCCCGACGCCGGGGTTCTCGTGGGTCGACACCCTGCCCGCCGATGTCGCGCAGGTCCCGTCGCGCAGCTTCCCCTCGCTCGCCGCAGCGACGGGCACGGGCGTGAGCCGCGGCGCCGAGACGGCGACGCTGCGCTACACGGCGCGCCCGCGCCGCCGCGGCGCCTATCTGCTCGGCCCGGTGCGGGTGTTCCGCACCGACCCGTTCGGGCTCGCGCGCTGCGGTTACGCGGTGGGGGAGTCGAAGGTGCTGCTCGTCAC
Organism: Microbacteriaceae bacterium; assembly: GCA_009780695.1. Lineage (GTDB taxonomy): Bacteria > Actinomycetota > Actinomycetes > Actinomycetales > Microbacteriaceae > Gryllotalpicola. Next base: position 369,702 of record WQZN01000002.1, read on the forward strand.
CCCGCGCATCGTCGAGCTGGGCCGCGGCGGCGCCGACGAGGCGCGCGGCGAGGGCGACGACCCCGAGCTCGTGCGCCACGCGATCCCCAGCGCCGACGAGGTCATCCCGCGCGACTACCGTGCGGGCGACCCGCTGCGCCGCGTGCAGTGGCGGGCGACGGCACGCACCGGCAGGCTCATGGTGCGGCAGGAGGAACAGCGCAGCAGCCCCGAGTCCGCGGTGCTGCTCGACACGATGACGACGAGGTCGGCCGCGCCCGAGGTCTTCGACCGTGCCGTCGAGCTCGTGGCATCCCTCGGCTCCCATCTGCTCGAGCTCGGCTATCTCGTCGACCTGCACGAGACGGGTGAGGCGCAGGTGGCGGGCGGCTACCAGCTGCCCGGCGGCGACGCGCTCATGATCGGCCGGCTCGCCGGCGTGCAGCAGACGCGCGAGCCCGACGGCGACTTCGTCGGGCGGCTGTCGATCGCGCTGCGCGCGGGCCACCGGGCCTGCCCTCTCTTCCTCGTGCTGGTCGACGGCGACTCCGCATCGTGGCGCGGGCTCGCGCCGCTCTCCGGATTCGCCGAGCCCGCCGTCGCGTTCCTGATGACGCCAGCGGCGCGCGCGGCCCAGCCGTGGCTGGACGAGGCGGGCTGGGTGTGCGTCGCCGTCGAGGAGTCGATGGATGCCGCGGCCGCCTGGGCCCGGGCGGCGGAATCGCGCGGCAGCCGCACGCACGCAGCGCCGTCCGGGGGTCGCCGTGTTTGACCGCCGCCGCACCGTCGCGGCCTCGACGGTCGCGCTCCGACGCGGCGCGTGGCAGATGAGCGCTGCGCTCTTCCTCGAGGTGCTCGCGTCCACGGTCGCCCTCGTCGGGCTCGTGCAGGGGCGGCAGTGGTGGATCGACCTCGTCGTGCTCTCCGTGGTCCTGCTCCTCGTCCCGGCCGTGCTGCGCACCCTGGGCGTGCCCGCCTGGCTCGCGTCGCTCATCGACGTGGGGGTCTACCTCGCCGCGATCCAGGTGTTCTTCACCTCAGGGGCGAGCTTCGCCGATCTGTTCCAGCGGGCGATCTTCGCGATCCAGGCGCAGCGCATCCCCGCGGCGCCCCTGCCCGAGCTGATCTTCTTCATCGCCCTCTTCGGCGGTGCGATGGCGGTGCTCCTCGACCTCCTCGCCGTGACCCTGCGGGTGCCCGCGCTCACCGCCGTCGTCCTGGGCGGCGTGCTCGTCGTCCCTGCGGTGCTGCAGCCCGGCGGCCTGAGCCTCATCGCGCTCGGCGCGTGCGCGGCGGCCTGGTTCGTGGTGCTCGAGGCCGATGGGCGGTTGCGCTTCGGCTCGCGCGGCAGCGGCCCGCTCGCGCTGGCGGTCGGGGCATCCGTCACGCTGCTCGCTGTCATCGTCGCCGCCACCGCCCCGGGGTTCGCCGAGGTGGGGCTGCCGTCGCAGAGCGAGGCGACGGCGCTCGGCGACACCGTGAGCCCGCTCATCGACCTCGGCAAGGACCTGCGTCAGCCGAACCCGGTGAACGTGCTGATGTACACGACGGATGCCTCGACGCCCCCCTATCTGCAGCTCACCACGCTCGATCGCATCGACGGCTCGGGCTGGGCGCCGACGCGGGGCACGGTGACATCGACCGGCTCCGGTGCGACCCTCGACTACGCCTACCCGACGGAGGCAGTCTCGGGCGGCTCGGTCGGGCAGGCGACGACGCAGATCGCGATCCAGAACCTGGTCGCCGCGTGGCTGCCGGCGCCGTACCCGGCGATCGAGGTCGACGGCACCAGCTCGCTGGTGGGCTACCGCCGCGCCGACCAGACGCTCGTCTCCAACAGCGGAACGCTGAGCGGCCGCAGCTACACCGTCACGAGCCTCGACCTCGAGCCGACCGAGCAGCAGCTCGCCGCGCTCGGGTTCCCCTCGTCGTACGATCTCGCCCCCGCCTCGGCCGACCTCGCCCTGCCGGCCGACGTGCCCGGCAACATCGTGTCCACGGCGAACCTCATCAAGAGCCAGGCGAGCGGCACGAGCGAGATCGCGATCGCGACGGCGATCCAGGCCTACTTCCAGGACTCGCGGAACGGCTTCACCTATTCGACGGCGACACCCGATGCGGGCGACGGGGCCAGCCTGCAGATCGTCTCGAAGTTCCTGACGGAGCGCGAGGGCTATTGCGTGCACTTCGCGAGCGCGATGGCCGTCATCGCGCGTGTGCTCGGCATCCCGAGCCGGGTCGCGATCGGCTACCTGCCGGGCGTGGCGATCGGCAGCTCCACGGGCGGGTCGACCACCTACAGCGTCAATTCGAGCGAGCTGCACGCCTGGCCGCAGCTGTACTTCCCGAAGGTCGGCTGGCTCGACTTCGAACCGACGGTGAGCCGCGGCTCGGCTCCGCGGTACTCGATCGACTACTCGACGCCGACGGTGCCGTCGCAGCCGACCGTCACCTCGAGCGCGGTGCCGACCACGGCGCCGACGTCGCAGGCGCCGGTGCCGACCTCCACTCCGATCCCGACGGCGGCCGTCGCAGCCCCCTCCGACGCCGCCGCGCCGCACAGCGCGGTGCCGACGGCCCTCGGCGTCCTCGTGCTGCTCGCGATCGCCCTGGCACCCATGACGGCCCGGCTGCTGCGCCGCCGAGCGCGCATCACGCGGCTGCGGGAGGACGGGCATCCCGTCTCCCTCGCCTGGGACGAGGTGCGCGACACCGCGCGCGATCTGGGCTTCACGGTGTCGCGCACCGAGACGCCGCGCGGCTTCGCGGCGCGACTGAGCGGCGAGTGGCGGCCGGATGTCGGGCTGCAGCGTGACCTGGACGAGCTGCTCACCCAGCTCGAGCTCGCGGAGTTCGGGCCGCCACGGCATTGGGAGCGATTCTTCGAGCTCGCCGACACCGCCGAGCGCGCCGTCCACGGCCTGCAGACGGCCCGCCCGCTGGGTGCGCGCGTGCTCGCCCTCATCGCGCCCCGCTCGCTTTTCGCCCCGCTCGCGGAGCGTGCCGCCGGCCTGCAGCGCACCCTCACGTAAAATCGAAGGATGGCTGCCAAGAACCCGTACTCGCTCGCGGTGTACGACCTCATGCACAAGCCGGGGGAGTACAAGGAGCTCACGCTCGAGCTCGACAACCCCGAGAAGCTGGGCGAGGGCATGATCTCCGTCCCCGAGGGCGCGTCCGTCGCGATCGATCTGCGTCTCGAGGTGCTGCACGACGGCATCCTCGTGTCGGGAAGCGTCGACGCGACCGCGGTCGGCGAATGCGTGCGCTGTCTCATCGACGTGTCGCAGCCCCTCCAAGTCGATTTCCAAGAACTGTTCGCGTACACTAAGGACGAAGCTTTTGACTTCGAGGTTCACGACGACCACGTGGATCTTGAACCTCTGGTCAGGGATTCGGTGGTGCTGTCACTGCCCTTCCAGCCGGTGTGTCGCCCCGACTGCCCTGGTCTCGACCCCGAGACCGGTGAGCGGTTGGCGGATCACCCGGACCGCGAGCCCCGTGAAAACACAGACCCCAGGTGGGCTGCGCTTGCGGATTTCCGAGCTTCCGAAGACACCGACGCCGGCACCACCGGCACAGACACAGAAGAGAGATAGCCATGGCTGTTCCCAAGCGCAAGCAGTCGCGCTCCAACACGCGTGCCCGTCGCTCGCAGTGGAAGGCAGAGGTCCCGACCCTCGTCAAGACCGTCGAGGGCGGTCGCGTGACCTACAGCCTGCCGCACCGCGCGAAGGTCGTCACCGACTCGCAGGGCACCGAGCTGTTCCTCGAGTACAAGGGCCGCAAGGTCGCTGACGTCTAAAGACAACATGCCGCACGGCAATCACGCTGAAGGGCGTCCTGAACGGGGCGCCCTTCAGTCGCATTCGGCGCTCGTCGAGCGGCTCGGGGTCGTCATCGACTCGGAGCTTCTGACGCTCGCGCTCACCCACCGCTCGTTCGCGTACGAGCGCGGCGGTCTGCCGCACAACGAGCGACTCGAGTTCCTCGGCGACTCGATCCTGGGCCAGGCCGTCACGGTCCGGCTCTACCTCGACAACCCCGACCTCGATGAGGGCGCGCTCGCGAAACGGCGCGCCTCGGTGGTCTCCGGCGTCGCCCTCGCGGAGGTCGCGCGCACCCTCGGCCTCGGCGAGTTCCTGCGCCTCGGCCGCGGCGAGGAGCTCACCGGCGGCCGCGACAAGGTGTCGATCCTCGCCGACACCGTCGAGGCCGTCATCGGTGCGACCTATCTGTCGGCGGGCCCCGATGAGGCGACGGCGCTCGTGCTGCGGCTCATCACGCCGCTGATGAGCGACCCCGGCCGCTTCGGCGCGGCGCTCGATCCGAAGACCGCCCTGCAGGAGCTGGCCGACAGCAGGAAGGCTCCCGCGCCCGTCTACGAGGTCACCGGCACCGGGCCCGATCACGCCAAGGTGTTCAGCGCGACCGTCACCGTCGACGGCCTCGCGACCGGAACCGGAACCGGCACGAGCAAGAAGCACGCCGAGATGGCGGCCGCGCTCGACGCATGGACCACCGCGACCGGCGCGAGTGCCTGAGCTGCCCGAAGTCGAGGTCGTCCGACTCGGCCTCGCCCCCGCCGTGACGGGGGCGCTCGTCACGGCCGTCGAGGTCTTCGACGAGCGCGCGCTGACGAGGCATGATCGTGCGGCGGGCGACTTCGCCGGGCGGCTGGTGGGGCGGCGGATGTCCGAGCCGCGGCGGCGCGGCAAGTTCCTCTGGGTGCCGCTGGACGGGCAAGGGGCTCTGCTCGCGCACCTCGGCATGACCGGGCAGCTGCTGCTGCGCGAGGCGTGGGCGCGGCCGGAGGGCGATCGGCATGTCCGCATCCGGCTGGAGCTGGGGCATCCCTCGCTCGGCGAGCTCGCCGTCTTCTTCGTCGACCAGCGCACCTTCGGGTCGCTCGCGCTCGACGAGCTCGTCCCGACCGCTGCCGGCGACACCGTTCCGACCCAGGTCGCCCACATCGCGCGCGACCCGATGGACCCGCTCTTCGACGACGCCGCGTTCGCGGCGAAGGTGGCGCGGAAGAACTCCGCGATCAAGCGGGTGCTGCTCGATCAGACGGCGATCAGCGGGGTCGGGAACATCTACGCCGACGAGGCGCTCTGGGCGGTGCGCCTGCACCCCGAGCAGCCGGCCTCCTCGCTCTCCGCGAAGAAGACGCGCGCACTGCTCGCCGAGATCCGCCTGGTGCTCGCGAAGGCGCTCACCGAAGGCGGCACGAGCTTCGACAGCCAGTACGTGAACGTCAACGGGCAGGCGGGGTACTTCGCGCACTCGCTCAACGCCTACGGGCAGGACGGCAAGCCGTGCGCCCGCTGCGGCACCCCGATCGTGCGCGTCTCGTTCATGAACCGCTCGTCGCACTTCTGCCCGCGCTGTCAGCGTCTGCGCGGCTGAGGCTGCCGATCACCCGGTGATCGCGGGCGGCCAGCGCCGGGCGATCCACTCGTCCTTCGTGAGTCGCGACGATCCCGCGAGCGGCCCCGAACCGGCGGATTCCCGCTCCGGAGTGCGTGTTCGGGGCCGGTCGCCGTCGCGCCCCGGTACCGTAAGGCGAAGCGAGCCGCGAGCGAAAGGACCGTCGTTGCACCTGAAGAGCCTGACCCTGAAGGGGTTCAAGTCCTTCGCGCAGCCGACGACGTTCGCCTTCGAGCCCGGCGTCACCTGTGTCGTCGGCCCCAACGGCTCGGGCAAGTCGAATGTGGTGGATGCCCTGGCCTGGGTCATGGGCGAGCAGGGGGCCAAGACCCTGCGCGGCGGCAAGATGGAGGACGTCATCTTCGCCGGCACCGCGACGCGCGGCCCGCTCGGTCGCGCCGAGGTGACGCTCACGATCGACAACTCCGACGGTGCTCTGCCCATCGAGTACAGCGAGGTCATGATCTCGCGCACCCTGTTCCGCAACGGCGGCAGCGAGTACGCGATCAACGGCGAGTCGTGCCGTCTGCTGGACGTGCAGGAACTGCTGTCCGACTCGGGCCTCGGGCGCGAGATGCACGTGATCGTCGGGCAGGGCCAGCTCGATCAGGTGCTGCACGCGACGCCCGAGGACCGGCGCGGCTTCATCGAAGAGGCGGCCGGCATCCTGAAGCACCGCCGCCGCAAAGAGAAGACGCTGCGCAAGCTCGAGGCGATGCAGACCAACCTCACCCGGCTCTCGGACCTCGCGGGCGAGATCCGCCGTCAGCTCAAGCCGCTCGGCAAGCAGGCCGAGGTCGCGCGGCAGGCGCAGACCGTCGCCGCCGTCGTGCGTGACGCCCGCGCTCGTCTGCTCGCCGACGAGGTGGTCACGCTGCGCACGCAGCTCGACGGCTTCGGCCGCGACGAGCAGGCCCGGCACTCCGAGCGCATCGTGCTGCAGGAGCAAGTCGAGCAGAAGCGGCTGCGCATCGGCCGACTCGAGGCCGCGATGGTCGGCGACGCGGTCGACCGGGCGCGCTCGGTCGCGCACGGGCTCGAGTCGGTGCGCGAGCGGCTGCGCGGCCTCGACACGCTCGCGCGGCAGAAGATCGCGCTGCTGTCCGCCGAGGTGCAGGCGCCCGAGGCGGTCGTCGGCGTGACCCAGGCCGCGGTCGACGAGGCGCGTGCCGAGGCCGACGCGCTGCGCGGCGCGGTCGACGAGGCGGAAGAGGCGCTCACGCGCGCCCAGGGCGGCACGCGCGACACGCGGGCCCGACTCGACGCGATCGACGAGGAGGTCGCGGCGCAGGCCGAGTTGATCTCGAAGCACGACCTCGAGCTCACGAAGCTCGCGGGCCAGACGGATGCCGCGGCGCAGCGCCTCGCCGCGCTGCGTGGCGAGGTGCTGCGCCAGCAGAACCAGCTCGAGGCCGCGGGGCAGAGGCGCACGGCGGCAGAGACCGCCCTCGAGGACATCGAGGGCGACTCGCCGCTCGGTCCCGACGCGCAGGGCGAGCTCGCCGAGGCCTACGAGTTCGCGCAGGGCGCGGTGTTCGAAGCCGAGGGCGAGATCGACCGGCTGCGCGAGGAGCTGCGCACGCTCGAGCGCGAGCGCGACGCCCTCGGCGGCCAGGTCAAGGCACTCGGCCGCGCGCTCGAGGCGCGTGACGGCTCGGCGGCGCTGATCGCCGCGGGCCGCGACGGCGTGGGGGGCCGCGTCGCCGACGGCATCAAGGTGAAGCCGGGCTATGAGGCCGCGATCGCGACGGCGCTCGGCTCGCTGGCCGACGCCGTGCTCGTCGCCGATCGCGATGTCGCGGTGGATGCCGTGCGCTTCGCCTTGGGGGAGGACCTGGGCCAGGTCGCGCTCGTGCTCGAAGGGGGTGTCGGTGCCCCGCGTGCGCTCGACGCGCTGGTGCGGCTCCCCGCCGGAGCCTCGGCGGCCGTGGATCTGCTGCTCGCGGCGAGCGACGGCATCCGCGAGCTGCTCGCACAGGTCATCGTCGTCGACGGGCTCGACGAGGCGCAGCGGCTGTGGCCGGCCTGCGCCGGCACGGGCGCCGTGATCGTGACGCGCACGGGCGAGGTGCTGTCGCAGCACTCGCTCACGGGCGGCTCGGGTCAGGCATCCGGGCGCATCGAGCTGCTCGCCGAGCGGGATGCCGCCGCCTCCCGCCTCGATGAGCTCGAGTCGGCGATCGCGCAGGCGAAGGCCGAGCACGACGCGCAGCGCGAGTCGCTGACGGCCGCGAAGCAGGCCTCCGCCGCCGCCCTCACCCAGCTGCGGGCCTACGACGCCCAGCTGGCCGAGCACACCGAGCGCACGAGCCGGCTCACGGCGCAGCTCGAGTCGGCGGTCGCCGAGGCCGAGCGCATCGAGCGCAGCATGGCCGAGATGCAGGGCAAGGTCGCCGAGGCCGAGCAGACCGCAGGGGCCGCGAAGCGCGCCCATGAGAACCACGCGTCGAAGCCGCGGCCGATCCTCGACGTGAGCCAGCGCGACGCCGTCCACGCTGAGGTCGAGAGGGCGCGCGAGATTGAGATCCAGGCGCGTCTCACGGTCGAGACCGCACGCGAGCGCGTGCGTGCCCAGTTGCAGCGCGCCGAGGCGCTCGCGCAGCGGCACAAGGCCGAGCGCGCGGCCGCCGAGGAAGCGGCCCGGCGCGCCGTCATCCGCCGCCGTCAGCTCGAAGCGGCGCAGGAGGTGGCGGATGCCCTGCCGCCGGTGCTCGAGTCCGCCGACCGTTCGCTCGCTGAGGCCCGCCTCGAGCTCGCGAACGCGGAGCACGAGCGCGCGAGCCAGAACGAGGAGCTCGCCGGCCTGCGCCGTGAGGAGGCGGGGCTGCGCGAGCGCCTGCAGTCGGTCAGCGAGAACGTGCACGGCCTCGAGCTGCAGATCTACGAGAAGAAGCTGCACCTCTCGAGCCTGCTCGAGCGCGCGGGCAGCGAGCTCGGCCTCGTCGAGGACGTGCTGATCGCCGAGTACGGCCCCGAGATCGAGATCCCCGCCGAGGAAGAGGGCGGCGAGCCGACCCCGTTCGACCGCGCCCAGCAGCAGCGCCGCCTTGAGAAGGCGCAGCGCGCGCTCGATCAGCTCGGCCGCGTCAACCCGCTCGCTCTCGAAGAGTTCGCGGCGCTCGAGCAGCGGCACCAGTTCCTCACGGAGCAGCTCACCGACCTGCAGAACACGCGTCGCGACCTGATGACGATCATCGACGAGCTGGATGCCACGATGCAGACCGTCTTCCAGGCGGCGTTCGACGACACCAAGGCGGCGTTCGCCGAGGTGTTCCCGATCCTGTTCCCGGGCGGCGCCGGCAGCATCCAGCTCACCGACCCCGACGACCTGCTCGCCACCGGCGTCGAGGTCGCCGTGCGCCCGGCCGGCAAGAAGATCGAGCGCCTGTCGCTGCTCTCGGGCGGCGAGCGCTCGCTCGCGGCCGTGGCCTTCCTCGTCGCGATCTTCCAGGCGAGGCCGAGCCCGTTCTACATCATGGACGAGGTCGAGGCCGCCCTCGACGACGCCAACCTCGGCCGCCTGCTGACCGTGTTCGAAGAGCTGCGCAAGTCGAGCCAGCTCATCGTCATCACGCACCAGAAGCGCACGATGGAGATCGCCGACGCGCTCTACGGCGTCTCGATGCGGCAGGACGGCGTGAGCGCCGTGGTGGGCCAGCGGGTCGGCACCGCCGCGTAGCTCGGGTCGGTTCCGTGCGGCGTCGCAGAATGCGGGATTCCTGTCCCCATTCCGGCGTTATGGAGCGCCGCGCGAGGGCGAGCTTTCGTGCGGCGTCGCAGGATGCCGGAATTCCCGGGTCGTAGCGACATCCTGAGACGCCGGGGCCGGCCCGGTCTTCGAGCTCGACCTCGTCCGCTTCCGTGTCGTGCGCTGAGCGCGCCCGACCCATCGAACGGTGCGAAACGCACGTTCCTTCGCGGTCGACGTGCATTTGGCACCGCCGGATGAATATCGGGCCGGAAGCGGCGCCGATAGCGTGAAGGCATGGCACAGGTCGTCGTCTACTCAGCGCGAGAAACCCTTGAACGCCGCCGATCAGAGCTGTCGGAGGCAATTCACGAGGCGATCATGGTCGCGCTCGAGTACCCGTCCGAGAAGAAGTTCCAGCGGTTCATCGGGCTCGAGGAAGCCGACTTCATTCACCCGGCGGACCGCGGCACCGACTACACGATCATCGAGATCTCGATGTTCGAAGGCCGTTCGGAGGCGGCCAAGCGAACGCTCATCGATGAGCTCTTCGCCCGCGTCGCGGCCAAGGCAGGCATTGAACCGCACAGCCTCGAGATCACCATCACCGAGACCCCGAAGGTGAACTGGGGAATTCGTGGACGTAACGCCGCCGACCTTGCGCTGGCCTACCGCGTCGAGGTCTGACTCCGGCGCACACGACCGCACCGGCTGTGCCGGCGTCCCCGAGCCCGGCGGATAGGCTTGCTCTCATGGCAGAAGGTCGTTCCTGGTCGTTCGGCGGCGCGCTCCGCAACCTGTTCACGGGTGCGCAGAAGCGGGTCATCGACGAGGACACCTGGGATGAGCTCGAGGTGGCGCTCATCGGCGCCGACTTCGGCCCCGACATCACCGAGAGCGTCATCGACGAGCTCAAGGCGAAGGTCGAGCGCTACAGGACGACCGACTACGCCGACCTGCAGCGCATGCTGCGCGAAGACCTCGAAGAGCGCCTGTCGAAGTTCGACACGACCCTCAAGCTCACCGAGCGCCCCGCGGTCGTGCTCGTCGTCGGGGTGAACGGCGTCGGCAAGACGACCACGATCGGCAAGTTCGCGAAGTTCCTCACCAACTACGGCCGCACGGTCGTCGTCGGCGCGGCCGACACCTTCCGCGCCGCCGCCGTCGAGCAGCTCGGCACCTGGGCCGAGCGCGCCGGGGTGCAGATCGTCAGGCCCCAGCAGCACGGCCAGGACCCGGCATCCGTCGCCTTCCAGACCATCGACTTCGCCAAGCAGAACGGCACCGAGATCGTGATCATCGACACGGCCGGCCGCCTGCACACCAAGGGCGGCCTCATGGACGAGCTCGGCAAGATCAAGCGCGTCGTCGAGAAGCAGGCGCCGATCAGCGAGGTGCTGCTGGTGCTCGACGCGACCACCGGCCAGAACGGCCTCATGCAGGCGCAGGCCTTCCTCGAGCACGCGGGGGTCACGGGCCTCGTGCTGACCAAGCTCGACGGCTCGGCGAAGGGCGGCTTCGTGCTCGCCGTGCAGGAGAAGACGGGCCTGCCCATCAAGCTCGTCGGCCAGGGCGAGGGCATCGGCGACCTCACCGGCTTCACGCCGCACGTCTTCGCGCAGCAGCTGGTCGGCTGAGCAGAGCGGGGAGCAGGGATGTCCGTCGAGCACGACTTCTTCGGCCTGATCGAGAGCACCGCGTCGGGCGGCCTCTATTGGGACGACACCGTCGAAGTGGGGGACCAGTTCGTCGAGCTCGTGCTGCGGGCGGACGACGAGGACACGGTGGGCGAGGCATCCCTCGATCTCGCCGCGGCGATGGTCAACGGCCTCGAGGCGTTCGACGCCCGGGCGCGCGAGGCGCTCGTCGCCGAGCTGTCCGAGCGGCAGTCGGCCACGACGACCTTCATCGACCGTCAGGTCGACGGCCGGGGGGAAGACCTGCAGACCCTGCTCGACCTCATGGTCGACAACTCGGGCGACATCGCGATCGACGTGCTCAAGTCGCTGCAGCTCGTGCGCGTCTCGCTCAACCCCGCCGGCGTCGACGGCGACGAGGCGTTCGCGGCCTTCGACTACTCGATCGACCCCGATGAGTCGGACGAGCTGCTCATCGTGTCGTTCGCGGCCGACGGCGATGTGATCGACGTCGAGGACGTGCCGGAGTAGAGCCGCCTTCAGCGACGCGGCCTTCGTGCCATCGCGCTGTTGCACTGTGCCTCGAGAACGGGACAGGATGGTCTGGCGCGCGAATGTTTGCGCAAACATTTTCGACAAAGGAGTCGTATGCAGCCTCGAGTCACCCGCCGCGTTCTGATCGGAGGCGGTCTTGCGATCGCGGCCGGCGCGCTGATCCCCGTCGGGCGCGCGGAATCCGCCTTCGCGGCCCCCGCACCCAAGCCCGTGCCCGCCGGCATCTATGTGAACCGCGTCGACGGGCTCGCCTCTGATTTCGCGATGGGCGTGGATGTCTCGACCGTGCTCTCGCTCGAAGAGAGCGGCGTCGTCTTCCGCGACGCGTCGGGGGCCGCCGCCGACCTGTTCGCGGTGCTCGCGTCCCACGGCGTGAACTCGGTGCGCATCCGGGTCTGGAACGACCCCTTCGACGACCAGACCGGGCAGGGCTACGGCGGCGGCAATGTCGGCATCGCCCGCGCGGTCGAGATCGGGAAGCGCGCGACGGCGGCCGGCATGACCGTGCTCATCGACTTCCACTACTCGGACTTCTGGGCGGACCCGTCCCGCCAGCTCGCCCCGAAGGCCTGGGCCGGGTATTCCGTCGCTCAGACGGCGTCCGCACTGCACGACTACACGACCCAGTCCCTGCAGGCGCTGAAGGACGCCGGCGTGAACGTCGTCGCCGTCCAGGTCGGCAACGAGACGAACAACGGAATCGCCGGCTACACCCGCGTCGGCACGCCGATCGACGAGTCCTTCGCGGCGCTCATCCAGGCCGGAGCCTCGGCGGTGCGCAGCGTCCTGCCCGATGCGAAGGTCGCCGTGCACTTCACGAACCCCGAGACGCCGCAGCGGTATGCCACCTATGCCGCGGGCCTGGCCTCTTTCGGCGTCGACTACGACGTGTTCGCGAGCTCCTACTACTCGTACTGGCACGGCACCCCCGAGAACCTGACGACCGTGCTCTCGCAGATCGCGACCACCTACGGCAAGCAGGTCATGGTCGCAGAGACCGCCTGGGTGCGGACCCTCGAGGACGGTGACGGCTATGCGAACTCCGTCGGCTCGGCCGACGTCGCGAGCGAGTACCAGATCAGCGTCCAGGGCCAGGCGACCGCTCTGCGCGACGCGATCGCCGCCGTCGCGGCCGTCGGCTCCGCCGGCATCGGCGTGTACTACTGGGAGCCGGCCTGGCTGCCGGTCGGGCCGCCGTCCGACCTGGCGAGCAACGAAGTGCTGTGGGAGAAATACGGCTCGGGCTGGGCCACGAGCGCGGCGAGCGCCTACGACCCCGTCAACGTCGGCCCGTGGTACGGCGGCTCGGCGTGGGACAACCAGTCCCTCTTCGCCTGGGACGGCACCCCGCTCGAGTCGCTCAGCACCTTCCAGTACGTCCGCACCGGCGCGGTCGCGCCGCTCGCGGTCGTCGCGGTGCAGCAGCCCGCGCTCTCGCTCACCGACGGCGCCGCGGTCGCGCTCCCGGCGACGATCGCGGTCACCTACAACGACGAGTCGGTGAAGAACTGGCACGTGACCTGGTCCTCCGCCGTCGACTGGATCCGGGGCCCCGGCAGCTACCGCATCCCCGGCCGCACCGCGAACGGGCAGTCGGTCGTGGCGACGGTCGACATCCTCGCGGTCGACTACGTGGTCAACGGCGGCTTCGAGGGCGCCGACATGAGCATGTGGGCGATCGACGGCATCGCGGCCAGGACCCAGACGACGGATGCCTTCGCAGGGTCCTACGCGCTGACGTTCTGGAGCGGCGCCGCCTATCAGACCTCGGCGTCGCAGCACCTCACCGGTGTGCCCGCCGGAACCTACGTGCTGCAGGCGACGACGCAGGGCACGAACAGCCCGGCCTCCGACACCCGCACCCTGACCGCCACGACCTCGGCCGGCGCCTATGACGCGCCGCTCGTGTTCACCGCGTGGGACGAGTTCCACACGGCATCCGTGCCCGGCATCGTGGTCGGTGCCGACGGCGTCGTCGACATCTCGGCGGCCTTCGACCTCTCGGCGAACGCGTGGGGCGTGCTCGACGCGGTGTCGCTCGTGAACGCGGCCTCCGTCGCAGGTGTCCGCCCCGACACGACCGCGCTCACGGCGGCGCTCGCGCAGGCGGCCGCCGTGGACCGCACCCGGTTCAACACGGAATCCCTCGCCAAGCTCGACGACGCCGTCGCGATCGGGCAGGTCGTCCTCGCCGGCACCCGCGACACGGCGCAGGACGTCACGAACGCGACCACGATCCTGACCACGGCGATCGCGCACCTGGTCCCCACCGCATAGAGGAGATCGGGGGAGAGGGGGCCGGTAGAATCGACCCACCATGGCGATTTTCGGCTCCCTCTCCGACCGGCTCACTGAGAGCCTCAAGAACCTCCGCACGAAGGGCAAGCTGTCGGCGAGCGATGTCGACGGCACGGTTCGCGAGATCCGTCGCGCTCTGCTCGAGGCGGACGTCTCGCTCGACGTCGTCAAGAAGTTCACCTCCGCGGTGCGCGAGCGGGCGCTCTCCGACGACGTCAACCGCGCGCTGAACCCGGCGCAGCAGGTCGTGCAGATCGTCAACGAGGAGCTCATCGAGATCCTCGGCGGCCAGCAGCGCCGCCTCGAGTTCGCGAAGAACCCGCCCACGATCGTCATGCTCGCGGGTCTGCAGGGCGCCGGCAAGACGACCCTCGCAGGCAAGCTCGCCAAGTGGCTCAGGAAGGACGGCCACACGCCGATGCTGGTCGCCGCCGACCTGCAGCGACCCAACGCCGTCACCCAGCTCCAGGTCGTCGGCCAGCAGGCCGGCGTCGAGGTCTACGCACCGCAGCCGGGCAACGGCGTCGGCGACCCGGTGCGCGTCGCGAAGGACGCCGTCGACGAGGCGCGCCGTCGCCAGTACGACACCGTCATCATCGACACCGCGGGTCGCCTCGGCGTCGACGCCGAGCTCATGAAGCAGGCCGCCGACATCCGCAAGGCGACGAACCCCGACGAGGTGCTGTTCGTCATCGACGCGATGATCGGCCAGGATGCCGTCGCGACGGCCAAGGCCTTCCAGGACGGCGTCGACTTCACCGGCGTCGTGCTCTCGAAGCTCGACGGCGACGCCCGCGGCGGTGCTGCGCTCTCGGTGGCTTCCGTCACGGGGCGCCCGATCATGTTCGCGTCGACCGGTGAGGGCCTCGACGACTTCGAGCCGTTCCACCCCGACCGCATGGCGAGCCGCATCCTCGACCTCGGCGACATCCTCACCCTCATCGAGCAGGCCCAGCAGGCCTTCGACGAGGACGAGGCCCGCCAGGTCGCCGAGAAGTTCGCGACCGACAGCTTCACGCTCGACGACTTCCTCAAGCAGATGCAGCAGCTGCGCAACATGGGCTCGATCAAGAAGATGATCGGCATGCTGCCCGGCGCGGGTGCGATGCGCCAGCAGCTCGACGACTTCGACGAGCGCGAGATCGTGCGCACCGAGGCGATCATCCAGTCGATGACGCCGGCCGAGCGCGCCAACACGAAGCTGCTCAACGGCTCGCGCCGGCTGCGCATCGCCAAGGGCTCGGGCATGACCGTGACCGACGTGAACCAGCTCGTGGGCCGCTTCGAGCAGGCGGCCAAGATGATGAAGACCGTCGCCAAGGGCGGCGTGCCGCAGATCCCCGGCATGGGGCCCATCCCGGGCGCCGGCTTCGGCGGCGGCCGCGGCAAGCAGCAGCAGAAGAAGAAGGGCTCGAAGTCGGGCAACCCGGCCAAGCGCGCCGCCGAGAACGCGGCGCTCGCGTCGGGCGTCAAGCCCGGTTCCGCGGCCGCCTCGGGCGGCTCGGGCTTCGGGCTGGGCGGCGGGAAGCCCGCCGAGCAGCAGATCCCCGACCTGAACCAGATCCAGAAGCTCTTCGGTCGTTAGGAACACAGGCTCGGCACATGCCGCCCACGGCATTCATTCGCGGGTAGCGTGGCAATCGTGCAGTTGATCTCGCGAGGAACCACACGCAAGCTGTCCGGCACACTGGACATCCCGGTCTCGAAATACCACGCACATCGTGCGCTGGTGCTCGCCGCTCTCGCCGAAGGCGTCAGCAACATCACGGGTGTCTCCACCACACGCCAGGTCGAATGGACCGTCAGCGTGCTGCGTGCCCTCGGAACGCGCATCGACATCACCGACACGGGATATGTCGTGCACGGCACGGGCGGCCGCTTCCACGGCGCCCCCGTCAAGGAACGCGGTTCGAACGGGCTCGAGGGCCTGCTCAACGTCGGCTCCTCGGGCACGACGCTCTACTTCATCACGGGCCTCATGTCGCTCTCCGACCGCCCCACGACGGTCACCGGCATGAAGTACTTCCGCCGTCGCCCCATCAAGGCACTGCTCAGCTCGCTCACCGAGATGGGCCTCGATCTCGAGTCGACCAACGACTGCCCGCCGATCACGGTGCAGCCGAAGCGGCCCAAGGGCGGGGACGTCCACATCGCCGGCACCCTGTCGCAGTGGGTCTCGGGCCTGCTGCTCACCGCGATCTTCGCCGAGACCGACACCACGATCCACATCACGGGCGGCCAGCTCAACGAGCAGCCCTACGTCGACCTGACGGTCCGCATGATGAAGCACTGGGGCTTCGACGTCGAGGTCAGCGAGGACTGGCTGACCTACGTCGTGCGTGCCGGCCAGACCGGGTCGGGCACCGACTACACGATCCCCGCCGACATCGGCTCGGCCGCGTTCGGCATCGCCGCCGCCGCCCTGCACCCGTCGGACGTGCTCTTCAAGGGCCTGCCCGCCGCGACGACCGCCGAGGTCGACCACCCCGAGGCCGAGTTCCTCGACATCGCCGCCGAGATGGGCGTGCCGATGGTCATCGACGAAGAGACGGGCTGGGTGCGCATCACGCACGACGGCCTCACGCTCAAGCCCTTCGACATCGACGCGACGCCGATCCCCGACCTGCTGCCGATCCTCTCGGTCATGGCGAACTTCGCCGAGGGCACGAGCCACCTGCGCAACGTCGGCCACGTGCGCCTCAAGGAATGCGACCGCGTCGCGGCCATGCTGCAGCTCAACAAGATGGGCGGCGACGCCTACCAGGAGCCGACCGAGCTGCACATCCACGGCGTCGGCGACGTGCGCGGCGTCGGCAGCAAGCTCTCGAGCTTCAACGACCACCGTGTGCTCATGTCCCTCGCGATCGCGGGCACCCGCTCCGACGGCGAGACGAGCCTGACCTACCCCCGGGCCTACCGCATCTCGTACCCGACCTTCCTCGAGGCGATGACCTCGATCGGTCTCGACATCGACGTCGACGCCCCGTCGAAGGGCGATGACGAGGAGGAGACGGAAGCTCAGGCATCCGCCCCGCTCAACGCCGAGCCGCTCGTGCTGCCGCTCGCCGTCCGCGAGTACGCGAAGACCAAGGCCGACGAGGCCGCGGTCATCGAGGTCGGCGGCGCCGCGCCGGTGACCACCACGTGGGGCCAACTGCAGGCCGAGGCCGACAAGGTCTCGCAGCTGCTGCTCGAGCTCGGCGTCGAGAAGGGCGAGTCGGTCGGCGTGCAGCTGCCGAACTGGTCCGAGTTCGTCGCCATCGCACTCGGCGCGATGCAGATCGGCGCCGTCGTCACGCCGATCATGCCCGTGTTCGGCCCCCGCGAGGTCGCGATGACGCTGTCGCGCTCGCGCGCCCGCGTGCTGTTCCTGCCGAACCTGTTCCGCAAGCGCCACGCCGCCGTCGAGCTCGTCTCGGTCGCCGACGAGGCGAAGCAGCAGGGTCGCAAGCTGCACCTCGAGCACGTCATCGTGCTGCAGGCCGAGAACCGCGACGGGCACGAGGCGGTGCACGTGCCGCCGATCCCCGAAGAGGCGGTCGCGCGCGCCGAGGCGGCGCTGTGGTCGTGGCGCTACTACGAGGCCGCGCTCGGCTCGGTCACGGTCGACGCGGACCTGATCGCGAGCCGGATGCCGGGTGCCGACGACGTCTGCCAGCTGCTGTTCACCTCGGGCACCACGGGCGAGCCGAAGGGCGTCCAGCACCCGTACCGCACGCTCGGCCTCGCCACCGCGATGCACGTGCAGCGCTCGGGGCTCGGCGCGGGCGACCGCATCTTCATCCCCAGCCCCCTCGCGCACCAGACCGGTTTCCTCTACGGCATGCTGCTCGCGTGGCGTCTGGGCGTGGCCGAGGTCATCCAGCCCGTCTGGGACGCCCAGATCGCGCTCGACCAGGCGTTCGGCGCGGCGAAGGCGAGCTTCGTGCAGGCCGCGACCCCCTTCCTGATGGATCTCGTCGGGCTCGTCGAGGCGGGGCAGCCCAGCCCCGAGTCGCTGCGCATCTTCGTCGCGACCGGTGCCGCGGTGCCGCGCGAGCTCGCCCGGACGGCGACGACCACGCTCGACACCGCCGTCCTCGGCGCGTTCGGCACGACCGAGACCTGCCTCGCGGCGCTGTCGGGCCCGAACGACAAGCCCGAGGGCATGTGGGGCACCGACGGGCGGGCGCTCGACGGCATCCGCCTGCGCATCACCGACGACGAGGGCGTCGAGGTGCCGGTCGGCACCGAGGGCAACTTCGAGTTCGCGTCGCAGACCATGTTCGGCGGCTACCTCGAGCGCCCCGACCTGACCGCCGACGTCTTCACCGACGACGGCTGGTACAAGAGCGGCGACCTCGCCTTCATCGACGAGGCCGGCTACCTGCACATCACGGGGCGCGTCAAGGACGTCATCAACCGCGGTGGCGAGAAGGTCCCCGTCGTCGAGATCGAGAACCTGCTCTACCAGCACCCGCTGGTCGCCGACGTCGCGATCGTCGCGATGCCCGACCCGCGTCTGGGCGAGCGTGCGTGCGCCTTCGTCGTGAATTCCAAGACGGATGTCAAGCTCGAGTTCGCCGCCATGCAGGAGTACCTGAACTCGCACGGCGTGTCCAAGTACTACTGGCCCGAGCGCCTCGAGTACCTCGACGAGCTGCCCCGCAACGCCGTCGGCAAGATCCAGAAGAACGTCCTGCGCGAGACGGCTGCGGCCCTCGTCGCGGGTGAGAAGTAAGGACGAGGAGACGTAAGTGGCTGTCGCTGAATTCGACGAGGCGGAGTTCGCCGCCCTCAAGGCCGAGATCACCGCATGGGTCCAGGGCCCGGGCGAGGAGTGGGCGAACACCATCGAGGAGACCGACGAGGTCCCCGCCGAGCTGTTCGCCGAGCTGAAGGACCGCGGCTGGCTGAGCCTCGCGGCCCCCGCCGAGCTCGGTGGCCGGGGCATCCCGTTCAGCCGCTACCTCGAGCTGCTCGAGCAGATCTCGAAGTCGCACGGCTCGATCCGCATGCTCGTGCACGTCATCAACGGCACGTGGCGCGCGATGGCGCCGTACGCGACGCCCGAGCTGCTCGACGAGGTCGTGAAGCCGTCCGTCGCGGGCGAGAAGCTCGTCGCGTTCACGCTCACCGAGCCCGACAACGGCACAGGCGCCGACATCACGACGACCGTGCGCCGCGAGGGCGACGACTACGTGATGAACGGCGTGAAGCACCTCATCACCTTCGGTGTGAAGGCCGACTACCTGCTCATCGCGGCGCGTCTCGAGGGCTCGACCGGCAACGACGGCACCGTCGCGTTCGCCATGCCGAACCGCCTGCCGGGCGCCGAGGTGATCGACGACTCCGACACCATGGGCGTGCGCGGCACCGACCACGCGATCCTGAAGTTCGACGAGGTCCGCGTCCCCGCGAAGTACCGCCTCGGCGACGAGGGCCAGGGCCTCGAGGTCGCGCTCGGCGGCTTCCTGCTGCCGAGCCGCGTCTCGGTCGCGATGAGCGCCGTCGGCCTCGCCGAGCGCGCGCAGGAGCTCGCGATCGCGTTCTCGAAGGAGCGCGTGACCTTCGGCAAGCCGCTCGCGCAGCGCCAGGTCATCCAGTTCTACATCGCCGAGAACTTCGGCCGCATCGCCGCCGCCAAGGCGCTCATCATCCAGGCCGCCCGCGCGTACGAGAGCGACGCGCCCGAGGCATCCGCTCTTTCCAGCGCCGCCAAGATGATCGCCGTCGAGATGCTCGCCTCGGTCACCGACAACGCGCTGCAGGTCTTCGGCGGCCGCGGCTACTGGAAGAAGAACGCGATCGAGCGCGTCTACCGCGACGCCCGCGCGCAGCGTTTCGAAGAGGGCACGAACGAGATCCAGAAGCTCGTCGTCGCCCGCGCCGCCATCACGGGCGAGGCGAACACCGAAGGGATCATGAATTGGTAGAGCAGATCGCCGACGCGCGCGTCGTCGTCATCACGGGCGCGAGCCGCGGCATCGGCCGCCTGCTCGCCGAGAAGCTCGGCGCCGAGGGCGCGCACGTCGTCATCAACTACAAGAAGAACGCCGACCTCGCCGA
>WQZN01000003.1 GCA_009780695.1 Microbacteriaceae bacterium
AGCTGCAGCACGAGGGCGAGCACCCGCACGGGCTGTCGGACAAGGACTACGACGCGCTGTTCACGGCCGACAAGCCGGTGATCTTCGCCTACCACGGCTACCCCTGGCTGATCCACCGCCTGACCTACCGCCGCCACGGGCACCACTACCTGCACGTGCGCGGGTACAAGGAAGAGGGCACGACGACCTCGCCGTTCGACATGGTCATGCTCAACGACCTCGACCGCTTCCACCTGGTCATCGACGTGCTCGACCGCGTGCCCGGCCTCGCCGAGCGCTACGCGGGCCTGCGTCAGGAGATGGTGGACGCACGGCTCAATGCGCGTCTGTACGCCTACGAGCACGGCGAGGACATCCCCGAGGTCGCCAACTGGTCGTGGA
The DNA here is from genome assembly GCA_009780695.1 of Microbacteriaceae bacterium. GTDB lineage: Bacteria > Actinomycetota > Actinomycetes > Actinomycetales > Microbacteriaceae > Gryllotalpicola. Next base: position 382 of record WQZN01000003.1, read on the forward strand.
ACGGCGGAGCCGCCGCGGCCCTGCAGGACACCGGCGGCGACAACGAGTGAGCGGCCGCTGACGGCCGCCCGGCACGAATAGCCTGACGTCGTGAAGCAGGTCTACGTCACCTCGGCCGAGGGCAACACCGGCAAGTCCACCGTCGCGCTGGGGGTCATCCGCACCCTCGCGCGGCAGGTGGGTCGGGTCGGCGTCTTCCGGCCGATCGCGCGCACCGCCGACGAGCGCGACTACGTGCTCGAGTGGCTGCTCACCAACCAGACGGCCGACCTGTCGTACGACGAGGCGGTCGGCGTGAACTACGACGAGGTCCACGCCGACCCCGACGCCGCGCTCGCCCGCATCATCGAGCGCTACAAGCGCATCGAGGGGCGGTGCGACGCGGTCGTCGTCGTCGGCAGCGACTACACGGATGTCGGCGCGCCCACCGAGCTGTCCTACAACGCCCGCATCGCCGCGAACCTCGGCGCGCCCGTGCTGCTCGTCGTCGGCGGCCGCGCGGGGCACGGCGGCGCGGGCCACGGCTCGGACGTGCAGCTCGGCCAGTCGATCGCGCGCGAGCCCGGCCAGATCCGGCAGCTCGCCGAGATCGCGGTCGGCGAGCTGCGGCAGGAGCACGCGGGGCTTCTCGGCGTGGTCGTGAACCGGGCCGCGCCGGATGCCCTGGCCGAGGTCGCGCGCGAGGTCGGCGTCCCCGTCTCCGCGGCGGCGACCGGCGGTCTCGACCGGCCGGTGTGGGTGCTGCCCGAGGACCCGCTGCTCGTGGCCCCGACCGTGGCATCCGTGCTCGAGGCCGTCGAGGGGCGCCTCGTGTTCGGCGACCGCGAGCTGCTCGAGCGCGAGGTGCTCGGTGTCGTCGTGGCGGGCATGTCGATGGAGAACGTGCTCACCCGTCTCATCGAGGGCGCCGTGGTCGTGGTGCCCGGCGACCGCACCGAGACGCTGCTCGCCGTGCTCGCGGCCTACCAGTCGGGCACCTTCCCGTCGGTGTCGGCGATCGTGCTGAACGGCGGCTTCGAGCTGTCCGAGGCGATCCACCGCCTCGTGACGGGCATGGGCATCGCGCTGCCGATCATCTCGACGGGCTTCGGCACCTTCGAGACGACGGTGCGCGTGAACGGCGCGCGCACCCGGCTCGGCGCCGACTCGCCCCGCAAGACCGAGCGGGCGATCGCCCTGTTCGACCGCAACATCGACCACATCGCGCTACTCGATGCGCTGGATGTCGAGGCGTCCCCGGTCGTCACCCCGCTCATGTTCGAGTACCGGCTGCTCGAGCGCGCCCGCGCGCAGCGCAAGCACATCGTGCTGCCCGAGGGCGACGACGACCGCATCCTGCGCGCCGCCGCCATCGCGGTCGAGCGCGACATCGCGCAGATCACGGTGCTCGGCGACGAGGGCGCGGTGCGCGCGCGGGCCGCGGCGCTCGGGCTCGACCTGGCGGGCGCTGCGGTCGTGAGCACGACCGACCCCGTGCTGCGCCAGCGCTTCGGCGCGGTCTACGCCGAGCTGCGCAAGGCGAAGGGCATGACGCTCGAGCGCGCGCTCGACACCGTGACGGATGTCTCGTACTTCGGCACCCTGATGGTGCACGAGGGCCTCGCCGACGGCATGGTCTCGGGTGCGGCGCACACGACGGCGCACACGATCCGCCCGGCGTTCGAGATCATCAAGACGCGACCGGATGTCTCGGTCGTCTCGTCCGTCTTCCTCATGGCCCTCGCCGACCGGGTGCTGGTCTACGGCGACTGCGCCGTCATCCCCGACCCGTCGTCGACCCAGCTCGCCGACATCGCGATCTCGTCGGCGGCGACCGCGGTGCAGTTCGGCATCACGCCGCGCATCGCCATGCTGTCGTACTCGACGGGGGAATCGGGGTCGGGCGCCGACGTCGACAAGGTGCGCGAAGCGACCGCGTTCGTGCGCGAGCGCGCGCCGCAGCTGCTCGTCGAGGGCCCGCTGCAGTACGACGCCGCGGCGGACGCCGTGGTCGCCGCCGCCAAGATGCCGGGCTCGCCCGTCGCGGGCAAGGCGACGGTGTTCATATTCCCGGATCTGAATACGGGCAACAACACGTACAAGGCCGTGCAGCGCTCGTCGGGCGCGGTCGCGATGGGGCCCGTGCTGCAGGGCCTCAACAGGCCCGTCAACGACCTGTCGCGCGGTGCGCTCGTCGACGACATCGTGAACACGATCGCGATCACGGCGATCCAGGCGCAGACTGCCTGACGGCGGTCGAGTAGCAGCCGAGCGCCAGCGAGGCCGCGTATCGAGACCCGACTTCACAAGGAGACCGAAGTGCCCAGCATCCTCGTCATCAACAGCGGTTCGTCGTCGCTGAAGTATCAGCTGATCGACATGGTCACGGAGGAAACGCTGGCCAGCGGCCTGATCGAGCGCATCGGCCAGCCGGACGGCGTCGCGACGCACAAGTTCGGCGATGCGCGGACCGAGCAGTTGCTGCCCGTGCCGGACCACAGCGAGGCCTGCCGCATCATGCGCGCCTCGTTCGACGAGCACGGCCCGTCGCTCGAGGCGTCGGAGCTGATCGGCATCGGCCACCGCGTCGTGCACGGCGGGGCCCGGTTCTTCGAGCCGACGCTGATCGACCACGTCGTGAAGATCAACATCGAGGACCTGTCCGAGCTCGCGCCGCTGCACAACCCCGGCGCCGTGCAGGGCATCGACGCCGCCGAGCGCGAGTTCCCGGGCCTGCCGATGGTCGCGGTCTTCGACACCGCGTTCCACCAGACCATGCCGCCCGAGGCATATACCTATGCGATCGATCTGGATGTCGCGCAGAAGTACCGCGTCCGCAAGTACGGCTTCCACGGCACCTCGCACCGCTTCGTCTCGCGCGCGGCGGCCGAGTACCTCGGGCGCCCGGTCGAGGATCTCAAGCAGATCGTGCTGCACCTCGGCAACGGCGCCTCGGCGTCGGCCATCGACGGCGGCAAGTCGGTGGACACCTCGATGGGGATGACGCCGCTGCCGGGCCTCGTGATGGGCACGCGCTCGGGCGACATCGACGCGTCCGTGCTGTTCCACCTGGCGCGGCGGGGCAAATACTCGATCGACGACCTCGACGAACTGCTCAACAAGCGCAGCGGGCTGCTCGGCGTCGCCGGCGTCTCGGACTCCCGCGACGTGCAGGAGCGGGCCGACAAGGGCGACGAGCGCGCGCAGCTCGCGACGCAGGTGTTCCGTCGCCGGGTGAAGTTCTACATCGGGGCGTACGCCGCGCTGCTCGGCGGCGTCGACGTCATCTCCTTCACGGCCGGCATCGGCGAGCACAGCGCGGAGGTGCGCGAGGGCTCGATCAGCGGCCTCGAGCGCCTCGGCATCGAGCTCGACACCGCGCGGAACAGAGCCGACGGCTCCGGCATCCGCACGATCTCCACCGATTCGTCGCCCGTCACGATCCTGATCGTGCCGACCAACGAAGAGCTCGAGATCGCACGCCAGGCGCAGGCGGTCATCGCCGGCTGAGGTCGGGCGATCGGACGCCGGGGTCCTGCGGCGCCTCAGCTCCCAGGCGTCTCGTGGGTGGAAGGATCCCCCTGGCGCGGGCGGGCAAAATCCGCAAAACGCGAAATTGTACGTGCCTGAAAAACAAGGCCATCGACCGTGACGGTGATCGTCACCGTGCCGGCGGCCGCGAATCGACGTTCGCAGGGCCACCATCCCGAGCCGGCGACGCGCGCTCACTAGGCTGTGCCTCGCGCGCTGTTGCGCGACCTGGCGACACTTGGGGGTGGGGCGCGTGGCGAGACCGGCGCAGAAGCCGAAGCGCGGCGGGGATGCCCGGCCGCGGCATCCGCTCGTCGCCCGCGTCGCGGCCGTCGTCGTGGCGCTCTTCCTGCTCTGGCACTTCGCGCTGACCTTCGCCTGGAACAGCCAGCAGACGGCGCTCACCGACCTCATCACGCCGCAGACGCTGAACGCGTACATGATGCCGTGGTTCCAGCAGAACTGGTCGGTGTTCGCGCCCGACCCGGTCTCGGCGAACCTCAGCTTCGACGTGAAGGCCCGCACCGCGGACGGCGCCGAGACCGCCTGGTACACGGTGACCGACGCCGACATCACGCGCGGGGTGCTGCACAAGCCGATCCCCAACCGCGACTACCTCACGACCTTCGCGCTCGTCGACGACTTCTACGGCGCCTTCCGGGCGCTGCCCGACTCGGCGCAGAAGGTGGTGTCGGTGGACCACTCGCAGACCTCCGACTGGCTGCCCGTCGTGCACGACGCGCTCGTCGCCGGGGGAGTGCCGCAGGCCGACGCCGACACCTTCACGCGTTATGAGGACAGCGCATATCGCCTCGCGACCGCCGTCGCCGAGGCGCGCTGGGGCACCGGCATCGAGGGCGTGCAGGTGCGGCTGCGGCAGCAGGCCGTGCAGGCGTTCGCGGCGCGCGCCGCGGGGCCCACGACGACCTACTCGTACTTCACCGACGGCTGGCGCAAACCGCTCGACGTGAGCGATGTGAACCTCGGTGTCATGAAGCGGCTGTACGGGGGCGGGGCGAAGTGAACCTGATGCGGGACGCCGTGGCCACGACCTACGCCCGAGGCGAGGCGTGGCTGCTCGACGCGAAGCGCGGCGCCTACGGGGCATCCGTCGCGCGCATCGTCCTCGGCCTGTCGATCGCGGCCTTCGTCGTCGTCAACGCCGGCGTCGTGCGCTACCACTGGGGCGACGCCTCGGGCTGGGCCGACCCCGAGCGCGCGATCTCGACCTGGGGCGCGCCGTTCACCTGGGTGTTCGCGCACGCCGAGCCGGTCGGTGTCTTCATGCTCTTCTATGTGCTGCTCGGCGTGGCGGGGCTCGCGCTCGCCGCGGGCGCGTGGACCCGCGCGGCGGCGATCGTCGCGCTCTTCCTCTACGTCTCGCTCGTCGAGGGCAACCCGTTCGCCGTCGATCAGACCGACAACGCGCTGCGCATCATCCTGTTTTTCTTCTGCTTCACGGACATGTCGCAGCACTGGTCGGTCGACGGCCTGCTGCGTGCGCGTCGGGCGGCCGCGGGGCGGTCGTGGGGTGAGCGGATGCCGGGCCTGCGGTCGTGGGAATGGCTTCCGACCCTGCTGCACAACGGTGCGATGGTCGCGATCGCGTGCCAGCTCTTCGTGATCTACACGGTCGCGGGCCTCTCGAAGGTCAAGGGCTCCGCCTGGCAGGACGGCACGGCGCTTTGGTACCCGCTCAACGTCTACCGGTTCCAGCCGTGGCCCGCGCTCAGCCATCTGCTCGGCGCGAACGCGCTCGTCGTCATGGTGTCGACCTATGTCGCGGTGTTCGCCCAGCTCTTCTTCGCGTTCCTGCTGCTCGCGCGGTGGACCCGGCGCATCGCCCTGATCGCCGTGCTCGGCCTGCACGCCGGCATCGCGCTGTTCCTCGGCCTGCCGCTGTTCTCGGCGGCGATGCTGGCCGCCGACACCATCTTCGTGAGCTCGACGACTTACGCGTGGGTCGAGGGGCGGGTGCGGGGCTGGATGCCGCGCCGCCCGACATCCGCCCGCAGCTGACCGCGCTCGCCGCGAGTGGCAAACGCTTGCCATTTATTGCCCCGCAGCGTCCCGATCGGCGCGATGACGGGGTTCGGCATGACCCCCAAAACGGGGGATGCCAGCGGATGCCGGCCGCACCCGCCGACGGACCGCACCCCACCGGCCACGGCTCCGGAGGCCGTGCCCCGACTGGGATCCACACTCTTCGATCCGATCCGAAGGTGTTCGTCGCAACTCCGGCCGGTGTTCTGTGACCCGATGTGGGGGGCATCGATCGTTCGACGGTGCGGGGCTACTCTGCCGCCGTGAGCATCTGTCCGACAGGCGCCCACATCACATGACAATCGCCCGGCTGCTCGGCAGCCGGGTTGCGGGGGATCGGTCGCTGGGGAAAGCGACGTGTCGCTCGCATGACACTTGGGGGGATGCCATGCGTCGAACGACGCATACGCGGCGGCGTCGGCTGGTGCCGATCGCGCTCGTATCTGCGGGCGCTGTCGCGCTCGGTCTCGTCGGACTCACCGTTCCGGCGAACGCCGCCGCATCGGATGTGGCCGAAGCCGAAGGTCAGATGCTCTCTGGCGCCGGCGCACTCAACATCGACTCGGTCGCCGCGCTGAAGGCCGCCTACTCGGCCACGCCGAGCGGCGCTTCGCCCGTCACGAGCAACCTGAACGCCTCGCTGCTCGGCTCGGCGCTCAACCTCAACCTCGGCACCGTTCCGCTGCTGAGCAACCTGACTTCGCCCGGCATCGTCCAGATCGGTGCGGACGGCCAGTACGCCCGCACAGCCGCGACGGGCGCCGCCTACGGGGCATCCGGCGTGCTCGACAGCAGCGGTGCGATCACCGCCGGCGCCACCGACGGCAGCACCGACACCAAGCTCAACCTCACGTCGCTGCTCGGGCAGGCCGGTGTCAACACGACGGGTGTCCTCGACCAGCTCGAGATCGACCTCGGCGCGATCTCGGCGAGCGCGACGGGCACGCCCGGCTCACCGGTCGGCTACTCGGGCGCCTACCAGGTCGCGGGCGGCAAGCTCATCGTCCACAGCTCGGCGGTCGCGAACGTCGACAACACCCTCTCCACGACCCTCAGCGGCGTGAGCAGCACCCTCAACAGCGCGCTGTCGGGCGACTCGACCTCGCTCACCGGTCTGCTCAGCGGTCTGACCGGCACCCTCGGCGGTGTTCTGAGCGGCCTCGGCGTGGTGAACGTCTCGGGCCTCGCCGTCAACGCGAAGGTGACCACGCCCGATCTGTCCAACCTGCTCAGCACCGTCGGCACGATCTCGAGCGGCGCGACGGCCAATGCCCCGGCCGGCACGGTGACGATCAACCTCTCGACCGGTGAGATCGTCGTCGACCTCGGCAAGCTGCTCGCCAGCCAGACCGGGAAGACGGACGGCACGCTGAACGGCCTGCCCGCCAACACCGATCTGCTCACGGGCGCCACGGTGCAGAACGCGCTCGGCGGCGCCATCAACAGTGCGATCGCCGCCGCCGTCACGGCGGTTCAGACGGCGCTCGACAACCAGCTCGACGGCTCGACCGTCGACGTCAGCGTCACCGGCAAGATCAGCACCGCGGCGCTCGTCGTCGCCGGCATCACGGTGGCCCCGGCGACCGACATCGCGAACATCAACATCGATGCGAGCGGAACGCTCGGCGACCTGCTGAACAACAACGGCACGAACTTCACGATCACCGACACCTCGACGCTGCTCGACAACCTGATCTCGCTCGGCAGCATCACCGGCCCGATCACCACGGCGCTGACGAACACCGTCCTTCCTGCGGTGAGCACCCTGCTGCAGGGCGAGCTCAGCACGCTGAACAGCCAGATCGCCTCGCTCGGCACCGGCCTCGGCAACACGCTCGGCAACGCGACGAGCGGCCTGCTCGGCACGGTCAACCAGGTTGCGGACATCATCGTGAACGTCCAGAACACGACGTCGTCGACGCCGAAGGCGGCCTTCACGACCGCCGGCGCCGGCACCGCCGGGTTCACCGAGCGCGCGCTGCAGGTGAACCTTCTGCCCGCGGCCGGCAGCTCGGCCGTGACCGTGAACCTGGCATCCGCCTCGGTCCGCTCGACGAACAACACGACGGTCGCAGCGATCACCGCCACGCCCGCCAGCATCCCCGCCGGCAGCACCGAGACGATCAACGGCACGGGCTTCGCGCCGTCGCAGGCGGTGACCGTGACGTTCACGGATGCCTCGGGCCACGTGCTCGGCACGACCACCGCCACCCCCGCCGCCGGCGGAACCTTCACCGCCACCTGGCCGGTTCCCGCCGGCACCGCGGCGGGCACGGTGACCGCGACGGCGACCCAGGGCGACACCTCGACGGGCGGCGCGGGCTACACGGCCTCGACCACCTTCCAGGTGACCACCTCGAGCTCGGGCACCGCAACGGCCGGCACCGCCACCAGCGGCACGGCGACGTCGGGCACCGCGACGAGCGGCACGGCGACGTCGGGCACCGCGACATCCGGCACCGCCACCTCGGGTACCGCGACCGCGGGAACCGCCACGTCGGGCACTGCGACCAGCGGCACGGCGACCGCGGGAACCGCCACCTCGGGTACCGCGACCGCCGGGACCGCGACGGCAGGCACGGCCACGGCCGGTACTGCGACGGCCGGGACCGCCACGTCGGGCACCGCGACGTCCGGAACTGCCACCTCTGGCACCGCCACGGCAGGCACGGCCACGGCCGGCACCGCGACCGCCGGGACCGCGACCGCCGGGACCGCGACGTCGGGTACGGCCACGGCCGGCACCGCCACGACGGGCACGGCGACCTCGGGCACCGCAACGTCCGGTACCGCGACTGCGGGCACCGCGACCTCGGGCACGCAGGGCGTCATCACGCCGGGCAAGGTCACCATCACGCCCGCGCCGGGCAACACGCTCGGCGTCGGTCAGACCCTCATCGGCAACCCCGGCACGTGGAGCCCCGCGGGCACCTCGCTCACCTACACGTGGACGCTTCCGAACGGCACCGTCATCGGCACCGGCCAGACGCTCATCGTTCCGGCGAGCGCCTCGGGCAAGGCGATCACGCTGACCGTGACGGGCAGCAAGCCCGGCTACAAGTCGGCATCGGCGACCGCGACGGCGGGCATCAGCCCGAACACCGCGCCGCAGGTCATCCGCATCTGGGGTCAGGACCGCTACGAGACCGCGCTGACGATCTCGCAGGACACCTTCCCCGTCAACGGCAGCGCGCCGGTCGTGTTCGTCGCCTCGGGCGCGAACTTCCCCGACGCCCTCTCCGCGGCTCCCGCCGCGGCGAAGCTCGGCGGTCCGCTGCTGCTCACCCAGCCCACGGTCGCCGACCCGCGTGTCCTCAACGAGATCAAGCGCCTCGGCGCCAAGCGGATCTATGTGGTCGGCGGCCCGGCGGCCGTCAGCACGGGCGTGTCGAACGCGCTCGCGAAGGTCGCCCCGGTCACCCGCCTCGGCGGCGCCGATCGCTACGCCACCTCGCTGCTCGTGGCCAAGACCGTGTTCGGAACGGCGAGCGTGCCCAGCGCATTCGTCGCGACGGGCGCGAACTTCCCCGACGCGCTGAGCGCGAGCGCCTACGCGGGCCTGAAGCACGAGCCCGTCGTGCTCGTGAACCCGGCCCAGCCCACGGTGCCCGCCGTCGCGAGCTACCTGAAGACGGCGAAGACCACGTCGCTCTCCATCGCCGGTGGCCCGGCCGCGGTCTCCGCGACCACGGCCAGCGCCCTCGCGAAGGCGATCGGAACCATGCCGAAGCGATTCGGCGGTGCCGACCGCTACCAGACCAGCCAGCTCATCAACGCCCAGTTCGCGAGCGCACCGCGTGTGTACCTCGCGACCGGTGCGCTGTTCCCGGACGCGCTGACCGGCGCGGCGGCGGCGGCCCGGCTCGGCGCTCCGCTCTACGTGGTTCACCCGAATTGCGTCCCGGGGCCCGTCCTCAGCAGCATGAGCAAGTGGAAGACCGGCACCATCAAGGTGCTCGGCGGCCCGGCGGCGCTGACCAACGACGTGATGCTGCTGAAGAGCTGCAGCTAGTCGCACGGTGATGTGGACGGCCCCGGGGCGCATGCCCCGGGGCCGTTCTCACAGCAGACCCCGGCGCCGGGCCTCCGCGATCATGTCCGATCGACCGGACACGCCCAGCTTGCGGTAGATGCCGCGGGTGTGCGCCTTCACGGTGTTCCTGCTCAGGTGCAGGGCCGTGGCGGTCGCCGCGAGCGTGGCGCCCTTCGCCAGCTCGGCGAGCACCCGTTGCTCGCCCCCGGTGAGGCCGGCGAGCGCGGGCGGCCGCGGGGGGAACACCCGCTTGTTCTCCAACAAGGCGGCCAGCTCGGGCGGAATCGCCGAGCCGGGGTCGAACGCGAGCTCGGTCAGATGGATCGCGTCCTCATGGGGCACCGCCGCCAGCGGCAGCACCAGCAGGTTGCGCAGGGCGAGATCCACGGCGCGACGGAACTCGTCCGCGGCGAGCGTCAGATCGCCGCGCTGGAGCGCGACGCCGGCCCGGATCGTGCCGCCCTCCACCCGCTCGCGCTCCGTGGCGACTCCGGGGGTGACGAGCGGCACCGTCGCGTCGAAGGCCGCGTCGTAGTCGCCGGCGAGATAGAGCGTCACCGCGCGGCGTCCGAGCGCGCAGCTGCGCATGCCGGCGTCGATGGTCTCCTGCAGGCTCGCCAGTGCTGCCTCGGGCTGGCTGGCGAAGTCGAGGATGACGGCGCGCGCGTAGTCCATGATGAACCGCGCGGGCCCCTGGGATGTCTGCAGCGCCGGGTGCGCGACGAGCGCGGCATCGAGCCGCCCGAGCAGCTCCCATGTGTCGGCGGCCCCGGTGAACGCGTCGATGACGCCGCGGTGGCCGACGATGAAGGCCCAGGGCACGCCCGCTCCGCGCTCGGCCAGGTCGAGCTCGACGAGGGAGTCCTCGAAGCGCATCGCATCGAACAGCTGCTGCGCGCGGGCGAGGTGCAGCGAGCCGCGCAGCATCCGGATGGCGCCGACCCCTCCGACGGCCTGCTCCCATTGCACGATGCGACGTGCGAGTTCCTCGTTGTCGCCGCGCAGCGCGGCGAGCAGGGCCAGCTCGCCCGCGGCGTCGGCCCGCGAACGCAGGTCGCCGACCTCGACGGCGACTCGGTACGCCTCGCGCAGCACGGTTCGGGCATCCACCCAGGCGCCCGCCATCTCGAACGAGATGCCGAGATTCGTGAGGATCGTCGGCACGAGATTCCGCGACGCCCCGCTCTTCAACTCGGCGTCGCCGTTCAGCAGCGCGAGCGCCTCGCGCGCCTTGGCCGCCGCCGCCGGGTAGCTGCCCGCCGTGCGTGCCGCGTACGACTCGATGGTGAGCTTGACGACCGCGTCGATCGCTGCGAGCGGGCGCGGCGACATGCGCCGCAGGGTCAGGGTCTCGGGTCGCAGAACGCTGTCGAGCAGGATGTGGTGCAGGAACAGGCGGATGTAGTGCCAGCGTGGATGCCGCGCGACCGCGCTGTCCGGCAGGGCGTCGGCGGCCGCTCTCAGCACGTGCAGCTGGAACGTCGACAGCACGGGCCAGTGGCGCTCGGTCAACCGGATCACGGCGTCCCAGTCCTTGACGCCGATGGCGAGGTAGACGGCCCGCGCCTCACCGGCCCCCGGCGGGGAGGGCTCGTCGTCGTCGGGGGAGGAGCCGACCGTCGTCATGCGAGCCCGTGTCGCGCGGCGACGCTGCCGAGCTCGTCGCGCGAGCGGACGTCGAACTTGCGGTAGATCCGCTGCGTGTGCACCTTGAGCGTGTTCTCGCTGAGCCCGAGTCGCGCCGCGATCTTGGCCCGGCTGTCCTCGCTGCGCAGCAGCTCGGCGAGCACGCTGCGCTCCTGCGGCGTCAGGTGCGGTGCCGCATGGACGACCGGAACGAACAGGTTCGACAGCCCGCGCACGGCGTCGAGCGCGTCGGACGGTTCGGCCCCCGGGGTGATCGACGCGAGCGCGTCGAGCGTGTCGCGGGGGATGACGGCGAGCACGATCGGCATGCCGTTCTGGGTCGCGAGGCGCAGCGCCTGAGCGAAGGTCGACGAGGCGAGTGCGCGGTCGCCGCGCTCGAGCGCGACCGCCGCCTTGACGAGCAGGCCCTCAGCGAGGGTGCGGGGCCACACGCGCACGGTCGCGACGATGCGGTCGGCCTCGTGCTCGGCGGCCTCGAAGTCACCGAGCGCGAGGTGCGTCGCGGCGCGACGCGAGAGCAGGAAGCGGTCGGCCCGCCCGTCCGCGAGCGCCTCGTCGAGCACCGAGAGCGCCTGGGCGGGGCGCCCCGCGAAGCTCAGCGCGAAGGCGCGGGCGTAGGCGAAGGCATAGCGGTCGGCGCTCGTGGGGGTGCCGCCGGCATGCTGTGAGACCTGGAAGGCCGCCAGCCGGTCGAGGGCTTCGGCCGGGTCGACCCGGCCGGCGAACACATCGAAGAGCGCCCGGTGCGAGGCGATGGTCGCACCGTGCTCGACATCGGCGCGCTCCGTTGCGAGGGCCAGCGCCGCCTCGGCGGCCTCGAAGTCGAGCGCATCGTGCGCGCGCGAGGCGATGGCGAGGTGGATGCTGCGTCGCAGCACCTCGGTGCCGGGCCCCGTGGACGTCAGGGCCAGCTTCCGTTCGATCCACTCGTTGGCCGGCTGCCGGCGGCCGGCGAAGGTGTGCATGAGGTCGAGCTGGCCGCTCGCGGCAGCGGCCGTGCGCAGGTTCTCGTCGATCATCGCGATCGCGTAGGCCCGCTGCAGCGTGTCGAGCGCCTCGTCCTCCATGGCGGCGGATGCCAGGGACAGCCCGAAATGGTAGATCGCCGTCGCGAGCATCTGGCCCCCGGCCGCATCGGCGATCGACGGGTTGCGTTCGAACTCGCGCAGCCCCTCGATCGCGGCTCGCGCGGCCGTGTCGGAGTCGCCGCGGCCGCGCGCCTCGGCGGACTCGTCGGCGAACTGCGTGATGACGTCGAGGGGGGCGGTCGCCCCCGCAGGGCAGGGCGTCGAGACATCCCGCGTCGGCATGCCGGTCGACAGAACGCGGCCGATGTAGGTGCGGATGCTGTGCCACCGCGGGGTCTCCGCGACGAAGGAATCGGGCAGTGCCTCGGCGACGGCGCGCACGACCTGAACGCGATACGACAGCAGCGCCGCCCAGTTGCTCTCGACGAGGGCCGTGGCGTCGCTCCAGCGCTGTTCCCCGAGTGCGCGATAGATCTCGGCCTGGGTCTCGTCGAGTTGGGGCATACGGGTCGGGTGTGGGGTAGTGGCACGATGGCGGGCCGGCGGGATCGCACCGGTTCTGACCCGGGGCCCGTGCCAGGAGCGAAAGTCGGGGCTGTCCGCAGAAGCCTTTCGCGTTCAAGGGGGCCGATACTAGCGGATTTCCGGTTTTCACCCGGTGACTAGCCCGTGATCCTAACGATATCCAAACGCCCCTGAGCTTTCCCTTGATGGGCGCCCCCAGTCCGGGCCTCTCGGATTGCAACGCTTCGGCAACGGAACCCGCCTGCGCTCGTGCGAAAAAGCGGCTCCGATCTGCATATTGCGCTCTGTCCTCTGTTGAGAGGACACTCATACCGGGAGGTCGGGGAGACCCGGGTCTCTACACTCAAATGCGGGGCGCCTGTCGGGGCTCCGGGCGTTGCTTGGGGCGGCGCCGCTGTACGCGATCGCACACACGCGCGTTACTTGGGGAAGGGGAGACCCGTGTCATCTGTCGACGGCGGGCACAGGCGGATTCGAACGGCCTTGGGGGGCTGGTTCGGTCGACGCGCAGCGAGGCGAGGGATGCCTCTGCTGGCGATCGCCGCAGTGACCGCCGTCGTCGTCGCCGGCACGGGCGCCCCTGCGCTGGCGTCGCCGTCGGACGTCTCGGAAGCCGAGGGGCAGCTGCTCACCGGCGGCGGTCTGATCGACATCAACGGTCTCGCTGCGCTCGCACCGGCCTATTCGGCGACGCCGAGCGGCGCGGCCGTCTCCGACTCGACGCTGAACCTCACTGCTGCCGGCGGTGTGCTCGGCGGCATCAACCTGAACCTCGGATCGGGGGTGCAACTGCCCGCCGGCAGCACTCTCGCCAACCTGCTCGACATCGGTGTCGACGGCCAGCACGCGGCGACGTCCGTCGCGGGCGTCGCGCACGCGGCATCCGGCGCGCTCACCCAAGCCGGCACCATCGACACGAGCGCGGGCGGTGACGCCACCAAGGACTCGACCGTCACCCTGACACCGTTGCTCAGCGCGGTTCCCGGTGCGAGCAACATCGCCACGGACCTCACGCTGCAGCTCGGCGCCATCGCGGCCCAGGCCGATGAGACGGGCGGTGCGTCGAGCGCGACGGGCGCCTACGAGGTCTCCGGCGGCACGCTCACCGTCACGAGCCCGCTCGTCTCGCAGCTCGACTCGAGCCTGTCGAGCACATTGAGCAACGCGACTGCGACGCTCAACAGCGCCCTCGGCTCGGCGGGCGCCGTGAGCGCGATCACCGGCTCGCTCGGTCCCGTGACCACGGCGCTGTCGAACGCGCTCAGCCCGGTCGCCTCCGTGAGCAATGTCAAGGTGTCCGCCACCGTCGACACGGTCGACCTGTCGAACGTGCTCGCGACCATCGGCACCGTGACGAGCAACGGGGTGTCGATCAACCTCGCCAACGGCACGATCTCGGTCGATCTCGGCACGCTGCTCGGCAACGGCGACGGCACGTTGAACGGTCTCCCTGCCAACACCCACCTGCTGACCGGCAGCACCGTCTCAGGCCTGCTCAACGGGGCCATCAACGCAGCGATCACTGCACTCATCAACCAGGTCGACACGGCCGTCACGAACGAGCTCGACGGCACGAACGTCAACGTCGTGCTGACGGCGAACGTGTCGACGCTCGTCATTCCGCTCGCCACCCTCGACCTCAAGGCGACGGGCACGGTCGGCCAGCTGCTCAGCGGCACGCCGCCGTTCACCGTCGCCGACAACGGCTCGAACCTGCTCGGCATCATCCCGGTCGGCAATCTGATCACCGCGGTCACCACGCCGCTGCTGGACAACGTCCTTCCGGTCGTCGGAACCCAGCTGCAGAGCGCCGTCACGGGCCTCACCGGCAACATCGGAACCCTCGGCACGCAGCTCGGCAGCGCACTGGGCAACACGACCACAGGCCTGCTGTCAGTGGTCAATCAGGTCGTCGACATCGTCGTGAACGTGCAGGAGAGACCCGGCACGTTCACCACGACCGGCGCCGGAACCCCCGACCTCACTGAGCGCGCGCTGCAACTGAATCTGTTGCCCGGTGCGGGCTCCCCGCTCGCGACCGTGAACTTGGCATCCGCCTCGGTCCGCGGCACCGTCACGCTCGCCAACCTGGCGCTGTCGCCGAGCTCCGGCCCCACGACCGGCGGCACCGCCGTCACCGTGACGGGCGACAACCTCGGCTCGGCGACCTCGCTGTCGATCGGCGGGGTGACCTACGCCGCGGGCACCGCGGCGGCCGGGAACAACCAGTTCACGATCAACTCCGACGGAACCCTGACCTTCTACACCGATGCGCATGCGGCCGGCGCCGTGCCGGTCACGGTGACCAACGCGCAGGGCACGGCGAGCGCCGGGAACTTCACGTTCCTGCAGGTGCCGGCGAACCTCGCCCTGAACCCGAACCAGGGGCCGACCGCAGGCGGCACGACGGTGACCGTCTCGGGCACGGGGCTGTCGAACGCGACATCCCTCACCATCGGCGGCAACACGCTCGTGCCGGGCACGGCCCCGTCGGCAACGCAGTTCCTGATCAACAACGACGGCACGCTGACCTTCGTCACGCCCGCCAACGCTGCGGGCCCGGTGAACGTGACCGTCACCAACCCGAACGGCACGAGCGCACCGGTGACCTACACCTACGTCGCGCCGCCGTCGGCGCTGTCGCTCACACCGAACCAGGGCCCGGTCGCAGGCGGCCAGTCCGTGACGATCTCGGGCACCAACCTCGCCAACGCGACGCAGGTGAGCTTCGGCGGCACGATCTTCTACCTCGCCGGCAGCACCGCCGCGGCCGCGAACCCGGGTGCGCCGACGTTCACCCAGAACGCCGCCACGGGCGACATCGCGCTGAGCACCCCGGTCGCCTCGACGGCGGGCGCGGTCAACGTGACCGTCACGACGGCGGGCGGCACGAGCGCACCCGCGACCTACACCTACGTCGCGGCGCCGTCGGCGCTGACGCTCACCCCGAACGAGGGGCCGACCACGGGCGGCACCGCCGTGACCATCACCGGAACGGCGATCGCGGGTGCGACGCAGGTGACCGTCGGGGGCACCGCGGTGACGTTCACGCAGGATGCCACGGGCATCCACTTCACGACGGCCGCCCATGCGGCGGGGCCGGTGGGGGTCGTCGTGACGACGGTCGGCGGGGCATCCGCACCGCAGACCTTCACCTACATCCCGCAGCCCGGCGCCCTCACGCTCACCCCGAACGCCGGCCCGGTCGCCGGCGGCCAGACCGTGACCGTCTCGGGCACCGGCCTCGGCGGCGCGTCGTCGGTCGACTTCGGTGGCACGACGTTCTATCCGGCGGGCAATGCGGGCAACCCTGCGGGTGCGCCGACGTTCACGCAGAACGCGACGACGGGTGACATCACGCTGAGCACCCCCGCGCACGCCGCGGGGGCCGTCAACGTGACCGTCACGACCGTCGGCGGCACGAGCCCGGCCGCGCAGTACACCTATGTGGCGGCGCCGTCCGGCCTCGCGCTCACGCCGACGGCCGGGCCGGTCGCCGGCGGCCAGCAGGTCACCATCACCGGCACCGGGCTGGGCACGGCATCCGCCGTCACGTTCAACGGCGTGCAGTTCACCCCCGGCACCCCGCAGGCGGGCAACCAGGCCTTCGTGGTGAACTCCGACGGCTCGATCACCCTGTTCACGCCGGCCTCGGCGGCCCCGGGCGGGGTCGACGTCACGGTCACCAACCCGGGCGGCACGAGCGCACCGCTGACCTACACGTACTACAACCCGCCGTCGGTCACCTCGATCAACCCGAACCAGGGCCCGCTCACCGGCGGCCAGACGGTCGTGATCTCGGGCACCGACCTGGGTGGTGCGACGACGGTCGACTTCGGCGGCACGACGCTCTACCCGGCCGGCGACCCGAGCAACCCTGCGGGTGCGCCGACGTTCACGCAGAACCCGACCACGGGTGACATCACCGTCGTCACCCCCGCGGGCAGCGCGGCGGGGCCGGTCACCGTGACCGTGAACACGCCGGGCGGCAGCAGCGCGACGAGCTACACCTACGTCTCGGCGCCGACCGGCCTCGCGATCGACCCGACCGAGGGGCCGGTGGGCGGCGGCCAGACCGTCGACATCACGGGCACCGCGATCACCGGCGCGACGCAGGTCGACTTCGGCGGCACCGTCTACTTCCCGGCCGGCGCGACCGGCAACCCGACCGGTGCGCCGACGTTCACGCAGGACAGCACCGGCATCCACCTGCTGACCCCGCCCGCGCCGGGCGGCACCGCGCAGACCGTCGGCGTGACGGTGTCGACCGCGGGCGGCACCAGCGCGCCCGTCGACTACACCTACGTCGCCGCACCCGCGAGCCTCGCGCTGAACCCGAACCAGGGGCCTGCCGCGGGCGACCAGTCGGTGACGGTCTCAGGCACGGGTCTCGACACGGCGACCCTCGTCACCTTCAACGGGGTGGCCTACCAGCCGGGCACCGCCGCGATCGGCGTGCGCCAGTTCACGCTGAACAGCAACGGCACGATCACGCTGTTCACCCCGCCGGGCACGGCGGGTCCCGCGAACGTGACGGTCACCAACCCCGGCGGCGTGGGCGGCCCGGTCGTGTACACCTACGTCGACCAGCCCGCGATCACCGGGCTGAACCCCGATGCGGGCCCCGTGGCCGGCGGCCAGACGGTCGTGATCTCGGGCAGCGACCTGGGCGGTGCGACGTCGGTCGACTTCGGCGGCACGACGTTCTACCCCGTGGGCGACACGAGCGCGCCGAGCGGCGCGCCGACGTTCACGCAGAACACGACGACCGGCGCCGTCACGCTGAACACCCCCGCGCACGCCGCGGGGCCGGTGAACGTCACGGTCGCCGCCGTCGGGGGCACGACTCCGCCGCAGACCTACACGTACTACAACGCGCCCGCGCTCGCCTCGATCACGCCCGATCAGGGCCCGCTGTCGGGTGGTCAGACGGTGACGATCTCGGGCGCGAACCTGGGTGGCGCGTCGTCGGTCGACTTCGGCGGCACGACGTTCTACCCCGCCGGTGACCCGAGCGCGCCGAGTGGCGCGCCGACGTTCACGCAGAGCCCGACGACGGGCGCGATCACGCTCGCGACGCCGTCGACCTCGACGGCCGGGCCGGTGAACGTGACCGTCACGACCCCGGGCGGCACGAGCACCCTGCCGTACACGTATGTCGCGGCGCCCGTGATCAGCGTCGCGCCCGACCTCGGCCCGGTCGCGGGCGGCACGGCCGTCACGATCACCGGTTCCGATCTGACGGGCGTCAGCGCGGTGACGATCGCCGGTGCGACCTTCACCCCGGGCACGGCGGCCGCGGGCACGACCCAGTTCACGGTCAACGCCGACGGATCGCTCACGCTCTACACCCCGGCGCACGCCGCGGGGCCGGTGAACGTGACGGTGACCGCGGTCGGCGGCACGAGCGCCCCCGCGACGTTCACCTACATCGCGGCCCCGGCCAACCTGACGCTGACCCCGGTCGCGGGCCCGGTCGCGGGCGGCACGCTCGTGACGATCACGGGTGCGGGCCTCACCACCGCGACGTCGATCGACTTCGCGGGCGTGGTCTTCACCCCGGGCACTGCGGCGGCGGGCGTCGACCAGTTCACGACCTCGGGCGGCGCCATCACGCTGTACACCCCGCAGCACATCGCGGGTCCGTTCGACGTGACGGTCACGAACCCGGGCGGCACGAGTGCCCCGCTGACCTACACCTACTACGCCGTCCCGGCGATCTCGGGCATCAGCCCTGACCAGGGTCCGCTGTCGGGCGGTCAGACGGTGACGATCTCGGGCGCGAACCTGGGTGGCGCGTCGTCGGTCGACTTCGGCGGCACGACGTTCTACCCCGCGGGCAATGCGGGCAACCCGGTGGGTGCGCCGACGTTCACGCAGGACCCGACGACGGGCGCGATCACGCTCTCGACGCCGTCGACCACGACGGCCGGGCCGGTGAACGTGACCGTCACGACTCCGGGCGGCACGAGCTCGCCGAGCCCGTACACCTACGTGGCGGCCCCGTCGAGCCTCGCGCTCGCGCCGAGCCACGGCCCGCAAAGCGGCGGCACCGCGGTGACGATCTCGGGCACGAACCTGGGTGGCGCGTCGTCGGTCGACTTCGGCGGCACGACGTTCTACCCGGCGGGCAACACCGGCAACCCCGCCAGCGCGCCGACGTTCACGCAGAACACGACGACGGGCGACATCACGCTGAGCGCCCCGCTGAGCGCGGCGGCGGGCACGGTGCCCGTCACGGTCACGACCGTCGGCGGCACCTCGGCCCCGGTCGACTACACGTATGACCCGTCGCCCGTGCTGACCACGATCTCGCCGGCATCCGGCACGACCAACGGCGGCAACTCGGTGACGCTCACCGGCCAGAACCTGGCGGACGCGGCCACGGTCGCCTTCGGTGCGACGACGTTCACCCCGGCTCCGACCACCTCGGCGCCGGCCGCGGGCAACACGTTCTTCGCGGTGAACTCGGACGGCACCGTCACGCTGTTCGCCCCGGCTGCGCCGTCGGCCTCGGCGACCGGCCCGGTCAGCGTGACGGTCACGACGCCCGAGGGCACGACCAACGCGGTCACGTACACCTACGACGTGATCACGGGCCAGGCGTCGATCACGGGCACGGCCCAGGTCGGCCAGACGCTGACGGCGGTGCCCGGCACGTGGGGCCCGAGCGGCGTCGTCGTCTCCAAGACCTTCGCGTGGTACGCGGGCGGCGCCCTGATCGGCTCGGGCACGACGCTGGTCGTCCCGGCGAGCGCGGTGGGTCAGGTCGTCACCCTGAACATCACGGGGGCATCCGACGGCCCGAACGGCACCTACACGCCGGTGACCGCGACCGCCACGACGGCCGCCGTCGCGCCGGGCGCCATCATGGGCCAGGTCTCGATCAGCGGCACGCCGAAGGTCGGCCAGACGCTGACGGCGGTGCCGGGCACGTGGAGCCCGTCCGACGCGGCGATCGCCTACACGTGGAAGCTGCCGAACGGCACCGCGATCGGCACCGGCACGACGCTCGTCGTGCCGGCATCCGCCGCGGGCCAAGTCATCACGGTCAGCGCGACGGGCACCAAGGCGGGCTACAGCCCGCTGACGGTCACCGCCTCGACGGCCTCGGTCGCCGGCGGCATCACCGCACCCACGCCGACCATCACCGGCGACGCGCACGTCGGCGGCACGCTGGTCGCGAACCCGGGCACGCCGAACCCGTCGGATGCCACCCCGAGCTACAGCTGGACGATCTGCGGCACCTCGACGGTGCTCGGCACCGCCCAGACGCTCATCGTTCCGACGAGCGCCTCGGGCAAGAACGTGTGCGTCGCGGTGACGTGGTCGAAGCCGGGCTACGCCTCGGTGACGAAGACCTCGGCGCCCAAGGCCGTCGCGGCCACGGGCTCGACCCCGACGGTCACGCGGCTCTGGGGTCAGGACCGCCTCGGCACCGCCCTCGCGGTCTCGCAGAACACCTTCCCCGTCGCCGGCAGCGCGAACGTCGTGTTCGTCGCGATGAGCACCAACTTCCCCGATGCGCTGTCCGCGGCCTCGGCGGCGGTCAAGCTCAACGGCCCGCTGCTGCTCACGCCGACGAACTCGCTGGCGTCGCAGGTCACGAGCGAGATCAAGCGCCTGCGCCCGAGCAAGGTCGTGGTCGTCGGCGGCCCGAACGCCGTCAGCCCGGCGGTGTTCAACCAGCTGAAGGCGCTCGTGCCGGGCACGATCCGCATCGGCGGCGCCGACCGCTATGCGACCTCGCTGCTCATCGCGAAGTACGCGTTCGGCTCGTCCAACGTGCCCAAGGCGTTCGTGGCCACCGGCCTCGACTTCCCGGATGCGCTGAGCGCGGGCGCCTACGCCGGCTCGCACGACATGCCGGTGCTGCTCGTCAACGGCAAGTCGGGCGCGGCCCCGGCGGCGGTCACGAGCTGGATGCGCAGCGCGCACACCACGACGGTGAGCATCGCGGGCGGCACGGCGGCGGTGTCGCAGAGCATCCAGCACCAGCTGCAGACGACGACGGGGCATGTGGTCACGCGCTTCGGCGGCGCGGACCGCTACCAGACGAGCCAGCTGATCAACGCGCAGTTCAGCACCGCGCCGGTCGTGTACTTCGCGACGGGCAGCAACTTCCCCGACGCCCTCACGGGCGCTGCCGCGGCCGGCAAGGTCGGCGCCCCGCTGTTCGTCATCCAGCACGGCTGCGTGCCGGGGCCGGTCCTCACGGCGCTGCGCAACTGGCGCACGGGCACGGTGAAGATCCTCGGCGGCCCGGTCGCGCTGGCCAAGCCGGCGATCGAGAACCTGGCGGTGTGCCGCTGACATCGCGCAGGCGGTGATCGTGGGGCCCCGGGGATGTCATCCCCGGGGCCCCGCGCATGTCATCCGTCCACAGCCCGCGTCGTGCCCGCGCGCGTCTCCACAACCGCGTCCACACGGCCCGCCGCACCCCGCTCGATGTCGCACCCCGCCGATAGCATGGGGGACGTGGTCACCGCCCTGTATCGCCGTTATCGGCCCGAGAACTTCGCCGAGATGATCGGCCAGGCGCAGGTGACCGATCCGCTCATGACGGCGCTGCGCACCAACCGGGTGAACCACGCCTATCTGTTCTCCGGCCCGCGCGGCTGCGGCAAGACCACGAGCGCGCGCATCCTGGCCCGCTGCCTGAACTGCGCCGAGGGTCCGACCGACACCCCGTGCGGGAAGTGCCCGAGCTGCGTCGAGCTGGGCCGCGGCGGCCAAGGTTCGCTCGACGTCGTCGAGATCGACGCGGCGAGCCACAACGGCGTCGACGACGCACGCGACATCCGCGAGCGCGCGATCTTCGCGCCGGCCCGCGACCGCTACAAGATCTTCATCCTCGACGAGGCGCACATGGTGACGCCGCAGGGCTTCAACGCGCTGCTCAAGATCGTCGAAGAGCCGCCCGAGCACGTGAAGTTCATCTTCGCGACGACCGAGCCCGACAAGGTCATCGGCACGATCCGCTCGCGCACGCACCACTACCCGTTCCGGCTCGTGCCACCGGCGATGATGCTCGACTACGTGCAGAAGCTCGTGACGGAAGAGGGCATGTCGGTGGCCCCCGGTGTGCTGCCGCTCGTCGTGCGCGCCGGCGGCGGGTCGCCGCGTGACACGCTGTCGCTGCTCGACCAGCTGATCGCCGGTTCCGAGGGCGACGAGATCGGCTACGAGCGCGCGGTCGCGCTGCTCGGCTACACGCACTCGGCGCTGCTCGACGAGGTCGTCGAGGCGCTCGCCGCGGGCGACGCGTCGACCGCGTTCGCCGCGGTTGACCGCGTGATCCAGACCGGGCAGGACCCGCGGCGGTTCGTGGAAGACCTGCTCGAGCGGCTGCGCGACCTGATCATCATCGCCGCGGCCGGCCCCGACCGCGCCGCGGCCGTGCTGCGCGGCACCCCGGCCGACGAGCTCGAGCGCATGGGCCTCGAGGCACGCGCCTTCGGCGCCGCCGAGCTCTCGCGCGTCGCCGACATCGTGAACGCCGCCCTGACCGAGATGTCGGGCGCCACCTCGCCGCGCCTGCACCTCGAGCTGATGATCGCGCGGGCGCTCGTGCCGACCGCCGACGACGCGGGCTCGATGGCGCGCGTCGAGCGGCTGGAGCGGCGCGTCGGCGTGACGGATGCCGCGCCGCAGCGTGCCGGTGCTCCGGTCCCCGATGGTCGAGTAGCAGCGCCGCCTGCGGCGCCGCGTATCGAGACCCCGACTCCCGCAGAGCCGGCGCCGACCGCGCCCTCTGCCGCCCCGGCCACCGCGGGCGGTTGGTCGACGCCGGGCGTCACCGGCTGGGACGCGGCGCCGAGCCTGCCCCCGGTCGTCGAAGCCGCGAAGGCTGCGGCGCCGGTCTCCGACGGTCGAGTGGCAGCGCCGCCTGCGGCGCCGCGTGTCGCGACCCCCGCGGCCGCAGAGACCCCGGCCGCAACGACCCCGCCCGCCGAGCCGACGGTCGCTGCGGTGCCGTCGGGGCAGCCCTCTGCGGCGCAGCAGCGCGCGGCATCCGCGCCCGCTCAGCCGCCCGTCGGGCCCGTGACGCTGCAGCAGGTCAAGGACGCGTGGCCGCAGATCCTCGAGGCGGTGAAGGCCGCGAAGATGACCGCCTGGGTCGTCGTGTTCACGGCCACGGTGCGCAAGTTCGAGGGCGACGTGCTGACGCTCACGTTCCAGAGCGAGAACGACGTCGCGAGCTTCCGGCCGCAGCAGGGCGTCGCGCAGAACGTGAGCGACGTGCTGCGCGAGTCGATCCAGAAGGTGCTCGGCGTGCGGGTGAAGTTCGTGGCAAAGACCGCCGCCGACTTCGCCCAGTCGTTGAAATCCGACGGGTTCGGCGTGACGCCGCCCGCCTCCGGGCCGATGACGCCATTGGGGGGCGACGCCCCAAAAGCACCGGCGGCTCCGGCTCAGACTGAGACGCAGCCGCGGCCCGCAACCACTCCGATCGTCGGGGAGCAGCCGCAGGCCGCGACTCGAGGTGTTCAGCCGGCCGACGCCGCCCTCGGTGCTTCGGCGCCTGCTGTGCCTCCTGCCGCGCCGGCCACTCCCGCGGCTCCGGTGACGAGCTGGGCCGTCGTCGCCATTCCCGATGGGGGAGCGACGGCACAGTCGGCCGAGAGCCCCGCCGCCGAGGCGCAGCCCGAGCCGAAGGCGGCACCCCCGGTGACCGCCGGGCCGGCCGAGGCATCCGCGCCGCCCGTGACCACGGGGTGGAACGTCGCCGCACCCGCGGCTGTGCCGGCGCCCGCACCCACCCCCGCCGTGGCCGCTGCCGCTCTTGCCGACGACAACGACGGCTGGGCCCCCGCGGCACCCGCGGACGACAACGACGGCTGGGCCGAGTTCGCGCCGAGCGACGACGACGCGCCGCCCTTCGAAGAGGACCCGGATGCCGGCCCGCGCCCGCAGACACCTCAGGTTTCAGCGGCATCCGCCCCCAGCGCAGCCGCCTCGAGCACCGGGGCGCGACCCGGCGCAGTGGCGCCCGGCGGCACCCCGTCCGCCACGCGACCCGTGGAGCAGACCGAGCAGGCCACCGCCCGACCCGAGGCTGCCGCGCCGGCTCCGACAGCGCCGGCGGCTCCGGCATCCCCGGCCGCCCGCAAGGGTCCGAGCTTCTCGAGCGGCGAGCCGCAGCGCTACGGCGAGGCGGTCGTGCGCGAGATCCTGAACGCACGATTCATCGAAGAGCAGCAGCTCTCTGACAACGGGGGCCGTTGATGTACGAAGGCATCGTCCAAGACCTGATCGACGAACTCGGCCGCCTGCCCGGCATCGGGCCGAAGTCGGCGCAGCGCATCGCGTTCCACATCCTGCAGACCGAGTCGTTCGACGTCACCAAGCTCGCCGAGACGCTGCTCGCGGTGCGCGACAAGGTGAAGTTCTGCGAGGTCTGCGGCAACGTCTCCGAACAGGACCGCTGCTCGATCTGCCGCGACCCGCGCCGCAACCAGACCCTGATCTGCGTCGTCGAAGAGGCGAAGGACGTCGTCGCGATCGAGCGCACCCGCGAGTTCCGCGGCCTGTACCACGTGCTCGGCGGCGCCATCAGCCCGATCGACGGCATCGGCCCCGACGACCTGCGCATCCGCCAGCTCATGCAGCGCCTCGCCGACGGTTCGGTGGAAGAGGTCATCATCGCGACCGACCCGAACCTCGAGGGCGAGGCGACCGCGACCTACCTGAGCCGCCTGCTCAAGACGCTCGAGATCAAGGTCAGCCGTCTCGCGTCGGGCCTGCCCGTCGGCGGCGACCTCGAGTACGCCGACGAGGTCACCCTCGGCCGTGCGTTCGAGGGGCGTCGCGTCGTCGGGTAGCACGGGCATCCGCGGTGTCTCGCACGATCTGTCGCTCGCATGCGGGGGTCTGGGGTGACACATCCTGCGTTCTGCGTCCGCGGGTGCGAGCCTCAGGCCACCCGTGCGTAGCGGGCAGCTGCAGAGGCGCTGCCTACACCGTCGCGAGCAGCCGCGCGATCGCCGCGTGGCCGGGCGGCCCCCAGGTCGGCTTGCCGCCGGGCAGGCCCTTGTCCCCGTTGTCGCCGACCTCGAGGCAGATGAGCGCCTTGAGCGCGGCCCAGCCGCGGGCGCGAGTGAGGATGCCGGGATCCCCGGCGACCGCACCAGCCAGCTCGAGATAGCGCGTCTCGAAGGCGTGCACGTCGTCGACGGTCGGCAGCAGCGTCCACCCGGCGGCCACATCCACGGCGGGGTCGCCGGCGCGCACGTCCCCGAAGTCGACCACGGCCGCGAGCCCGCCGTCGCGGGTGAGCACGTTCGCCGAGTGCAGGTCGGCGTGCAGCCAGAGCGGCGGGCCAGTCCACTCGGGCGCGGCGACGGCCTCGTTCCAGACCCGGCGCAGGGCATCCGCCACACCCGCTGCGAGCAGCCCGCGGCCGTCGATCATGTCGAGGAAGTGGTCGAAGCCGCCCTGTGAGGCCGACAGCGCGAGCCCGCGGGTGTCGCGCCCGGCGAGCGCCTCGGCGGGGCCGGATGCCGGCACCGCCACGTGCAGCGCGGCCAGGAACGAGGCGAGCGTCGCCGCCGAGGTGGTGCTCGGGCCGATCGGCGCGCGGTCGGCCGGGGTCCCGTCGACCCAGGTCGTGACGATCCAGTGCTTGTCGAGCAGCTCCGACGGGCGCCCGAGGCGCTGCGGAACGGGCACCGGCAGCGGCAGCACGCCGGCCAGCCCCGGCACGACCGAGTGCTCCTTCACGAGCAGGCCGCCCGTGTCATCCGCATGCCAGGGCAGCCGCACGGCGAGCTCGGAACCGAGCCGCCACAGCTGGTTGTCCCACCCGACGGCGCCGAGCGAGACCGGCAAGTGGGCGAGGTCGGGGTGCTGCGCGCGCAGCAACTCGGTCACGAGGTCGGCGGTGATCTCCTTCACACGGGCCACGGTAACCACCAGCCCGGGGAAGCCGACGCAGAACGCACGATGTGTCACCCGACGTCCGCACATTCGACTTGCACATCCTGCGAAATGCTGCCGACCGTGCGCGCGGCCCCCCGACGAAACCCGCGCGCGACGCGCCGTAGAATGGGCAGAATCACACCCGAGCCCAATTGAGGAGCAGCCGGTCCGCCCATTCGTGGGCGGAGCCCGCGAGAAGGAGAAACTGAGCCCGTGGCGCTGATCGTCCAGAAATTCGGTGGCAGCTCCGTTGCGGATGCCGAGAGCATCAAGCGCGTCGCAGCACGCATCGTCGAGACCCGCAAGGCCGGCAACGAGGTCGTCGTCGCCGTCTCAGCGATGGGCGACACCACCGACGAGCTCATCGACCTCGCGCACGAGGTCGCCCCGATTCCCGCGCCGCGCGAGCTCGACATCCTCATGTCCGCCGGCGAGCGCATCTCGATGTCGCTCCTCGCCATGGCCATCAACTCCATGGGCCTCGACGCGCGCTCGTTCACGGGCATGCAGGCCGGCATGATCACCGACTCGCGCCACGGCGCGGCGCGCATCGTCGACGTGACGCCGGGCCGCATCCGCGACGCCCTCGACGAGGGCGCGATCGCGATCGTCGCGGGCTTCCAGGGCGTCAGCGAGGACGCAGCGGATGTCACGACCCTCGGCCGCGGCGGCAGCGACACCACCGCGGTCGCCCTCGCGGCCGCCCTCGACGCGAGCGTCTGCGAGATCTACACCGACGTCGACGGCATCTACACCTCTGACCCGCGCGTCGTGCCCCTCGCCAAGAAGATCGACGTGATCTCGAGCGAAGAGATGCTCGAGCTGGCCGCGGCCGGCGCGAAGGTGCTGCACATCCGCGCCGTCGAGTTCGCGCGCCGCCACGGCGTCGACCTCCACGTGCGCTCGTCGTTCAGCAACAACACCGGCACGCTCGTCGTCAACGAGACCGCCGACCAGACCCACGCGCGCATCCAGCGCGAAATGCAGGAGAACGGAACTGTGGAAGAGCCCATCATCTCCGGTGTCGCCACCGACCTGTCCGAGGCCAAGATCACCGTCGTCGGCGTGCCCGACACGCTCGGCAAGGCCGCGGCCATCTTCGACGTCGTCGCCAAGCAGGGCGCCAACGTGGACATGATCGTGCAGAACGTCTCGGCCGCCTCGACCGGGCTGACCGACATCTCGTTCACCCTGCCGAAGGCCGACGGCCAGCGCATCCTCCAGTCGCTGTCCGCCTCGCAGGCCGAGATCGGCTTCCAGGGTCTGCAGTACGACGACCAGATCGGCAAGCTCGCCCTCGTCGGCGCCGGCATGCGCACCAACACGGGCGTCTCGGCCACGCTGTTCCGCGCGCTCGCCGAGGCCGGCATCAACATCGGCATGATCTCGACCTCCGAGATCCGCATCTCGGTCGTCACCCGCGCCGACGTGCTGGGCGAGGCCGCGCGCGTCGTGCACAACGCCTTCGGGCTCGACGGCACCGACGCGGCCGTCGTCTACGCCGGCACCGGCCGCTAAGGAGCATCACCATGTCCAACGGTTTGAACGTCGCCGTCGTCGGCGCCACCGGTCAGGTCGGCGCGGTCATGCGCCGCCTCCTCGCCGAGCGCGAGTTCCCGATCGCGTCGATCCGCTTCTTCGCCACGGCGCGCAGCGCGGGCTCGACCATCGAGTTCAAGGGCGAGCAGATCGTCGTCGAGGATGTCGAGACCGCCGACCCGTCGGGCATCGACATCGCGCTGTTCTCGGCGGGCGCCACGGGCTCGCGTGCCGCCGCGCCGAAGTTCGCCGCCGCCGGCGCGCTCGTCATCGACAACTCGAGCGCCTGGCGCATGGACCCCGAGGTCCCGCTCATCGTCTCCGAGGTGAACCCCGAGGCCCTCGACGAGGCGCAGAAGGGCATCATCGCCAACCCGAACTGCACGACCATGGCCATCATGCCCGTGCTCAAGGTCCTCGACCGCGAGGCCGGCCTGCGTCGCCTCGTCGTCTCGAGCTACCAGGCCGTGTCGGGCTCGGGGCTCAAGGGCGCCGAGGAACTGGCCTCGCAGGCCGCCGCGGCGCTGGCATCCGGCAACCTCCTCGACCTCGTGCACGACGGCTCGGCCGTCGAGCTGCCCGAGCCGCAGATCTACAAGCGCCCGATCGCGTTCGACGTGATCCCGTTCGCGGGCAACCTCGTCGACGACGGCCTGAACGAGACCGATGAGGAGAAGAAGCTCCGCAACGAGAGCCGCAAGATCCTCGGTCTGCCCGAGCTGCTCGTCTCGGGCACCTGCGTGCGCGTGCCGGTGTTCACGGGGCACTCGATGTCGGTGAACGCCGAGTTCGCCGACCCGATCAGCGCGCAGCGTGCCGCCGAGCTGCTGGCGGATGCCCCGGGCGTCGTGCTCACGGACATTCCCACGCCCCTGCAGGCCGCCGGCCAGGACCCGTCCTTCGTGGGCCGCATCCGCCAGGACGAGGGCGCACCCGCGGGCCGCGGCCTCGCGTTCTTCGTGTCGAACGACAACCTGCGCAAGGGCGCCGCGCTCAACGCGGTGCAGATCGCCGAGCTCGTCGCCGCGCGCAGGGCCGCCGCCGTCGCGTAGGGCGCGCTCCGCCGGTCGACTGAGCCGCTTGCGGCGAATGCGCCGGGTTGGCTAAGGCCGCCCGCGGCCGCACGGAAACCAGACCCCGGAGCCGCCCGTTAGGATCGAACGGTGAGCTCCGAAGCCCCCGTTGACGTGGTCTTGATCGGTGGCGGCATCATGTCCGCCACGCTGGGAACGTTCCTGAAGCGGGTCCGTCCCGACTGGTCGATCGTCGTCGTCGAGCGCCTCGGCGACGTCGCGCAAGAGAGCTCGAACCCGTGGAACAACGCGGGCACCGGCCACAGCGCGCTGTGCGAGCTCAACTACATGCCGCACCCCGACAACCCGGCGAAGGCACTGCAGATCAACGAGCAGTTCCAGCAGAGCCGCCAGTTCTGGGCGACCCTGGTGGAAGAGGGGGCGCTAGGCGAGGCATCCTCGTTCATCAGCCCGGCCCCGCACATGACCTTCGTGCGCAAGGCGAGCGACATCGAATACCTGCGCATGCGCTACGAGACGCTGCGCAAGCACCCGCTGTTCGAAGAGATCGAGTTCAGCGAAGACCGCGCCGAGATCTCCGACTGGGCCCCGCTGCTGATGCGCGGCCGCAACCCCCGTGAGACCTTCGCGGCGACGCGCTCGATCGCCGGCACCGACGTCAACTTCGGCACCCTCACGCGCAAGCTGATCTCGAACCTGGTGGATGCCGGCGCCGAGCTGCGCCTGAACACCGAGGTCCGTGCGCTCAAGAAGCGCGACGGGCTCTGGCGCGTCACCGCGCGCCAGCTCGTCGAGCAGCGCACGCAGACGATCGACGCGAGGTTCGTGTTCGTCGGCGCGGGCGGCTGGGCGCTCAAGGTGCTGCAGGCGGCGGGCATCCCCGAGGCCAAGGGCTTCGGCACGTTCCCGATCTCGGGCCAGTTCTACAAGACCTCGAACCCCGAGGTCGTCGCCAAGCACGGTGTGAAGGTCTACTCGCAGGCCGAGGCGGGCGCGCCGCCCATGAGCGTGCCGCACCTCGACAAGCGCGTCGTCGACGGCGAGGCGTCGCTGCTGTTCGGCCCGTATGCCGGCGCCGACCCCAAGTTCCTCAAGAACGGGTCGTTCCTCGACCTGCCGTCCGGGCTGCGCGCGGGCAACATCGGGCCGTACCTGAAG
The DNA here is from genome assembly GCA_009780695.1 of Microbacteriaceae bacterium. Taxonomy (GTDB): domain Bacteria; phylum Actinomycetota; class Actinomycetes; order Actinomycetales; family Microbacteriaceae; genus Gryllotalpicola. Next base: position 29,820 of record WQZN01000003.1, read on the forward strand.
GTCGCGGCCGACAACCTCGTACTGCTGAAATACCTGATCAGCCAGCTGATGCTGACGAAGGCCGGCAAGTTCGCCGAGCTGCAGAAGTTCATGCCGACGGCGAACCCGAAGGACTGGGAGCTCATCACCGCCGGCCAGCGCGCACAGGTCATCAAGAAGGACCCGGCCAAGGGCGGCGTGCTGCAGTTCGGCACCGAGGTCGTCGCGCACGGCGACGGCACGATCGTCGGCCTGCTCGGTGCCTCGCCGGGCGCCTCGACCGCGGTGTCGATCATGCTCGACGTGCTGTCGACGTGCTTCCCGAAGGAGTATGCGGGGGAGTGGCAGCCCGCCCTGCGCGAGCTCATCCCCACCCTCGGCAAGACCCTCGACGACAACCCCGAGCTCGCGCGCTCGACCATGTCGCGCACGGCGAAGACGCTGGGGCTGCTGCGGTAGATCGCGCGGCCGGTCTGGGCCGGTGCTGAGCGGCCTGTGCTGTGCGGCACTTTTTCTACTGTGGGGCATACCAGCCGCCCGGTTCGGCATGCCCTACAGTAGAAAATGTGCCCGCGCGGCTATTTGCATACAGTTTCGAATGTCAATGGACTTAAGCTCGAACCAGTGTTCTAATTACTGAATGCGATGGGCGAACCAAGAACTCGGTGTCGAGACGGATGACGCGCTGCCCGGCCTGGCCAAGCTCAACAACCTGGTGCGCACGGTGCGCACCCCCGAGTTCGACGGCATCGTCTTCCACGAGGTCCTCGCGAAGTCTGCGCTGAACCACGTCTCGGGCGCCTCGAAGATCATGCCCGGCGCCTGGACCATCAACCCCTATCGGGGCTGCAGTCATGCCTGCGCCTACTGCTTCGCGCGGCCCACGCACCGGTACCTCGAGCTCAATGTCGGCCACGACTTCGACTCGCAGATCATCGTCAAGGTGAACGTGGCCGAGGTGCTGCAGCGCGAGCTGGCGCGGCCGAAGTGGCAGGCCGAGCGGCATCCGGTCGCGCTCGGCACGAACACCGACCCGTACCAGCGGGCGGAAGGCAGATACAAGCTCATGCCGGGCATCATCGGGGCGCTGGTGGACGCCCGCATTCCGCTCTCGATCCTGACCAAGGGCACGCTGCTGCGCCGTGACCTGCCGCTGTTGGAAGAGGCATCCGCCCAGGTGCCCGTCGATCTCGCGATGTCGATCGCGATCTACGACGACGAGCTGCAGCAGTCGGTCGAGCCCGGCACGCCGCGCGCGAAGGAGCGCCTGGCCACCGTGACCGCGGTGCGCAACGCGGGGCTCGAGTGCAGCGTGTTCATGATGCCGATCCTGCCGTTCCTCACCGACACGACCGAGCACCTCGACTACGCGCTCGGCCTCGCGAAGGAAGCCGGTGCGTCGAGCGTGCACCACACGGCGCTCTACCTGAAGCCCGGGGTGAAGGAATGGTTCACCTTCTGGCTCGAGCGCGAGCACCCCGAGCTCGTCGGGAAGTACGCCGAGCTCTACAAGAACGGCAGCTATGCCCCGAAGGAGTACCGCCGCTGGCTCGCCGCCCGGTTCCTGCCGCTGGTGCGCAAGCACGGGCTGCTCCGCGGCCGCGAGGACCCGGCGACGGGCGGCGTCGCATCGACACCCGCGCCGAGGCGGGTGCTCTTCGAAGACGTGGGGGAGGTGACGGCGGGTGCCGCGAGCCTCACCCCCGAGCCGACCCTGTTCTAGCCGGGCGTGCCGCGCGATCAGCGGCGGCCGGCGCTACCGTGCGACGGGGTCGATGTACCCGGCGATGAACTGCCCCAGATCCGGTGCCCACGTGCCGGCGGCCGACCCCGACAGCGGAAAGGCCGACATCCGCACGAGCCGCGGGCCGCCGCGCCCGTCGCCCCAGTCGCCGTTGACCACCGTGACGGTGGTCGCGCTCACGGCGACGACGATGCCCACGTGCGTGAGGTCGTGGGTCGCGGTGAGCGTGCCCGTGGCGGATGCCCGAGCCACCTGCTCGGAGAACGCCGACACCACCGCGTCGCCGACTCGTGGCCCGGTCGCGTGGAAGGTGCCGTGCGCGTCCCCATAGCTCAGGAAACTGCCCGCCCAGCCGTCGAGCCCGGCGGTCGACACAGGGGCTGCCGGTGCGCCACGGCTCGCTGCCGGGGTGCCGCTCTCGGCACTCCCGCCGGCGTAACCCGCCTGCTGCGAGCCCGCGGCGCCCCAGACCCAGGCCGCGAACTCGGCACACCAGGCATCCGGCATCGATGCGCTCGCATCGAACCCGTACCCGCCGAGCGTGTTCATCGACGTGCCCGATCGACCGAGCTGTGCGATTGCGAGCCGTGCGATCGCGTCACCAGACAGCGTCGGTTCGCCCGTGACGGCCGGGGATGTCGCGCCGCCGGCCCCGAGAGGGTCGGGGCCCGCGCCGTGGGCCTGCGCGGTGAGCGCCGGCGAGCTCAGAGCGAGCGCGAGCCCCGCCGCGATGCCGACGACCTGACGGCCCCGGCGCGAGTCGGATTCGTGTCGACTGCGGTGTTCCCAGATCCTCCAACGCCTCGAGGGCGCGGTGTGCCTGCCCACACGCGGAATCTACGACGATTCCGCAGCCGCCGCACCGCCCAATCGGCCGGCCGATCGCGCATCGGGCGTCCGCCCTGATGCGAAGGCGGCCGACACGGCACGTCGGGTTCCTGTTGCGCCCTGACGCGAGCGATTGGAACGGCCGCTGCCGCTACGCCGAGAGGACTTCGAACACCGCGACCTGTGTCGCGGCGGCGGCGAAGCCGGCGTCGGTCCGGTCGGGCGAGGCGCCGGTGTCGACGAGGTATTTCGCGGCATACGGTGAGGTGTGCGCGTAGGCCACGACGACCTTCCGCTTGACGTCGGCGTCGGTGATCTCGTTGAGGCGCACGCGTTCGGAGCGGCGCCCGCGGGCGAGCGTCACGACGCCCGGTCCCGTGCCCGCCGCCCCACCTTGCGCCGCAGCACCCGCAGCACCCGCAGCACCCGCAACCCCGCGAGCGTTCGCCGCGCGCACGTTCTTCGCCCACTCGAGGTCGGAGTACCCGGCGACGAGATAGCGGTGGCCGTCGACCGAGGCGGCGGTGACCGGGGTCGAGTGCAGCGCGCCGGACTTCCGCCCCGCGACCGTCAGCACACTGACCGGCCCCGTCGCGAGCCCCGCGCGATTCAGGAATCGGAAGACGCGGTTGACGGTGGCGAGCGACTTGGGCAGACGAGGGTCCATGGCGTGAGGTTACGTGTTGGCGACCGGTGCGGCCAGGGGCCGTGAGGCATCCCTCGCCCCTACGATCGAGGCATGGCGAAACTGTATTTCCGCTACGGAGCGATGAACAGCGGAAAGAGCACCGCGCTGCTGCAGGCCGCGTTCAACTATGAGGAGCGCGGGCACAACGTGCTGATCGCGAAGCCCGAGCTCGACACCAAGGGCGATGACAAGGTCGTCAGCCGCCTGGGCCTCGCGCGCGCGGTCGACTTCACGGTGGATGAGACATCCGACATCTATCTGCGCTTCCAGCAGCAGCGCACCCACAAGCTGCAGAGCACGGGCCGCGACGTGAGCGCTCTGCTCGTCGATGAGGCCCAGTTCCTCACCGAGGCGCAGGTCGACGACCTGCTGCGCATCGCGTTGCTCGAGGATGTCCCGGTGCTGGCCTACGGCATCCGCACCGACTTCCAGACCGTGGCGTTCCCCGGCAGTCGCCGCCTGCTCGAGGTCGCGCACGCGATCGAGGAGCTCAAGACCATCTGCCGTTGCGGCCGCAAGGCCATCTTCAACGCGCGCACCATCGGCGGCGAGTTCGTCTTCGACGGCGCCCAGGTGGCGATCGACGAGGCCGGCGAGCCGCTCGGGCAGGTCGGCTACGAGTCGCTGTGCGGGCTCTGCTATCTGCAGGAATCGCGCGGAACCCTCAACAACGGCCGCCGCCACTGGCCCATGGCCGCCTACTCGGACGCGCCCGACGCCGACTTCATGTGAGCGGGGGATGCCCCACCCGGGCATCCCGTGGCACGACCCTCCGAGCGGGCGCCCGTTAAAGGGGGGTGACTGAGCGGCCACCGCATGCGCTCTGATGGTGGGGAGCGGTTTCCATGTTCCGCTCGCTGTCGGGGGACAGCTGAGAGCGCTTCCCTAGCCGGGGAGCGGTGAATTCCGGGGGGCCAGCGATGCCATTCACACAACACGTCGAGGTGTACACGGGCCGGGACGGCCAGCGCATCGAGGTGTCCTGCGTCTGCCCGATCGCCCGTGACCACGACTACGACCGCTGGGTCGAGCTCATCGGGGGCGACCGCTACAAAGGCACCGCGGACGACGTCGCCGACGCCTGATTGGCCCCTCTGCCGGCAAAGGGCGGGCCGCTCGTACGAGAGCGGAGCAACCGCGAGCGGTGGGCTCGGGGCCAGATGCCTTGCGCGGTTCACTCGCATCAGGGCGGAGATTTTCGCCTTGAGCTTGGTCTGACGAAGGTGCCCACGAGGCGCCCCGCCGCTTTCAGACGAGACGTGGTGCCGCTGCCGGTGGTGGCGGGGCGGGGCGAGCACAGAATCTCCGCCCTCATGCGAGCGCGTTGAGGGCATCATGCACATCGAGCGGCAGATCAAGCCTTCTCAGCCCGACTCTCACCCGCCGTGACGCTGCGGCGATCGCGCGCGCGACCTCGGCTGCGGGCAGCAGAGCCGGCACCATGGTGCGGATGACAGGGGCCGCCTGCTCGAGTGGAAGGCAGGTGGTCAGCGCCTGCGTCAGAGCGTCGCGTGGTGCGACCTGCAAGCGACTGACCGGGGATCCGTTCCCGGCGGCGGCCCGAGTCTGCCGCAGCGTCGGGACTCCGGGGTCGCGGGCACTCCAGTGGACACGTGTCACTCGAGGCTCTGCCCGCGCGCGAGTCGCGGTGCGCCCACTCCGCGGAGGCACACGAACGTGCAGCCCGCCCGCATCGACCGGTTCTGCCCCTGCCGCGTTGCACAGGGCACCTGCGTCGAAAAGCTCGGCAGGGACTCCGAGCCGGCCGAGCACCGTGACGCAATCGAGCAGACCGCCGACGAGTGCCGCCGTGAACTCGTCGTCGTCGATGTGCCGACAGACGTAGACGTTGTGGCGCAAATGCAGATGGGCGTACCCGCCAGCCGACCGATCGCGCGCGGCTGCGCCGCCGTCGCGTCCGCGCGCACCCGCTACCTCGAATCGAGGAACACTCTGCCTGAATGGCATGAGCAAGGCGGCCTGCCCGCCGGCCGCAGTCAGCAATTCGCGATACGACGCGATGTGCCCGTAGTGGCAGAGGTGGGGCAGCGAGGGCCGTTGGCTGGACATCGACCCAGCCTCCCGTCGTGATGAGAACGGCGGGCGGGTTATCCACAGCAACGGCAGCCGCAGAATCTCCGCCGTGATGCGAGTGCCTCGGGCCGGGCAACTCGCCGCCTGCGGCAGGCGGCAGGCGGCAGGCGGGCGACGCTGTGCGATGCGCTCACAGCACGTGGCAAACCGTCGTGGCGAACGCGCACGACGCGTAGAGTCGAATCGATATGACTCTGAAGCTGGGTTACAAGGCATCCGCTGAACAATTCGGGGCTCGCGAGCTCGTCGAGCTCGCCGTCGCCGCCGAGGCGCACGGCATGGAGAGCGCGTTCATCTCCGACCACTTCCAGCCGTGGCGCCACAACGGCGGCCACGCGCCGTCGGCCCTCACGTGGCTGGCCGCGGCGGGCGAGCGGACCCACGACCTCGTGCTCGGCACGAGCGTGATGACCCCGCACTACCGCTACAACCCGGCGGTCATCGCCCAGCAGTTCGGCTCGCTGGGCCAGCTCTACCCCGGCCGCATCATCCTCGGCGTCGGCACCGGCGAAGCCCTCAACGAGGTCGCGACCGGCTGGCGCGGCGCCGGCGACCAGGACTGGCCCGACTTCACAGAGCGCTTCGCGCGCCTGCGCGAGTCCGTGCGCCTGATCCGCGCCCTGTGGAACGGCGAGCGCGTCACCTTCGAGGGCGACTACTACTCGACCCACGACGCGTCGATCTACGACAAGCCCGAGACCCCGATCCCGGTCTACATCGCGGCCGGCGGCCCGACCGTGGCGAAGTACGCGGGCCGCGTCGGCGACGGGTTCATCTGCACGAGCGGCAAGGGCATGGGCCTCTACGTCGACGAGCTGCTGCCGGCGGTCGCCGAAGGCGCCGAGGCGGCGGGCAAGCAGGCATCCCAGATCGACCACATGATCGAGATCAAGCTCAGCTACGACCGCGACCCGGAACTGGCTCTGCAGAACACGCGCTTCTGGGCGCCGCTCTCGCTCGACAAGGACCAGAAGCACGACATCCAGGACCCGATCGAGATGGAGAAGGCGGCGGATGCCCTGCCCATCGAGCAGGTCGCGAAGCGCTGGATCGTCGGCAGCGACCCCGACGAGGTCGTCGCGGGCATCAAGCAGTACGTCGACGCGGGCTTCACGCACCTCGTCTTCCACGCGCCCGGTCACGACCAGCGCCGCTTCCTGACCCAGTTCGAAGAGGATCTCGCCCCTCGGCTGCGGGCCATCGAGGTATGAATTCGCCTGACTTAACCCGCTGACTACCCCGTTGATTGGGCCAACACGGGTGGTCCAGTCCTATCCTCGGTGAGCCGACTCACGAGGGGGGCAATCATGAGCGCCGAATCCGGCACATCGGGCGACGTCGACGACGTGGCCCCGCGGGAAGATGCCGAGGCCGTGGTGGCCGACGCGTCCACGCGGATCTATCAGGCCATGGCCGATGAGGACTGGACCGGGGCACTCGATCTCGCCGAGACCCACTGGGGCGTGCTGAGCGCCCACCGGCTGCACGTCATCCGTGCTCTCGCCGACGCCCTGCCGGACGAGCTGTTGACCCAGCGCCCGCGCTGGGCGACCGTGCGCCGCTTCGTCGCCCACGTGCTGGTGGGGCGCCGGGTGCGGCCGACCGCCTATTCCCGCTCGGTGCTGCGCGAGCGCCGGGGCACGAAGCTCGACCGGTTCACCGAACTCGTCGAGGACTCGATCGCAGCGCGATCCCGCGGCGACTTCGACACAGCGTCGGCGTCGGTGGTCGAAGCATGCCGGCTCGCGAAGGACTCGGAGCTCTCCGAGCTGCCGGGTCACCTGATGCTGCCCACGTTGTTCTTCCAGGCGGGGATGTCGGCCGAGCTCGCCGACCGGGAAGACCTCGCGATCGAGGCCTTCCAGCGCGCCTACGGCGGAACGTCGATCACGGGCGACATGCGCACCGCGGCGAACGCCGCCGCCGAGCTCTCGCTCATGCACGGCCTCGCGGGCCGACGCCGGCTCGCCGACCTCTGGATGGATCGCCACGAGGCGATCATGTCGGTGGCCCCGAAGATCGCCATGCTGCGCTCGACGGCGCATCTCGCGCGCGCCTCGGCGCTGCACGACGCGCTGCGCTTCGACGAGGCGCAGGCGGAACTGGAGCTGACGGACAGCGACTCATGGGCCGAGCATTGGCCGGAGGTCGTGGTGCACCGCATCATGTTCGACGCCTTCGCGCGCCGCCGCGGCATGTGGGAACTGCTCAGCAGCCTCGATGCGGCCGCGGCCGAGTATTCGGCGCTCGCCGCAGGCGGTCTCGGCCGCAAGTCCTTCGACTTCGCGCGCGTGGCGGTGCTCGCCCTGGGCGGCCAGCCCGAGCGCGCCTTGCCGATCATCGAGGCGGGCGCCGAGACGCTGGGTGTGAACTTCTGCATCTCGCGCCGGGCCGCGATCCACTATGTGCTCGGCGACGTCGAGGCGGCCGCCCGCGACGCCGACATCGCGTTGTCCGCGTTGCGCGCGTGGCCGCGCATCGCCGCCGAGGCGCTCATCGTCAAGGCGGCCGTGCACTGGCACCGGGGCGAGTCTCTGGAGGCTGCGGAGACATTCCGCCAGGCGGTCGGCCTGGCGGTCGAGAACAGGATGTACGTGGCTCTCGCGATCATCCCGCGCGACGACGTGATCGCGCTCACGGAACTGACCTTCGGCGAGATCGGATGCCCCGAACCGCTGCAGCAGGTGATCGACCTGCCGCGACTGTTCCCGCCGCCCATGGCGCCGGTCGAGAAGCTGACCGCGCAGGAACAGCGGGTCCTCGCGGCGCTGGCCGGCGGCGAGACGCTCGCGCACGCGGCCGCGCGGCTGAGCATCAGCGAGAACACGGTCAAGGTGCACGTGCGCTCGATCTACCGCAAGCTCGGGGTGGGCGACCGGGTCGCGATGGTCGCCGAGGCGGCGCGGCGCGGTCTCATCTGACGCGAAGCCGCGAGAACAGAAGGAGGTCTGCGGGGGTCGCTTCCTTGGGGTGAAACGACTCCCGCAGACCTCACCCGGCGTCGAGCGCCTCTTCCTTGGGGTGAAGCGGAGCCCGCGCCGGAACGGGTGGGTCGACAGCGCACAACCGTCGTGGGAACACCCGGACAGGTGCTGCGCGCTTCCCCCAGTCGGCGCGAACCGGCAACCTGTCGACGACAACGCTACGGGCGTTTTCGGCCGGTCAAGCCCACTTAACCCGGACGCTAACCCGAGTTCCAGGTCGAGGGCGCCTGTCGTCTGTCCCCAGGAATGGAGGTGAGTAGCCGGGGGAGTAGACCGGCCTGTCTGCCCGGTTTCGTTTGGCTGAATGAAGAGGCGACCCCAACCCCGCCCTGACACATCCAGCGTCCCCCACACGCAGGAAACCCGACCCGAGGGATACCTGTGACCACTCCTGCCTGCCTCCACGACGCCGCGCCCGCCCAGAGCGCGACGGCCACCCGCCCGACGGTCCTCCTCATCGTCGGCACCCGCCCGGAAGCCATCAAGATGCTGCCGGTGATCATGGCCTTCCGCGACCGCGGGCGGTTCACCCCCGTGGTGGTCTCGACCGGCCAGCACGCGCGCATGGTGCGCGAGGTGCTGGCGCTCGGCGGCATCCGCCCCGACGTCGAGTTCGACGAGCTCACCGGCCGACGCTCGCTCAACGGTCTCTTCGCGCATGTGACGGGTGAGATGGATGCCTGGCTGCGCAGCACGTTCGGCGACGCCCCCGGCGCCGCCGGGTTCCCCGTCGCGGCCCTCGTGCACGGCGACACGACGAGCGCGGCGGCCGCGGCCGTCGCGTGCTTCCACGCGCAGATCCCGGTGGCGCACGTCGAGGCCGGCCTGCGCACGGGCGACACGAGCTCGCCGTTCCCCGAGGAGATGAACCGCCGGCTCATCGGCCGCATCGCGGCGATGCACTTCGCGCCGACCACGACGAACCTCGACAACCTGCTGCGCGAGGGGGTCACGCCCGACCGCGTCGTCGTCACGGGCAACACCGCCATCGACGCGCTGATGTGGGTGTCGCGGCTGCACGTGCCGTACAGCGATGAGCACGTCGCGGCGGCGACGGAGGTCGAGCGCACCGATGCACCTGTGATCGTCGTGACGGCCCACCGGCGCGAGAGCTGGGGCGAGGGCCTCGTGAACATCGGCCGGGGCATCCGCCGCATCGCAGAGCTCTACCCGCACGCGCGCATCGTGCTGCCGCTGCACCCGAACCCGGCGGTGAGCGAGACGCTCGGCGGCATCCTCTCGGGAGTGCCGAACGTGCTGCTGACCGCGCCGCTCGACTACGCGGAGTTCGCACGGCTGCTCGGCCGGGCCTCGCTCGTGATCACCGACTCGGGCGGGGTGCAGGAGGAGGCGCCGGCGCTCGGCGTCCCGGTGCTCGTGACGCGCGAGACGACGGAGCGCATCGAGGGCGTCGTGGCGGGCACGCTCGAGCTCGTCGGCACCGACCCCGACGCGATCGTCGCGGCGGCCCGGCGGCTGCTCGACGATGCCGAGCTGTACGCCGAGCGCACCCGCCGGGTGAACCCCTATGGCGACGGCACGGCGGCGCAGCGCATCGCCGAGGCCTGCGAGCACGCGCTTCTCGAGGGCTGTGAGCGCGTTCCGGCCCTGGTCGCATGAGTGCGCTCGCCTGGTTGCTCGGCACGCACGCGCCGGTCTGGGTGGCCGCCGTGTTCTGCGGCGCCTGGCTGCTCGTGTTCGCGGCGTTCCTGCAGGGCTCGGCGCTCGGCGTCTCGGCGCTGCTGCACGCGCACCGGGTGCGGCGCGCCCCGGCCGCGGGCGTCGGCCCCGAGGACTATCTCTGGGTGTTCCTCGTGCCGGCGCTCAATGAAGAGGTCACGATCCGCGACAGCGTGAGCCGGCTGGCCGAGGTGGATGCCCCGAACAAGGTCATCCTGGTCATCGACGACGGCTCGGACGATGCGACGGGTGCGATCCTGGCGGGTCTCGACGTGCCGGGCCTCCGCGTGCTCACGCGCACGGCCCCGAACGCGCGGCACGGCAAGGCGGCGGCGCTCAACGCCGCGTACTTCCACCTGCTGCACGACATCCTCGAGCAGCCCGAGTTCGCGCGCTTCACGCCCGGCTCGACGATCGTCGGGGTCGTCGACGCCGACGGGCGCCTCGACCCGCACGCGCCGCGCGTGCTCGCGGGGCGCTTCGCCGACCCGGCCGTCGGGGGAGCGCAGCTGCTCGTGCGCATCTACAACCGTCGGCACCTGCTCGCCCGCGCGCAGGACATCGAGTTCGGCATCTTCGGCCATGTCATGCAGCAGGGGCGCAGCCTGTGGGGCTCGGCGAACATGGGCGGCAACGGCCAGTTCAACCGGCTCTCGGCGCTCGTGTCGATCGCGACGCGGCGCGGCCCGTGGCGTGACCGGCTCACCGAGGACCAGGACCTCGGCGTGCGGCTCGTGCAGCGCGGGTGGCGCGGGGTGCAGGAGAACCGCGCGACGGTGCACCAACAGGGCCTCTCGTCGCTGCGCCGGCTGCACCGCCAGCGCGTGCGGTGGGCGCAGGGCGCCTGGCAGGCGGTCGCATTGACGGGCCGGGTGGGGCGGATGCCGCACGCTCCGCACGCCCGCGCCGACGCCGTCCTCTATCTCGTGATGCCGATCGTGCAGCTGCTGGTCGCGGCCGATCTGCTCTTCGACGCCGGCTACGACGTCGTGACGCGCACCGGCCCGCTGCCGACGGGCTGGCTGCTCGCCCTGATCGTGTTCGGGCCCGCAGTCGCGGCGGTGCTGCCGGCGGTGGTGGTCGTGGCGATGCGCCGCGGCGGTGTCGTCGGAACCCTCTGGGGCGTCGTCGTCGGCATCGCCGTCTATCCGCTCTACAACTGGGTGCTGCTGCCCGCGCTGTTCCAGGCGCTCGTGCGCCAGCTGAGCGGTGCGACCAGCTGGGCGAAGACGCAGCGCGAGGCGATCGCGCCCGCCGTGCACGCCGCGCCCCTCAGCGCGAGGTGATCGGCGCCCCTACTTCTTCGGCAGCGCCTGCTCGATCGCGGCGGCGAGGGCGGCATAGCCGGCGGCGTCGGGGATGACGCCGCCCGGCCCGATGAGCTCGGGGTGGTCGCGCAGCGGCTCGCCGATGTCGAGGTAGCTGGCGCCGGCGGCCGTCGCGCCCGCCTGCACCGAGGCCTGCACGACCCCGAGCGGGTGCTGGCCGTGCGTGGCGTCCCACACGGGCGAGATCGCGTAGATCTTGGCCTGCGGCAGCGCGGCGGCGAGCTGGGAGTAGAACGAGGTCGCCGCGGCGGCGCTGCTGCCGTACGACGGGGTGTCGTAGCGCCCGCCGGTGACCACGACGATCGAGGGGGCCTGGGCGACGACATCCGGAATCAGCCCGGCATAGGCGGTGCCGCAAGTGCCGGCGGTGACATACCCGGCGCCCGAGCACGCGACGACCGAGACGTCCCAGCCCTCGGCCTTGCCGACGAGCGCGGGGAAGCCGCGGGTGTGGCTCACGCCCGCCGAGGCGGTGTACGAGTCGCCGACGAACACGACGCGGGGCCCGACAGGCGCGGCGGATGTCGCGGCCGGGCTCGACGACGGCGTCGGGCTGCCGTCGAGCGACCCCTCGCTCGAGTCGGCGAGCACGGGCGGCGTGTAGGCCGCGGCGAGGGGCGTGAGGTCGGGGCGCGACTTGGTCAGCGCCCAGCCGCAGACGCCGCCGGCCGCGACGATCAGCACGCCGGCGAGCACGAACCTCAGCGCGTTGCCGCTCGACCTGCGACGTCGTCTCTGTGCCCCCACGCCGTCGAGTTTACGTCGGCTACCAGGGCCAGCTGATCAGCGCAGCGAGCCCGTTGAACGTCGCGTGCCCGATCACGGCCGAGCCGAGCCGCTTGGTCTGCTGGGTGACGTACCCGGCGAGCAGGGCGTAGACGAGCAGGGTCACGCAGAGCGTCCACGACCAGCCGCCGGCGATCGTGTGCACGAGCATGAAGACGATCGAGGTCAGAATCAGCGAGCCCCACGGCCGCAGGAAGCGGTCGAGCGAACCCTGCAGCAGCCCGCGGAAGAAGGGCTCCTCGATGAGCGGGGCGAGGATCACGGGCGCGATGACCGAGGCGAAGACATACGTCGCCGACACGCCCCCGATGATGAGGGTCGACGACGGCAGCTGGCCCGAGACGAGGTATTGCACGATGACCCCGACGGCGCGCGCGACCACGCCGATCAGCAGCCCGAGGTAGATGTCGACCGGCCGGAAGGCCACGAACCGCCGCCAGAACGCGACGGTCGCGAGCAGCGCGATGATGAGCGGGCCCCACGTGAGCGCGTAGGTGGCGGTGAGCGCCACCGGGTAGGGCACGGAATACCGCCAGGCCGGGAAGGTGAGTGCGAGCACGACGGCGACGACGAGCGCGGCGGCGGCCCAGACGAGCGGTGCGCGCGCGCCGCGTGAGCCGTGTGGGGTGCCGGATGTCTCGCCCACCGCCTCGACAAGCGGCAGTGCCGTCGTCCCGGGCTCCGTGCGCGGCGTCTCGCTCATGCCCCCACGCTAGGGGGAAGTGCCGGTTCGCGCACGTACCGCAATGCGGGTGTGGCATCATGGCGCGCAGGGCGCGTCGCGCGCGACATCCGCGCCAATCGGGGAAAAGGCAGGTCTGTGGAACTCAGCGATTACATCCGTGTCTTGCGCAAGGGCTGGCTGCTCATCCTCGTGCTGGTCGTCGTCGGCGTCGGGGCGGCGGGGCTGTACTCCGCGGTCAAGGCGCCGATCTACACGGCGAACTCGACCGTGTTCGTGAGCACGCAGGCGGGCAGCAACGCGTCCGACCTGCTGCAGGGCCAGAACTTCTCGCAGGACCGCATCACGTCGTACGCAGGCCTCGCCACGACCCCGTCGGTGCTGCAGCCGGTCATCGTGGGCCTGCACCTCGACCTGACGCCGAGCCAGCTCGCGAAGCAGATCACGGCGACGGCGCCGCTCAACACGACGCTGCTGCAGATCACCGCGACCGACACCGACCCGAAGCGCGCCGCCGACATCGCCAACGCGACGGCCGAGAGCCTCGGCACGGTCGTGCAGACGCTCGAGACGACCGCGGCCGACAAGAACGTCTCGCCCGTGAAGCTGACGCGGGTGCAGGATGCCGCGGTGCCGCTCGCCCCGAGCAGCCCGAAGATCCCGCTCAACATCGCGCTCGGCCTGCTGGTCGGCCTTGCCATCGGCGTCGCGATCGCAGTGCTGCGCGAGACCCTCGACACCCGCATCCGCACCGAGCACGACGTCGAGCAGATCAGCGAGGCGCCGATCGTCGGCGGCATCACCTACGACCCGCACACCTCCGAGCGCCCGCTGATCGTGGCCGACGAGCCGTTCTCGATCCGCGCCGAGGCGTTCCGCACGCTGCGCACGAACCTGCAGTTCCTCAACATCGGCGAGGACGCCGTGGTCGTCGACCCCGAGAACCCCGAGACGACCAAGCCCCGCGGCCGCAGCTTCGTGCTCACGAGCTCGCTCGCGCAGGAGGGCAAGAGCACCACGACTGCCAACCTGGGCCTGGCCCTGGCATCCACCAGCTCGAACATCCTGGTGGTCGAGGCCGACCTGCGTCGCCCGAAGCTGGCCGGCTATCTGGGCCTCGAGGGCGCGGCGGGTCTGACCGACGTGCTGCTCGGCCGCGTCGAGCTGTCGGCGGTGGTGCAGCGCTGGGGCAAGACGAACCTGTTCGTGCTGCCCGCGGGCCGCGTTCCCCCGAACCCCTCCGAGCTGCTCGGCAGCAAGCGCATGGAGAAGCTGATCGAGATGCTCGAGGAACGCTTCGACTACGTGCTCTACGACGCCCCGCCGCTGCTGCCGGTGACCGACGCCGCGGTGCTGTCGAAGTTCACGAGCGGCTCGCTCGTGGTCGTCGCAGCCGGCCGCACGCACAAGGGCCAGCTCAAGTCGGCGGTCGCGTCGATCGAGCAGGTCGGCAGCGCCGTGAGCGGCATCATCATGACGATGGTGCCGACCAAGGGCCCCGACGCGTACTCGTACGGCCGCTACGGCTACAGCTATTACGGCGAAGACGAACCGGGCAAGAAGCGCTTCGGGCGCAAGGCCAAGACCGCCGAGGCCCGCCGCGTAGCCAAGGCCTAAAGCGTGGCCGACCCCGCCAACTCCGCCGCCCCCGCCGGCAACCCCGCTGGTCGACCGACCGAAGCCCCGTCCGCCGGTCGACTGAGCGAAACCCCGTCCGCTGGTCGACTGAGCGAAGCGAATGGAGACCCCCACCGCGCCTCGTTCCGCATCCTCGCGGTCTGCTCGGGCAACGTGTGCCGTTCGCCGCTCGTCGAGCTGCTGCTCGCGCAGCGCCTGCGTGACCGCGACGACTTCGCGGTGACGAGCGCGGGCACGATCGCTCGACCCGACATGCGGATGACCGCGCAGATGGTCGCCGTGGTGCATGACCACGGCATCGACGAGTCCGATGCGCACGCCCACGGCGCCCAGCGCCTGTTCGAAGACACCGTGGCGGGCGCCGACCTGATCCTGGGCCTCACGCGCGAGCACCGCGCCACGGCGGTGCAGCTTGCCCCGGGCGCCCTGCGCCGCACGTTCACGCTGACCGAGTTCGCGCGCCTCACGCGGCTGCTGCAGAGCGGAACAAGGGGCGCGCACGCCCATCAGCCCACCGCGGCCGAGCTCGTCGCCGAGGCGTTCGAGCGCCGTGGCCTCGACCCGGCGCACGACCCGGCCCGAGACGACATCGACGACCCGATCGGCCGCTCGCAGGCGACGTATGTGCGAGTGGGCGGCGAGATCAGGGCGGCGGTGGATGTCGTGGCATCCGCCCTGCTCGCGACTCGCCCGGGCCCGGCGACCCACCGGCAGCACGCGGCACCCGGCTCGAGCGGCCCGGCGCTCGACTTCTCGTTCCGCCCCGCGTGACCTGTACGGGGTTGCCCGTTTCCCGCCGCACGTTAGGCTGACGACAAGCGAGGGGGGCCTGGCGCCTCTTTCCGTAAGTGACCGACAACACGAAACCGGAAAACAACTCTTGGCTGACCAGACCTTGGCCGGCGTTTCAACGAAAGCGCCGGCTCGTCGTGCCGTCGACTGGCGGCGCGACTACTCCCGGCGTCTGCTGGTGACGGACACGGTCGCTCTGGTTTGGGTTGTCTTCGGGGTTCAGATCCTGTGGCTGGGCATCGATCCGCAGCTTGAGTCAAGAACTCCGGGGCTGTCGGGCATCAGCTACTCCTGCATTTCGATCCTTGTCGTCGTCCTGTGGGTGGCGTCGCTGGGGTTCTCCGATACCCGCACCGCTCGCACGATCGGCACGGGCAGCGCCGAATACACGCGCACCGTCAACGCATCGCTCCGGCTGTTCGGGCTGCTCGCGATCGTGGCGTTCTTGCTGCATGCCGATCTCGCGCGCGGTTATGTTCTGATCGCGCTGCCACTGGGCATGCTGGTGCTGCTGGCCGAGCGCTGGATGTGGCGACAGTGGTTGCACATGAAGCGCAGTCAGGGTGAGTATTCGTCTCGCGTGCTTCTGGTCGGGTCGGCGTCTTCGGTGGCGCAGACCGCGGCCGAGCTGATGCGCCAGACGCACTCGGGCTATCGCGTTGTCGGTGCGTGTCTGCCCGACCGCCGTGCCCCACGCGAGCTAGCCGCGAACCTGCCGGTCGTCGGGAACCTCGATGACGTCAGCGCTGCCATGGCTCAGGTCGACGCCGACACGGTGATCATCACGAGCAGCGACGACCTTCCGAACGACAAGGTGCGCCGCATCAGTTGGGGCCTGGTGCCCGGTAAACAGCACCTCGTCGTCGCTCCGAGCATCATCGATGTCGGCGGCCCGCGCATTCACACCCGACCCGTCGCAGGGCTGCCTCTGATCCACGTCGAGACCCCGACCTACGAGGGTGGGAAGCTCGTCGCAAAGCGGGCCTTCGATCTCGTCGTCGGCAGTCTGCTCATCGTGCTTCTTTCGCCGGTGCTGCTCGTGATCGCCCTAGCGGTCGCGACGAGTTCGAGCGGCCCGGTGTTGTTCCGTCAGAAGCGCATCGGCCTGAACGGCCGTCTTTTCAACATGCTCAAGTTCAGGTCGATGGTGGTCGACGCCGAGGCCAGGCTGGTCGAGTTGCACGCAGCACAGCGTGATGCCGGCAACGGGGTGCTTTTCAAGATGCAGGACGACCCGCGCGTCACCCGCGTCGGCCGCGTCCTGCGCCGCTACAGCCTCGACGAGCTGCCCCAGCTGTTCAACGTCGTGCTCGGCACCATGAGCCTTGTCGGACCGCGACCCTCTCTCGAACGCGAGCGGGATCAGTACGAGGAAGACATGTACCGTCGTTTCCTCGTCAAGCCGGGCATTACAGGTCTCTGGCAAGTCAGCGGTCGCTCTAACCTGACGTGGGAAGAGTCCGTCCGCCTCGATCTTTACTACGTCGAGAACTGGTCGATGACCGGAGATCTTTCGATTCTGTGGCGTACCGCGCGTGCTGTGTTGGACCGTGAGGGGGCCTACTGATGACCGGATTGCTGGTGCACGAGTGGATCGAGAATCACGGCGGTGCCGAGAAAGTTCTCGACGAGATGGCAGCGACTTTTCCGGCCGCAAGCATTTATTGCTTGTGGGATGACTCGAAGCAGCGGTACGAATCGGGGCGCGTGGTCGAGTCATGGCTCGCGAAAACGCCGCTTCGACGCCACAAGGCGTTGGCGCTGCCGCTTATGTCACCAACCTGGCGCTCGTACTGGAAAGAGAACGGCCGTCCCGAGTGGGTGTTACTTAGCTCGCACTTGTTTGCGCATCACTTCGGAAGTCAACGACGGCTCAAGGACGTGCCGAAACTCGCCTATGTATATACGCCTGCGCGCTATCTCTGGGCGCCTGAGTCGGATCCGCGCGGCGCCAGCGTGGGCGTGCGTCTGGTTGCGCCCTATTTTCGGAGGCTTGACCGACGGCGAGCTCAGCAACTCGATGAGATCGCTGCTATCAGTCACTTCATTAGTGAGCGCATCTCTCGGTCTTGGGGTCGTGAGTCAACCGTCATCTATCCGCCAGTTTCTGTCAACAAAATCCAGGCTGTAGCGGACTGGCGCATCAAGCTTTCAGATGAAGAACGACGAGTCGTCGATGCATTGCCAGCGGAATTCGTGTTTGGTGCGTCGCGCATGGTTCCGTACAAGCGGCTCGATGTCGTCATCGACGCCGGTTCAGCAGCCGGGATCCCCGTCGTCCTGGCAGGCGATGGTCCGGAAGCGTCTGCGCTGAAGGTCAAGGCTCAAGACGCTGATGTTCCGGTCCTATTCCTTGGTCGCGTCTCTGATGCGTTGATGCGGGTGCTGTACCAGCTTGCAACGGTATATGTGTTCGCCCCGGTTGAGGATTTCGGGATAATGCCGATTGAGGCTATGGCGCTCGGAACTCCTGTGGTCGTAAATAGCGTCGGAGGGGCGCGGGAAACGGTCGACATACTTCGAGGTGGAAGTCACACTGAGGACTTCTCAACCTCCGGACTCCAACTCGCCATCGACAGCGCACGCCGTGCGGATATGTCGAATGCTCAAGCGGTGGCTGAACAGCACTTCGGTGAGGCTCGCTTTATAACCCAGTTGGAGCAATGGGTCAGTAACGCGGCGGTGTCCAGGCGGGGCTAATTTGCCAACCCGGCTGTCCACTCAAAGGTAGAGGTGAGACCGTCCAGGAGCGAGATCTGTGGCGAATAGCCTAGGGCTGCCAGCGCGGAGATATCTCCTCGCCAATGAAGCGGGTCCCCTTCTCGGACCTCTCCGCTGAATTCGACTTCAGCGACAGAGCCGGCAACGTTTCGCAGGGACTCGGCGAGTTCGCCGAGTGTTGTCTCGGCTCCCGAACCAACGTTGAATGTCTCGCCGCGGAGCTCTGCGTTCTGAGCAACTATCCACATAGCTCGAGCCGCATCTTCGACGTGGACAAAGTCGCGCGACACATCGGGACTCCCAAGCATGCGCAGCGGGGTTTCGCCGGCAGCTAGACGACGAGATATATCGAATACGACTTGTTTCTGTTGCCCTGGCCCATAGATTGAAAAAGGGCGAACAGAGGCACCGGGAACACCAAAGTTGTGGGCAAAGAGCGAAACATATTGTTCTGCGACTAGTTTTGATACCCCGTATGGGGAGAGCGGGTTTCTCGGGTGCGACTCGTCCATCGGCTGATATACACTCGTTCCGTATACTGCGGCAGATGACGCGTAAATAAAACGCGGGGGAACGGTCAAGTTCCGGAGATGCTGAAGTATTCGTACGACGCTACGTGTGTTCGCGTCGAGGTCGCCTATTGGATCCTTTACCGAATATGGGACAGATGCGCTACCGGCCAGGAAAAAAACAGCGTCATACTCACTGGTGAGATAAGTTGCAGGGTCCGCTGTCTCGAGATTTGCAAACACAGAGACCTGAGGCTTGCGAAGCGAGGGGAGCGCTGGTCGGTCGTGTCGGCTTATCCCGGTGACGTGAACTCCTTTGCCTACAAGGAGATCGACCATCCAAGAACCCCAAAAACCGGACGCTCCGAGTACGGCAGCTGAACGGATCGTGCTGTCGTCGTCTTGTGACGTCATTTTTTTCCCCCGGCAGCTAGCCGCAATACGCTCTCAAGTTGGGAAGCAACGGCTTGCCAAGTGAATTGCGCGACTGTGCGTTCGCGTGCTGATCGCCCCAGCCGCGCCGCGAATTCAGTGTCACTGAGCAGCCGAATAAGCGCGTCGCCGATTTCCTGAGGACTCTCCGGGTCGACGGTTAGGCCCGTCACCTCGTTCAGCACCGCCTCGGCTGGTCCACCGACGTTTCCAGCTACTGCTGGGAGCCCCCATGCGGCGGCCTCGAGGTAGACGACAGGGAAACCTTCGCCACCGACTTCATTTTTCGGATAGCGACTCGGCATCGCGAACACATGGCTCGTCGCCAGCAACTCATTCTTTAGGTCGTCACCAACGCCACCGACGAACTCGACTGCGTCATCGAGGCCCAACTGGCGGGCGCGCGCTTCGAGCTCTGAACGGATGCGGCCGTCGCCCACAACGACCCAACGCACGGTTGGGACTGCTGCTCGGACGCGGGGGAGCGCCTCGAGAATCATGTCATGCCCCTTGTACCAGTCACGTAGCCGCGCGATGGTGAGGATGGTCGGCCTGTCCGCGCGGTCTGCGGTGTGCGGAGCGGGGATCTGGACACCAGGGTTGATGACGTGGATCGGTGAGTGGATTCCGCGGCCCGAGGCTGTTCTGAGTTGGTCCCGCGTGTATTCACTAACGGCGATCGCGGATGCGCTCCGTTTTAGCGACCAGGCGGCCATTCCAGGGCGCCCTGCGATTTCTTTGCCATATGTGTACAGCACGGTCGGAACGCCATATCGGTGCGCGATCATGGCTGCAACAGGGCCCGACACAACGTGCCCATTCAGCACCACATCAGGACGCCATTTCCGCGGGGCTAGCAGCCCGCTGGCGTTGAATGCGGCATTTCGAAGAAGGGCGCGAGAGAAAGGGTTCGGCACCCGATAAACAACTTGCCCCGCGTCGTTGTCGAAGGCTTCACTTCCATCTGTTTGCGGCGTAATGACGCGCACCTCGGTGTTCGGCATCGCACTAGTGATGTTGTGAAGCAGGCGTTGGATGCCGCCGTGAGCCGGTGGGTAGTCTGGCGTCACGAGCAGGACTCGCAGAGTCCTTCCGACAGCCGGGGGAGTCACCATGCCTCGAAGCTACCAGCCTGAGGAGCCGCCCCATACGCTCGATTGAGGTGCTGCGCACATCTGACAGCCTCGGCACCTCGGTGGTTGAGAAACGCATTGAAATGGGGGAACTGACGAGAATGATCCGAGTCACTTGGCTCGCCCTGGAGTGGCCCCGAGAGGGTCAGCACGCGGGCGGCGTCGGCAGGTACGTCAAGCGTCTTGCTGAGCGAATGAAGGACCTTGTGGATCTCACCGTGGTTGTCTACGAAGGTGCCGAGCCCGTGGCAGGTGTCCGGTTCGTGACCATTCCCGTGCCGAGGGGGCGAGTCGATCGCTATTACAAGGGCGCCTACATCAGCCGTAACGCGGTTGCATCAACCGGAGCAGATTTGGTTCACGCACACGGCGATGATTTTCTGCTGCGAAGAGGCGTGCCCATTATTAGATCTTTCTATGGTTCCTCGTGGGAGGAAGCAAAGACATCGAATGGGCTTCGGAAACTGAATCACGCGGTTCTTGCTATTGGCGAAGTAAGGTCACAGCGTCGCTCGGTGTTGCGGCTTGGGATTGCGCCCGAGTCAGTCGAGAGATTTCGATGCGACTATATTGTGCCTCCGTATTTGAGGGCCGACGTAAGCGAAGCCGAGCGAAATCCGGCTGATCTTCCGACGGTGGTATTTATCGGAAGCTTCGACGGGCGTAAGCAAGGCAGACTTGTACAGGACGCCGTTCAAGCGATGAGAAATTCTGGGCGGGAGGTCCGGCTCATAGTGGTCGGTCCTGACGCTGATGCTTCGTCGTGGGAGCCCTGGGTCGACCATCGCTCAGGTCTATCTGACTCCGGCGTGTCGAAAGTGCTCGACGAAGCATGGGTGCTTGCGTCGCCGTCACTTTACGAAGGTTTCGGTATTCCGATTCTCGAAGGACTCGACCACCATCTTCAGGTGGTTGCGTTCCCAAACCCTGGGTCCGAGTTCCTGTTCAGAACAGCGATGCCCGACATTCCGCTAACCCTCGCGAGGAGCGAAGAATTTGCTCGTGAACTTGCAGCCGCGGTGAGTTTGGGGCCTCTCCTTGGGTCGGCGCAAAGAGAAGCAGCTGACCAACTGGTCGACGCAATATCGCGTCAAGGGTCACCAGAAAGGCTGCTTTCTATTTATGAAGACGCGCTTGCTGCGACGCCGTAGAAGAACTCGGAATAGCGTTCCTGGATTTGTCCGTCAAGCGGAACGGGTCTCTGTCGCTCAAGGTGACCGTGGATGGATGTGCGCAGTTCCGCGTCTGCAACGAGACGCTTCAGCGCGTCGGACAAGGAATCAGAATCTCCGCTGGAGAACAACAGGCCGTTGTGGCCATCGACGATCCATTCGGTCGGTCCTCCTATGTCCGCGGCGATCGTGGGCAGACACACAGCGAGATATTGCAGAACGTTCTGGCCAAGTGGCTCGGGACGAGTCGAAGCTTGAACCCCGATATCCCACGTTGTGAGCAACGTCCAAATGTCCTCAACGTGCCCAAGGAACCTCACTTGCGTTCCCACCCCCAACTGATGTGCCAAAGCTTGTAGCTCAACGAGGAACTGCTCATTTCCGAAAGCCGGCGAGCCTGCGAGCTCAAGAACAATTCCCGTGCCGCGGAACGCTTTCGCAAAGGCTTCGATCAGGAGGCCTTGCCCCTTCCAATCGGAGAGACGTGCCAGCATGCCGATCGTGAGAACTTGAGGCCTGACCTGAATAGGTTCGCGATGGCGATCGAGGCCGATTGAAGATGCAATTACCGCCCGGGGACTATGTTCTGGCAAGAAACTCGCCGCGGTTGAGAGAGTAAAGGCGGAGTTCGCTATCACGCCATCTGCGCGTCCGAGCACGAACTTGATCCCACGGAACCCGAACTTGCCGATTGAGTCGGCCGACACTTCGTCGCGCAGATGCACAATGAGCCGGCGGCGACTTCCTGCAGTGGCTATCCAGCCGATAAGAGCAGCACGACTGGTGTTTGCATGAACTACTTCGGCTCCCCGGAATGAACGGCGCACCCGAAGCGCAACCCCCTGTGCGACGATGCGTGCAATCAGCGCCATTCTGCCGAGAGGCGTAGCCCGTCCGCTTGCCCCCGGTGGCTGGCGCACGCCGACAGCGATGACCTGCTCGGAAGGAAGCTGGGCATAGATCCCGACCCCATCGCCTTTGGGAACAAACACACGCGCCTGCCATGGGCAGGGAGGTGCCACCAAGCGCAACAGCGCGAACTCAGCTCCGCCCGGCTCAACGGTGTGGTCAATGTGAGCTACTCGTGTCAAAGGTTCGCCCCCGGGCTGCTGTACGCGAATTCGATTCGCGCGACTGATGCGCTTGCGTCCACTGGCAGCCCGGTGCACGGAGTAGAAGCAACCGGGCGTCCTCAATCTCAACGTACCCAATTCAATGCCATGATGAGGCGTCGGACGAAGCAAGAGGAGGCAAGTTGCCGCTGCTCAAGCCCCGCCCTAGAGGGTTCCAATCCAAGCCTCGGTTGAACAAGCTGCCGAAAGCTCAACCATCCTCACTCGATGTGATTCTGTTCGCCCTGCGGCGCCGACTGGCGGACGGTCCCATTGGGCGTTTTGCGCGATACGCAGTGGAGCGAAATATCTACATCGTCGGGGCGAATGGGCCCGCCTGCGAAATCGCTGAGACCGCCACGCTGCAGAACGTTCACATAAATGCCACTAGCGGTCGGGTCGTCCTCGGGGACTGGGTGATGCTGGCTCCAGGCGTGTGTCTCGTGGCCGGCGCTCATGACTTCAGCAAGGTCGGGTCTGAAAGGCGTTCTGCGATCCCGGATTCAGGCCACGACATCATCATCGAGGCCGGCGTATTCGTCGGAACAAACGCGATTGTCATCGGCCCGTGTCGCATCGGGGAGAACTCGGTGGTGGCAGCGGGTGCAGTCGTTACGTCAGACGTTCCCCCCGGTGTCATCGTTGCTGGGACACCCGCCCGAGTCGTCAAGGAACTCGATCTGACGTGGTCATGACCGGCGAGGGACTGGACACAGGGCAGCCGACAGTCTCGGTTGTTATCGCCACGTACAGAAGCTCATACCTAACCGAAACCCTCGCCTCCGTTATCTCGCAGACACATCATGAACTCGAAATTCTGGTTCTCGATGACGCAAATGAACCTGAGTGCCGAGATCTTGTGGCCGCGATGGGCGACTCTCGGTTGAGATACATTGCAAACCAAAATTCGCTCGGTCCCGCGCTAAATCACGCGAAGGGTATTTCTGAGGCGACCGGCAGCTACATTGCGCTCGTCAATCATGACGACATCCTCGAGCCTTCAGCCTTGGAACGCTTCGTGGCAGCACTCTCGGCGGTGCCGGAGGCGGTTGCGGCCTTTTCTCGCCCGCGTGTGATCCTGGCTGACGGAACCGAAGACAGCAAGAAAACCGAACAGGCCTGGGCTACCTGGAACCTCGTTGATATACCTAACGGTGTTATTAACGAATGGACGCGACTTGGTATGCGATTAGCATTTCCGATTAATCCAAGTGCCGTGTTTCGCGCACACGTCATTAAGGACATTGGTGTGCCCAAAGCCGTCGGGGGATCTTATGATTATTGGGTAGCATATCGCGCCGCTCGTTTGGGCCCTGTCATACATGTCCCGGAGGCAATTGGCTATTGGCGTGAGCACGACGGAAATCTGACGATTGTCCGCTCGGCTGCTCGCACGTTTGAGCGTGTCTACCTTGATGGACATCTTATATTTGATGCGGGGCTCTCATTGCGTGAGCGATCACGAGCGTTAGGCCGCTTGCCGCGATCTATAGGTGCATGGCTGCGGGATATTTTGCGATCGCGACGAGCTGCGACACATACTTCAGCGCGTAGCTAGATAGTACTGAGAGTTGAGGAATGTACTGTTGCTGACGCAACTCTGGAAGCGCACACGTGCCATTGTGGGCGTGGCTGGCATTACATATCTCGGCATCGGGTTGAGTATTATCTCGGCTCCACTGCTGGCCCATACGCTGGACGCACGTGGCCGCGGCGAACTGGCCGGCGCATTCGCGGCGATTCAGGTCGCGGGGTTCGTAGGTTTTTTTGCCTTGCCACGCGGACTGGCCGTACAAGATCACAAGACCGGTGCCGCCTCGCGAGTGGGTGTTCTTGTTGCGGCGGGGTTAGGTCCGGTCAACGGTGCGATTATTTTTGTGTTGGCGGATGTGCTCGCGGGCAATCAGGCGTGGCTGGCCACGGCTATCCGGATAGCCAGCATCACTTTGGTCTTGGGCGGTCTTTATCAGGTTGGCCTAGAACATGCCATGCTGACGGGGCGGCTTCGCGCGTACAATGTCAGTCGCGTGTTTGGCGTTGTGTTGCCGTCCCTTGGATATATGGCAGCCTTCGTCTTCCACGCGCTTACTCTCGAAGTTGCATTCCTTATCAGTCTTGGTGGTCAAGTCGGAGCCTCGCTGGTCGGTATTTACGCAGCTGTCGATTTGATAAGACGGACACGTACTCTGCCAACCCCTTGGGGCTTCAGCTTGCCCGTATGGGCTTCGTTTGTGGCGGAGGGGGTCGCGCTGCGGATCGATCAGGTTCTTCTGTCTGCGCTCGTCGCACCCGCCGTGCTGGGTGTGTATTCAGTCGCCTCGACACTCGCAAGCGCCTCGGGAGGCCTAACTCAAGCGATCAATACTGTCGCATATGGAAGGATCGCGCAGGGCAGTGCTCCATCGGACCGCCAATATGCACGATTCGCCCGTATCGGGCTGACAATATCAATTATGTCATCGGCCTTCGTTGTTGCGGTTATCGCTCTGTGGCACGAACTGATACTAGGGCCAACCTTCGGGGGCATCGTCTTTCCGTTGAGCGTGCTCTGTGTTTCCCAGGCCCTAAGTGATCGATGGAATCTGCGAGTCTATCAACAAAGTGCTGCCCAGAAGTCTAAAGGGCTCTCAATGCCAGCAATCCTCGGCCTGGTCACAATGGTCGTAATTGTAACTGCGCTCCAGATGCTTGGCATTTTGGGGGCGACGACTATGGCGCTGGCCGTCCTGGCTAACGCGATTGTTCGGCTTATCGCGAGGAAGATTATTCTCGCCCGACAAGCCAGTGAGGAATCGCTAGTTACGGATTAGTGCTGACTGTCGCTGAGCTGTTGTACGGAAAGTAGGGACGTCTTCGATCACATTCGACGGCTGTTTTCGCGCTTGTCGCAGCGTGCTCCCGAAGGCAAGGGCTGCAAGGAGACCGAATGAGAACGTCAGGATATCGGTTGCAACTCCCATGATCACGGCGAACAGGGCAATCACGGCCGCCGAGTTTATCCCAACCTTGAACATGGTCCAAAGGCACCGAATAAGTATATAGACGGTCAAAACAAAAAGCCCGACCCCTGCAAGCGCCCCGTAAAGCACGAGAACATCTACCCAGAGATTATCCGCGTGAGTGACGGATGGCTGACCTATCACCCGAGTTATCGAGTCGCGGGCAACTGATATTAGGTTCAATCGGGCTTGAACGGAGGGGTCTGTTCCTAGGGAGTTGGCGCTCCAGCGCTGCTGAGAGAACAGCGTCGAAGATCCGCCGAACCGACTGGTGACGAGGTTGATTCCGACGATCGCGACTGCGCCGATACCAATCGGCAGGACGCGAGCGAGCCCGCGGGCCGTCGCCAGACCAAGAATTGCCGCGCAGATCAAGACCCCGATCAGAGCTGCCCGCACCCCGGACAAAAGCAGGGGGAACATCAGACCGACCGCCAAGGCGGCGTGGAGCACGCGTCGGGCGCCCTTTGAGACGACCGCAATGTGAAACGCCGCCAGGATCGCGACTCCGACGAAGCAGGCATAGGGACCAGGCGACTCGAGCGTTCCAAACACTCGGACCTGCATTGGGTAAGGATGGCCGACCGTAGTAAGACCGCTGGCGATCATCCAGTCGCGGTCCCAGCTGGGAAGCTTGAAAAATTGGTAGATACCGTAGAGGCCCACGATTGCTCCAAGAGTGGGCAAAAGCCGTTCGATGCGCGGCCACGCATCTCTAACGGATTCGGATGCAACTACGGCCAGGAGCACAAGCGCCAGAAGCGTCAGGCTCGAATAGTAGATGGTGGACGGTGTGGTGCCTCCGCCGCCGAGATCGGAGACCACGACTCCAAGCGCCACTAGAACGATGGTGAGAACGACGAACCAGTAATCCCTTGGCCGAGCGGCTCGTTGGCCGCCTCGCGGAACACCGTGGAGCAGAACGATCACGATTCCGGCAATGGGAACCAGAACGAGGGGGTCGAACGCCTGTGACGTTGCACTGTCAGTGCTGCCGCCCGTGAAATGCACGACCAGGCGACGCGCGAATGCGACGAACGGAATGGACACAGTGACCATCTGGAGTACGCGCTCTTGCGAGCCGGCTACCGCAAACGCCGAAATAGAACACAGCAACAGCGTCACTTGCACGAGCAGTGCCTGGCTGGTCATGCCGAAAGTCTAGTCAAGAAGGGTCTGGCTTCCTCAGGCTCGCCCGCCGGACTCGATGCCCTTGGCAATCCGTACTCTCCGGCCTCCTAGGATGAGGGCGTTCGCATGACTGAGGGGAAATCTGCATGAAGCGCGCTCTGATCACCGGTGTCACGGGCCAGGACGGGATGTATTTGAGCCGTCTCCTGTTGTCCAAGGGCTACGAAGTCTTCGGACTTGTCCGGGGCCAGAACAATCCGAAGCTTGAGGTGATTCGGGCCTGGGCGCCGGAGGTCAACATCGTTACGGGCGACCTCTTGGACCCGTCGAGTCTGCTGCGCGCGCTGAACGTGTCACAGCCCGACGAGGTGTACAACCTCGGAGCGATATCGTTCGTCGCGTACTCCTGGGAGAACGCGCAACTGACGAGTCAAGTCACCGGCTTGGGCGTCTTGAACATGCTTGAGGCAATTCGCCTGTATTCGCGAGACGATGCGTCGAAAGTGCGCTTCTATCAGGCGTCGAGTTCTGAGATGTTCGGCCGCGTACAAGAAGTTCCGCAGCGTGAGACGACGCTATTGTGGCCGCGCTCCCCGTATGGAGTTGCGAAGGTATACGGGCATTACATGACGATCAATTATCGTGAGTCCTACGGAATGCATGCCTCTAGCGGGATCTTGTTCAATCATGAGTCTCCGTTGCGAGGCCCGGAGTTCGTCACTCGCAAGATCAGTCGGGCGGTCGCGCGAATTGCTCTCGGATTGCAGAACCAGATCTCTTTGGGGAACCTGGATGCTAAGCGTGACTGGGGGTTTGCCGGCGACTATGTCGAGGCAATGTGGAGGATGCTTCAGCAGGATGAGGCTGATGACTACGTCGTCTCCACTGGCAACACGCATGCCGTCAGGGAATATCTTGATATTGCGTTCACCCATGTCGGAATATCTGACTGGGAACAGCACGTGTTCCAAGATCCGCAGTTCTTCCGTCCCGCGGAAGTTGACTTGCTCATCGGCGACTCCAGCAAGGCGCGAGAGAAGCTGGGATGGGAACCGACGGTGTCTTTCCGTCAGCTAGTCGAGATGATGGTTGATTCTGATCTCGAACTCGAGAAGCAGAACGTGAAGTAACCGCCAGATGCCCGTTGCCTTTGTTACCGGTGTCACGGGACAGACCGGAAGCTACCTCGCCGAGAACTTGATCGGTCGTGGCTGGACGGTTCACGGGCTCGTGCGCTCCGGCGAAGTTATCTCCACCCAATTGGACGCGGAGCTTCAACTTCATGAAGGCGACTTGACTGACACGGGTCATCTCGGTCGGCTCGTTCGTCAGATCTCTCCCGACTCGGTAATCAATCTGGCGGCAATGAGTTCGGTGGCACTCAGCTGGGAGCAGCCAGTCGCTACGGCTGCGGTGAATGGTCTTGCCGTGGCGAGCCTGATCGATGCGGCATATAGCGTTCACAAGACCCTTGGGAAGCCTGTCAGTTTCGTACAGGCCTCGAGTGCCGAGATATTCGGCAATGCAGAGGAGGCGCCGCAGACTGAAAGTACTCCGCTACGCCCGATAAACCCGTACGGCGCTTCCAAAGCCTACGCCCATCTGCTTGTGGGGGCCTATCGCAACCTCGGACTGCTCGCGTCCAGCGTGATTCTATATAATCACGAGTCTCCACGTCGGCCTGTGCAGTTTGTCACCCGTAAAATCACCGCCGGCGTCGCACGTATCAAGGCGGGTTTACAGAACGATCTGGTTTTAGGTGACTTAAATGTGCGTCGTGATTGGGGTTGGGCACCGGATTATGCAGATGCACTCGCTCGTATAGCGGTCGGTGATAAGCCGAACGATTACATCGTAGCCACAGGAGAGTCCCATACGATTGAAGACTTTGTGGCTTCAGCGTTTGTCGCAGCGGGGATCTCGGATTGGCGCGGGTATGTGAAGACTGATCAAGAATTTATCCGGCCGGCCGACGCATCCGAGTTGCGAGGAGATGCGACGCGTATTCAGAACACCTATGGATGGAAGCCAACGATTCGCTTCGACGAGATCGTAAGGCGAATGGTTGAGGCGGACTTGGCCGAGCTTCAGCGCTAGTCAGTCGACGCCAATAAAGTCTTTCGCCACGACTTCAGACTGACCGAGACTCAGTTTCTTATCTTGAACTAACCTCAGGTTAGGCCTGTCTGCCAATGGCGTACGACTTCGAGCTGGCTTCAGCGCTGCTCGGTTCAGTTCGCCTGCTTGGACGCTCAACGTCGCGAACGGCAATCCGCCTCCACATGACAAACCGTTCTACCCCCTGACTGGGCATAAGAATTCTCTAAGAATCCCCCCAGCATGAAGCTATGAGGAATGAGCGGCATTTTTGGTTAACCATTGCCGTGGCCGCCCTTCCATTTACATACATTCCGCATGAGATCATGCGATCGGGGCCGAATATCGCGCCCCTATCGTTAGGGTTTGCGATCCTACTAGGCTTCCGGTATCGAATTTGGAAGCAGAAGCTTGCATCCTTGGAAGTAGTTTCAATTCTCTTCGGTCTGTGGATCGGTTTGCGTTTGACTGTCCTGGCCGTACTTGCCCATGAGACTGTTTCTTGGTGGCAGGCTGCTTCAGATATTTCGCCGTTGATAGCCGGGTGTGCGATATTTCGTATTGCTTCCCGAACTGAGCTGCGCGGCCCTATCGTTCGCGGACTATTTGCCGCACTCATATTTTTGATCGGCTTCGAGGTTTACCAAATCTTGGCCGGCGTTGGGCGACTGCAGTCGCTCGGCTATCTTGCACCGTTGTTTAATTACTACACCCAGTCCGGCGCCATGCGGCCTTTTTCGACTCTTCTGTCACCTACTGTTTTTGCTGCATATTTGGCGACTCTTGCGCCGGTAGTGATTGTCACCGCAAAGACCCGCTTGCGTGTGCTATTGACCACTATCGCGGTTGTGATCGGCCTGGCGGCG
The DNA here is from genome assembly GCA_009780695.1 of Microbacteriaceae bacterium. Taxonomy (GTDB): domain Bacteria; phylum Actinomycetota; class Actinomycetes; order Actinomycetales; family Microbacteriaceae; genus Gryllotalpicola. The sequence goes on from WQZN01000003.1 coordinate 59,215, forward strand.
ACCTCGACTCGTGCTGCATGGATCGCATTCGCCGTGGGAGGCACTTTTTGCTGCTGTTCATGCCGCCTACCGCGAAAAAACGTGTTCTGCCATTCGTCGCACCTGTTGCACTCATTTCGTTAGTTGGGTTGATCCTTGCGCGAGGCGAGGTCCTGAAGCTATGGATGCGGCTTGCGACCGTGTCGGATTCGTCATTTGACTCGAACGCAATCCGTCAAAGCCTTTGGGCGGGCGTTCTGCTCGCGATACGAGGACAACCAATGATCGGCTTCGGCTCTGCATCATTCGCGGACACGCTTTACCCGATCATCGGTCCTGACGCACTCTACGGGCACGCGCATAACAATTACCTTGAGCAATTGTTCCTCTATGGTTTTGTTGGAGCAGGACTGTTCGTGCTGCTCCTTTTGGCAATGGCCTTGCATGTGTGGCGTAACGGTGATGGAACGCTCCGAATGGCGGGTTTGGCTGCAATGATCGTTTTCGGGATCGACTCGTTATTCGAAGCAACATGGCAGAGTTTCAATGTCGCTGAGACCCTATTCCTGATTGTTGGGCTCACCTCATCTGTGTCCTATCTCACGGGTGGCGAATCACGTATTTCGTCGTTGCGGACGAACTCCGTTGCCACAGTTGAAGCGCCAAGATAAGTGCATCATTCGATATAAGGGCAGGTCCAGTTAGTGGTAGGAATTTCCTACCCTCTGTTTCTGCTCTCTCCTTGGCAGATCGACGTCGAAATCGAGTTGATCGACAAGCTCAAGAGCTTCGTGCTCGCCAACGGCGGCATCCTCATGAACAACATGTGCTCGCAAGAAGTACTGAGCGAGGGCGTGCAGGTCCAGTTCAACGTGGCGGACGCCGCGTCGGTCACCAACTGGGGCACGGGCGCGCCGCGCCGCGAGTTCCTGCATGTCGACGACAAGGCGGATGCCTGCCTGCACCTGCTCGAGCACTACGACGGCCCCGAGCAGGTCAACGTGGGCACGGGCTCGGATGTGACGATCAGAGAGATCGCCGAGACGGTCGCGAAGGTCGTGGGCTTCGAGGGCGAGACCGAGTGGGACACGTCGAAGCCCGACGGCACGCCGCAGAAGCTGCTGGATGTCTCGAAGCTGGCCGATGCCGGCTGGGTTTCCCGCATCGGCCTCGAAGAGGGCCTGCGCACCACGGTCGAGTGGTTCCGCGAGAACCACGCGTCCCTCCGCGAGTAGCCTGCGCGCTCGCCTGCATCGGAGACCAGGGCAGGTGACGTGACGGCATCTGCATCAGTCGTGGTGCTCAGCGACTCGCGGAGCGTCTCTTTCCTTTTGTTTTGGCATATTCACTCACGGCTTTGCGGCTACTCCGCCAGACGCCGTCCGCCCCCTGCACCGCGTCCAAGCGCCCCCGAGCCGCCGCCTGCCGCAATGCGGGGATGGTGAAGTCCTCGGTTACAAGAGCGGCCAACGGCACGAGGCGGGCGGGGCCGGCGACCCCCGGGACGATGAACCTGTTGAGGTTGTCGTACATGGCGCGGGCGAGGATCTCCCCAAGCGGTCCATGATCGCCCTGGTCGCTTTTCTGTAGCGCGGAGAGGTAGGCCGCTCGCTGGATCTTGAGGACGATGACCGGCGGCAGCCCAAGCCTGACAAGAAGGAGATTCAGAACCAGTCGTCCGGCACGCCCGTTTCCGTCGATGAACGGGTGGACACGTTCGAAGGCGTTGTGGAGCTCGGCGAGGATCTCGGGCAGCGGCTTTGCGCCGCGTTCTGCCCCGGTCAGGGAACCTGTCCTGGCTTCGACGAGTTCGATCCAGTCGCGCATCATGGCGGGCACAAGCGGCCACGACGGCGGGATCATTCCGCCGCCGAACGGGTGGATGTCGTGTTCTCGAAAGCTTCCGGGGCCTTCCCGATCTGTCGCGTCTGGGTGCGGAGCGACCTGCCAGACGGGTGTCATTGCTCGCGCATGGATTTCTCTCACCTCGGTCAACGTGATCAGGCTCGTGGAAGATCGTGCCGGTTCTATGGCCTGCCCGTAGACCCAGCGTGCCGCCTGGCCGTAGCCCTGGACCTCCATGTATTCCTTGAGAGGTTTGGCTCCGACCGCGCGTCCCTTGTCGAGCAGAGCCTCGACTTCGCGCAGCACCAGGGTGTTGCCTTCCAGTGCGGTCGAGTGGTGGGCTTCAAGGTGCCAGATATCGTCCCAGATGAATTCCGACTCCTTGGGCGACGGTAAGCCGCCTAGACGCTCACGAAGGTCGACCATCGCTTGGTCGAGCCGTGCGTACACGGTTGCTCTGCTCGGTCGTCCTCGCGCCATTGCGGTCCTTTCACCCGAAGTTGATAACCCAATCGGCTAACGAATTGAACTTATCAACTTCACTGCATCGATGAGCACCAAGCGCCGACCGCCACCAATTGAGCGGGATGTCCGGCGACGGAAACTCCGCCCCCATGCGAGCGAGTCAGCGGCATCCTTGACGTCGCCGGCAAAATGCGCAGCCCTCGTATTAGCGCCACCATGCCGCGTGCCTGCCTGCCTGCACCTGCTCGAGCACTACGACGGCCCCGAGCAGGTCAACGTGGGCACGGGCTCGGACGTGACGATCAGAGAGATCGCCGAGACGATCGCCAAGGTCGTGGGCTTCGAGGGCGAGACCGAGTGGGACACGTCGAAGCCCACGGTCGAGTGGTTCCGCGAGAACCACGCGTCCCTCCGCGAGTAGCCACAACCGAATCCGGCCACCCGGTTGACGCGACCGCCTGTCCACAGGCAGTCACGCACGTCCGCGGCGCGCAGGTGGGTATCGATACTCTCTCAGCAGGGAGGGCTCGACGTGGATCGATTCGCACGCGCATCCCATGTGTTCGTTGACGAGTCCAAGGCGCGTGGCTACCTCTTTGCGGCAACGGTCGTGGCGCCGGCCAATCTTTCGATCGCCCGCAGGGAACTCGTGGCTATGCGCCGGCCACGGCAGGATCGCATTCACTTCAAGACGGAAAGCGAGTCGTCGCGACGATCGTTGTTGTCCCGCATGTCGTCGCTCGACCTGAGCGTCACGGTCTACCTCGTCGCTGGCTTGGGCCACAAAGCCTCGCGCGAGGCATGCGTCACCGCTCTCGTCGATGACTTGATCGATTCGCGTGCGGCTCGTTTGATCCTTGAACGCGACGAATCGCTAGAACAAGCGGACAGGCGCATGATCGCTGCGCTGCTTCGTTCTCGAGACGCAAGCGGCGTCTTCGAATATCAGCATCAGGCCGCGAAGGCCGAGCCACTGCTGTGGGTGAGCGATGCCGTCGCCTGGGCACACCAAGCCGGGGGCGATTGGATTCGACGTGTTGCCACGCTCACAGCGAGCGTCGTCGACCTTGGTTAAATGCGCGAGCCTGGCTCGTCATACCGTCCGGAAGACTGCCAGGCCTACTTCAACTCGCTACTGCAAGTTGCACTTCAATAGTAAGCCATTCGGGCACGAAGATCTCCGCTCGGATGGGGAACTGCCCATTTGGATGCTTCGCGGGGGGCGCTGTGCAGAAACTCCGCCCTCGTGCGAGCGATTCAGCGGCATCCGCGAGCCCGCCGCCAAAGACGCAGCCCTCGTATTAGCGCCGCCACACCAACATCGGCACCTCAGGGTCGCACCCCAGCCGATCACCTCGACGGGGCGGCCGACCGCGCCCCGGCGCCCATGTGAAAGGTTTGTGAACACCCTTGTGTCACCGGAACGGGGGCCATAGCTTGAGGCTGTCCGGACCGACCTCCGGCACCCTCGCAACACCAAGCTCCACGCACCATCAGCACCACTTGCGCTGTCGCGCAGTCGGAGGCCGGGCCGCGTAGTGGAAACACGCACGCATTGCCCTACACGATTCCGACCTGCGGATAGGACACCTCATGCACAAGTTCACGACGACAGTGCTGGCACTCGGAGCGGGCACTGCGCTCGCTCTCGGCGTGCCGCTCGCGGCAAGCGCCACCACCGCCCAGGCCGTTCCGGCCTCGATCGCCCAGTTGAATCAGAACCACCCGGTCGACCCGAGCGACCAGGGCCAGCACAAAGACCAGGGCGAGCACAACGGCCACGCCTACGGCCACTCGAAGCCCGGCCACACCCACCCGGCCTACCCGCCGGTCAAGCCGACGCCGCCGGCCCACCACGACCACGACCACGACCCGTTCTGGCAGGGCGGCTACTGGTGGTTCCCGTTCGAGTTCGGGCCGCACACCTTCCACCCGGGTTCGGTCGTCCGCGCCCAGTTCAACGGGCTCGGCTTCACGTTCTTCGGCACGTTCCAGTCCACGGCCTCGCAGAGCATCGTGCTCGGCACCGCGGCCGCCGACGGCTCGCTGACCGCTCAGGTCAAGGCGAGCGGAGCGAAGGACCTCTCCGGCCAGATCGTCAACGCGACCGTCACCGACACCGCGGGCACCACTGTGACCCAGTCGGTCACGGTGCCGGCCGTCGCTGCCGCCTCGACCACGACCACCACCTCGACCGGCAGCACGACGGCTGTCAAGGATGCCTCGGCGCAGCTGCCTGCGACCGGTGCCTACATCTCCATCGCGACCGTCTGGGGTGCCGTGGGCCTGCTCGCCCTCGGCGCCGCGTTCGTCGTGATGCAGACGGTCGTGCGCCGCAAGAGCCGCGCCTGATCCGAAGCCGTGCCCGCACCGGGCCGGGGCCGCAGAGTCGGCCCCGGCCCGGTGCCATTCGCCGTGGCCGTCGCGCTCAGTCGAGCAGCCACAGGTTGAGCAGCCGGGCGCCTGACCGCTCCATGTCCTTGGTGTTGCGCGTGACCAGTGTGAGGTCGTGCGCGAGAGCGGTCGCCGCGATCAGTGCGTTCATGCCCGGCATCGGGTCGGGCACCTGCAGCCGGGCATACTCGACGGCCGCGCGCTCATCGAGGGGCAGGACGCGCGACGCGAACGCCGGCCTGACGCTCTCGTCGAGCCAGCCGCGCAGCAGTGCGCTTTACCGCGGGTATGTCAAGTAGGTACATTTTGGCTGGCTGGCTGGCTGGCTGGCTGGCTGTGGATGTGGCATCCCGACGCCGGAATCTCCGCCCTGGTGCGAGCAAAACTGCAGCCCTCGTATTAGTGCGTCAGGACGATCGCATCGCGGTCGGGTCACGGGGAAAGCCAGGCGCGCCTGCGCGCCGGCCCCTGCCCCCAAGCCTGCGTATCAGCCGATTCCGGGCGGTCTCACCGAGGGCCTCTGTTTAGATGGTGCGCATGTCGACCGCCACAGCCGACCGCCGACCCCGCCGCATGCGCCGAGACAAGCGCAGCCGGCGCTGGATCGGCTGGACGATCCTCGGCATCGTGCTCGTCGTCATCGCCGCCGCCCTCTGGGTGGGCGTGCGGGGCGCGCTCGCCGCGAAGGCGCTGCACGACGCGCTGCCCGTCGCCTCGCGCATCCAGGCCGATGTGACGGGCGGCAACACGGGCGCCCTGACATCCGACCTCGCGAAGCTGCGCTCGAGCGCCGACAAGGCGCACGCCGACACGTCCGACCCGATCTGGTGGCTCGCCGCGCACATCCCCGGCATCGGCCCCAATCTGCGCGCCCTCGGCGGCGTGAGCGCGAGCGCCGCCACCATCACCGACAACGGGCTCGAGCGGCTCACGGGGGTCGCGGGCTCGCTCAACCCATCCGCCTTCAAGCTCACCGGCGGCGCGATCGACCTCGCCCCGCTCGCCAAGGCGGCCCCCGCGCTCGCCGTGGCCGACACCGCCGTGCAGGCCGGCAACCGCGAGGCCCAGGCCGTGACGACCAAGGGCGTCATCGGCCCGCTCGCCTCGGCCGTCACCCAGTACAAGACCAAGGTCACCGAAGTGGCGCAGTACACGGATGCCGCGAGCCGCGCCACGCGCCTGCTGCCCGGCATGCTCGGCGCCGACGGCCCGCGCACCTATCTCGTGCTCGTGCTCAACAACGCCGAGCTGCGCGCGAGCGGCGGCATCGGCGGCTCGGCGATCCACGTCACCGCGAACCACGGCAAGATCACGTTCGACAGCCAGGATTCCGACGCGAAGTTCGGCGATCACAGCGGTGCCGGCTACGACCAGCCGGTCGCGAAGCTCGCCCCGGCGACGCAGCAGCTCTTCGGCGAGATCACGGGCGAGTACCTGCAGGACATCACGCTCACCCCGCGCTTCGACCAGACCGCCCAGCTCGCCAACGCGATGTGGGTCAAGGAAGGCGGCAAGCCCGTCTCGGGCGTCGTCAGCCTCGACCCGATCGCCCTCAAGTACATCCTCGAGGCGACCGGCCCGGTCACCGTGGCCGCAGGCACCCCCGAGCAGACGCAGCTCTCGGCGGCCAACGTCGTCAAGACCCTGCTCTCCGACGTCTACTTCCGCTTCGTCAACCCCGCCGACCAGGACAGGTTCTTCGCGGCATCCACCGGCGCCATCATCCAGAAGCTCACGAGCGGCCAGTTCAAGCCGAGCGCGATGCTCGGCGCGTTCGCCCAGATCGGCGCCGCGCACCGCATGAACGTGTGGAGCGCCGAGCCCGCCGAGCAGAAGCTGCTCGACCAGACCACGCTCGCCGGCGGCCCCGCGCGCTCGACGCCGGGGGAGCAGCGCTTCGGCGTCTACCTCGCCGACGGCACCGGCTCGAAGATGGACTACTACCTCACGACGGCCGTCAAGCTCGGCCAGCTGACGTGCCCGACGGTCGGCCCGCTCTACGTCGTCGAGGTGACGCTCAAGAACAGGCTCGCCGCGAGCGCCGTCGCGACCCTGCCGGCGTATGTCTCGGGCGCTGCCGCCTACGGCGTGCCCGTCGGCACCGCGCGCACCGAGGTCACCGTCTACGGCAGCCCGGGCGTCGAGTTCGGCAACGCGGCCACGGCGACCGGTCAGGCCCAGCCGGTGAAGTTCGTGCAGGACGGCACGCAGAGCGCCGCGCAGTACTTCGTCGACCTGAAGCCCGGTCAGGCATCCACCATCCGCCTCGTCTTCAACCCCAAGAAGGGCGTGACGGGCAAGCCCGCGGTGGACGTCACACCGCAGGTCAATCACGTGTCGCTCTCGACCGGGGCGTTCGAATGTGGGACGGTTCTGAAGTGAGTGTTCTGGGGAGCGTCGTGCGCGCACTGGCCGTTGTCGGGCTCGGCGTCGCCGTGGCGTTCGGCGGGGCGCTGACGACGGGCGGTGCGGATGCCGCGAACGCCGCCACCTACCCGCCCGCCACCACCGGCACCTTCGCGGTCACCGCACACCCCGGTGCGAACACGATCACCGTCAACGGCCTCGGCCCCTCGAAGCCGGCCACCGCGATCATCTCGGGCACGGGGCCCGCGCCGACGCTGGGCGCGTTCGATGCGGCGGCGCGCAGCGCCACGGTCAACCTGGCGGTGGGCGAGACGGATGCCTCGGGCAGCGTGACCTTCACGCTCGTCTTCCCGGCCAAGGCCTCGGGCGTCTACAACGCGTCGGTGTCGACCCCGGACGGCCACTCGGTCTCGGGTGTCATCACGGTGCCGGGGCAGAACGGCAGCGTCCTCGCCTGGACGGGCACCAACATCGCCCTCTGGATCGTGTGGCTCGCCGGCGCCCTCATCATCGCCGGACTCATCGCCCTGATCGTCTCGACGGCGCGGCGCCGTTCCGGCCGCTGAGGCCCGGGCTCGGTCGCCGCGGGGCCGACTCGCCCGGGTTTCGCAAGCCGATCAGCCGTTTGGCTTAGGGCTATGTATGGGTGCATGTTGCGCCTTGCTACACTGCTCGGCCTTTTGTTGTTACCCGAACCCTGTTATGGTCTTGCACGTACATCCGGTTCCGACCCGCCGGGTGTCGCACATTCATGAGGGAAACCACCTTTCCGGGTCGAGCTAAAGGCCAGGGGGTCCATTCAATGCACAAGCTCACCAAGGCGCTCGTCGCCGCCACCATCGTCGGCGGGGCCGTCTTCGCCGCTCCGCTCGCCGCGAACGCCGCGCCCTACACGCCGGCCGGCTCCTCGACGATCACCGTGACCGAGACGGGCGCGCCCGGCTCGACCTTCACGCTCGTGATCATCTCGGGCACCTTCGTTCCGGGTTCGACCCTCACGGTCACGTTCTCGAGCACCGGCCCGGTTCCGACCTCGGCCACCGCGGCCTCGTTCCTCGCCGCGACCAGCACGGTCAACGCCGGCACCGCGAACGCCAGCGGTGGCGCCACGATCACCGGCACCATCCCGGCTGACGCGACCTCGAACATCAACGTGACCGTCACCGACGCGGCCGGCAACAGCGCCTCGGGCGTCATCGCCGTCAACGCTGCGGGCACCGGTTCCTCGAACCTGGCCACCACCGGTACCTACATCTCGCTCGCGACGGTGTGGGGCGCGGTCGGCCTGGTCGCCCTCGGCGGTGGCTTCATCGTGGTTCGCCAGATGAACGCCAAGCGTCGCGACGGCCAGAGCACCAAGGCCTAAGCAACCCATCACAGAACCGCCGCCCGGCACAGCCGGGCGGCGGTTCTGCATGTGTGCGGCGGGAATACCGACCTGTCGCCCGCGTTGGCCGTAGGGTGACGACGCTCGCCGATGTGCCCCTCAACGTCCTCGACCTCGCCTGGCGCGGTGCCGGCCAGACGAACGCCGAGGCGGTCGGCGGGTCCCTCGAACTCGCGAAGCGCGCCGAGGCGCTCGGGTTCGGGCGCTACTGGTTCGCCGAGCATCACGGCATGCCGGGCATCGCGTCATCCGCCCCCGCCGTGCTGATCGGCGCCGTCGCGGCCGTCACCGAGAGGATCCGCGTCGGCTCGGGCGGTGTCATGCTGCCGAACCACGCGCCCCTCGTCGTCGCCGAGCAGTTCGGCACGCTGCGCGCGCTCTACGGCGACCGCATCGACCTCGGCATCGGCCGCGCACCCGGAACCGACGGCGCGACCGCGCTCGCGCTGCGCCGCACGCGCGAGGGCCTCGACGCCTCCGCCTTCCCGCAGGAACTGCAGGACCTCTTCGGCTTCTTCTACGGCGGCATGTCGCCGAACAACCCCATGGCGCGCATGCTCGCCGTGCCCGGGCTCGGCGACGCCCCCGAGGTGTGGCTGCTCGGCTCGTCCGGCTTCTCGGCTCAGCTCGCGGGCGCGCTCGGCCTGCCCTTCGCCTTCGCGCACCACTTCGCGGGCGAGAACACCGAGGCGGCGCTCGAGCTGTATCGGCGCTCGTTCGAGCCGTCCGAGTTCCTCGAGCAGCCGCACTCGATGATCGCGGTCTCGGTGATCGCGGATGCCTCGGCCGAGGTCGTCCGCCGCGAGATGCTGCCCGGCGCCATCACGTTCATCCGCATGCGCCAGGGGCAGAAGCCCGAGCCGGTCTCGCTCGACGAAGCGCTCGCCTACGAGTTCTCGCCGCTCGAAGAGGAGTTCATCGCCCACCGCAACGCCCGCCAGGCCATCGGAACGACCGACGAGGTGCGCGCGAGGCTCACCGCGCTGCTCGCCTCGACCGGGGCCGACGAGCTCATGATCCAGCCCTCGAGCGCGACCCTGGCGGGGCGCCTGCGCACCCTCGACCTGGTCGCGGCCCGCTAGACGGTCGGCTCTTTGAGGTTGTAGCGCTCGAGCAGGGCGGCGAAGGTCGAGAGCTCGCTCTCGCTCCACTCGTCGAGGCGCTCGAACGACGCCTTGCGCTGCTCATCGCGGGCGCTGGCGAGGCGTGCCGTGCCCACGGCGGTCAGCTGCAGCTCGCGACCGCGGTGGTGCGACTCATCGGTGCGGGCGGCGTACTCGACGAGGTCGTGCTCGAGCAGGCTCGCCACCTGGCGCGAGACCGTCGAGCGATTGAGGTGGAAGGACGTCGCGATATCGGTCGCCCGGCACCCCGGGGTCGCCCCGATGAACTGCAGCAGCGTGTGCTCGACATAGGTCAAAGGTGCGGCTAGGCGCCGTGCGCGCGCGGTGCCGCGGCGCGTGATGACGTTCATCTCCTCGAAGATGGTGTCCAGCAGCTGAGCTCGAGTGGGCTTTGTCGCACGTGCCATGGCACGAAACTAGTGGTTCGGCCGGTGTGATGCACTAGGCATCCGCCGTGTTTCCTGCACGTAATCAGGGGTATTGATTGCCGCGACGCAACTATTCGGCGGCACCCGGCTGTGGTGGGTCTCCATTCGCTGCGCTCAGTCGACCGGCGGAAGGCGCTCAGCCGAGCGGCCAGAGCGCGGCAGTCGACCGGCGGAGGGTGCGCGCAGCTGACTGGCGGGCGACACTGGCGCAGACAGACGTCGGTAGCCTCGCTGCGCGCGTTCGCATGAGGGCGGAGTTTCTGCATCCGCGGCGAAACACGAACACGGCTGTTGAAAGGCAACCGAGGCGGAGGCCTTCGTGCGCATGCCGGTTGCTCGTCTCACGACGTCGCGTTGCGAGAGCGGTGAGGATCAGATTCTCCGCCGTGGTGCGAGCGAGTTGAACAGAGAATGTCCGGCGCAGCGGATCGAGCGCGATCACAGGTCAGATCCTCCGCCCTGGTGCGAGCGATTCGCGCGCGGCATGGGGTCTCTGGCCGGAGCCTGCAGGCAAGACATCCGCGCGCCCATCCACCATTTTTGCCGCGAACCCGCTAAACCCGGCAGCGGCAGCGGCGCCGCACATGGAAGAAGCCCCCGCCGTGATGGCGGGGGCTTCTTCAACCGTTGGTCGGGGTAACAGGATTTGAACCTGCGACCTCCTCGTCCCGAACGAGGCGCGCTACCAAGCTGCGCTATACCCCGGTTGGCCCGAAGGCCTCAGCCAGTCTACCTGACTTCAGAAGGTGCTTCGCACCAGGGCGACCGCCTAGCCGGTTGCCGTCGGGCTCGACTGCGTCGTTCCGCCCGTCTGGGTCCCGCCCGTCTGTGTTCCGGTCGTCGGCTGGGTCGGCGTGTTCGACTGGCGGCCGTTCTTGCCCTTGTTCTGGCTGTTCTGGTTGCCCTGGCCGTTCTGGCCGTTCTGCGCGGCGGGGGAGGTCGGTGTCGTCGTCGGCTGGGTCGGGGCCTGGTAGTTCGCGCCGTACAGCAGCGACGCCGGGGGAGCGGTGAAGTCGGTGCCGCCGTACTTCGCGTCGAGCGCCGCGATGATCGGCTTCGCGACGATCAGCTTGGCGTCACCGCCGTTGATCACCTGCCCCGTCTGCGTGTTGGTGAACCACTGCTTGCGCAGCGCGACCTGACCGTTGAGGTTGCCGACCCAGGTCACCTGGGCGACCTTCGACGTGGTCGTCGCGATCCAGTTCTGCGTCGAGCCCTGGCTGTTCGAGCCCGCGGTTCCCGTCTTGCCCGCGATCGGCGTGCCGTCGAACGGGTTGCCGAGCTGGCCCGTGCCGTAGGCCATGACCGTCTTCAGCGCGTAGAGCACGGCGTTCGCGATGTCGGTCGGGATCGCCTGCTTGCACGTCGTCTTCGGCACGGCGACCGACGAGCCGTCGTCGACGCGCGTGATGCTGTTGATCACGATCGGGGTGCACGAGACACCGCCGTTGGCGAAGGCGGCGTAGGCCTGCGCCACCTGCAGCGGCGAGACCAGGTTCGCGCCGCCGATGGCGCTGGCCGGCACGGTCTGCCACGGGTACAGCTGCGGGGCGGCCGAGTCGATGCCCATCGCCTTGGCGACATTGTGGACGTCGCACAGGTTCAGCTGCTCGGCCATGCCCATGTAGATCGTGTTGATCGACTGCGTCGTGCCCTGCAGCACCGAGTGGTAGCCGTTCTCGGAGGACTGGTCGTTGAAGACCTGGAACGGGCCGTAGCCGTAGGGCGTGTTCGAACCGCACTGGGTGTGGAAGTTCTGCTGCTCGAACGTGTTGCTCGAGCCGTTCACGCCCTCGTAGAGCGTGTGGCCGTTCTCGAGCCAGTCGGCGAGCACGAAGGGCTTGAACGACGAGCCCATCTGGAAGCCGATGGAGTTGCCGTAGGAATACGGCGTCACGTAGTTGATCGAGGTCGAGCCGGGCGGCGGGTTCGCCGTGTTGTTGTACTTCTTGTTCTCGACCATCGTCACGACCTTGCCCGTGCCGACCTCCATCGAGGTCTGGGCGGCGCCGAGATCGAGCGCGCTGTCGGTGTGGGGGATGTACGCGTCCATCGACGCCTGCGCCGTGTTCTGCAGGTCGAGGTCGAGGGTCGTGAAGACGTTGATGCCGCCCCGGCGGAAGAAGCGCTCGCGGTCGGCCGCGGTCTTCCCGAACGTGGGGTCGGTGAGGATGACATCCTGCACGTAATCGCAGAAGAAGCCCGCATCGTGCGCCTGCGCGCTCATGCAGCCCGACTGCGCCGGGGTGATGTGCGGCGTGATCGGCTGCTTCTTCGTGGCATCCGCCACGGCCTGCGTGATCTTCTTCTCTTTGACCATGCGGTCGAGCACGTAGTCGCGGCGCGCCTTGGTCGCGGCGAAGCCGTTCTTGGCGTTGTTGCCGGGGTTCAGCTGCGCGGACTCGTCGAGACGCAGGTTGTTCGGGTTGTTCAGGATCGCCACCAGCGTCGCCGACTCGTTGAGCGTGAGCTTCGCGGCGGTCGTGTCGAAGTAGTAGCGGGCCGCGGCCTCGACGCCGTAGACCTGGCCGCCGAAGCCGACGAGGTTGAGGTAGCCGAGCAGGATGTCGTTCTTCTTGTACTGCTGGGCGACGCCCATCGCGTAGCGGATCTCTTGGATCTTGCGCGGGACGGAGACGCCCGCGGCGTCCTCATAGCAGGCGGTGAGCTTGTCCTGCTGCTGCGCCTGGACCTTCGCGGACGCGTTCCCGTCGATCTGGTAGTCGGCCTCGCAGCGCTGCACGAGCACGTTCTTGACGTACTGCTGGGTGATCGACGAACCGCCCTGCACCCCGCCGCCCGACACGGTCGACGCCGCGCCGCGGAGGATGCCGAGGATGTCGACGCCGCCCTCTTTGTAGAAGCGCGGGTCCTCGGTCGACACGGCCGCGTCCTTCACGGACTGCGCGACCTGGTTCCACTTCACGTCGACGCGGTTCTGGTAGTAGAACTGCGCGATCTTGACGGGCTGGCCGTTCTGCGTGGCGTAGAACGTCGTGTACTGGTCGGGCGCCTCGATCTTGAGGTAGTCGGGCAGCGCGTTGAACGCGTTGATGCCCTGCGACGAGATGGTCGTGCCGGCGACGGCGGCGGGCGCGACGAGCGCCCCGACGAGCACGCCGGCGACCACGCTCAGACCCAGGAAGCCCGCGTACGCCGAAAACCGTTTGGACCAGCGACCAGCGTTAATTCCCGAGAGCGACACAGAGGCAGGCTAAACCGGCCTCTTGGAAGAGTCCCCGATGGAGGTGGGGGTTCCGCTGAACGTTATGACTGTGTTAGCTGGGTGATCCGGCCGCCACGAGCGTGATGAGACTCGCTTCCGGCTTGCAGGCGAAGCGCACCGGCGCGTAGATCGAGGTGCCCAGCCCGGCGCTCACGTGCAGCGCCGCGGCGCGGCCCTTGTGCCGCCATGTGCTCAGGCCCTTGACCTGCTCACGGGGGATGTCGCAGTTGGTGACGAGCGCCCCGTAGCCGGGCACGCACACCTGGCCGCCGTGGGTGTGGCCCGCGAAGACCAGGTCGGCCCCGTGGTCGACGAAGTCGTTGAGCACGTACTGGTAGGGCGCGTGGGCGACGCCGATGCGCACCGTGCCCGTCTCCGCCCCCGCCGCTGGTCGAGTAGCAGCCGAGCCCTGGCGAGGCCGCGTATCGAGGCCCTCCTCCGCTCCGCGGACCTCGGCGAGGGCATCCGCCATCAGATCGAGACGGTCGAAGCCGCGGTGCGGGTCGTCGACGCCGAAGAACTCGAAGCGCACGCCCTTGACCTCGATGACCCCGGCGGTGTTGTTGAGCCCGGTGAGGCCGAGCCCGTCGAGGTAGTCGCCCAGCGCCGCGAGGTCGAGCCGCTCGGGCTTCTTGTGCGCCTTCGACGGGCCGTTGAAGTAGCGCAGCGGGTTCTTGAAGCTCGGCCCGAAGTAGTCGTTCGAGCCCCACACGTAGACGCCCGGCGTGCCGCGGAACGGCTCGAGGGCGGCGCGGATGCCGTACAGCCCGTCACGATGCCCGAGGTTGTCGCCCGTGTCGACGACCAGGTCGGGCTCGAGCTCGGCGAGCTCGCTCACCCACACCTGCTTCAACCGCTGGCTCGCGGTCATGTGCAGGTCGGAGAGGTGCAGCACCGTGATCGGCTCGCTGCCCGCCGGCAGCACCGGCACCGTGAACTCGCGCAGCGTGAACTGCGTGCGTTCGACGAGCGACGCGTAGGCGAGCGTGGCGGCGCCGAGGGCACCGACGGCGAGTGCGGCGGTGCGGATGCCTGCGAGCTTCGACATCGTGCGTCAGCCCCCCGGCGGTGCCACGATGCCACCGGTGCCTGTGCCGGCGGTGCCCGTGCCCGCGGTTCCGGTGCCGCCGGTGGTGCCGCCGCCGTTGTTCCCGTTGCCCGGGTTGCCGCCGCTGCTGGCCTTCACGGTCAGCGCGACGGGCGAGCCCTTGTTGACCGAGGTGTTGGCGGCCGGGCTCTGCGCGGTCACGGTGCCGTTGGGGTCGGCGCCGGCGGACAGCTGCGGGGTCAGCCCGGCAGCGATCAGCGTCTGCGCGGCCTGCGTCGCGGTCATGTTCGTCACCGGCGGCACGAGCACCTGGTTGCCCTTGGACGTGTACACCTTCACCGCCGAGCCGCGGCTCAGCTTGGTGTTGGCGGGCGGGTCGGTGGCCGCGACGGTGCCGGCCGGCTGCGCCGAGTCCTTCTGGCCGCCGTCCTGGTAGATGAAGCCGAGGCCGGCGAGGATCGTCTTCGCCTCGGCGACCGACTTGCCGCTCAGGTCGGGGATCGCGACCTGCGGGCCGCTGATCTCCTTCGAGTCGGGCGTCGGGAACGCCGAGCCGCCGTAGACGCGGTTGAGCTCCTGCAGGATCGGCTTCGCGATCGCGAACTTCACGTTGCGGCCGGCCTGGCCGTTGAACACGAGGTTCTGGAAGCTGGTCTGCACCCAGCTCGAGCCGACCTTGTGCGCCTGCACGTTGCCGACCCACACCGCGTTTGCGACCTTGGTCGTCGACGTGACGAGCCAGTTCTCCTTGGAGGCGTCGGTGGTACCGGTCTTACCCATGATCGGGATGCCGTCATTGGGGTTCGCGGTCGCACCGGTGCCGCCGGGCAGCAGGGGGCCGTGCTGCAGCGCGTAGGTCACGCCCGCCGCGATCTTCGGGTCGATGGCCTGGGTGCAGGTCGTCTGGGGCACCGGCAGGGACTTGCCCGTGGCATCCGTCACCTTGTCGATGTAGATCGGCGAACACGTCTTGCCGCCGTTCGCGATGCCCGCATAGGCGACCGCCATGTCGACGGGGGCGATGTAGTTCGTGCCGAGGATCGAGGCCGGGTTGTCGTCGAGCTGCGAGGGCACGGGCTGGCCGCTCGAGTTCGTGACGTTGACCAGCTGGTTCTTGGCGTTGTACGCCTGCTTCCACGGGTACGCGGGCTTGACGCCGAGCGCCGCCGCGTCGTTGCGCAGCGAGCACAGGTCGATCTGCTGGCCCATGACGGCGAAGGCCGTGTTGATCGATGCCGCGGTGGCCTTCATGACCGTCATCGGGCCGCCCTCGCCGGGCAGGTCGTTGCCGACGCTCCACGTGCCGCCGAAGCTGTCGCACGAGCTGTGGAAGCTCGACTGGGCGAGGTTGGCGCGGCCCACCGGCGCGTTGACGACGTCGTTGAGCGCGTGCCCGGTCTTCAGCCACTCGACGAGGCTGAACGCCTTGTAGGTCGAACCGGTCTGGAAGCCGCTCGAGCCGCCGTGGTTGTAGTCGAACGTGTAGGCGACCGGGGTCTTCGTCGCGCTCGGGACGTTCGTGGGGTTGTACGGCCGGTTCTGCACGGCCAGCACCACGCGGCCGGTATTGAGCTCGACCGAGACATCCGCCGCACCCAGATCGAGCTGGCTGCTCGACGCCGGGATGTACGTGCTCAGATTGGTCTGCGCGCTCTTCTGCAGGTCGAGGTTGAGGGCCGTGTAGATGTTCAGGCCGCCGTGGTTGAGCAGCGCGTCGCGAATGGCCTGCGTCTTGCCGAAGACGGGGTTGTTGCGGATCTCGTACATGACCGCGTTGCAGTAGAACGCGGCGTCCTGGCTGGCGGCCTGGGCGCAGCCGGATGCCTGCGGCGTGATCTTCGGGACGATCTTCGTCTTGTACGCCGCGTCGAACTCGGCCTGCGTGATGGTCTTGGCCTTGAGCATCGAGCGCAGCACGTACTGGCGGCGGTCCATCGTGGCGGCGTAGCCGTTCTTCGTGCCGTTGTAGGGGTTCTTCGGCTCGTCGATGCGCAGGTTGTTCGGGTTGTTCAGGATCGCGACGAGCGTGGCCGCCTGCGGCAGCGTCAGCTTCGCGGCGGTCGTGTCGAAGTAGTAGCGGGCGGCCGACTCGATGCCGTACACCTGGCCGCCGAAGCCGGCGATGTTCAGGTAGCCGAGCAGGATGTCCTTCTTGGAGTAGTTCTTCTCGACGCCGATGGCGAGCTTCATCTCCTGCAGCTTGCGGCTGATGCCGTTCAGGCCGCTGGTGTCGGTGTAGGAGTTGTAGCAGTCGAGGTATTTCTGGTCCATCGCGTCCTGCGCGGCCTTCTGCTGCGCCGCCGTGCCCGTCTGGGGGACCACGATGTTGTACTGCTCGCAGGTCTGCACGCGCACGTTCTTCACGTACTGCTGCGTGATCGAGGAACCGCCCTGCGTCGCCTTGTGCATCAGGTTGCTCGCGAGCGCGCGGATCGTGCCCTGCACGTCGATGGCACCGTGCTTGTAGAAGCGGGGGTCCTCGGTCGAGACGGCGGCGTCCTTGACGACCTGGCCGACCTGGCTCCAGGTGTCGACGATGCGGTTCTGCGAATAGAAGGTCGCGATCGGGACGTTCTTGTTGCCCTTGTGCGCGTACATCGTCGAACGCGTCGCCAGGGGGTCGATCTTCAAGTACTCGGGCAGACCCTCGAACACCCCGATGGAGTTGTTCGTGGCCATGCCGGTCACTGCGACGGCGGGGGTCACCGCGGCGGCGACGAGCAGCCCCGCGACCACGCTCATCGCGATGAAGCCGAGGAGCCCGCCGATCACGCCGGTGGCAGTGATATTTCGGGCAGACATAGGATGCAGAGTACAGGCGCGAACCTGGCAAGGCCCCGCGCCGACATCACCCTGAGGAGTTCCTTTTGCAGCGCTGGGAATACGTCACCACGCCCCTCCTCCTGCACCGTGAGACCGCGATTCTGAACAACTGGGGTTCGGAAGGCTGGGAGCTCGTGCAGGTCGTCACCGGTGCGGAGGGCGGCATGATCGCCTTCTTCAAGCGCCCGGTCGCGGAGGCGTGAGGGATGTCTGACGCTGGTGTTGTCGGCGCCGTCGGCCCCGAGGCGCGCCTCACCGAGCTCGGCATCGCGCTGCCCGAGGTCCCGGCCCCGGCCGGTGCCTATGTGCCCGCCCTGATCTCCGGATCGCTCGTCTTCACGGCCGGGCAGCTGCCCTTCGTGGCGGGGGCCCTGCCCGCCGTCGGCAAGGTCGGGGCATCCGTCTCGCCCGACGATGCCAAGGGCTACGCCCGCACGGCCGCCATCAACGCGCTCGCCGCCGCGCGCGGGGTGCTCGGCTCGCTCGACCGGGTGACGCGTGTCGTCAAGGTCGTGGGCTTCGTCGCGTCGGATGCCGCGTTCACCGGCCAGCCCGGTGTGATCAACGGCGCCTCCGAGCTGCTGGGCGAGGTCTTCGGCGCCGCCGGCGCGCACGCGCGCTCGGCCGTGGGCGTGGCGGTGCTGCCGCTCGACGCGCCGGTCGAGGTCGAGCTGGTGCTCGAGTTCGCCTAGCCGTCGGGCACTTTTCTACTGTGGGGCATATCGGATCTGGGCATCCGATATGCCCCACAGTGGATTTTGTGCCGCTCACGACCAGAGGTGCGCCCGCTGGGCGATGAGCGCCGTGATCTCGGCGAAGGTCAGGTCCCAGTGGCGCATGACGTCGGCGTAGCCGAACCGCACCACGGTGTAACCGAGGCGGCGGAGCATCCGATCGTATTCGCGATCCATCACGAGCTGCTTGGGGTCGGTGAGGTGCTGAATCCCGTCGAGTTGAACGATCAGCCGCTCGCCGATGAGCAGATCGACGCGATGGCCGTGGATCCGGACCTGCTCGCGACACGGGATTCCTGCCCATCGCAGTCGCAGTCGTGTGACGGTTTCGAGCCCCGAATCGGCCAGAGCGCTGCAGTGCGGCAGAACGTCATCGAACCCTTTCCCGTGTGCGGATGCCAGTTGTTTCAGCTCCTCGATGGTGATCAGCCCGTGGTTCAGAGCGGAGTCGAACACGGCGACTGCTGCTTCGAGCGGCTGGCAGCCGGCGATGTGCGCGAGCATGCTCCGGAGCGATGCGAGGGGGAGTTGATCGGCGGTGGGGTCGATGAGGTTCTTCGTCCAGTGCACGTGGGGCGGCGGTTCGCGCACATCGGCGCGGAAGTGCGAGTTGAGGACCCGCGGCGCCACATGGAAGTGGCCATCGTCGATGACCCAGAGCTCGCGTTTCTGTGCCGCGGTGATGCAGGTGACCCGGGATCGCATGCGGAACGCGCGGAGGAGGTCCGGGTCGACGGTCGGGCGTCTCAACTGTGTGCGACCCACCGGAAGCAGGGCACCCGCATCCAGGCGCTTCCGTAGCTCATGCGCGGTGACGCCGTGCTCTTTGAGCATGCGGCGTGTCGCGAATCCGAGGTGCTGGTCCAGGAGCATGTCGAGGTTCATGCCATGAGCGTGCGTGCTCGGCGTGGCCCGGATGCGCTGCTCGTGCTCTGAGCTGGGGAGAGCTGGCGCCTGCGAATGCCTGTGGACGGGAAGCGTGCGGCACTTTTTCTGCTGTGGGGCAGGTCAAACCAGCTGTACTGGTATGCCCCACAGTAGAAAAAGTGCCCGACGGAGTCGCGCGACGGGAGCGGGTTGCGGGATGCCCCGGCCGGGGCATCCCACAACCCGCTGCTTCGCTACTTCACGGCCGTCGCGATGACCTGCATGACCGCGGTGTCGGCGAGGGTGGTGGTGTCGCCGATGTCGCGGCCCTCGGCGACGTCGCGCAGCAGGCGGCGCATGATCTTGCCCGAGCGGGTCTTGGGCAGCTCGTTGACGATGTAGACCTGGCGCGGGCGCGCGATCGGTCCGATCTGCTGCGACACGTGGTTGCGCAGGTCGGTCGCGACGTCGGAGGCCGAGGCGGCGGCATCCCGCTGCGAGTCCTTGATGATCACGAACGCGACGACGGCCTGGCCGGTGGTCTCGTCGGATGCCCCGACCACGGCCGCCTCGGCGGTCAGCGGGTGCGAGACCAGGGCCGACTCGATCTCGGCGGTCGAGAGGCGGTGGCCCGAGACGTTCATCACGTCGTCGACGCGGCCGAGCAGCCAGATCTCGCCGTCCTTGTCCTTGCGGGCGCCGTCGCCGGCGAAGTAGAAGCCCTTGTCGGCGAACATCTCCCAGTAGGTGGCGATGAAGCGGTCGGGGTCGCCCCAGATGCCGCGCGCCATCGACGGCCACGGCTCGGTGATGACGAGCAGACCGCCCTCGTCGGGGCCGACGGGCTCGCCGGCATCCGTCACGATGTCGATCGAGACGCCGGGCAGCGGCACCTGCGCCGACCCGGGCTTGAGCGTCGTGATGCCGGGCAGGGCGCTGACCATTATGGCGCCCGTCTCGGTCTGCCACCATGTGTCGACGACGGGCGTCTCGTCGCGGCCGATGACCTCGCGGTACCAGATCCACGCCTCGGGGTTGATGGGCTCGCCGACCGAGCCGAGCAGGCGCAGGCTCGAGAGGTCGCGCGCCTGCGGGATCTGGCGGCCCTGCTTCATGAACCCGCGGATCGCGGTGGGCGCGGCGTAGAAGAGGGAGACCTTGTACTTCTCGATGATGTCCCACCAGCGGCCGGGCTCGGGGCTCTCGGGGGTGCCCTCGTAGATGACCTCGGTCGCGCCGTTGGCCAGCGGGCCGTAGACGACGTAGGAGTGCCCCGTGATCCAGCCGATGTCGGCCGTCGACCAGTACACATCGGTCTCGGGGTGCAGATCGAAGACGTACTTGTGGGTGTACGCCGCCTGGGTGAGGTAGCCGCCGGTCGTGTGCAGGATGCCCTTCGGCTTCCCGGTCGTGCCCGACGTGTAGAGGATGAAGAGGGGGTGCTCGGCCGGGAAGTGCTTGGCCGTGTGCTCGTCCGAGACCTGCGCGATCTCGTCGTGCCACCACAGGTCGCGGCCGTCGACCCAGTCGACGGGGTTCTCGCCGCGCTTGACCACGAGCACGTGCGCGACGGATGTCTGGCCGCCGTCGCCCCGGTCGATCGCCAGCGCCTCGTCCACGGCCGGCTTCAGGGGCGCGACCTTGCCCTTGCGCCAGCCGCCGTCGGCGGTGATCACGAGCTTCGCCTGGGCGTCGTCGATGCGCGCGCGCAGGCTCTCGGCCGAGAAGCCGCCGAAGACGACCGAGTGCACGGCGCCGATGCGGGCGACGGCGAGCATCGCCACGATCGCCTCGGGCACCATCGGCATGTAGATCGCGACGCGGTCGCCCTCGCCGACGCCGAGCGCGGTGAGCAGGTTCGCGGCCTTCTTCACCTCGGCGGTGAGCTCGGCGTAGGTCACGGCGCGGCTGTCGCCGGGCTCGCCCTCCCAATAGAGCGCGACGCGGTCGCCGTTGCCGGCCAGCACGTGCCGGTCGAGGCAGTTGTAGGCGACGTTCAGCTCGCCGTCGTCGAACCACTTCGCGAACGGCGGGTTCGACCAGTCGAGGGTGCGCGTGAACGGCTTCGACCAGTGCAGCAGGTCGCGGGCCTGGTCGGCCCAGAAGCCGAGGCGATCGGCCTTCGCCGCGTCGTAGAGCGCCGGCGTCGCGACGGCACTCGCGCTGAACTCAGCGCTCGGCGGGAACCGGCGGGACTCGTGCAGCAGGTTGTCGATGGTGTCGACCATGTCGGGATTCGCTCCTTTGCGAGGCGTGTCAGGTGCTTCTTTGCGGGCCAGCGCGACGAGTTCGAAGATAACCCACTGAGACGCCGCACCGAGTTCTCCGAATGAGTTGCGACATCGGCGGGGTTATCGCATACACTGATCACAGTTCCGGTCTTCGGATCGAACTCGCGGCGTGCCGGTTCCCCCCAACTTTCACGTCGCTGTGGCCGCATCAGTTCCCCCCAATTGGTGCGGCCCCCTTTTGTTTAAGGCGCGGTTCCGTTGCGGGCGGCTGAGCGCTTTCCCGCTGGTCGACTGAGCGCAGCGAATGGAGACCCGCCCGCGTCGATCTCGCCGTTCACAGGCGCGCGGGCGGATGTCTTGTCCACCGATTCCAGTCGAGCGCCCTGCGGGGCATCCCGGGCCTCCGTAGCGTCCTTCGCGTGACCGAACCCGCCGCACCCTCGCCGCCGCCGCGCCCCGCCCGGGCGCCGTTCGTGCCGCGCCGAGCGGTGCGCGCGGGCGCGTCGCACGGCGGCCCGGCCGCGATGCTCCCGGCGGCAGACCAGGCGCGGGGAGGAGCCGGGGGACCGGTCGGGCCGCCGCCCCCTGTCGACGAGGGCGGCGTGCCGTGGGCCGTCGCGCAGCCGGCAGGGCGCGCGAGCCCCGGCCGCGGCGCCGGCGATCTCGAGGCGTTCGGTCCGCTCGCGCCCTATCTGGCGCTGCCCGACGCGACCGACGTGCTCGTCGCGCCCGACGGCTCGCTGTGGGTCGACGAGGGCGCGGGGCTGCGGCGCGACGGCACGTGGGCTCTCGCCGAAGGCGAGGTGCGGCGGCTCGCGGTGCGGCTCGTGGCGCTGGGCGGTCGCCATGTCGATGACGGCGTGCCGCTGTCCGACGTGCGGCTCGGCGGGGGCATCCGGGTGCACGTCGTGTTGCCGCCGGTGTCGGTGGGCGGCACCGTCATCTCGATCCGCGTGCCGCGCGCGGCCGGGCTCTCGCTCGACGAGCTCGCGGCGGGCGGAATGATGACGGGCGAGCAACGGGATCTGCTGCGGGCCGCGGTGCTGGGGCGGAAGAACATCCTCGTGACGGGGTCGACCGGTGCCGGGAAGACCACGCTGCTCGCGGCGCTGCTGTCGCTCGCGCGCCCCGATGAGCGCGTCGTGATCGTCGAGGACCTCGCAGAGCTGCAGGTGCGGCATCCGCACGTCGTCTCGCTCGAAGCCCGGCAGGCGAATCTCGAGGGTGCGGGCGAGATCGGGCTCGCGCGGCTCGTGCGCGAGGCGCTGCGGATGCGGCCTGACCGGCTCGTCGTGGGGGAGTGCCGCGGCGCCGAGGTGCGCGAGCTGTTCTCCGCGCTCAACACCGGCCACGACGGCGGCGCCGGCACCCTGCACGCGAACTCGCTCGGCGACGTGCCGGCGCGCATCGAGGCGCTCGGGGCGCTCGCGGGCCTCTCGCCCGATGCGATCGCACGTCAGGCCGCGAGCGCGCTCGATCTCGTCGTGCACCTCGCCCGCACGGACGGCCGCCGTGCGGTGTCGGCGATCGGCGCGGTGACGTCGGATGCCGCGGGCCGCCTGCGCGTGCAGCAGGTCGCATGAGCGCGGTCGCCACCGCCCTCGACGACGTGGCCGCGGTCGCGCAGCGGCTCGCCGTGCTGCTCGCGGCGGGCATCGCGCCGGAGCGCGCGTGGGGGTTCGTGGAGGCGCGATGGGCGGCCAGCGGAGCGGATGACGGCGAGGCGGCACCGGATGCCGCGGGTGTCGGTGTCGGCGACTACCTGGCGTGTGCCGCCCGTGCGGCCGCGCGGGCCGACGACGTCGCCGTCGCGATCCGCGCGGAGTGCGCCGCAGCCCCGCGGTTCGGGCTGGCGCATCAGAGGGCCGTGGCGTGGGGGCTGTTCGCCGCGACCTGGGCGGTCGCCGTGCGCTCGGGGGCGCCGCTCGCGGCGACGCTGCAGGGCTTCGCGTCGGGCATCCGCCACGCCGCCGCACTGCACCGCGAGCTCGAGGTCGCATTCAGCGGGCCGCGGTCGACCGCGCGCCTCGTCGGTGCGCTGCCGCTCGTCGCGCTCGGCTTCGGGCTGCTGATGGGCTTCGACACGGTGCACGCGCTCACCGCGACGCCGATCGGGTGGGGATGTCTCGCCGGCGGTCTCGGTCTGATGATCGCGTCCCGGCGCTGGTCGGCACGCCTGCTCGCCGCCGCCGAGCCGAGCGAGCTGGCCCCCGGTCTCGAGCCCGAGCTCGTCGCGGTCGCCATGGGGTCGGGGGCGTCGGTGGGCAGGGCGCGGGGGCTCGTGGCATCCGCCCTCGACGACTTCGCGCCCTTCGTGCGCGAGCTCGGGGGCGCCGCCGACACCCGCGCCGTCGACGCGGTGGTCGCCCTCGCCGAGAGCGCCGGCGTGCCGACGGCCGGGCTGCTGCGCGCCGAGGCGGAGCGGCGGCGGGCGGATGCCGACGCCGCGGGGCGCGCCGCTGCGGCATCCGTCGCCGTGCGCCTCACGGTGCCGCTCGCGGTCTGCGTGCTGCCCGCCTTCATGCTGCTCGGGGTCGTCCCCGTGCTCGTCGCGCTGTTCGCCGGCTCGGGCATCGGCTTCGGATGAGCGGAGGCCCGAGCCGGCGCCCTAGTGGGCGTCGCCGTCGGCCGGGCCGGGCGCACCCGACTCGAGCTCGGGCCGGCTGCTCGCCGCCGCGATGCCCTTGAGCGCCTTCCGATCGGACTTGCGCAGGCTTGCGCGGTAGCTCGAGCAGACCTCGCGCGTCACCGCATCGGTGAGCAGCGCCCACGGGTCGGTCGTGACCATCAGCCAGCTGCGGCGCTTGCTCCAGATCTCGTGCTCGAGCACGTCGAAGGCGACGCTCGCGACGCCGTCGGCGCTCGTCACGGCGCCGACCGCCGCGAGCACCTCGCGCCGCGCGCGCGGAACGATGCGCGCCTCGGCCTGGCGCATGAAGGCCGCGCGGTCCTCGGCCTCGGAATCGGAGCCGCAGGCGCGGTCGCGCAGGGTGTTGATGAAAGAACGGAGCTGTTCGTCGCTCCACAGAACGGTGTTCATGGGTATGCCTGTCGTGCATCGGTGGATGTGAACGGGGACCAGCGCGGCCGGCGGGTTGCCGGGCTGCGCAGGGGCTAGGCCTGGGAAGAGGCCGACTCGCCTGGTCGTCGCGTGATCACCGGGAGCGATGCGGTCGCGCGCGAGGGCGCCAGCACGTCACCGAGGACGTGGGCGGAGCTTCGCACGACAGACACGAATGTCGACATTAGGACCTCGATCCGTCGCGTGGCAATACCCCCGGACGGGGCGGGATGCCACCGGCGGGGTGCCGAGTGCAGCGGATCTTCCCCAGCACAGGGCGTTATCCGCGCGGTTGTCCCCGGTTCGCAGTCGGCGTCGCCCCGGGGCCGGGCGCCGCCGGGGCACGATCGAGACCACCTCGCGCCGCCACCGCAGTGAATGGAGAACGCATGAAGAACCTGACCCGTGCCGCGTGGTCGCGCGCCCGCCGCCTCGCCGATGACGCCGGCTCGGCCACCGCCGAATACGTCGTCGCGACCATGGCGGCGGTCGGCTTCGCCGGCCTGCTCGTTGTCATCCTCAAGGGCGACGAGGTGCGCAGCATGCTCACCGACCTCGTGCACCGTGCGCTCACGGTCGGCAGCTGAGCGCAGCCGCGCCCGGTGCGACGGCGAACGCGGCACCGTGACCGCCGAGTTCGCCGTCGTGCTCACGGGCGTGCTCGCCGTGCTCGCCCTGTGCGTCTCGTCGATCGTCGTGATCGGCGAGCAGGTCGCGCTGAGCTCGCTCGCGTCGAGCGGGGCGCGGATGCTGGCGCGCGGGGAGGACGTGGCTGCCGTGCGCGGCGCGGTGGCATCCGCCGCGCCCGGCGCCGTGCTCACCACGAGCGACGACGGCCACTTCGTGTGTGTCGCAGTGGAGCGCAGCGTGCACGTCGGAACCGCGCGACTCGGGCTGATCGTGCTGCACGCGAAAGGGTGCGCGCTCGCCGCGGACCCGTTGCCCGACGGGCTCGGCGGGTGAACGCGTCAGCGCCGTGGATGCGCCCGATGCGGCCGCTGCGAAGGCGACGCAGCGACCGGGCGTCCGAGCGAGGCGCCGGCACCGTGCTCGGCATCGCCCTGCTCGGTGCGACCGTGCTCGTGACGGCCACCGTGCTGCTCGCCGTCGGCGCCTTCGCGGCGCTGCAGGGCGCGCAGAATGCGGCGGATGCCGCGGCGCTGGCCGCGGCCGACACGCTGTCGGGGCGCAGCTCGGGCTACCCGTGCGCCAATGCGGAGCGCGCGGCGACGCTGGACGGGGCATCCGTCACCGCCTGCTCGACCGACGGCGAGATCGCCGCCGTCGCGGTCGAGCGCCGCTGGGCGCAGTTCCGCCTCACCGCGCGCGCCAGGGCCGGCCCGCCCGGAAGCCGCTGAGGCTCAGGAGAAGTCGGCGCCGAAATAGCGGTAGTCGACGGCCGAGGGCGCGCCCGAATCCGGGGCGAACTCGCTGATCTCCGCGCGCCGGTAGATGTAGCGCTTGCCGCGATCGTTCGCGGGAATCTCGATCCGACCCTGCGGTTCGGATCCGTCCAGGGCGGCCTGGAGGGTCTTGCCTTCGAGCGGGCCGTCGATCAACTTCGCGGTGTACGTGCCGCCTGCCGTTGTGGTACCCATGGCGCCCATTCTGCTCAGCCTGCGCCACTCGGCAAGGGGGTCGCGGCCTGTGAGCTTCGAGCATCCGCCGTGCAACGTGTGTGTATTCTCAGCCTGCAAAGGCTCAATGACGCGCCACTGAACGCGTGCCGACCAGCACGCGCACATGAAGAAGAGGGAGTCTGGTGCCGAGCAACAAGAAGCTGGTCATCGTCGAGTCGCCGACGAAGGTCAAGTCGATCGCGCAGTATCTGGGCGACGGCTACACCGTGATGGCTTCCGTCGGGCACATCCGCGACCTCATCGAGCCGAAGAACCTGCCGGCCGAGCAGAAGGGCGGCGCGCTCGGCAAATTCGGCGTCGACGTCGACAACGGCTTCAAGCCCATCTATGTCGTCTCGGACGGCAAATCGAAGGTCGTGAGCGACCTGAAGCGCGAGTTGAAGGATGCCGACGAGCTCATCCTCGCCACCGATGAAGACCGCGAGGGCGAGGCCATCGCGTGGCACCTGCGCGAGGTGCTCAAGCCCAAGGTGCCGGTCAAGCGCATGGTCTTCCACGAGATCACGCGCGAGGCGATCGAGGCCGCGCGCGAGAACACCCGCGACCTGAACATGGAACTCGTCGACGCGCAGGAGACGCGCCGCGTGCTCGACCGCCTTTACGGCTACGAGGTCAGCCCCGTGCTGTGGCGCAAGGTCGGCCCCGGCCTCTCGGCCGGCCGCGTGCAGTCGCCGGCGACCCGGCTCGTCGTCGACCGCGAGCGCGAGCGCCTGGCGTTCGTGCCGGCGTCCTACTGGGACCTCGTCGCGCGGTTCACGCCCGACGAGGGCACGGCTCCCTTCGAGGCGAGGCTGCAGCGCCTCGGCGGCACGCGCGTGGCCCAGGGTCGCGACTTCGACGACCGCGGGCAGCTGACGGGCCAGGCATCCGTGCTCTCCGAGGCGAACGCGGAAGCGCTCGCCGCCGCGCTGCGCGCGGACTCGACCACGACGACGGTCGCCAAGGTCGAGTCGAAGCCGTACTCTCGCCGCCCGGCGGCGCCGTTCACCACCTCGACCCTGCAGCAGGAGGCCGCGCGCAAGCTGCGCTTCAGCGCCCGCCAGACGATGAGCGTCGCGCAGTCGCTGTACGAGAACGGCTACATCACCTATATGCGCACCGACTCGCCCTCGCTCTCGCAGCAGGCGACGAAGGCCGCGCGCGCTCAGGCGAAGACGCTCTACGGCGCCGACACCGTGCCCGAGAAGCCGCGCGTCTACACCGGCAAGTCGAAGAACGCGCAGGAGGCGCACGAGGCGATCCGCCCCTCGGGCGAGACCTTCCGCACGCCGGACGAGGTGCGGAGGCACCTCGCCGCCAACGACTTCAAGCTCTACGACCTGATCTGGAAGCGCACCGTCGCGAGCCAGATGGCCGATGCGAAGGGCTCGACGGCGTCCGTCGCCATCGAGGCGAAGGTCGTCGGCGGGGAACTGGACGGCACGGTCGCCGAGTTCTCGGCATCCGGCACGGTCATCACCTTCCGCGGCTTCCTGCACGCCTATGAAGAAGGACGCGACGAAGAGCGCAACGCCGACGCGGAGGCCGACGCCAAGCTGCCGCCGCTGACGGTCGGCCAGGCGCTCGAGACCGCCGAGGTCGAGGCGAAGGGCCACGAGACCACTCCGCCGCCGCGCTACACCGAGGCGTCCCTCGTCAAGGCGCTCGAAGAGATGGGCGTCGGCCGCCCGTCGACCTACGCCGCCATCATCTCGACGATCATCGACCGCGGGTATGTCACGCCGCGCGGCCAGGCGCTCGTGCCGAACTGGATCGCGTTCTCGGTCGTGAAGCTGCTCGAGGACCACTTCGGCGACCTCGTGGAGTACGACTTCACCGCCGAACTCGAGGACGACCTCGACTCGATCGCCAACGGCGACGACACGGGCGTCGACTGGCTGCAGGGCTTCTACTTCGGCAAGGAGAACCACCGCGGCCTGCGCGGCGTCGTCGACAACCTCGGCGACATCGACGCGCGCGAGGTCAACTCGGTCGCGATCGATGAGAACATCACGCTGCGCATCGGCCGCTACGGCCCGTACCTCGAGGTCGTCGACCCGGCCGCGCCGGACGCCGCGCCGCGCCGCGTGAACATCCCGCAGGACCTCGCCCCCGACGAGCTCACGCCCGCGAAGGCGCGCGAGCTGGCGGACGCCCCCGAGCAGTCCGACCGCGTGCTCGGCACGCTCGAGAACGGCACGCAGATCGTCGCGAAGGACGGGCGCTTCGGGCCGTATGTCACCGAGGTCGCCCCCGAGGCGGCGGAGGAGACCGTCGTGGCCGAGCCCGAGGAATCCGCCAAGCCCAAGCGCAAGACCGCGAAGAAGCCGGCCGCCGTCAAGCCGCGCACGGCCTCGCTGTTCAAGAGCATGAGCGTCGACACGATCGACTTCGACACCGCGCTCAAGCTGCTCGACCTGCCGCGCACGGTCGGTGCCGACCCCGAGTCGGGCGAGCCGATCCTGGCGGCGAACGGCCGCTACGGCGCGTACCTGAAGAAGGGCGCCGACACCCGCAGCCTGCCGAACGGCGAGGACCAGATCTTCGACGTGACGCTCGAGCAGGCGGTCGAGCTGTTCGCCCAGCCGAAGTACGGCGCCCGCCGCGCCTCGAGCGCGCTCAAGGAGTTCGAGGCCGACCCGGTGAGCGGCAAGCCCATCCGCATCCGCGACGGGCGCTTCGGCGCGTACGTGACGGACGGCGAGACCAACGCGACGATCCCGCGCGGGGAGGACGTCGAGTCGGTCGACTTCGCACGGGCGGTGCAGCTGCTCGCCGACAAGCGCGCGAAGGGCCCCGCGAAGAAGCCCGCGGCGCGCAAGGCATCCGGCGCCGCGTCGACGGCCAAGAAGACCACGACCACCCGCAAGCCGGCAGCCAAGAAGTGACCGGTCTCTACGTCACCTTCGAAGGGCTCGACGGCTCGGGGAAGACGACGCAGCTGGAACGTCTCGCGGCGTGGCTGAGGGATGTCGGGCACACGGTCGTCGCGACGCGCGAACCCGGCGGCACCGAGGTCGGGCAGCTCGTGCGCGACATCGTGCTGCACCATCGCGGCGACATCGCCCCGCGCGCCGAGGCGCTGCTGTTCGCCGCCGACCGCGCGCACCACATCGCCACCAAGGTGCGCCCGGCGCTCGAGCGCGGCGAGGTCGTGCTGCAGGACAGGTACATCGACTCGTCGGTCGCGTTCCAGGGCGGCGGCCGCGTGCTCGACCCGGGCGAGGTGCGCGGGCTGTCCGAGTGGGCGACCGAGGGGCTGTACCCCGAGCTGACCGTGCTGCTCGACCTCGACCCCGCGGTCGCACGCGGTCGCATCGACGCTGCGCAGAAGGTGTTCGACCGCATCGAGGCCGAGGCGGTCGAGTTCAACCAGCGCATCCGCGCGGCCTACCTGGCGATGGCCGAGGCGCACCCCGAGCGCTGGCTCGTGCTCGACGCGACGCGCACGCCCGACGAGCTGCAGGCGCAGCTGCGCGAGCACGTCGCCGGCCTGTTGACGAGTCGCGACGGTGTCGGCGGCGCCGCCTAGTCTGGAACAGATGAGCGTATGGGCCGAGCTGACGGGGCAGCGCGAGGCGATCGCCGTGCTGCGGGCGGCCGCTGCGGCGACCCCGGGCGGGGCATCCGCCGCAGCCGCTGACGGCAACGCCGCCGGCGCGAACCCCGCCGCAGCCAACGCGATGACGCACGCGTGGCTGCTGACCGGCCCGCCGGGTTCGGGCCGCTCGAACCTCGCGTTCGCGTTCGCGAGCGCGCTGCTCAGCCACGCGGGCCCCGACGGCGACGCCGTGACCGACGCGCAGGTGCAGGCGCGCACGCACCCCGACCTGTCCGTGCTGTCGACCGAGAAGGTCATCATCACGATCGACGAGGTGCGCGAGCTGATGCGCTCGTCCCAGTACTCGCCGTCGGTCGGCCGCTATCGGGTCATGGTCATCGAAGACGCCGACCGCATGACCGAGCGCACGAGCAACCTGCTGCTGAAGTCGCTCGAAGAGCCGCCCGAGCGCACCGTGTGGGTGCTGTGCGCGCCGAGCGACGCCGACCTGCTGCCGACGATCCGCTCGCGCGTGCGCACCGTGCGCCTCACCGTGCCGAGTGTGGCGGACGTCGCGGCGCTGCTCGAGCGGCGCGACGGCGTCGACTCCGCGCTCGCCGAGCAGGCCGCCCGGCACGCCCAGTCGCACATCGGCATGGCCCGGCGCCTCGCCACGAACCCCGAGGCGCGCGCCCGGCGCGACGAGACGCTCGACCTCGCGCTCGGCATCCGCTCGGTCTCGGCCGCCGTGCAGGGCGCGGCGCGGCTCGTGCAGATCGCGACCGACGACGGCAAGGCGATCACCGAGGAACGCAACGAGCAGGAACGCGAGGACGCGCTGCGTTCCCTCGGCATCGAGCCCGGCGGCACCGTTCCGCCGGCCCTGCGCGCGCAGCTGCGCGCCCTCGAGGAAGACCAGAAGAGACGCGCGACGCGCAGCCTGCGCGACGGGCTCGACCGCATTCTCGTCGACCTGCTCTCGCTGTACCGCGACGCGCTGATGATCCAGCTCGGCGGCGGCGCCGAGCTCGTGAATCGCGAGCGCGAGGCGCAGCTGACCGAGCACGCCGGGAAGACATCCCCGGCCCGCTCGCTGCACATGATGGACGCGATCGCCGAGGCGCGGCAGCGCATCGACGCGAACGTGAACCCGACGCTCGCGCTCGAGGCGATGCTCGTCACCGGGCTCGAGCAGGCGGCATGAGGGGCGGCATGACGAGGTTGAGGATGCCGCGCCGCGGGTTCCGCGCTCTGGCCGCGGCCGTGGCGCTCGTGACGGGCGCCGTGCTGCTCGCCGGCTGCACGAATCAGCCCGAGGCGAAGCTGCCGACGCAGACCTCGACGCCGGTGGTGAGCCCGACATCCGCCACTCCGACCGCCGACGAGCTCGCGGTGCAGCGGTTCTACACGCAGCGGCTCGTCTGGAAGGACTGCTCGGGCGGCTTCCAGTGCGCCACCGCGCAGGCGCCGATCGACTGGGCGCACCCGGCGCAGGGCGCGCCGATCCACCTCGCGCTGATCCGCAAGCCGGCCACGAGCGGCCACGCGCTCGGCTCGCTGTTCGTCAACCCGGGCGGCCCGGGGGAATCCGGGGTCGATTTCGTGCGCCAGGCCGTGGGTGACGCTTCGCCGACCCTGCAGGCGAACTACGACATCGTCGGCTGGGACCCCCGCGGCGTCGGGGCGTCGTCGGCCGTGAAGTGCTACGACGACGCGGGGCTCGACCAGTGGCTCTACGGCATCGTTCCGGGCGTGCGCGGCAGCACCCAGTGGCTCGACGCGTCGAAGCAGATCACGACCTCGCTCGGCGCCGCGTGCCTCAAGAACACGGGCCCGCTGCTCGGGCACATCGACACCCCGAGCACCGCGCACGACCTCGACATGCTGCGTGGGGCGGTCGGCGACGCGAAGCTCAACTACCTCGGCTTCAGCTACGGCACGCTGATCGGCGCGATCTATGCCGACATGTTCCCGAGCCATGTGGGGCGGATGGCGCTCGACGGCGTCGTGGACCCGGCGTCGACCTACGACGACGTCACGCAGCTGCAGGCCGTCGGCTTCGAGGACAACCTCAAGGCCTACGCCCAGTGGTGCGTCACGAGCGACCGCACCTGCCCGTTCCACGGGTCCGCCGACGCCGCGATGAACGCGATCGGCGCGCTGTTGCAGCAGGTCGACCGGCACCCGATCAAGAACTCCGACGGGCGGCTGCTCGGCAGTGCGACGCTGCAGACCGCGATCATCCTGCCGCTCTACAACCAGTCCAACTGGCCGTCGCTCGACGTGCTGTTCAAGGACGTCGACAAGGGCAGCGCCCGGGTGGCGTTCCTGCTCGCCGACCAGTACAACGAGCGCGACTCCAACGGCCGCTACGCGAGCAACGTCATGGTTGCCTTCGCCGCGACGAACTGCCTCGACTACGAGTTCGACGACGACCTCGCGCACATGCAGGCGCAGGCGGCCGCCCTTGCGAAGGCCGCACCCGTCATGGGGCCGTTCTTCTCCTACGGCGGCATCGCGTGCGCCGGTTGGCCGTTCGGCACCGTGCGCGTCCCCGCGCCGGTGCGGGCCGCGGGCTCGGCGCCGATCCTCGTGCTCGGCACCACGAACGACCCCGCGACGCCGTACTCGCAGTCCGTCGCCCTTGCGAAGGAGCTCGAGAACGGGCACCTGGTGACCTGGCGCGGCAACGGGCACACTGCCTACGGGCGCTCGAACACGTGCGTGCTGAACACCGTCGACGACTACTTCGTCAAGGGCACGGTGCCCGCGCGCGACCCCGAGTGCTGACGCCGGCCGCAGGGCCGGCTCGTGCGGGTGCCGGCGTGTGGGGCATCCTCACCGCGCGTGGTGCAATTTTGCAGGGACTGCAACGATAATGGTCGGGTGACTGACGTGAAAGAGCCCGGCCTGCGCGAGCGCAAGCGTGTCGCCACGCGGCATGCCATCGAGCGGGCGGCGATCGAGCTGTCGCTCGAGAAGGGTTATGAGAACGTCACGGTCGACGAGATCGCGGAGCAGGCGGATGTCTCGCCCCGCACCTTCTTCAACTACTTCTCCTCGAAAGAGGCCGCGGTCGTCGGTCACCACCCCGAGGGGCCGGACGCCGAGAAGGTCGAGGCGTTCCTCGCGGCGCCGGTCGACCAGCCGGTGCTCGCCGGCATCCACCAGATGCTCTCGTCGTTCATCGAGGCGAAGTCCGATGAGGACACCCGTGCCGTGCACGAGCTGCAGGAGCGGCGGATGCAGCTGATGCTGCGCCACCCCACGCTGTTCCGGCAGCGCATGGAGGGCATGGACGAGATGACCAACAAGATGACCGAGATCGTCGCCCGGCGTCTGCGCGTGCTCGACCCCGCGCTCGACGAGGCCCCCGCGCGCGACCGCGCCCGCCTCGTCGTCTTCGTCTCGTTCGCGGGCATGCGCCACGCCTGGGCGAACTGGGCCGACCACGGCGGCGAAGGCCGGCTGGCCGAGTGCGTGAAGAGCTCGTTCGACCAGCTGCACGTGCTCTCGTCGCAGGTCAACGTCTGACATGGATTTCGGGGCCCTGAACGTCCTGTAAGCTTGTTGACCGGTGCTTCCGCCAGGTTGCCCGTGCCGCTTTAGCTCAGTCGGCAGAGCGATTCACTCGTAATGAATAGGTCGTCGGTTCGATTCCGACAAGCGGCTCCACTCGAAGGCCCCCGGTTCGCCGGGGGCCTTCTGCGTGCCGCTGACGGCAACTACGCGGGGATAGCGCCGATGGATGCCCCGGCCTCAGGCGTATCCGCGGCGCAGCAGCATCCCGGCTGCCTTCTCGAAATCGGCGGCCGTCGGAATCTCGAAGTCGAGCGCGTTCGCGTACCGGGTGACGATCGCGAAGAGAGCCGCCACCGCGGCGGCATCCTCGAGTTCTGCGCTGCTCACGCCGGCCTCGATCGCCTCTCTCGCGTCCTCGGTGGTGACGTCCTCCGGTCGGTGTGTGACTTTTTCGATGAATGCGAGCGCGGCCTTCAGCCGTCCCGAGATCGGCGCGGTCCGGAAATCCGAGAGCACCGCGGTCACGACGCCTCGGTCGATCCCCGTGACGGCCACGGCGCCGTGCGCGCCGACGCAGAAAGGACAGCTATTCCAGTTCGCGACAGATGCCGCCATGAGCTCGCGCTCGGGCACCGACCAGCCGCTCGGGCCGCGCATCGCGCGCTGCGTCCACTCGGCAAGGGCCGGGCCGGCGAAGTCGGTGTCGTAGAAGGCCACCCGTGCGGCATCCGGCAGGCGCAACCCGGAGAGGCGCGAAATCATCGAGATCAGCACTCGGTGCCGGAGCGTGTCGCCGCGTTCGACCTCAGGAAGACGCATCCGCGGCCCCCTCGATGGCGTCGCGGGCGACATCCCAGCGCCGCAATCCGGCACCGATCGCTGCGGTGAGGACCACCTCGAATGCCTTCTGCTGCGAGTCGGCGAGCTCGAGCACCGCCGCGACCTGCTCATCGGTGACCCGGGATGAATCGGCATCGATCTGCCGAGCCAACACGGCGTACGGCTCCGAGGCATCGGTGTGGCCGAGGTCTCTGGCGAGCAGCTGTCGGCGCAGCTCCGCGTCCAACACGCCGGTCTGGTCGGCGCGGGTGCGCAACTCGGCGGCGAGTTGCGTGTGTGCGCCCCAGTTCTTCCTGGGCATGCGGCGACTCTAAACCCCCGGCGCCGCGGCGGCGAAGGACCGACCTTCCGCAGATCTCCATCACGTATTCTTCTATTCCATGGATATTCGGAATAGTCCGGGTCGACCTGAGGTGTTCGCCGAGTTGGCCGAGGTGCTCAAGGCTCTGGGCAACGGCCGCAGGCTGCAGCTGCTCGAGTTCCTGGCCCAGGGCGAGCACTCCGTCGACGAACTGGCCCGTCTCGCCGGTATGCAGGTCACGACGGTGTCGTCGAACCTCAAGTCCCTGCGGGAGGCCGGCCTCGCATGCACGCGGCGTGAGGGCACGACCGTCTTCTACTCGCTCGCCGGCGATGACGTCGCTCACCTCCTCGTCGCAGCGGAACGTGTGGCGAGGGCCCGCTCGCCGCGACTGCGCGAGACCGTCGACGCGTTCCTCGCGGCCGCATCCGAAACAGCGGACGTGCCGGCGATCGCCCCGCGCTCGGTGACCTCGGAGATGACCGTCATCGACGTGCGCCCGGACACGGAATTCGCCGCGGGTCATTTCCCCGGTGCCAGGTCGATCCCGCTCGAGGAGCTCCCCACACGGTGGCGGGAGATTCCCGCGCACCGGTCTGTGGCCCTCTACTGCCGTGGGGAGTTCTGCCGTTTGGCTCGCGAAGCCGCGGCGTGGCTGCGCACGCGGGGCATCGATGCGGCGGCCATGGATGCGGGAGTTCTGGAGTGGCGCGCCACCGGGGAGGTGGTGCTCGATGCCGCCGCGTGAGCTCGACATCGCCCCGTACGCAGCCGACCCCGCGCGGGTGCGTCGGGTGCAGCGCCGCACGCTCGGCATCGTGGTCGCCAGCCAGGTGCTCGGCGGGGCCGGCCTCGCCGCCGGCGTGACGGTCGGGGCGCTGCTGGCCGAGCAGATGCTCGGGATGGGCAGCCTGGCCGGCATCCCGTCTGCGCTCTTCACCCTCGGGTCCGCGCTGGCCGCGTTCCTGGTGGGCCGGTCCACGCAGCGGTGGGGGCGACGTGCCGGACTCGGTGCGGGATTCATCGCCGGCGGGATCGGGGCGATCGGCGTCGTCATCGCCGCCGCCGTCGGCAGCGTCGTGCTGCTGTTCGCCGCGCTGTTCGTCTACGGCGCCGGCACGGCGACCAATCTCCAGGCGCGGTACGCCGGCACCGATCTCGCACCCGCGACCCGGCGTGGAACGGCGGTCAGCGTCGCCATGGTCTCCACCACCCTCGGCGCCGTCGTCGGACCCAATCTCGTGCAGCCGATGGGATCGGTGGCCACCGCGTTCGGGATCCCCGCCCTGGCCGGGCCGTTCCTCCTCGCCGCAGCGGCCTACCTCCTGGCCGGACTCGTGCTGGCGACGCTCCTGCGCCCCGACCCGTTCCTGCTGGCGCGCGCATTGGCGGATGCGCAGCCGTCATCCGCCGCTGCCTCGACGGCGGGATCGCCGCGCCGACTGCGACCGGGAGTCGCCGTCGGCGCGACCGTGATGGTCCTCACCCAGATCGCAATGGTGGCGATCATGACCATGACCCCGGTGCACATGCGCGCCTTCCACCACGGCTTGACCGCCATCGGCGTGGTCATCGGCATCCACATCGGTGCCATGTACTTGCCGTCGCTCGTCACCGGCGCCCTCGTCGACCGGCTCGGCCGCATCCCCATGGCGGTCGCCTCCGGGGTCACGCTGCTCCTTGCCGGAGTTATCGCGGCGGTCGCCCCCGGGGGCTCGCTGCCGTTGCTGATCACGGCGCTGGCGCTGCTCGGTGTCGGCTGGAACTTCGGCCTGATCGCCGGCACTGCCTTGATCGTCGATGCCACGACGCTGCAGGACCGTGCCCGCACCCAGGGCGCAGCCGATGTGCTGGTCGCGCTCGGTGGCGCAGGCGGCGGTGCGATGTCGGGCGTCGCGATGGCCGGCATGGGCTACAGCGGGCTCTCGCTGGCGGGCGGCGTTCTCGCGGTGCTGCTGATTCCGGCCGTCGTCTGGTACCGCCGGCGCACCGCGGCCTGAAGTCGCGGCCTGATTCGCCGGCCGGCCTTACGCCGCGGAGGGCTCGTCGCTGCGGGTGGCGTGCAGCATGCGTCGGTACTCGAAGTCCTGCAGGCGTTCGATGTCCTGCCCGCGACGCAGCAGCTTCCGCGTGTAGATCGTGCCGTACGACAACGATCTCGAGACGATGGTGGCGACGCCCGCGGTGAGCATCACGGGCAGGACCAGGGAGAAGTCGCCGGTCATCTCGACGACCGACGCGAGTCCGGTCAGCGGTGCGCGGGTTCCGGAGACGAACACGCCGGCCATGCCGATGGCGGCATAGAGCGCCGGGCTGCCGGCCGCGGGGCCGAACACCTGGTCGGCGACGATGCCGAAGGCCGTGCCGACCATGAGTCCGACGAAGAGCGAGGGGGCGAACACCCCGCCTGAGCCGCCGGCGCCGAGGGTGAGCGAGGTGGCGAGGATCTTCGCGAGAACCAGAAGCAGGATGAACCACAGTGTGTAGCCGCCGGCGAGTGCCCTGAACATGACCGGGTACCCGACCCCGTACATCTGGGGAACCGCGAGCAGCAGGATGCCGACGACGACACCGCCGACGGCGGGGCGCAGCCACTCGGGGCGGCCGGCCCAGAGCCGGTCGCAGACATCCTCGATGCCGTACAGCGCCCACGTGAAGAGCTGCCCGATGAGGGCGGCGACCACGGCGAGCAGTGCGACGAGCAGGTAGTCGACCGAGTGGTGCAGCGAGGCGCCGCGGGGGAACTGCGCCAGGAACGGGGCGCCGCCGAGGATCGGCCGGATGACGGCGTCGGCGACCATGGAGGAGAGCATGATCGCGAAGAGGGAGCCGGCGGAGATCTCGCGCAGGATGATCTCCGCGCCGAAGAAGACGCCGGTGATGGGCGCGTTGAAGGTCGCGGAGATGCCGCCGGCGGCGCCGCAGGCCACCAGGATGCGCAGGCGGCTCTCGGGCGCTCCGACCAGCTGCCCCAGGCTCGAGGCGAGCGCCGAGCCGATCTGGACGATCGGCCCCTCGCGCCCGACCGAGCCGCCGGCCCCGATCGTCAGCGCCGAGGCGAGCGCCTTGACGCCGGCCACCTGCGGGCGGATCCGGCCGCCCTTCTCGGCGACGGCCACCATGACCTCGGGGACGCCGTGCCCGCGCGCTTCGCGCGCCCACCGGTACACGATGGGGCCGTACAGCAGGCCTCCGACGACGGGGATGACCAGATAGAACGCGTCGCCCAGCCAGGGCAGATGCGTGCTGATCACGCGACCGGCCTGGCCGAACTCCTGCGACCCGGTGGCGAGCCAGGTGAAGCCGTAGACGAGAGTGCGGAAGATCAGCGCACCGAGGGCCGCGCCGACGCCGACCACGACGGCGAGCAGGAACAATCCATAACGGTTCTCACGCAGCCACCCAGCAAACCGACCTACCATTGCATTCACGCAACTATTGTAAAAGTGCAATCTTGTGCTTCTGGCCGAATGGAGAATCCCGTGGCGCTTTCCGTTCCCGACGCGTCCGATGAGACGGTCACCGCTTCCCGCGCCTTGCTCGGCATCGTGGCCCGGTCGGTGGCGCCGGCGCTCGAGGCGGTCTCGCTGCCCCAGTTCCGGGTGCTGGTCGTCTTGTCCGCGCAAGGGCCGACGCGGGTCGGTCACCTGGCGGAGCAGTTCGGGGTCAATCCCTCAACGTTCAGCCGTTCGGTCGACCGCATGGTCGCCGGCGGCTGGGTCACGCGCGCCGAGAACCCCGACAGCCGTCGTGAGGTGCTGCTCGAGTTGACGGATGACGGGCGCTGGCTCGTCGAGTCGGTCACCGTCCGCCGCCGCCGCGAGATCGAAGCCGTGCTCGAGCGGATGACGGCCGAAGACCGAGCGGCCCTGATCTCGGCGCTCACCGCCTTCGCGACCGCGGCCGGCGAGCCGAGCGTCGGAGATCTGCTGCCCCTCGGGCTCTGACGTGCAGATGCCGATGCCCACGCCGACGCCTTCGATGGGGGCGGCGTCGATGCGCGGCGGCATCCGCATGAGCGGTCTCATGTGGATGCCCACGCGGCCGATGACGCTCATGCGGGTTCTGGCGTGGCATCCCCAGCCCGTTCCGGTGCTGCCGCTGCTGGGGCTGGCGCTGCTGCTGGCCTACCTGCTCGGTGTCGCCGTGGTCATGCGTCGCGGCGACCGTTGGGCGATCGGGCGCATCGTGTGGTGGAGCGCCGGCATCCTCACTCTTGAGGCGATGACGGTGACCGGCATCGACGGCTACGGCATGGAGCTGTTCAGCGTGCACATGGTCCAGCACATGGTCATCGGCATGTTCACACCGATCCTGCTCTGCCTCGGTGCGCCGATGACGCTGCTGCTGCGCGCGCTCCCGGCGCGGCAACGCTCGCGGCGCAGCGCACGCGGGGTGGTGCTCGCCGTCATCCACTCGCGCCCTGTGCGGTTCGTCGCCAACCCGGTGACCACGGTCGTGCTCTTCCTCGTCAGCCTCTACGGCCTGTACTTCACGCCGGCGTTCGACTGGCTGATGGGCACCATGTGGGGCCACAACCTGATGCTGCTGCACTTCCTCGCGATTGGGGTGCTGTACTTCTGGGGTGTGCTCGGCGTCGACCCGAGCCCGCGCCGCGGCAGCGGGTTCATGGGCGCTTTCTCGAGGCCGGTGATGCGTCTGTCCGAGCTGGCGGCGACCGTGCCCTTCCATGCCTTCTTCGGCGTGGTGATCATGATGGCGAGCTCGCTGATCGTGGGGTTCTACGCGCACCCGCCTGCCTCATGGCACCTCTCGCCCCTGTCCGATCAGCAGGCGGCGGGTGGAATCGCCTGGGGCTTCACCGAGCTGCCCACCCTGCTGGTGCTCGGCGTGCTCTTCCTGCAGTGGCAGCGGTCCGACGCGCGTCACGCACGCGTGAGCGACCGCAAGGCTGCGCGCTTCGGGGATGCCGAGCTCGACGAGTACAACGCGCGGCTGGCCGCCCTCGCAGCTCGCGACGGGGGCGCTTCGTGAACGCGTCCGTCGTCTACGCTTTCACGCTCGGTTTGGTCGGCCTGCTCAATCCGTGCGGCTTCCCCCTGCTGCCCGCCTACCTCGCCCTGTTCGCGGGCGAAAGTCGCGGCGCGTGGCCACGGCGCGTCGCACGCGGGCTGATGGCCGGGGGATGTCTGACCGCCGGCTTCCTCGTCGTCTTCGGTGCGCTGGGTCTGTTCGCGAGCGTCGCGACGGCCGCGGTGATCGCGGTCGTGCCGTGGCTCATGCTCGCCGTCGGGCTCGCCCTGCTCACGGTCGGCATCGCCGCGGCGCTCGGCCGCACCCCGGAACTGCGGCTGCCCGCCCTGCGCTTCGCCGGCGGCACGGGTGCGATCGCGATGACGGGCTTCGGCGTCGCCTACGCGCTCGGCTCGCTCAGCTGCTCCCTGCCGCTCTTCCTCGCGGGCGTGTCCGGTGCGTTCGTGGGCAACACGGCGCTGACCGGCATTCTCGCGTTCATCGCCTATGCGATCGGCATGGGTCTCTTCGCGACAGGAGCCGCTGTCACGGCCGCCGTC
Source organism: Microbacteriaceae bacterium (assembly GCA_009780695.1). GTDB lineage: Bacteria > Actinomycetota > Actinomycetes > Actinomycetales > Microbacteriaceae > Gryllotalpicola. Next base: position 98,551 of record WQZN01000003.1, read on the forward strand.
GTGGGGGCCGGCGCCGTGCGCGTGCTGCGGGGAGCGACGCGCCTGCTGCCCCGCGTGGCGGGCGGTGTCTGCGCCCTCATCGGCGCCTACCTGCTCGTCTACTGGGTGCACGAGCTGCTTGCGCCCACGGCGCGGGTTCCCCTCATCACCGGTGCACAGGCGGTCCAGTCGTCCGTCGCGGCCTGGCTCGGCGCGGCTGCGCTGCCCGTCGCGGCGACGCTCGGCGGCATCGTGGTCGCCGGGTTCGTCTCGCTCGCCCTCATCAGCCAGAAGGAGACCTCCCGATGACACGGACAGCAACCCCGCGACGTCGCGCCTGGATGCTGTGGGCCGGCGCTGCCTTGGCACTCACCGTGATTGCCGCTGTGGTCGTCGTCGGCATCGTGGGCCGGGCGTCATCGGGTGCGGCATCCGACGACTACCTGCGGGCCGGCCTGAACAAACCGACTGCCGATCTGCTCGCCCTCGACCCGATGACCGGCGAGGGCACGGTCACGGCGCCCGCGATCCACCTCACCAACGAGGACGGCACCCCGCTCACGCTCGCCCGCTTCCGCGGCAAGGTCGCGATCGTCACCTTCAACGACGACGAGTGCACCGACCAGTGCGCGCTGTTCGCTCAGGACATCCAGGCGGCCGACGGCGATCTGACGCCGGCCGAGCGTGCCGACATCGCCTTCGTTTCCGTCAACGCGAACCCCTACCACCCCTCGGCAGCCGATGCGCTGGCCTGGAGCACTCGGCACGGGCTGACGGCGCTGTCGAACTGGTACTTCGGAACGGGTTCGCCGTCGCAGCTCGCCGCGACCTGGAACGCCTGGGGCGAACCGGTCGAACTCGACCCGGCGACCCGGACGATCCAGCACGGCACCGACATCTTCGTCGTCGGCCCGAACGGCGACGAGGTCGACCTCGCCCAGTTCGGAACCGAGTCGGCCGACACCGCGTCGTTCGGTCACGGGCTCGCGCAGCTCGCGGTCGACGCGCTGCCCTCCGCTGAGCGCGGCGCGGTCGCGGGCTCGAATCTGCCGGCGCCGCTCGCGGGCGGGACCGGGATCGGCGACACCCCCGCGGCGCTGAAGCTCGCGGCGCTGAGCGGCGGCGGGACTGTCTCGACGGCATCCGATCGAGGCCGGTTCACTGTCGTGAACTTCTGGGCCAGCAGCTGCTCGGCCTGCACGAGCGAGATGCCCGACTTCGAGGCCGAGTATCGCGCGTTCGGCGGGAAGGTGGCGTTCCTCGGCGTCGACGTGAGTGATCCGGCCGGAGCGGGGAAGGCGTTCGCGGCGAAATACGGGGTCGACTATCCGCTGGCGGTCGACCCGACCGGCGCGGCGGCGGGCCGGTTCCGTGTCACGGGCCTGCCTTACACCGTCATCCTGTCGCCCTCGGGGAAGGTGCTGGTGCGGCACCCGGGCGCGTTCACCCAGCCCGAGTTGGACTTCGTGCTCCGATCGCTCGACGCCGCGTTGCCGCCGAGCAGCTGACGTCGGTCAGTGGCGTGTGATCGCGACAGCGATCGCGCCGGCCACCACGAGCAGCAGCACGCCGATCACGCCGACCCACAGGCGTACGCGACCCGAGCGAGCATGCTTCGGCTGATAGGTCGCAGACTCGTCGCCCGCATCATCCGGACGGAACGGGTCGAAGGTCATTCGCGCTCGCCCCGCGTCTCGGCCGCAGCTGTTGGGACCGGACGCGTCTGTTCCAGTACGAGATCGTGCACGCTCGTCAGGTCGACGCTGACCGAACCGGTCAGATGGACGTTCGCGGGATCTACGCGGGGCACAGGCCCTCCTCATCTCGGCAACATTTGCATTTATGCAACTGTTGCAAAATGGGAAATGAATGCCAAATGCAACGATCGATCCGTGGAGGATCGTGACTCAGCCGTTACCTGCCGGAACAGTGCCACCGCCGGCGCCACCCTGTGCGACACTGAGCGAAAAGGCGTCGACCTGGTCCGCCTCGAACACGGCGAGTGAGCCTGTTCCTCGCCGCACGATCTCAGCGATGGCTCCTGGCAGGCTCGGGCCCGAGGCTGGAGTGTCCCAGTGTCGAACACCGCAACAGCAGCGCCGCACGCCGCAGCGCACACGGCGACGAAGCGCACGATCCTCATGTGCCGGCCGTCCCACTTCACGGTCAGCTATCGCATCAATCCCTGGATGCACCCCGACGCGCCGACCGACACGGCCAGGGCGCTCGCCCAATGGCAGCGGCTGCACGACGTCTACGAAGACCTCGGCTTCGAGGTCTCGGTCATCGACGACCGTGCGGGGCTGCCCGACATGGTCTACGCGGCCAATGGCGGCTTCGTGCTCGACGGCATCGCCTACGGCGCGAAGTTCCAGCACCCCGAGCGGCGACCCGAGGCCGCCGCCTACATGGACTGGTTCGCCGCGCACGGGCTGACCGTCGCCGAGCCGCACGAGGTCAACGAGGGCGAGGGCGACTTCCTGCTGGCCGGCGACGTGATCCTGGCGGGTTCGGGGTTCCGGTCGGCTCAGGCATCCCACGCCGAACTCGCCCGGCTCTTCGGTCGCGAGGTGCTCACGCTCACGCTGATCGACCCGCGGTTCTACCACCTCGACACGGCGCTCGCCGTGCTCGACCCCGAGCCGGGCCCCGACGGCGACTGCACGATCGCCTACCTCGAGTCCGCTTTCGACGCGCCGTCGCTCGCGACGCTGCGCGAGCGGTTCCCCGACGCGATCATCGCGAGCGAGGCGGATGCCGCGATCCTCGGCCTGAACAGCTACAGCGACGGCCGGAACGTGGTGATCGCCGAGCGCGCGACGCGGTTCGCCGGGCAACTGCGCGAGCGCGGCTACGACCCGATCGGCGTCGACCTGTCCGAACTGCTGCTCGGGGGCGGCGGCGTCAAATGCTGCACGCTCGACCTGCACGGCGCGCACCTGGAGGCGGCACGATGACCGAGACGACGCCGCGTGCCGTGAGCGCGCGCACGGCGGCGGCATTGCGGGTCGAGGATGCCTGGCTCGCCCACAACTACGCACCGCTGCCGGTGGTGATCTCGGCGGGCGACGGTGCCTGGCTGACCGACGTCGACGGCAACCGCTACCTCGACGGGCTCGCCGCGTACTCGGCGGTGAACTTCGGGCACGGCAATCCGCGGCTCGTCGAGGCCGCCCGGCGCCAGCTCGAGCGGGTCACGCTCACGAGCCGCGCCTTCATGAACGACCGGCTCGGCCCGTTCGCCGAGCGCCTCGCCGCGCTCGCCGGCGCCGAGCTGGTGCTGCCGATGAACACGGGCGCCGAGGCGGTCGAGACCGCGATCAAGGCGGCGCGCGCGTGGGGGTACCGCGTCAAGGGTGTGCCCGCCGACCGCGCGACGATCGTGGTCGCCCGCGGCAACTTCCACGGGCGCACGACGACGATCGTGTCGTTCTCGGACGACCCGGTCGCGCGCGACGACTTCGGCCCGTTCACCCCGGGCTTCCGGTCGGTGGACTACGGGGATGCCGCGGCGCTCGACGCCGCGATGGACGAGACCGTGGTGGCGGTGCTCATCGAGCCGATTCAGGGCGAGGCGGGGGTCGTCATCCCGCCGCCGGGCTACCTGCAGGCGGTGCGCGCCGCGTGCGACCGGTTCGGGGCGCTGTTCATCGCGGATGAGATCCAGTCGGGCCTCGGCCGCACCGGCGCGACGTTCGAGACCGCGCGCGTCGGGGTGCGCCCGGACCTGATGACGCTCGGCAAGGCGCTCGGCGGCGGCATCGTGCCCGTGTCGGCCGTGGTCGGGCCGGCCGCGGTGCTCGGCGTGCTGCGGCCGGGGGAGCACGGCTCGACCTTCGGCGGCAACGCGCTCGCCGCGGCCGTCGGCACCGAGGTCGTCGCGATCCTCGAGGAGGGCACGTTCCAGGCACGCGCCGCCGCAGCGGAGCCCGTGCTGCGCGCGGCGCTCGATGGGCTCGTCGGGCACGGAGCGCTCGGCTACCGGGTCGCCGGGCTGTGGGCCGGCATCGACATCGACCCCGCGCTCGGCACCGGCCGAGACATCTGCCTGCGCATGATGGAGCGCGGGGTGCTCATGAAGGACACCCACGGCTCGACCGTGCGCTTCGCGCCGCCGCTCGTCGTGACCGACGACGAGATCGGCTTCGCGATCGAGCAGCTCGGGGACGCGCTGCGCACGCGGAACTGATGCGCCGGACGCACCCCGGACCGGTGCGCTGACTCCTGACGCGACCGGCGAGTCGTCAATTGCGCACAGTCGTGGGGCCGCCGACCGTGCGGAAGTGACGACCGGTGACCGAGGGGCCGGGTGTCAGAGCAGGGCCTCGGCGCGCGTCAGCGGGGGAGGGGGAGCGGGAAGACGGGTGCGGCCACGGGGCCGGGGCCGGTCCCCGCGGGTTGGACGGCCAGGGCATCCGCCCCCGCCAAGCCGCGCAGCATGTGGGCGTTGCGGTGCGCGACCGGCCGCGCCGTCGTGCCGTCGAGCACGACCGGCGTGACGCGCGGGACGTCGGTCGGCGAGTCCGCGAGCAGCGCGACATGGGCGGGCTCGGCATGCGGCAGCCCGAGGAGGCCCGCGAGCAGCGGCTCGACGACGATCACCAGCGCGCAGAACGCCGCGAGCGGGTTGCCGGGCAGGCACGCGACCCACTGCTGGGTGCCCGGGCGGCGGGCGACGAAGGTGTGCCGGCCGGGGCGCAGATCGACCCCGTCAAGCACGGGCTCGTAGCCCGCGGCGGCCGTTGCGGCGCGCAGGTGGTCGGCCGCCGAGTGCGCCGTGCCGCCCGTCGTGATGATGAGGCTCGGGCCGGATGCCGCGGCGCCTGCACCCGTGAGCGCCGCGGTGATCGACGCCGGGGCGTCGGGGATGATGCCTGTTGCCACGACCTCGGCGCCCCAGCCCGAGAGCAGGGCCGAGATCGGGGCACTGAAGGCGTCGCGCACCTGGCCGGCATCGGGCATCCCGCCCGCGATCACCTCGTCGCCCGTCACGAACACCGCCGCGCGCGGCCGGTGCGCGACCGCGACCTCGTCGATGCCCGCCGTCGCGAGCAGTGACACGGCGAACGCGCTGAGCCGCCGGCCCGCCGGCACGAGCTCGTTGCCCGCCTGCGCCTCTTCGGCGGCGGGGCGGATGTCGCGGCGTCGCATGCTGTCGGAATCGGCGCTCTGCCCGATGCCGCGGCGTCGCTCGATGTTGGAATCGGCCGCGGATTCCGGCATCAGGCGACGCCGGAGCATCCCCTCGGTGTCGGTGTCGGTGTCGGTGTCGGTGTCGGTGTCGGTGCCGGTGTCGGTGCCGGTCCCGCCCTCGACGACGCCGTGCTCGGAGCGCAGCACGCCCGTCGCCCCGGCGGGCAGCGCGCCGCCGGTCAGGATCGGCGCGGCCGTCCCGGGTGCGAGCGCCGGCCCGGCGCGGTGCGATCCCGAGCCGGCGACCAGGCGCCACGGGCCGGGGCCGGCGATCGCCCAGCCGTCCATCGCCGACGACTCGTAGTGCGGCAGCGCCCGCGGCGCGCGCACCGGCTCGCTCGTCACGCGCCCGATCGCGGCGCCGAGCGGCACGCGCTCGGGTGCGGGGGAGGCGAGCCCGTGCAGCAGCCGGCGCGCGGCATCCCACGTCAGGCCGTCGTGCGCGTGACCGCTCATCCCTGCGATTCGGGGTGGGCCGCGACGAACGCGGCGAGCACCTCGCGCACGCGGGCGAGCGCCTCGTCGGCCGACAGCGACGGTGTCGACGCGAGCGCGGCCCCGAGCAGGAAGCCCGTGACGGGCGAGGCGGGGCGCAGCGCCTGGTGCGCGACATCTCCGGCGATCGCGAGCAGCGACGACACCGGCACCGGGGTCGTCACGCCCAAGGCGTCGGCGACGGCGGCGACCCACTCGTCGAGCCGGGCGGAATCCTCGGGGTTGAGCTCTCTGGGCATCACGACTCCTGTCGCTCGAGGTGCCAGCCGAGGGCGGCGGCGTCCGCGGGGGTGTCCACGTCGGCGCAGCTGCCGGCGGGGGCCGCAACCCCGTGCCAGCGCAGCCGGTCGAGCACGGACCACATACTACGGTCGGCCGGCGGGCGGCGGTCGAACTCGGCGAGCAGGGCCGCGGCGCGGTAGAGCGCGACGAGCGGCTGGGGCCGGTCGCCTTCGGGGTGCGCGAGCAGGGCATCCGCCGCATCGAGAAGATCGGGGTCGCGCGCGGCCGCGAGCAGCGCGGCGACCGCGGCGGCCGAGCCGGGGATGTCACAGGCCAGTGCGAGCACCCAGGGGCTCCGCCGCTCCGCCGCGCGCACCCCGGCGTCGAGCCCGGCGAGCGGGCCCGCGAACGGCGGGTCCTCGCGGCAGACGACGGCCCGAGCGGGCACCGGCAGACCGTCGGGCGCGACGACGATGAGCGTCTCGGCCCCCGCGGCGGCGGAAATTGCCCGATCGAGCAGGATTTCCGAACCTGGGCCCGACCCCGAGCGCAGCAGTGCCTTCGGCGAACCGCCGAGCCGCGACGAGCGCCCCCCGGCGAGCACCACGGCGTCGAACGCGAACACGGCGCCTCCTTCCGCGTGGGGCCACCGCACGCGGCGGTCGCCCCAAGCCATCGACAAGTTCTGCGACAAAAACCGGCCCAACCTCTTCACCGCACCCTATGGGCGCCGCTACCTTGGGCGCCATGAGCTCGACGACGAGCGGCCCGGACGGGCCTGCATCGGCAGCACTACTCCAGCTCGGTCAGTTCTTCACGAAGTGGGACGAGACCGACGACCGCCGCGCGGTGTTCCGCGAAGGGGGCCGGGCGGGGGACTCCTTCTATCGGAACCGCTGGAGCCACGACAAGGTGGTCCGCTCGACGCACGGCGTGAACTGCACCGGCTCGTGCTCGTGGAACGTCTACGTCAAAGACGGCATCATCACGTGGGAGACGCAGGCGACCGACTATCCGTCGGTCGGCCCCGACCGCCCCGAGTACGAGCCGAGGGGGTGCCCGCGCGGCGCGGCCTTCAGCTGGTACACCTACTCGCCGACGCGTGTGCGCTACCCGTATGTGCGCGGCACCCTGCTGAACCTCTACCGCGAGGCGAAGGCGGCCAACGGCGACGACCCGGTGCTCGCGTGGCGCAGCATCCAGAACGACCCCGAGAAGCGCCGCAGCTATCAGCTGGCCCGCGGAAAAGGCGGTCTGGTCAGGGCATCCTGGCAGGAAGCGCTCGAGATCTCCGCCGCCGCGCACGTCGACACGGTCGCGCGCTACGGGCCCGACCGGGTCGCGGGCTTCTCGCCCATCCCGGCCATGTCGATGGTCTCGCACGCGGCGGGCGCGCGCTTCGTGAACCTCGTCGGCGGCTCGATGCTGAGCTTCTACGACTGGTACGCCGACCTGCCCGTCGCGAGCCCGCAGGTGTTCGGCGACCAGACCGACGTGCCCGAGTCGGGCGATTGGTGGGACGCGACCTACCTGATGATGTGGGGCTCGAACGTGCCCGTGACGCGCACGCCGGACGCGCACTGGATGTCGGAGGTGCGCTATCGCGGCACCAAGGTCGTCACGGTGAGCCCGGACTACGCCGACAACACGAAGTTCGCCGACACCTGGCTGCCCGCGCAGGCGGGCACGGACGCCGCGCTCGCCATGGCCATGGGCCACGTCATCCTGCGCGAGAACTTCGTCGAGCAGCGCGTGCCGTTCTTCGAGGACTACGTCAGCCAGTACACCGACCTGCCCTTCCTCGTCACGCTCGAGACGCGTGCCGACGGCAGCGTCGTGCCGGGGAAGTTCCTGACGGCGGCCGATCTGGAGGAGGACGGGGTCTCCATTCGCTTCGCTCAGTCGACCAGCGGGGGCGGGGCGGCTCAGTCGACTAGCGGGGGCGAGGGGGCTCAGTCGACCGGCGGGGGCGACGCGGATGCCGTCGGCGACCGCGCCTTCCAGACGGTGCTCTTCGACCGGGCCTCCGGCCGCGCGGTCGTGCCCAACGGCTCGATCGGCTTCCGCTACGCCGACGACGCGGCCGGGCGCTGGAACCTCGACCTGGAGGGCGTGAGCCCGGCGCTGTCGATCCGCGACGTCCAGGGCGCGACGGCGGTGAGCGCGGTCGAGCTGCCGGCGTTCACGAACCCCGACGGCTCAGGCTCGGTGCTGCACCGCGGCGTGCCCGTGACCCAGCTCGGCGAGCACACCGTGACCACGGTCTTCGACCTGATGCTCGCCCAGTACGGCGTGGCGCGCGACGGCCTGCCGGGGCAGTGGGCCTCGGGCTACGACGACGCCGAGACGCCCTACACGCCCGCGTGGCAGGAGTCGGTCACCTCGGTGCCGGCGGGCGCCGTCATCCGCACCGCTCAGGAGTTCGCGGAGAACGCACGGGTCTCGGGCGGCCGCTCGATGATCATCCTCGGCGCGGGAATCTGCCAGTGGTACCACGGCGACACGACCTACCGCGCGATCCTCGCGCTGCTCATGCTGTGCGGCTGCCAGGGCCGCAACGGCGGCGGCTGGGCGCACTACGTCGGGCAGGAGAAGGCGCGGCCGATCACCGGCTGGGCGTCGATGGCCGCGGCATCCGACTGGAACCGTCCGCCGCGCTTCATGATCGGCACGGCGTTCTTCTACATGCACACCGACCAGTTCCGCACCGACGGGCACTCGACCGACTCGCTGCAGTCGCCGCTCGCGACCGGCGAGCTGCGCGGCAAGCACACGGCCGACATCATCGCCCAGTCGACGCGGCTCGGGTGGATGCCCTTCTACCCGCAGTTCGACCGGAACCCCCTCGACCTCGCCGACGAGGCCGGCGTCGCCGTCGAGGCGGGGCGCGCGGCATCCGTGCCCGAGTACGTCGCGGCGCAGCTCAAGGCGGGCGAGCTCACCCTGGCGGTCGAGGATGTCGACGCGCCCGAGAACTGGGTGCGCACCCTCGTCGTCTGGCGCTCGAACCTGCTGGGCTCGTCGGCCAAGGGCGAGGAGTACTTCCTCAAGCACCTGCTCGGCACCCACAACAACGTCATCGGCTCGGACTTCGAGCACCCGCGGCCGACCGAGGTGAAGTGGCACGACGAGGCGCCCGAGGGCAAGCTCGACCTGCTCGTCTCGGCCGACTTCCGCATGACGTCGACGACGCTGCTGTCCGACGTCGTGTTCCCTGCGGCGACCTGGTACGAGAAGCACGACCTGTCGTCGACCGACATGCACCCGTATGTGCACGCGTTCTCGCCGGCGATCGCGCCGCCATGGGAGGCGAAGACCGACTTCGAGCTGTTCCGACTGCTGTCCGAGGAGTTCGCGCGCCAGGCGCGCACCCACCTCGGCACCCGCCGCGACGTCGTGCTCACAGCGCTCACGCACGACACCGCGGGCGAGATCGCGCAGCCCGGCGGGCGGCCTCGGGATTGGAAGACGACGGATGCCCCGGCCGTGCCCGGCACGAACATGCCGAACGTGGTGTTGGTCGAGCGCGACTACACGGCGGTCGGCGAGCGCTTCGTCGCCGTCGGCCCGCTCGCCGAGAAGCTCGGCTTCGTCACGAAGAACGTGAAGTACGACGTCACCGCGGAGGTCGGCGAGCTCGCCCGCACACACGGCGTCTTCGACCGCGGCGCGGCGGCGGGGCGCCCCGCGATCGACACCGACGCGCGCATGGCCGAGGCGATCCTCGCCTTCTCGGGCACCACCAACGGCCGCCTCGCCGTCGCGGGCTTCGAGCAGCTCGAGCACCGCACGGGCCAGAGGCTCGTCGACCTGGCGGCGGGCTCGGAGGAGAAGCGCATCCACTTCGCCGACACCCAGCACGGGCCCGTGCCCGTGATCACGTCGCCGGAATGGTCGGGCTCGGAGACGGGCGGGCGGCGGTATGCCCCGTTCACCGTCAACATCGAGCGGAAGAAGCCGTTCCACACCCTGACCGGCCGCATGCACTTCTTCCTCGACCACGACTGGATGAGCGAGATGGGCGAGATGCTGCCGATCTACCGCCCGCCGGTCGACATGAACCGGCTGTTCGGCGAGGCGGCGCTCGGCACGAAGGGCGAGCTGAGCATCTCGGTGCGGTACCTGACGCCGCACAACAAGTGGTCGATCCACTCCGAGTACCAGGACAACCTGCTGATGCTGTCGCTGTCGCGCGGCGGCACCACGGCGTGGATGAGCACCGCGGACGCGGCATCCATCGAGGTCGCCGACAACGACTGGGTCGAATGTGTCAACGCGAACGGCGTCTACGTCGCCCGCGCGATCGTGAGCCATCGCATTCCCGACGGCGTCGCGTTCGTGCACCACGCGCAGGAGCGCACGATCGACGTGCCGAAGTCGGAGGCCACGGGCCGGCGCGGCGGCATCCACAACTCCGTCACCCGCATCCTCGTCAAGCCGACCCACATGATCGGCGGCTACGCGCAGCTCAGCTGGGCGTTCAACTACCTCGGCCCGACGGGCAATCAGCGAGATATGACCGCGGTGATCCGCAAGCGCAAGCAGGAGGTTCAGTACTGATGCGAGTGATGGCGCAAGTCGCGATGGTGATGACGCTCGACAAATGCATCGGATGCCACACCTGCTCGGTCACGTGCAAGCAGACGTGGACCAACCGTGCGGGCACCGAGTACGTCTGGTTCAACAACGTCGAGACGCGGCCCGGCCAAGGCTACCCGCGGCGCTACGAGGACCAGGACCGCTGGCGCGGCGGCTGGGAGCTGAACCGGCGCGGCCGGCTCAAGCTCAAGACGGGCGGCCGGCTCAACCGGCTCGCGTCGATCTTCGCGAGCCCCGTGCAGCCCGAGCTCGCCGACTACTACGAGCCGTGGACGTACGACTACGCCTCGCTCGTCAACGCGCCCGCCGGCGACGACTTCCCGGTCGCGCGGCCGAAGTCGCTCATCACCGGCAAGGACACCAAGGTCAGCTGGTCGGCCAACTGGGACGACGATCTCGGCAACTCGGTCGGCACCGACGCGCTCGACCCGGTGCTCGAGAAGATCCGTCGCGAGTCCGAGGACAAGATCAAGCTCGAGTACGAGCGCACGTTCATGTTCTATCTGCCGCGCATCTGCGAGCACTGCCTGAACCCGTCGTGCATGGCATCCTGCCCGTCCGGCGCGATCTACAAGCGCGAGGAAGACGGCATCGTGCTCGTCGACCAGGACCGCTGCCGCGGCTGGCGCCAGTGCATCACCGGCTGCCCGTACAAGAAGATCTACTTCAACCACAAGAGCGGCAAGGCCGAGAAGTGCACGTTCTGCTATCCGCGCATCGAGGTCGGGCTGCCGACCGTCTGCGCCGAGACGTGCGTCGGCCGCATGCGCTTCATCGGCATCTTCCTGTACGACGTCGACAAGGTGACCGCGGCCGCCTCGACGCCCGACCCGAAGGACCTCTACGAGGCACAGCTCGACCTGATGCTCGACCCGAACGACCCGGCCGTGGTCGCCGCGGCGCAGCGTGACGGCATCCCGCAGGACTGGATCGACGCCGCCCGCCGCTCGCCCGTCTACGCGCTCGCGAAGACGTTCAAGGTCGCTCTGCCGCTGCACCCCGAGTACCGCACGATGCCGATGGTCTGGTACGTGCCGCCGCTCTCGCCGATCGTCGACCTGCTCACCGAGCAGGGGCACGACGGCGAGGCGCCCGAGAACCTGTTCGGCGCGATCGACGCGCTGCGCATCCCCATCGAGTACCTCGCCGAGCTCTTCACGGCGGGCGACACGGGCAAGATCGAGGACGTCCTGCACAAGCTCGCCGCGATGCGCTCGTACATGCGCGACGTGACGCTCGGGCGGCCGACCGACGAGTCGATCGCGGAGGCCGTCGGGATGACGGGCGGCGAGATCCAGGCGATGTACCGCCTGATGGCCATCGCGAAATACGACGAGCGCTACGTGATCCCCAACGCGCACCTCGAGGACGCGCACAACCTCGAAGAGATCGGCTGCTCGCTCGACGTCGAGGGCGGCCCCGGCATGGGCGGGCAGACGGGCGTGTTCGGCGAGGGCTCGGGCCGGCCGCAGCCCGTCGCGGTCGAGAACTTCGCCGCGCTGCGCGACCGACAGACCGCCGACGACCCGACCGGCAACTCGCAGCTCTCGGGCCGCGTCAACCTGCTCAACTGGGACGGCAACGGCACGCCGACGGGGCTGTTCCCGGCCAAGAAGGACGACTGATGGTCGCCGTGCTGACCCGGCTGCTCGAACGCCTGCCGAGAGGCGGGGCGGGGGCGGATGCCGCGGCGCGGGTGCCGGCTCAGCTGCGGCCGGTCGCGTGGACCGCGGCCGCGATCCTGCTCGGCTACCCCGACGAGCGCCAGCGGGAGAGGCTGGGGCTGGTGCGTGCAGCACTGGCCGAAGCGGGTCTCCATTCGGCCGCGGGCGGCCTCAGTCGACCAGCGGGCGGCTTGGGCCACAGTCGACCAGGGGGGAGCGACGGCTCGGACATCCTCGACCTCGTCGACGAACTCGCCGCGCGCGATCTCGCCGCGCTGCAGGCCGAGTACGTGCAGGAGTTCGACCTCTCGCGCCGGCACAGCCTGCACCTGAGCTACTGGACCGACGGCGACACCCGCCGCCGCGGCGAGGCGATCGGGCGCTTCAAGGAAGCGTACCGCGCGCACGGCGCCGAGTTCGACGAGACCGAGCTGCCCGACTACCTGCCCATGGTGCTCGAGTTCGCGGCCCGCATCTCGCCCGAGGACGGTGCCGAGCTGCTGCAGGCGTATCGGGCATCCCTCGAGCTGCTCCGCCTCGCGCTCGAACGCGACCACCTCGTGTGGGCTCCCGCCGTCGCGCTCGTCTGCGCGACGCTGCCCGGCGCGTCGCCGGCGACCGAGGCCGAGGCCATGGCGCTCGCGGGCGCCACCGGCCCGCAGACCGAGACGGTCGGCCTCGACCCGTACCCCACCGGCCTGCTGCCCCTGCGCTCGATCGATCACGGAGAGAAGTAGGAACTATGCCCAGCGCTCTCGACATCGCCCTGTGGGGCGTGCTGCCGTATCTCTGCATCGTCGTGCTGATCCTGGGCACGATCTGGCGGTACCGCTACGACCAGTTCGGCTGGACGACGCGCTCGTCGCAGCTCTACGAGTCGCGTCTGCTGCGCATCGGCTCGCCGCTGTTCCACTTCGGCATCCTCGCCGTCGCGGGCGGCCATGTGATCGGTCTGATCATCCCCGAGTCGTGGACGACCGCCGTCGGGGTGAGCGACCACGCGTACCACATCGTCGCGCTCGCGACCGGCGGTGCCGCCGGCCTCGCGACGCTGTGCGGCATCGCGCTGCTGATCTGGCGCCGCCGCCGCACGGGCCCCGTGTTCATGGCGACGTCGAACAACGACAAGGTGATGTACGTCGTGCTCGTCGGCGCGATCGCCGCCGGCCTCGCCGTGACGCTGTTCTCGGTGTTCGACCACTCGATCTCGAACTACCGCGAGACGGTGTCGCCGTGGTTCCGCTCGCTGTGGGTCCTGCACCCCGACATCCAGGCCATGGCCGCCGCGAGCCTGCCGTTCAAGATCCACGCGGTGTGGGGTCTCGTGCTGTTCGCGATCTGGCCGTTCACGCGGCTCGTGCACGCGTTCACGGCGCCGATCCACTACCTGTTCCGGCCGTACATCGTCTACCGCTCGCGCGACGCCCACGGCGGCACGCCGGGCGCGGGCGCGCCGCGGCGCGGCTGGGAGCCGATCGGCACGCGGGATGCCGCGCGCCGCGGCACCGCAGCGAAGACCACCGAGAAGAGGAGCAGGGTCTGATGTCCGAACCGACCGGCGCGGCCCCGGCCGCGACCCAGCAGCCGGCGGCCGCCGGCATCCGCACCTACCCGGGGCAGCTGCGCAACCTGATCCTCGCGACGCTCGCCTCGACCGTCGGCTTCTGGGCCTGGACGCTCATCGGCCCGCTCTCGAAGCACTACGTCGCCGCGATGCACCTCGGTTCCGAGCAGATCGCGTTCCTCGTGGCGATGCCGATCTTCGTCGGCTCGCTCGCGCGGGTGCCCGCCGGCATCCTCACGGACAAGTTCGGCGGCCGCGTCATGTTCACGATCGTGCTCGGCTCGGCCGCGGTCATGGCCGCCGTGACGGGCCTCGTCGGCACGCTGAACGACTTCGGGGCGCTCATGGTCGCCGCGTTCTTCCTCGGCGTCGCGGGCTCGGTGTTCGCGGTCGGCATCCCGTTCTCGTCGGCCTGGTACGACCCGAAGCGCAAGGGCTTCGCAACGGGGGTGTTCGGGGCGGGCATGGTCGGCACCGCCGTCTCGGCGTTCTTCACCCCGCGCCTCGTCGCGGCCGTCGGCTACCTGCCGACCCACCTCATCGTCGCGGGGGTCGCGGCGCTCTTCGCCGTCGTCTGCGCGCTGTTCCTGCGCGAGTCGCCGGTGTTCTACACGCGCACCCCGCAGCCCGCGTTCCCGGCCCTGCGCCGCGCGTTCACGCTGCCGGCGACGTATGCGCTCTGCTTCATGTACGCGATCGTGTTCGGCGCCTTCGTCGCGTTCTCGAACTACCTGCCGACCTACCTCTCGACCGTCTACGGCTTCAACGCCGAGCAGGCGGGCACGCGCGTCGCGGGCTTCGCGCTCGCCGCGGTCATCGCGCGCCCGATCGGCGGCATCATCGCCGACCACGTCGGCCCGCGGCTCGTGACGATCGTCTCGCTCGTGGGCGTCATCGTGTTCGCCGAGATCGTGTCGTTCCAGCCCATCCAGGAGGTCGCCTATGGCGGCTCGTTCCTCGCCATGGCGCTGCTGCTCGGGCTCGGCACGGGTGGCGTCTTCGCGTGGGTCGGCAAGGTCGTTCCGGCGAACTCGGTCGGCACGGTCGGCGGCATCATCGCCGCCGCCGGCGGGCTCGGGGGCTATTTCCCGCCGCTCGTCATGGGCCTGACCTACGACGCGCAGCACCACAGCTACTTCGTCGGGCTCAGCCTGCTGTCGGTGTTCTGCGTGGTCTCGCTGCTCATCGCGTCGTTCTTCGGCCGCAAGGCCGCGACGGAGAGGGCGGTCGCCGCGGCGAAGAACGCGGGCTGAGCGGGGGATGTCGCGGCGGCGGTGCCGCGCTGCCCGGGCCTCTGCGCCCGCCCGTCAAGGCGCCCCGCGCGATGGTTGGGCAGCGGGACGCCCGCAGGAGGGGTGCGCGAGGGTCGCTCGCCGCAAACAGTGAAGCCGGATTCCCCGTTTGCTGCAAATCTCAGCGTCGCTGGAAGTCGGAACCGTCTCAGTGACGGCGAGCCGTGCGCAAGATCTGTGCCGCGGGCGAGCTCGGGGCGGCGCCGAACGCACGCGAGCGGTGCGTTCGGGCGCGTTCCGTCGGGTGGGACCCCTCAGAACTCACGCGAGCGGTGAGTTCGGTTCGCTTCGTTGGGCAGGCCCTCCCGTATGGACATGCCGGCCTGCCCCGCACCGTGAATGCCTGCGGAACCCCTGCACCCGCCTCAGCCCGCCGCGTCCTCCTGCTCGGTCTGCGCCTCGAGGGTGTTGAGCACGGCCTCGGCGGTGGCGAGCGCGGCGGCGCCGTAGGTGCTGGTCGCGCGGGCATCCGCCAGTGCCTCGCGCTCGGCATCGAGCACGCGACCGCGCAGCTCGTGCGCTTCCGCCGAGATCGTGCGCACGGTGGTGCTCGGCAGGCTGCGCGCCGCGAGGGCCGCGTGCCGCTCGAGGTCCTCGCGGACCCGCGCGACCACCTCGGGCGCATAGGCGGTGCCGTCGGCTCGCGTGAGCCCGGGGTCGTCGAGCAGCTCGCGGGCCGAGCCGGTGAGCTCATGGAACAGGTCGCTCACCTCTTCGCGCGTCGAGCTCGTGCTGGTCGGGATGCCGAGCCACCGGGCCAGGGCGGGCAGGGTCAGGCCGCCGAGCAGCAGCGTCGCGACCGCGGCGGTGAACGAGATCAGGATGAGCGCCGACCGGTAGGGCGTCTGCGGCGGCAGCGCCTGCACCGCCGCCACGGTCACGACGCCGCGCATGCCCGACCAGCCGATGAGCGCGCTCGCGCGCCAGTCGATCTGCTCGTGCCGGTGGAAGTTCTGGTCGGCGCGCTCACGCCGCTCGCGCAGGCGGCGCCAGTCGTCCGCCGTGCCGCGGTGCCGCCAGGCGGTCACCCGCCACGCCACCCACGCGGCCGCATGACCGAACCGGCTCGCGCGGCCCGCGGCGATGGCCCGGCTGCGGCGGTTGAGCGCCGCGAACATCGGGAACACGAACGCGACGCGCACCGCCACGAGGATCGCGACCGCGAGCAGGCCCAGCGCGATCGTGTAGCCGGGCTGGAAGCCGTCGTGGATGTCGTCGGCGATGTATTCCCGCAGCTGGTAGCCCATCACCAGGAACACGCCGTTCTCGAGCAGGAACTGCAGCGTGCGCCAGTTCGTCTGCTCCACGAGCCGCAGCTGCACGGTCTGGGTGCGCACGCTGCGGTGGCCCACGATGAGGCCGGTCGTGACGACCGCGATGACACCGGACGCGTTCAGCGCCTCGGCCGGGGCATACGCGAAGAACGGCACCGCGAACGAGATCGACGTGACCAGCACGGCGTCGCGGAAGCCCTTGCGGATCGCCGACGCGAGCACGCCGACGATCGCGCCCACGATGACGCCGCCGATGGTCGCCCACACGAAGTCGCCGATCGCGTGGCCGAGGTCGAACACGGCGGCGATCGACGCGATCGCGGTGCGCAGCAGCACGAGCGTCGACGCGTCGTTCACGAGGCTCTCGCCCTCGAGGACCGTCACGACCCGGGACGGCAGCCCGAGGCGCTTGGCGATGGATGTCGCCGACACGGCATCCGTCGGGCTCAGCACCGCGCCGAGCGCGATCGCGGTCGCGAGATCGAGCTTCGGGAAGATCACGAACAGCACCCACCCGACGGCGATCGCCGAGAGCACGACGAGCGCCACCCCGAGCAGCGCGATCGGCGCGAGGTTGCGCCGGAAGTCGACCACCGGGAACGCGACCGAGGCGCCATAGAGCAGGGGAGGGAGGACGATGACGAGGATCCACTCCGCCTCGAGGTGGATGGCGGGCGCGCCGGGCAGATAGCTGAGGCCCGCACCGATCGCCACGAGCAGCAGCGGCGCCGCGACGCCGATGCGGCGCGAGACGCCGGTCGCGGTGACCAGCACGAGCACGCCCATGGCCGCGATCAGGGTGTATTCCGCGCCGTTGTGCATGCCGTCACCGCCCGCTCGCCCGCTCCGTACGAAGCTATGTCTCTCCTGTACGAATCTACGCGACCGAGGCGCCGGTTCCGCCTGCCCACCGGCTTTCGGGTGCCCCCTCAGCGGGGGCGTCCAGGCGGCACTGGTTATAGTCGTCGGCGTGACCGACCCCAACCTCCCCGGCCGCGAAGACTTCGACACCCTCTTCCAGCCCACCCAGGCCATCGCGCAGCCCGGCGCGGATGAGCCGACGCAGGCCTTCGCGCAGCCCGTCATCGTCGACGGCACGCAGGGGCCCGCGGCGCCCAACCGGGTGGGGCGCGCGTGGCAGGGTTTCCTCGCCTCCATCCGCAGCCACCCCACGGCTTGGCTCGTCTCGGGCGCGACCGCCGCGTTCCTCGTCATCGGCGGCGGCGCGTTCGCCGCCGGGGCCGCGACGCCGAGCGGGCAGCCGGCGGCGCTGAAGCAGGTCGTCCCGACATCCACCCCCTCGCAGACGCCTACGCCGACCCCGACGCCCACCCCGACGACGCGGCCGACCGCGAACCCGGCCCTGCCCGCGTCGGCGCTCAAGACGTGCTCGGTCACGCAGGCCGCCGCCGACCCGCGCCTCGGCAACCTCGAGGCACAGGTGCTCGACGCCCAGACCGGCCAGGTGCTCTTCGATCGCAACGGCGAGACACCGGCTCCGACGGCATCCGTCATGAAGACGATCACGGCCGCCGCCGTGCTCGCCGTGCTCGGCCCCAACGCCACCATCTCGACGACGGTCGTCAAGGGCACGCAGCCCGGCCAGGTCGTGCTCGTCGGCGGCGGCGACCCGACGCTGTCGGTCAACGGCGGCGCCTACTACCAGAACGCCCCGACGCTCGCCGACCTCGCGAACCAGGTGCAGCAGGCCTGGGCGGCCGACCCGTCGAACGCGGGGCAGCCCATCACCTCGGTCGTGACCGACTCCTCGCTCTTCGGCGGCCCGTCGTGGCAGCCGTCGTGGCCCGTGACCGAGCGCACCGGCGAGGGCTCGACCGCCCCGATCACCGCGCTCATCGCCAACGGCGACAAGCAGGACCCGACCAAGCTCGAGTCGCCGCGCGGCGCCGACCCGGTCGGCGACGCGGGCACGGCCTTCGCGCAGCTGCTCGGCGTGCAGTACGCCGGTGAGACCGCCGCCCCGCAGGGCGAGACCCCGCTCGGCACGGTGACCTCGCAGCCGATCTCGACGCTGCTGAACCAGGCGCTGCTCGACTCGGACAACACCGTGATGGAGACGCTGGCCCGCCTCACCGCCATCAAGGAGGGCACGGGCAACACCTTCGGCGCGATCCAGGCCGCCGACGTCGCCGCGCTCAAGACGTACGGGCTGGACGCCTCGTCCCTCACGATCGTGGACGGGTCCGGCCTCTCGCCCGACAACCGCGTGCCCCCGTCGTTCCTGACGAACTTCATGATCAAGGTGATGAACCAGCAGCAGGGCCTGGGCGTCATCTACAACTCGCTGCCGGTCGCCGGCCAGTCGGGCACGCTGTCGCAGGCCTACGGGCGGTTCCAGGGCGCCTCGAGCATCGCCATCGGCCATGTGCACGCCAAGACCGGGTGGATCACCAACGGCTACACGCTCGCCGGCGTCATCGACGCCAAGGACGGCACCGAGCTGACCTTCGCGATCTTCGCCCTCGGCAACGTCAACGACAGCGCCAAGGCCGCGATCGACGCGCTCACCGCCGCCATCTACTCGTGCGGCGGGAACCTCTCGAACAGCTGACGCCCATCGCGGCAGAATTGACGGCATGAGCCGCGCGCTGCTGATCGTCGACGTCCAGAACGACTTCACCGAGGGCGGGTCGCTCGCCGTCGCCGGGGGAGCGGCGGTGGCCGAGGGCGTCACCGCGTTCCTCGAGGCGCACGGCGGCGACTACGACCTCGTGATCGCGAGTCGCGACTGGCACGACGCCGACAACGACAACGGCGGCCACATCTCGGACCGACCGGATTATGTCGACACCTGGCCCGCGCACTGCATCGCGGGCACCCCCGGTGCCGAGTACCACCCGGCGCTGGCATCCGACTGCATCGACGTGCATCTCAAGAAGGGCCAGGGCAAGCCGGCCTACTCGGCGTTCGAGGGCGTCGACGAGTTCGGCAAGGGCATCCGCGAGGTGCTGCAGGCGCACGGGGTGCGCGAGCTCGACATCGTGGGCATCGCGACCGACCACTGCGTACGGGCGAGCGCCCTCGACTCGCTCGCGGACGGCGAGCACGTGCGCGTCTTCACCGACCTGATCGCGGGTGTGGGGGACGCCTCGTCCGCGACCGCCCTGGCCGAGCTCGCCGCCGCGGGGGCCGAGCTGCTGCCGAGCGCGCTCGCGTAGTTCGTGCGGCACTTTTTCTGCTGTGGGGCATATCAGGATGCCTGATCTGGTATGCCCCACAGTAGAAAAAGTGCCCGTCAGGCGAGCGTGAGCACCCCGTCCACGCGGCGCGAGATGTTCCACGGGTTGGCGTCCTGCAGGGGCGCGGGCAGCGCGGCATCCGGCACGTCCTGATACGCGACCGGGTGCAGGAAGCGGGCGATCGCGGCCGTTCCGACCGAGGTGGTGCCGGGCGCCGTCGTCGCGGGGAAGGGGCCGCCGTGCTGCTGCGCGTAGCTCACCGTGACCCCGGTGGGCCAGCCGTTCCAGAGCACGCGCCCGGCGTGCGCGGCGAGCGTGCGCAGCAGACCGGGGATGTCGGCGCTCGTGTCGCCGTCCTCGGCATGCACCCCCGCCGTCAGCTGGCCGCCGATGCGCGCAGCGAGCTGCTCGAGCTGCGCGGGGTCGTCGTACTCCACCACGACCGAGGCCGGCCCGAACATCTCGTGCTCGAGCAGCTCGGGGCGGGCGAGCAGGGCGGCGGCGGATGCCCGCAGCACGGTCGCCTCGGGCGCCCCGTCGCCCCCGGGCAGCGTCGTGAGCACCTCGAAGCCGTCGACGGCCGCGAGCTCGTCGCGCGACGACTCGAAACCGGCGCGCAGGCCGGGGGAGAGCATCGCGTGCGGCGGCACGGGTGAGGCATCCGTCACGCCCTGCACCAGCTCGTCGCGCGAGCCGGCCGGCACGATCAGGAAGCCCGGCTTGGTGCAGAACTGGCCCATGCCGAGGGTGAACGAGCCGACGAAGCCCGCGAGGATCGCGTCGCGTCGCGCGGCCCACGCGCCCGGCGTGACGAAGACGGGGTTGGTCGAGCCGAGCTCGCCGTAGAAGGGGATGGGCTCGGGCCGTGCCGCCGCGAGCGCCGCGAGCGCCTGGCCCCCGGCGGTCGAGCCGGTGAAGCCGACGGCCTTCACGAGCGGGTGCTGCACGAGCTGCGTGCCCGCGTCGTGCCCCTCGACGAGCGCGAAGAGGCCGTCGGGGGCGCCGGCGGCGCGCAGGGCATCCGCCGCGATCGACGCCGTCAGCCGTGCCAGCTCGAGGTGCGCCGGGTGCGCCTTGTGCACGACCGCGCAGCCGGCCGCGAGCGCCGCGGCCGAGTCGCCGCCGAGCACGCTGAACGCGAAGGGGAAGTTGGAGGCGCCGAACACGCCGACGACGCCGAGCGGCTCGCCCACGCGGCGGATGTCGGGCCGCGGCCCCATGCCCCACGCCGGGTCGGCGTGATCGATGGCGGCGGCGAGGTGCTCGCCGGTCACGGTGTCCTGACCGAGCAGCCGCAGCTGGAACGCCGTGCGGGTGAGCTCGCCGTTCAGCCGGCCCTCGGGCAGGTGGGTCTCGTCGTGCGCGAGGGGGACGAGGCGCTCGCGGTTCGCGTCGAGCGCGGCGGCAAGGGCGTCGAGCCAGGCGGCGCGCGTGCGGGGCGCGACCCCGCGTGCGGACTCGAAGGCGGACTGGGCAGCGGTTACGGCGGCGTCGACGGTGAGCGCCTGGGAGTCGGTCACCCGTCAACGATAACGGGCGCGGTGCGGCATCCGATTGAACGTTTCAGTTCCGTGGGCGCGGCGGATGTCGCACCTAGGCTGGCGGCATGCCGACGCCGGATTTCATCCTCAGACTGCGCGAGAAGATCGGGAACGACGAGCTCTGGCTCTCCGGCGTCACGGCCGTCGTGCTGCGCGGTGAGGCGCCCGAGGCGGGTGCCGCGGACGAGCGCGAAGTGCTGCTCGTGCGCCGCGCGGACAACGGCGAGTGGACGCCCGTGACGGGCATCATCGATCCGGGCGAGCCGCCGGCGGTCGCCGCCGAGCGCGAGGTGCTGGAAGAGGCGGGCGTCGTTGCCGTGGCCGAGCACCTCGTGCGCGTGCACGTCGAGGACAGGGTCGTCGTCTACGGCAACGGCGACCGCTCGCGGTATCTCGACATCACCTTCCGCTGCGCGTGGGTCTCGGGCGAGCCGTACCCCGCCGACGGCGAGAACACCGAGGCCGCCTGGTACCCCGTCGGCGCGCTGCCGCCGATGAGCGCCCGCCAGCGCGAGCGCGTCGAGGTCGCGCTGGCGGGCGAGACGGCGGCGCGCTTCCAGCGGTAGGGGCGGCGGGGCCGGTCTGCCCCTCTCGTGGGCGGCTCTGCCCGTCTTCCCCGCGCTGCTGACGGCGGATGTGCCCATCCGTCGCAACTGCACCCGGACGTCCGGGCACAAGCGCGACGGATGGGCACATCGCGCCGGAGACCGCGCGCGCCGAGCGTCGTGGCGGCCGCTGCTCAGACGAGCAGCTGGTGCTTCGCGAGCTCGCGGTAGAGCGGGGTCGAGACCACGAGCTCCGAGTGCGTGCCCACGCCGACGACCCGCCCGTGGTCGAGCACGACGATCTGGTCGGAGTCGACGACGGTCGACAGCCGGTGCGCGATCACGACCATGGTGCGGTCGGCGGCGACGGCGTCGATGGCCTCACGCATCAGCTGCTCGTTGCGCCCGTCGAGGGACGACGTCGACTCGTCGAGCAGCAGGATCGGGGGAGCGGCCAGCAGAGCCCGCGCGATCGCGAGACGCTGGCGCTCGCCGCCGGAGAGCATGACGCCCTCTTCGCCGACCGGTGCCGCGAGGCCGAGCGGCGACCGTGCGAGCACCTCGCCGAGGTTCACGGCCTCGAGCACGCGGCGGCACTGGTCGTCGGTCGCCGCGGGTGCGCCGAGCGTCAGGTTGTCGCGCAGCGAGCCGGCGAGGGCGGGGGCGTCCTGCTCGACGTAGCCGAGCTGGGCGCGCAGCTCGTCGCGCGGCAAGTCGGCGATGTCGACACCGCCGATGCGGATCGTGCCGGACGTCGGGTCGTAGAACCGCTCGATGAGCGCCAGCGTCGTCGACTTGCCGGCGCCCGACGGCCCGACGAGCGCCGTGCGCTTCCCGCGCGGCACCGCGAACGACACGTTCGTGAGCACACCGGCGGTTTCGGGGTCTCCACTCGCTGCGCTCGGTCGACCGGCGGGGGCCGCTTCGCTGGGCCGATCAGCGGACTCCCGCTGGTCGACTGAGGCCGTCTGCGGCCGAATGGAGACCGAGGCCACGGCCTCGACGGGCGCCTCCGGGTACGAGAACCACACGTCCTCGAAGGCCAGCGCCGGGGCATCCGCCCGCTCATCGGCGACCCCGGCCGCGCGCGAATCGGACGCGTCCTCGCCGGGCAGCGCGATGATCTCCTCGATGCGGCCCAGGGCTCCGAGCGCCGAGTTCACCGAGGTGATCGCGCCGAACGCGTTGCCGAGCGGCATGACGAGCATGAACAGGAAGATGATGAACGTCACAAGGTTGGCGACCGAGATCGCTCCGGATGCCACGCGATAGCCGCCGATGCCGAGCACGACCAGGAACGATACCTGCAGCGCGATGCCGGCCACGGGCACGACCATCGCGGAGATGCGCGCCACCTGGATGCCCATCTGCCAGGCGCCTTCGGCATCCTTCTCCACCGCGGCGACCTCGCGCGCGGTCGCACCCGCCGCGCGGATCGTGCGCACCGACGAGATCGCGCGCTCGACGGCCGCGGTCAGATCGCCGACCTTCTTCTGCGCCTTGCCCGACGCGACGCGGATGCGCCCCGACAGCGCCACGACCACGACGACCGAGAGCCCGATCACGAGCACGGTCAGCCCGAGCAGCACGGGGTCGACGATCGCCATGCCGATGAGCGCCCCGATGAAGGTCAGCGCCCCGCCGATCGCATCGATGAGGCCCTGCGTCAGCACCGCGCGCAGCGCGGTCGAGTCGGCGCCGACGCGGC
This sequence comes from Microbacteriaceae bacterium, assembly GCA_009780695.1. Taxonomy (GTDB): domain Bacteria; phylum Actinomycetota; class Actinomycetes; order Actinomycetales; family Microbacteriaceae; genus Gryllotalpicola. The sequence continues at coordinate 121,827 of WQZN01000003.1, forward strand.
TCACGAGGTCGCCGGTGCGGCGCTGGTCGAACTGCGAGATGGGCAGGTTGAGCATGCGCGCCACGAGCCGGCGGCGGGTCGAGAGCACGACGCCCTCGCCCGTGCGCTGCAGCAGGTAGTGCTGGTAGCCCGAGATGATGCCCGCGATCACGACGAGCCCGACGAGTGCCCACACGAGCCAGCCGAGCGGCGTGGAGTGCTGCACCTTCGTGATCACCTGGTTGACCAGCAGGGGCTGGGCGAGGGATGCCGCAGCGCCCAGCACCGAGAGCGCGATGACCCAGCCGAGCACCCGCTTGTGCTCGGTCAGATACGGCAGCAGCTGCGAGAACGAGGCGCGGGGCCCGTCGTCGGACGACGGGCGGCGGCCGAAACCGCGCCGGGCCGGGCGCGCGGTGCGGGTGCTGCGGGAAGAGGCGGGGGAGTCGGCGGCTGCCGCGGATGCGTCACTCATGGCGTGCCGATTCTAGGTTTCGCGGCCGCCGGTCGACTGAGCGTCCACCCCGCCGGTCGGCTGAGCGTCCAACCCGCCGATCGACTGAGCGAAGCGAATGGAGGCCCCTCGCTAGGCTGACGCCATGACCAACGTCGCGGGTGCATTCCATGTTCTGCTTGCCGTCTTCATCATCGGCCCCATGGCGCTGCTGCCGCACACGGGCCTGCGCGCGATGCGCAACCACGACGCGAAGCAGGTGAGCGGCCTGGCACGCACCGTCGCGATCTTCAGCTGGGCGTCGTTGCTGGTCTTCCTGCTCGGTTTCGCCGCAATGGGCGAGGCGGGCGCATCGGGGCACAAGATCTCGTTCGCCGCGCTGTGGGTGTGGCTGTCGGTCGTCCTCTACGCGGGCGCCTTCGTGCTGAGCGTGTTCGTGGTCGTCCCCAACCTGCGCCGTGGCGCGGAGGAGATCGAGTCGGCCGCGCCGGTCGCCGAGGGCGACAAGGCGCGCAGGCCCGCCGCATACTCCGCGGTCGCGGCCACCGCCGGCGTCACCACGATCCTGCTGGTCGTCGTCGTCATCCTGATGGCCTTCCGCCCGTAGCGGCAGCGGCCCGATTTCGGGCTCGGAAAAACAAATTCGGGAATTCCTGTAACGGATCCGTCCCCGTCGGCAATGCACCTGAATCGACGGCCGATCTTCGGCCGCTCATCGATTCGAACGGGAGACATTCCGATATGCAGAACCGAACCACCAAGCTCATCACCCTGTCGACGGGTGCCGCGGTGATCGTCGGCGGTTGCCTGATCGGCGGCATCGCCGCCAACGCCGACACCTCGACGACGAGTGCGACGACGCCTGCGGCCACCTCGACCGCCACCGCGACGGCGGACCCGACGGCCAGCGGCGCCCCGGTCTACGTGCCGGTGCCGTCGTCGACCGACACCGCGACGCCGAACCCGACCGACACGGCGACCCCGGCTCCGACCAGCACCGCGACGCCGACCGCGTCGGCCACGCCGGCGCCGGCCGAGCACCACCACCGTCGTCACCACCACCGTCGTCACCACCACAACTGGTGGTGGAACCTCTGGCACCACAACGACCACAAGCCGGTCCCCGCGCCGACCTCGACGCCGACCGCCCCCGCGACGCTCCCGACCGAGCAGCCGCGTCACGACAACGACGGCGACCGCACCCCGGTCGTCCCCGCGACGCCGGCCAGCCCCTCGGCCACCGCGCCCGCGACGCCCGCGACCCCGGCCTCCGCGGCCAGCACGAGCGCTCTGAACAGCGCCTCGCGCACCTTCGTCCGCGGCACGCAGGCCTCGAGCGCGCAGCAGGGCACCGGCTTCGGCTCGCGCACCCAGACGTCGCACCGTGCGCCGTCGCTGAACACCGGCGCCCGCCGCTAAGGCGCCCTGCCCCGGTCGGCGCGCTCGTCGTCGGCCGGGGCCTCGAACCGCCCGGGCTCGGCTTCTCCACCCCTCCCCAGTCAGACCGCCGAGCCCGGGTTCCGACCGGGCGTGCGCCGCGGTGCACGCCCCACCATGACCGCCCGTGAAAGGCCGCATGCCGCACCACCCCGACGACGACCTCGCCGCCCTCGCGAGCGACGACGCGCTGCTCGACGCGATCGCGATGCGGGCCGCGGGGGACGCCGCGACGCAGCCCGCGCTGCCCGACGGCGACCCCGCCGCCGCGCTGCTCATGGCCGTCGTCGCCGAGGTCGGCGAGGCCGCGGCACCCGTGGTCGTCACGACCACGGGCACCGCGCGCAGGCGTCTGCGCCGCGGGGTCGTCCCCGGGGTGACGCTCGGGGTCGCGTTCGCGTTGTTCGCGGGGGGCACCCTGGCCGCCGCGGCCGAGGGACGCCTTCCCTCGCCGGCGCAGGCGGTCGTCGGCCGCGTCGTGGCGCCGTTCGTGGGGACGCACCCGCATGAGTCGGGCGTGCGACACGGGGCGCCCGAGACGCATCAGGCGGCGGTTCGGCACACGGGCGGCGAGGCATCCCCGCTCCCGCATGCCGTGCACGGCGCTCCGGGGGCGAGCCGAGCCGATCAACCGCACGCGCCCCGCGTGTTCGCCACCCCACCGGCGAGCCCGTCGGACGAGCAGCACCGGGCCAGGAGCGGAGGCGGACCCGAACCGTCTCCGACTCCGTGGTTCCGTGCGTACTCGATGACGCCCGCCCCGGACCACGGGCAGTTCACCCCGGCGCCCACGCAGAGTCCGTCGGCGGCGCCCGACGACCGGTCGGCCCCGGCCGCCGGCTCGTCGGCGCCCACGGCGACCCCGTCGCCCGCACCGACCCCGGCGTCGACGCCCCGGCGGTAGCGTCCGGCACATTTCCTGTTGTGGGGCATATGGGATGCCCGGCATCCACATGCCCCACAACAGAAAATGTGCCCGACGGGCTCGCGCCCGCCCTGTGCAACCGCGGCGGGGCCGGGTGACGGGGCCCGCTGCCGCTTACTTCCGCAGCGCGCGCAGCACCAGGGCCGTGGCCAGCGCGGCGTGGGCGGCCTCGGCGCCCTTGTCCTCCTTCGAGCCGGGCAGGCCGGCGCGGTCGAGGCCCTGCTGCTCGTCGTCGAGCGTGAGCACGCCGAAGCCGACGGGCTTGCCGGTGTCCAGCGCGACGCGCGTGAGGCCGTCGGTCGCGGCCGATGAGACGTACTCGAAGTGGGGCGTGCCGCCGCGGATGATCACGCCGAGCGCCACGACCGCGTCCGCACCGGCATCCAGCGCCGCCTTCGCCACGACGGGCAGCTCGAACGAGCCGGGAACCCGCACGAGCTCGTGGGTCGCACCCGACTCGACGAGCGTGCGGTGGGCGCCCGCGATGAGCCCGTTCGTGATCTCGTCGTGCCACGTTCCCGCGACGACGACGACGTGCAGGCCCGTGCCGTCGAGCTTCTCGAACTGGGTGGGGGCGCCGGATCCGGCCATGGTGGTTCCTTTCGAAGAGGGGTCTGGTTTCGACGCGCGGCGTCGCCGGCGTTCCGCTGCTGCTCGACCTGCGGGCGGTTACTGGTGATCGGTCGCGAGCGACTCGATGACGTGCCCCATGCGGTCGCGCTTGGTCTCGAGATAGCTCGCGTTGTGCGCGCCGACGCCGACGACGAGCGGCACGCGCTCGCCCACGGCGATGCCGTGCGCCTCGAGCTGCGCCACCTTGTCGGGGTTGTTGGTCAGCAGGCGCACCGAGCGGATGCCGAGGTCGGCGAGGATGTCGCCCGCCGCGGTGTAGTCGCGGGCATCCGCCGGCAGGCCCAGGGCCAGGTTCGCGTCGAGCGTGTCGAGCCCCTCCGACTGCAGCTTGTACGCGCGCAGCTTGTTGATGAGGCCGATGCCGCGCCCCTCGTGACCGCGCAGGTAGACGACGACGCCGCCGTCCGCCTGGATGGTCTCGAGCGCGGCATCCAGCTGCGGCCCGCATTCGCACTTGAGCGAGCCGAAGGCCTCGCCCGTCAGACACTCGGAGTGCACGCGCACGAGTGCGCCGTCGGCGGGCTCGCCGGCGATGATCGCGACGTGGTCGGCACCGGTGGCCCGATCGCGGTACGCGCGCAGCCGGAACTCGCCGCGCGTCGTCGGCACGACGGTCTCGACCTCGAAGGTCACGGCGCTCGCCTCGGGCACGGGCATCGTGCTCGTGAGCGGCTCGGCGCCGCGCGTCTCGTCGAGATAGGCGATGAGGCCGGCGATGGTGATGACCGGGATGCCGGTCTCGGCGGCGAGCTCGATCAGGCCCGGCAGGCGCATCATCTCGCCGTCCTCCGCGACGACCTCGGCGATCGCGGCGACGGGGGTCAGCCCCGCGAGCTTCAGCAGGTCGACGGCGGCCTCGGTGTGACCGGGGCGCTGTCGCACCCCGCCGTCGACGGCCCGCAGCGGCAGGATGTGGCCCGGCCGGTTGAGCGAGACCGGTGTCGACCGCAGATCGGCGAGCACGCGCAGGGTGTGGGCGCGCTCGGTGGCGCTGATGCCGGTGGAGCTGCGGTCTGCGGCATCCACGCTGATCGTGTAGTTCGTGCCCAGCGGGTCGCGGTTGTCGACGACCATGACCGGCAGCTCGAGGCGGTCGGCGATCTCGTTAGTCATCGGCGCGCACACGAAACCGCTCGTGTGGCGCACCGTCCAGGCGAGCCACTCGCGCGTCGCGAACTCGGCCGCCATGATGACGTCGCCCTCGTTCTCGCGACTCTCGTCATCGGCCACGATGATGGGCTTTCCCGCCCGCAGCGCGGCGAGGGCTTCGGGGATTCCGGCGATGCTCATGCGTGTGTCTCCGCGTTCTCCGGGGTGGCCTCGGCGCCGCGGAACTCGAGCATGCGCTCGACGTGCCGCGCGAGGATGTCGGTCTCGATGTTCACGCGGTCGCCCACGGCTCGCTGGCCGAGGGTCGTCGCGGCGAGGGTCTCGGGGATGAGCGAGACCTCGAACCAGTAGCCCTCGGCCGCGTCGCCGCCGACGGCGCTCACGGTGAGCGAGGTGCCGTCGACCGCGATCGAACCCTTGCGCGCGACGAGCGGCGCGAGCTCAGGCGTGAGCGACAGGCGCACGACGCGCCACGCGCTGCCGTCCTGCGTGCTGAGCACGGTCGCGGTGCCGTCGACGTGGCCCTGCACGATGTGGCCGCCGAGGCGGTCGCCGAGCTGTGCCGCGCGCTCGAGGTTGACGTAGAGGCCGACGGAGGCCTGGTCGAGGGTCGACATCGCGAGGGTCTCCTGCATGACATCCGCCGTGAACGCGTCCTTCTCGAGCGCGACGACGGTGAGGCACACGCCGCTGACCGAGATCGAGTCGCCGTGCTTCGCGCCCTCGACGGCGATCGGGCCGCGCACCGTGATGCGCGACGCGTCGCCGTGCTGCTGCACGCGCGTGATCTCGCCGATCTCTTCGATGATTCCGGTGAACATGTGTCTCCTTACTGGGTCCCGCTGGTCGACTGAGCCGCGTGCGGATTCCCGCCGGTCGACTGAGCCGCGTGCGGCGAATGGAGACCAAGGGACCCCGAGGGTCGCGCGGTCACGAGGATGTCGTCGCCGAGTCGTTCGACGCCGATGAGTTCGAGGCGGCGCTGCTCGTCGATCGAGCCGACGCCGAGGTCGCCGAGGGCGGTGCGGGGGCCGCCGATCAGAGTGGGGGCGAGGTAGACCGCGTACTCGTCGACGAGGCCGCTCGTCGCGAACGCGCTCGCGAGCGCGGGGCCGGCCTCGACGTAGAGGGTGCGGATGCCGCGCTGCTGCAGCTCGCGCAGGGCGGCGGCGAGGTCGCGGGTCGCGAGCACGATCGGGGCGTGCGGATGCCGTCGCACCGCGGCGTCGTCGGGGATGCTCCGCTCGCCGAGCACGACCGGCACCGGCTGCCCGTCGAGCAGCTCGCCGCCCGGGCCGCGCGCCGTGAGGCTCGGGTCGTCGGCGAGCACGGTGCCCGTGCCGACGAGGATGGCGTCGCTCGCCCGCCGTTGCTCGTGCACGCGGGCCCGCGCCACGGGCCCGGTGATCCACTGGCTCGTGCCGTCGGCGGCGGCGCTGCGCCCGTCGAGGCTCGACGCCCACTTGAGCGTCGTGAACGGGCGGTGGTGCCGCGCGGCGAACAGCCAGTCGGCGAGGAACGCCTCGACCTCGTCGCCCAGCACGCCGTCGATCACCTCGACACCCGCCGCGCGCAGGCGGTCGGCGCCGCCGCGCGAGTGCTCGCCCGGGTCGGCGACCGCATAGGCGACACGCGTGATGCCGGCGGCGATGAGCGCCTCGCTGCACGGGCCCGTGCGGCCGGTGTGGTTGCACGGCTCGAGGGTGACCACGGCGGTCGCGCCGCGGGCGCCGCCCTCGGACAGCTGGGCCAGGGCATCCACCTCGGCGTGCGGGGTGCCCGCACCGCGGTGCCAGCCCTCGGCGACGATCTCGCCCGCGGGGGAGAGGATGACGCAGCCGACCCGCGGGTTCACACCGCGCGCGGGTCCGTTGCCGGCGAGCTCGAGCGCACGGCGCATCGCCGACTCGATCTGCCGCTCGTCCATCCGCATCCTTCCGGGCCCTGTCGGCTCCGGGGGTGCGCGAAATGCGGCAATGCGTGCACGAAAACTGCGCACGCCGTGCTGCCTCCCATCCGGACTTTAACCGTCGGTGCCGGAGTTCCACCGGCTCAACCGCACCCTGTCGGATGCGGCTCGCGGACTATCACCGCCGGTTCGGACTCTCACCGACCCCGGAGCACGTATTGCGCAACCAGCATAACCGCGCGGTTTATTCCGCGGGTGTCGTTCGTGTCGCCGCGTGCCGATTGTGCGGAGTCGGGCCGATGTTGCGGGTCGAATCAGGCACAGGCTCCGCACAATCGACCCGCCTCCGCACGGCCGCGCGCGGGCGTCATGACATCACCCGCGCGGCAGGATGCCCACCGCGTCGTACACGCGCTTCAGCGTCGCCTCGGCGACCTCGTTCGCGCGCTGCGCGTTGACCGCGAGCAGGCGGTCGAGCTCGGCCGGGTCGTCGAGCAGCTCGAGCGCGCGGGCGCGCACGGGCTCGAGTTCGGCGATCACGGCGTCGGCCACGGTGCGCTTGAAGTCGCCGTAGCCCTTGCCGGCGAACTCGCCCTCGGCGGCCTCGACCGACGTGCCGGTGAGGGCCGTGTAGATCTCGAGCAGGTTGGTGACGCCCGGCTTGGCCGACCAGTCGTAGCGCACCTCGGCGCCCGTGTCGGTCACGGCGCGCATGATCTTCTTGCGCGTCTTGGCGGGGTCTTCGAGCAGCCAGATCAGGCCGGCGTCGGTCGCCGCGGACTTCGACATCTTCGACGTCGGGTCCTGCAGGTCGTAGATGCGCGCGCCCTCTTCCGGGTACTTGCCGGCGGGCATCGTGAACGTCTCGCCGAAGCGGGCGTTGAAGCGCTCGGCGAGGTTGCGGGTGAGCTCGATGTGCTGTTTCTGGTCGTCGCCGACGGGCACGACCTCGGCGTCGAACAGCAGGATGTCGGCCGCCATCAGCACGGGGTAGTCGAACAGTCCCACGGTCGTGCCCTCGGCGCCGAAGCGCTGCGACTTGTCCTTGAACTGGGTCATGCGGCTCGCCTCGCCGAAGCCTGTGATGGTGTTGAGCACCCAGGCGAGCTGCGCGTGCGCGGGCACGTGCGACTGGACATACAGCGTCGACTTACCGGGGTCGACCCCCGCCGCGAGGTACTGCGCGGCGAGCCCGCGAGATGCGGCGGCGAGCGTCTTCGGGTCGTGCGCGGCGTTCGTCAGGGCGTGCAGGTCGACGATCGAGAAGAACGCGTCGTAGTCGTCCTGCAGGGCGCGGAACTGCAGCAGAGCGCCGACGTAGTTGCCGAGGTGCAGCGAGTCGCTCGAGGGCTGGATGCCCGAGTACAGGCGGGGCTTGGTCATGAGTGTTCCTTGGTGCGAGAAAGACGAAGGGGCGGCCGGATGCCGGGGCCGCCGTGCCGGTGCGGGAGAGCGCTGCGCGAGCGGGCGCTACAGCTCGTAGTCGATGACGACGGGTGCGTGGTCGGACCATCGCGCGTCGTAGCTGGGGTAGCGGTCGACGGCGTACGAGACGGCCTTCGCCGCGAGCTCGGGCGTCGCGGCCTGGTAGTCGATGCGCCAGCCCGTGTCGTTGTCGAACGCCTGGCCGCGCTGCGACCACCACGTGTAGGGCCCGGCGACCTCGCCCGCGAAGCGGCGCCCGAGGTCGACCCAGCCGAGGCCGGCCTCGCCCGTGTTGTAGCCCTCTTCGCCCTCGGCGCCGAAGATCTTGTCGAAGTACGCGCGCTCTTCGGGCAGGAAGCCGGCGTTCTTGACGTTGCCCTTCCAGTTCTTGATGTCGAGCGTGCGGTGGCCGACGTTCAGGTCGCCCATGAACACGGACAGCGGGTTGTGCGCGCGCAGCTCGGGCAGGCGCGTGAGCAGCGTGTCGAGGAACTTGTACTTCTCGACCTGCTTCGGGGTGTTCACCTCGCCCGAGTGCACATAGGTCGAGACGACGGTCACGAGCGTGCCGTCGACGTCGTAGTCGGCCTCGAGCCAGCGGCCGGCCGAGTCGAAGTCGTCGGCGCCGAAGGTGACGCGGTGGATCTCGGCCTTCTTCCGGCTCGCGAGCGCGACGCCGGCGCGGCCCTTGGCCGTCGCCTCGTCGTGCAGCACGTTCCACTCGGGGCCGAGCAGGCCCGAGATGTCGTCGGTGGAGGCGCGCACCTCTTGGATCGCGATGATGTCGGCGCCGCGGCTCTCGACCCAGTCGCCCATGCCCTTCCGATAGGCGGCGCGGATGCCGTTGACGTTGATCGACGCGATGCGCAGAGGGGTGGACTTCGCCATGCGGAAAGACTAGCCGGGGCATCCGACATTCGAAGCCTGCAGGGCGAGAGGATGCCCCGCCGCCGCGCTACCGCAGCGTCGGGTCGTTCGCCGTCACCTGCTGCAGGTTCCGCAATGCGGCCCGCAGTGCGGCCCGTGCGCGCCGCCGCCCGCCCCACCCCGTCGTCGCCTCGAGCCGGGCCCGTGCCAGCACCACGTCCTCGCGCGCGGCGTCGAGGTCGCGCGCATACGCGGCACGCAGTTGCTCGTGCGCGGCCTCGGCGGCCGACAGCCGCCGGGCCGAGAGGCCGGCGTCCTCCATGCCGACCGAGATCCACGACGCCCCGATCAGGATCACCATGCAGACGAAGTTGAACCACAGCAGCAGACCGACGAAGACGCCGAAGGTCGCGAGCAGCGGATTGCGCGTCGCGCCGCGCAGCAGATAGCTGGACGCCTGGCTCAGCACCGTGAGCGCGACGGCCCCGAGCGCCGAGCCGAGGAAGAGATTGCGCCAGGGGATGTAGAGGCGCGACAGCACCCGGTACATGCCCGCGAGGGTGCCGAAGTTGATGAGCAGCGTGACGAGGATCGTCACGACGTAGTAGGCGACCTGCGCGAGCATCGAGTGCGTCGAGAAGCCCAGCGCGTGCAGCGTCTCTTCCACCAGTTGCATGGTCAGCACTGATACGAGGGCCGAAGCGAGCAGGCCGATGCTGAACGCCAGCGCCTGCACGGCGTCGATGCCGCGCTGCACGAAGAAGTTCCGCTTGTCGGGGCCGACATCGAAGATCGCGCGGATCGCGCGTCGCGTCGCGTTCAGCCAACCGAGGGCCGTCCAGATCAGGACGAGGACGGCCGCGATGCCGGTCAGGGTCAGCGTGACGCCCGCGTTGTCGAGGGCGCGCTGCGAGATCGCGCCGTGCTCGCCGATCAGGTTCGGAACGGCATGGTTCACGATGCCGATCAGGTGGCTGTAGAGAGCGGGGTTCGAACGCACCCAGATGCCCGCGATCGAGAAGCCGACCCAGACCGCTGCGAACAGCGCGAAGATCGAGCGGTACGCCATGCCCGCGGCGAGCAGCGGCCCCTCGGCGTCGTTGAACCGCTGCACGACGCGGGTCACACGCGACCCGCGTGCCCACTGGACGGCATCCCGCACCTGTTCGACGCGATCGGTCGGCTGACGCTCGGCGGTCTGGCGCTCGCTCATGACTGACATCTTCCCGTTATGCGCGATCGGGAATCACCCGAAACGCGCCGGTTAGGCTGTCAGCGCGGGAGGTTCAATGCGCATCAGCGGTATCGGCGTCGGTCGCGGCGTCGCCGTCGGCGCCGTTCTCCGCATGGCCGAGCCCATCGCGGCGCCGCTCGATCTGCCGCGTGTCGAGGATGCCTCGGCCGAGGCATCCCGTGCCCGCACCGCCCTCGCCGCCACGGCGACCGAGCTCGCCGCCCGTGCCGCGCTCACCGACGGCGACGCGCGCGACGTGCTCGAGGCCCAGTCGCTCTTCGCCCAGGACCCGACCCTCATCGACGACGTCGCCGCGCGCATCGAGGCGGGCCGGTGCGCCGAGCGCGCCGTCTACGACGCCTTCGCCGCCTGCCGGGCGAGCCTCGAGGCGCTCGGCGGCCACCTCGCCGAGCGCGCCGCCGACCTCGACGACGTCGCGCGCCGCACCGTCGCGCGCCTGACCGGGGCCGAGATGCCGGTGGTGCCGGCATCCGACGAGCCCTTCGTCCTCGTCGCCCACGACCTCGCGCCCGCCGACACGGCCGCACTCGACCTCGACAAGGTGCTCGCGATCGTGACGGTCGCGGGCAGCCCGACCTCGCACACCGCGATCCTCGCGCGGCAGCGCCGGCTGCCGGCGATCGTCGGGGCGGCGGGGTGCCGCGACCTCGCCGACGGCGACCTCGTCGTCGTCGACGCGCCGGCCGGGCTCGTCGTCTCCGAGCCCAGCCGAGCCGAGCTCGACGGGGCGCTCGCGCGATGCGGCACCGTCGACGCGACTGAGGCGACTGCGGCCGAAACGCCCGCCGCGCCGCGCGCCGGTGCGCTCGCCGACGGCACACCCGTTCCGCTGCTCGCGAACCTCGCCGACCCGGCCGAGGCCGCCGGCGCGGTCGCGCTCGGCGCCGAGGGCGTGGGCCTGCTGCGCACCGAGTTCCTCTACCTCGACCACCGATCGGCTCCTTCGGTCGCCGTGCAGACCGCGCACTACACCGAGGCGTTCCGGCCCTTCGCGGGGCGCCGCGTCGAGGTGCGCGTGCTCGACACGGGCGCCGACAAGCAGCTCGCCTTCCTCAGCCACCGCCACGAGGAGAACCCGGCGCTCGGCCGCCGCGGCCTGCGCGCGCTGCGCGAGCACGAGGGGGTGCTGCGCGACCAGCTCGCGGCCCTGGTCGCCGCCCGTGACGCGGCCGGCGTCGAGCTCGCCGTGATGGCGCCCATGGTGGCCGACGCCGACGAGACCGAGTACTTCGTGCGCGTCGCCCGTGCGGCCGGCGTCGTGCAGGTCGGCATCACGGTCGAGGTGCCGTCGTCGGCGGTGCTCGCCGACCAGCTCGCGCCGCTCGTCGACTTCGTGTCGCTCGGCACGAACGACCTCACGCAGTACACGCTCGCCGCCGACCGCATGCTCGGCACGGTGGCCGCCTATCAGGACCCGTGGCACCCGGCCGTGCTGCGCCTCGCGCGCCTGGTCGGCGAGGCGACGGGCGCGGCCGGCATCCCGCTCGGGGTCTGTGGCGAGGCCGCGGGCGACCCGTTGCTCGCGGTCGTGCTGGTCGGACTGGGCGCGACCGAGCTGTCGATGACCCCGGCGCTGCTGGCGGAGGTCCGTGCCGAGCTCGCCCGACACACGCTGCCCGAGGCACGCGAGCTCGCCCGCGCGGCTCTCGGCGCCCGTTCCGCCGCCGAGGCCCGCGCGGTCGTCGAGCAGTCGGTCGCCGCCCGCCGGTAGGAGGGCTTTCCGGCGACCGGGCGGTGTGTGCACCGGGCAGCCGTCCTCCACGACAGGCTCTGCGCATAACTCCTGATGGATGCCGGGGCCGGAGATCCGCGGCCGCAGGATTCCGCAGAACTCCGTCCCCGCGCCGCGACCCCGTCAGGAGTTGTGCGCATCACGCTCGCGCAACACCGTCGTGCAGAGAGCCGTTCAGCGCCGAGAGAACCGCAACTGGCTGCTCACCAGGCCCTCGATCGCGCTCTTGACCAGCGCCGGCCGATGCATCGTGTGCTGGTATGCCGGCCGCAGAGACGCGAGCCCCATGGCTGCGAAGGCGAGATCGCGCCCGCGGTCGCGCACATGGGCTTCCCACCCGTCATGGAACGCGCGGCTGTCCGCCTCGAGCACCAGGCAGCCCGCGACCAGCATGTCGACCCGCCCCGTCTCGGGAAACGAGACCTGCAGCTCGTAGGGCAGCCCCGTCTGGCGCACGATCATCCGCAGCACCGTCTCCTGCCCGGATTCGGCGCGCTCGTCGACCAGCTGCTGAAGCCCCTGCAGCCGCCGCGGGGCATGCCAGAAGACTTCGTCGAGGTCATCGCGGGTGATGAGCCCCTGGTGAAGCGCGTTGTCGATCGACGCCAGTGCATGCCACGGATGCTGGCAGTGGAGCGACTCGAAGAGGGCGTCCATCACACTGACGCGATGGGCTTCGGACTCGTGCTCGGCGAACTCGGGCAGCCAGTGCAGCTCGATCCCGCCGCGGTTGACGTCGGTCAACCGGGCCCACTCGGGCTCGGGGCTGCGCAGGCGCGACGCGAAGGGGTCGACCTGCACATGCGTCTGGCGGGCGTCGTAGGCGAAGACGCCGTAGTCCTTGAGCGCCGAGACGCAGCCGAGTTTGCCCCCGACTCGGACCGCTGCTTGCGCGGGGCGCTCGAGCCCTGGCAAGCAGTAGTGGTCCCGCCTCAGCCTCACGAGCTCGCCGCACTTCACGGCCCGGGTGAGCTCGCGCGGCTTCACGCCGGCTGCGAGCAGGTCGGCGCGGCTCAACACCACCTCGCCGAACAGCGAGAAGATCTCACCCCAATCGCGCACGGCGCAACTGTGCCCGAACAGCCGGACGCCGCGCGGCGCGCTCGGCTCTGATCTGGGGACAACTGGGGCGTGTGTGCAGGGCTGTGCAGAACCGTCGCTGCGCGCAACTCCTGACGGCCGGAAGCACCGCGGAGCCGGAACCGCAGAAGTCCGGGCCGCTCGAACGAGGGGCCCGGACTTCGTCAGGAGTTATGCTCGCGCGCCGCGCCTAGCGCCGCCCGCGGATGACCGCCTGCTTGACCTCGGCGATCGCCTGAGTGATCTGGATGCCGCGCGGGCACGCCTCGGTGCAGTTGAAGGTCGTGCGGCAGCGCCACACGCCCTCCCGGTCATTCAAAATATCCAGGCGCACCTGCGACTCGTCGTCGCGCGAGTCGAAGATGAAGCGGTGCGCGTTGACGATCGCGGCGGGGCCGAAGTACTGGCCGTCGGTCCAGAACACGGGGCACGACGAGGTGCACGCGGCGCACAGGATGCACTTCGTGGTGTCGTCGAAGCGCTCGCGGTCGGCGGCCGACTGCAGGCGCTCCTTGCCCTCGTGCGTCGGCTGGTGCGACTGCAGGAAGGGCTGCACCGCGCGGAAGGACTCGAAGAACGGGTCCATGTCGACGATGAGGTCCTTCTCGAGCGGCAGGCCCTTGATCGCCTCGACGTAGACGGGCTTCGACAGGTCGAGGTCCTTCATCAGGGTCTTGCACGCGAGGCGGTTGCGGCCGTTGATGCGCATGGCGTCGGAGCCGCAGACGCCGTGGGCGCAGGAACGACGGAACGAGAGCGAGCCGTCCTGCTCCCACTTGATCTTGTGCAGCACGTCGAGGACGCGGTCGGTCGAGTAGACCTCGACGTCGTAGTCGACCCAGCGCGGCTCGCTGTCGACCTCGGGGTCGAAGCGGCGGATGATGACGGTGGCCAGCACCACACCGACGGCCGGCGCCGACGTGTCGGTTGCGATCGACATCAGTACTTCCTCTCCATCGGCGGGTACAGCAGCTCGCCGTCGTCGCCCTTCACGAACACCACGGGCTTGTAGTCGAGCTTGATGTGGTCCTCCGGGTCGGGCGACGTCGCGTCGCCCGTCAGGTAGGCCATGGTGTGCTTCATCCAGTTCTCGTCGTCGCGCGTCTGGAAGTCCTCGCGCATGTGACCGCCGCGCGATTCCTCGCGGTTCATGGCCGAGTACACGACGACCTCGGCGAGGTCGAGCAGGAAGCCGAGCTCGATCGCCTCGAGCAGGTCGGTGTTGTAGCGCGAGCCGCGGTCGTGGATGCCGATGTTCTTGTAGCGCTGGCGCAGGTCGTGGATGATGTGCAGCATCTCGCGCAGCGAGTCGGCCGTGCGATAGACCTGCGCCTTGTCATCCATGTTCTCCTGCAGCGTCTTGCGCAGGGTCGCGATGTTCTCGCTGCCGCTCGCGTGCTTGACCTGCTCGACGAGCGCGCGCACGCTCGCCGCCGGGTCGGCGGGCAGCGGGGTGTAGTCGACGCCCTGCACGTAGGCGACGGCGTTCGCTCCGGCGCGCTTGCCGAAGACGTTGATGTCGAGCAGCGAGTTCGTGCCGAGGCGGTTCGAGCCGTGCACCGAGACGCACGCGCACTCACCGGCGGCGTAGAGGCCGGGCACGGGCGTCGTGTTGTCGAGCAGCACCTGGGCGTCGTTGTTGGTGGGGATGCCGCCCATCGCATAGTGCGCGGTCGGCATCACGGGCACCGGCTCGACGACGGGGTCGATGCCGAGGTACAGGCGCGCGAACTCGGTGATGTCGGGCAGCTTCGTCTCGAGGATCTCGGCGCCGAGGTGCGTGCAGTCGAGCAGCACGTAGTCCTTGTTGGGGCCGGCGCCGCGGCCCTCGCGCACCTCCTGCACCATGCAGCGGGCGACGATGTCGCGGGGTGCCAGGTCCTTGATGGTGGGGGCGTAGCGCTCCATGAAGCGCTCGCCCGAGGCGTTGCGCAGGATCGCGCCCTCGCCGCGCGCACCCTCGGTGAGCAGGATGCCGAGGCCGGCGAGCCCGGTCGGGTGGAACTGGAAGAACTCCATGTCCTCGAGCGGCAGCCCGCGCCGCCAGACCATGCCGACGCCGTCGCCCGTGAGCGTGTGGGCGTTCGAGGTGGTCTTGAACATCTTGCCGAAGCCGCCGGTCGCGAAGATCACGGCCTTGGCCTGGAAGACGTGCAGCTCGCCGGTCGCGAGCTCGTAGGCGACGACGCCCGAGACCGCGCCCTCGGTGTAGAGCAGGTCGAGCGCGTAGTACTCGTTGAAGAAGTTGACCCCGTACTTGACGCAGTTCTGGAACAGCGTCTGCAGAATCATGTGGCCGGTGCGGTCGGCCGCGTAGCAGGCCCGGCGCACGGGCGCCTTGCCGTGGTCGCGGGTGTGGCCGCCGAAGCGGCGCTGGTCGATCTTGCCCTCGGGTGTGCGGTTGAACGGCAGGCCCATGTTCTCGAGGTCGATGACCGCGTCGATCGCCTCTTTCGCGAGGATCTGCGCGGCGTCCTGGTCGACGAGGTAGTCGCCGCCCTTGATCGTGTCGTAGGTGTGCCACTCGGCGTTGTCCTCTTCGACGTTCGCGAGCGCGGCGGCCATGCCGCCCTGCGCCGCGCCCGTGTGGGACCGCGTCGGGTACAGCTTGGTGATCACGCCGACGCTGACCGAGGTGCCCTGGGCGGCCTCGGCGGCCGCGATCGCGGCGCGCATGCCGGCGCCGCCGGCGCCGATGATCACGACATCGAACTGATGGTGGTGGATTCCGCCTGCGACGGTCTGTTCTGCGTCGGTCACGTTCCTGGTTTCTCTGGTTCTCTCGGTGCTACTTGCAGAAGCTCAGGCCGTTGTTCGGCACGGTGCACGGGTCGAACGCCGTGACGGTGTAGGTGCCGAGCACGATGAGGATGACGACCGCGAGCAGGATGCCCCACTTGAGCACCCGGTTGACCGTCACGTTGTGCGCGTAGTCGTTGACCAGCGTGCGCATGCCGTTGCCGCCGTGGATCAGGGCGAGCCAGAGCATCAGCCCGTCCCACACGCGCCAGAACGGGTTGGCCCACTTGCCGGCGACGAACGCCCAGTCGACGGCGGCGATGCCGTGGCCTGCGACGAGGTTCACGAACAGGTGGCCGAAGATCAGGATCACGAGCAGCACGCCGGAGACGCGCATGTAGATCCAGCCCCACTTCTCCCAGTTGGTGCGGCGCTTGGGGCGGGCCGGGGCCTGCGGGCTGCGGGGGGCGTCGATGGTCGTCACTTGTGCACCTCCTGACCCATGTGCATGATCTGCACGGGCACGAAGCCGGCCATCAGCACGAGCCACAGCACGATGACCACCCAGAACAGCAGGCGCTGGTTGCGCGTCGCCCACGACCAGATGTCGACGGCGATGATGCGCAGGCCGTTCAGCGCGTGGAAGCAGATGGCGGCGACGAGGCCCATCTCACCGATGCCGAGCAGCGTGTTCTTGTAGGTGCCGATGACCGCGTTGTACGCGTCGGGCGAGATGTTGAGCACGACCGAGTCGAGGACGTGCACGAGGAGGAAGAAGAAGATCGCCACGCCGGTGATGCGGTGCAGCACCCACGACCACATTCCTTCGCGGCCTCGATAGAGCGTCCCGCCCCGCCGAGTGAGTCTCGGCTTGGGGGCTTCGATCGTCTGGCTTGACACGAACAACCCTCCTCGGTTGCACGAACGGACGCTGCGATGCCTCCGTCTTCGGCGCCTCTCAGTCTATGTGCCGCACCGGCCGCGTTCGCGCCCGTACGCGCTCGAATTCTCTCGACGTCGAGAGACTCCTGTTGTGTGCTACAACCACTTGCTGCGCTTGAACCAGATGTACAGCGCCGCCATCAAGACGGCCATCAGGCCGATCGCGAACGGGTAGCCGAGCGCCCAGTGCAGCTCGGGCATGTCGATGAAGTTCATGCCGTAGATGCTCGCGATCAGGGTCGGCGTGAACAGGATCGCCGCCCACGACGAGATCTTCTTCGTCGCCTCGCCCTGCTCGTGGCTGAGCTCCGACAGCTCGGCCATCCGGGCGTTCTGCCGCTCCGTGACCAGCGTGGAGTTGACGGTGAGGATGTCGCGCAGCATCGACCGGAAGACATCCACCCGCTCGTTCACGGTCGTCAAGTGGTCGGCGACGTCGCGCAGGTTGCGCTGCAGCTCCTCGTTCACGCCGTACTTGTCGGCGCCGAGCTGCAGGTTCTCGACGACCGTCGCGAGCGGGTGGGTCGCGCGCTGGAAGTCGATGACCTCGCTCGAGAGCTCGTAGATGCGCCGTGAGACGTGCGCGTCGACCGTGTCGAACACCGAGCTCTCGATCTCGTCGATGTCGTTGGCGAGACCCGCGACGACGGGGGCGTACTCGTCGACCACGGTGTCGATGATCGCGAACAGCACGGCCTGCGGGCCCATGGCGAGCAGCTCGGGGTCGGACTCCATGCGGCGGCGCACGTGCGAGAGGTCGGGCGACTCGCTGTGGCGCACCGTGATCACGAAGTTCGGGCCGATGAAGATGTGCAGCTCGCCGAAGGCGACCTCTTCAGGGACATCCAGGTAGTCGGCCGCGCGCAGCACCACGAAGAGCGTGTCGTCGTAGCGCTCGAGCTTGGGGCGCTGGTGGGCGGCGATCGCGTCCTCGACGGCGAGCTCGTGCAGGTCGAACTCCTCGGCGAGCGAGTGGATCTCGGCCTGCGACGGGCGGTAGAGGCCGATCCACGCCATGCCGCCGGGGGTGTCGTGCAGCGCGCGGAACGTCTCGGCGAGGCTCGTGGGGGAGGCGACGCGGATGCCGTCCGAATAGATCGCCGAGTCGACGATGGTGCGGCGGCCGGAACGCACGGGGACGGGCGCCGTGGTCGGCGCCGGGGTACTCGAGGCCGCGGACTTCCGGTTGACGAACGGCATCGACGGCAGAACTCGGAGTCTGCGCTGGGCCATGAGACACCCCCTTGCTTCGAGCTGACGACACGGGCATCCCGCACCAACCGACCAGGGTAGACCCCCGGCCTCTCCGTGCCGTGCGCTAGGCCGACAGGCGCGCGGGGCGCCGCGTCGGGCGGACCTCGGCGATGGCTCGCTCATAGTGCGCGAACAGCTCGCCGCAGATCGACGCCCACGAGCGGTCGAGCACGGCGCGCCGGCCCGCCTCGCCCATGCGCAGCCGCAGGGCGCCGTCGCCGGCGAGGGCCCGCACCTGGTCGCGCAGCTCGTGGTCGTCGCGGAACAGGTAGCCGTCGACGCCGAACTCGACGAGGTCGAGCGGGCCGCCGAACGCGGGGGCGACGACCGGCAGGCCCGAGGCGTGCGCCTCCTGCACGGTCTGGCCGAAGGTCTCCTCCTCGCCGGTGTGCACGAACACGTCGAGCGCGGCGTAGGCGGCGGCGAGCTCCTCGCCGGCGAGGCGACCGAGATAGGTGACGGGCAGGGGCCGCAGCGCCTTCTGCACGTTCGGCAGGGCGGGGCCGTCGCCCACGATCGCGAGGCGGACGCCGGGGATGCCGCGCAGCGCACGCAGCCGCTCGACCTGCTTCTCGGGCGCGATGCGGCCGATGTAGCCGACGATGACCTCGCCGTTCGGGGAGAGGAAGTCGCGGTAGCGGCGTGCGAGCGGCGCGAGGCGGTTGTTCGGGTGGTAGCGCTCGAGGTCGACGCCGCGGCCCCAGCGGCCGAGCCGCTCGATGCCGGCGGACTCGAGGTCGGCGAGGGCCGAGCTCGACGGGGCGAGGGTGATCGTCGCGCCGTCGTGCACCCACTTGATGAGGCGCCACACGGCGCCCGAGGCGAGACCGAGGCGGTTGCGGCGGGCGTAGCCCGCGACATCCGTCTGATAGATCGCGACGGATGCCACCCCGAGGCGCCCCGCCGCCGCGATCGCCTGCGCGCCGAGCAGGAACGGGCTCGCCGCGTGCAGCACATCGGGGCGGAAGCCGTCGAGCAGGCGCGAGACCTGCGGGTTGGGCAGGCCGACCGGGAACTGCCGGTACGCCATGGCCGGGACGGCGTGCACGGGGAAGCCCGCGTACTCGGTCGGGACCTTGGGAGCAGCCGGGCTGATCACCATCGCCTCGTGGCCCTGCGCGGCCAGCTGCTCGAGGACCCGGCACACGCTCGTGGTGACGCCGTTGACCGTGGGAAGAAAGCTCTCGCTGACCACAGCTACCCGCATGACACCGATGCTGAGCGCCGCGCGTGGCACCTCGGTGAACCCGCCATGAACCGGAAAAGCACAGCCCTGTAACTCGGGCCGCAGGGGCCGCTCGGTATCGTGGCCGCATGACGAGTTCTCGTGGCGCGTTGAGCCGATTCCATGCGGTCATCCCCGCCGGCGGCGTGGGCTCGCGCCTCTGGCCGCTGTCGCGCGCCGATGCGCCGAAGTTCCTGCACGACCTGAGCGGCAGCGGGCACAGTCTGCTGCGCGACACCTGGGACAGGCTCGTGCCGCTCGCGGGCGAGGGCCGCATCATGGTCGTCACCGGCCGCGCGCACCGCTCCGCGGTCGAGGCGCAGCTGCCCCACCTCGGCGACGCGAACATCGTGCTCGAGGCCGAGCCGCGCGACTCGACCGTCGCGATCGCGCTCGCCGCCGCGATCCTGGTGCGCCGCGAGCCCGACGTCATCATCGGCTCGTTCGCGGCCGACCACATCATCGGCCGGCTGCCGCTGTTCGAGCACGCGGTCACCGAGGCGATCGAGGTGGCGGATGCCGGCTACATCGCCACCATCGGCATCAAGCCGACGAGCCCGTCGACGGGCTTCGGGTACATCCGACAGGGCGAGCCGCTCGGCGTCGCGAACGCCCCGGGCGGCCGTTCGGTGCAGTCCTTCGTCGAGAAGCCCGATCTCGCGACCGCGCGCGGCTACCTGCACGACGGCGGCTATCTCTGGAACGCGAGCATGTTCATCTCGCGGGCGGATGTCCTGCTCGACCAGCTCGGCGAGACCAAGCCCGAGCTGCTCGCCCAGCTGCGCGAGCTCGCCGCCGCCTGGGACGACCCGGTCACGCGCGGCCCCGCCGTCGACCGCATCTGGCCGCACCTCGAGAAGGTCGCGATCGACTACTCCGTCGCCGAGCCCGCCGCGGCCGCCGGCCGCATGGCCGTCGTGCCCGGCCTCTTCGACTGGGACGACGTCGGCGACTTCGCCTCGCTCGCCAAGGTCAACTCGGGCGGGCGCAAGACCGACCTGGCGATCCTGGGCGAGCACGCCCGGGTGCTCGCGGACGCCGCGAGCGGGATCGTGGTGAGCCAGACATCCCGCGTCATCAGCCTCATCGGCGTGAAGGACATCGTCGTCGTCGACACCCCGGACGCGCTGCTGGTCACGACCACCGAGAACGCGCAGCGCGTGAAATCGGTCGTCGACGCGCTGAAGCTCACGGGCGGCGGCAACGTGCTGTAGCACTCGGGAACCACGCCGACATGGCATCCGGGTGAATTCGCCTCTACCCTCGCAACAGGGATCACTGCGCGCACCAGCGCACGAGGCCCCGCATACCTGTGGAGGGGTACAAGTGAAAATCACAGCACGTAAGGCGATCGCCGCGGCGATCGCGGTCGTGGGCAGCGTGGCGCTGCTCGCCGGCTGCGCCTCGGCGCCGTCGACATCCGGTGGCAGCGCGACGGGCACGAAGTCCAGCTTCCTGCCCTGCATGGTCTCGGACGGCGGCGGCTTCAACGACCATTCGTTCAACCAGCTCGGACTCGAGGGCCTCGTCAGCGCGGCGAACTCGCTGGGCGTCTCGTACAAGAAGGTGCAGTCGCAGACGAGCGCCGACTACGCGCCGAACATCTCGACCATGGTCACGCAGAACTGCAACCTGATCATCACGGTCGGCTTCAACCTGTCCGACGCGACCAAGGCCGCGGCGGCGTCCAACCCGGACACGAAGTTCGCGATCATCGACGATGACGAGTTCACGGCGTCGAACGTCCAGCCGATCATCTTCGACACCGCGCAGGCGGCGTTCCTCGGCGGCTACGCCGCGGCGAGCTTCTCGAAGACGGGGGTCGTCGGCACCTTCGGCGGCCAGCAGATCCCGACCGTGACGATCTTCATGGACGGCTTCGCCGACGGCGTCGCCTACTTCAACCAGCAGAAGCACAAGTCGGTGCGCGTCGTCGGCTGGAACGTCGCGAGCCAGAAGGGCTCGTTCACCGGCGGCTTCGCCGCGAACGACACCGCGCAGAACACCGCGCAGGGCATCATCGACCAGGGCGCCGACGTGATCATGCCGGTCGGCGGCCCGATCTACCAGTCGGCCGCGACCGCCATCAAGAACTCGGGCAAGTCGATCGCCATGATCGGCGTGGACGCGGATGTCTACAACACCGACCCCTCGGTGCGCAGCATCCTGCTGACCTCGGTCATGAAGGGCATCTCGCCGTCGGTCGAGGCGGTCGTCAAGGCCACCGAGGCGGGCAAGTTCAGCAACACGCCCTACGTCGGCACGCTGAAGAACGACGGCGTCGGCCTCGCGCCGTTCCACGACTTCGCGTCGAAGGTCGACCCCAACCTGCAGAAGGAGCTCGACACGATCAAGGCCGGCATCATCGACGGCTCGATCACCGTCGCGTCGCCGTCGAGCCCGAAGCAGCAGTAGCACGACCTGCCGGTGCGGCCGGCCGAGGCATCCGTCTCCGGCCGGCCGCATCGCTTCCGTTCTGCAACCCGACCAGCGGAAAAGGTAGCGTTCACCACATGAAGCTCGAGCTGCGCGGCATCACGAAGCGCTTCGGCAGCCTCACCGCCAACGACCGCATCTCGCTGACCGTCGAACCGGGCGAGATCCACTGCCTGCTCGGCGAGAACGGCGCAGGCAAGTCGACCCTCATGAACGTGCTCTACGGCCTGTACCAGGCCGATGAGGGCGAGATCCTGCTCGACGACGTCGTCCAGCACTTCTCGGGCCCGGGCGACGCCATGAAGGCCGGAATCGGCATGGTGCACCAGCACTTCATGCTCATCCCCGTGTTCACGGTCGCCGAGAACGTCATGCTCGGTCACGAGCAGACCAGAGGCCTCGGCCGGCTCGACCTGCCGGCCGCGCGGGCCCGGGTGCGCGAGATCTCGGCGCGCTTCGGCTTCGACGTCGACCCCGACGCCGTCGTGGAGCACCTGCCCGTGGGCGTGCAGCAGCGCGTCGAGATCATCAAGGCGCTCAGCCGCGACGCGAAGGTGCTCGTCTTCGACGAGCCGACCGCCGTGCTCACCCCGCAGGAGACGGACGAGCTGATGGATGTCATGCGCCGGCTCAAGGAACAGGGCACCGGCATCGTCTTCATCACCCACAAGCTGCGCGAGGTGCGCGAGGTCGCCGACCGCATCACCGTCATCCGGCTCGGCAAGGTCGTCGGCGAGGCGTCGCCGACGGCGGGCAACACCGAGCTCGCCTCGCTCATGGTCGGCCGTGCGGTCGAGCTCACCGTGCACAAGGAGCCGGCGCAGCCGGTGGACTCGGGGCTCACCGTGAACGGGCTGACCGTGCTGGACGCCGCGGGCGCGAAGGTCGTGAACGACGTGAGCTTCGAGGTGCGCGGCGGCGAGATCCTCGCCATCGCGGGCGTGCAGGGCAACGGCCAGACCGAGCTCACCGAGGCGCTGCTCGGCCTGCAGGCGAAGGTCGAGGGCTCGATCGAGCTCGACGGCGTCGAGCTCGCCGGGCGCAGCGTGCGACAGGTGCTCGATGCGGGCGTCGGCTTCGTGCCGGAGGACCGCAACGAGGACGGCCTCGTCGGCGAGTTCTCGATCGCCGAAAACCTCATGCTCGACCGCTCGTCGGGCGCACCGTTCGTGCGCGGCGGGAACGTGCAGACCAAGGCCTTGAACGCCTTCGCCGAAGAGAAGCTGAAGGAGTTCGACGTGCGCGCGGCATCCATTCAGACGCCCGTGGGGCGCCTCTCCGGCGGCAACCAGCAGAAGGTCGTCCTCGCCCGCGAGCTGTCCCGCGAGCTGCGCCTGTTCGTGGCGGCGCAGCCGACGCGCGGCCTCGACGTCGGCTCGATCGAGTTCGTGCACAAGCGCATCGTCGCCGCACGCGACGCCGGGGTGCCGGTCATCGTCGTCTCCACCGAGCTCGACGAGGTCGCCGCGCTCGCCGACCGCATCGCCGTGATGTACCGCGGTGGCATCGTCGGGATCGTCCCGGGCGACACACCTCGCGACGTGCTCGGCCTGATGATGGCCGGAGAGCACCACACCTCGGAGGGGGAGGCCGCATGAGCCAGGCCCAGGAGACCGCGGCTCCGCAGCCGGCGGCCCCGCGTCCGGATGCGGGGAAGACCGGTGCGACCTCCCGCGGGCAGGAGGTGCTGCGGGAGATCATGGGCGGCGGGGTCGTCATCTCGGTGCTCGCCGTCCTGCTCGCCTTCATCGTCGGGGCCGTGCTCATCGCGGTGACCGACCCGGACGTGCAGAAGGTGTCCGCCTACTTCTTCGCGCGCCCGAGCGACACGTTCCAGGCGATCTGGCACGCGGTCGGCGGCGCCTACCAGTCGCTGTTCCAGGGGGCGATCTACGACACCGCACGGCCCGACTTCGCGAGCGGCATCCAGCCGCTGATGAACACCCTGAGCGTGTCGACGCCGCTGATCTTCGGCGGTCTCGGCATCGCGCTCGGCTTCCGGATCGGTCTGTTCAACATCGGCGGTCAGGGCCAGATCCTGATCGGCGGCGCCGTCGCCGGCTGGCTCGCCTGGTCCTTCCCGATGCCGTTCCCGCTCGGCCTCATCGTCGCGATCCTGGGCGGCATCGCCGGCGGCGCGGTGTGGGCCGGGCTGGTCGGCTGGCTCAAGGCGCAGACCGGCGCGCACGAGGTGATCGTGACGATCATGCTCAACTACATCGCCTTCTACCTGATCTCGTTCCTGCTGCGCACGCCCGGCGCGCTCCAGGCGAAGGGCAGCAACAACCCGAAGTCGCCGGCGATCCCGACGGGCGCCCAGCTGCCGGCGCTGCTCGGCACGCGGTACGCCGTCACCTGGGCCTTCGTGCTCGCCGTCGCCGCGGTCGTCGTCTACTGGTGGCTGATGAACCGCTCGAGCCTCGGCTTCCGGTTCCGCGCCGTCGGCGAGAACCCGAACGCCGCACGCACCGCCGGCATCGGCGTCGACCGGATGTACATCTACGGCATGGCGATCGCCGGCGGCTTCGTCGGCCTCGCCGGCGTCAACCAGGTGCTCGCGACGAACACGGGCGGCTTCTCGTCCGGCTTCGACGCGGGCATCGGCTTCAACGCCATCACCGTCGCCCTCCTCGGCCGGTCGCGCCCGCTCGGGGTGCTCATCGCGGGGCTCCTGTTCGGAGCGCTGCAGTCGGGCGGCTATCTGATGCAGGCCGCGAACGGCATCCCCGTCGACATCGTCCTCATCGTGCAGTCGCTCATCGTGCTGTTCATCGCGGCACCGCCGCTCGTGCGCGCCATCTTCGGACTGCCGAAGCCGGGCGTCGCGCCCCGCCGCGCGCGACGCGCCCTCGCGAAGGAGGCCAAGGCCTGATGACCGCAGCGACCCCCGCCGCACCGCGGCCCTCCACCGGGCCGATCGCGCTCGCCGTCGTGCGCGCGCGCAGCTGGAAGGTCCCGATCGCGCTCAGCGTCTTCGCGCTCGGCGCCGTGGTGCTCTTCATCGGCTTCGCCGCGAAGGGGCGCACCGACTTCCGGTTCAGCCAGAGCAGCGACTTCTTCCGGATCCCGGACCTGACCGTCGCGGCCGGCCCGGTCGCCGTCGTCCTCGCGATCGTCGCGGTCGTGATGGCCGCGGCGAGCTGGGCGATCGTCGTGCGCGGCCGACGTGTGCACCCGTGGTTCACGGCGGTGTTCGCCGCGGTGTTCATGGCCGGCTTCCTCACCTGGGCCGCCGCGGGCGAGCAGCTGCCGTTCACGGCACTCCTGCTCGGCGCGGTGACCCTCTCGGTGCCGCTCGTCTTCGGCGCCCTCGGCGGCGTGATCGGCGAACGCGCCGGGGTCGTGAACGTCGCGATCGAGGGCCAGCTGCTCGGCGGGGCGTTCTGCTCGGCACTCGTGGCGTCCGCGACCGGCAGCATGACGCTCGGGCTCGTCGCGGCGGCGGTCGCGGGCGTGCTCGTGTCGTTCATCCTCGCGGCGTTCGCGATCAAATACCTCGTCGACCAGGTCATCGTCGGCGTCGTGATCAACGTGCTCGTCACCGGCCTCACGAACTTCGGCTACACGTCGATCCTCTCCGCCGACCCGGAGCACCTGAACCGGCGCATGACGCTGCCGAACCTGCCGATCCCGCTGCTCTCGGACATCCCGATCATCGGCCCCGTGCTGTTCGACCACACGATCATCGTGTACATCGCCTACGTCGCCGTGGCCGCCGTGTGGTTCGGGCTGTTCCACACCCGGTGGGGCCTGCGCGTCCGCGCCGTCGGCGAGCACCCCCAGGCGGCGGACACGGTCGGCATCGACGTCAACCGCACCCGGTTCTGGAACGTGTCCCTGGCGGGGGCGATCGCGGGGCTCGGCGGGGCGTTCTTCACGCTCGGCTCGGTCGGCATCTTCACTGAGCAGATGACCGCGGGCCAGGGCTACATCGCGCTCGCCGCCGTCATCTTCGGCCGGTGGGACCCCATTCGCGCGACGCTCGCCGCCCTGCTCTTCGGCTTCGCGACCAACCTGCAGAACATCCTCGGCATCATCGGCTCGCCGGTTCCGAGCGAGTTCCTGCTGATGCTGCCGTACGTCGTGACGATCTTCGCCGTGGCCGGCCTGGTCGGGAAGTCGCGCGCGCCCGCCGCGGACGGGAAGCCGTATGTCAAATAATGCTGTCGGCGGGGCATCCGCCGCCATCGACTGGGACGCGCTGCGCGCGGCCGCGACGGCGGCCATGCGCCTCAGCTATTCGCCCTACTCGCGCTTCCCCGTCGGAGCCGCCGCGATCGTCGACGACGGCCGTGTCGTGCGCGGCGCGAACATCGAGAACGCGTCGTACGGCGTGACGCTGTGCGCCGAGTGCTCGCTCGTCTCCGACCTGATCATGGGCGGCGGCGGCCGGCTCGTCGCGTTCACGTGCGTCGACGGGCACGGCGCCGTGCTGATGCCGTGCGGGCGGTGCCGCCAGCTGCTGTTCGAGCACTCGGCCGCGGGCATGCTGCTCGAGACCGTGTCGGGCGTGCGCAACATCGACGAGGTGCTGCCGGACGCCTTCGGCCCCAGAACCCTTGAGGAGTACTCCGATGGCCGTTGAGCCGTTCGACGCCGTCCAGCTGATCGGCGCCAAGCGCGACGGCGGGGCGCTCACCACGCCGCAGATCGAGTGGCTGATCGACGCGTACACGCGCGGCTACGTCGCCGACTCGCAGATGTCGGCGCTCGCGATGGCGATCCTGCTGAACGGGATGTCGCGCGCCGAGATCAAGGACATGACCATGGCCATGGTGGCCTCGGGGGAGCGCCTGGACTTCTCCGGCCTCGGCAAACCCACCGCCGACAAGCACTCGACGGGCGGCGTCGGCGACAAGATCACCCTGCCCCTCATGCCGCTCGTGGCCGTGTTCGGCGTCGCGGTGCCCCAGCTGTCGGGCCGCGGCCTCGGGCACACGGGCGGCACGCTCGACAAGCTCGAGTCGATCCCCGGCTGGCGCGCCTCGCTGTCGAACGACGAGGTCTTCGCACAGCTCGCGGGCCCCGTCGGCGGTGTCATCTGCGCGGCGGGCCCCGGCCTCGCGCCGGCCGACAAGAAGCTCTACGCGCTGCGCGACACGACGGGCACCGTCGAGGCGATCCCGCTCATCGCCTCGTCGATCATGAGCAAGAAGATCGCCGAGGGCACGGGCGCCCTCGTGCTCGACGTGAAGTTCGGCTCGGGGGCGTTCATGCGCGACTTCGCGCGGGCGCGCGAGCTGGCGCAGACGATGGTGGCGCTCGGCACGGATGCCGGCGTCGCGACATCCGCCCTGCTCACCGACATGGAGGTGCCGCTCGGCCGCACCATCGGCAACGCGAACGAGGTACGCGAATCGCTCGAGGTGCTCGCGGGCGGCGGCCCGGCGGATGTCGTCGAGCTCACGGTGGCGCTCGCCCGTGAGATGCTGGCGCTCGCCGGGCGGCCCGACGCCGACGTCGAGGCCGCGCTGCGCGACGGCCGCGCGATGGACCGGTGGCGTGCGTTCGTCACGGCTCAGGGCGGCGACCCGTATGCCGCGCTGCCCGAGCCGCGCGAGACGCACACGGTGCTCGCGCCGTCGTCCGGCACGCTGCTGACGCAGGACGCGCTGTCGTTCGGCATCGCCGCGTGGCGCCTCGGTGCGGGCCGCGCCCGGCAGGAGGACCCGGTGGTGCACGCCGCCGGCATCGAGCTGCACGCGAAGCCCGGGGATGTCGTGACCGCCGGCCAGCCGCTCTTCACGCTCGCCGCCGACGACGCGGCGCGCTTCGACCGCGCCCTCGAGGCGCTCGAGGGGGCGTGGTCGGTGGGCGAGGCATCCGCGTTCGCGCCGCGCGGCCCGCTCGTCGTCGAGAGGATCACGGCCGACTGAGGGTTGTGCCTGGGGCGGGTGGTCGTCACTTGCGCACGGTGTGGCGGCCGTGGACTGTGCACGACTGACGACCGCCGCGTGCGTGCTGAGGGCGGTCGTCAGTTGGGCACAGTTGACCTGGTCGTCACTGTGCGCGAGTGACGACCGGCGATCGGCGATCAGGGCCGCCACCCTTGTTGCCACAGCCGAGTCCGCAGATCGTCGAGAACGGCTCGTCGTGACATCCCCGCCGTGATGCGGATGTCGTGCCACCCGAGCCGGAGCAAAGCGTTGTAACGCTCGCCGTCGCGCGCGAACTGGTCGGGGTCCTCTGCGTGATGCCGCCCGTCGTAGTCGGCGCCGGTCTTCTGCTCAGGGAATGCCAGGTCGATGATCGCGACGAGCTTGCCGTTCTCGTCGTAGACGGGATGGTTGACCACCGGCTCAGGCAGACCTGCGTGGACGATGATGAGCCGCCACTCGGTCTCCTTCGGCGACTCCGCGTTCTCGCGAATCAACTCGAAGGCGGCGCGCAAAGTGGACGCCCCGGGTTTCCGCCCCCAGCGGCGGATCGCGGCCACGAGCTGCTCGCGCGTCGCGATCTTGCGCTGGCGGTAGAACAGCGCGTCGCCTGCCATCACCAGCTCGTCGAGCGTCAAGGATGTCGCGAGCTCGCACCACGCGTCGGCCGGGGCTTGGACGTTCGTACCGTCCCACGGGGCCGAAAGCGGCTTTCGCAGCGCATGACCCATGACGCCCCTGATGCGTGGTGCGCGTCGTGGCCAGGTCGTGCTGACATGGAGCGGTCCGGTCTGCAGTCGCCGCGGGAGCGGCAGCCCCCAGAACATCGCCGCGGTGGCATGACTGAACATGTCGATTTCGCCGAGCAGCGGGGTGAGCAGGCGCATCCTGCGCACCAGTCGATCTCGCGGCGTCGGGTTGTCGGGAAGGATCAGCGCCTGGCGGGCGACATGGCTTCCGCGGTGCGGATGCTGGAGGTCTCGGCTGCGGAGGCGTGATCGCGTGATGCCGGCTGCTCGGGCGTCCTCGGACGAGAACGCCGTCATCGTGAGCGAGAGCGGAAGGGGCGAGCGGCGAGTCATCCACCGACCATGCTCGATGGCCGCGGCGTGCGTTGACTGTTCGACTATGAACTGTGGATGTCTCCGGCCGCCGGTCGCTTGTGAGGGGCGAGAGGTGCGCGGCTCGGTTCCCCTGAACGGTCGTCACTAGAGCACAGTGCGCAGCCTGCGCACTGTGAACGAGTGACGACCGGCCGCCGATCGTGCCCGCGAGTCGTCGCTTGTGCACGGTTCACCGGCGCCGGACTGTGCACGAGTGACGACCGGAGACGGAAGAACAAGGGGTGCGGCGGCGAGCCGCCGGGTAGCGTGAGGGCATGACCGCCCCGGAACGCGAATACCTGCTCGACGGCGTCAGCATCAACGCGCTGCCGAAGGTGAGCCTGCACGACCACCTCGACGGCGGCCTGCGCCCCCAGACGGTCGTCGAGCTCGCCGACGAGGTCGGCCTCGAGCTGCCCGAGCGGGATGCCGCGAGCCTCGGCCGCTGGTTCCGCGCCCAGTCCGACGCGGGCGGCCTCGTCGAGTACCTGAAGACCTTCGATCTGACGGTCGGCGTCATGCAGACCGAGGCGGCGCTCGCCCGCGTCGCCCGTGAGTTCGTCGAGGACCTGCACTCCGACGGCGTCGTCTACGGCGAGATCCGGTGGGCGCCCGAGCAGCACCTCACCCGCGGGCTCGGCCTCGACCAGGCGGTCGAGGCGGTGCAGCGGGGCATCGACGAGGCGGTCGCCCATGTCGAGGCATCCGGCGGCCGCATCCGAGTCGGTCAGCTGCTGTCGAGCATGCGCCACAACCCCGCGGGGGGCCGGGCGATCGCCGAGCTCGCCGTGCGCCACCGCGACGCCGGCGTGGTCGGCTTCGACATCGCGGGGCCCGAGGCGGGCTTCCCGGCATCCGGCCTGCGCGACGCGTTCGACTACCTCGCCTCCGAGTGGTTCCCCACGACGGTGCACGCCGGTGAGGCCGACGGGCTCGACTCGATCCGCTCGGCGCTCGTCGACGGGCGCGCGCTGCGCCTCGGCCACGGGGTGCGCCTCGCCGAGGATCTGCAGATCGAGCAGCAGGACGACGAGAACACCTACGTCTCGCTCGGCCGGCTCAGCCAGTGGGTGAAGGACCGCGAGATCGTGCTCGAGACGAGCCCGAGCTCGAACCTGCAGACGGGCGCGATCGCGCAGTGGGGCGACTCGATCTACGAGCACCCCTTCGACCTGCTCTACCAGCTCGGCTTCCGCGTCACGGTCAACACCGACAACCGCCTGATGAGCGGCACGACGCTCACGAAGGAGCTGTCGCTGCTGGCGGATGCCTTCGCCTACCGCCTCGACGACCTCGAGACCTTCCAGCTCAACGCGGCCGCCGCCGCCTTCCTGCCGATCGAGGAACGCGAAGAGCTCGCCGACCGCATTGCGCTCGGCTTCGACGCGGCGTAGAAGACCCTTTCCCAGCCCCTAAAATCGAAGCATGCCCCTGCCCGAGCTCAGCGACGACGCTGTCACGTTCTCCGCGCCCGCCGCGGACTGGCGCGAGGCCGTGAAGCTGGCCGGTGACGCGCTCGTCGCCACCGGTGTCGCCGCCCCGTCGTACACCGATCGCATGATCGGTGTGATCGACGAGTTCGGCGCCTACATCGTGGTCGCGCCGGGCCTCGCCCTCGCGCACGCGCGCCCCGGCGCCGATGTGCGCCGCGACGGCCTGTCGGTCGTGACGCTCGCCGAGCCCGTGGTGTTCGGGCATCCGCACAACGACCCCGTCCAGGTCGTCATCGGCCTCGCCTCCGCCACCAACGAGACGCACGTCACGCTCGTCGCCGAGCTCGCGAACGTCTTCAACGACGCGGCCGCGATCCCCGCGCTGCTCGCGGCGACGACCGTCGACGAGGTGCGCGCGGTCTTCGCGGCCTGAACCGCTCGGCGCTCGGCAGCGCCGTTCAGAGCAGGGCGCGCACGGCTGCCTCGAGCGCCGCGACCCGCGCATCGGCCTCGACCGTCGTCGCGCCGCGGCTGTCGAGGTAGACCTTGAGCTTCGGCTCCGTGCCGCTCGGGCGGATCATCACGCGCGAGCCGGCCGCGGTACGGATGCGCAGGATGTCATCGCGCAGCGCCCCGGGCCCGGTCGCCTCGGCGAGGTCCTCGAACGAGGTCACGGCGTCGTCGCCGAGCGCGGCGGGCGGGGTCGCGCGCAGCCGGCCCATGATCCGTCCGCGCTCGGACAGGTCGGTGACGCGCAGCGCGATCTGACCGCTCGCGAAGTGGCCGATCGCGGCGCCGACGAGCTCGAGCTGGTCGGCGACGGTGCGGCCCGCGGCCTTCCAGCGCAGGGCGAGCGAGACGAAGCGGGCGGCGGCCGAGATGCCGTCCTTGTCGCGCACGGTCTCGGGGTTCACGAGGTAGCCGAGCGCCTCCTCATAGCCGAACAGCAGGTCGGGCGTGCGCGAGATCCACTTGAAGCCCGTGAGCGTGTCGGTGTAGCCGAGGGCGAAGTGCTCGGCGACGGCGCGCAGCGCGGGGGAGGAGACGATTGAGGCCGACAGCTGTCGCGGCGCGTGGTGCGCCCCGTGCGCGCCCGCCGCCTCGTCTTCGGCGGCGGACCAGCCGAGCAGCGTTCCGACCTCGTTGCCGGTCAGTCGCCGCCAGCCGCCTTCGGCTGCGGCATCCGGCACGGCGGCCGCGAACCGGTCGGCATCGGGGTCGTTCGCGATGATCAGCTCGGCACCGGACTCGCGCGCGGCGGCCATCGCGAGGTCGAGCGCGCCCGGCTCCTCGGGGTTCGGGAACGACACGGTGGGGAACGCCGGGTCGGGCTCCTGCTGGGCGGCGACGCTGAGCGGCGCGGGCAGGCCGGCTGCCTCGAAGACGCGGGATGCCGTGTCCCACCCGACCCCGTGCATCGCCGTGTAGACGACGTCGAGGCCCGTGTCGGCCGGCAGCGGCCCGGCGACGGCGGCGGTCGCCGCGACATACGCGTAGACGAGCGCCTCGTCGGCGAGCTCGTAGGCCTCCGACCGCGGCAGCGCGGTGATCGGGCCCGCAGCCGCCACGGCGGCGATGTGCGCGGCGATGTCGGCGTCGGTCGGCGGCACGATCTGCGAGCCGTGGTCGTCGTCGCCGAGGTAGACCTTGTAGCCGTTGTCCTTCGCGGGGTTGTGCGAGGCCGTCACCATGACGCCCGCCGAGACGCCGAGGTGGCGCACCGCGAAGGCGAGCACGGGCGTCGGCAGCAGGCGCGGCAGCAGGATCGTGCGCACGCCCGCGCCCGCGAAGACCTCGGCCGAGTCCTGCGCGAAGACCCGCGAGTTCTTCCGCCCGTCGTAGCCGATGACGACGGATGCCCCGCCGCCGCGCTTCTCGAGCAGATATCGCGCGATGCCCGCCGCGGCCTGCGCCACGAGCACGCGGTTCATGCGGGCCGGGCCCGCCGCGATCTCGCCGCGCAGGCCCGCCGTGCCGAAGGCGAGGCGCTCGTCGAAGCGGGAGCGCAGGTCGGCGAGGGCCGCCTCGTCGCCGGCCGACGCCCGCTCGACGAGGGTCTCGAGCTCGGCGCGGGTCTCGGGGTCGGGGTCCTGGGCGATCCAGGCGAGGGCCGCCGCGCTCACGGCATCCGACGTGCTCGGCTCGACGCCCCGCGCCGGGCTCTCGCCGCTCACAGCCGACCCACGATCTGCGCGAGCAGCGCCGAGATGACGGGCTCGGCCGCCCGGCCTGCCCCGATCACCTCGGCGTGCGAGAGCGGGGTCGGCGAGATGCCGGCGGCGAGGTTGGTGATCAGCGAGAGGCCGAGCACCTCCATGCCGGCCTGGCGCGCCGCGATCGCCTCGAGCGCGGTCGACATGCCGACGATGTGGCCGCCGATCGTCTTGGCGTACTGCACCTCGGCCGGCGTCTCGTAGTGCGGACCGCGGAACTGCACGTAGACGCCCTCGTCGAGGCCCGGCTCGACGGTGCGGGCGAGGTCGCGCAGGCGGGCGGAGTACAGGTCAGTCAGGTCGACGAAGGTCGCGCCCTCGAGCGGGCTCGAGGCGGTCAGGTTGATGTGGTCGCCGATGAGCACCGGCGTGCCGGGGGTCCAGTGCGGCTTGATGCCGCCCGCGCCGTTGGTGAGGACCATGACGGACGCCCCGGCGGCGGCGGCCGCGCGCACCGAGTGCACCACGTGGCGCACGCCGTGCCCCTCGTAGAAGTGCGTGCGCGCGCCGATCACGAGCGCGTGCTTGCCGTTCGGCAGCGCGATCGAGCGCAGGGTGCCGACGTGCCCGTCGAGCGCCGGCTTGCGGAAGCCGACGATCTCAGTCGCGGGGACGGTCGCGACGGTCTCGCCGATCAGGTCGGCGGCCTTGCCCCAGCCGCTGCCCAGGGTGAGGGCGATGTCGTGGTGTGCGACGCCAGTCTTCTCGGCGATCTGCTCGGCGGCCTGGCGGGCCGCGTCGAAGGGGTCGGTCTCGGGGATGTCCAGAATCGAGGCTTCGGCCATGCGGGGAGTCTATTCGGGGCCGACCGTTCACAACTCCTGATCGATGTCACGCCGTGCCGCGCCATGCCGCGCCGGCGCCCCGGCCGCGGCGGGCCCGTCAGGAGTTGCGCGCACCTCCGGGCCGTGCGGCAGGATGAGCGCATGGCCTTCGAGTTCGAGCGCAAGCAGCGAGTCACGATCATCGGCGGGGGCCCCGGGGGGTACGAGGCGGCGCTCTCCGCCGCGCAGCTCGGGGCGGACGTCACGATCGTCGAGCGGTCGGGCATCGGCGGCGCGGCCGTGATCACGGATGTCGTGCCCTCCAAGACCCTGATCGCGACCGCCGAGGCCGCCAGGAACATCCCCGACGCGGTCGGCCTGGGCGTCCAGTTCTTCACCCGCGGCGAGGACGGCCGCCCGCGCAGCCCCGAGGTCGCGGTCAACCTCGCGGCCGTGAACAAGCGCATCCTCGGACTCGCGCGCCAGCAGGGCGAGGACATGCGTGCCGAGCTCGTGCGGCACGGCGTCAAGGTCATCGACGGCTTCGGCCGCCTCGACGGCGACGGCACGGTCGTCGTCTCGACGGCCTCGGGCCGCGGCGGCACCGACTTCGACCGCATCGACGCCGACACGATCGTGCTGGCGGTCGGCGCGAGTCCGCGCGAGCTGCCGACGGCGAAGCCCGACGGCGAGCGCATCCTGACCTGGACCCAGCTCTACACGCTGCAGTCGCTGCCCGAGCACCTCATCGTCGTCGGCTCGGGGGTCACCGGCGCCGAGTTCGCCTCGGCGTACATGAACCTCGGCACGAAGGTCACGCTCGTCTCGAGCCGCGAGCAGGTGCTGCCCGGCGAGGACACCGACGCCGCCCGCATCCTCGAGGACGTCTTCACGCGCGGCGGCATGACCGTGCTGTCCAAGTCGCGCGCCGACTCGGTGGTGCGCACGGACGACGGCGTGCTGGTCACGCTCTCCGACGGCCGCACGGTCGAGGGCTCGCACTGCCTGATGGCCGTCGGCTCGATCCCCAACACGGCGGGCATCGGCCTCGAGGAGGCGGGGGTGCAGCTCACCCCGTCGGGCCAGATCCGCGTCAACCGCGTCGCACGGACATCCGTGCCCAACATCTATGCGGCGGGCGACTGCTCGGATGTCCTGCCGCTGGCCTCCGTCGCGTCCATGCAGGGCCGCACCGCGGTCTTCCACGCCATGGGCGACGCGGTCAACCCGATCGAGCTCCGCAACGTCACCTCGAACATCTTCACGCTGCCCGAGATCGCGACGGTCGGCTGGTCGCAGAAGCAGATCGAGGAGGGCATCGCGCAGGGCGAGATCTACAAGGTGCCGCTGCACACCAACCCGCGCGCCAAGATGCTCGGCCTCAAGGACGGCTTCGTGAAGCTCTTCGCCCGTACCGGCTCGGGCACCGTGATCGGCGGGGTGATCGTGGCGCCGCGCGCGAGCGAGCTGATCTTCCCGCTCGCGCTCGCCGTGGAGCACCGCCTCACCGTCGACGAGGTCGCGCGGGCGTTCGCCGTCTTCCCGTCGCTCTCGGGCGCGGTCACGGACGCGGCCCGAGCGATGCACATCGTCGGCTGACCCGCTCTGCTCCCGCCCGCCCGCCCCGGCCCCGCCCCGCGATGCCCCCAAGTGTGAGTTCGGGCTGACACCTCGCGGGATCGACAGCCCGAACTCACACTTGGTGTGCGTTCGCGTCAGATCGCGAAGTCCGGGACCGCCACCGGCTGCTTCCGGGCGGCGCGCAATGCGCTGACGCCGACGGACACTGCGAGTGCTCCGAGCAGCCAGCAGGCCAGCACGACGACACCGGCGCCGACGCCCGCCCCGCCGCCCGCGATGAGCGAGCGGAACGCATTCGCCGCATAGGTCAGCGGCAAGGCGGAGTGGATCACCTGGAAGAACCCGGGCGCGGTCTGGATCGGGTAGGTCGCGCCGGCCGCCGCCACCTGAAGCACCAGGAGGATGAGTCCGAGGAACCGCCCGCGGCTGCCGAACACGACCATGAGCGCGTGGTTCACGGCGGTGAACGCGAGGCTCACGAGGCCGAGGAACAGTGCGAGGCCGACCGGATGAGCGGGGTGCACGCCGATGCCGAGCGTGACGACGAGGTAGAGCAGCGCGGCCTGGGCGAGCGAGATCCCCGCCCCGCGCAGATAGCCGAGCAGCGCGGCGAGCCAGCCGGGGCGGCCTCGCTCGATCGAGCGCAGAGGGATCGCCCGCAGCAGCATGTAGATCGAGAGCCCGCCGACCCACGCGCCGAGCGCCATGAAGTACGGCGCGAGACCGTAGCCGTAGCTCGGCACACTGTCGAGCTTCGTCTGCTCGAGAGCGATCGGCTGCGCCCCGACCTCGCTGAGGTGCTTCTTGTCGGACGCCGAGTAGGCGGGTGCGGATGCCGCGCCGTCGGCGAGCTTCGACGCGAGCTCCTGCGAGCCGGACACGAGCGTCGTCGCGCCCGACTCGAGCTGCGTGGCGCTCTGCGCGACCCGGCTCGTGCCCGTGGCGAGTGCGGATGCCCCGGCTGAGGCATCCGCAGCGGCCCCCGCCAGCTTCTCGGCGCCGCTCGCCGCCTCGCTCATCTTGCCCGCAAGGGTGCCCGCGCCGGCGGATGCCTGCGCAACGGCGTCCGTCAGCGCGGGGGCCTGCGACGACAGGGTCTGCGCTCCGGAGGCGAGCTGCTGCGCACCCGCATCGAGCGCGGCGCTGTTGGTGTAGCCCGACCCCGTCGCGGTTCCAGCGACCTTCTCGACGCCCGCGCACAGCTGCGCGCCGACCGGGTCGGCCGCGGTCAGGGGGTTCGCGGCGATCGAGGCGCAGCTCGCGGCGAGCTGGTCGACGCCGCCCGTGTAATCGGAGAGCTTCTGCGAGAGCGTGCCGGCACCGCTTGCCAGCTGCGCGCTCGCCGCGGGGAGCGCGTCGGTCTCGGCTTTCAGCTGCGAGAGCCCGCTGCTCAGCCTCTGTGCTCCGTCGGCGAGCTGCCCGGCGCCCGAGGCGAGGCTCTGAGCGCCCGTCGTGAGCTGTGCCGAGCCGCTCGACAGGGTCGCTGCGCCCGAGGCCGCCTGGCTCGCCCCGCTCGCGAGCTGGGTCGTGCCCGTCTTCAGGCCGCTCGCGCCCGAGGCCAGCTGCTTGGCCCCGTCGGCTGCGTCGCCGAGCCGGGTCGAGACCGTGTCGAGGCCCGAGTAGATGCCCGAGAGGTACTGCCGGGTGACCGAGCTCGACGCCGACTGCGAGATCGCGAGCCCGACCGTCTTCGCGGCGACGCCGACGATGTAGTTGTGGCCGTCGTCGGTCGTGATGGTCACCTTCGAGGCGGATGCGTCGGCCGGCACGTCGCCGCCGAGGGACGCGGCGTTCGCGGAGAGGTCGCGGGGGAGCGTGATGACGGCGAGATACGTGCCGTCCTTCAAGCCGGCCGCCGCGGATGCCGCGTCCGTGCGCTTCCAGTCGAAGTCGTCGTCGCGCTCATCGGCAACGAGCCCGCGCGCGACCTGTGTGCCGACGTCGACCGTCGTGCCGTCCAGCGCGACGGGCTTGTCGAGGTCGACGACCGCGGCCGGGATCTTGTCGAGGCGGTGGGTCGGGTCCTGATTGGCCCAGATGAGCGCGCCGCCGTAGATCAGCGGAATGCAGGCGATCGCCGCGATCGCGACGCGCACGGCGCGACTCCGCTTCGTGGCGGCCCGGATGGCCTCTGCCGGCTGCTGTGTCACGTGATCCCCTTCGCCCGACACTGATTTACAAACGTAAATTAGAAACTAGGCTAGTTTACACATGTAAATCAGGAAGCGTGCACCGGTCTGCGACAGAGCCGACTGGGAGGATGGACGCATGGATGCCGCAGCCGACGACCCCCGCGCCGTGCGCTCACGGCTCGCGCTGATCGCGGCGGGCACCGAACTGCTCGACGCGCACGAGTTCGACGAGCTGTCGATCACCCAGGTCGTCGCCGCGGCGGGCGTGACCCGGCCGACCTTTTACCAGCACTTCGGCGACCTGTCCGAGCTCGCGCGTGCGGCGGTGGCAGCCCGGCTCACGGCCGAGTTCACCCGCCACGACCCGGCGCAGGCGGCATCCGCCGAGACACAGGCCGATTGGCAGGAGCGCGTCGAGCCGATCGCACGCGAACTGCTCGAGCACCTCGCGGCGCACCGCGACTTCTACCGCAGGGTGCTGCGCGGCCCGCGCTCGGGCAGCGCGGTCGATGCAGTGGTCGAGATCGTCGCGACGAGGATCCTCGACAACTCGCCGCTGCTCGCCGGGCTCGACGATTCGAGTTCGGACGAGGTGCGCGACAGCGTCGCGATCGTCTCCGGCGGCCTCGTCTGGCTGCTGGGCGCCTGGCTCCGCACATCGCTCACCGGTCGGGACTCCGTTCCGGCCATGGCCCACCGCGTGGCGGTGCAGGTCGTCAGGCTCGCCCGCGGCCCCGGCCGCCCTTAGACGATGTCGAGCAGGCGGGTGCCCGCGCTGACCGTCGCGCCGACCTCGGCGTTGATGCCCTGGATCGTGCCGTCCTTGTGGGCGGTCAGCGGCTGCTCCATCTTCATCGCCTCGAGCACGACGACCAGTTCGCCCTTCGCGACCTGAGCGCCTTCCTCGACGGCGATCTTGACGATGGTGGCCTGCATCGGCGCGGTGATGGAGCTGCCGGATGCCGTCGTCGTCGCGCCCCTGCCGCGGCCGGTGCCCGCGCGCTTCGGCGCGGGCGCGGCGGCGCGGGCGCCGGGGGAGAGCAGCAGCCGCGACGGCAGCGTCACCTCGACGCGCTTGCCCTCGACCTCGAGCACGACGCTGTGGCGTTCCTCGGCGTCGCGCGGGGCATCCGCAGCGCCGCTCCACGGCTCGAGGCCGCCGGCCCACTCGGTCTCGATCCAGCGGGTGAACACGCTGAACGGCTCGCCGTTCTCGGGGGCGAACGCCGCGTCGCGCACGATCGCGCGGTGGAAGGGCAGCACGGTCGGCAGACCGGCCACCTCGAACTCGTCGAGGGCGCGACGGGCGCGGTCGAGCGCCTCGTCGCGGGTGGCGCCGGTCACGATGAGCTTCGCGAGCAGCGAGTCGAACGAGCCGGAGATCTCGTCGCCGGCCTGCACGCCCGAGTCGACGCGCACGCCGGGGCCGGATGCCGGCTTGAACACGTGAACGGGCCCGGGCGCGGGCATGAAGTTGCGGCCCGGGTCCTCGCCGTTGATGCGGAACTCGAAGGAGTGGCCGCGGGGCTCGGGGTCCGGGTAGTCGAGCACGCCGCCCTCGGCGAGGCGGAACTGCTCGCGCACGAGGTCGAGGCCGGTGACCTCCTCCGAGACCGGGTGCTCGACCTGCAGGCGGGTGTTCACCTCAAGGAAGCTGACGGTGCCGTCCTGGCCGATCAGGAACTCGCACGTGCCGGCGCCGAGGTAGCCGACCTCCTTGAGGATCGCCTTCGACGCGCGGTACAGCTCGTCGCGCTGGGCGTCGGTGAGGAACGGCGCGGGGGCCTCCTCGACGAGCTTCTGGTGGCGGCGCTGCAGCGAGCAGTCGCGGGTCGAGACGACGACGACGTTGCCGTGCGCGTCGGCCAGGCACTGGGTCTCGACGTGACGCGGCTTGTCGAGGTACTTCTCGACGAAGCACTCGCCGCGGCCGAACGCCGCGACGGCCTCGCGGGTCGCCGAGTCGAACAGCTCGGGGATCTCCTCGCGGGTGCGCGCGACCTTGAGGCCGCGGCCGCCGCCGCCGAACGCCGCCTTGATGGCGACGGGCAGGCCGTGCTGGTCGACGAAGTCGAGCACCTCGGTCGCGTCCGCGACGGGGTTGAGGGTGCCGGGGGCCATGGGCGCGCCCGCGATCTCGGCCACGTGGCGCGCGCTCACCTTGTCGCCGAGGCGCTCGATGGCCTCGGGGCTCGGGCCGATCCAGGTCAGGCCGGCCGCGATGACGGCGCGCGCGAAGTCGGCGTTCTCGGCGAGGAAGCCGTAGCCGGGGTGCACGGCGTCCGCCCCGCTGCGCCGTGCGACGCCGAGGAGCTTCTCGATGACGAGGTAGGTCTCGGCGCTCGTCGTGCCGCCGAGGGCATAGGCCTCGTCGGCGAGCCGGGAGTGCAGGGCATCGCGGTCCTGGTCGGCGTAGACGGCGACCGATCCGATTCCGGCGTCCTTCGCGGCGCGGATGACTCGGACGGCGATCTCGCCGCGGTTGGCGACCAGGACTTTGGAGATTCGGGGCACCCGTCAACCCTACAAAGGCGCGTATGCCGGGAATTGGATGCCACGGACAAAACTCCCACCGAACCTTTGTCGCTCAGTGGGAAGCGGCGAGGCCCGCTCAGCAGTTCCGGCTACGCCTCGGCGGCGCCGGCGCGGTTCCAGAACGCCGTCCACTCGAGGCCGAGCGAGCGCACGAGCCGCCGTAGCGTGGGCAGCGACATCCCGATCACGGTCGACGGGTCGCCCGCGATGCGCTCGACGAACGGGCCGCCGAGGCTGTCGATGGTGAACGCGCCCGCGACGTGCAGCGGCTCGCCGCTCGCGATGTACGCGTCGATCTCGGCGTCGGTGAGGTCGGCGGAGAAGGTGACGGATGCCTCGGCGACGGCCCCGACCGCAGCGCGCACCTCGCCCCCGCGATGGTCGATGACCCAGTGCCCCGAGTGCAGCACGCCGGTTCGCCCGCGCTGTGCGTGCCACCGCTCGCGGGCGATCTCGGGCTCGTGCGGCTTGCCGTAGACCACGCCGTCGAGCTCGAACGCGCTGTCGCAGCCGACGATCACGCCGTCGACGGGCTCGCCGCCCGGGGCCGAGCCGAGCACCGCCTCCGCCTTGGCGCGGGCGAGCAGCTGCACCATGTGCCCCGCCGCCAGAGACCCGTGCTCCGCCTCCGCTGCCGCGACGGCGGCGGGCTCGTCGACGTGCGAGGGGACGACGAGCGGCTCGACGCCGGCATTGCGCAACAGCCAGAGGCGGGCGGGGGACGTCGACGCGAGGTAGAGGCGCATGCCCTCAAAGATAGAGGCGGCGGCGGAGCGGGATGTCGGACCCCGGCTTCCGGCGGGGCGGTCCACCCGCCCCACCGTCAGCCTGCACCTCGGCGGTGACCCGAACACCACCGGGCTTCCCCCAACACATTCCCGCATACCCTAATTCCGGGGAATGGATGGAACAGTCTCTGATACAAGCAGAAGCACTGTGCTCTCCTATCGTCGCGACACGCGCCGGAACGGAACAGTCGGCTCTTAGGAGGACAGGTGCGGACAACGGGCGGACAGCCCGGCACCGTCAGGGAGTGATCTCGAGCCAGAGCGCGACGTCGACATCCTCGTCCTCGGCGTCCTCGCCGCGCAGCCCGACCACGGTGACCGCGACGTCTTCGGCCCGCGGCGCCGACCGCACGATGAGCGTGTCGGCGTCGGCCCCGTCGATGGCAGCGGCGAGACGCCCCAGCACCGAGGCACGCTGCGCGGCATCCAGCTCATCCAGCCCGCCTTCGTCGAGCAGGCTGACGGAGGCTCCGCGCCGCCGTGCCCGCGTGACGGCCGACCGCACGCGGTCGTCGAGCAGCCCGCGCCCGCGGATCTCGTCGCGCATGGTCGCCTCGAGCAGCAGGCACTCGGCCCGCTGCTCGTCGCTCAGCGCACCGCCCGTGCGCACGATCTCGGTGAGCAGCGGCTCGGCCATCGTGTAGGTGTGCTCGAGGCGGTGCTGGCGCTCGACGACATGCGCGTCGTAGGCGGCGCGCCAGGCGGATGCCGCGCGTTCGACCTCCGCGAACCGCTCGGCGTCCTCGCCGGTGGTGCGCAGGGCGTACATGACGACGTTCGCGGCAATGACCCAGACGACCGAGCCGACGACGCCGAGGTCGCTGAGGGCGCCGAGGCCGGCCCACCAGACGGTCTGCAGGGCGAGGAAGCCGACACCCACCCATGCGTGCAGCTCGCGCCCGCGCACCATGACGATCGTGAGCAGGGTGCCGATGGCCGCGATGTACCAGGTGGCGTAGCCGTTGCTGCGGTGCGGGTCGAGCTGGCTCGACACCGCGAGCGGGATCACGAGCGACACGACGAGGTCGAAGGCCGCGACCCAGTGCGGCAGCACCCGTCGGCCCGGGCGCAGCAGGCTGAGGACGATCGCGACGGCGTACGCGGCGATCGAGACGAGCGTCGGCAGCGGCGAGCGGGGCACGCCGATCGCGGTGAGCGCGAGCACGACGTGGTAGGTCGAGAAGAGCAGCGCGAGGCCGATGATCGCCTTGCGGGACAGCGAGATCATGCGGATGCCCCGCTCGCCGGCCATGCGAGGGCGATGACCGTGCCCGCGCCCGGCGCCGACTCGACGCGCGCCAGACCGCCGACGATCTCGACCCGCTGCACGATCGAGTTCGCGATGCCGAGCCGGCGCGAGTCGACGTGCGCGGGGTCGAAGCCGGTGCCGTCGTCGGCGATCGTGAGGCGGACGCCGCCGGCCGCGCCGAGCGCGGCGAGCGTCACGGTGCGGGCGACGTCGGGGCCGCCCGCGTGCTGAGAGCTGTTGAGCATCGCCTGCACGGCCGCATCGCGGAGCGCCTCGGCGACGCCCGTCGGGATCGGCTGGGCGAGGGCGCCCGCGGCCGTGATGACCGGCGGGTGGGGCACGGCGGCGGCGGCCGTGCGGATGCCGGCGAGCAACGCCGCGGCATCCGTCATGTCCTCGGGCGCCGACTGCGGCGCGGGGGGCGCCTTCGACGACGACAGGTGCCCGAGGGCGTCGCGGGCCATGTGCGCGGCCAGGCGCTGCGCCTCGGGGGTGCGCGCGCCGGCCGCGGCGAGCAGGGTCGTCAGCACGCTGTCGTGCACGAGGGCGTCGACCTCGACGCGCTCGGCCTCGCCCATGTGCTCGCGCACGCCGCGCTCGTAGCCGTCGAGGGCCGCGCGCTGGGCGGTGTCGACGTGTGCGGCCGCGGCGCGCAGCATCGTGGCGATCGTGAGGATGACCGAGCCGACGATCGCGGAGTACACGGCGTTGAGCACCGCATCCCGCCCGCCTCCGGCCCCGGGCACGATGATCATGACCACGCCGAACAGGGCGGGCGCGCACAGCGCATAGGCCGCGGCGAGCCACACCCGCAGCCCGACGGCGGCGTAGGCGCTCGCGACGGTGCACAGCATCCACAGCCACGGCGTGCCGTCGATGGGGCGGTCGCCCGCCGTCGCCGGCCACAGCAGCGTGACCACGAGGTACAGCGCGGCGAAGGACGCCGTCGCGATGCGGATGCCCGAGCCGACGATCGCCGCGACGGCCGCCCACGCGAGGCACGCGCACAGCGCGAGCGCCTGCACCCCGGCGAACGGCTGCGGCAGATGCGGCTGCTGGGCGATCAGCTGCGGCAGGACGAGGACGCCGAAGACGACGCCGAAGCCGACGATCGCCCGCGAGACCATCGCCTCGATGCGCGCGCCCGTGAACGGATGCCGCGGCGCCGGCGGCAGTGCGGAGGATTCGAGCTCAGTGCTGGTCATCGACGGCGTCGCCGAGGCCGGGCAGGATGCCGTCCTCCACGGCTCGGCGCAGCAGGTCGACCTTGGTCGGGGCGGGCCGCCCCACCTCGACGTACTTCACGCGGATGCGGTCGAGGTACTCCCGCGCCGTCGAGTGCGCGATGCCGAGCTGGGCCGCGACGGCCTTGAGCGGCAGCCCGGACGCGTAGAGGTGCAGCACGTCGCGCTCGCGCTGGCCGAGCTTGGCACGCGCGAAGTCGTTGTCGGCGTCGATCGCGCTCGCCCACTCGAGGTTGTTGAGCACGCCGCCCTCGGCGACGGTGCGGATCGAGTCGATGACGCGGCCCGTCGGGGCGGACTTGGGCACGACGCCCGCGGCGCCGGCGGCGAGGGCCTCGCGCACCGCCTGGACGCGGTCGGCGATCGAGTGCACGAGCACCGCGGCGCCGGCGTTCTGCAGCCGCTTCACGTTGTCGGTGACGCTCGACCCGTCGCCGAGCGACAGGTCGAGGACGACCATGTCGGTGGGGTGCTCGGTGAGCGCGGGAAGCAGCGCGTCGACGGTCGGCGCCTCGCCCGTCACCGTGAAGCCGGCGTCGGCGCAGGCCGCGCGCAGGCCGAGCCGCACCGATTCGTGATCGTCGACGATCGCCACAGTCACCATGTCGAAAACAGTATCTTCACCGGCGGCCACGCGTTCCCGTTCCGGACGTTCGCACTCGCCGGTGCGGGCGCGAACGTCCGGAACGGGCACTAGTCGCCGCGGGTGAGCCGGGCGACGAGCTCGATGTGGTGCGTGTTCGGGAACAGGTCGAAGGCCTCGAGCGAGCGGATGCCGTAGCCCGCCGCCGCGAACG
Source organism: Microbacteriaceae bacterium (assembly GCA_009780695.1). GTDB lineage: Bacteria > Actinomycetota > Actinomycetes > Actinomycetales > Microbacteriaceae > Gryllotalpicola. The sequence continues at coordinate 164,944 of WQZN01000003.1, forward strand.
CCTTCGCGTCGCGCGCGAAGGCCACGGGGTCGCACGCGACGTAGACGACCTGGGCCGGCTCGGTGCGCACGAGCTCGTCGACGACCGTGGTGCCCGCGCCCGCGCGGGGCGGGTCGAGCACGATCGTCGCGGCGCGCTGGCGGCCGCGCTCGACCGACGACGCGTTGTCGCCGAGACCGCGCACGAACTGCTCGACCCGGGCCGTGATGGCGCGCGCGCCGACCCAGTCGGAGAGGTTGCGGGCCGCGAAGTCGGTCGCGGGCTCGTAGGACTCGACGCTCGTGATGCGCGTGGCCTGGCCGAAGCGGTCGCCCACGGCCGCCGCCAGCAGGCCGACGCCGCCGTACAGGTCGAGGTTCGCGGCCCGCGGGTCGAAGGCGTCGCCGTCGACGGCGCGCTGCACGGCCGCGGTGAGCGTCTCGGCGGCGAGGCGGTGCACCTGCCAGAAGCCGAGCGGGTCGAGTGCGAACTCGCGCTCGCCGACGCGCTCGGTGATCGGCTTCATGGGCGGCAGGCTGCCGTCGCGGCCGGTGACGAGCGAGAAGGCCTTCCCGCCCGACGGGGCGATGAGGTCGACGGATGCCGCGTCCGAGAACTTCGTGCGCAGGGGCGCGATCGCCTCCAGCTCGGGCGCCGCGAGCGGCAGCTCGGCGACGGGGATCACGGTGTGCGAGCGCGAGGAGTACGGGCCCACGGTGCCGTCGGCAGCGACGTTGAGTCGCACGCGCGTGCGCCACCCCGTGCCGTGTGCCGCGTCGTCGCCGGGCAGCGCCTGCACGGTCAGGTCGGTGTCGATGCCTGCGAACCGGCGCAGGGCATCCGTCGCCACCTCCCGCTTCAGCTCGCGCTGGTGCGCGAGCTCGATGTGGCCGAACTCGGCGCCGCCCGCACGGCCCTCGGGGTCGCGGGTGACGGCGGCCTCGGCCCAGACATGGCTCTGTCGGTGCGGGCTCGCGTCGAGCACCTCGAGCGTGTCAGCGCGCCAGAAGCTCGACTTCGCCTCGCTCACGCGGGCGCGGACGCGTTCGCCGGGGATCGCGTCGGCGACGAAGACCACGCGGCCCTCATGGCGCGCGACCATGACGCCGCCGTGGGCGACGCCCGCGACCTCGAGCTCGATCTCGGTGCCCACGGCCGGGTGCGGGGCGGCGGTTCGGCGCGGCGGGCGGCGGTTCGGCTGGCGGGGAGGCATCCGTCTATCGTCCCATGGCGGGCTGGGGCGGGGCCGACCGCGGTCTGCGGTGCCCTATCGCAGCCGGCCGCAGGGCACGACGACATGCCAGCCGTGCGGCATCGCGCCGAGCGTCACCGTCGCCGAGTCGGGCTGGGCGGCGCACCGGGTCTGCGCCGAGGCGACCTGGCTGCGCCAGTCGGGGCCGAGCGAGCGCTGCGAGGCGGGCGTCACGATGGCGCCCGAGACGACGACGGCCGCGACGGCGACCAGGACGACCCAGCCCACGAGGCGCAGCCCGCGCCGTCGCGCGAGGACCGCGGCCGCGAGCAGGAACAGCGCGACGAGCAGCACGGCCGGCGCGAAGGCATAGCGCAGGATCGTGTCGAGGTGCAGCCAGCGCTCGGGCGTGAACGTGCCGAACGGGTAGACCATCGCGGCGAGGTTCCAGCTGTAGCCGATCGTCCACAGCACGGCCGAGCCCGACGCGAGCGCGACCATCGCCCAGCGCTGCTGCCCGGTGCCGAACACGATGCCGGCGACCACGGCCGCGGCGATCGGCACCGCGAGCGCGAAGACGAGGGCGGCGTGATGGGCCATGGTGTGGCCGACCTGGGCTGGCGAGGAAAAGGCGGTGCCGAGCACGGTGTTGGCGAAGAAGCCGACGACCGTCGAGCGCGGGTGGATCAGACCGTGGGTCGGGATGTCGCGGGGCGAGGTCGTGAAGGCCACGACCTGCGCGGCGAGGCCCACGAGGAAGCCGGCGCGGACGACCCAGCGCCGGGCGTCGCGCAGCTGCCACACGAGCAAGGGCAGGAAGTAGCCGGCCTGCGGCTCCGAGAGGACGATGGCGCAGACGATCAGCGCGAGGGCGAGCGCGCCGCGGCGCGTGGCCGGCCGGTGCAGCAGGATCCACGGCACGGCGCACAGCAGCACCGAGTGCAGGTTGTTGAGGGTGCCCGCGACCTCCCACGTGCCGAGCGGGATCAGCGCGGGCGTCACCGCGATCGCGATGCGGGCGGGATGCCAGGGCACGGTGTCGGCCGTGACCAGGTACACGGTGGCGCACGCCCCGCCGGTGATCAGCACCGCGACCGCCGTCGCCCCGAGCGCCCAGTACGAGGTGGGCAGCAGGGCCACGACCGCCGCGGCGAGCCGGGGCACGAACTGCAGGTACCCCATGTACGGCAGGAACAGCGTGTGCCCGAGGCCGAGGTCGATCTGCTTCTGGAGGAACTCCATGGCGTCCTCGGCCCAGAACACGTCGCGGGCCGAGGCCGGCAGTCGGAACCACAGCACGACGGCCGCGACGGCGCCGATCAGCAGCGGGGCGAACCAGCCGCCGCGCACCGCGTCGAGGCGGTTCGACCGGGCGCTCGCGGCGGGTGCGGCCGTCGCGGGCGCCGACACTAGAGGCCCTCGGCGGTGAAGCCGCGCCAGTCGCCGCGCAGCGGGCGGCGCAGGCCGCGCGCCGAGCTCTCCCAGGCCGACTGCGCCGGCCGGTGCGCCGTCGCGGACGCCGCGGACTGCTGCTGCACGAGCGCGGCGGCGAGCACGGCCGTCGCGGCCGCGATCTCCTCGGGGCTGAGCCCCTGTGTGACGAAGCGGATGTCGGCCGCAGCGGCCTCCGCGTCGAACGGCTTCCCGGGCGTCACAGCGGGATGTTCCCGTGCTTCTTCGGCGGCATCGACGCCCGCTTGGTGCGCAGCGAGCGCAGCGCCTTGATGATCGCGATGCGGGTGGCGGCCGGCTCGATGACCGAGTCGAGGGCGCCGCGCTCGGCCGCGAGGTACGGCGAGGCGACCTCGTAGGCGTAGTCGCTCGCGAGCTTGGCACGGAGCGCCGTGACATCCTCGCCGCGCTCGCGCGCATCGGAGATCTGGCTGCGGTACAGGATGTTGACCGCGCCCTGGCCGCCCATGACCGCGATCTCGGCGGTCGGCCACGCGAGGTTGATGTCGGCGCCGAGCTGCTTCGACCCCATGACGATGTACGCGCCGCCGTAGGCCTTGCGCGTGATGATCGTCACGAGCGGCACGGTCGCCTCGGCGTAGGCGTAGAGCAGCTTCGCGCCGCGGCGGATGACGCCCGTCCATTCCTGGTCGGTGCCGGGCAGATAGCCGGGCACGTCGACGAGCGTCACGATCGGGATCGAGAACGAGTCGCAGAAGCGCAGGAACCGCGCCGCCTTCTCCGCGGCGTCGATGTTGAGCGTGCCGGCCATCGACGAGGGCTGGTTCGCGATGATGCCGACGCTGCGGCCCTCGACCCGGCCGAAGCCGATGACGATGTTCGGCGCGAACAGCGGCTGGATCTCGAGGAACTCGCCGTCGTCGACGATGTGCTCGATGACCGTCGTGACGTCGTACGGCTGGTTCGGCGAGTCGGGGATGATCGTGTTGAGGCGGCGGTCGTCGTCGGTGATCTCGAGCTCGGGCTCGACGTCGTAGACCGGGGCGTCGGTGAGGTCGTTGTCGGGCAGGTAGCCGAGCAGGTTGCGCGCATAGTCGAGCGCGTCGGACTCGTCCGTGGCGAGGTAGTGGCTGACGCCCGAGAGCGTGTTGTGGGTGAGGGCGCCGCCGAGCTTCTCGAAACCGACGTCCTCGCCGGTGACCGTCTTGATGACATCCGGCCCGGTCACGAACATGTGGCTGGTCTTGTCGACCATGATCACGAAGTCGGTGAGCGCGGGGGAGTACACGGCGCCGCCCGCGGCCGGCCCGACGACGATCGAGATCTGCGGGATGACGCCCGAGGCGGCCGTGTTGCGGCGGAAGATCTCGGCGTACTTGCCGAGCGCGACGACGCCTTCCTGGATGCGCGCGCCGCCCGAGTCGAGGATGCCGATCATGGGCGAGCCCGTCTTGAGCGCGTGGTCCATGACCTTGATGATCTTCTCGCCGGCGACCTCGCCGAGGCTGCCGCCGAAGGTAGTGAAGTCCTGGCTGAAGATCGCGACCTGGCGGCCGTTCACGGCGCCGATGCCGGTGATGACGGCGTCGCCCCACGGGCGCTTGTCCTCCATGCCGAAGCCGGTGGAGCGGTGGCGCACGTACTCGTCGAACTCGACGAAGGTGCCCGGGTCGAGCAGGTTCAGGATGCGCTCGCGCGCGGTGAGCTTGCCCTTGGAGTGCTGCTTGGCGGCACTCGCCTCTTCCTTCTCGGTGACCGCGGCGTCGTAGCGCGCCTTCAGGTCGGCGATCCGGCCGGCGGTCGTGGCGATGTTGGGCGTCGGGGCGGCGTCTTCGGTCACGCGTCTCACCCTACCTTTGAGCTTTGGCTGCGGATCGTTGACGGATTCCCACAAAGCGCGCGGCCGTTGTTGGGGGATGCCGGATGTCGGGGCGTGGTGCGCGCGGCATCCGGTCGCCGCGTCTCGCCTCGCGCAGTCTCCGGCATCCGCCCGCGCCGCCCGTCGCGCCGCCGTCGCTCCGCCGTCGCTCCGCCGAAGGGTGCCATTGCGGCGGCAAATCGGCTCATGAGGCGATCTCGGCACCCTTCGGTGCGTCGGCATATGGGTGCATGGTGGTCCAGAGAATGCGGTGGCGGGGGACGCGCGCTCTTGCCCAGCACAGGCTCCCGAGTCGGCAGGTTGTCCACCGAACGGGCCCCCGGCGGCTCTCGAGAGACGAATCGCCGAGCACACTCGTGCCCATGCGACGTCCCCGGCCCCTTCCCGATGCGCTCTCCGCACGGGCGTTCTCGGTCGGCGATGCGGATGCCGCGGGCATCTCGCGTGGCCGGTTGACGGCATCCGATCTCGCTCAGCCGTTCCGCGGCGTGCGTGTTCCGCTGGCCTTGCTCGAGGACCTCGACGACGACGGACGTTTCGCGCTGCTCTGCGACGCCTACCAGGTGAAGCTCCCGCACGGCTGGTTCTTCAGCGGGCCGACGGCCGCGCGCATCATGGGCGTGCCGCTGCCGCCGGCGCTGAACAGACTGGAGGTGCACGTCACCGCAGCGGGCGACTTCCTTCCTCGCGGCCCATTCGTCATAGGCCACAAGGCGCGCCACCCGGCGACGACGCGCATGTTCGGTCGCCCGGTGCGAGTGCCGGCCGAGCTCTGGTGCGAACTGGCATCCGTTCTCGAACTCGACGATCTGATCGCCGCCGGCGACCGGATGCTGTCCGAGAAGCCGATCATGCTGACCACCCGGCGGCACCTGAGCGACGCGGTCGATGCGCACGGCGCGGGTCGCGGTGTGCGCAGGCTCCGCGAAGCGCTGCCGCAGCTGCGTGAGGATGTCTGGTCGCCGCGCGAGACCTGGACCAGGCTCGTCATTGTGCGCGCGGGCCTGCCCGAGCCGGAGCGGAACCGGAGGATCTATGGGCGCGACGGCCGTCTGATCGCGATCGGCGACCTCGTCTACCCCGACCGCAAGATCGTGATCGAGTACGAAGGGGAGCGCTGGCACAGCGACCGCTGGTCGGGCGTCGACGTCGATCGGTACAACAGACTGGTCCTCGCTGGCTGGACGGTCATCCGGATCCGGAAGCACCACGGCGCAGAAGACGTGGAGCGCATGGTGCGCGAGGCGCTCGCCCTGCATTCGTGAGCGGGTGCCGCGTCGGGTTTCCGCGCCACGGATGTCGCGCCGAGGGGTGCCATGAGCGGTGAGTCCGACGGCATGAGCCCGTCAATGCACCCCTCGGCGCGATGACCGTGGCCGGAACAGGCGCGGGGTGAGCGTGAGAGCGGCGCGCCCCGCGCCACCTGAACCCCACCAGAATGGGAGCCGTGGGCATCCAGGAAACCGACCTCGCGCGCACCCGGAAGGCGTGCGCGCGCCTCGTCGTCGTCGAGCGCACGGGCTCGACCAACCGAGACCTCGTCGACGCGGCATCCGCGGACCCGTCGGGTTGGCCGCACCTCTCCGTCCTGCTCACCGACGAGCAGACCGCGGGCCGGGGCCGCCAGGGCCGCACCTGGCAGGCCGCCCCCGGCACGAGCCTCGCGGTCTCGGTGCTCCTACGCCCCGACCAGCTGCCCGGCGACCTCCCGATCGGCGCCTTCGGCTGGCTGCCGCTGCTCGCGGGCGTCGCCATGAAGCGCGCCGTGGCGGCGCAGGGGGCGACCGCCGCCGAGCTGAAGTGGCCCAACGACGTGCTCATCGCGGGGCGGAAGGTCTGCGGCATCCTCGCCGAACTGCTGCCCGACGCCGCGGGCGTCGTCGTCGGCTCGGGCATCAACCTCACGATGACCGAGGCCCAGCTGCCCGTGCCGACCGCGACCTCGCTCGCGCTCGCCGGGGTGGCCGCGCCCGACGCCGACGCGCTGCTCGCCGACTACCTCACCGGCCTGTCGACTCTCGTCTCCGAGCTGGCCAACGCGGGGGGCGATGCGGATGCCGCGGGCATCCGCCCCCTGGTCGAGCGCGAGTGCGCGACGGTCGGCCGCGACGTGCGCATCGAACTGCCCGACGGTGCCGTGCGCGAGACCCGCGCGACGGGTCTGGACGGCGATGGACGTCTCGTCGTCATAACGGATGACGGCACCGCGTCTGTCGCGGCCGGAGACGTGACGCACCTGCGGTATTAATTGCTCATGCCCCGACCTGTCGCCCCGCGATCCACGGCGGCTCAGACGGGTCCGCAGGGTCCGCCCGAGCGCGTCGTGGCACGTCTGCGACCGCACGCCCGGGCGCTGTTCTGGCCGGCGGTCGCGCTCGTGCTGATCGCGGGCGGCTACGGCTACTTCGCGCTGCGCTTCGACCAGTCCTGGGCGCGCGCCATGGTGCTGTTCGCGGCGCTGCTGTTCACGCTGCTGTTCTTCTTGCTGCCCTATTTCGCGTGGCTCTCGCGGCGCTTCATCATCACGACGCGGCGCATCGTCGTGCGGCGCGGCTTCTTCGTGCGCAAGCGGCAGGAGCTGCTGCACTCCCGCGGCTATGAGGTCGAGCTCGCGCGCGGCCCGCTGCAGGCGATGGCCGGCTCGGGCAACCTGCGCATCACGGTGCAGGGCGAGACGGTGCTGATCCTGACCGACGTGCCGAAGGCGCGCACGGTGCAGGTGGCGCTGCACGACCTCATGGAGAACGCCGCGAGTCTGCAGACCGCGCAGCGCCAGGTGATGCAGTCGCCCGCGATCACCAACCAGACGACGGTGTGGACCGGGCGCTGAGCAGCGGCATCCGCCGGGCCGTCGTCGCCCGCCGCGCTCGATAGCCTGGAGCCATGCACAGCACTGTCGGAGTAATCGGCGGCGGACAGCTCGCCCGCATGATGATCGCGCCCGCCGTCGAGCTCGGCGTGACCATCAAGGTCCTCGAAGAGGCGCCCGGCATGTCGGCCGAGCTCGCCGCGACCGGCGTCGGCGACTATCGCGACCTCGACACCGTGGTCGAGTTCGCGCAGACCGTGGACGTCGTCACCTTCGACCACGAGCACGTGCCGCAGCACATCCTGCGCGCGCTCGTCGACGCGGGCGTGCCGGTGCACCCGGGCCCCGACGCGCTGCTCTACGCGCAGGACAAGCTGCTCATGCGCCGCAAGATCACCGAGCTCGGCCTGCCGTCGCCCGACTGGGCCGCGATCGAGAACGCCGAAGAGCTCGGCGCGTTCCTCGACGCGCACGGCGGCCGCGGCGTGGTCAAGACCGCGCGCGGCGGCTACGACGGCAAGGGTGTGCGTGTCGTCGACGACAAGAACGGGGCGGATGACTGGTTCACCGCCCTCGCCGAGGACGGCCGCGGCGGCTCGCTCATCGTCGAGGAGCTCGTCGACTTCGTCCGCGAGCTCGCCCAGCAGGTCGCGCGCCGCCCGTCCGGCGAGATCGCCGTGTACCCGGTCGTCGAGACCGTGCAGAAGGGCGGCGTGTGCGCCGAGGTGATCGCCCCCGCGCCCACGGCGGGCGATGCCGTGCGGGATGCCGCGGGCCCGGCATCCGCGACGACCGTCTCCGACGCGGCCCGCGAGATCGCGGTGCGCGTCGCCGAGGGCATCGGCGTGACGGGCATGCTCGCCGTCGAGCTGTTCGAGACGCGCGACGGCCGCGTGCTGGTCAACGAGCTCGCGATGCGCCCGCACAACAGCGGCCACTGGACTCAGGACGGCGCCGTGACGAGCCAGTTCGAGCAGCACCTGCGCGCCGTGCTCGACCTGCCGCTCGGCTCGACCCGGCCCCGCGACCCGTGGACCGTCATGATCAACGTGCTCGGCGGCCCCGCGGGCGCGACGCTGCAGTCGCGCTATGCGGATGCCATGGCCGCGCACCCCGCGGCGAAGCTGCACGGCTACGGCAAGGACTCGCGCCCCGGCCGCAAGGTCGGCCACGTGACGGTGTCGGGGGAGTCGCTCGAGGATGTCCTGACCGACGCGCGCGGCGCGGCGGCCTTCTTCGAGTAGAGCGCCCGGGGCGAGCCGCGCAATATCCTGACCGCATGCCCCGCAACGCTTCCGCACCCTCCGTCGCCATCATCATGGGCTCGGACTCCGACTGGCCCACCATGAAGGCCGCGGCCGAGAGCCTCGACCGCTTCGGCATCGACTACGACGTCGAGGTGGTGTCGGCGCACCGCACTCCGGAGAAGATGGTGCGCTTCGGCCAGCAGGCGGCGGGCCGCGGCATCCGCGTCATCATCGCGGGCGCGGGCGGTGCCGCCCACCTGCCCGGCATGGTCGCGTCGGTGACGACGCTGCCGGTGATCGGCGTGCCGGTGCAGCTCGCGCGCCTCGACGGGCTCGACTCGCTGCTCTCGATCGTGCAGATGCCCGCGGGCATCCCGGTCGCCACGATGGCCATCAACGGCGCGGGGAACGCGGGCCTGTTCGCGGCGCGCATCCTCGCGTCGGGGGACGTCGCCCTGACCGAGAAGATCGCCGCCTACGCGCGCGAGCTCGAGGAACTGGTCGAGCAGAAGAACCAGGCGCTCATCGCGGGGTTGTGAGCGGGGTCGCCGTGAACGGGCCCTTTCCGCTGGCTGCGCAAGCCCTGAGACAGGTGCCGCGGCCGTAAGCGGAACCTCATGTGCGCCCCGATAGAATTCCGGCGATGCCACGCCAGCAAGATGCGCCCGACGGGCCGAACGAGACGGGCGCAATCCCGAGTCCGCCCGCCGGAATGTCGGGGGCGCCGGGTCTCGTCCTACGCCTCGCCAAGGACTATCGGATCGCCTTCCTAGCCGTTGGGGCGGCGAACACGGCGATCGGCTTTCTCTGGTTCGCATTCTTCGATTACCTCTACCGGGCTGTGAGCTGGCACCTCACCATCGGCGGCTTCGAGATCAGATTCGACTACCTGCTCACATTGGCCAGCGCCCACGTTCTGAGCGTGCTGTGTGCGTTCGTCCTCTATCGGCGCCTGGTGTTTCGGGTGCGCGGCCATCTCTGGGTCGATCTCGGGCGATTCGAAACGGTTTACCTGGTTGCCCTCGGAGTCAATGCTGCGCTGCTTACACTGCTGTCCGGATTGCTGCACATGCCCCCGCTGCTCGCCCAGGCGCTCATCGTCTTGGTCACCACGATGATCAGCTTTTTCGGGCATCGCGAGTTCTCATTCCGACGCAAGGCAGAGGAGACGAAATGACGGCCACGGTGTCGATCGTGATCCCCGCGTACAACAACGAGCAGTACCTCGCCGAGACGTTAGATTCGGTACTCGCCCAGACGTACCCGAATCTCGAGGTGATCATCGCGGATCACTCCTCCGCGGACGGTACGCAGGCGATCATCGACGAGTACTCGAAGGACGCGCGGGTGCGCGCCTTGGATCCGACCCCGGCCGGCGGCGGCGCCAAGGCCAACTGGAACCGTGTCAGTCAGGCGGCCACGGGCGATTACATCAAGCTCGTATGCGGTGACGACCTGATCTACCCCGAGCTGGTCGCGCGGCAGGTCGCCGCGCTCGACGCCCATCCCGAGGCGGTGCTCACGGCGTCCCGGCGCGACATCATCGACGCGAACGGGGTGCCGTTCGTCAAGGGGCGCGGGCTCGGCCCCTTGGTCGGCGAACAGGACGGGGCTCGTGCCATTCGGGCCACCGTGCGCGCGGGTGCCAATCTGTTCGGCGAGCCCGCGTGCGTGCTGATCCGACGCGCGGTGCTTGAGAGCGTCGGGTGGTGGGACGATGCCTCGCCGTACCTGATCGACGAGGCGACCTATGCCAACGTGCTCGTGCACGGCGGTTTCGTCGGCATTGACGCATCGCTCGTCGGCTTCCGCGTGAGCGACAGCCAATGGAGCGTGCGGCTCATGCGCGAGCAGGCGGAGCAGGCCGCGGGTTTCCACGGGATCTTCGGTCGACGGCATCCCGACATCGTCCGGCCCATCGATCGACGGCTCGGCGATGCCAACGCGGTCAAGGCTGCACTGATGCGGCGCCTCGCCTATGCCTATCTGCGTCAACGGATGACGAAAGCGAGTGCCGCATGACTGAGCCGGAGCGGCCTTATGTGCACACGGTGTCGATCGTGGTTCCCGTCTACGGCGGCGAGCACACCTTGGCGGCGTTGGTGGACGAGATCACCGATCTCACCTCGGAGACCATCACCCCCGACGGGAACCGCTTCGTTGTGACGGAGACGCTCTTCGCGTATGACAACGGCCGCGATGACTCGGCCCGGGTGATCCGCGAATTGCAGCAATCGCACCCGTTCACCCGGGGTATCTGGCTCAGCCGCAACTTCGGGCAGCACGCAGCGACTCTGGCGGGGATGTCGTCGTCGGTCGGCGACTGGATCGTCACGCTCGACGAGGACGGCCAACACGACCCGCGCGACATCGCAGGCATGCTGGACACGGCGCTGCGCGAGCAGGCGCAGCTCGTGTACTCGGACCCGGTCAACGAGGCGCCGCACGGCTTCCTGCGCAATCTGGCCTCACGGTCGGCCAAGGCCCTCATCTCGCTGCTGCTCGGCAGCGCCAACGCGAAGGATTACCAGAGCTTCCGCCTCGTGGTCGGATCGATCGGTCGCAGCGTTGCTGCTTATGCGGGCAACGGTGTCTATCTGGACGTGGCGCTGAGCTGGATCGTCCAGTCGACGACGACGAGTCCGACGACACTGCGACGCGAAGGCTCCGATCGTCAGTCCGGGTATTCGCTGCGGAGGCTCTTCTCGCACTTCTGGCGGCTCGTGATCTCCAACGGAACACGTGGATTGCGGATCGTCAGCTTCCTCGGGGTCCTGTTCGCCGCCTTCGGAGTCGGTCTCACCGTGTGGGTGATCATCGCGACGGCCGCCGGGCACCAAACGCCGCCTGGGTGGGCATCCAGCACGATCATCGTCAGCCTGACTTCGGGCACCATCCTCTTCTCCCTCGGCGTCATCGCGGAGTACATCGGCGTCGCCGTGAACATGGCGATGGGCAAGCCGCTCTACCTCATCACCAGTGATCCGGCGGACGGGCCGCTCGGCAAGGTAAGGCGGGACGGTCTGAGGTGACGGCCGTCTGGATCGTCGGCGAGGGCGGGATGCTCGGCAGCGCTGTCGGTCGTCGGCTCGACTCATCGGCGCGGCTCGGGTGGACTCGTTTGGCGAAGCGGTCTCTGCCGTGGGCCGATGACGGCGCGTTCGGTGAGGCGGTGGCGGAACGTCTTGCCGAGCTGCGCTGGCTTGTGGAATCGGGCGGACACGACGACTGGGCCATCGTCTGGGTTGCGGGGGCGGCGGTGACGTCGGCCACCTCCGAGCAACTCGAGCAGGAGCTCGCCAGCCTTCGATCGTTCTGCGCGGCGCTCACCGATGCATTCGACCCGGCGCTGCGCGCACGAGGTTCCGTGTTCTATGCCTCGTCCGCCGGCGGCATCTATGGCGGATCGAAGTCCCCGCCTTTCACGGAGGAGACACAGCCCGCGCCGATCTCGCCCTACGGGCGGTTCAAGCTCGAGGCCGAGGCGATCGTCCAGGCGCTGGCTGCCTCGGGCTGTCGAGTCCTCATCGGCCGGATCACCAATCTGTACGGGCCTGGACAGAAGCTCGGGAAACTGCAAGGCCTGGTCTCGCAGCTGGCTCGAGCGCAGCTCTCGCCGCGTCCGGTCACCATCTATGTGCCGGTCGAAACGGTGCGCGACTATGTCTATGTCGACGATTGTGCGCTGTTGCTGCTCGATGCCGTCGAGCGATTGCGTGGTTGCGAGCCGGGATCCGTCGTCGTCAAGATCCTCGGTTCGGGACGCGGCACGAGCATCGCCGAGCTGCTGGGCCAGTTCCGCCGGGTCGAGAAGCGTCGGCCGAATGTGATGCTCGGCTACTCCGCCGGCGCCGCATTGCAGGGTCTCGATGTGCGCGCACGCTCTGTCGTATGGACTGATCTGGACAGCCGTGATCTGACGCCCCTTGCGGCAGGCATCGGCGCGACGATGGATGACGTGTTGCTGCAGCTGCAGCAACCTCGAACCATCCGGTGACGTTCACAGCTCGGCGTGCAGCTGCCAGATCTGCGCGCCGGACGCCCGCCAGTTGAAGACCTTCGTGCGGTCGCGGCCGAGCACCGCGAGCTGGGCGGTGTCGACGGTGCCGTCGAGCACCGAGCCGACGGCGGCGGCGAGGCGCTCGGGATAGCTCGATCCGGCGCTCTCCCGAGGCACGAGGACGCCCGCACCCCCGGCCACCTCGACGAGCGCCGGCGCGTCGGAATGCACGAGCGGCGTGCCGAACGTCATCGCTTCGAGGGCGGTCAGGCCGAAGCCCTCGGCGAGCCCGGGCGCGACGAACGCCGAAGCGCGCGAGAACAGCAGCGCCAGGTCGGAGTCGCTCACCGTACCGAGGGTGCGCACGCGGCCCTCGGGAAGGCCGGCGAGCATGGCGGCCTCCGAGATGCGGCGGCCGCGCCATTCGTCGTCGCCGAGGACGAGCAGGGGCATCCCCTGGAAATCGGGCAGCGCGGCCGCGGCGACGAGCGCGTCGACGCCCGTGCGCGGGTCCATGGAACCGGATGCCAGCACGAACTGCTCGGGAAGCCGCAGCCAGCTCGATCGCACCTCGGGGTCGTCGGGCAGCACGAGCGCCGAGCTGACGGCGCCCGGCACGACGCGCACGCGCTCTCCGAGGTCGAGCCGCTCGCGCAGGTCGTCGGCGACGGCGTGCGTCGGCACGACGATGGCGTCGGCGTGCTTCGCGGCCCGCTGCGCCATGCGCCGCACCCAGGCGGCCTCGGCATGGCCGATCGAGGCGGGGTGGGTCCAGGCGATCGTGTCGTGGACCGTGACGACGAGCTGGGTCACCAGTGCGCGATCGTGGCGCATGAGCGGTGCGAGCAGGCTCGGGGAGTGCAGGATGCCCTCGCCGACGGACACCTTCACCCCGGAGGCCCACGCGGTCGCGAGCGCCCTGCGCGCCAGGGGTGCGGTGACGATGCGGCTCGCGCCGGGGAAACGGCTGCTCAGCTCGGCGAGCTCGGCTTTCGGATGCGCGGCGAACACCAGCTCGACGTCGCAGCCGGGCGGGGCGCTCTCGATGAGGGCCCGGGTCAGCTCGGTCGAATAGCGGGCCAGGCCGCCGAAGCGGGCACGGCCGTTGGTGCGAGCGACGGCGTCTTCGGCGATGGCGCGCAGGGTCGTCATGCGATCGACCGTAGCAAGCGGTGGCTGGGGATGCCTGGACGGCGCGGCCCTGCCCGGCCTTCAGCCCCTCCGGCCTCGCGAGGTCTGCGCGTGTCGCGATGCTTGGGCGACCTTCCGCAGAGGCCACGTCGCCCCGTTCCCGATTCGCCACGACCACGAGCCGAGAATGTCCGCGTTGCGCTTCTTCAGGGCATCCCTGCTCCTGCCGAGGGCCTGTTTCTCGCTCTCGAGAGACTTGACCTGCGCTTCGAGCGCTGCGAGACGTGCGTCGAGGTGACCCGCCCAGCTTTCCAGCCGATCCGTGGCGGCCTCGTCAAGGGGCGCCCCGGCCGCGGTCGACAGCAGGCGAACGAGTCGCGCACTGTCGATCGGCCAGAGCAGCGACAGCGCCCGAGCCGAGGCCGATGCGGCGCCCTTTGCCAGATCAGCCCACTCGAGCACATATCGTCCGATCTCGGCGGGGCTGTCGGCCGGATGCATCTCCGTCTGCGCTGCGCCGAACCATTCGCGCGCGTAGTCGACCCACTCGGCTGTTCTCGAGTAGAACTTGAGACCGCCGTAGAACCCGTCTGGGAACAGGCTCAACAGGCAGTCGACATATGCGACTTCGGCCTCGCGCATCGCGAAGAGTCCGGGCTGGATCGGTGGGTTCCACGCTTTTGCGCGGAGCAGGGAGGTGAACCGTACGCCGTCGTGGCAGAACGCGACGAGGTGCGACGGGGTCCCCGCGGGGGCCGCCACCTCGTGCGCATCGCGCAGCGTGGCGATCTGTTCCGCGAACGGCATGGTCTCCAGCTGAACGACGTCGAAGCCGTTGTCGCGGTAGAAATCTTCGAAGAGGTCTTCGTTGGATTCGCGGATGTGGGGGCTCGGGCTGAAGCTTGAACGCGAGAGGTAGATGCGCGATCCGAACCGGCTCGGCACCCCGACCGCATCACGGAGGCGGTCGTAGACCCTCTTCGTCATCTCGATGTTGATGCGGCCTGACAAGAGAGTCAGGCTTTGGTCGGGGATGATCACCTGGTCGAATCGAGTCGGTGCGGTGAGGAATTCGATCCGGCTCTCGGGGACGCCGAACAGCTCGAGCAGTTCGATGAACCCTTGTGCGCCGAGATCCCGCGAGCGCACAGCCGGCTCCTCCGGAGGGAATGGCAGCACGATCTTCATCTCGTCGGATATTCCGTCGAGCAAATACCAGAAGCGGCTGATGCCTTCGGTGATCATGTGGCCGAAGTGATGCACGGCGAGGCCGCTGAGGAAGAGGGCCGGGCCTTCCCCCTGTCTTACGCCTTCCGACACCGGGTAGCCCTCGGAGACGGTCGGATTGAAGAATCTGCCCGATCTCCGGGTCGACCACGGCACCCAGTCGCCGTTCTCGTCGACTTCTCCGCCCGTCTCGTGTCCGGCGACGAACCGACCGGAGTCATCGAGCACGCCACCCCGCACCCGAAGCCCGTCTTTCTTGAGCGGCAGCACGATTCCGTTGTCGATGACGGTCACGCCGGGGAGTCCGGTGTCGATCAGGTCGTGATCGAGTTCTAGCGAACAGTCGGTGAAGCTGGCCAGATCCTCGACGAAATAGCGGGCCGCATAGGTCATGTATGGCTCCGGGGGATGAGCGGTGGGGGAGGCGAAGCGTCGTAGCGAGGCAGTCGTGGGAGCCTGCCGGGGAGATGGCTCAGCGGATGTCGGAGGAACGTCCACGGAGACGTACCCGAGCCGGCATCCAATGCGCCCTGAGGGCGTTCGATCAGCCCGAGCACGGTGCCGGCCTTCCGTACGGGTGCACCCATCCAGTAACTGAGGAACGGGCCGG
The DNA here is from genome assembly GCA_009780695.1 of Microbacteriaceae bacterium. Lineage (GTDB taxonomy): Bacteria > Actinomycetota > Actinomycetes > Actinomycetales > Microbacteriaceae > Gryllotalpicola. The sequence continues at coordinate 180,431 of WQZN01000003.1, forward strand.
TCGAGTGACGGTTCCACCCGAGGACTTCGCGCAGGTCTGCGGGGTCGAGCAGATGGGAAGAGCCGAGCTCTGCGAGCGCGATCTGCTTCCTTGCATCGCGTGAGGCGGTTTCGTGGAACTCGGGCCACAACTCGCGCGTTCGGATGGACACCGATGAGCCGAGCGCCCCGACGGACACCTCAGGCCCGTAGACCGCGGTGTCGGTGCCTTCGGCAGCGGCGTACACGACGGCCGTCGAGAGGAGATTAGAGACCACGCGACGTGCCGACCGGATCAGACCGAGCACTCGACCGAGGAACTCCGGGTCGCGGCGTGAGCCCGCGCTGACCACGGTGTGACCGTAACGCGTCCAAGCGCGTAGTTTCTCGGGATCGTCCAGGTCCTCCGGGTGGAGACAGACGATCGACGGTCCTTCAGCCTCTTCGAGTTGACGTGCGAAGGCGTCCTCATCTTTGGAGAGCTTGACCAGTCGCGTGTCATGGACGGGGAATGCTACGGCTTGGGCATCCGGTGATATGTCGGAGGACGCGAGGTGATCGCCGAGACACTCCCGGAGGTAGAGATAGGGAGCTCCGATCGCGGTCGTCGGAAACGGATCCTCCCTCGGGGACCAGCCTCGAGACGTGTGGCTCCAGACGAAACGACGGGCGCTGCTCCGCAACCGTGCGAAATCAGCGAAATGGACCAGCGTCGGTGAGGCGACCGTCCAACCGTGTTGAACGAGCCCGTCGATGTGGCGTATCGAGGTGAGGCCGGCGTAGCGGGCAAGCGCTGCGCTGTGTCCGTAATAGTGGTTCTGGATATCCATGCGGTACCGGCGACTCAGTCTTCGTCACTCAGGATCCGTAGCCGAAGATCGTGTTCCGATATCCGGGGACCTCATACGGAACCAGGTCGTGCGGCGAGTTCGCAAGGCGGAAGAGCCCGGCCTCGACGTCGTCGAGCGTCTCTTCGTGACCGGGGACAGGGATGACGTAGGTCGGCCTGTTGAGCGCCGCGGCCTCCCACAGGGAGGTGGAGAAGGTGCCGACGCAGATGGCGGACTGCTGGATGGTCGTCAGCGTGTCCTCGGGGGCGATCGTGACGGCGCCGGAAAGGCCCGCTGCGGCGAGTTCTCGTTCCATGATCGGTCGTTGTGCGGGATGCGGAGCGATGACGACCTTGAGCTCGCTGCGCTCGCGCACCAGATCCTGAACGAACGCGAGGATCCGACGAAGCACCCGCGGCTGGGAGATCACGCAGACATCCCACTTCGGGTCACCCGGATCGCGCTCCGCCGCGGCAGCGAACTCGGGCTGCTGGCGCGGAACGACGACATGCTCTTCGTAGACGTTGGTGCGGGCAGCCCAATAGTCCGACCAGGTGTAGAAACGCGATGCGCCGTAATGAGGACGTGCGCCGAACCAGAAGCTCGGAGCGTAGCGACTGGTGAGCGCGTACTGGATGTCAGAGACGACGGCGCCCGATCGGCTGGCTGCGGCCGCGATGCCGGCCCACCAATGACTCGACGCGATCAGTACCTCTTCCGGCTGGACGCGCTCGAAGACCGGGGTGAAGAAATCGCGCTCATCGATGAACTTGAGCAGACGGCTTCGCAGATGGCTGCCGAGATCGACCTTGATGCCGAGCGCCTTTCCCAGGGCGTCCTCGAACGGTCGGGCGTCGACCTCGGGTGCGCGCAGCTGGGTCCAACGCCGTCGCCAGCCCTGTCGCCACTGGTTGAACTCGTGGAACGGGTACACCAGGTTGGTGTCATTGACCTCCGGATAGCCCCCCACTTCGGGCTGCACGACGAAAAGGGTCTCGTTGTCCCGGTACGCGGCCGTCCGGTAACCGCTCTGGCCGCGTCGGGCGTAGTCGAACACGACGCGTCGGGACGGCGATGCGGTCGTCAGCCGCTTGGGCCCCGTGTAGACATCGTTCACCGGTGCACCGATGGCGTCATTCTTGCCCCAGATGCCCGCAGCCTCGGCCAGCTGGATGATCAGCGCAGAACGACCCAGCTCCCAGACGTGAATGCCGTCACGTGTTGTGATGTCGAACAATCCGTGCTCGCGCTCCGCCGCGCAGATCCGTTCGAAGAACTCCGCGTAGCTGAATGGTGCTGTGATGCGGCGCTCGCCGACGGCATCCCTCAGCAGCAGCCAGTCGTATTCGCCGCTGATGCTTACGGTCGGCCGCGTCGTGGATCCCGCATTCCTGACTTGTACACCACCAGGCCGGTTGATCGGAGTTCCGAAGTTGTCGACCCCCGAGGTCGTGGGGAACACCGGATGCCGGGTGATCTCGCACCGCGCAGGTGCGGGGGTGTTGGTGGCGAGCCGTTGGATGGTCAGCCGCGTCGCGTTCTTGCTGATCGATGCAGCCATGCCGCCCAGCGACCTCATCGTCGCCTTGGGGAGCCCTGCGGCCTGCAGGAGACTGTTCTGCGGGGGAGCCGCGGTCGGGGCTGATCGCGGCGCGTCTGCCGGCTCCGAGGCTGTCGGCGCCGCCTGCTGTACGGTCGCTGCAGTCGCCGGATCGCGGTGCGATGCGGTGCGAGCGGACGCAGCGAGTTGACGGATCTTCCACGCCACATCGCGAGGTGCGTTCCGAGCAAGGGACCCGAAAACGGAAGCCAGTTCAGCGGTACTGGGGCGTTTGGAGCCGCCGAGGTTCGCGAAGATGGTGTCTTCCACCGCGGGCGTCCCCGAACCGTAGTCGGCGTCGCTCCGAAGATAGGGCAGCACTTCGAAGCCGCCACCCGCAGTCGTATTCGCCAGGTAATGCCGCGCGCCTCCGTGCGTCGTCGTATACGAGACGACTTCGTTCCCCTCGGCGTGGAGTTCGATCTTGGTTCCGGTGGGCAGTCGCGTCACGACCGGGGAGGTGACGCGCTTCCCGTTGTCGATCTGGACGTCATGGAGTTCGAGCTCGGACGACACGAAGATCTCGTGCACCGTGCGCCCCCGGAGGTGACGCACTCCGTGGCTGATCGCATCGAGCGCGATCTCTTCCTGCTCATCGGTTGCGAAGAGCCCGGTGAGGTCGAGGCGATGGGCGGGGGAGCCGAGCAGTCGGCGATATTGCTCGACCACAGCTTCCGTGCTGAACCGTTCGTCGAAGATCTCGCGTGCTCGGCGCCCGAACGCGGCCCTCAGGGCGGCATCAGCGGCGAGCCGGGACAGACGGTCTGCCAGCAGGTCGACGTCTCCGACGGGAACGATGTATCCCGAGTTGTCGTCCTCGATCACGTCGCGCGGCCCGAAATCGAAATCGAAGGCAACAGCCGGAAGGCTATGAACGCCTGCTTCGATCAGCGGGTAGCCGAACCCTTCAGAGAGGGACGTCATGAGGACGATGTCGGCCGTGGAATAGATGTCGGATTCGGACCCGAATCCGGGCATGTGCACACGGTCGGCGAGATTCAGCGACTCGATGAGCTGTTGCACGGCGATGTAGTACGGATTGAGCCGGTTCACGTTGCCCCAGAGGGTGAGCTCGACCTTGTCGTCCTCGACGAGCGCGAGCGCGCGAATGGCGTCGAGCTGGTTCTTGCGGTGTTGGATGGACGCAGGGAGCGCGACATTGATGCGGTCGTGATTCGCCGGCTCGACAATCGCGGTACCCGTCCCCGGCAGGTTGGGGATGAACACCACGTCCGACTCGGCGAAGGTCGGTATGAACTGAGCGCGCAGACCATTGGACACGGTCTGCAGCTTGTCGATCGAACTGCGCGACTCCATCAGCATCTTCCAGAGCCCGTCGTGGAAGTGGTAGTCGTTGTGGATCTGCAGCACGGTCTTGGCGCGGCGGGGCTGCCCGTCGATCGCGTGATTGAAGACATACGCCGGGATCGGGGCCGTGAAGACGATGGTGTCGTCTTCGGTAAGCGCCGCGTTGATCTGGCGCAGTGCAGCCAACTGGTTCTCCGTGTACTCGAACCGGGTGGCGGCGAGAGTCCCGTGGAACACTGGGTGGTAATTGCGATGCAGTAGTCGGCCGCCCTCGGCCGGGAGGGTCTGCAGCGCGTAGACGGGGACGTCCAGGTCAAGTGCCCACCCGGGGATCGCGCGCCCTGCGCCGTCAGCGGTGCCGAGGAAGCTGAGGACCGCAACCGGGTACCCGGCTCGATGCAGTGCGTTCGTGGTCTCCACGACCGACTTGTGATAACCGCTCGGACCGGCAAGCTCGTTGACGCAGATCAAGATCATTCGAAGTAGTACTGCTTTCCTTCTCGGGATTCTCTGGCGGGCGCAGGCAGGTGAAGCCTATCCGCGATGTGTCCGGATGCCCGGCGGGTGCTCAGATCCGGCTCTTCCGCAGCGCGCCTGCGGCGTTCACCGCCAGGTGGCCGAGCGCGCGCGGTGTGGACAGGCCCTCCTGGCGCAGGACCCGCCAGACCGCTTTGAGCGCCCGCCACCGGCTCGCAGAATGGGATCCCGGCTGGGCTGTTCTGTAGAGGGCTAGAGGCTCATCGAGGCCGACTGCCAGCCTGGTCTTCCGAATGACGTGCAGCCAGAGCGCCCAGTCCTCGGCGCCGGGGATGTCCGGCATCATGACCGGCCCGGTCTGCTCGAGGTCCACCAGCGCCGTCAAGCAGCCGATTGAGTTCCCGTCCAGCAGCTCGCGATAGGTCAGTCGGGCGGGTGCGTGTACGACGCGACCGTTCGGAGTGAACGCTGCGGCAGGTCCGGTGTAGGCCGCGTCGATACGGAAGTACGAGCTGAAGACCAGTGCGGCGCCACTGCGCTGCGCCTGGGCGAGCTGCTGCTCGAGCTTGCTGTGCAGCCAGAGATCGTCGGCATCGCAGAACGCGAGGTATCGGCCGCGGGCCGCGGCAATGCCCGTGTTCCTCGCAGCCGCGGGGCCGCCTCGCTTCGTTCGCGAGAGAAAGCGGACCCGGCTGTCGCCGTCTGCGAGCCCGCGAGCGACTTCTGCCGTGTCGTCGGTCGAGCCGTCATCGATGATGATCAGCTCACAGGAGCGCTCGGACTGATCAAGTACGCTTTGAGCCGAGTCACGCAGGGTCCGCGCACTGTTGAAGGTCGGCATGATCACCGAAACCAGGGGGTGCGTGTCCCGTTCGTTCGTCACGACAAGAGATCGTAACGAGGAAGCGGAACTCCAAGATCCGCGCGGCCTGAACAGGCGGCCTGCGTGAAGGAACACAGCGAAAGAGGAACTGAGTTTGGCTGAAGCGAAGCCGGGGCTGGTTGTCGCTCCGCGCCTGAGTTCGGAGGAGTCAGGCGCTCTCGCCGCCCAATTCGGGCTCCATGAGATGGGTGTCCGGCCGCCGTTCGGTCGATACATTCGCGGGGTGTGGGGCCGGCGTTCCTTCATTTGGAACCTTGCCTCGTCGCGCGCGTATGTTCGCAATCAGGGCTCGTACCTCGGCCAAGCCTGGACAGTGCTGCGCCCGATCCTCGACGCGGCGACGATGATCATCATCTTCGGCTTCATCTTCCACTCGAGTGCGCCCGGGATCCAGAATCGTGCGGCCTTCATCCTCATCGGCTCGTTCACGTATACCTTCTTCCAGCAGATCGTGATGGCCGGCATCGGTTCGATCAGCAGCGATCTGCAGCTCATCCGTTCGCATCAGTTCCCGCGTGCCGTGGTGCCGCTCTCGACCGTGATGACCGAGACGGTCTTGTTCGGGCCGATTCTCATCGCAATGGTCATCCTTGTTCTCTTCACCGGGCTGCTGCCGGGTATGGGAGGCTTCGAGACGCCGCACTGGTCGTGGCTGCTGCTGCCGGTCGCTGCGGCTCTGCTCGCGATCTTCTCCGCCGGTGGCGCACTCTTCTTCGCGCGTATCGGGGCACGGACCCCTGACGTCGCGAACGTCGTCCCGTTCCTCCTTTCCCTCGGGCGGTTCGCGTCGGGCGCGACTTTCTCGATCGCCGGGCTGACCGGGCAGCACAGCTGGTTCCGACCGCTGCTGCTGCACCAACCGGTCCAGATCTTCCTCGAGCTCTTCCGTTCGGTCTTCGGCAACGAACCGCACATCCCCATGAGCAGCGCGCTCTGGCTTCAAGCGGGTGCGTGGGCCGTCGGCTTCTTCGCGCTCGGATTCATTTTCTTCTGGGGTGCAGAGGAGACTTACGGTCGTGACTGACGATATCGACTACGAGATCGACGCCGAGGACCTGCCGAAGCGTGTAGAGCGGAAAGAACTCGGCTCACCGTCGGTCATCGTCGATGACGTGCACATCACCTATCGCGTCTTCGGAGCGAGAAGGGGTGGCACCACGCAGGCGAAGACATCCTTGATCAACCGGGCGATCAGTGCCGGGCGTCCTGACACCGGTCCGATCACCGAGGTGAAGGCCGTTCGCGGGGTGTCCTTCATCGCGCATCACGGGGAGTCCGTCGGGATCCTCGGCACCAACGGCTCGGGCAAGTCGACGCTTCTTCGCGCGATCGCCGGTCTGCTTCCGCCGACCAAGGGACGAGTCTTCGTGTCGGCGGAGCCAGCGCTTCTCGGGGTGAATGCGGCTCTGCTGCCGCGGCTGACGGGCGAGCGGAATATCACTGTCGGCGGTCTGGCGCTCGGCCTCAATGCTCGCGAGGTGCGGGAGCGGACCCCCGCGGTGGCGGACTTCGCTGAGTTGGGTGACTTCCTCTATCTTCCGATGAGCTCCTACTCGTCCGGAATGGGGTCGCGCCTGCGCTTCGCGATCTCGACGATGCAGACGCCTGACATCCTGATGATCGATGAGGCGCTGTCGACCGGCGATGCCTCGTTCCGCAAGAAGAGCACCGAGCGGATCGAGCAGATCCGTGACGGTGCGGGCACCGTCTTCTTCGTTTCGCATTCGCTCGGCGCAGTGCGCGCGATGTGCACGCGCGCACTGTGGATCGAGAAGGGGCAGCTTGTAGCTGACGGTGATGTCGACGAGGTGTGCGACGCCTATCACGACTTCGTCCAGAACCGAACGAATGCTTCGGCAGGTGCGAACCTCAACCGGTGAGGCCCCTGCGAACGGGAAGAAGCCCCTGGCCAACGGCCAGGGGCTTCTTCAGTTGCTGCTTCGAGGCGGAAGTCAGCCCGTGACGGCCTTCCGAAGCGAGTCGATCACGAACTCGACGTCGCCGTCGGTGAGCCCGGGGAACATCGGCAGCGAGATCTCGCGGGCGTAGTAGTCCTCGGCCACGGGGCACATGCCTCGCTTGTAGCCGAGGTCTTCGAAGACCGGGTGCCAATATGCCGGGATGTAGTTGACCTGAACGCCGACACCCTGCTCACGCAGCGACTCGAAGATCTCGCGTCGGCGAGCAGCCGGTACCCGCAGCGGGTACAGGTGCCATGCAGGGGCGGCGTTCGACGGAGCGAACGGGACCTCGACGTCGGCGATCTCCGCGAATGCGGCATCGTACGCGGCTTTAACCGCAGCGCGACGAGCGACGAACTGATCGAGGCGTTCGAGCTGACTGGTTCCGACCGCGCACAGCACATCGGGAAGGCGATAGTTGAGCCCGAACGAGTGGACCTCCTGATGCCAGGGGCCCTCATCGGGGTAGCGCATCAGCTCGCGCTCGCGTACCAGACCATGGTTCTTGAACGCTCGAGCCCGGGCGGCGAGCTCGTCGTTCGCCGTGACGACGGCACCGCCTTCGGCGGTCGTCATGTTCTTGGTCGGAAAGAACGAGTAGGTCGTGATGTCGGCGAGAGCGCCGACGGGGACGCCGTCGAGGGTCGAGCCGATCGAGTGTGCGGCATCCTCGAGGAACAGCACCCCCTTGCGCGATGCGAGGTCGCGGAACGCCGGTGCGTCGACCGGCACGCCGGCGTAGTCGACCGCGGCGACGACGCGGGTGCGATCGGTGACCGCTGCTTCTGCGGCCGCCGGGTCGAGATTGCCCGTGACGGGGTCGACATCGGCGAAGACGATCTTTGCGCCGTGCAGGGCTGCCCCGGCCGCGGTAGCGACGAAGGTCAACGGGGTCGTGACGACCTCGTCGCCCGGCTGGATGTCTGCTGCGGCGTAGGCGACATGCAGCGCTGCCGTGCCCGAGGTCACCGAGACGGCGTGCGGAACGCCGGCTCGTGCGGCGATGGCGGCCTCGAACTTCGCAACCTCGGGCCCCGTGGTGAGCCAGTCGCTGCGCAGCGTGGTGACGGCAGCTTCGACATCCTCATCGGAGATGGATTGGCGGCCGTAGGGGAGCACCATCAGATGCCGCCCTCGATGATCTCGGCGATCTGCTCCTGCGTGTACCACTGGTCGTTCGTGTTCGAGCGGTATGCGAAGCCGGCCTCGACCGGCACGCTGCCCACAGGAGCCTGATACCCCCAGGTCGCGAGATCGGGCTGGATGATGAAGTACTTCCCATCGTTGATGACCACCGCGCGGCGGCCTTCCTCCGGGCTGATCATCTCCTCGTGCAGCTTCTCACCGGGGCGCAGGCCCACATCCACCAGCTCGGCGCCGGGGACGATCGCGTGGGCGAGGTCGGTGACCTTCATCGACGGGATCCGCGGAACCAGCAGCTCGCCGCCCTGCATCAGCTCGAACGTGTCCAACACCATCTGCACGGCCTGCGGCAGCGTGATGAAGAAGCGGGTGCAGGTCAGATCCGTGATCGGCAGCGGCTTGCCCTCGTCACCCAGCTTCTTGAAGAAGGGGATGACGGAGCCGCGCGAGCCCATCACATTGCCATAGCGCACGACCGCGAAACGCGTCTCGTAGGCCGCTGCATAGTGGTTGCCCGTGATGAACAGCTTGTCCGCCGTGAGCTTGGTCGCGCCGTACAGGTTGATCGGGCTGGAGGCCTTGTCCGTCGACAGCGCCACGACCTTCTTCACGCCGGCATCGATCGAGGCCTCGATGACGTTCTGGCTGCCGAGGATGTTCGTCTTCACGAACTCGAACGGGTTGTACTCCGCGGTGTCGACCTGCTTCAAGGCCGCCGCGTGCACCACGTAGTCGATTCCATGCAGCGCACGAGCCAGGCGACGTTCGTCGCGGATGTCGCCGATGAACCACCGCAGACGCGGGTCATTGCCGAACTGGTTGCGGACTTCGTACTGCTTCAGCTCGTCACGAGAGAAGACCACGACGCGACGCGGGTTGTGGTTGTCGAGCACCTCGCGCAGAAATGCCTTGCCGAAGGATCCGGTCCCACCCGTGATCAGGATGGAAGCACCGTTGAGGAGCGACATTCAGCTCTCTTCCGTTGTGTTCTGCTTTGGATCTGTCGCTCGGGGCCCCGACGACAGCACGTGCCATTATTTCATGGTGACAGAACCGCGCGTCGTAGCCGTGATCCAGGCCCGAACGGGCTCTTCCAGACTTCCCGGGAAGGTGCTGCGGCCGTTGGCCGGCAGGCCGGTTCTGGAGTGGATGGTGCGTGCGGCACGTGAGTCACACGGGGTCGACGATGTTGCGATCGCCACCTCGACCGCGAGCGGGGACGACGCCGTTGCCGAGCTCGGTGCGGATCTCGGTGTGCGCGTCATCCGCGGCAGCGAGGACGATGTTCTCTCGCGCTTCGTGCTCGCACGATCCGAGACCGGCGCGGACGCGGTCGTGCGTCTCACCGCTGACTGCCCGCTGGCGGACCCCTCGCTGATCTCGAAGGTCGTCGCGGTGTGGCGCGCCGATCCGAGCCTGGACTACGTCGCGACCACGCTGATCAGGACGCTGCCCCGCGGGCTCGACGTCGAGCTAGTGTCCGCCCCCGCGCTTGCGGAGGCCGATGCCGAGGCAGACGGCTACCACCGGACCCATGTGACCTCGTATCTCTATGCAGGCCCTCGGGCATTCCGCACCATGGGACTCGTCGTGCAGCCACCCGCGAATGACCTGCGTGTGACGCTCGACACCGTCGAAGACGCCGCGGCCCTCGACGCGATGGTCGCCGCGCTCGGCGATCGGCCGCCTGCCTGGCATGAGGTCGTCGAGTTGCTGCGCTCACGCAGCGACATCGTCGACATCAATGCCGATGTGAAGCAAAAGGCGCTGGCCGAGGGATGACGCACGTCGTCATCCGCTGCGACGCGAGCTCGGGCGGTGGGATCGGACATCTGGTGCGCGCGATTTCGGTCGCGGATGCTGCGAGAGAGGCCGGGCACACCGTGTCGCTCGCCGGGCTGATCGAATCGCCGCTCGCCCTGGAACTCGTCGCAGATGCCGGCCTCGCGCTTGTCGCCGCGCCGAGCGACCTCGGTGTCCTCGCGGCAGAACAGGGCGCAACGATCGTGCACGTCGACAATTACGACATCGGGAGCGAGGCGGTGGCGCAGACACGTCGTGCCGGCGCGCTCCTCTCCTCGATGGAGGACGGGGCGTTCGGGCGACGCCGTGCGGACGTGGTCATCGACTCGACGATTCGGGCGGAACTGGGCGATCGGCCCGACGACGACAGCGGCGAGGTCCTCCTCGGCATCGCGTACGCCCCGATGCGCGCCCAGGTGCGTGCGGCTCGCTCGGCGCGTGCCGGCGAGCAGCGGCGTGTCGGCGATGCGGCCGATGTGCTGATCGTGATGGGCGGCACAGACGCCGTGGGGGCGACGGCGCTGGTCGCCTCGGTGTGTCGCGATGCCGACGGGGTCGGGGCGCTGACCGTCATCGCTCCCGCGGAACGCTGGAACGAAGTACGTGCGCAAGCGGGTGACGGAGTGGACCTGATCGAGCCCAGTCCGGAGTTCCTCGCACGTGCGGCTCGAGCCGATCTCGTCGTCAGCGCGGCGGGAACGACCAGTTGGGAACTGGCATGCATCGGGGTGCCGAGCATGCTTGTCGCGGTGGTCGAGAACCAGCGGGCAGGTTACGAGGCGGCGCTCGCCGAAGGTGTGGCGCAGGGGCTGGGGACGCTCGATGAGATCCGAGCCCATCCTCAACAGGCCGTGACGCGCGTCGAGGCAGCCGTCGCCGCATTGCGCGAGGGCAGATCGTGGGGCGACGTCGGAACGGCCTTGGTCGATGGGCGTGGCGCTGAGCGCATCGTCGCCGCATGGTCGGAGACCCTGGAGCGGCGCATGTCTGAGCGCGGCCAGGAGATCGCCGCGAGACCCGCTGCCGCGGACGACGCGCTTCTGTTGTTGCGATGGCGCAACGACCCCGTGACACGAGCGATGTCGCGCAACCCGAGCGCGATCGGATGGCAGGACCACTTCAACTGGTACCAGCGGGTGCTCGCGGATGCCTCGCGGGAGCTCTATGTCGTCGAGAGCGGTGCGGTCCCGCTCGGCACGGTGCGCTTCGACGCGCTTACAGCCGTTGAATGGGAAGTGTCCATTACTCTGGCGCCGGAAGTGCGAGGACATGGTCTCGCCCGCTCGATCCTTCGGGCCGGCGAGGCGGAATTCGCAGTGGCACACCCCGGTGTCGCGATTGTCGCAGCGATCCTTCCCGACAACATCGCGTCACAGAAGTTGTTCCAGGGCGCGGGATATGTCGTCGACCCCCAGCGCAAAGACGGTGACTTCGACCTGCTGGTCCGCCTGTCATGAATTAGGAGAACATACGTGGGCAGTGCCCTCCGCAGAGCGTTGCCGTGGGTTCCGGCATTCGTCGTCGCAGTCGTCTGCACCGTCATCCTGGTGGAGTTCGACACGCCGCTGAGCTCGGTGCTGCTGTTCGCCGGATACTGGGCGGTGAGCACCGCGCTTCCCGGAACGCTGATGTGGCGAATGCTGCGGATCCGACCGCTCACCACGCTCGAGGATCTTGCGGCCGGGACTGCCCTCGGTGTCGGTGTCCAGGTGTTCCTGACCTACGGACTCGCGCGCGTGGGGCTCTCGCCCCGGCTTGCCGTGGTTTGGTACGCCGCAGTCATCGTGGCGTGCATCGTCGTCCCCGGACTGCGTCGCTGTTGGCGTTCGACGCCGACGCGGACGGTGCCGGCATGGATGTCGTGGGCACTGTCCGTCACGGCCATCGGGGTCGTGTGGTGGACGGCCAACACCGGCTTCCGGGTGGACCCGATACAGCGGGTCCCCGGTTTCGCGAACCAGTTCTTCGCCCCGAATCCCTATCAGGACATGCCCTTCCATCAGGCGCTCGCGGCGTCGGTGCTGCGCGGCGGTGTCGGTTATCCGTTCATTCCGAGCGTGCCGCTGCGCTACACGATGATGGCGTACGAGCAGATGGCGGACTTCACGCGCTGGACAGGAGTCGATCTGACCCTGACGGTGATGCGGCTTTTCCCCGTTCCTCTTCTGGTGCTGACCGTCGTCCTCTGCGGCGTCATCGCACATCGGATCGCGAACTCCGCCGCGGCTGGAGCTCTCGGCGGGGTGCTCGGCATGTTCACTGGGCCGGCGACCCTGTATCGCACCGTCGAGTCGCCGTTCGGCGGCGTCGCAACGCTGAACCTCGGTGTGTACCGCAGCCCGACCCAGACATTCGGCGAGCCGCTCTTCCTCGTTCTGCTTCTGCTCATCGTCGTATTGATACGTGAGCGGTCGTCGATCACCGCCCGGAGCTTGATTGCGGTCGCCTTGCTCGCCTTCGTCGCGAGTGGCGCCAAGACCACTTTTCTTCCGATGGTCGCCTGTGGGCTGGTGCTCGCTCTGGTGGTCTCGTGGATATCGCGCGCGCGGAAGACGTGGACGCTTCTCACCTTGATCGCCATCACTGTCCTTGCGTTCCTCGCCTCGCTGAGGATCGTCACCGGGATGGGATCGCGCGGCCTCGAGATCTCCAATGGAACGGACCTGCTCGGGCGCATCCCCGTGACGGCGGCGCTCGGGCCGATCGTTCCTGACGTCGGAGTCCGCACAGCGGCCATCTCGCTCGTCGTTTTCATGTGGATTCTCGGGACCGTCGGCGCCGTCGCCGCGGTGGTTCTCCGTCGCCGTGACCTCGGCGTGTGGTTGTTCGCCGGAATCGGCATCTCGGGCATGGGTGCGGCCATCATCGGAAGTCACGGCGGCCTCAGCCAGATCTACTTCCTGCGCAGCGCGTGGCCCGTGATGGGTGTGCTCGCAGCCGTCGGCTTCGCCGAGCTCGGCAAGCGGGCGGGGCGAGGGCGTGCGAAGTGGCTGGCGACGGTCGCCGCGCTTCTCGCCGGTCTGGCGTTGACCCTGGGGATCCGGCACTGGTCGGTCCTCCCGCACCATTACGTCGACTTCTTGACCAGCTATCGCGCGCTCGTGAAGCCGCTCGTGATCCTCGCCGTCATCACAGTCGTCATTGCGGCGGTCGTCTGGCTGGCTCTGCGGAAGCGGAAGAAACTCACGGGCGGTCAGGCCCTCGCCTTCGCGGTGCTGATCGGCGCCGGACTTCTGCAAGGCGCGTCGTTCTCGAACGTCGCGGTACACGGACTCCTTCCGCTGCCCCCCGCCACGGTCGGCGAGGGCGCGCCTGCCGTAGCCATCGGGGCGGATGGCGCCGAGGCCGCGCGATGGATCCGTGCGCACTCATCGCCGACCGACATCATTGCCACCAACGCCCACTGTCTGGTCGTGACCCATCTGCACGGCGGCTGCATCCCGCGCAATTTCTGGATCTCCGCGTTGAGCGAGCGGAATGTGTTGATCGAGGGCTGGTCGTATGCCGCGCCATCCACGCAGGTCGCGCCGCACTATACGGACCCAGGCCCGTTCTGGAATCCCGGGTTCCTCGCTGCCAACGACTTCTCGATCTACCACCCGACGGCAGCATCGGTCGCCTGGCTCAAATCCCAGTCCGTTCGATTCGTCCTTGTGGATCGGACCTGGAAGCCCGAGTCTCCCGACCTGAAGCACTACCTCGATCTCGTGTTCGAGCGCGGCGGATACGCGGTGTACAGGGTTCCCTGATCGGTGCGTTTCCGTCGAACGCACGAAACGGCCCCACCGCATACCGCGGTGGGGCCGTTTCGTGCACGCAGAATCTAGACGAGATCCCAGCTCAGCGGGGTGCCGCGCTTCACGTCCTGGGCGAACCGGCGGCCGAGGACGACGTCGAGGTAACGCGGCTCGAGGCCGCCCGCCGGGCGGATGGAGCGCACGTTGGCCTCGGTGATGAGGTCGCCGGCGCGGGCATCCTCGACGACGAACAGCGAGCGGCGCAGACGGCGGCTCTCGGCCTCGCCCTTGGTCGGCCCGATGTGAGCCGTGCCCAGCGCGAGCCACGCGCTGTGCGACTCGTCGACGAGGGCCTTGAGCTCTTCCGGTTCGAGCGAGAAGTCGGAGTCGACGCCGCCATCCGCACGGCGCAGGGTGACGTGCTTCTCAAGGATCGAGGCGCCGAAGGCGACGGCAGCGACGCTCACGCCGATGCCTTTGGTGTGGTCGGACAGGCCGCTGACGACATCCCAGGTGTCACGCAGCACGGGGATGGTGCGCAGGTTGGTCTCTTCTGCGGAGGCGGGGTACGACGAGGTGCAGCCGAGCACCGCGATCTGGTCGTTGCCCTCGCCGCGGATGGTCTTGACGGCGAGGTCGACGTCGGCGGCGTCTGCGGCACCGGTCGACAGGATGACGGGCTTGCCCGTGCGGGCGACCTTGCGGAGCAGCGGGATGTCGGCGATCTCGAGCGAAGCGATCTTGTAGACCTCGACGCCGAGGTCCTCGAGCAGGTCGACCGCGGTGTCGTCGAACGGGCTCGAGAACGGGATCATGCCGTGCTGCCGGGCGCGCTCGAAGATCGGCGCGTGCCATTCCCAGGGGGTGTGGGCTTCCTCGTAAAGGCTGTACAGGTTGCGGCCGCCCCACAGCCCGTGGCTGTCCGTGATGCGGAAGGCGGGGCCGTCGGCGTTGATCGTGATCGTGTCAGCCGTGTAGGTCTGCAGCTTGACGGCCGGGGCGCCCGACTCGGCGATCGCGTCGACGATGGCGAGGGCGCGCCCGAGGTCGCCGTTGTGGTTGCCGGACATCTCCGCCGCGACGAACGGGCGGTGGTTCTCGCCGACCTTGTGGTCGCCGATCTGAAGGAAGCGGTCCTGAGATTGGGGCATACCGACAACGATAGTCGCCGTGCACAGAGGCCCAGCGGTGACCGCTACCCCCGACGCGTCACCCGCGCGCGCAGCCCGAGGGCCGTCTTGAGCCCCGCCCGCAGCGGCCACAGGTACCACGCGGAGTACTTCCGCGACAGGTAGAGGTACGCGCTGCGGTGGTGCTCGGCGCGCATCCGTGAGGCGACGCGGTCGGTCGAGTGCGCGCCCGTGTGCACCACCCGGGCGTCGGGCGCATAGAGGTTGCGCCAGCCGGCCTGGCTCATGCGGCCGCCGAGGTCGACATCCTCGAAATACATGAAGTACGAGTCGTCGAAGCCGCCGATCGCGTCGAAGGCCGCGCGGCGCACGAGCTGGCACGAGCCCGAGAGCCAGCCCGTCTCGCGCCAGTGGCCGTCGGTCGGCCGGCCCTCGCCGTGGTAGCGGCGCGACCACGGGTTGCCGAGCCAGAGGTTGGCGAAGAGCGCGTGGCCGATGCCGTTGCGCAGGCTCGGCAGCTCACGCGCGGAGGGGTAGGTCTGGCCGTCCGGCTGCAGCACACGGGGCCCCAGCGCGCCGGCGGTCGGCTCGGCCACGCCGATCTCGAGCAGCGTGGCGAGCGCGTCGGGCTCGAGCCGCACGTCGGGGTTCGTGATGAGCACCCACTCGATCTCGGGCGGCAGCGCATGCTCGCCGAGGTTCACGCCCGCGCCGTAGCCGACGTTGCCGGGCGCGTCGATCACCGTGAGGCCGTCGAAGGCGGGCAGGTCGAGCGCGTCATCGGGCGCGTTGTTGACGACGACGGTCGCCGCGGGGGAGATGCCGCTCTCGGCGAGCGAGGTGACGAGGCCGACGAGCGCGTCCTTCGAGTGGTAGCTCACGGTGACGACGGCGACCTTCGCCGCGAGCGACGGATCGGGCGTGCCCTGCGCGCTCATCACCGTCCTCCCAGCCTGCATCCGCCCAGTTTACGCGGGCGGCCCCTGCGGGCAGCCTGCGCAAGTGTGGTTGGATGCCTGTGACCTGCCTCCGGGCGGGCCGTTCACGGAAAGGAACCCGGTGGATCAAGGCACCGTCGCCGTCGTCGTCCGGACGAAAGACCGGCCCGTCCTGCTCGCCCGAGCACTCGACGACATCGGCGCGCAGACGCTGGTCGCCGCGCGCCGCGACGCCGTCTCGGTCGTGGTCGTGAACGACGGCGGGGATGCCGCGCGCGTCGCCGCGCTGGTGGCGGGGCATCCGCTCGCCGACCGCATCACGGTCCTCGACAACGCGAGCTCGCGCGGCCGCTGGCCGGCCGCCAACCAGGGCGTCGCCGGCGTCGCCTCGGACTACGTCGTGCTGCACGACGACGACGACACCTGGAAGCCCGGCTTCCTCGCCGCGACCACCGCATTCCTCGACGCGCCCGAGAACGCCGACTACGCCGGCGTGGTCACGTTCTCCGAGGTCGTCCACGAGGTGCAGCGGGGCGAGACCTACGTCGAGACGGCGCGCGAGCCGTTCGCCCGCGAGATCACCCACATCTCCTTCCTCGAGCTGTGCCGTCGCAACCAGTTCCCGCCGATCGCATACCTCTACCGCCGCAGCGTGCACGACGCCGTCGGTCCCTACGACGAGTCGATGGCGGTCGTCGCCGATTGGGAGTTCAACCTGCGCACCGTGCGCCGCTTCGACATCGCGGTGCTCACCGAGGACCTCGCGAACTGGCACTTCCGCGACGGCGGCGAGGGCGCGGCCGACGCGAACGTCACGCGTTCGAACGCCTGGCAGTACGACGAGCACAAGGTGCGGCTGTTCAACCGGCTGCTGCGCGACGACCTCGACGCCGGCGTGCTCGGCGTGGGCTACTTCGCGAACCTGCTGCAGCTGCTCGACCGCGATGAGAGCGAGCGGGATGCCAACGTGCACCTGCACCTCGAGCACGCCATCGCCCAGATCACCGATCAGGCGAAGAACCTCGCCGACAGCACGCGCCCGGTGATCACCCGCGCGAACGTCGTGAAGGGCGCGCAGCGGGTCGTCCGCCGCGGGCGCTGACGCGCGGCTTCCGCGCCCCTGCTTCGCCTGCGCCTGCCCCGTGCGGGAACCGGATCCGCTGTGCGGGAACCGGATCCGGTTCCCGCACAGCGGATCCGGTTCCCGGCAGGCTCAGCTGCAGGTCGTGAGCCGGTCGAGACCGGACCCGAGGGCCGCCGTCCCGCCGAGGATCGTGGCCGACGTCGCCCCGAGCGCCGACAGCGTCTGCTGCTCCGGGCCGGGCACGCACAGCGTGCGCGAGACGAGCAGCGGGCTCTTGGCGCGCCCGGCGAGCACGGCGCCGGCGAGGGCATCCGGGTAGGTCGCACCGCTCGCGAAGTAGACGCCGGGCGCCTTGGCGAAGAGGGCGTTCGCGAGCTTCGTGCTCGTGTCGTAGCGGTCGGTTCCGGCGAAGCGCGTCTCCGTGGCGCCGATCGAGGCGAGGCCGGCGACGGATGCCGCGGACACGGCGCTGGTGCCCCCGGCCACATAGACCTTCTTGACGCCCATCGCCTTGAGGCGTGCGGTGAGCGCCGGGTCGGTCGCGGAGGCGCCTCCGTCGACGAGCAGCACGGGTGCTCCGAGCGCGCCGGCCGCGGCGCCCGCCGAGAGCGCGTCGGGGTAGTTCACGCCGGTCGCGACGAAGGCGCTCGTCGCCGTCGGGAACGCGGACTGCGCGATGAGCAGCGAGGTCTGGTACCGGGTCGCGCCGCCGATGCGCGTGACGGCGGGCTGCACGGTCTTGAGCTTCGCGAGCACGGCGTCGCTCACGGCGCTCGTGCCGCCGACGACGACGATGCGCGTCGGCTTGAGGCGCGAGAGCTCGGTGAGAGTGGCGCCCGGCACGGCGTTCTGCTGCACGAAGAGCACGGGGCCGCCCTGCTTGGCCGCGGCCGGCGCGGCGGCGAGGCCGTCCGCGAAGTTCTCGCCCGAGGCGATGTAGACGACGGGCACGCCCGGCGTCGGGAACGCGCGCTTCGAGATCGCGGCCGCGGTGTCCCAGCGGGCCGCGCCCTGGAGCCGGCTCACGGCCACCCCGGTGCCCGCGGCCGTGACGAACAGGCTCTTGCAGCCGAGGCTCGTCGACCCCGCGGGGTTGCTCGGCGCGGGCAGCGCCGTCACGCAGACGCTCGTCATGCCGGTCGGCACGCCCGCGAGCGAGACGACGAAGCCGTGCGGCACCGTCGGGGCGGCCGGCGTGGTCGCGGTCGGGGCGGGCGTCGAGGATGCCGTGGGCTTCGGCGTCGCGGTGGTCGTCGGTTTCGCGGTCGCTGTCGCGGTCGCTGTCGCTGTCACGGTCGGCGTCGGCGTCGGGCTCGGCGTCACCACGGCGCCGGGGAAGCGCGCCGCGAGGTCGGGGCGGTTGACGTTCGCGACGGCGGTGGTCGTGGTCGTGGAGCCGCTCGGGCCCGTCACGGCGACCTGCACGGTGAGCGGCGTGGTCTGCGCGGTCGGGTCGACGGCCCACCCGGTGAGCGTCGCCGTGCGCGCGGTGATGCCGAGCGAGTCGTAGGAGCCCTGCGGGACATCCGCCGCGCCGAACCAGTCGTTGTACATGCGCCAGAAATTGCGGTTGCCGTATGACGAGCAGCTGTCGCCGATGCCGTAGAGGTTCGCGAGCGCGGCCTTGTTCGGGGTGTACGGCGTGTAGTTGTACAGCGCGGCCGTCGCGGCGTTCTGCACCTTCACGCTGAGGCTGCCGCACGCGGTGTTCGGGTTGTAGAGGATGTTCGAGGTGCGGCCGGCGGCGAAGTTGAAGCTGTTCGGGTTCGTCCGATACACCTGGAACTGGTACGCCGCGGCGAACACCTGGTTGAAGAAGCCGTAGTAGGTCGAGTCGCATGCGGCGGTGTCCGGGCAGCCGTAGCCCATCGCGTGCAGGATCTGCGTCGAGGTCGGCGCCGTGCTCGTGATGAGGCTCTGTTCCTTCTGCAGCGTCGTCAGGATCACCTTCGCGCTGATGCCGCAGGCGGCCTGCACCTTGTAGATGATCGCCGCCGCGGCCTCGTTCGTGACGCCCTGGTACGCCTTGCAGTGCCCGTAGGCGTCGGCGGGCACCGTGCGCGAGGTGACCTTGTAGACCTTGAGGCACGAGGTGTTCGAGCAGCTCGGCTCGTTGTTCGCGAGGAACGACTGGATCTGCGCCTGGGTCATCGCGTTCGCGGTGAAGAAGTCGGCGTCCGAGATGATCAGCCCGGGGTTGAACTGCGAACCCGAGAGCGCCGCCCGTGCGGGCGCGGCCGGGCTGAGGGCCACGACACCCGTCACGACGAGCGCCACGAGGGCGATCAGGGCAGCGAGGAAGAGCGGGACGGGCCGGGGTCGGAGCACCTGGGAACCCTAACAGGGCCCTTCGGCGACGCCCGGCTATCATTCCGGTGATGTCAGAAACCGCCCGCGCACAGCGCCTTTCCCGGCTCGCGCACGAGGAACTGGTGACGGTCGCCGGTGAGGGCGCAGCGGGGGGAACCTGGCATGCGATCGGCGAGATCGCCCGGCATCGCGAGATGCTCATGCTGCTCATCCGGCGCGACCTCAAGTCCCGCTACAAGGACAGCGTGCTCGGCTTCGCCTGGTCGCTCGTCAAGCCGATCTTCCAGCTGCTCATCTACTTCGTGATCATCGGGCACGTGCTCGGCGCCGCGGCGAACACCCCGAACTACGGCGTCTACGTGTTCGCGGGCCTGATCATCTACGGCTTCTTCAGCGAGATCATCACGGGCTCCACCGGCTCGATCGTGGGCAACTCCGGGCTCATCAAGAAGATCTACCTGCCGCGTGAGGTCTTCCCGCTGGCATCCGTCGGCTCGGCCGTCTTCAACTTCTCGATGCAGTTCGTGATCCTGCTGGCCGCCACGGTGCTGACCCGCGCGTTCCCGATCTCGCCCGGGCTCGTCTACCTGCTGCCCTCGGTGCTGCTGATCCTGGTCTACGGCACGGCGTTCGGGCTGCTGCTCGCGGCTGCGAACGTCTATCTGCGCGACATCCAGTACCTCGTCGAGGTCGTCATGATGCTGCTGCTCTGGGCGTCCCCGATCGTCTACCCGTTCACCATGGCGAGCACGCAGATCGCGAAGGTCTTCGGCGCCCACTCGTGGGTGCAGCAGATCTACACCGACAACCCGATCACGCTCGCGGTGCTGGGCTTCCGCAAGGCCATGTGGACCTCGGGCCAGGCGCTCGGCCCCGCGATGTACCCCGACCACCTGCTGCTGCGCACGGGCGTCGCGTTCGTCGTCGGCGTGATCCTGCTGGTCCTCTTCCAGCGGGTGTTCGCCCGGCTGCAGGGCAACTTCGCGCAGGAGATCTGACATGACGGATGCCGGATTGACGTCGACCGCCCCTGCCGACGAGGTGCGGGCCCCCGCGGTCGTGAAGATCGACGGGGTCTCGAAGCGCTTCGTGATCCGCAAGGACAACTCGCTCAAGGAGCGCATCGTCACGCTCGGCCGCGCGGGCCGGCGCCACCGCGAGGACTTCTGGGCGCTGAAGGATGTCTCGATCGAGATCCCCGCGGGCCAGACGGTCGCCCTCATCGGCCACAACGGCTCGGGCAAGTCGACCCTGCTCAAGGTCATCGGCGGCATCATCGACCCGACGGGCGGCAGCGTCGCGCGCCGCGGCCGCATCGCCGCGCTGCTCGAGCTCGGCGCGGGCTTCCACCCCGACCTGACGGGCCGCGAGAACGTCTATCTGAACGCGTCGATCCTCGGCCTCTCGCGTGAGGAGACCGAGGCGAAGTTCGACGACATCCTCGCGTTCTCGGGCATCGCCGACTTCATCGACACCCAGGTCAAGTTCTATTCCTCGGGCATGTACGTGCGCCTCGCCTTCGCGGTCGCGGTGCACACCGACCCCGACGTGCTGCTCGTCGACGAGGTGCTCGCGGTCGGCGACGAGGCCTTCCAGCGCAAGTGCCTCGACAAGATCCGCGCCTTCCAGCAGGAGGGGCGCACCATCGTCCTCGTCACCCACAGCCTCGCGCAGGTGCAGGAACTCGCCGACCGGGCGATCCTGCTCAACCACGGCGAGGTCGTCGCCGACGGCGACCCGGTCGAGGCGGTCGCGGCCTTCCGCAACATCCTCGAGACCCGCCGGCAGTCCGAGGCCGCAGCGCGGATCGCGGCCCAGGGCGGCCAGCTCGCGCTCGTGCGCGAGGGCCATGTGCACTCTGCGACGGCGACGGCGGTCGGGCGCGAGCCGGGCGACGAGGTGCGGCCGGGCGACGACCTGCTGATCTCGGTCGTCGTCTCGCACGAGCCCGGCATCGACGACTGGGTGTGCGCCATCCAGATCGACGACACGCTCGGCGCGGTCGTGTACGGCACGACGACCCGGCGCGTCGGTGTCGAGCTGCCGCACCTCTCGACGCCGCGCCGCGTCGACTTCCTGCTCAAGAATGTCGCGTTCGGCGGCGGCAAGTACTTCGTGCACGCCTCGCTCATGGACATGGCGGGGGTGCACCTGCACGACCTGCCGCAGGCGACGAGCTTCGACGCGCCGTCGCACCCCGACTACGTCGGCATCGTGCACGCCCTGCCGGTGCTCAGCGACGCGGGCGAGGTCGTGCCCGACTCGGCGCCGTGAGCGTGCGCGTGCAGCTCGGGCGGCTGCGGCCGGCGCGCATCGCGGCGGCGGTCGCGTGGCGGCGGGCGATGGCGCGCGGGCGCGACGGGCGCTTCGAGCTCGAGACGCTCTTCCGGCGGGCGGATGCCGCGACATCCGCCGTGCCGCTGATCATGTGCCTCTGGAACCGGCCGAGCCGCATCGACGACGTGCTGCGCATGCTCGACGCCCAGGTCGCCGAGCGCTCCATCGACCTCGTGCTGTGGAACAACCAGCCCGCCGACGATGCGCACTACCGCGCCCGCATCGCCGCCTTCGCGGCCGCTGCAGGGCAGCACGGTGCGCTGCGCTCGGTGCGCTACCGCTCGAGCGATGTCAACCTGCGCGGCATCTCGCGCTTCTTCGTCGCGCGGCAGCTGTGGGTCGGCGGCGCCCGCGGGCCCTTCGTCATGCTCGACGACGACCAGGACGTGACCGAGCACTTCCTCGTCGACGCGCTCGCCGCCTGGGCTCCCCGCAGCCTCGCGGGGTGGTGGGCGTGGCAGATGCACGGCCAGGGCTACTGGGACCGCCACGCGGCGACCGTGGGGGAGCGGGTCGACTACGCCGGCACGGGCGGGTGCGTCTGCGACCTCGACATCGTCGCCGACACCGCGTTCTTCACCGAGCTGCCGCGGTACTTCGCCCACCTCGAGGACCTGTGGATGTGCAGCTGGGCCAAGCGCCGCGGCTGGGTGCTCGGGAAGCTCGACACCCCCATCGAGTTCGTGCTCGACGAGACCAACCAGCACCACGCCCAGGTGAACCTGAAGGCCGAGTTCTGGGACTATCTGCTGGGGGTCGAGGCGCGCGACGCCGCACCCCGCGACACGACAGGAGAGCCGCATGGCCACGCCCGATGAGCTGGTGAAGAGGGTCGTCGGCGGCGGGCTGCGGCGCGTCGAGCGGCTGCCGCGCCCCCTCAAGGGCGCCGTGCACAGGGCGAGCTACTCGCTCAACACGCGCGGCCTCGAAGAGAACCCCGAGTGGCGGCGCTGGACGGCGGCGAACGCGCGGCCGGTGACCATCGTCATCCCCAGCTACAACGACGTCGAGCTGCTGAGCCACTGCCTCGCGAGCATCGAGCGCACGGCATCCCACCTCGACTATCACGTCATCGTGGTCGACGACTACGCACAGGAAGCCAACCGCGAGCGGCTCAGGGCGCTCGAGAGCGAGCGCGTCTCGCTGATCCTGAAGCCCGAGCGCGAGGGCTTCGCGATCGCCGTGAACACGGGCATGCGCGCCGTGCCCGCCGACCGCGACATCGTCGTGCTGAACAGCGACATCGTGACGCTGCCCGGCTGGCTCGACGCGCTCATGGGCAGCGCCTACGCGATCGACCCGAAGATCGGCATGGTCTCGGGGCGGCTCGTCTACCCGCACGGGCGCATTCAGTACGGCGGCACCTACTACGCGCGCGTGCTCGCGCCGCAGTGGTTCGGGCACCTGTTCGTGAACCGCAGCCCGCGCGACCCGGTGACGCGGGTGGCGGGCTACAACCGCTCGATCTCGGGTGCGTGCACGTATGTCACGCGCGCGGCCTACGACCGCGTCGGCGGCCTGCACGAGGACTACTGGCTCGGCTTCGAGGACGTCGACTGGGGCCTCACCGCGTGGCAGGCGGGCGTGCGCTGCTACTACCAGCCCGACGCGATGGCGATCCACCACGAGTCCGCGAGCCGCGGCTACAGCCAGGGCCCGCGCGAGCTCGCCTCGATGCGCCTGTTCTGGCGCCGCTGGGAGCCGCAGTTCCTGACCCGCGAGCTCGCGGCGCCGTTCGAGGTCGACTTCGTCGTCTCGGATCGGGCGGATGTCGTGCAGCGCCGCCACGTCGACGTGCTCGCCGAGCGGCTGCGCGGCGCGGGCACCGGGGCCCGCGTGCACGAGGTCGCGGCGGATGCCGTCGACGAGACGCTCGTCGCCGAGCTCGAGGGGCGCGAGAGCGTGAAGGTGTGCTGCGACTCGGGCGCGCAGACGACGACCTGGCTCGCGAGCCTCGAGCACGGCAAGCCGGTCTACCTGCTGCCGGGCGTCGAGCGTGCGCAGTTCGGCAGGCGGGCGCCCGAGCGCGCGCCGGTGATCGCCGGCTACCGCCCCGAATACGACTACATCGCCCCCGACCGCCACACGGCGCGCACCGTGAGCCGGCTGAGCGCGTGGGAGGTGCAGCACCGCGTCGTGCCCGTGCTCGCCCCCGCGGTCGCGGTCGTCGAGGCCGCCGCCGACGCGCCGATCGTCGTGCTGGGCGGGCGTGACGAGGAGGTGGCGCGCGTGGCATCCCTCGCCGAGAAGCACGGCCGCACGCTCGTGCGCCTCGGCGACCCGCGGCACAGCGTGGCGGCCCTCGACGCGCTCGCGTCGGCCGCGCCCGTCGCGGTCGTGTCGTTCCTGGCGGATGTCACGAGCGCCGTACCCCTGCTGGCGATGTCCCGCGGGGCGGTGTTCCTCGGCCCGGTCTCGGACCAGACCAAGTTCGAGGTGCTCGACGGCTACAACGCGCTCACCTTCGACACGGCCACCGGCCCGGCTGTCGCGCTCGAGAGCGTGCTCGCCGACCCGCAGGTCGCGGCGGAGCTCGCCGCCAACGGCCGCAGCACGGCGGAGCGTCTCTACGACCGCGGCCTCGCCGACCTGGTCGCGGCGCTCACGCAGACCGCGCGCACCGCGGTCTGAGGCGGGGCGCCAACCGCCGCCGCCCCGGCCCCGCCGGGACCCCGCCGATAGACTCGGGCATATGCCAGCGCCCGCCTCCGACGCCCGCCCGACCGGACCCGCCGCGCCCCGCGTGCTGATCATCACGGGCGACCCGATCGGCACCAAGATGGCCGGCCCCGCGATCCGCGCCTTCAACATGGCCGAGGCGCTGAGCGGCGTGGGCACCGTGACGCTGGCATCCTTCGGCGGCATCGAGGCGGGCTACACGGCGCCGTTCCCGCTCACGCTCGAGCACGTGCGCCTCGGCGACCAGGCGCACATGCGGCGTCTCGAGCAGGCGGCCGACGTCATCGTCTTCCAGGGCCTCGCGATGGCGCTCTTCGAGGCGATCGAGAAGACGTCGAAGATCGTCGTCGCCGACATCTACGACCCCATGCACCTCGAGCAGCTCGAGCAAGCGAAGAGGCAGGGCGAGGACGCCTGGACCCGTGCCGTCTCCGACGCCACCCACGTGCTCAACCAGCAGCTCGCGCGCGGCGACTTCTTCCTCGCGGCATCCGAGCGCCAGCGCCACCTCTTCATCGGCCAGCTCGCCGCCCTCGGCCGCATCAACCCGCTCAACTACAAGGGCAACCCCGACCTGTCGAAGCTCATCGCGACCGTGCCGTTCGGACTGTCGAGCGAGCCGCCCGTGCACGAGAAGCAGGTGCTCAAGGGCGTGCTGCCCGGCATCGGCGCCGACGACAAGGTGCTGCTCTGGTCGGGCGGCCTCTACAACTGGTTCGACCCGCACACGCTGATCCGCGCCGTCGCGCAGGTCGCCGAGCGGCACCCCGACGTCAAGCTGTTCTTCCAGGGCACGAAGCACCCGCACCCGGGCGTGCCCGAGATGGAGATCGTCTCGACCTCGCGCGCGCTCGCCGCCGAGCTCGGCGTCATCGATGCCAACGTCTTCTTCAACGCGTCGTGGGTCGACTACGCCGATCGGCAGAACTACCTGCTCGAGGCGGATGCCGGCGTGAGCACCCACTACGAGCACATCGAGACCACGTTCTCGTTCCGCACCCGCATCCTCGACTACCTCTGGGCCGGGCTGCCGATGGTGGTCACCGCGGGCGACCACTTCGCCGAGCTCGTCGAGCGCGAGCAGCTCGGCGCGGTCGTCGCCGCCGAGGACGTCGACGGCCTCGCCGCCGCGCTCGAGAAGGTGCTCTACGACGCCGAGTTCGCCGCGACCGCGCGCGCGAACGTGGCGCGGGTCGCCGAGCGCTTCCGCTGGCAGACCGTGCTGCGGCCGCTCGTGGACTTCGTGGCGGATGCCCGGCACGCCCCCGACCTCGCCGCGGGGGGCGGGCTCGCCGCCGGTCGCCCCGGCGGGGCATCCCCGGTCGTCTCCGTGCACAAGCGCGGCCTGCGCCACGACCTCGCCCGCGTCGTGCACTACGTGCGCAACGGCGGCGTGCGCGTGGTCGCGCAGAAGGTGCGCGCCCGGTTCGGTCGCGGCTGAGGCAGAGGCCGGCGGCCGGCCGGATGCCGTGCCGCAACTCACTGTTCGCGTGCCTTCGGGTCGTCGCCGCCGGGCCCACGGCCCCGCAACTCACGGTTCGCGTGCGTTGGGGGCGTCGCAGCTCGACGGCCGCCTGAACTCACCTCTCGCGTGAGTTCGGGCCCTTCCGGCTGAGCGGATACCGCTTCAACTCACCCCTCGGGTGCGTTCAGCGCAGCGGCCTCAGAGCGCCGTGCCGACCTCGACGGCCTCGCCGTGCGCCGACAGCGCCGTCGCACGCGTGCCGCCCACGATGATCGCCAGCGCGCCCGCGAAGGCGACGGCTCCGATGGCCCACACAGTCAGCGGGCTCGGCACGATCACCGTCCACCACCAGGCGATGAAGTGGTCGAGATCGGCGCTCTGGCGCGGCGGCACCTGCACGTAGCGGGCCATGTTGGCGTAGAGCGCGGCCGCGTTCGACACGGCGAGCACCACGATGAGCACGACGCGCTGCGCCCTGCTGAACGACACGGCGCGCCCGATGACGGGCAGCGCGGCGATGCCGGCGAGCAGGATCAGCAGCGGCAGCAGGTACCGCGGCTGCACGTTGAGGCCGACGCGCTGACCCGAGCGCTGCAGTTCGTAGACCGGGATGACGACGAGGGCGCCGAACACCACGGCGAGGCTCACGGCCTTGCGACGGTCCATGGCACGCAGCCCGAAGAACACGACCGCGGCGAAGGCGAACAGGCCGACCGCGCCGACGACCGTCGGCATTGGGGTGTCGAGCCAGCCGAGCTGGCCGCTGCCGAGCGCGCCCGTCCACAGCCAGGACACGTCGAGCAGGTTGTGCACGAGCAGGTTCAGCCCGTGCTCGACGGGGGCCCCGACCGCGGGCGACGTGCCGACGACGACATCCGTCGCGGGTGCGGTGGCCGCAGCCGTGGCCGCGGGCGAGGCCGCGTGAGCCGTCGCCGTCGCCGTGGCCGTCGCATGCGCCGCGGCGGTGGCCGTCGCGGTCGAGGTCGCGCGGACCGTGGAGGTCACGCCCGTGATGACGTTGAGGCTCTGGCTCGACGAGACGAACGAGGCGATCGCCATCGCTCCGACCGTCACGGGCAGCCACAGGTTGCGCGGCCGCCAGAGCTCCCTGCCGAGGGCGAGGGCGAGGAAGAAGGCGACGGCGACGCCGAGCAGGCAGAACACGCCGCCGTCCGAGCGCGAGCCCGCGGCCATCAGGCCGCCGACCACGGCGAGCACGCCGAGCCAGGTGCGCTTCCTGCCGGTGCCCTCGAAGAAGCCGAGCGCCGCGAGCCACGCGGTGCCGCAGCCGACGATGGTCCACCCGCTGGGGTTCGCCGAGGCGATGAGGAAGACCCCGAGGGGCAGCACGGTGACCGCCCAGGACATGACGAGCGGGAAGCGGCGCGGCGGCGGCAGCAGCCAGTACAGCGCGACGCCGAGCGCGAGGAAGAGGGCGAGGTTGAAGAACCGCATGGCGAGCACGGATGCCACGATGTGCGTGCTCGATGCGAAGACCCCCATCACGGCGTAGAACACCGGCGGGTAGTTGTGATTCGCGTTCACCCGCGAGGTGACGGTCAGCTTCGTGTCCCACAGCCATTGGCACGAGCCGGTCTGATCGGCCTGGTAGGCGTAGCAGGCGATGTGCGAGAGCACGAACGGCGTCTCGCGCGTGCTCGCCGTCGGGCCGGCCTCGCACAGGCCCGGCCGATCGCCGAGGCCGCACCACGCGCTGTTGAGGTGGAAGTCCTCGTCGGGCGATGACCCGATGGGCGAGGACAGCGCCCACGCGGCGAGAGCGACGAGCAGCAGCAGCGGCGCGAGCACGTAGGCGCCCAGGCTCCGCCAACGACGGGGGAGGGCGGTCTTCATGTGGGGCGGAACCTCGGGTGTCTTCTGTTCAGGGGCGTGCGGCGTGAGGTCAACTGTAACGGGCCGCGGATACACTCTCTGGGCGAAGGAGAGTCTTATCAGCACCCCAGCAGAAGAACACACCTGGCTGGTCGTGCCGCTGTTCAACGAGGCAGCGGTCATCGCCACCGTCATCGACAACGCTCTCTCGGTATTCCCCCACATCGTGTGCGTCGACGACGGCTCGAGCGACGACTCGGCTGCGCGTGCGCGCGCCGCCGGCGCCGTGCTCGTGCGGCATCCGATCAATCTCGGCCAGGGCGCCGCCCTGCAGACCGGCATCGACTACGCCGTCGCCCAGCCGAGCTGCGACTACGTCGTCACGTTCGACGCCGACGGCCAGCACCTCGTCACCGACGCGCAGGCCATGGTGGCGCGCCTCGTGTCCGAGCCGCTCGACGTCGTGCTCGGCTCGCGCTTCCTCGACGACCGCACCCAGATCGGCTGGCTCAAGCGCCTCGTGCTGCGTACGGCCGTGCTCTTCCAGCGCGCGAGCGCCGGCATCGAGCTCACCGACGCCCACAACGGGCTGCGCGCCTTCACGCGTGCCGCGGCCGCATCCATCGAGATCAGCCAGAACCGCATGGCCCACGCATCGCAGATCGTCAGCGAGATCGCGAAGAAGAAGCTGCGCTACGCCGAGCAGCCGGTGCACGTGGTCTACACCGACTACTCGCGGGCCAAGGGCCAGTCGCTGTGGAACTCGATCAACATCCTCGTCGACCTGTTCCTGAACTGAGGCAGCCATGGAAAGCCAGCTCGTGATCAAGGTGATCCTCATCGCCGCGTTCGCCGCCTTCGCGGTGTTCCTCATGCTGCCCGGCCGCGGCGCGCGCCACCTCGCGATCCGCCGGCTGACCATGGTCGTCGTCCTCGCGCTGACGGTCTTCGCCGTGATCTTCCCCAACATGCTCAACGACGTCGCGCACGCGGTCGGGGTCGGCCGCGGTGCGGACCTGCTGCTGTACGGCCTGATCGTCGTGTTCCTCGGCAACACGCTGCTGCAGCAGCGCCGCAGCAGGCATATCGAGCGCGAGATCACGCTGCTCGCGCGCCGTCTGGCGATCGCCGAGGCCGAGCTGCCGGATGCCTCGGCCGGGGCATCCCGCACCCCCACGGCGACGCCGCCCGCCGCGGGCACGGCAGACTAGAGGGCATGCGCGTTCTCGTCACCGGCGGAGCCGGCTACATCGGCTCCCACGTGGTGACGGCGCTGCACGCTGCGGGCCACGACGTGCTCGTGGTCGACGACCTGCTGCGGCGGCACGTCGACGCCGTCGACGGCGCGCCCGTGGTGCGGCTGCACCTCGCAGAGGACGCCGCGGCCGAGCGCCTCGCCGCGCTCATGACCGAGCATCGCACCGACGCCGTCATGCATTTCGCCGCGCGCAAGCAGGTCGGCGAGTCGGTCGCGCGGCCGGCCTGGTACTACCGCGAGAACATCGGGGGGCTCGCCAACCTGCTGCTGGGAATGGAGCAGGCGGCCGTGACGCGGCTCGTGTTCTCGAGCTCGGCCGCCGTGTACGGCGCGGTGGAGGGTGCGGCGATCGGCGAGGACGTCGAGCCGCGACCGACCAACCCCTACGGCGAGACCAAGCTGTTCGGCGAGAAGCTCATCGCCGCCGCGGCCGAGGGCTTCGGCCTGCGCGCGGTCAGCCTGCGCTACTTCAACGTCGCGGGTGCGGCGACACCGGAACTCGGCGACAGCGCGGCGCTCAACCTCATCCCGATGGTCTTCGACCGCATCGAGGCGGGCGAGGCGCCGCGCATCTTCGGCGACGACTACCCGACGCCCGACGGCACCTGCGTGCGCGACTACATCCACGTCGCCGATCTCGCCGACGCGCACACGGCGGCGCTCGCGGGGTTGCAGACGGCGGCGCCGGGCAACACGGTGTTCAACGTCGGCACCGGCATCGGCACGAGCGTGCGCCAGATGATCGAGCGGGTGCTCGCGATCGTGGGCTCCGACCTCGAGCCCGTCGTCGAGGGCCGGCGCCCGGGCGATGCGGCCTACGCCGTCGCCTCGCCCGCGCGCATCGCCGCGGCGATCGGCTGGCGGGCGCAGCACACGGTCGACGAGATGATCGCGTCGGCCTGGGCGGCGCGGCTCGCGCGCATCGAGCCGTGAGCGACGTGTCCGCGCCGAGCGTCTCGGTCGCCCTCTGCACGCGCAACGGCGCCGCCTACCTGCGCGAGCAGCTGGCGAGCGTCTTCGCCCAGACCGTGCCCGTCGCCGAGCTCGTGCTGTCCGACGACGACTCGGGCGACGAATCGGTGGCGATCGTGCGGGATGCCGCGGCCGCGGCATCCGTCACCCTCACGGTCCTCGAGAACCGTCCGCCGCTCGGCGTGACCAAGAACTTCGAGCAGGCGGTGCGGCAGGCCCGCGGCGAGTTCGTGGCGCTCGCCGACCAGGACGACGTGTGGCACCCCGACAAGCTCGCGCGCGCGCTGGCCGTCTTCGACGACCCGGCCGCGTTGCTCGTGCACACAGATGCCCGGCTCGTCGGCCCCGACGGCGCGACCCTCGGCGCGACGCTCTTCGACCACCTCGAGGTGAGCGGGCAGGAGCTGCTGCTCGAGGAATCCGGCCGCGGTTTCGACGCCGTGTTGCGCCGCAACCTCGCCACCGGGGCGACCGTCGTCTTCCGCCGTTCGCTGCTCGAGCGCGCGCTGCCGTTCCCGACCTCGTGGGTGCACGACGAGTGGCTCGCCGCCGTGGCCGCGGCGTACGGCGGCCTGCGGGTGCTGCGCGAGCCCACGGTCGACTACCGCCAGCACGGCGCCAACGAGATCGGCGTCGCGGCGCCGAGCCTGCGCAACAAGGTCGCGCGCGTGGCCCGTGAGCCGCGCGGCGATCGCAACCGCGTGCTCGGCGAGAAGTTCACCGAGCTCGCGGCCCGTCTCGCCGCGCTCGACGGGCTGCCGGCCGACGTGACGGCCGCGGCGAACGACAAGGCCGAGTTCGAGCGGCGGCGTGCGGGGATGTCGCGCATCAGGGCGCTGCGTCTGGCATCCGTCGCCCGCCTCGCCGCCTCGGGCGCCTACCCGCGCTTCGCGAGCCAGGGGCTGCTCGACATCGCGCGCGACCTGCTGCAGCCGGCCTGATCGCGCGCCCCGAACCCCCGCGGACGCTTTGCGCGCCGGACCCCGGCGCGTCGCGCCCGCTGTACGGGGTGGCGCGTCGGATCGCATCCGCCGGCTAGCGCAGCGGCCGTGCGGCCCGCGGCAGCGCGCTGCGCCACGACATGTTCTGCGACGCGTTGACGGTGCAGATGACGAGCAGCACCCAGCCGTAGTCCACGAGCACCGACGACTCGGTCGCCGAGGTCGCGAGCAGCACGATCAGCACCAGCGGCGTCCACGCGTGGATGATGTTGCGCTTGTTCGAGGCCACGAGCCACGAGCGCCCGAGCGCGAGCACGATCAGCACGCCGAAGACGAGCGCGCCGGCCCAGCCGAGCTGCAGCAGCACGTCGAGATACGCGTTGAGGCCGTTGGGGTGGGGGATGTCAGACAGGGCATTCACGATGTCGTAGGGCAGCTCGTCGCCGCGCCACAGCCCGGTCCAGCCCCAGCCGAGCAGCGGCCGCTCCTTGATGAGCACCCACATGTGGATCCAGAGCTGGTGCCGCACGAGCAGCGTGCCGCGGGCGTCCAGCAGCGCGATGATCTGATCGCGGAAGATCCACGCCGTGACGGCCGCGGCCGTCGTGACGACGGCCAGCACGATCTGCGTCGCGAAGCGCGCGTTCTCCGAGCGGATGCTGCGCAGCAGCCACAGGAACGCCGCGCTCGCCGCGACGATCACGAGCACGACGAGCGCCACGGGGGAGTGCGACAGCCCGACCATCGCGAGCGCCAGCGCGATGGACGCGAACGCGACGATGCGCCGCACGGTGCGCGTGCGCCACTCGACGAAGAACGTCACGACGGCGATCACCGAGACGAGCGCGAGCGCGTTGCGGGTGCCGAAGATGCCCTGGATCGGCCCCAGCTGGGCGATGCTCCCGCTCACGCCGAGGTAGTGCACCGGCACGGAGGAGATCACGCCGCTGAAGACCTCGAGCGCGAGCGACACGGTGAGCAGGAACCGCAGCACGTCACCGACGATGCGCACGACCTGGATGGTGTCGCGCATCAGCGCGAGGTAGATCGCGAGGAACGCCCACGTGCACTGGTAGAGCGCCGAGGCGAGCGTCGTGCCGCGGTTGGCGCCCCAGATCGCGCTCAGGGCGCACCAGGCGACGAAGGCGAGCAGCGAGATGGGCAGCAGACCGTGCCAGTGGATGCGGTCGCGGCGCGCGAGGAACGAGGCGATCGCGGCGGCGACGAGCACCGCGAGCGCGCCGGCGAGGCCCGGCCACGCCATGACCTGCAGGACGGCGAAGGTCGAGAACGCGGTGCCGACGATGGCGAGCGAGACCGCGTTCGCGAACCGGCTGGAGGCGAGGACCTCGCGCAGCAGGTCGGTGAACGGCGTCCACCGCCCGTCGGTCACGGCCGCTGCTTCTTGGTGAGCACCGCCCACATCACCAGCATCGCGAAGCCGCTCTCGAGCAGCATGCGGCTCTCGGCGAAGGACTGCACGAGCTGGGCGGAGAACACGAGCAGGGGCAGCAGGGTGACGGCGGTGAAGGGATGCCGCGTCGAGGCATCCGTCATCGGCCGGTCCACCGCGAAGAACCACGCGCGCCCGAGCGTCGTCAGCGCGAGCAGCGCGAAGACCACGAGACCGACGATGCCCAGCTGCAGCCACAGGTCGAGCCAGGCGTTGTGCGCCTGCAGGTAGGTCACGCCGCTGCGCACCGCGAGCCCGTCGAAGGGCTTCGCCCACGGCACCCAGTAGCCGAGCCAGCCCCAGCCGAACCACGGGTGCTCCTGCGCGAGCGGGATGACCTGCTTCCAGATGTCGGTGCGCCCCGTCAGCGTCGGCGTCTTGCCGAACAGTGCCGTGACCTCCGTCCACGCGAGCAGGACGCCTCCGACCACGATGACGAGCAGCCCGACCCCCGCGGCGTAGAGCTTGCCGCGGCCGACCTGGCCGATGCGGCGCGCCCACAGCGCGAAGCCGAGGGCGACCGCGGTGCCGAGCAGCGCGACCCACACGGTCGCGGAGCGCGCGAGCACGAGCTCGATCGCGGCGAGCACGATCCAGAACGTGCCCCAGAACGGCCGCGAGAGCTGTTCGGCGCGCTGGATGCCGAAGACGATGAGCCCGACGAGCACGATCATCGCGAGGAGGTCGCCGTTTCCGACGATGCCCTGGATCTGCCCGCCGTGGAACAGCAGGTTGCGGCTCCAGTAGAAGGGGGTGGGCAGGTGCTTCTGCGTGTAGTCGACGCCCGCGACGCGCGCGATCGGGAGGATCGGATGCCGGATGACCACGGCCACGATCAGCTCGAACAGCATCGACAGCCCGATGACCCAGCGCAGCGTCGCCCCGAGCACCGAGAGCAGCTGGTGCGGCGTGAACACGAGGGCGGGAACGAGGCCGCCGAGGCCCGCGCACAGCATGGCGAGCA
Source organism: Microbacteriaceae bacterium (assembly GCA_009780695.1). GTDB lineage: Bacteria > Actinomycetota > Actinomycetes > Actinomycetales > Microbacteriaceae > Gryllotalpicola. The sequence goes on from WQZN01000003.1 coordinate 213,515, forward strand.
CGCCGAGCGTCGTGTCGACGTGGCCGCCCGGGCCCGTCACCCCCGTGTACCGCGCCCACGCGATCGAGGCGATCGCGAGCGCCACGAACAGCAGCAGCAGCTTCGGCCACTTCCGCACCGTCATCTCGGGCCGCGCGAGGAACAGCCAGATCAGGTTGCCGACCGCGAGCGCGCCCGCGAGGGCGAGGTAGGCGGGCCAGCCGATGAGGTCGCGCCAGAAGTCGCCCGCGAAGAGCGTGAAGAGCGTGAGCGTCGCGAGGATGCCTGCAGCGGGGTGGATCGCGACGACGTCCGGTTTCCTCATACGCGTAAGGCTACCGACGCGTGCCTAGACGAACGCGGCTTCTCCGGTGATCGCCCGCCCGACGATGAGCGTGTTCATCTCGCGCGTGCCCTCGTACGAGTAGATGGCCTCGGCGTCGGCGAAGAAGCGGGCAGCGCGGTGGTCGAGCACGATGCCGTTGCCGCCGAGCACCTCGCGGCACCAGGCTACCGTCTCGCGCATCCGCGACGTGGCGACGGCCTTCGCGAGGGCCGAGTGCTCGTCGCGCTGGGTGCCGCGGCCCTGCATCTTCGAGGCCTGCACCACCAGGGCGAGCGACGAGGTGATGTTGCCGAGCGAGTTCACCAACAGGTCCTGGATCAGCTGGTGCTTCGCGATGGGCTTGCCGAACTGCACGCGTTCCTTCGCGTAGGCGAGCGCGGCCTCGTACGCGCCGATGGCGATGCCGACCGCCTGCCAGGCGACCTCGGCGCGCGTCATCCTCAGCACGCGCGCCGTGTCGCGGAACGAGTTCGCGTTCGCGAGCTTGTTCTCGGCCGGCACGACGACGTCCTCGAGCAGGATGTCGGCGTTCTGCACGATCCGCAGGCTCACCTTCCGCTCGATCTTGCTCGCCGTGAACCCGGGGGCGGAGTTCGGCACGATGAAGCCCTTGACCTGCCCGTCGGCCTCGTCCTTCGCCCAGATCATGGTCACGTCACCCCACGTGGCGTTGCCGATCCAGCGCTTGGCGCCGTTGAGCACCCACGTGTCGCCTTCGCGGCGGGCGGTGGTGCGCAGACCCTGCGCCGAGTCGGAGCCCGAGAGCGGCTCGGTCAGGCCGAACGAGCCGATGACCTCGCCCGAGGCGAGCCGCGGCAGCCAGTGCGCGCGCTGCTCCGGGCTGCCGCACAGGGCGACGGTGCCGGCGGCGAGGCCGTTCTGCACGCCGATGTAGGTGGCGATCGAGGCATCCACCCGCCCCAGCTCGAGCGCCACGAAGCCGCGGAAGACGGCCGAGTTCTCGAAGGGCCGCGTCTCGTCCCAGCCGAAGGCCGCGACGCCGGTCGCGTGCAGGCCCGGCACGATCTCGCGGGGGAAGGTCGCCGCTTCCCAGTGCTCGTCGACGATCGGGGCGACCTCCGCCTCGAGGTACGCGCGCAGTCGCATGAGGGCGTCCTTCTCGGCCTCGGTGAGATCGTCGGCGAAGCCGTAGAAATCGGCGGCGAGGGGAGTGAATCCGGTGGCGGTCGAGGTGGTCATCCTGGGGCTCCAGTGCTGCTCGGGGACGGCGCCAGGTTAGGGTCGGCTCACGCGCCGTTGGTAGCGTGGTGGAGCTTTGCTGACGACGGAAGCAGGGAACAGCAGCGGATGTTTGTACGGATCGACAACACGCCCCGTGACTACGCCTGGGGCTCCGAGACCGCGATCGCCCGCCTCCTGGGCCGTGCCCCGTCGGGGCGCCCGGAGGCCGAGCTCTGGCTCGGCGCCCACCCCGGCTCGCCCGCGCGCATCGAAGGCGGCTCGCCCGCGGCCGACCTCGCCGCATGGATCGCGGCCGACCCCGGCACGGCGCTCGGCCCGGATGTCGTCGCGGCCGACGTCTCGGCGGGGCGCGCCCCCCACCTGCCCTATCTGCTGAAGGTGCTCGCCGCCGCGCAGCCGCTCTCGCTGCAGGCGCACCCCTCGCCCGCGCAGGCCGCGGCGGGCTTCGCGCGCGAGAACGCCGCGGGCGTGCCCGTCGACGCCGCGCACCGCAACTACAAGGACCCGTTCCACAAGCCCGAGATGATCTACGCGCTCTCGAGCACCTTCCACGCGCTGTGCGGCTTCCGCGCGCGGCCGCAGATCGCGAGCGACCTCGTGCGCATGGTGAAGGCGGGGGCGGATGCCGGCGCGCCGCTGCCCGCGGTGGCCGGCTTCGCGGCGCGCCTGGCCGGGGCATCCGACGACTCCGCCGCGCTGCGCGACGCCGTCACCTGGGCGCTCACGGGGGGCCCCGACGTCGACGAGCTCGTGGCGCAGGCCGTGCGCGGCGCCCGGCTCGTGCTCGCGGAATGCGGCGCCGACGACTTCGAGGGCGTCGACGCGCTCGACCCCGCCCTGCTGCACTTCGAGAGCGTCGTGACGCTGCACGAGGCCTACCCGGGCGATGCCGGCGTCGTGATCTCGCTGCTGCTCAACCGCGTCCGCCTCGTGAGGGGCCAGGCGCTGTACCTGCCGGCGGGCAACATCCACATGTACCTGCACGGCCTCGGCGTCGAGCTCATGGCGGCGAGCGACAACGTGCTGCGCGGCGGCTTCACGCCCAAGCACATCGACGTGCCCGAGCTCGTCGGGGTGCTCGACTTCACGCCGCTGCCGGCGCCGCTGCTGGCACCGCTCGAGCCGGTGCCGGGCGTCGAGGTGTTCCGGCCCGGCGTCCCCGACTTCGAGCTCGTGCACGTGGAGCTGGGGGAGGGGGCGGATGCCGCCGACATCCCCCTCACGGCCCCCGCCATCGCGATCGCGATCGAGGGCTCGCTCCGGCTCGCCGGTGCGCAGGGCGGCCTGCCGCTCGTGCGCGGGCAGGTCGCCTATGTGACGCCCGAGGAGGGCGCGCTGCACGTCTCCGGCGAGGGAGAGCTCTTCGTCGCCACCGTTTCGGGGGCCTAGACCCCGGCTTCTCACCCCGATCGGGTGTGACCCCCATTGGGGGGTAGACGGCGTTTGGCAACGGTTTCATGTAATTCGTGACACGCCGACACGCCCGGAGCGAAAGGCGCGCCGGTCTGCCCTTACGATTCGCGACTTGACGCGGAGCGAATTACACAGGTGTAATTGGTGCAGCGCGTTTCGCGCAGACCGGCTGTTGAACAGGTTTTCCGGCATGGTTCCGGGGGCCGCGTTGTGATGAAGGGGAGATCGATATGACCGACGGCTATCGCTCCGCCGTGCCGGACGACTGGTTCGTAGATCCTGTCCGTCTGGGGGTGCCCGGGGTCCGCCGGGCAGACGTCGAGGACGACGCCGAAGTCCTTACCTGGCAGTCCGACGCGCTGTGCGCGCAGACCGACCCCGAAGCGTTCTTCCCTGAGAAGGGCGGTTCGACCCGCGACGCCAAGAAGATCTGCACCTCGTGCGAGGTGCGGGCCCAGTGCCTCGAGTACGCGCTGCAGAACGACGAGCGCTTCGGCATCTGGGGCGGTCTCTCCGAGCGCGAGCGTCGCAAGCTGCGCCGCCGCGCCGTCTGACGCCGCCGCTGATTTCCTGAGGGCGCGAGTCGCTCCCGGCCTCGGCTGTCCCCCTACCTAGGCTGTCCGCGATGCTTCAGACAGTCACCGCCATCCTCGTCGTCCGGTCCGGATCGACGCGTGTGCAGCGCACACTGGAGTCGCTCCGCGCCCAGACCCGGCGCCCCGATTCGATCGTCGTCATCGAGACCGGATCGGACGGCTCCGTCGACTCCTCCCTCGCCGGCGCCCCGCTCGCGCAGCATCTCGTGACGCGCGAGAAGCTCACCTTCCCCGCCGCGGTCGCCGCCGCCGTGCGCGCGATCGACCCGCCCGCGAACACCGACCAGTGGCTCTGGCTGCTCGCGCAGGACACGGCCCCCGAGGCCGATGCGCTCGAGCGCCTGCTCGCCGTCGGCGAGGTCTCGCCGTCGGTCGCGGTGGCCGGCCCGAAGCTCGTCGAGTGGGACGACCGTTCCCGGCTGCGCGGCTTCGGTCTCTCCATGACCCGCAACGGCGCCACCGTGCCGCTCGTCGAGGACGAGCTCGACCAGGGCCAGCGCGACGGCACCTCCGACGTGATGGCCGTGCACGAGGCCGGGATGCTGGTGCGCCACACCGTCTACGAGGCCGTCGGCGGCCTCGACCAGGGGCTGCCCGTCGTCGACGGCGGCCTCGACTTCTGCGTGCGGGCCCGTCTCGCCGGGCACCGCGTCGTCGTGGCATCCGGCGCCCGGGTCGCGATCGGCGGCGACGGCGTCGTCGGCCCGAAGCTCTCGCAGCGCACCGGCGCCGTGCGCGTCGGCCACCGGGTGAGCCGCGCGGCGCAGCTGCACCGCCGGCTCGCCTACGCGCCGGCCGGGCTGCTGTGGCTGCACTGGCTCTCGCTCGTGCCGTTCGCGGTGGTGCGATCCGTCGGCTTCCTGATCGGCAAGCACCCCGGCGCCATCGGCGGCGAGCTCGGCGCAGCCTTCCAGACGGCCTTCGGCGTCGGGGGCCTCGGCAGGGCGCGGCGCGACGTGAAGCGCTCGAAGCAGCTCGGCTGGGCCGTGATCGCCCCGCTGCGGATGCCGGGCAACGAGATGCGCCGCCGGCGGATGCTCGCACGCGAGGCCGCCATGACGCTCGCCCACGGCGAGGCGAGGGAGATCGACTTCTTCGGCACCGGCGGCGGCTGGGTCCTGCTCGTGGCGCTCGTGCTCTCGGTGGTCGTCAACGTGCGGGTGCTCTCGACCTCCGTCATCGGCGGCGGCGGCCTGCTGCCGCTCGACGCGGGCGTCGGGCAGCTGTGGAGCGGAATCGGGTGGGGCTGGCGCGACCTCGGCGTCGGCTTCGCCGGCCCGAGCGACCCGTTCCAGGCGGTGCTCGCGCTGCTCGGCTCGATCACCTTCTGGAACCCGTCCCTCGCGCTCGTCGGGCTCTGGCTGCTCGCGATCCCCCTCGCGGCGCTCGGCGCGTGGTTCCTCGCCGCTCAGCTGAGCAGGCGCCCGGGCGTGCGCGCCGTGTTCGCGCTCACCTGGATGTTCGCGCCGCCGCTGCTCGCTGCGCTCGCCGCCGGGCGCCCCGCCGCGGTGCTCGCGCACGTGCTGCTGCCGTGGCTCGTGCTCGCCGCCGTGGCCGCGCGGCGCTCGTGGGCGGCGTCGGGCGGTGTGGCGCTGCTGGCCGCCGGCGTCGTGGCATCCGCCCCCTCGCTCATCCCCGCGCTGGCCATCGCCTGGCTCGTGTGGGTGGTCCTGAGCGGTCGCGCCGTGTTCCGCACGCTGTTCGTGCCGCTGCCCGCGATCGCCCTCTTCCTGCCGCTCGCCCTCACCCAGTTCGGCGACGGGCACGGCGCGCGCATCTTCGCCGACCCCGGACTGCCCGTGCCGAGCACCGCGGCGCAGCCGTGGCAGCTGCTGCTCGGCCTGCCCGGCGGCGCCACGAGCGGCTGGCTGCACCTCGCGGGCGCCCTCGGGGGCGGTGCGGCCGTGCAGGTCCTGCTCGTCGTGCTGTTCGCGCCGATCGCCCTCTTCGCGCTGCTCGCGCTCTTCGTGAAGCCCGGCGTGCGCCCCGCGGCCGCGCTGTTCGGCGCGTTCCTCGGCCTCGCGACGGCGCTCGTCGCCTCCAACACGGCGCTGCAGGTGAGCGGTCAGCACTCCGTCGGCCTGTGGGCCGGCCCGGGGCTGAGCCTGTACTGGCTCGGTGTGACGGGTGCCGCGCTGTACGGCCTCGCCGGCCTGCGCCGCTTCAGCACCGGCCCGGCATGGCTCGTCGGCGTCGGGGCGATCGCGGCGGCCGTGCCGCTCGCGCTCGCCGGGGCGCTCGGCGCCGCGGCGGTCACGGCCGACGCGTCGGGTCGTCTGCCGGCGTATGTCGTCGCCGAGGCGTCCACGCAGCCGCGCACCGCGACGCTCGTCGTCTCGCCCGGCCAGACCGGGGTGATCACCGCGGGCATCGTGCACGGCGTGGGCGACACGCTCACGGCGCAGTCGACGATCGCCTCGACCGACCCGGGCCTGACCGGCGACGACGCGGGCCTCGACCGCCTCGCCGTCAACCTCGTCTCGCGCAGCGGCTACGACGGGTCGAAGGACCTGGCGGAATACGGCATCGGGTTCGTGTACCTCGAGTCGGGCCGCGCGCCCGACGTGGTGCAGCAGTCGTTCGCGCGCCGTGCGTCCGCGGCCCTCGATGCGAACCCGCTGCTCACACAGGTCGGCTCGACCGGCAGCGGCACGCTGTGGAGCACGACCGCCGACGTGAAGCCGGTCGCCGTGCCCGCGAACCCGGGCGGCTGGCGCCAGCCGCTCATCGTGCTGATGCTCGCCGTCGTGTTCGGCGTGTTCGCGCTGCTCGCGATCCCGATCGGCAAGACGGCCGTACCTGCCCCGCGTCGGCGGCCCGCGCAGCCGCTGACCCTCGAGCCCGGCGCCCTGATCCGCGAGGACGCCCCGGCCGGGGCATCCGCCGATCGCGCCGCCGCCCCCGAGACAGAACCCGCCGACGCCGAGCTCGAGCCCGCCTACACCGGCGCGGGCTTCGACGAGGAGGACTAGCCGATGGCCACGAACAATCTCGCCGCCCGCATCGGCGGCCGCGCGATCGCCGGCCTCGCGGGCCTCGCCGCGTCGGCGTGCGTCGTCGGCGCCGCGCTGAGCCTGCCCGTCGCCGGGGTGCACACGACCCCGACGGCCCGCACCGTGACCCCCGTGCCCGCGAGCGCATCGGCCGCCTGCCCGGGGCCGCTGCTCTCGCTCGCCTCGGACACCGGCACTGCCGGCACCTCGCTCAGCGCGGCCTCGGCGCCCGCCGTCGTCGCCGGGGGCGGTGCGCAGGCCCCGAGCGCCTCGAGCCTGAGCGCTCCGGACGTGCACGGGGCCGCCACGCCCGCGCAGGCGTTCGAGCAGCCCGCCCGCGGCGCCGAGACGCCCGTGCTGGCCGCAGCCCAGTCGTCGACGGCCGCGACGAGCGACCTCTCGGGCTTCGCCGCGACCGCCTGCGCGGCGCCCGACTACGACAGCTGGCTCGTGGGCGGCGCGACGGATCTGGGCTCGACGACGCTCGTCGTGCTCTCCAACCCCGGCGACGTCGCGGCGACGGTCGACCTCGACATCTATTCCGAGCAGGGGCCGGTCGTGGCGAACGGCGGCCGCGGCATCGTCGTCGCTCCGCACCAGCAGACCGTCGTGCCTCTCGCGGGCCTCGCCCCCAACGCGAGTGCGACCGTCGTGCACGTCACGAGCACAGGTGCGACCGTGACCGCGCACCTGCAGGAATCGCAGATCACCGGTCTCACTCCGCAGGGCGTCGACTGGGTCGCCCCCACGGCGGCGCCCGCCGACCACGTCGTCATCCCCGGCGCGGTGGTCGACACCACCATGCTGACGAGCGGCGGGTCCGACGCCGGCGACGGCGGCGTGCCCGTGCTGCGGGTGCTGCCGGTCGGCGGCAAGGACGCGAAGCTGACGGTGAGCGTCCGGCCCGAGTCGGGGGCGAAGGCGGGGGATGCCCAGACGGCCACCGCCTCGCACGGCGTGGTCTCCGAGATCCCGCTCGATCGGCTCGCAGCCGGGACCTACACCGTGACCGTCGACAGCGATGTGCCCGTGGTCGCGGCCGTCGGCACGTCGACGACGGCCGCCGGGAAGGGCACCGACTTCACCTGGTACGCGGCCGCGCGCTCTCTCACCGGCCCGACCGCGATCCCGGTCGCCGACGGCCCCGGGCGCACGCTGCACCTCGTGAACACGTCCGGGTCGGACATCCTCGTGAAGTTCACGGGCGCGTCCACCCTGTCGGTGAAGGTGCCGGCGGGCGGCGCGGCCTCGCAGCCGATCGGGGCGTCCGGGGTGCTGACGACGGACGACGCGCAGGGGCTCTTCGCCTCGGTCAGCTACGCGGGCGCCGGGCAGCTCAGCTCGTACGTCGTCTATCCGACGGGGGCCGCCGCCTCGGCGCTGGCGGTCTACCGCCGCTAGTAGTGCCGGTAGCGCTCCGGCGCGAGGTCCCACGGGTCCTTGCCGAGGTACTCGGCGACCGCACGGAACACGCAGCTCTCGATGAGCATGCGCTTGTGGAAGTCGTCGTTCTTGTGCAGCTTCGCGAACCGCTCGATGGGCACGCGGAACAGGATGATGGCGCCCCGACGGCGGTCGATGCCCCAGCGCTCGATGGCGTCGAAGCCGAGCGCGGCGGGCGGCGCGGCGGCGACCTCGAAGCGGACCGTGGCCAGGTCATCCGGCCACATGCCCTTCAGGTAGTCCGCGCACGACGCGACGGCCCCGTCGAAGAAGTCGATGCGGTCCTGCAGCAGCGGCAGATGGGGCCCCGTGATCGGCCCGCGCACCCCGCGCCGGCCGTGCCGGTTGCGTGCGGGTGCGGGCGAGCCGGGCAGCGCCTCGCGGCGGCGGGATCGGGGCATGCTCGAAATCCTACGTCCGCGGGATGCCGCGGCGCCGGTGTCGGGCCCCTCGCATAGTCTGGGGCCCATGCTCGACCGTCTCTGTTCCAAGCCTGCCTGTCAGCGCGAGGCGGTTGCCACGCTCACCTACGACTACGCCGACTCGATGGCGGTCGTCGGGCCCCTCGCCCCGCGCAAATCGCCGCACGGCTTCGACCTGTGCGCCGATCACGCCGACCGGCTCTCTGCGCCGCAGGGCTGGCAGGTCGTGCGCCCGCGCACCGGGGCGTAGACGGTCGCAGGTCGGGCGCGGTTCCTCCGAACCCCGCTGACGCGCCCGAACTCACCGTTCGCGTGCGCTCGGGGGCCATGCGGGCCGTGACCGGGGCCCGAACTCACTGTTCGCGTGCGCTCGGGCCGCGCCGACGGCGACGGGCGAGGACCAGCAGGACGCCGCCGCAGGCCAGGGCGACTCCGACGATCGAGAGAGGCAGGGCGTCGGTGCCGGTGATGGCCAGGCGGTGCGGAACGGCGGGCGGCGTGCTCGGCCCGGGCTGCGTCGCGGCGCTCGGCAGGTCGACGATGCCGATGCGCGCGACGTGGGCGGTGTCGGCGTCGTCGACCGTGAAGGCCACGGGTTGCGTCTGTCGCTCGTAGCCGGCGGGCGCGGTCGTCTCGACGAGCCAGTAGCGGATGTATCCGGGCTGGCCCGGCCCCACCTGATGCCCGTCGGCGTAGTCGGAGACACGCAGACCTGAGATGACGGCCACACCGTCGGCACCGGTGACGCCCGAGGCCGCGACGCGATTGCGATCGGCGCGCGCATCGGCCTCGCTGAGATAGACGGCGAAGCGGGCACCGGCCAGCGTCGTTGCGCCGACACCGGTCTTGGTGACGCGCACGGCGCCCCACTTGGTGTCGACCGACGCGGAGGTGACGGGCTCGGGGCAGCCGGGGGGCATCGCCGCGGGTGCCGAGGGGGCGACCTCCGCGGCGGTGTGCGCGAGGGGGCGCTGCCCGTGTTCCGCCACGGTCGCGATGATGACCGCACCGGTCGTGGGCCGCAGCCAGGCCGCCGTCTCGGCGACGACGGGGCACTCCGTCTCGGGGTCGTCGGGGTAGACGGTGGCGCTGTTGGGGATGTCGCCGGTGCCGGTCACGGTCGTCGCGACGGCCAGTTCGACCTGCTGGCCGGCATGCGCGGCCAGCAGCGCCAGCCCGGCGCCGACGAACCGGAGCTGCAGCGTGTCGGCACCCCGCTGCGCTGTGTGGTGATCGTGTAGTCGGCGGAGGGCACCGGGGTGCGGGCCCCGGTGCCGGGGTCACGCAGTGCGACGGTCGCGCCGCGGTAGGCGAGACGCACGTCGAGACGGTCTACGAGCAGGTAGCCGGCGAGCGGGCGGCCCGGACTCGTCGGGCGCGGGATGCCGGCGAGGACGGTCCAGGTCACCCGGGCGCCGGGGCCGGTGCTCGTGTCATCCGCCACGGTCTTGGTGATCGTCGTCGCGCCGCTCTTGGGGTGCACGACGACGTCGTAGAGCCATTGCGAGCCGTTCGAGGGGTCCGTCTGGGGCAGTGCGATCAGCGACGGTGCGGGCAGCGTGGACCCCGAGGGCGCGCTGACCGGCTCGATCAGGTACAGGCCGAGCGGCAGGCCGGCGAACGTCGCGCGACCGCTGGCGTCGGTCGTCGCCGCGCCTGCCGCGGACAGGGTGCGCCCGGCGGCCGCGATCGAGGCCTTCGTCGTGACGATGCTGGTGGTGTCGATCTCGGCGGCGAGGGCGGCTGCGGCGCTCCATCCGGCCCGGCTCGTCAGATCGACGGGCAGTACGCGCTCGAGCACGTAGCCGGCGCCGGTCACGGGCGTCTCGGCGACGCCCCCGGACGGCACGGCGGTGTCGATGACGGTGAGGCTGGCGAGCCGGCTCGGGTCGGGCAGACTCGTTGCGGCGGACGCCGGCGTCGTCATGGTCGCGGCCAGCGGCAGCGCCACGGCCGCAGCGAGCACCGATGCGATGAAGAGGCGGCGGATCATCGGGCGCCCTTCGCCGGGGCACGCCGCGCGAGCGGCGCGGTGACCAGGATGCCGGCGACGACGGCGCCGAGCGCTGCGAGCGCCCACCACGGGAAACCCGGGCCGACATCGGCGAGCAGCGCCTGCACGCCGGTGGCGGCATCGCCGGGGGTGTCGATGCGGTGGCCGCGCACGAGCAGGCGATGCGAGTTGATGCCGATCGGGGTGCAGGTCACCAGCGTGACGTAGTCCTGCCCGGGGACGGCGGCCAGGGCCTTCGTCTGCTCGGGCAGCACGGTCAGCACCTGGTCGACCTGATAGGTCAGCTTCTGGTTCAGCACGGTGATGGTGAAGGTGTCGCCGATGCCGAGTTTGTCCAGGTTCGTGAAGAGGGTGTCGCCGACGACACCCGAGTGGCCGGTGAGCACGGCGTGCGTGCCCGCCCCGCCGACGGGCAGCGCGGTGCCGTAGAGGTGGCCGACGCCCGCATCGAGCACGGTGGCGGAGGTGCCGTGATAGATCGGCAGATTCACGTCGATCTTCGGGATGCTGATGACGCCCATCAGCCCGTTCGGGCCGAGGTCGAGAGTGCGGGAGTACTGCGCGTAGTCGGCGTTCGCCGTCGTGTCGGCGCTGCCCGTGGCGAAGGGGTCGTGCAGGGGGCCGGCCGGGATCGCGCTGTTGTAGGCGCGTGCGGCGTCGAGCTCGTCGGTGGTCTGCTGCGAGGTGCGGGCGTGCTGCTGCTGCGCATAGCCGGTGATGACGTCCGTGTGCCGGATGTCGGTGAGCCACGCATCCGCATGCGGGTAGATCAGCACGCCGGCGCCGGCCAGCGCGATGAGCATCACGACGACGCGCCCCGCGGGCCAGGACGCCAGGATGCGGCGCAGGGACGCGCCGCGGCGTGCCGGTGCGCGCCGACGTCCTGTCAGGGTGCTGGTCACTGCTGTCCTCTGCGGGCTAGCGGATGGGACGGGGGAGAGCGGGTGGAGCCCCCGGTCGCCGCGGTGGGGTTTGATGGATCGCGGCGACCGGGGAGTCACCTAGTGCTGCGCGGGCTCCGCGCTGCGACGACGGCGCCATGCGACGAGAGCCGCGACGAGAGCCGCAGCCACGAGGGTGCCGAGGCCGGCGATGGTGACGACCGTGGTGCCGGTGCCACCCGTGAACGGCAGCTGGAAGCCGGCGTTGTGGGGCACATCGGTCACGGTGATGTCGGGAGTGGTGGTGCCCGCGGCGCCCTCGACGGTGAAGCCGATCGGCTCTGCCTGCAGCTCGTAGCCTGCCGGGGCCTTGGTCTCGACGAGCCAGTAGTAGTTGTAGCCGGTCTGGCCGTCGGCGACGGTCGCGTTGTTGGCGAAGTCGCTGTAGCGCAGACCGTCGATCGTCACGAGACCGTTGGCGCCGGTGACCCAGCTCGACGTGCCGTCGATGCTGAGGGGCGTGTCGGTGCCGACGACGGGCTTGATGCTCGCCGAGTTGGTCGCGTACACCTGGAAGGTCGCGCCGGCGAGCGCCGCGGCCGGGGTCGCCTGGTTCTGCTTGAGGACCTCGACGCCGCCCCACTTGGTGTCGACCGTCGTGGTGGGCACCGGCTGGGTGGTCCCGTTCACGGCGGAGGAGTCCGGGTAGAGGTACGCGGTGTTGTGGATGTCACCCGTGGCGTTCGCCGTCGTGCTGATCGTCCAGACGACCTGGGTGGTGCGGTGCTGGCCGAGGAAGGCGAGGCCGGCCGCGTTGAAGATGACCGTCACGCCGGGGGTGCCGCTCGGGTTGCTCGCGTCGATCGTGTAGTCGGCGGCGGGCACCGCGGTGCCGTCGGCAAGGGCGACCGTCGACGACGAGTAGGTCAGCTTCGCGTCGAGGCTGTCGCTCATCTCGTAGCCGGTCAGCGCCGCGTTGGGGTCGCTGCCCGTGGCCGGGGTGATCGCACCGGTGACCGTGAAGACGACCGCGTCGCCGAGGGCGTGTGCGCCCGCGTCGTTGACGGTCTTGGTCGCGCTCGTGACCGCGTTCTTCGGGTACACGTAGACGTTGTAGTTCCACGCCGAGGTGCTCGACGGGTCCGTCATCGGCAGCGTGACCAGGAACGGCGCGGCGGGGACGACGCCGGCGGGCGCCGCCGTCTCCTCGACGAGGTAGACGCCGAGCGGGAGCCCCGTGAAGTTCGCGATGCCGCCGTTCGCGGTGACCTGCGACTGCGCGGTGCCGAGGGTGTAGCCGGCGCCGGTGACCGTCGACTGCGCTGCGGCGTTGCCGGTCGGCGCGGCCGAGTTGTAGGTGGTCGCGAGGTTGCCTGCGGCATCCCACCCGGCCTGCGTGGTGAGGTCGATGGTGTTGACCTGCTGGACGGTGAAGGTGACGCCGTCGAGCGTGTTGGTGCCGGCCGGCTTCGACGCCTGGGTGCCGTCGGCCGGGCTGCCGATGCCGCCCGTGGTGTCGTACTTGGTGATGTTCAGGCTGGCCTTCTGGGTGCCGTCCGGCAGCGGGGTGGCCGCGGATGCCGGGCCGCCCAGCGCCACGGCGGCGAGCACCGCCGCCGTCAGGGCCGCACCCAGCGCCGGAAGGCGCGTGAGCGAGTTGTTCATGGTCGTGCGTTCCTTTTCTTGGTGGACTTCGTGAGTGTTCTGCTGAGCGCCGAGGTCGGCGTCACGTGGTGGAGGTCGTCGGGGCTGTCTTCGTAGGAGGGTGCAGATCCGGCCGGGCGTCACACGAGGTGCCTCCCTCGCCTCGGGGCCGGCCGGCGGCGGCGCACCGCTCCGGCGGCGCAGACGGCGGCGGCGATCAGCAGGCCGATGCCCGCGCCGCGCAGGGCGCCGGGCCCGCGCCCGCCGAGCAGCGGGCGCTGGTAGAGGGGCGCGTCGGTGGCCGTGATGCGCCACGTTCCGGTGCTCGGACTCGTGATCATCGCAGCGGTCAGCGCCGAGCTCGACGATGTGCCCGGGGTGATGGACCCGTTCGCGGCGATCGTGAACTGGTAGCCCTTGCTCGCCAGCGCATACCCGGTCGGGGCGCTCGTCTCCACGAGCCAGTACGTGCCGGCGGGCAGCCCGCTGACGTCGAATCGGCCGGTCGAGGACGAGGCCGTGACGGTGGGGATGCTCGCGGTGCCCGGGCTGCCGCCGCTGTCCGCGGCCAGCCGCCACTGCGAGCCGTCGAGCGCGACGCCCGAGGGGTTCTGCTTCTGAAGTTGCAGTGCGTTCAGGGTTCCGCACGCCGAGTTGTCCGCGGCCGAGCCGCTCTCCTGGCCGGCGGGCAGGGCCGCCTGGTTGAAGAGCCCGTTGCCGCTCGAGCCGGTGCATGTGCCCGCGGGCACCGCGGGGCCGGAGGACGGGGGAGGGGTGACGACCGTGCCCGAGCCCGCGCAGTTGACGGTTCCCGCGAACGGATAGTTGGCGATCGACCCGCTGCCGGTGGTGACGAGGGTCTGTGTGAAGACGCTGCCGTCGAGCGGACTGTTCTGGTTGAGGGTCAGCGTGAGGCCGGGTGCGTACACCGATCCGACGATCGTGTTGCCGCCGACGGTCACCGCGCTGCCGGCCGCGGTGCCGGACAGATCCCACAGCACGTAGGGGGCCGACGCGGCACTGGGCAGGGACGGCAGCGCGACGGACCCTCCCGAGGCCAGCCCGGTGATCTGCACGACCAGCGTGGTCGTCGCGCCCAGCGCCGCGCCGGTCAGGTTGAGCGGACGGTTGCCCGCGAGCAGCGGCGAGCCGGCCGGCACCTGCAGCAGATTGGTCGTGCCGGCGACGATGTTGACGGACTGCGCGTAGTCGGAGCCGGTCAGGGTGGCCTGAGCCACCCCGGAGGTGTTCGAGCCGAGGCCGGCCAGGCAGGCGGTGGTGGCCGTCTGCGCAGCGGACAGGCCCGCGAAGTAACCGGAGAACCCGTTGGGCGACAGAACCTTGCTCGCCGTGGCGGCGGTCGTGCTGCCGCTGCCGGCGACATAGGGCTGGTTCGGGTCGGAGATCGCCTGCTGGGTGCCCGCCGCGCCGTTCGCGACCCAGACCTGCCCGTTGCTCGAGGTGACCTGCAGGGTGCCCAGATTGCCGACCTTGACGTAGCCGAGCTGAGTCGAGGCGGTGTTGCCGCTCGAGCTGACCTGGACGACGCCGGAGCTGCCCGAGGGCGCGAACTGACCGCCGATCAGCAGCCGGGTCGGGTCGCCGTCGATGACCGGCAGGGAGTAGCCGGTCGGTGCGTTGCCCGAGCTGTGGCTGACGGCGTAGTAGTTGCCTGTGGTCAGGTGCAGATTGCCTCCGACCGCGGCCGAGCCCTCGAGGCTGCTGTTCCCCATCGACGTGTCGCCGGTGGAGAGAGTGGTGAAGCCGCCGTTGAGCGCCATCGGGTTGAGGGTCGATGACGAGCCGCTCGCGCCCGACGAGCCGCTCGAGCCGCCGGCGGAGCCGGAGTAGGCGTAAGTCACCTTCACCGTGAAGGTCTGGGTGGCGTTGCCGGCGATCGCGGTGGATGCCGGCGCCAGGGTGTAGGGACCCGCGCCGGAGGCGCTTCCGCCGCTCGGGCCGCCGCTCGCCGTCCAGCTCGCGCCGGTCGCCGTGACGCCGGACGCGAAGCCCGGGGTGTCGGTCAGGGGCCCGTAGGCGGACGTCGTCGCGGACGAGTTGGTCACGGCCACCGAGTAGGTGGCCGTGCCGATGCCGGTGGCCGGGTCGACCGAGGCGCCGGTGAAGGTCTTGGCGATGTTCAGGTTCGCGGGCGGTGCGATCGGCGTGTTCGTGATGACGCACGACACCGCCGCGCTCGCCGAGCCGAGCGTCAGCGCGTACCCGCTGGACGGCAGGGCCTGGTTG
This sequence comes from Microbacteriaceae bacterium, assembly GCA_009780695.1. Lineage (GTDB taxonomy): Bacteria > Actinomycetota > Actinomycetes > Actinomycetales > Microbacteriaceae > Gryllotalpicola. The sequence goes on from WQZN01000003.1 coordinate 228,696, forward strand.
CTGGGCAGCCCCGTCGTCGCGCCGGCCGAGTCGGTGCACGTGATCGTCGCCGTGTACTGCGAGAGGTTCGCGGTGCCCGCGGCGGCCTCCGTCAGGTAATAGGTCGTCGCGGTGTGCGCCGGCTGCGTCCCCGTCGTGCCCGTTCCTGCCGCGACCGTCGACCCGGTGCCGGTCGTGGTGGCGTTCGGCTCGCTGCCGAGCAGCGGCCCGGTCGCGGAGCCGGTGTGGATGGCGACCGTGAACTGGTCGCCGGAAGCCTGCCGGCTTCCGCCGAGCTGCTTGGACACGGCCAGCGTCGGTTGCACGAAGGTGACGCTCGCCGGGCTGCCGGGCAGCAGGCCGGTGCGGCTCGTCAGGTTGCCCGCGGGCGACTCGGTGGTGAGGTTGGGGCTGTTGGTGTAGGTGCCGGTGGCCGAGGCGGTGACGTTGGCGGTGATGGTGCAGGATGCCTGGCCGGCGGCCAGATCGCCGCCCGTGACCGTGATGGTGTTCCCGCCAGCGGTGCCGGTGCGGCTGAACGCGGTGCCGGCGACGTTGGCGCACGTGCCGCCGAAGGTCGTGTTCGCCAGGGTCAGCCCGGCCGGGAGCTGGTCGGTGAAGGCCCAGTCGTCCTTCTCCGCGAGCTCGGACGTGTTGGTGACCGTGAAGGTCAGGGTGGAGGTCTGACCCGTCTCGACCGTGGCCGGGCTGAAGGACTTGTCGATCGTCGGCGTGGCGTCGACCAGGGCGGGCAGATCGAACGCGCCGTCGTTGCCGTTGCCGCTCGCCTGCTGGTTCAGCAGCTGGAGACCCACCTGGGTGACGCCCGACGGCATGATGAAGGCGCCGGAGTAGATGTGCGCGGTCGCGAACCCCGTCGTCGTGCTCGTCGTCGGGGTCATGTTGTTGGAGATGTCGAAGTAGGTGTTGGTGCCCTTGCCGCAGTAGATGAACGCGGTGGTGGAGGTCGAGCAGTTCGTCGGTGTGTAGGTGTCGCCCGACGGCACCGGCAGCTCGATGCTGTTGGGAACCGTGTGGTTCGTGCCCGGCACCAGGGTGCCGACGTTGTGGTAGACCCCGGCGCCCGAGTCGGTCGTCGCGCGCAGGCCGGCGTTCTGCGCCGCGGTGCACACATTGATCTGGCCGCCCAGGGCTTGAACCGTGCTGGTCCCGTAGATCAGGTTGAACTGCTCGAGCGGCGGCGCCAGGTTGCAGTTGACGGCGGCGTACCAGGCCGAGCCCACGTAGTAGTGCCCCGGCGTCACGGTGATCGTCTTCGGCGTCTGGAACTGGACGCCGGCGTTCTGGTAGGTCGCCGTGGGATAGCTCGGGTAGTTCGGGTAAGAGGTCGAGAACGGGGAGTTGGTGTAGGCGCTCAGCACGTGGTTGGTGTTGCTCGCGCCCTGCCCCTCGGCCTGGCCGAGCACCTGCGCGAGCGCCCGCAGGTAGACCCACGAGTCGTCGTAGCCGCCGACACCGCCGGACTGGGCGGCGCCGAGCCGGCACGTCGGGTCGCTCGTCGCGGTCGGGTGGTTGGTGGTGTAGCTCGCGATCCAGCCGTTGCAGCCCGACTGGTTGAGGTTGCTCGACGGCAGCCACCCGGGCGCGCCCTGGTTGCCTGCGATCGCCGGGGTGCCGGTGGTGTTTCCGCCGAAGCCGCCCGTGGTCGTCGCCGCGGTCGCGGTGTACGCCTGCGCGCCGGTCGGCGCGCCCGTGCCCGTCGGTGCGCCCGAGTACGCCGAGTAGCCGGAGCCGCCGGCCAGCGCGACCGGGGTCGTGCCGGAGGCGTTCTCGAAGCCTTCCTGGAAGACCACGGTCGGCGCGTTGGGCGTGCCCGCGGCGGCCAGGCGCCAGTCGGGGGCCGCCGCCGGGCTGGAGGCGGTCGAGGGGGAGGTCTGGCCGCCGGGCCAGACGACGGCGAGGGCGGCCACGAGGGCGAACGCCGCGCCGCACGCGAGGGAGAGCCGCGTGGCCCGCCGGCGCGCGGCTGTGCGCGGGCAGGCCGGTGCCGGGGTGCGACGCCGTCGGACGGTGCGCTGCGGGGCCGGCTGGGAGTGGCGCCCTGCGCGCGAGCGCGCACGGCGCCACGACTCGTTGCCGAACACAACACACCCCCCCCTCAGTGCACGTTGCTCACCAGCGCCTCTCCCGGCCGACCAACTGCGGTGGGTCGACTCATCGGGAACACCCTGGAAGAGCGCTCGGCGCCGACGATCGGGCTCGTCGGCGCGCCGCGCCGGGTTGAGGCAAGACCATCATGAACGGGCGTTTTTGCCCGTGCCCGTCGGATCGGGGTGAACTAGTACTTCTCCTAGTACCTCCGCATTGAGGGGGTGCTAGATGAGTCCGCGGCGCTTGGCCTCCGCGATCATCCCCTCGCGCGAGCTCACGCCGAGCTTCGAGTAGATGGCCGCGATGTGCACCTTCGCCGTGTTCCGCGCGATGCCGAGCCGCTCGGCGGCCTCGCCGAGGGTCAGCCGCTGAGCGAGCAGGGCGACCACCCGGCTCTGCTGGGGCGTGAGACCGCTGAACGCGGGGCCGCCCGGCGGGAACGCGTCGACCGTGGCGCCCAGCTCGGCGAGGCCGTCCGGCTCCGCGCCCTTCGCGAAGGCCAGGGCGACGAGAGCGGTGAAGTCCTCGTGCGGCAGGCAGCTCAGTGCGATCACGATCTGGTTGTCGAGAGCGCGTTGCACGGCCTGCTCGAAGAGATCGCGGGCGGCCTGCACGTCCCTGCGCCGCATCGCGACGGCGGCTTTGACGGTGAGGGCGGCGACCTGCGCACGCGGCCAGATGTCGGGGGTCTGCAGCACCTGGTCGGCGTCCGCCGTGGCACCGTCGTAGTCGTCGACCAGGAAACGCGACACGGCGAGCCGCGGATACACCGCGACGGGCCCGAGGCCCGCGGAGTCGGACTCGAGATTGCGGACGGCGTGCTCGGGGACCCCGGAGTGGTCGTCGACGAAGGCTCGGGCGCTCGCCAGAAGACGGCGGTCGAGACCGTGGGCGCGCGCGATGCGCGGGCTCACGGCCACGGCGTCCTCCAGGGCGCCGATCACGGTCGACGGTGCGACCTCGCGCGAGAGCGTGTCGACGACGGCCCGCAGCGCGACGGCGGCCAGGCGGTGATCGGGGTTCGGCGTGGCGGCGACGAGGTCGAGCTCGGCCCGCGCGGTCTCGAAGTCGAGCCGGTCCTTCGCGCGGGACGCCAGCGCGAGGTGGGCGGTCTTGCGCAGCATGCGCATCGCGGGGCTGATCGAGGTGATGTCGAGATGACGTTCGAGCCACTCGTCGCTCGCGCTCCGCCGGCCGGCTAGGGAGTACAGCCAGGCCAGCTCGCCGCTCGAATCCGCGGCGACGCGTGGGTTGGCGTATTCGATGGCCTCGGCGTAGGCGCGGCCGAAGACCTCGACGGCCTCCTCGATGCGGGCGCCGGCCTCGAAGCTCATGCCGAGCAGGAACAGGATCGTCGGCAGCAGCTCGGCGCCCGCGGCAGGGGCGACGACGAAGCGCGAACGGATGAGGCTGAGCGCCTCGGCGGCATGCTCGACGGCCTTCGCATACTCGCCGAAGCCCCGCGCCGCAGTGGACGCGTCGGCGAGGTAGACCAAGCGGTCGAGCCCTGTCAGCGCCGGTGAGTTCGGGCGATGGGTCATCGCCGTGATCCGGGTCTGACCGCTCGAGACCGAGTGCCGGGCGAACCGCAGCACGCTCACCCAGCGCGGGTTCTCATCGAGATAGTCGGCGGGAAGCGCATCGGCGACCGCGCGGATGAGGGGGACCTCGTAGGAGGTCAGCTGCGACCAGTTCGCCTCGGCGAGGCTCGTCGCCCTGTCCCAGTCGCCGTCCGCCAGAGCCTGATAGATCGCGCGCGCGACGGAGCTCGGCTCACCGGAGGCGTCGGGACTGCCCCCTGCCTGGCCGGTTGGGTCGGGCACTTCGTGGATCGACTTCGCTCTCGGGTTCGGACAAAAACTCAGATTCCATCTGATGGCATCGTCAGACGTCGATCGCGCGGAGCCCTGCTACTTAACCTTGGGTATAGCCCGTTCAGTTGAGCGCCTCGCCGAGGGCGCGGCTCAGCGCTCGGGGAAGCCGTTCGGGCGGCGCGCGAGCGTCGGGGTGAGGGCCGCGAGGCGCTGCGCCTCGCCCGCGAGGGCGCGGAATTCGCGGTCGCGGCGCACCGCGCTCACCGCGTGGAGCAGCGTCACGTCGTCGACGGCGGGCAGCGGGTGCACATAGCCGGATGCCTCGCGGGCCAGCCTGCTCGACAGCCCGGCCCGCGCCACGGGGGAGAGCGCCGCCTGGTGCGCGAGGAACGCGCTGATGCGGCGCGCCAGGGGGTCGGGCAGCGCGGCGACGTCGGCGACCTGGGCCCACCCGAACAACTGCGGGGGCAACGCGATCATCGTGGGCTGCAGCCGCGGCATCCTCTCGTGCTGCGCGAACGTGCCGGCGAGCAGGTCGCCCACCCGCTTCGAGCGCCCGTTGAGGACGGCCACGATCACCGCGAGACCGCCGAGGGTCGAGTACACCTCGACGATGCCCGCGAGGGCGCGGATGAAGGCGTGGCGGATGCCGGCGGCGCCTCCGTCGTCGCGGACGATCCGCACCCCGGCCGCGAGGCGCCCCAGCGAGAGGCCGTGGGTCGCGACCTCCATCACGATCGGGTAGACCAGCACGGCCAGCACGAGGGCGACGATCGTGAGCGCGGCGCGCACGGCGCTGTCGAGGTGCGCCCCGAGCACCGCCAGCGGGATCTGCAGGATGAGCAGCAGCACGAGCGACGCCGCGAGGTCGATGGCCCCCGAGAGCGAACGCAGCAGGAAGCCCGCCGGGCGCACCGAGAGCGCGACGGCCTCGCCCGTGACGAGCTCGTCGTCGGTGTACGAACCCGGGGCGGTGGAGAACACCGTGGGCGCCGCTGAGGCCATGGCTATCATCAAAGCACGATGGACCTCGACGCCTATACGGCCGCCCACAGGGGCGAGTGGGACAGGCTGACGCAGCTCGCGGCGCAGCCGACGTTGTCGGGCCGTGAGGCGGACGAGCTCGTCGAGCTGTTCCAGACCGGGTCGGCGCAGCTGTCGGCGCTCTCGTCGAGCGTCGGGCAGAGCATCCCCGGCGACCGCCTGTCCATCGCCCTGTCGCGCGCGCGGCTGCGCTTCACGGGTGCGAACGACAACCCGCTGCGCGCGATCCCGCGCTTCTTCGTGCTGCAGCTGCCTGCTGCGCTGTACCGCCTGCGCTGGCTGACGCTCGCGGTCGCGGCGGCGACGATCCTGATCGCGGTCGTGCTCGCGACCTGGGTGAACGGCGATCACGCCGTGCTCGCCGCGCTCGGCAACCAGGCCGACCTCAAGAAGCTCGTCGACAGCGAGTTCGTCGACTACTACCGCACGAACCCGGCCGCGAGCTTCTTCGGCCAGGTGTGGACCAACAACGCGTGGGTCGCCGCGCAGTCCATCGCGTTCGGCATCACGGGCATCTACCCGGCGGTCGTCGTCGTGCAGAACGCCGTCAACGTCGGCATCGACGCGGCCGCGATGTTCGCCTTCGGCAAGGGGGACGTCTTCTTCTCGTTCGTGCTGCCCCACGGCATGCTCGAGCTCACCTCGATCTTCGTCGCGGCGTCGGCGGGCTTCCGCATCTTCTGGGCCTGGGTCGTACCGGGTGCGCGCACGCGCTCGCGCTCGCTCGCGGAAGAGGGGCGCTCGCTGTTCATCGTCGCCATCGGGCTGACGATGTCGCTGTTCGTCTCGGGCGTCATCGAGGGCTTCGTCACCCCGTCGCACCTGCCGGTGTGGCTCAAGATCTCGATCGGCGCGGTCGCCCTCGCCGCATTCCTCGCCTACATGCTCGTGGTGGGCGGCCGTGCGGCGCGGGCGGGCGAGACGGGCGACCTCGACGCGGCCGATCGCGGCGCGACCCAGCTGGTGGCGGGGTAGGTGACGGCGGCGGGGCAGGGTGCCGCGGCTGCGGCATCCTCGACGACGCCCGCCTCGGTCTGGAAGAACACGAACTTCCGCCGGCTCTGGGTCGGCGAGAGCCTGAGCCAGGTCGGTGAGAACCTCGGCACGCTCGCCGTGCCGGTGATCGCCGTGGTCATGCTGCACGCGACCGCGCAGCAGGTCGGCTATCTGACCGCCGCGCAGCAGTTCGCGTTCCTCGTCATCGGGCTGCCGGTCGGCGCGTGGGTCGACCGCATGCGCAAGCGGCGGGTGATGATCGCGGCGGATGCCGTGCGCGCCGCCGCCCTGCTCACCGTGCCCGGCGCGTGGCTGCTCGGCGCGCTGCACATCTGGCAGCTCTATGCCGTGGCGGCGGTCGTCGGCGGCGCGACGGTGTTCTTCGACGTCACGTACCAGAGCATCGTGCCGCGGCTCGTCGCGTCCGAGCAGGTCGCGCCCGCGAACTCGGGGCTCGAGACGAGCGCCCAGGTCGCGCGGGTCGGGGGCCCGGCGCTCGCGGGCGCGCTGCTCGCGGTGGTGAAGGCACCCGTGCTGCTCTTCGCGACCGCCCTGGGCTACGTCGCGTCGATGATCGCGGTGGCGACGATCCGCGACGACGAGGCCCGGCACGAGGCATCCGCCCACGACTCGCTGCGCCGCGAGATCGCCGAGGGCCTGCGCTTCGTCTTCGGGCACGACCTGCTGCGGCGCATCACCATCAACACGGCGGCGATGAACCTGTTCGACGGGCTCATGACGACGCTCATCCCGCTCTTCGTGCTGCGGCAGCTGGGCTTCGCGCCCGCCGTCTACGGGCTCGTCGAGGGCATCGGCGCGATCGGCGGGATCCTCGGCGCGCTCGCCACGCCCCGGCTCATGAAGCGCGTCGGCGAGGGCTCGCTCATCGTATGGGGCGCGCTCGGCTCGACCGCCGGCTCGGCGCTCTTCATGGTCGCCGCGCTCGTGCCGCACGGGCCCGACGCGACCCGGGTCGCGGGCGTTCCGCTCGCCCCGGTCGCGTTCCTCATCGGCGGCATGTTCGTGTTCAGCTTCACGGTGCTGAACTACAACATCGCCCAGGTCTCGTTCCGGCAGCGGCTGTGCCCGCCGCGACTGCTCGGGCGCATGAACGCGTCGATCCGCTTCGTCGTGTGGGGCGTGATGCCGATCGCCGCGGCGGCCGCGGGGTGGCTCGGCGGGGCGTGGGGAGTGCAGCCCACCATGTGGGCGGGCGTCGCGGCATCCGCCGTCGCCACCCTCGCGATCCTCTTCTTCTCGCCGCTGCGCACGATGAAGAAGCTGCCCGACGCGCTCGCGGGCGCCGAGTCGTCACAAAGTCGGGGATCCGCCCGGGACACGCCGACTTCGTGACGACCGGCGCCGGCGCGTTACGCCGCGAGCGTGAAGGTCCGGCCGAAGAGCGGCTTGTAGAGGATGCCGGCGAGCAGGCCTCCCACGATCGGGAAGACGATGAACACCCACAGCTGGCCCCAGGCCCAGCCGCCGCCGTAGACGGCCGCCGCGATCGAGCGCGCCGGGTTCACCGAGGTGTTGTCGATCGGGATCGTGATGAGGTGGATGAGCGTCAGCGAGAGGCCGATCGCGAGCGGCGCGAAGCCGACGGCGCCGATCTTGGCGGTGGTGCCGAGCACCACGAAGACGAAGATCGCCGTGAAGACGATCTCGACCACGATCGCGCCGCCGAGGCCGAAGTGGCCGGGGGAGTGGGCGCCGTAGCCGTTGGACGCGAAGCCGTTCTTGTGCGCCGCGGCGAAGAACCCGGAGCCGCTCGAGGCGATGAGCGCGATGATCGACGACCCGGCCACGCCGCCGACGACCTGCGCGACGAGGTAGCCGCCGACCTCGCGCCACGGGAAGCGGCCCGCGGCGGCGACGCCGAGGGTGATCGCCGGGTTGAAGTGGCCGCCCGAGATCGGGCCGAACGCGTACGCGCCGACGACGACCGTGAGGCCGAAGGCGAGCGCGACGCCGAGGAAGCCGACGCCGAGCGAGTTCGAGGCGGCCGAGGGGAAGTTCGCCGCGAACACGGCGGTTCCGACACCGCCGGCGACGAGCAGCAGCGTGCCGAGGAACTCGGCCGCGAGGCGGTTGAAGAAGCTCGAGCTCGGGCTCGGCTCGGGGATCGTGGGCTCTGCGGGAATCGCCGGTTCCGTTGTCATCGCGCTGGTTCCTTTTCGTCTTCCAGACTGCGGGGGAGTGTCCCCCTTACACAGGACGGTAACGGGCGGCGCACGAGAAAGGAACAGCACACGCGGCGCGAGCGAGCGGCGTCGAACCGGTGAACGCCGCGTGGCATGTTGCAGGGTGCCACGCCTTTCGGGTTAGGAATGGAGCCATGCCCTCCACCCGTCTGCGCCCGCGCGCGCTCGCCGCCGTGGTCGCGGCATCCGCCCTCGCGGGGGCAGGCCTGGTCGCCGCCCCCGCCCGGGCCGACACCACGGCGACGCCGACGAGCCCGACGGTGCTCGCGGCCGCGTCCTACGCCACGACGACCTTCCACGACGAGTGGGATTACTCGAACCCCGAGGACCTGCTCATCGACAACTCGGGCCCGACGATGAAGGTCACGGGCGCGAGCTGGTCGGGCGGCGTGCTGAGCTACACCGCCGAGCCGGGCTCCTACGTCTCGCCCCTCTGGGGCGGCTACCCGGGCTCGCTCTACCAGAACCGCGACGGCGGCCTCGCGGCGAACGCGATCACGGCGTCGAGCTACGACCGCATCAGCATCCACGCCTACGCGTCGGCCGACGTCTCGTCGGCGATCCAGTGGTTCGACGACACCCACCTCAACAGCACGACCGAGGGCGGCTACGCCTTCAAGCTGATGGCGGGGTGGCACGAGTACGACATCCCGCTCGGCGCCAACGCGTTCCCGAACCTCAAGGTGAACTGGGCGGGCACGATCAAGGGCATCCGGTTCGCCACGAGCCCCACGGCGAACACGACGATCAAGCTCGACTTCATGCGGCTGTACAAGGCGGGTGCGGATGCCTCGGCCGAGGCGAGCTGGAACGTCACCGGCGACCCGGCCGCCCCGTTCTGGTCGTCCGACGGGGCGACGACCTGCGCCGCCCCCTCGCAGACCTGCGGGCCCGTGCAGGACGCCGCGGGCGCTGCGGTCCCCGCCGCCACCGGAACGGTCGCCGTGGACGCCTCGGCCTACCCGGCGGGGACGACGCTGTTCCTCGCCTCGCCGGACGGGGCGACCGGCATCCCCGGCAGCGCGGTGACCGTGCAGCCGCGCCCGCAGCCCATCGTCGACACACCGGGCGCGGTCGGCTGCGGCGACTACGCGACCAGCACCTTCGGGCACCCGTGGCTCGCGTCGTCGAGCACGGTGAGCGTCATGAACGCGCACGGCGTGAAGCTCTCGGGCGGCAAGCTCAGCGCGACGAACAACAACAACGACCCGCGGGTGTACTTCGCGACGGGCTCGGGCATCGAGCCGTCGGCATGGCGGTACTTCTCCATCTCCGAGACCTACTCGGGTGCGTTCGACCTGCAGGGAACGGCCGGCGGCGGCACGATGGCGCGCGTGTTCTGGGCCTCGGGCGGGCGCCCCATGACCCAGACCAACGATCTGCTGACCTATCTCGACCGCCCGACGGTCACGGTCGATCTGGGCATGTCGCCCGCGACGCTGCTCGAGCCGGATGCCTCGGTGCGCTACGACTGGAACGGCACCAGCCCGGTCACCTCGCTGCGCTGGGACCCCAACGAGGACCCGGGCGCCCGCAACTGGACGATCTCGAACGCCACCCTCGGCCGCGAGTGCGCGACCGACGCCGCGGGCTTCGCCGTGACCTGGCACGACCCGGGCTGGGTCGCCGGCACGACGGCGGTCGTCGAGGCGATCGCCGGCGGCACGACGCACGTGCTCGCGAAGGCGACCGAGAACACGGGGGAGAACTCGGCCAGGGTGGCCTCCGCGCTGCTGCCGCTCGGCGACTACACGATCCGCGTCGTCGCGACCGCGCCCCGCGGCGTGTCGTCGACCGCGACCGCGCCGACGCCGCTGCGCATCTCGCCCGCGGCGACCCGCGTCGCCGGCTCGGACCGCTACGCGACCGGCGTGCAGGCCTCGAAGGCGCAGTTCCCGAAGGGCGCGTCGACCGTGCTGCTCGCGAGCGGGGCGAACTACCCCGACGCGCTCTCGGCCGCGCCGGCGGCCCACGCGGTCGGCGGCGCACTGCTGCTGACCCAGCCGAACGCGCTCACCCCGGTCGTCGCGGCGGAGCTCAAGCGGCTGAAGCCGCAGCACGTGTACCTGATCGGCGGAACGAGCGCCGTGAGCGCCGCCGTGGCCGCGCAGGTGAAGAGCGCGACGGGCGTCACGCCCGCGCGCGTGTCGGGCGCCGATCGGTACGCCACGAGCGCCGCGATCGCCGCGAAGTTCTTCCACACGGCGGGCAAGCCCGTGTTCGCGGCCACCGGTGCGGGCTTCCCGGACGCCCTGTCCGCGGCATCCGCCGCATCGCGGCTCGCCGTGCCGGTGCTGCTCGTGCCGGGCACCTCGGCGGCGCCGACATCCCCGGTCGCCGCCCAGCTCGCGCGGCTCAGGCCGAGCGCGATCTACGCGGTCGGCGGCACGGCGGTCGTGTCCGCGGCCATGGTGGGCCGCCTGGGCAGGACGGCCCCGACGACGCGGCTCGCGGGCGCCGACCGCTACGCGACCTCGGCGGCGGTGGGCAAGCGGTTCCAGGCGGGCGCGTCATCGAGCGCGGTGCTCGCGAGCGGGTTGAACTTCCCCGACGCGCTCGTGGGCGCGGCCCTCGCCGGCGCGCGCAACGTGCCGCTGTACCTCACCACGCCGCATTGCGTGCCCGCGGGGGTCGCGAGCGAGCTGACCCGCATCACGCCGCGGTCGCTCTCCCTGATGGGCGGCACCGCGGTGATGGATGCGCAGGTCGCCGACGCGACCTGCGCGTGACGGTGCGGCGCTACAGCCTTCCCGCCTGCTTGAGCGCGAGGTAGGCGTCGGTGACGGCGGGCGGCAGCTCTTCGGGGGTGCCCGTGACGACGTGCGCGCCGAGGCGGCGCACGGCCTCGGCGAGCCGCGCCGTGTCGAGCAGCGCGCGCTCGGCGGCGGCCGCGCGATAGACGGCGGCGCGGTCGTCGAGGTGCGTCGCCGCGTCGGCGACCGCGGGGTCGGTGACGGATGCCACGAGCACGGTGTGCCGCGCGGTGAGCTGCCCGAGCACCGCGAGCAGCCCCTGCGCCGCCCCGATCGAGTCGAGCGAGGTCAGCAGCACCACGAGAGCGCGCTGCGCGGTGAGCTGCCGCACCTGGCCGGGCACCGCGCGCCAGTCCATCTCGAGCAGCTCGGGGTGCACGGCGGCCAGCGCGTCCACCTCGCGCCCGAGCAGATCGGCGCCGGACGCCCCGTGCACTCGCGCCCGTACGCGGCGGTCGAAGGCGAGCAGGTCGATGCGATCGCCGGCGCGGTCAGCGATGACCGACAGCAGCAGCGCCGCCTCGATCGCGGTGTCGAGCCGGGGCCCGTCGCCGATGCGCGCCGCGGCGGTGCGGCTCGAGTCGACGACGATCACGACGCGCCGATCGCGCTCGGGGCGCCAGGTGCGCACGACGAGCTTGGGGGAGGGGGCGAGCGCGGGTGCCCCGCCGCCGCTGGTCGACTGAGCGGCCCCGCCCCCGCTGGTCGACTGAGCCGCCGGGCTTCCGCTGGTCGACTGAGCGGAGCGAATGGAGACCGCGGCATCCCCGCGCCGTGCCGTCGCACGCCAGTCGATCGATCGCACGTCGTCGCCGCGCACGTACTCGCGCAGCGAGTCGAACTCGGTGCCCTGGCCGCGGATCATCACGGCCGTGCGCCCGTCGAGCTCGCGCAGCCGGGCGAGCCGCGAGGGCACGTGCTTGCGCGCGTGGAACGGCGGCAGCACGCGCACGTGCCCCGGTGCGGCGAGCACCGCCTGTCGCGCCGCGAGCCCGAGCGGGCCGAACGAGCGGACCGTGACCTGGCCGGTCGCGCGCTCGCCGCGGCGCGTGGGGGTGAGCGTCAGCGTGAGCGCCCGGCGCTCGCCGGCCGGCACCCGCACGGGCTGCCGGGCGGTGGATGCGCCCGCGGACGGCTGCCAGGCATCCCGCACGACCGCGCGCAGCGGTCGCCCGTTCGCGTTCGCGACGTACAGGGTCGACGCGACCGACTCGCCGAGCCGCACACGGGTCGGCAGCTCGCGCGCGAGAGCGAGACGGCGCGGCGAGGCGGCGAGCAGCGCGTCGACGACGGCCGCGATCGCGCACAGCAGCAGCCATGCGCCGAGCACGCCCCACGCGGCCGCCGGCGAGTTCCCGAGCAGCACGAGCGGCACGGCGCCGACGGCGACGAGCAGCGCGAACCGCCCGGTCAGGACCATGGGCGCCCCACTAGATCGGCACCTGCACCTGCTGCAGGATCGACTGCAGGATCGCGTCGGCCGTGACCTGCTCGAGCTCCGCTTCGGGGCGCAGCTGGATGCGGTGCCGCCAGACCGGCACGACCATCGCCTTGACATGGTCGGGGGTGATGGCGTCGTAGCCCGAGAGCCACGCCCACGCCTTCGCCGCCGCGAGCAGCGCGGTCGCGCCGCGCGGGCTCACGCCGAGCCGTACCGACGGCGACTGCCGCGTCGCGCGCGCGAGGTCGACGACGTAGCCGAGCACGTCGTCGCGGGCGCCCACGCGGGTGACGGATGCCCGGGCCGCCGCGATCTCGGCCGCCCCCACGACCGCGGTGACGCCGGCCGCGCCCAGCGCGCGCGGGTCGAAGCCGGCCGAGTGGCGCCGCAGCACCTCGAGCTCGACGTCGCGCTCGGGCAGCGGCAGCGCGACCTTCATCAGGAAGCGGTCGAGCTGCGCCTCGGGCAGCGGGTAGGTGCCCTCGTACTCGACGGGGTTCTGCGTGGCCGCGACGACGAAGGGCGCGGGCAGCCTGTGCGAGACGCCGTCGACCGAGACCTGGCGCTCCTCCATCGCCTCGAGCAGGGCGGACTGCGTCTTCGGCGGGGTCCGGTTGATCTCGTCGGCGAGCAGGATGTTGGTGAACACCGGCCCCTCGCGGAACTCGAACTGCGCGGTCGCCGGGTCGAACACGACCGAGCCGGTCACGTCGCCGGGCATCAGGTCGGGGGTGAACTGCACGCGCTTCGTGTCGAGCGCGAGCGCCGCCGACAGGCTGCGCACGAGCAGGGTCTTGGCCACGCCGGGCACGCCCTCGAGCAGCACGTGCCCGTCGGCGAGCAGGGCGATGATGAGGCCCGTGACGGCGCCGCCCTGCCCGACCACCGCCTTCCCGACCTCGGCGCGCACGCGCGCGAACGCCTGCCTGAGCTGATCGTCTTCCGCTGTCATCGCTGCCTATCTTCTCGGGTCGTCACGAAATCGGGTTCCGGCACCCTGGTCGTCGATGCGTCGACGACCGGCGGGCGGGTGCGGCCGGGGGCGAGGGATGCCTCGAGCGCCGCCACCCCGCGGGCCAGCTCGAGGAACTCGCGGTCGTCGGCGGGGGCGCCGTCGACGAGGGTCCGCCGCACCTCGGCCGGGTCGCGGGCGAGCTGCGCGGCGACGGCGGCGCAGACATCCGTCACGCCCGCCTCCGGCCCGAGGCCGAGCCGCGTCGCGAGCCGCCCCACGGCGCCCATGCGCAGGGCGTCGAGCGCGTGCAGCCGCGCGTCGGAGCGCTGGTACAGCCGCGCGCGCCCCTCGAGCGACTCGCTCGCCCGCACCACCACGGGCAGATCCTCGACGACGAGGGGCCCGAAGCGCCGCCCGCGCCACAGGGCGGCCGCGAGCGCGACGGCGCCGCAGAGGACGACGAGCGGCGTCACCCACGGCGGCGTCACGTCGGCGATGGTCGCCGGTGCCGCGACACCCGCGTCGGCGAAGCTCGGGGTGTACCAGACGAGCACCTGCGTGGAGCCGAACAGCCGCACCGCGTGGCCCGCGTTCGAGCCCTCGAGGATGTGCTGGTTCTGCAGCGCGCTCGCGTCGCGCACGACGGCCACCTCGTGCCCGGCGGCCGTGAGCGCCGCCTGCGCGCCGGGGTCGACCGGCTCGATGAGCACGACCTTGCGGCCGATGCGCGGGTCGTCGACGAGCTTCTTCGTGCTCAGGAAGCCGGACGGGTCGTAGACCGCCACCGTCAGATCGGCGGGGTCGACGCCCGAGGAGGCCGCGTCCGCCGCGTCGAGGGTCGCGGCGGTGCGCACGTCGACGCCGTGCTCGCGCAGCACGGAGACGAGCGCCTTCGCCCCCGACGGGGCGGCACTGCCCGGGTCGAGCGGCGGCAGCTGCTGGGCGGCCTGCCCGAACAGCACGACGGCGAGCACGGCGGCGGCGAAGACCACCCCCGCGGCGATCAGCCGGCCGCGGCCCGAGCGCAGGCGGCGGCGCAGCGTGGGGGTGAGCACCTCGGCGGTCGCGGGTGCGGCGGTCAGGGCATCCACATCCGCCCGGGTCATCGTCCCGCCCCTGCGAAGACGGGTGCCTGCCGGCGCAGCCGCTCGTCGAGCTCGCGCAGGCGGGCGTCGTCGGCGGTGCCCATGCGGCGGCCGAGATAGCGGGCGGCGTCGAACGTGTCGGCGGCGGCGCGCAGGGCGTCGCCCTCGGCGGAGAAGACGGATGCCGCCGCGCCGGCCACCTCGTGCGCGGTCGTGCCCGGCCGCACGGCCACGACCGTGCGCTCGGCGAGCGAGGCCGCGAGGGCGCGGAAGCGCTCGATCACCGCGAGCTCCCACGAGCCGGCCGCGGCGGCGCGGTCGGCGGCGGCGCGCAGCTCGGCGGCGCTGCGGGCATCCGCCACGTCCCCCGACACCGCTGCGGCCCGCACCCGCCGGTTCAGCCGCGGCAGGCCGAAGCGCAGCACGGCGCCCAGCACGAGCAGGGCGAGCACCACGATGCCGAGCACGGCGAGCCAGCCGGATGCCCCGGCGCCGGCCCCCGGCACGCGCAGCGACCCGAACCACTCGGCGATGCGCTGGCTGAGCAGGTCGAACCAGGTCGGGCGGGCCGCCGCGTACTCGGGCTTCGCGAGCTCCTGCGCGAGCCAGCGCCGAGCCGTGTCGTCGTCGGGGGTCAGCGGCGGCCGGTCGGCCGCGAGCCACGCGGCGATCACTGCCACGGCGGGCCGTAGGGCTGCGGCGGGACCTGCGGCGCCGGGCCCGAGAACACGGGCGTGGCGAAGGGGTCGGTCGGGGGACGACCGGTCTGCACGTCCTCGACGTAGCGGGTGAGGGTCAGGTCGAGGCCCTCGCGCCGCATCCGCTGGTCGACGTAGAGCAGCACGCCGGTCGCGGCCTCGACCACGCTCGTGATCGTGCCGATCACGAGGCTCAGCACGATCAGCACGCCGTAGAGCACCAGCACCATGGCGACCCCGCCGCCCGAGATGTCGCTCGGCTGGCCGGTCGGGAACGCCAGGGTGAGCCCGAACTGGAGCAGCAGCGCGACGGGCGTCGAGATCACCTGCGAGCCGACGTAGCAGATGGCGACCACGAGGGCCTGCGCGCCGAACACCCGCCAGAAGCCGCCACGCGTGAGCGACCATGAGCGGGCGATCGCGGCGCGCACCCCGAGCCGTTCGAGCACGATCGCCGAGCCGGCGAGCGAGGTCTTCGCCCAGGCCCAGGCCGCCAGCACGGCGACCCCGAGGCCGGTGAGGACGCCGAGCGCGGTTCCCGTCGCGACGAGCGGGCCGCCGCCCGTGCCGGTCAGCCCCGGCACGACGAACGCTGCGGCGATGCCGGCGGGCACCAGGAGCGCCACGAGGAAGCCGAGGGACACGAGCGCGACGAAGCCCGCGAGCGCCCAGCGGCGCCCGCGCGTCGCGGCCCAGACCTGGCCGGCGCGCGGCTTGTGCCCGAGCGCGCCGTTCGCGACGGCGATGACGACGAGCCCCTGCAGCAGGCCGCTGCCCACGACGCTCAGGGCGAGGGTGAGCAGGACCGAGAGGATGACGGTGCCGACGCCCCCCGCGATGATGGCGCCGCGATCGGCATCCGTCGACTGCGCCAGCCGATAGGCGAACCAGCCGGTCGCCGCGCCGACGAGGGCGAGCGCCGCGAAGAAGGTCGCGACCTGGATCAGCAGCGCCGGCCCGAACAGCGCGCCGAGGTGGCGCCGCATGGCCTGGAAGGGCGTGCCGAGCAGCTGCCCGAAGGTCAGCGGGCGCAGCGGGATGAGCCCCGGCTTGGGCGGGGGCGCCCAGACGGGCGGGGCGCCGAACGGCGGCGTGCCCCAGGCGGCGGGATCGCTCATACCACTAACC
Organism: Microbacteriaceae bacterium; assembly: GCA_009780695.1. Taxonomy (GTDB): domain Bacteria; phylum Actinomycetota; class Actinomycetes; order Actinomycetales; family Microbacteriaceae; genus Gryllotalpicola. The sequence goes on from WQZN01000003.1 coordinate 244,905, forward strand.
TAGAGAACCGAGAGACCCTGACGGGTTTTCTCTCCCCATCTGGGGAGACGTGATTCTGGAGAGACGTTGACCACCCGAATCCTCGTCGTCGACGACGACACGGCGCTCGCCGAGATGATCGGCATCGTGCTGCGCAGCGAGGGCTTCGAGCCGGTGTTCTGCGCCGACGGCTCGCTCGCCGTCGAGGCGTTCCGGCGCGCGAACCCCGACCTGGTGCTGCTCGACCTGATGCTGCCCGGCCGCGACGGCATCGAGGTCGCCGAGAGCATCCGCTCGTTCTCGGGCACCCCGATCATCATGCTCACGGCGAAGTCCGACACCGCCGACGTCGTGCGCGGGCTCGAGTCGGGCGCCGACGACTACATGGTCAAGCCCTTCAACCCGAAGGAACTGGTCGCCCGGGTGCGGGCACGGCTGCGCCCCGCGGCGTCGGGGTCCTCGACATCCGCCGTCGGTGTCGGCGATCTCGTGATCGACGTCTCCGCGCACGAGGTGCGCCGCGGCGAGGCGCGCATCAACCTGACCCCCCTCGAGTTCGACCTGCTGCTCGCCCTCGCGAGCAAGCCGCAGCAGGTGTTCACGCGCGAGATGCTGCTCGAGCAGGTCTGGGGCTACCACTACAAGGCCGACACGCGCCTCGTGAACGTGCACGTGCAGCGCCTGCGCGCCAAGGTCGAGCACGACCCCGACAACCCGAAGATCGTGCAGACGGTGCGCGGGGTCGGCTACCGGGCCGGCCACACGGGCTGAGCCGGGCCCCGCGGCCTAAGCTCGTGACCCGATGACGACGACGGCTCTGCGCTCGCAGGCGGCGTGGTGGCGCCACCCGGCGCGCTGGCCCGCCGCGATCGCGCACGTGTGGGCGTCGTCGCTGCAGTTCCGCACGGTGCTCATCACGATCCTGCTCTCGGGCGTCGCGATCCTGATCACGGGCCTCGTCATCTCGTACACCGTCGGCAACGACCTCTACCAGTCGCGCCTCAACCAGGCGCTGCGCGATGCCGGCCGCGCTCAGCAGCAGGTGCAGTCGAGCCTCGACGCGACCGACGCCAGCGACCCGGCGACCGTGCTCGGGCTCGGGCAGGCCGTCAAGACCGTGGTGCAGGGCGCCTCCTCGAGTCGCATGCTCGCCTTCATCCGCATACCGGGTCAGCCCGCCGATCCGCAGGCGCCGACCGACTACACCGCGGGCATCACCCCCGACCTCATCTCGCCCGCGCTGCGCGCCGAGGTCGCAACGCACAGCGGCACGCTCTTCTCGCAGTCCATCGCGCTGCCGATTCCGGGCAGCAGCGACGCGGCATCCCACCCGGGCGTCCTCGTGGGCGCGCAGATCCACCTTCCGGCCGCGGGCAGTTACGGGCTGTTCCTCGGCTACGATCTCTCCGACTCCGAGCAGACGCTGCTGTTCGTGCAGCGCACGCTGCTGCTCGCGGGCCTCGCGCTCGTGGTGCTCATCGGGGCGCTCGCCTACGTCGTCGTGCGTTTCGTCGTCGCGCCGATCCAGATCGCGGCCGCGACGAGCCGCCGCCTCGCGGCGGGCGACCTCGCGGTGCGCATCCCCGAAGAGGGGCAGGACGTCTTCACGACCCTCGCGCGCTCCTTCAACGGCATGGCGGACAGCCTGCAGCGGCAGATCACGCAGCTGGCGACGCTGTCACAGCTGCAGCAGAGATTCGTGTCGGATGTCTCGCACGAGCTGCGCACGCCGCTCACCACCATCCGCCTCGCCTCGGAGCACATCTACGACCGCCGCGAAGTGTTCGACGACGTCACCGAGCGCACGGCCGAGCTGCTGCACGCCCAGGTCGAGCGCTTCGACCTGCTGCTGTCCGACCTGCTCGAGATCAGCCGCTACGACGCGGGCTCGGTCTCGCTCGAGCTCGAGGCGATGAGCCTCGTGAAGCTCGCCGAGGACGCGATCGACGAGTTCGCGCCGCTCGCGCACGCCCACGGCACGCGGCTCGCGCTGCAGGCGCCCGGCGGCTACTCGGACGTGCCGATGGACCCGCGCCGCGTGCGCCGCATCATCCGCAACCTCATCGGCAACGCGATCGAGCACGGCGAGGGCCGGCCGATCGACGTCATCGTCGACAGCAACCAGGCCGCCGTCGCCCTCGCGGTGCGCGATCACGGCATGGGCATGAACGAGGACGACGTGGGGCACGTGTTCGACCGCTTCTGGCGCGCCGACCCCTCGCGCCGGCGCACGATCGGCGGCACGGGCCTCGGGCTCGCGATCTCGCAGGAGGACGCGCTGATCCACGGCGGCGTGATCGACGTGTGGTCGCAGCCCGGCGGCGGCTCCTGCTTCCGCCTCACGCTGCCGCGACGCCGCAGCGGCTCGGCGGCGAACTCGCCGATACCGCTTCCGCCCCCCGATGCGCAGGAGGCCGCGACATGAGCGCCCGCAGACTCGCCACCCGTCTCGCGGCGGTGCTCGCGGCCTCCCTCGTCCTCGCGCTCTCGGCCTGCGCGACGATCCCGCGCAGCGGCGCGGTCGTGCGCGGCGGCTCGGTCGCCGCGCAGGACAACGGCTTCGATCAGATCGACTACCACCCGAACCCGCCGTCCGACGGCGAGAGCCAGCAGGACATCCTCAACGGCTTCATCGACGCCGCGGTCAGCCCCGCAGGCGGCTACCAGGTCGCGCGCGCGTTCCTGTCCGACTCGTTCCGTGGCGAGTGGGACCCCGACGCCTCGGTGACGGTCGACGACGCCGCGCAGCGGACGGCGCCCGTGCCGTCGGGCGCGTCCGAGCTGTCGATGTCGGTCACGCCCGTCGCCTTCATCGACGGTGCGGGCGACTACCGCACGGCGGGTTCGCAGGCGCCGGTCACCCTCGGCTACTCGTTCGTGAAGCAGCACGGCCAGTGGCGCATCTCGAAGGCGCCGAACGGCATCGTGATCGACGCGGCGCTGTTCCGGAACGTGTTCAGCTCGCACGCCCTCTACTTCTACAGCCCCGACTTCCGCTACCTCGTGCCCGACCTGCGCTGGTTCCCGTCGTCGTCGGCCTCGCTCGCGACCCGCATCGTCAAGGCGCTGCTCGCGGGGCCGTCGCCGTGGCTGCAGGATGCCGTCGCCACGGCCTTCCCGAAGGGGACCCAGCTCGCCGCGGGCTCGGTCGTCGTGCAGACGGGCACCGCCCAGGTCGCCCTCAACTCGGTCGCCGCCGGCGCGGACCAGACGACGACCGTGCGCATGAACCAGCAGCTGGGGGAGAGCCTGACGGATGCGGCATCCCAGGTCTCGCTCAGCATCGGCGGGGTCCAGCAGGACGTCAGCACGGTCACCCAGGCCGAGCGCGACCCGAGCGTGAGCGCGAACCCGCTCGTGCTGCAGAACGGCAAGTTCGGCTTCCTGGCGAGCAGCGCCTTCGTCGCCTTCAACGGCATCGGCCCCGCCATCGCGGCGCTGCACGCGAGCGCCGCGACGGTCACGGCCGACGGCCGCACGGCCGCCGTGCTCGCGGGCGACGCGGTCTACGCCGTCACGGCCTCGCAGTCGGCGCCCGTGCGCATCGACGCGCGCCCCGACCTGTTGCCGCCCGCGGTCGACAACAGCGACATCGTCTGGTCGGCGACGACCGACCCGCGCACACCCTTCGACGTGGCCGCAGCCGACGGCGCGACCGCGCAGATCAAGGCGAGCTGGCCCGACGCCCGCAGCCTGGTCTCCTTCTCCGTCTCGCGCGACGGCACCCGTCTGGCGGCACTCGTGCGCACCGAGGACGGGCGTGCGCACCTGATGGTCGCGGGCATCGTGCGCGACGCCAGGGGCCACCCGACCCGCATCGGAGCGCCGGTCGACATCGGCGAGCTCGCCCTGAGCAAGGGCTACGCGCTGACCTGGACGGACGAGCTCACGGTCGCCGTGCTGGGCGCGAGCCCCCAGGGCGGCACCGCGATCATCTCGCAGGCGCTCGGGGACGCGGCCGCAGCCCCCCAGCCGGGGCCCGACGGCGGCGTCGGCATCACCGGGGGCAACCCGGCGGCGCAGCTCTGGGTGCGCACGGCACAGGGCGCCCTCGAGACGACGGCGGGCACCTCGTGGCAGCAGGTCGCCAAAGGCGTCGACATCCTCGCGGTGCAGCAGGGGCGCAACTAGCGGCGAGTCGATTCGGCGGAGATGAGTCGATGAGGCGGATGCCGTCTTCGAGATGCTCCGCACGATCAGCCCGTTTCCGCGGGCGCGGCCCGGGCGGTTGTCCACAGGTCGGCCCCACGCGCCCCGCAGGGGCGGCGCAGGCGCCAGGATGCCTGAGCATGTGGGCCTCCCTCCGCGCCGCAGCGCTCGACGCCTGGGCCGTCGTCGCGCCGATCGACTGCGCGGGGTGCGGTGCGCCCGACCGCGGGCTGTGCGACGGCTGCCGGGCCGAGCTCGCGGCGGCCGTGCCGCGTCGGGAGTCCCTCGTGCGGCCCGACGGCACCGAGCTCGCGGTGTGGCACGCCTTCGACTACGGCGGCACCGCGCGCGGCATCCTGCTCGCCTTCAAGGACATGGGGCGCACGGATGTCGCGCCTGCGCTCGCCGCTGTCCTGCGCCGGCTCGTGCGCGCCGCCGCGGCCACGGCCCCGCCCGCCGCCCGCGGGCGGGTGGAACTCGTCGCCATCCCCTCGACCCGGGCCGCCTATCGTCGCCGCGGCTACGCGCAACTGCGCCTGCTGCTCGCCCGGGCGGGCTATCGCGAGGGGCGTCTGCTGCGCATCGCTAAACAGACACAAGATCAATCTCAGTTGAATACCACTGATCGGTTCACGAACCGTGAAGATTCGCTGACAGTGAGAGGAACGGGCACGGGGCGGTTCGCCCTGATCGTCGATGACATCGTCACGACGGGCGCCACGGTTTTGGCTGCTGATCAGGCACTGAGGAACGCGGGCGTCGAGGTGCTCGGCGTCGTCGCGCTCGCGCGCACGCGAAGGCGCTTTCCCCGCTGGGAATCCCGGGCGAAATAGGCAGAAAAGGCTCGTGACAAGACCAGGCCTCGCAACTACCTTTGGGGACACCAAGCAGGTGCATATGACTCATCGGCAAGGTCGGGGGAAATGCACCGTGAACAGGAGGTTGCGATGGAAATCGACATCGTCGGACGGGGCGTTCAGATCACAGACCGGTTCCGCGAGTACGTGACCGAGAAGGCCGAGAAGGTGTCGCACCTGGCCGAGCGAGCTCTTGTGTTCGAGATCAAGCTGTCGCGCCTGGCCGCTCGCAACGGCACCGCGGGCGACGACAAGGTCGAGCTCACGCTCGTCGGCCCGGGCCCGGTGGTCCGTGCGGAGGCGACGGCCGCCGACAAGTACGCGGCCTTCGACATCGCGATCGGCCGCCTGCTCGAACGCGTGCGCCGCGCCAAGGGGCGCCGCAAGGTGCACCGCGGCGGTTCGCACCGCCAGCTCTCGCTGCACGATGCGGCGACGGCCGGTTTCGCCCACACCGACGTGACGCCGATCTCCGGCGAGCTCGCGACGCAGCTGCAGACCGGGGCGATCCCGGTGGTGCAGGCCGAGGCCGCTGCCGAAGAGGAAGAGGACGTGTACAGCCCCGTCGTCATCCGTATGAAGACCTTCGCGTCCGTCCCGATGACGGTCGACGACGCGCTCTACCACATGGAGCTCGTCGGCCACGATTTCTACCTCTTCATCGACGCCGAGACGGACCGCCCGAGCGTGGTGTACCGCCGCAAGGGCTGGGACTACGGCGTGATCCAGCTCGACGACGACGCCGATGAGCTGCAGGAGGTCGCGACCGCGGCCCGCAAGGCAGGGGCCGTCGCCGGCTGAGCGGCGATCGCAGCACCCCGGGGCGGGGGATGTCCGTGGCGGACATCCCCCGCCCTTCGTCTGCTTTCGCTCACAGGGAACCGCGTCACGCGCCTCGTCTAGACTCTTGTGGATTCCGTCCTGAACAAGTGGAGTTCACCCGTGGCCTCAGTCCTTGAAAAGGTCCTCCGTGTCGGCGAAGGCCGCACGCTTCGCAAGCTCGAGGGGTATGCGAAAGCCGTGAACGCCCTCGAAGAGGACTTCAAGGAGCTGACCGAAGACGAGCTCCGCAACGAGACCGTCGAGCTGCGCGAGCGCTACGCCGAGGGCGAGAGCCTCGACGAGCTGCTGCCCGAGGCCTTCGCCGCGGTGCGCGAGGCCGCGCGGCGTGTGCTCGGCATGCGCCACTTCGACGTGCAGATCATGGGCGGCGCCGCGCTGCACCTCGGCAACATCGCCGAGATGAAGACCGGTGAGGGCAAGACCCTCGTGGCGACGACGGCCGCCTACCTCAACGCGATCCCCAGCCGCGGTGTGCACGTCATCACGACCAACGACTTCCTCGCGAGCTATCAGAGCGAGCTCATGGGTCGCGTGTTCCGCGCGCTCGGCATGACGACCGGCGTGATCCTCGCGGGGCAGACGCCCGAGGAACGCCGCGAGCAGTACGCGGCCGACATCACCTACGGCACCAACAACGAGTTCGGCTTCGACTACCTGCGCGACAACATGGCGTGGCAGGCCTCCGACATGGTGCAGCGTGGCCACAACTTCGCGATCGTCGACGAGGTCGACTCGATCCTCATCGACGAGGCGCGCACCCCGCTCATCATCTCGGGCCCGTCGTCGGGCGAGGCGAACCGCTGGTTCACCGAGTTCGCGCGCATCTCGACCCGGCTCATTGCCGGCGAGGACTACGAGGTCGACGAGAAGAAGCGCACGGTCGGCGTGCTCGAGCCGGGCATCGCCAAGGTCGAGGACTATCTGGGCATCGACAACCTGTACGAGTCCGCGAACACCCCGCTGATCTCGTTCCTCAACAACGCCATCAAGGCGAACGCGCTGTTCAAGCGCGACAAGGACTACGTCGTGATGAACGACGAGGTGCTCATCGTCGACGAGCACACCGGCCGCATCCTGATGGGCCGACGCTACAACGAAGGCATCCACCAGGCGATCGAGGCCAAGGAATCCGTGCCTGTCAAGGCCGAGAACCAGACGCTCGCGACGGTGACGCTGCAGAACTACTTCCGCCTGTACAAGAAGCTCTCGGGCATGACCGGCACCGCCGAGACCGAGGCGGCCGAGTTCATGTCGACGTACAAGCTCGGCGTCGTCGTCATCCCGACCAACAAGCCGATGATCCGCAAGGACCAGTCCGATCTCGTCTACAAGAACGAAGAGGTCAAGTTCGCCCAGGTCGTGGAAGACATCGTGAAGCGTCACGAGGCCGGCCAGCCGGTGCTCGTCGGCACCACCTCGGTCGAGAAGAGCGAGTACCTCTCGCGCCTGCTCGCCAAGCGCGGCGTGCGCCACGAGGTGCTGAACGCGAAGAACCACGCGCGCGAGGCCGCGATCGTCGCACAGGCGGGCCGCCTGGGTGCCGTCACCGTCGCCACCAACATGGCCGGCCGCGGCACCGACATCATGCTCGGCGGCAACGCCGAGTTCCTCACGGTGGCCGAGCTGAACACGCGCGGGCTCTCGCCCGAGGAGACCCCCGACGAGTACCAGGCCGCGTGGGACGAGACCTTCGACAAGCTCAAGGCGACCGCCGCGGAAGAGGGCGACAAGGTCCGCGACGCCGGCGGCCTCTACGTGCTCGGCACCGAGCGCCACGAGTCCCGGCGCATCGACAACCAGCTGCGCGGTCGTTCCGGCCGCCAGGGCGACCCCGGTGAGAGCCGCTTCTACCTGTCGCTGACGGACGATCTGATGCGCCTGTTCAACGCCGGCGCCGCCGAGTCGCTGATGGGCCGGGCGTCCACCCCCGACGACCTCGCGATCGAGTCGAAGCTCGTCTCGCGCGCGATCCGCAGCGCTCAGGCGCAGGTCGAGGCGCGCAACGCCGAGATCCGCAAGAACGTCCTCAAGTACGACGACGTGCTGAACCGCCAGCGCGAGGCGATCTACTCCGACCGCCGCCACATCCTCGAGGGCGACGACCTGCACGAGCGCGTGCAGAAGTTCCTCGACGACGTCGTCGACGAGATCCTCGGGAACCACACCGGCGAGGGCAACGGCGATGACTGGGACTTCGACGCGCTGTGGAGCGAGCTGAAGACGATCTACCCCGTCGGCATCTCGATCGACGAGGTCGTGGCCGAGGCCGGTTCGAAGGGCCGCATCAACCGTGACTTCATGCGTCGCGAGATCCTCTCCGATGCGCACGTCGCCTACGAGACGCGCGAGGGCCAGCTGGGCTCGCCCGCGATGCGCGAGCTCGAGCGCCGCGTCGTCCTCTCGGTGATCGACCGCCGCTGGCGCGACCACCTGTACGAGATGGACTACCTGAAGGACGGCATCGGTCTGCGCGCCATGGCGCAGCGCGACCCGCTGGTCGAGTACCAGCGCGAGGGCTTCGCGATGTACCAGCAGATGATGGGCGCGATCCGCGAGGAGACGGTCGGCTTCCTGTTCAACCTCGAGGTCGAGGTGCAGCAGTCGGCGGGCGAGGTCTCGGGCGTCGCCGCGAAGGGGCTCGGCCAGTCCGAGCAGCGCGGCCTGTCCTACTCGGCACCGACCGACTCGGGCGGCGTCGAGGTGCGCAACCAGGGCGGTCAGGTCGACCGCGCCGCGACGGAGCGCGCCGAGCGCGCGGCCCGGCGTCGTGAGCTGCAGCAGGGCGCCGAGGAGCAGGCGCCGCAGGGCGGCGCGCGCGGCGCGTTCGGGCAGCGCGGGGATGCCGGCGCCGACGCCGAGCCGCAGAACCGCGCCGACCGCCGCGCTCAGAACCGCAACCGCGGCTAGCAGCCATTTCCCCGAACGCCCCCGAGCAGTGCCCGGGGGCGTTCGCGGTTGTGCGACCCGCGCGGCTACAGCACGCTGATGCTCGTGGCGCGCCAGCGCCGATCGAGGCCTTCGAGCCGCAGCGCGATGGCCCGCACCCGCTGCGGCATCTGCACGATGACGGTCGCCTCGACGACCCCGGCTGCGGGTTCGGAGGTGCGGATCGACATGATCGAGAAGCGCGGGCGCTGGGCGGGCGCCCCCTTCAGAGTGCGTGCGCGGCTCGCGAAGCTCACCCGCCGCGACAGCCTGTGGAAGACGTCGTCGGTGACCCAGCGGCTGATCTGCTCGAGGTCGCGGGCGCCCGCGAGGATCTCGACGACGCAGCGCACGAGATTGGTGATCAGCGGGGTGGGGTCGGGCAGCTCGGTGGTGCGCTGGACACCGAAGAAGTCGTCTGCGTCGAAGCGCTCGTTGCGCTGGGCCTTGGCCATGGTTCCCCTCATCCCGATGTGCGGCCCCGAACGGGGTACGAGCCCGTCGGGTGCTGTGACCTTTTCATGGGGCGGCAATGCGGAACCAGTGCAGATATGGCCTGTGGAGAAAATCGCCGCGACGACGGGCGCCCCCGTCTCGGCGACTGTGGACAGTCCGCGCGGGGCACGCGGCGACGGGCTAGCGTCGCGCCATGCGATTCGACCTCCTCTTCGACGACCTCGAGGGCCAGCTCGAGACGCAGCTCGCGGCCGACGAGGCGCAGCAGCGCATCGAAGCCGAACGGCTGCGCGCGGCGCGCACGGGTCTGCGCGAGCGGCTGGCCGTTCTCGCAGCGGGCCACGGCGGCGGCATCCGGCTGCGCCTTGTCGACGGCACCGCCGTCGAGATCGAGCCCGGCACCGTCGGCGCGGACTGGCTCGCGGGTGCGCTGCCCGGCGGCGCCCAGGCGATCGTGCCGGTCGCTGCGATCGCGTCGCTGTCGCTGTCCGCCGAACAGGCCAGGGCGAGCCGTGCGCGGCCGCCCGAGCCGGCGCGCCCCGACCTGACGGCCAAGCTCGCGATCGGCGTCGTCCTGCGCGACCTGGCGCGGCGTCGGGTGCCCGTCGACGTGCTGATCGCCGGGGAAACGGGCGCGACGCACGGCACGATCGACCGCGTCGGCCTCGACCACATCGATCTCGCGGTGCACGGGCGCGGCGTCGCCCGACGCGAGACGAGCGTGGCCGAGCACAGGGTCGTGGCGCTGGCCTCCGTGGCGATGGTGCGGGTGCTCTGAACCCGCAGCGCTCAGTCGTGCGGGCGCAGGATCGAGCCGCCCGTGATCTCGGTCAGGCTCGCGAAATCGGACTGCTCCCAGAGGGCGTGACGGCGCTGCTGCTCGTAGAGCTCGGCGATGTACGACTCGAGCACATCGCGCTCGATGCGCCACTGGCCGCCGACCCGGATGGCGGGCAGCTCGCCCGTCTCGACGAGCCGGGTCACGTCGGAGACCTCGACATTGAGGATCTCGGCACAGTCGGCGACCGTGAGGAACCGGACCGCGCCGACTGCAGATTGGCTGACCATGTGCTCCATCATGACGGCTCGTGCCCGGCCTCCGGCCGATTGTGGATAACTTCCGGGCCCGCGGGTCGCGATTCGCCACCATGGTGGGCATGACCGCGCCAGCCGTTCCGCTCCGCCCTCGTCCGATGTGGCGTGAGCCACGGTTCCTGCTGGGCCTGCTGCTCGTCATCGCCTCCGTGGCGGGGGTCGCGGGCCTTCTCGCGGCATCCGAGCGCACGGTCCAGGTGTTCGCGGCGCGCCATGCGCTCGCCGCGGGCGACGAGGTCACGGCGGCCGACCTGGTCGGGGTGCGGGTGCGCCTCGGCGCAGCCCAGGCGGCGTATCTCTCGAGTGCGCCCGAGGCCGACACCGTCGTGACGCGCACGATCGCCGCGGGCGAGCTCGTGCCCGTCGGGGCGCTGGGCGCGGCATCCGCACAGCGTCAGACGAGCGTGATGATCGCGGTGGGCGGCGAGTTGCCGGCGTCGGTGACGGCGGGGGCCGCCGTGGATGTCTGGGCCGCGGCGGCGAGCGGCGCGGTCGGCGCGGGTGCGCCGAAGTTCGCCGCACCCGAGGTGCTCGTGCCCCGCGCGACCGTGGTGCGCGTGGTCCGCGACACCGGCCTCGGGGCGACCGGGGGCATCGCCGTCGAAGTCCGGGTGCCGAAGGATGCCACGGCCGGGCTGCTCGAGGCGATCGCCAACGGCTCGGCCATCACGCTTCTACCCGCGGGGGAGTGACGTGGCCCAGCTCGCCCTCAGCCTCGACCGCGCCACCGAGGACAGGCTGCTGCCAGGCGCCCTGCAGGCCGGCCATGCGGTCATCGCGCGCGTGCAGACGGCGGGCGAGCTCGGCGCGGTCCTCGCCGCCCACGACATCGATCTCGCGGTCGTCTCCGCGAGCCGCACCCGGCTCACGCCCGAGGTGCGTGCGGCGGCGGCCGCCACGGCCACGCGGCTCGTGGTGCTCGCCGTGACCGACGACGAGCGCGCGGTCGCCGCGGCGGCAGGGTGCGCCGAGGTCCTGGCCGAGCCGGCGACCTGGGCGGAGTTCGAACGACTTCTCACGACGACGTCGGCGCCCGCGGGGGCGGCCGTTCAAGGCCGCGGCGGCGAGGCATCCGTCATCGCCGTCTGGGGTCCGGCCGGCGCGCCGGGTCGCACCACGACCGCGATCTCGATCGCCGCAGAGCTCGCTGATCTCGGCGCCGCGGTGGCGCTCATCGACGCCGACACCTACGGCGGCGCGGTCGCCGTCGCGCTGGGGCTGCTCGACGAGACCCCGGGCTTCGCCGCAGCCTGCCGCCTCGCGGGCAACGACGCGCTGACGCGGGCGGAGTTCGACCGCGTCGCGCAGTACGTGCCGACGCAGCGCGGCACGCTCGCGGTGCTCACGGGCCTCGCGCGGCCGAGCCGCTGGCCCGAGCTCGGCAGCGAGCGCGTGGAGCGCGCGCTCGACGCCGTCGCCGGCTGGTTCGACCACGTCGTCGTCGACGTCGGCTTCAACCTCGAGACCGACGAGGAGATCGCGAGCGACCTCTTCGCGCCGCGGCGCAACGCCGCGACGCTCACGGCGCTCGAGCACGCGACGCAGCTCGTGTCGGTCGGCTCCGCCGATCCGCTCGGGTTGTCGCGGCTGATGAGGGCTCAGCCGGATGCCGTGGCCGCGACGCCGCGGGCGCGCCGCCACCTCGTGGTCAACCGGGTGCGCGCGGGGGTCGTCGGCGCTGCGCCCGAGGAGCAGATCGCCCGCGCCCTGCAGCGCTTCGGCGGTCTCAGCCCGACGGCGCTCGTGCCGGACGATCAGGCGTCGTTCGACGCGGCGATGCTGCAGGCGGTGCCCATCGCGGCCGCGGCACCGCGTTCCCTCGCGCGAGCGGCGCTCCGCGGCTTCGTCGAGGGGGCGATCCTCGGTCTGCCGGCATCCGCCGCACCGCATCGCCGCCGCGCGCTCGGCGGTCGCCGTGCCGCCCGCGCAGGGCGTGCGACGGACCCGGCCGCACCCGCGACTCTAGACTTGAGCCGTGTCGACCCTCAGTGACCTGGTCATCGCCCACGGCCGTTCCACCCCCGAGGACATCGAGTGGATGCACATGCTGGTCGGCGACGGGCAGCTGCTCGCCGACCTGGCCTTCGCCGACATCGTGCTGTGGGTCCCCACCGAAGACGGCTTCATCGCCGTCGCCCACTCGCGCCCCTCGAGCGCTGCGACGCTGTTCTACCGCGACATCGTCGGGCAGAAGATCCGCCCCGAGTGGCTGCAGCAGGTCAGCGAGGCCTTCGACACCGGCCGCATCGTCGACTCGAGCGCGCCCGAGTGGTACGAGGAGACGCCGACCCGCGTCCGCGCCGTGCCGGTGCTGCGCCGCCTGGGCTCGACATCCTCGAAGACGACGGACTCGCCGATCGCGGTACTCACCCGCCACACCAATCTGAGCGACTCGCGCACCCCGGGCCGCCAGGAGCTCACGTTCAACGACTGCGCGAACGACCTGTTCGCGATGATCGCGAGCGGCGACTTCCCCGACCTCGGCGCGCCGAGCGGCCCGCGCCGCGGCGCCCCGCGTGCGGCGGACGGCCTCATCCGCCTCGACGTCGAGGGCATCACGACCTTCGCGAGCCCGAACGCGCTCTCGGCCTTCAACCGCATCGGCTTCACCGACGAGCTCGAGGGCGAGTCGCTTGCCGAGGTGACGACGCACCTTCTCACGGGGCGGGCCGAGGTCGACGAGTCGCTGCCGCTCGTCGTCACGGGCCGCGCGCCGTGGCGCACCGACGTCGACGTCCGCGGCGTGACGATCTCGCTGCGCGCCATCCCGATCCGCAACCGGGGCGAGCGCGTCGGCGCCATCGTCCTCGTGCGCGACGTGACCGAGATGCGCCACCAGGAGCGCGAGCTCATCACCAAGGACGCGACGATCCGCGAGATCCACCACCGCGTCAAGAACAACCTGCAGACGGTCGCGTCGCTGCTGCGCATCCAGGCGCGCCGCTCGCATTCCGATGAGGCGAGGGACGCCCTCGGGCAGGCTCAGCGCCGCGTCGCCGCCATCGCCGTCGTGCACGACACGCTGTCGGGCGGTCTCGCGCAGGTCGTCGACTTCGACGACGTCTTCGATCGCGTGCTGCTGCTCGTGGCCGAGGTCGCGGCGGGCCACAACACGTCGGTGCACCCCGTGAAGAAGGGCCGCTTCGGCATGCTGCAGAGCGAGTATGCGACGCCGCTCGCGCTCGCCCTCACCGAGCTCGTGACGAACGCGGTCGAGCACGGTCTCGCCGACCGTTCGGGCGAGGTGCAGATCATCGCCGAGCGCACCGAGGACCACCTCGTCGTCAAGGTCGTCGACGACGGCATCGGCCTGCCCGAGGGGCGGGTCGGCTCCGGCCTCGGCACGCAGATCGTCCGCACCCTCATCCAGGGCGAGCTCGGCGGCTCGATCGACTGGCATACGATGATGGGCGCCGGAACCGAGGTGACCGTCGAGGTGCCGCTCCGATTCCTCGAGAAGAGCTCGACCGCGGCTTCCGTCTAGCCGGCACGGCAGACCGAAGGCCTGAGGCCCGGACCCCTTGCGGGGACCCGGGCCTCAGGCCTTCGTAAACGATTCAGGAAGCGCGGCGCGCGCGGGCGGCGCGGCGCTTGAGGGCGCGGCGCTCGTCTTCGGAAAGACCGCCCCAGACCCCCGAGTCCTGGCCGGTCTCGAGCGCGTACTGAAGGCAGACCTCGGTCACGGGGCAACGGCCGCACACGAGCTTGGCCTTCTCGATCTGGTCGACGGCCGGACCCGTGTTGCCGACCGGGAAGAACAGCTCGGGGTCAGCAGTGAGACATGCGGCCTTGTCGCGCCAGTCCATCGAATTGTGCTCCTCTTGTATTGCTGGGCAGACGTGGTGGAATGTATTCGCGCCACGACGGCGAACAGAAACCGGCAACAGGGCCAAAGATCTTGGGGGATGCTAGACCTGCCCACAGCCCTGTGAGCGACTTACCGGATTCACCGATCTTGCCACGAGACCCGGTCTCTGATCAATAGTTTTGAATGGGATAACCCTGTGAACACAAGCTCGAAACCCGCCCCTGCTACGGCTGGACGGGCTCGCGGGCCGCTGCGGGTGCTGGCGTCGATCCTGACCGTCGAGGCGCTCGTCGTCATCATCGCAACCGTCGTCACCGCTGTCGAGCTGGCCGGCCGGGGCGCCAAGGTCGAGAGCGACGGCATCGCGTTCGTGGTCTGCCTCGTGCTGGCCTGTCTGTGGGTCGTCGCGGCCGCGCTCGGCGCCTGGCTCGTGCAGACATGGGCGCGGGGCCTCATCATCACCTGGCAGCTGATCCAGCTGGCCGTCGGCGTGGGGGCGCTGCAGGGCCTGCTCGCGGGGCCGCTGCTCGGCGTCGTCCTGCTCGTGCTCGGCCTCGCCGGCATCGGCCTCGTGCTCGCCCCGGCGGTGTCGCGACGGCTCGGCCGCGAAGGCCTCGACGAGCGCGGCGACAAGGAGGCCTGAGCGCCGCTACCCGGCGAGCTTGAGCTTCTTCCGCAGCATGCTCAAGTGGCCCTTCGCCTTGACGTTGTAGAGGGCCTGCTCGAGGCGGCCGTCGGGGCCGACCACGAAGGTCGAGCGCAGCACGCCGACGACCGTCTTGCCATAGAGCTGTTTCTCGCCCCACACGCCGTAGGCGCGGTGCACCCCGAGCGACTCGTCCGAGAGCAGGGGGAAGTTCAGGTGCTCGGCGGCGGCGAACTCGTCGAGCTTGGCGACCGGGTCCTTCGAGATGCCGAGGACGGTGTAGCCGGCATCCCTCAGCTCCGCCAGCCCGTCACGGAAGTCGCACGCCTGCGTCGTGCACGCGGGGGTGAGCGCCGCCGGGTAGAAGTACACGATCACCCGGCCGCCCGCGTACGACGAGAGCGAGACGGTCTCGCCCGCCGCATCGGGCAGCGAGAACTGCGGGGCGGGGTCGCCGATGGCGAGGCGGCCGGGGACGGCGGAGGGCGCGGCTGGGGTCACGCCTTCGACCCTATTGCGCGCGGCGGCTCGACTCGCGCACGTGCAGCTCGCTCGGGCTGGGCTCGGCGCTGCTGAACTCCCGGCCGTCGAGCAGCTCGAGCAGCATCTGGGCGCTGCGGCGCCCCTGCCGGTCGGGGAAGCGGTCGAGGGCCGAGATGGTCGGCGAGGCGAACTGGCACAGCATCGAGTCGTCCCAGCTGAGCAGGGCGACCTCGCCCGCGAGCCCCGCCTCGTCGAGGGCGCGCAGGGCGGCGAGGGCCATCACGTCGTTCGAGCAGACGATCGCCGTCGGGCGCTCTGCGGCGGCGAGCAGCTCCGCCGTGCGTGCGTGCGCGGTGTCGAAGGTGTAGTCGGCTTCCGCGAAGACGGTGCTCATGCCGCGGGCGGTGCTCTCCCGCTCGATCGCCCATGTGCGGTCGACCTCGTGCGTGAGGTGCATCGGCCCGGTGAGGTGCGCGATGCGGCGGTGGCCGAGCTCGGCGAGATGGCCGATCAGCAGCTCGGCGTCACGGTGCTGGTTCTCGATGCGCTCGACACCGGACTCGTCGGCGGGCAGCACGCCGTGCAGCACGAACGGCATGCCGAGGCGGGTGAGCTGAGCGGGGCGCGGGTCCTTCGCGGTGCGGTCGAGGACGATGACGCCGTCGACGCGGCGCTCGGCCGCCCAGCGCTCGTAGACGGCGGCATCGCGGCCGGGGGCGGTGCCGACCATGCGCAGCAGCAGGCTCTGGCCGGCCTCGCTGAGCGCCGACTCGACGCCCTCGAGCAGGCGCATGTAGTACGGCTCGGTGCCGAGCAGGGTCGGGTCGCGGCGCAGCACCATGCCGATGGCATCCGCCCGCTGCCGCGACAGGGCGCGAGCGGACGACGACGGATGCCAGCCGAGCTCGTTCGCGAGCGCGACGACCCGTTCGCGGGTCTGCTCGCTGACACCGGGCTGGCCGTTGAGGGCGTACGAGACGGATGCCTTCGACACCCCCAGCTGGGCCGCCAGGGTCGCGATCGTCACCCGTTGCATCTGCTCGCCTCCTTGCGCGCCTCATGCCCCGCCCATCGGGACATCACAAGGCTACCGACAACTGAACCGGTCAAGCGCCGTCGGGCTGGGAAGCACCCCGTGCGTCGCCCGTCGCGGCGCCGGGCGCGAGCGTCGCGAGCAGACGCTGCAGCGAGTCGAGGCGCACGGGGCCGGCCGCGCCGAGGCCGCCCGCCGCGATCGCCTCGGCGATGGCGCAGTCGGGGGCGTCGGGCAGGTGCGTGCAGCCGCGCGGGCAGTCCGCGGCGAGCCGGTCGAGGTCGGGGAAGCCGCGCAGGATGTTCGCCGGGTCGACGTGGCCGAGACCGAAGGAGCGCACACCGGGGGTGTCGATGACCCAGCCGCGCCCGGCATCCGTCTCGACTCTGAGCGACACCGTCGAGCTCGACGTGTGCCGCCCGCGGCCCGTCACCACGTTGACGTGGCCGGTCGCGCGGTTCGCGTCGGGGACGAGCGCGTTGACGAGCGTCGACTTGCCGACGCCCGAGTGGCCGACAGCGACGGTCGTGTGGCCGACGAGCGCGGCCGCGAGCTCGGCGGTTGGCATCGCGTCCGGCGCGCTCGTGAAGACCCGCAGGTGGTCGAGCTCGCCGAAGTTGGCGAGGAACGGCGCCGGGTCGGCGAGGTCGGTCTTCGTGATGACGATCATCGGCTGGATGCCGGCGTCGTAGGCCGCCACGAGATAGCGGTCGACGAGCCGCACGCGCGGCTCGGGGTTCGCCGCGGCGATCACGATGAGCATCTGATCGGCGTTCGCGACGATGATGCGCTCGACGGCGTCGGTGTCGTCGGCCGAGCGGCGCAGCAGCGTCGCGCGGTCGTTGATGCGCACGATGCGGGCGAGGGTGCCGTCGTCGCCCGAGGTGTCGCCGACGAGGTCGACGCGGTCGCCCGTCACGATCGCGCGCTTGCGCAGCTCGCGGGCGCGGGATGCCGAGACGTGGTGCTCGGTCGGCTCGTCCTCGTCGAGCAGCACGGTGTAGCGTCCGCGGTCCACCGCGAGCACCCGACCGGTCACGGCGTCGTCGTGCTCGGGCCGCTGCTTCGTGCGCGGGCGGTTCGCCTTCGGGTTGGGGCGGACACGCACCGACGACTCGTCGTACTCGCCGTACGGCTCGTCCTCGTCCTGGGCGTCCGACCACCAGCTCAAGGAAGCAGCGTCCTCTGGGCGGGCGCCTGCAGCATCCGGTGCCACAGCTCGGGGAACTGGGGGAGCGTCTTCGCCGTCGCGCCGATGTCGTGGATCTCGACGCCGGGGACCCGCAGGCCGACGAGCGCGCCCGCGGTCGACATGCGGTGGTCGTGGTACGACTTCCAGACGCCGCCGTGCAGCTCGGCGGGCTCGATGCGCAGGGCGTCCTCGCTCTCGATCACGCGGCCGCCGAGGCCGTTGATCTCGGCGGCGAGAGCGGCGAGGCGGTCGGTCTCGTGGTGGCGGATGTGGCCGATGCCGGTCAGCTCGCTCGGGCTGTCGGCGAGGGCAGCGAGGGCCGCGAGCGCCGGGACGAGCTCGCCTCCGGTCGTCAGGTCGAGGCTCACGCCGTGGATCGCGCCGGTGCCGCGCACCGTGAGGCGGTCACCGTCGAGCGAGACCTCGGCGCCGAACTGCGGCAGGTACTTCACCAGGTCGGCGCCGACCTGGGTCGTCTCGGCGGGCCAGTTGCCGATCGTGACGCGACCGCCGGTGGCGACGGCGGCGGCGAGGAACGGCGCGGCGTTCGACAGATCGGGCTCGATCGCGAGGTCGCGGGCGCGGATCGTCTGCGGCTTCACGACCCAGGTGCCGACCTCGGGGGTCTCGACGACCACGCCGCGCGAGCGCAGCGCGTCGATCGTCATCTCGATGTGCGGCAGGCTCGGCAGGCGCTCGCCCTCGTGGTGCAGCACGAGGCCGTTCTCGAAGCGCGCGGCGGAGAGCAGCAGGCCCGAGACGAACTGGCTCGAGGCCGAGGCGTCGATCGTGATCTCGCCGCCGGGCACGCGACCGGTGCCGTGGATCGTGAAGGGCGGCGTTCCGCGGCCCTCGTCGGCGATGTCGACGCCGAGGGCGCGCAGGGCGTGCAGCAGCTCGGTCATCGGGCGGTTGCGCGCCGACTCGTGCACGTCGATCGTGACCGGGCCGAGCGAGAGCGCGGCGACCGGCGGGAAGAAGCGCATGACCGTGCCGGCCTGGCCCGCGTCGACCGTGGTCGAGCCCGTGAGCTCGGCGGTCGGAGTGATGCGCAGGTCGGCGCCGAAGGGGCCCGGCTCGGGCATCCGCTCGATGCCCACGCCCAGCGCGGTCAGCGCCTCGACCATGCGGTCGCTGTCCTGCGAGTGCAGCGGGGCGGTCAGCAGCGACGGGGCGTCGGCCAGGGCGGCGAGGACGAGCTCGCGGTTCGTCTGCGACTTCGAGCCCGGCAGGGCGACGTCGGCGTCGATCGGGGCGGATGCTACCGGGGCGGGCCACAACTCGCTCGTCTCCGTCGGCCGGCTGTCGCCGTACGGGTTGAACTCGGGGCCGGAATACGCGCGTGACTGCATCGGTTTCAGGATATCGAGGATTCATTCTCGGCCCGGAATGCGATCGAAAGGATGCCTGTGCGCGCTGCGCTGCTGGAACGCCCGCTCGACGGCTCAGGAACCCCCTCGTCACCGGTCATAGACTTGGCCGCGATGAGCGACGACCTCGAGATTCCGAGCGACGCTGCCGACCTGGAAGAGATGCGGCCGCCGCTGCCCTTCGAGGAGCAGGCGCTGCCCTTCATGGACCAGCTGTACGCGGCGGCGCTGCGCATGACGCGCAACCCCGCCGACGCCCAGGACCTCGTGCAGGAGACCTTCGTCAAGGCCTTCGCCGCGTGGGCGCAGTTCAAGCAGGGCACGAACCTCAAGGCGTGGCTGTACCGCATCCTCACCAACACGTTCATCAACAGCTACCGCAAGAAGCAGCGCGAGCCGTACCAGAGCCCCATCGAGGACCTCGAGGACTGGCAGCTGGGCGGCGCCGAGTCGACCACCGCCCGCGCGACGCGCTCGGCCGAGGCCGAGGCCATCGACCACCTGCCCGACTCGGCCGTCAAGAACGCGCTGCAGGCCATTCCGGAGGACTTCCGCATGGCCGTGTACTTCGCCGATGTCGAGGGCTTCTCCTACCAGGAGATCGCCGACATCATGAAGACCCCGATCGGGACCGTGATGAGCCGTCTGCACCGTGGCAGGCGCATGCTTCGCGACCTGCTCGCCGACTACGCAAGCGACCGAGGGATCGCGACCTCACCCGCCAGGAGCACGAAATGACCGATTGCGGCTGCGACAAGGCCAAGAAGGACCTTGAGGAATACCTGCACCACGAGCTGCTCGCCGACGAGGCCGCGGACATCCGCGAGCACCTCGAGACCTGCGCCAGCTGCGCGGGCGAGCACAAGGTCGGCGTCGTCCTGATCGAGGCCGTGCAGCGCGCCTGCCGCGAGACCGCGCCCGAGGAGCTGCGCGTGCAGGTGCTCGCACGCATCCGCGAGATCCAGCTGCACGCCTAGGCTGCACGCGGCCGCACGGCGCCCGCACCGTGCAGGCGACGCCGTAGTCCGCTCCGCGATTCCGGGAGCCGGATCCGCGTTCCGGGAACCGGATCCGGTTCCCCGAACGCGGATCCGGCTCCCGGAACGGCGAGCACGGCGAGCGGTGGGTTAGAACCGCAGCGCCTCCGCGAGCAGGGTCGCCTGCTCGATCGCGTGGCGCTTGGCCGTGCCGACGGCGGGCGAGGCGGATGCCGGGCGCGAGACGATGCGGAAGTCGGTCTTCCCGAGCCGGCGGGCGGCGTCGGCGATGAACGGCGCGGCGCCCTGGTTCTCGGGCTCGTCCTGCGTCCAGACGAGCTCGGCGCTCGGGTACTGGCCGAGCACCGCCAGCAGCTCGGCCTCGGGCAGCGGGTAGAACTGCTCGAGCCGCACGACCGCGATGCGGGGGTCTGGCGCCTTCGCGAGCTCGGCCTTGATGTCGTAGTAGATCTTGCCGGCGCACACGAGGACGCGCGTGACGGCTGCCTTGTCCGTGGCATCCGCGTCGTCCAGCACGGGCTGGAAGCGGCCCGCGGTGAACTCGGGCACGTCGCTCGTGGCGCCGCGCAGACGCAGCATCGCCTTCGGAGTGAAGACCACGAGCGGCTTGCGCGGGCGGGCATAGGCCTGGCGACGCAGCAGGTGGAAGTACGACGCCGGCGTCGACGGCCGTGCAATGGTCATGTTGTTCTGCGCCGCGAGCTGCAGGTAGCGCTCGATGCGGGCCGAGGAGTGGTCGGGGCCCTGGCCCTCGTAGCCGTGCGGCAGCAGCAGCACGACGGAGGAGCGCTGGCTCCACTTCTGCTCGGAGGCCGCGATGTACTCGTCGATCACGGTCTGGGCGCCGTTGGCGAAGTCGCCGTACTGCGCCTCCCACGCGACGAGCGCCTCGGGGCGCTCGACCGAGTAGCCGTACTCGAAGCCCATCGCCGCGTACTCCGACAGCAGCGAGTCGTAGATGAAGAACCGGCCCTGGTTCTCGGCGAGGTTCGACAGCGGCACCCACTCCTGGCCGTTCGCCTGGTCGTGGAACACCGCGTGGCGCTGCGCGAAGGTGCCGCGGCGCGAGTCCTGGCCGACGAGGCGCACCGGGGTGCCCTCGAGCACGAGCGAGCCGAAGGCGAGCAGCTCGGCGAAGCCCCAGTCGATGCCGCCCTCGCGGCTCATCTCGATGCGCTTCTTGAGCAGCGAGGTGAGCTTCTTGTGCACGGTGAAGCCCTCGGGAACGTTGTCGAACGCGTCGCCGACGGCGTGCACGACCGACTCGGCGATGCCCGTCGACTCGAGCTCGCCGCTCGGGTCGCCGACGCCCTGCAGCTGCTGCGGGACGACCGGGACGGGGGAGGTCTGCGCCTCGTGCGTCTCGGCGAAGGCGCGCTCGAGCCGGGACTGGAAGTCGCGGTGGGCGGCCTCGTACTCCTCTTCCGTGATGTCGCCGCGGCCGACCAGGGCCTCGGTGTAGAGCTTGCGCGTCGAGCGCTTCGCCTCGATGAGGCCGTACATGAGCGGCTGGGTCATCGACGGGTCGTCGCCCTCGTTGTGACCGCGGCGGCGGTAGCAGATCAAGTCGATGAAGACGTCGCGCTGGAATTCCTGGCGGTAGTCGAAGGCCAGCTTCGCGACGCGGACGACGGCCTCGGGGTCGTCGCCGTTGACGTGGAAGATCGGCGCCTGGATCGTCTTCGCGACATCCGTCGAGTACACGGACGTGCGCGACTCGGTGGGCGGCGTCGTGAAGCCGACCTGGTTGTTGATGTTGACGTGGATCGTGCCGCCCGTGCGGTATGCCCGCAGCTGCGACATCTGCAGCACCTCGACGTTGATGCCCTGGCCCGCGAGCGCGGCGTCGCCGTGCACGAGCACCGGCAGGGTCGAGAAGGTGCCGATCGGGCGGCGGTCCTGCTTGGCGCGCACGATGCCCTCGAGCACGCCGTTGACGACCTCGAGGTGCGAGGGGTTCGCGGCGACGTAGATCGGCACCTCTTTGCCGTCCGGTGAGATGAAGGTGCCCTCGGTGCCGAGGTGGTACTTCACATCGCCCGTGCCGGCGAGCTCGAACTCGCCCTCGAACTCGCGGAAGATCTGGCCGTAGGTCTTGCCGGCGACGTTCGTGAGCACGTTGAGGCGGCCGCGGTGGGCCATACCGAGCGCGACGCCGTCGAGCTCGGCATCCGCCGCGCCCTGCAGGATCGCGTCGATGAGCGGGATCGTCGACTCGCCGCCCTCGAGGCTGAAGCGCTTCTGGCCGACGTACTTGGTCTGCAGGAACGTCTCGAAGGCCTCGGCCTCGTTGAGCTTCGTCAGGATGTGCAGCTGCTCGTCGTGGCCCGGCTTGACGTAGGGCTTCTCGAGCTTCTCCTGGAACCAGCGGCGCTGGGCCGGGTCCTGGATGTGCATGTACTCGACGCCCACCGTGCGGCAGTACGAGTCGCGCAGAACGCCGAGGATGTCGCGCAGCTTCATCGTGCCGACGTTGCCCGCGAAGCCGCCCGCGACGAACTCGCGGTCGAGGTCCCAGAAGGTGAGGCCGTGGGTCTTGATCTCGAGGTCGGGGTGCGTGCGCTGCTGGTACTCGAGCGGGTCGATGTCGGCCATGAGGTGGCCGCGCACGCGGTACGAGTTGATGAGCTCGTGCACGCGCGCCGTCTTGTTCACCTGGTGCGCGAGGTCGACCGAGATGTCCTGCGCCCAGAGGATCGGCTCGTAGGGGATGCGCAGCGCCGAGAAGATCTCCTGGTAGAAGTCCTGCTCGCCGAGCAGCAGCCCGTGCACGATCCTGAGGAACTCGCCCGAGCCGGCGCCCTGGATCACGCGGTGGTCGTAGGTCGACGTGAGCGTGATCGTCTTCGAGATGCCGAGGTTGTTGAGCGTCTCGGTGCTCGCGCCCTGGAACTCGGCCGGGTACTCGAGGGCGCCCGCGCCGATGATGCAGCCCTGGCCCTTCATCAGGCGCGGCACCGAGTGCACCGTGCCGATGCCGCCCGGATTGGTGAGGCTGACGGATGCCCCGGCGAAGTCATCCGCGGTCAGCTTGTTGCCGCGCGCCCGCTTCACGAGGTCTTCGTATGCGGCCAGGTAGTCGGTGAAGCCGAGCGTCTCCGCGCGCTTGATCGCGGGCACCATGAGCGAGCGCGAGCCGTCGGGCTTGGGCAGGTCGATCGCGATGCCGAGGCCGATGTGCGCGGGCTTCACGACCGAGGGTTTGCCGTCGCGCTCGTCGTAGAAGACGTTCTGGCTCGGGAACTGCTTCAGGGCCTTGATGAGCGCCCAGCCGATCAGGTGGGTGAAGCTCACCTTGCCGCCCCGCGTGCGCGACATGTGGTTGTTGATGACGATGCGGTTGTCGATCATCAGCTTCGCCGGGATCGTGCGGACGCTCGTCGCGGTCGGGACGGTGAGAGACACGTCCATGTTCGACGCGAGGGTCTTCGCCATGCCGCGCAGGGGCGTGACCTCGTCGGCCTCGGCGGGGGTGTCGTTCTTGGGGGCGGCGGCCGGGACATCCGCCGGCACCGGGGTAGGCTTCGGCGCGACCGAGGTCGTGCGCGCGACGGGCGGCTGGGCGGGCGGGATCGCGATCGGCGCGGTCACCGGGGCGGGCTCGCCTGCGGCCTGCACCTGTGTCGTCGCGGGCTGCGCGGGGGCGTTCGCGGCAGCGCCCGCCTTGTCGAGATTCGCCTTCTGCTCGAGGATCGGCCACCAGGACTGATCGACCGAGTTCTTGTCGACGATGTACTGCTCGTACAGTTCCTCGACGAGCCAGTCGTTCTGGCCGAACTGGCCCTCTTCCGAGCCCGTCAACTGGCTAGCCACAGCCGATCGCCCACCTTCTCCATTGACGTCAGGTCGTACATGTTGCGGGCATCCTGCGGCTTGCGGGCCGCAGCGCCCAACGAGCATCAAGCCTAGTCCCGCGAGGACACCCCCGAGTTCGATCGCAACGCCGCTCAGCGGGCATACCGTGGGCGCTATGAGGTTCTATGGCGAGGCTCCGCAGCACGACCTGACTTACTCGGACGTCTTCCTCGTGCCCAGCCGCTCGAGCGTGACGAGCCGGCTCGACGTCGACCTCGCGCCCGGCGACGGCACCGGGGCGACGCTGCCCGTCGTCGCGAGCAACATGAACTCGGTCACGGGCCCGCGACTCGCGGCGACCCTGGCCCGCCGCGGCGGGCTCGGGGTGCTGCCGCAGGACATGCACCCGCAGGACCTCGCCGACGGCATCCGCTGGGTCAAGGCGCAGCCCGTCGCCTACGACTCGCCGATCGTCATGTCGCCCGACGACCTCGTGGCGGACGCCCTGACGCGCATCCCCGCCGTGGCCGGCATCGGCGTCGTGCTGCACGGCGCCGACGGCGCCTATGCGGGCGCGGTGCTCGCGTCGCGACTCGCGAGCGTGCCGCAGGATGCCCGACTCGGCGACCTCGTGAACACCGAGCTGCCCGCGCTCGCCGCCGAGGACGTGCCCGACGGCCGCGCCGCCTTCGACCTGCTCGACGCCGCGGGCGTGGAGTTCGCCCCCGTGGTCTCCGGCGGCCGCGTCGTCGGCACGCTGTCGAAGACCTCCGCCGTCCGCTCGGTCATCTACCCGCCTGCGGTCGACGCCGCGAGCCGGCTGCGGATCGCCGCTGCGATCGGCGTCAACGGCGACCCCGCCGGCCGCGCCCGCGCGCTCGCCGACGCCGGGGTCGACGTGATCGTGCTCGACACCGCGCACGGCGATCAGGACGGCATGCGCAGGGCGCTCGCCGCGGTGGCCGCGCTCGACCTCGGCGTGCCGCTCGTCGCGGGCAACGTCGTGACCGCCGCCGCGGTGCGCGACCTGGTGGACGCGGGTGCCTCGATCGTGAAGGTCGGCGTGGGGCCGGGCGCCATGTGCACGACGCGCATGATGACCGCCGTCGGCCGCCCGCAGTTCTCGGCCGTGCTCGAGACCGCCGACGCCGCGCGCCGGCTGGGGGCGCACGTCTGGGCCGACGGGGGAGTGCGGTACCCGAGGGATGTCGCGCTCGCGCTCGCCGCGGGGGCCGCCTCGGTGATGATCGGCTCGTGGTTCGCCGGCACGATCGAGTCGCCCGGCTCGCTGCACGCCGACGCGGCGGGGCGGCTCTACAAGGAGAGCTGGGGCATGGCCTCGACGAAGGCCGTGCAGGCGCGGTTCGAGCGGCTGTCGGCCTACGAGCGGGCGCGGAAGGAGCTCTTCGCCGAGGGCATCTCGTCGTCGAAGATCTACCTCGACCCGCTGCGGCCGTCGGTCGAGGACCTGCTCGACATGATCACGACGGGGGTGCGGTCGTCGTTCACCTATGCCGGGGCCCGCACCGTGGCGGAGTTCCACGAGCGGGCGCTCGTCGGCATCCAGTCGGCCGCCGGCTATGAGGAGGGCAAGGCGCTGCCGGTCAGCTGGTAGTGGCGCCCGCACCCCAACGGCACGCTCGTTAGACTGGCCGCACCATGGACGATCCCCCGTCTGCGCAGACCGCCCCTGACCTCCGGGGGGCCGCCGCGTGCGCGAGGTGATCCTGCTGATCGTCGGCCTCGTGCTCATCGTCGGCACCGGCTTCTTCGTCGCGAGCGAGTTCGCGCTCGTGAACCTCGATCGCGCCGATCTGGAGGCGCGACGCGAGCGCGGCGAGCTGCGGCTCGGCATGACGATCGCGGCGCTGCGCAAGACATCCACCCATCTCTCGAGCGCCCAGCTGGGCATCACGCTCACGACGCTGCTCACGGGTTTCGCGCTCGAGCCCGCGGTGGGCGCGCTGTTCGCGCCCGTCTGGCACGGCTTGGGCATGGCGGACGCCTCGTCCGCGGTCGCCTCGAGCATCGCCGCGATCGTGCTCGCCACGCTCGCCTCGATGATCCTGGGCGAGCTCGTGCCGAAGAGCTTCGCGCTCGCCCTGCCTGTCGCGACGGCACGGGTCGTCATCCCGTTCCAAACCGCGTTCACGGCCGTGTTCAAGCCCGCGGTGCGGGTGCTGAACGGCAGCGCGAACGCCGTGCTCGGCCTCGTCGGCGTCGAGGCGAAGGAGGAGCTGTCGGGCGCCCGCAGCGCCGAGGAGCTCAGCTCGCTGCTGCGCCGTTCCGCCGAGCAGGGCGTGCTCGAGCAGGACACCGCGAGCCTGCTCGACCGTACCCTGATGTTCTCGAGCCGCACCGCGAGCGACGTCATGACGCCGCGCCCGCAGCTCGAGGTGCTGAAGCGCGACGATACCGCCGAACGGGTCATCGAGCTCGCGCGCGAGTCGGGCTACTCGCGCTTCCCGGTGGTGGACGAGGGCATCGACGACATCGCGGGCATCGTGCACGTCAAGCAGGCCGTCGCCGTGCCGCGCGAGCGCCGCGGCCGGGTGCCCGTGAGCGCGCTGCAGGCCGAGGCGCTGCGCGTGCCCGAGACGATCCGGCTCGACGCGCTGCTCGCCGAGCTGCGCGCGCGCAGCCTGCAGATGGCGATCGTCGTCGACGAGTACGGCGGCACGGCCGGCGTCGCGACGCTCGAGGACCTGGTCGAAGAACTCGTCGGCGAGGTGGCCGACGAGCACGACACGGGCCCCATCGACATCGTCGTCACGCCGGGCGAGGCGGGCGTGCAGGGCGCCGTCGAGTTCTCGGGGCTCGTGCGCCCCGACGAGCTGCTGCACCGGGCGGGCATCGAGATCCCCGAGGACGAGCGGTACGAGACCGTGGGGGGCTACATCATGGCCGAGCTGGGCCGGCTGCCCGAGGTGGGCGACGAGATCGGCATCGCCGAGGGCGTGCTGCGCGTCGACGCGCTCGACGGGCGGCGCATCGACCGCATCTCGTTCACCCCCGGCGGCGCGGCATCCGCTGCCGCCGACATCGACGCGGGCGGTGAGACGGATGTCTAGCTGGGCCGGCATCGTCTGGCTGTTCGTGCTGCTGCTCGGCAACGCCTTCTTCGTCGCCGCCGAGTTCGCGGTGATCAGCGCCCGCCGCTCGCAGATCGAGCCGGCCGCCCTGCGCGGCAAGCGCAGCGCGCGCACCGCACTGTGGGCCATGGAGCACGCGACGCTCATGCTCGCGACGACGCAGCTCGGCATCACGGTGTGCTCGCTGCTGATCCTGAACGTGTCGGAACCCGCGATCCACCACCTGCTCGCCGAGCCGCTCGGGCTGACCGGCATGTCGGATGCCGCGGTCGGGGTGACCGCGTTCGTGATCACCCTCGTGCTCGTCTCGTTCCTGCACGTCGTGCTCGGCGAGATGGTGCCGAAGAACCTGTCGTTCTCGTTCCCCGACCGGGCCGTCGTGCTGCTCGCGCCGCCGCTCGTCGTCATCGGCCGAGCGTTCGGGCCGATCACGCACGCGCTCAACTGGGCGGCCAACGGCATCGTGCGGCTGTGCGGGGTGACGCCGCGCAACGAGGCGGTCTCGACCTTCACCCTCGAAGAGGTCGAGACGATCGTCGCGCAGTCCACCCGCGAGGGCGTGCTGCAGGACTCGACGGGCGCGCTCGCCGCGGCCTTCGAGTTCTCGACGAAGACCGCGCGCGACGTCGCGCTGCCCGTCGACGCGCTCGTGACCCTGCCCGAGACGGCGACGCCCGCCGACGTCGAGCGCGCCGTCGCCAAGCACGGCTTCTCGCGCTACGTCGTCGCCGACGGGGCGGGCGCGCCCGTCGACTATGTGCACCTCAAGGACGTGCTCGAGCTCGAGGGCGCGGCCTTCGACGAACCCGTCGGCCCGGCCTACCGCCGGCGCTTCGTCGACGTTGATGCGGGTGCCGAGATCGAGGACGTCCTCGCCGTGCTGCAGCGCTCGGGGACGCACCTGGCGCGCGTCACTGACGCCGCCGGCGCCGCCGTCGGCGTGCTCTTCCTCGAGGACATCATCGAAGAGCTCGTCGGCGAGGTGAACGACCAGACCCGGCGGGACTGAGCGGCGCGGCTCAGCGGGGCATCGCCCGCACGTACTGCGGCTGCCAGAGCTCGGGGGCGTCGACACCGAGCTCGCGGGCCCAGCGCAGCGGCGTGTGGGGGTCGCGCAGCGCCTCGCGGGCGATGAGCACGGCATCCGCCTGCCCGCTCGCCACGATCTGCTCGGCCTGAGCCGCGCTGGTGATGATGCCGACGGCGCCGGTCGGCACCTCGCCGAGCGAGCGCACGTACTGCGCGAAGCGCACCTGGTAGCCCGGCCCGACGGGGAACTGCGCGGGCACGTTTCCGCTCGTCGACACGTCGAAGAAGTCGGCGCCCGCGTCGTACGCCCAGCGTGCGACCGTCGCGGTGTCGGTCTCGTTCCAGCCGCCGTCGACCCAGTCGGTGGCCGAGAAGCGCACGAAGACGGCAGCGCGGCCGTCGGCGACCGCGGTCACGGCATCCAGCACGCGCATCAGCAGCCGGGCGCGGTTCTCAAGCGAGCCGCCGTACTCGTCGTCGCGCCGGTTGGACAAGGGGGAGAGGAACTGGTGCAGCAGGTAGCCGTGCGCGGCGTGCAGCTCGAGCACGTCGAAGCCCGCGTCGAGCGCGCGCTGGGCCGCGGCGCCGAAGTCGGCCACGATCTTGTCGATGCCGGCCGCGTCGAGCGCGGTCGGGGCGTCGTAGCCGGGGAAGGCGAGCGCGGAGGGGCCGAACGCCTCCCAGCCGCCCTCGGCGGCGGGCACGCTGCCGTGCTTCCCGCTCTCGTCGAAGGGGCGGTAGGTGGATGCCTTGCGCCCGGCGTGCTGCAGCTGGATGCCCGCCTTCGCCCCGCGCTCGTGCACCTACCCGACGATGCGCTCCCACGCGCGCAGCTGCGCGGCGTTCCAGATGCCGGTGTCCTGCGGCGAGATGCGGCCCTCGGGGCTCACCGCGGTCGCCTCGGTCATGACGAGACTCGCGCCGCCCGCGGCGAGCGAGCCAAGGTGCACGAGGTGCCAGTCGGTCGGCACGCCGTCGCGCTTCTCGACCGAGTACTGGCACATCGGTGCGATGAACACGCGGTTCGCGAAGGTCACGGGGCCGAGGGTGAGCGGGGTGAAGAGCTGAGGCATGGGTTCCTTGGCGGGGAAAGGGTCTCCATTCGCCGCAAGCGGCTCAGTCGACCAGCGGGCGGGTCTCTATTCGGGCAACGCGCCGCGCCCTACTGTTTATGCCATGACGGGCGTGCGGGTATGGGAACCGGTCGATGCGGCGCGGATGCTGCGGGCCCCGGGGCCGGATGACAACAAGTACACGCGCGGTGTGGTCGGCATCGCCACGGGCTCGGAGCGCTACCCCGGCGCGGCCGTGCTGGGCGTCGAGGGCGCGATGCGCACGGGCGTCGGCATGGTGCGCTTCCTCGGGTCGCCCATGCCGACGCGGCTCGTGCTGCAGCGCCGACCCGAGGTCGTGGTCGGCGGCGGCCGCGTCGAAGCCTGGGTCGTCGGCTCGGGCCTGCCGCCCGCCAGCGAGCGCTCGCAGGAGGACATGTCGCACATGGCCACCGCGCTGGTCTCGGGTGCGCCGCTCGTCGTCGACGCCGGCGCGCTCGACCGCCTCATGGCGGCCGCGGGGCCGGCCGTGATCACCCCGCATCACGCCGAGCTCGCGCGGACGCTCGCCGACACGCAGGCGCCGCTGAGCATCGACGAGATCAAGGGGGATGCCGCGGCTGCGGCATCCCGCGCGGCCGACCTCCTCGGCGTCACGGTGCTGCTCAAGGGCCACACGACGCACGTCGCCGCGCCCGGGGGCGGCGCGCCCATCGCCGTCACGCTCGGCACGCCGTGGCTCGCGACCGCCGGGTCGGGGGACGTGCTCTCGGGCATCCTCGGCGCCCTCATCGCCGGCCACGCCGACGACGTGACCGCGCGCGGCCACGAGGCGCTCGCCGAGCTCGCCGCGACCGCCGCGGCACTGCACGGCCTCGCCGGCGTCAAGGCGTCGGGCGGCGGCCCGATCACGGCACTCGAGGTCGCCCGTGCCGTGCCGGGGGTCGTCGCGGCCCTGTTGCAGACACGCCGGTAGCCTGCGGTCGCCCTCGGTCTCCATTCGCTTCGCTCAGTCGACCAGCGGGCGGCACACCCCGCTCGCTTCGCTCAGTCGGCCAGCGGGCGACGCATCCCACCCGCTGGTCGACTGAGGCCGCCAGGCCGAATGGAGACCCCGCTCCAGAAGCTGCTCGGCCGATAGCTTCTCGTTCTTCGACATGTACAAAATCGCGAATTTCGCGATTTTGTACGCACGGAAAAAACGGAGGCATCGACCCGTGAAGCGGATGCGGGTGACGGCCGGATGCGGCACCATTCACCGCGGGTCGGCTGAGGCCGCCAGGCCGAACGGAGACCCCGTCGCTAGGCTCGACCCGTGCGCGCGCTGCTGAGACACCCCTCGGTGCTGTGGCCGGCGTTCATCGCGGTGCATTTCGTGCTCGCGGTGTCCTGTCTCGCGCCGGGGCGGACGGGCAACTCGTTCAACGACGTGACCGGCTACTACCGCTCGTGGGTCGACAACGCCGTGCACGGCTACGGCTGGCCGGTGATCGATCAGCCCTGGGTGTACCCGATCGTGGCGCTCGTGCCGATGCTGATCCCGGTCGTCGGCGGCGACGCCGGCTACGGCCCGGTCTGGCTGATGCTCGTCACCCTGCTCGACGCCGCCGCCTTCGGCGTGCTCATCGCCCACCCGACGATCCACCGCACGCGGGCTGCGTGGTACTGGCTGGCTGCGCTGCTCGCCCTCGGCCCCGTCTCGCTCGGGCGCCTCGACGCGGTGTCGGTCGCCCTCGCGGTGCTGGGCATCGTCGTGCTGAGCGCGCGCCCCGTGCTGGCGGGGGTGCTGCTCGCCGTCGGCGCGTGGGTCAAGTTCTGGCCGGTCGCGATCGTGGTCGCCGCCGTGGTCGCCGCCAAGGAGCGTTGGCGTGTGCTCGTCGGCGCCGTGATCACGAGTGCCGCGATCGCCGTCTTCGCGCTCGTGGTGCTGCGCGCGCGGCATCTGTTCAGCTTCGTCGGCATGCAGTCGGGGCGCGGGCTGCAGATCGAGTCGCCGTTCGCGACCCCGCTGCTGTGGGGGGTGTGGGCGCGCGTTCCGGGGCTGCAGATCTACTTCGACACGAAGATCATCACGTTCCAGGTCGCGGGCCCGGGTGCCGCGGCCCTCGCCGACGCGGCGAGCTGGGCACAGCCGCTCGCCGTTCTCGCGGCGGTCGCGATCGGCCTGCGCGCGGCGCTGCGCCGGGTCGAGCCGCGGTATGCCACGGCGCTGCTCGCGCTGGCGCTCACCGTCGGCTTCTGCGCCTTCGACAAGGTCGGCTCGCCGCAGTACCAGTCGTGGTTCGCCGTGCCGATCATGCTCGGGCTGCTCGTCGCGGCGCGACGCTTCACCGTGCCCGCGGTGCTCGTGCTGGTCTCGCTCGTGCTGACGCAGCTGATCTACCCGTGGTTCTACGACGGGCTCACGAGCGCGCAGTTCGGCATCGTCGCGCTCATCACCGTCCGCAACGCGATCCAGCTGTTCGTGTTCGCGTGGGCGCTCGTCGCGCTGTGGCGGGCCGGGTCCAGGAAGAAAAGGAGCACAGCATGATCGTCGCCTTCTCCGTCGCGCCCTCGGGCGGGGCATCCGCCACCGACGACGGCTCGGTGCACGACGCGGTCGCGGCCGCCGTGCGCGTCGTGCGCGAGTCGGGGCTGCCGAATCGCACGTCGTCGATGTTCACCGAGATCGAAGGGGAATGGGACGAGGTGATGGATGTCGTGAAGCGCGCCACTGAGGCCGTGCTGCCGTTCGGAACGCGGGTCTCGCTCGTGCTGAAGGCGGACATCCGGCCCGGCCACACGGGCGAGCTGACGGGCAAGATCGAGCGCCTCGAGGCCGCGCTGTAGGCAGCTCCGAGCGGATGCCGGAGGCGGGGCATCCCACCATCGAATCGTTTCGATTCCTCGCGTAGAATCGTGCCATGACTCGCACCGACGCAGGGTTGGTGGCGTTGTCCCCGGCCCGCATCCGCTTCGCCCTGGTGGCTCTGGCCCTCGGCGGTTTCGCGATCGGCTCGACCGAGTTCGTGGCGATGGGCCTGCTGCCCGACATCGCGCACGCGATGCTGCCGGGGCTGTGGGCGCGCAGTCATGACCAGGCGAACGCGCACGCAGGTCTCATGGTCAGCGCCTACGCGTTCGGCGTGGTGGTCGGCGCCCCGACGATCGCCGCCACGACCGCGAAGCTGCCGCGCAAGAAGCTGCTGATGTGGCTGCTGGTCGCCTTCACACTCGCGACGGTCGCCGCCGCGCTCGCGCCGAACTTCCCGTCGCTGCTGCTCTTCCGGTTCATCTGCGGGCTGCCGCACGGCGCGTACTTCGGCATCGCCGCGCTCGTGGCGGCGAGGCTCATGGGCGAGGGCAAGCGCGGTGCGGGCATCGCCTTCGTGCTCACCGGTCTGACCGTCGCGAACATCGTCGGCGTGCCCGTGATCACGTGGGTCGGCGAGAGCTTCGGGTGGCGCGTCGCCTACGGCGTCGTCGCCGCGCTGTTCGCGCTGACGTTCCTCGCCGTCGGCCTGGCCGTGCCGGCGATGCCCGGCAACCCGCATCAGACCGTGCGGAAGGAGCTGACGGCGTTCCGGCACCCGCAACTCTGGCTCGCGATCGGCATGGGGGGCATCGGCTTCGGCGGGTTCTTCGCGCTGTACACGTATGTCGCGCCGCTCGTCACCGATCTCGCCGGTCTGCCGCAGCAGCCGTTCGTGCCGCTCGCGCTGGTGCTCTGCGGCTCGGGCATGTTCGTCGGCAACCTGATCGGCGGTCATTTCTCCGACCGCTCGGTGATGAAGACGATCACCTGGTCGTTCATCGCCCTGACGATCATGCTGGCGTTCACGGCGGCATTCGCCCGGGTGCCCGCGCTGCTGCTGATCGGCGTGTTCCTCGTCGGCGCCTCGGCCTCGGC
Source organism: Microbacteriaceae bacterium (assembly GCA_009780695.1). Classification (GTDB taxonomy): domain Bacteria; phylum Actinomycetota; class Actinomycetes; order Actinomycetales; family Microbacteriaceae; genus Gryllotalpicola. Next base: position 277,596 of record WQZN01000003.1, read on the forward strand.
CGTGTCGCCCGCCGTGCAGGGGCGGTTGATCGACGTGGCGCACGACGCGCAGTCGATCGCCGCGGCGCTGCACCACTCGGCGTTCAACATGGGCAACTCGCTCGGGGCGTACCTCGGCGGAGTGGTCGTCGCCCTCGGGCTCGGCTACCGCGCGCCCATCTGGCTCGGCGTGGGGCTCACGATCGCGGGCATCCTCATCACCTTCATCGCCTACCGGCTCGAGCGCCGGACGGGGCGCCTGCGCGCGCACACCCGGCCGCTCGATCTCTCGATGTCGGCCACAGGAACCCGATAGCCGGCACCGTGGCCGTGGCACGGCTCAGCCGCTAGCGTGACGGTGTGAGCAACCCTGCGCCTACCCCAGCCGGCTGGTACCCCGACCCGTGGAACCCCGGCGGCCAACGCTATTGGGACGGGCAGCAGTGGACCCAGCATCAGGCGGGCGGCCCTGCGCAGGGGGCAGCGGGTGCGGGAGCCGGGTACGGGGCCGGGTATGCCGGTGCCGGATACGGCGCGAGGCCCGAGCGGCCGCGCGTCGCCGATGACGCGCCCATCTACACGCCCTTCATCTGGATCGTCGCGCTGCTGCCGCTGGTCAACGCCATCACGATCTGGTTCGTCCACTTCAACACGCAGAAGTTCGTCGACTTCATCAACGCGGCGGCCGCCTACGACCAGTCGAGCGGAGCGGGTGCGCCGCCCCTGCTCGACGTGTGGGGCCTGCTCGGCGCCGGCTACTGGGTTCTCATGGGGTTGGCTGTCGCGTCGTACGTCTTGGGGGTCGTCTTCGCACACCTCGACCGGGTGCGCCTGGAGCGCGCCGGGGTCGTGCGCCCGTTCCACTGGGCCTGGGCGTTCCTCGGCGGGATCGTCTATGTCATCGGGCGCAGCGTCATCGTCCACCGCGTCGCCTCGCCGCGCGGTCTCGCGCCGATCTGGGTCCTGCTCGGCGCCTACGGGGTCTCGATCGTCTCGAGCTCGATCTGGTCGGCGATCTTCACCGGAGACCTGACCCGCCAGCTGAGCGACCTCACGGGTCAGTTCCCGAACACCTAACGCCTAACACCTCGGGGACGCGTCGGTCGCACCGGCCTCGCGGGCGTGGCGCTGCTGTCGTCGCGCTAATATCAGGGCTGCGTTTTTGATGCTGTTGGCCCTGTTGGCCCTGTTGGCCCTGGCGTCGCCGCTGCTTGCGAGAAGATCGTGTGGTCTGCAGGCCGGTGCCTATCGCGCGCACTTTCCCCGCGGACGCTATTTGCTCGACATGCCGGGGCCATGGCCGAGGCACGCCGGTGCGGGGCCTGAATCTCCTCCGCCAGCGCGGCTGTGGAGAACCGGCGATCTCGTTCGCGCGGATGCCCTACCTTGGGGGCCATGCGGATTCCCCGTCGCGCCTCGCTCGCCCTCGCCGTGCTCCTCGCCGCCGGTGTCGTGCTGACGGCGTGCACCCCCGCGGACCCCGGGACACACAGCACGCGAAGCGCCTCCCCGTCCCCGACGCCGATCTTCGCCTCCGACGCCGAAGCCCTCGCCGCCGCAGTCGCGGTCTACAAGAAGTTTGAAGCGGCGACCGATGCAATTGGCCACGACGGGGGTGCCAATCCGGAGAGGATCAAGCCCTATCTCAGCGCCTCGGGCTATGCATTCGAACTCAAGAACTTCCAGAAACTTCAGACCGAGCACGTGCATGGCGTTGGCACAACCGTTCTAAATAACGCTGTACTGCAGTCGCGAGATGAAACTCGCGGCTGGGCAACCGTAACCATTTATGTTTGTGAGGACTTATCCGCTGTAGACCGAATTGGTCCCGACGGAAAGTCAACGATCAACTCAGATCGTGGGAACTTTGTCGCATACGAAGCGATTCTTCAGGGGCAGTCGGCTGACAGCTTGCTCATTCAATCCAACACCTTCTGGTCAGGTGGTGGGATTTGCAAGTTATAGCTGCTCTTGCGATCTTGCTGCTGGCATCCGGAACATCGAGTCCACCACCTGTGACTTCAAGCTGGGCTGATCATGCACTTGAGCTTCAGTCTCGCTCGCCAGGAGTTGAGGCACTTCCAACTGGCGGTCTCAATAACAGGAAGGCAGCAGACAAAGCGACCGCTGCAACGCAGTCGGCGCCCCCGACCACACCGCCGAATGTGTGGCAGAACAGCGGGAGCAGCCCGGCGGGGGTGCGGTGCGATGCCGCGGATCTGTGCCCCGGGGTCGTGGGGAAGGCGCCGTCGACTCCGACCCCGGCCCCGGCGGCCTCCGGAACTCCTGCGCTGAACGACATCGCGCGGTTCCTTGCCGGAACTCCCACCGTGGTGGTCGAGCCGGCGGCGTGGACCGTCGCGGGCACCGACACCAATTTCGTCGCGACCGGGGCGGGGGAGCGGCAGAAGGCCGGAACGCTGCTGGGGCGCAGCGTCGTGGTGCACTTCACTCCGGTGAGCTACACGTGGGTGTACGGCGACGGCACGAGCAGGACGACCAGCGTTCCCGGGGCTACGTGGCAGACATCCGGCAGCACGCCCTTCACCGCCACGCCGACGAGCCACGTGTTCGCGAACCGCGGCAGCTATGCGGTCACCGTCACCGTCCGGTTCGCCGCGCGCTATCAGTTCGCGGGGCAGGGCTGGGCCGACATCGCGGGCACGCTGCCGCTCACCTCGACCCCCGTCACCGTGACGGTCAAGGCCGTGAAGACCGTGCTCGTGGCGCACGACTGCACGCAGGATCCGTCCGGCGTCGGCTGCTCGCCCTGATCAAAAACGCAGCCCTGGTGCTAACGATGCGGCTGAGCCGCGACCGTTTCAGCAGCAGGCGGCGCCCACCGCGCCGCGCTCAGTCGTTGTTGAGCAGGATGCCGTCGGCGATGGCCCGCTTGCGCAGCGCCACCTTCGTGCCGACGTCGTAGCCCGCGAGGCGGTACTTCTCACGGATGCGCTTCAGGTACGACTTCGCGGTCTCGTCCGAGATGCCGAGCTTGAACGCGACCGACTTCACCGGCTCGCCGGCGCCGTACAGCGCCATGACGCGCCGCTCCTGGGCCGACAGCTTCGGCGACGAGCCCTCCGACTCGTTCAGCAGCACCTCGAGCTCGGCCGAGATGAACGACTCGCCCTGCATCGCGGCGCGCACGGCCTCGGCGATCATCGCCGCGTCCTCGCTCTTCACGACATAGCCGACGGCGCCGGCGGCCAGCGACTCGCGCACGATGTTCGGGTCGGTCAGCGCGCTCATCAGAACGGCGCGCACGCCGGCGGCCTTGAGCGCCTGCAGCTTGACCGAGACGGGGATGTTGTCCTTGAGGTCGATGTCCAGCAGGACGACGTCCACCGGGAAGGCCGCGCTGGTGAGCAGTTCGGGCCACGTCGGCACCGCGATGGCGACGTCGATGTCGTCCGCCGCGTTGCGCATCCACTCGGTGAGGCCGCTCAGGATCAAGCGGTGGTCGTCGACAAGAGCGATCCGGATGGGGTGGCCGTTCACGTGCGTGTCTTTCTCTCGGGGGCTACCGATCAGCGACCACGTCGAGGGCGCAGTCGATGTCGATTCTCAAGGTGGGGGCGGCATGCGATTCGGCGAACCGGCCCACCTTGCTGATAGCTTGCCACGCCGCGGGGTCGATCCTGCGCTTCGGCGCCCCGATCAGCTCGAGCGTGACGGCCAGCCGCTGCGCCTGGACCCCCGAGCTGCCGCCGCGCCGCACCGTGACGGTGAGCGCCTGTGCGACCCGCTCGCCGTCGCCCGCGAGCATCCAGATCGCGGTCAGCAGCCCGTCGCGCTGATCCGGTGCGAGACCGGCAGCGAGGCCGTCGGGGTCGTCGATAATCGAGATCGCGCCCAGCACGGACGACTCGGTGAGCGCGTGGTGCAGCCACGTCCGGCTCTTGCTGGCCACGAGATTCAGGCGCAGCTGCGTGGCGATCGTCGACGCGGCCTCGGCGAGCTCGGTCGAGAGGGGCAGCGGGGTGCGCCCGCTCGCGACGTCGTCGAGCAGCCGCTCGGCCTGCAGGTCGAGGCGCACCAGCTCCTCCGAGGTCGACAGGCCGAGGCTCATGCCGGCGGCGCTCGTCGTGCCCTTGGCGAGCGACAGATCGGCCTGGAACTGCACCATGTTCCGGAACGACGTCACGATCGTCACCGCCACAATTGGGGGTACGACGGCGAGCGCGAGGGCGAAGACGCCCGGTGCGAGTTCCGGCCCGATCGCGGTGTCGGAGGCGAGCAGGATGTCGGCGGCGATGAGCACCCCGAGCGCGGCGACGGCCAGGTTGACCGAGCGGGCGCTCTGCGTCGTCGCGAACATGGCCAGGACAGCGCCCGCCCCGATCGCCGCCGTCGGGAACGGGCCCGACACGACGTCGCCGACCTGGCCGAGCACGCCGAACACGTCGAGCACGACGACGACGGCGAGGACGATGCGCGCAATGGTCCACCAGGCGGTGGGCAGCCTGACGAGACGTCCCGCGCCGAGTTGCGTCAGCACCGTGACGATGAGCAGCAGGGCCCAGGCGGCGAGGTTCAGGGGAAGCACCGGGTATCGGCCGGCATCCGTCACGAAGAAGACCAAGCCGATGGCGAGCACGACGTCGGCCGCGAGATTGAGCCCGAAGGTGAGGCGGTCGGCGCTCGGCGCGGACTCGGTCGCCGCACCCGGCTTCGGCGGGGCGATGTGGCTCACTTCGGCACCTCCAGCACGACGGTCGTCCCGTTGCCGGGAGCGGAGAACAGCCGCGCGCTGCCGCCGACGTCGCGCAAGCGCGCCATGATCGACTCGCTCAGCCCGAGCCGGCCCTCGGGGATCGCGTTGGTGTCGAAGCCGACCCCGTCGTCGGTCACCATGGCGCGCACGGACGACTCGTCGTCGGTGATCGTGACATGGGCCTCGCCCACGCCGGAGTGCCGCCGCACGTTCTCGAGGCTCTCGGTCAGGGCGAGCAGGAACGCGTCGAGCGTGTCGCTCGGCAGCAGCACCTGGCCCTTGCCGTGCCAGGTGACCTCGAGCCCCATGCGGCGGAACCTCTGCTTCACCGACTCGAGGGTGTTGCCGAGGGTCGACTCCTCGACGGGCCGCAGCTTGTACTCGCCGGACGCGGCGGGGTTGGGCGTGTGGCCCATGCGCAGCTGGCGCAGCAGCGCGGCATCCTCGCCGGCCTGCTCGCGCAGCGCGCTCTCGCCCACGCCCACGCCCGAGTGCGCCAGCAGGGTGAGCGTCGCGAGCACGGTGTCGTGCAGCAGCCGCGCCCCCTGGCGGCGACGCGCCTCGAACTCGCTCGCCACGCGCTCGGCGCGGTAGGCGTCGCTCATGTTCGCGATACGGCGCATGGCCTGCGGCACGATCCGGCCGAGCCACAGAGCGAGCACGGCGCAGAACGCCCAGCCGCCGACCCCGATCACGATGGCGTGGAACTTGTGCGGGCTCTCGATGCCGACGAGCACGGCGAGCGAGCCGATGAGGTTCGCCGCGAAGAGGATGATGCGCGGGCCCGTCGTGAACAACAGGATGCCGATCGCCCCGATCGTGCCGCCGGCGATGACGCCGAGCGCGTAGACCATCGCCGTGTTGGTGTAGGCCTGCCCCGCGGCGCCCAGCGCGACGAGCGCCGCGACGGCGCACACGTCGATGCCGACGATGAAGAGGATGCCGCTCGAGCCCCTCAGCCGCAGGAAGCCGAGGAGCGCGAGCACCAGCAGCCCGGCGACGACGGCCTCGACCCACGGCGCGGGAACGGGGCCTTCCACCGCGACGCACAGCAGCGCCGTGAACGTCGACAGCACGCCCATGATCCGCGCCGCCGCGGCGAGCAGCCTGTCGCGTTCGGTGGTGATGCCGTTCATGCCGCGCCGGCCGTCCGGCGCGCGACCTGCACGGTCCGGGGCTTCGACATCGTCATTCCGCGTCGAGCAGGCGGGTCAGCTGCTCGCTGATGAGCTCGTCCTCGATGAGGAAGCCGTCATGGCCGTATTCGGAGCGGATGACGACGGCGTGGCCGCCGTCGATGTTGCCGTGGATGCCCGCGGCGATGATCCGCTGGCCCTCGACGGGGAACAGCCGGTCGCTGTCGATGCCGACGACGAGCGTGCGGGCGGTCACCCGCTCGAGCGCGGGCGCGACGCCGCCGCGACCGCGGCCCACGTCGTGCGAGTTCATCGCCCCGACGACCGTGATGTAGCTGTTCGCATCGAAGCGGCGGGTGAACTTGTTGCCGTGGAAGTCGAGGTACGACTCGACCGCGAAGCGGCCGCCGGCGCCGAACGGCGAGATCTCGCTCTGCCAGCTGCGGGCGAAGCGCGCGTTGAGCTCGTCGGGGCTGCGGTAGTTGAGCAGCGCCATGCGGCGCGCGAGCGCGAGGCCGCGGTGCGGGCCCTCGCCGTCGGCCGCGTCGTAGTAGTCGCCGCCGCGGAACAGCGGGTCGGTGCGGATCGCCTCGAGCTGCACCGAGTTGAGCGCCACCTGGTCGGCGGTCGTCACCGGGGGAGCGGCGATCACGGCGAGGCGCTCGACGCGCTCGGGGTGCATGACGGCCCACTCGAGCGCGTTCATGCCGCCCATCGAGCCGCCGATGACGGCCGCCCAGCGCTCGATGCCGAGCTTGTCGGCGAACAGCGCTTGCGCGCGCACCTGGTCGCGGATGGTCGTGTAGGGGAAGCGCGCGCCCCACGACTCGCCGTCGGGGGCGGCGGATGCCGGGCCGGTCGAGCCCTGGCAGCCCCCCAGCATGTTCGGCACGACGACGAACCACCTGTCCGTGTCGATCGCCTTGCCGGGGCCGATGATGCCCTGCCACCACCCGCTCGTCGGATGGGCCGCGCTCGCCTCGCCGACGGCGTGGCTGTCGCCCGTGAGGGCGTGTTCGATCAGGACGGCATTCGAGGCATCCTCGTTCAGCTCGCCCCACGTCTCGTATGCCAGGCGCACGAACGGCAGCCGCGCGCCCGATTCGAAGTCGAAGGGGCCGAGGCCCAGGAAGCGGCGGTTGCCGACCGCGTCGCTCTCGCGCCAGGCGCCGGTGACCGGTGGCTTGCCGAGCAGCGAGCGGAACTGCGCGTCGGTGATGAAACTCGACGGGACCGTGTCCTCAGCACTCTGCCACTCCATGCATTGATTTTGTCAAAGCGCCGCCCCCGGTCGTCGCAATGTGGCCTTTCGCGGGGAAATGAGCCGACTTTGTGACGACCGGGGGCGGGGATGCTCAGAACGCGCGGGCCGCCGCCGCGACGGCGCGGGCCGCCGCGAGGGCGTTCTCGAGGTCGACCTTCAGGTCCTCGACGTTCTCGAGGCCCACCGAGAGGCGCACGAGGCCCGGCGTGACGCCGCTCTGCAGCTGCTGCTCGGGCGTGAGCTGCGAGTGCGTGGTCGACGCCGGGTGGATGACGAGCGAGCGCACATCGCCGATGTTGGCCAAGTGGCTGAACAGCTCGAGGTTGTCGACGAAGGCCTTGCCGGCGTCGACGCCGCCCTTGAGCTCGAACGACAGCACCGCGCCCGCGCCCTTGGGCGTGTACTTGTTCGCGGCGGCGTACCACGGGCTCGTGGGCAGGCCGGCGTAGTTGACGGATGCCACATCGGGGTGGTTCTCGAGGAACTCCGCGATGTCCTGCGCGTTCTGCACGTGGCGCTCGACACGCAGCGACAGGGTCTCGAGGCCCTGGATCAGCAGCCACGCCGAGAGCGGCGCGATGGCCGAGCCGAGGTCGCGCAGCAGCTGCACGCGCGCCTTGATGATGTAGGCGAGCCCGTCGCCGACCGCGTCGGTGTAGACGACGCCGTGGTACGACTCGTCGGGGGTGGTCAGGCCCGGGAACTTGTCCGCGTGCGCGCTCCACGCGAAGGTGCCGCCGTCGACGATGACGCCGCCGATGGTCGTGCCGTGGCCGCCGAGGAACTTGGTGGCCGAGTGCACGACGATGTCGGCGCCGTGCTCGAAGGGGCGCAGCAGGTACGGCGTGCCGATCGTGTTGTCGACGATGAGCGGGATGCCGTTCTCGTGCGCCACGGCGGCGACGCCGCGGATGTCGAGGACATTGACCTTCGGGTTGCCGATCGTCTCGGCGAAGAACAGCTTCGTGTTCGGGCGCACCGCGCGGTGCCATTCCTCGGCGTCGTCCTGGTCGATGACGAAGGTCGTCTCGATGCCGAGCTTCGCGAGCGTGTACTTGAACAGGTTGAAGGTGCCGCCGTAGATCGAGGCCGACGACACGATGTGGTCGCCGGCCTGCGCGATGTTGAGCACGGCGAAGGTCGCGGCGGCCTGGCCGGAGGCGAGCAGGAGCGCGCCGGTGCCGCCTTCGAGCGCCGCGAGGCGCTCTTCGACGACCGCCTGCGTCGGGTTCTGGATGCGCGTGTAGATGTTGCCCGGCTCGGCCAGGGCGAACAGGTTCTTCGCGTGGTCGGCGTCGTTGAAGACATACGACGTCGTCTGATAGATCGGCGTCGCGCGTGCGTTGGTGGTCGGGTCGGGCGCGGCGCCCGCGTGGATCTGCTTCGTCTCGAACTGCCACTTGGCGGGATCGAAGGTCATGGGGGCTCCTGCAGGGTCTGGGGCGGCGGTGTGTCGCCGCGGTCTGCAATGAGGTTAGGCGGGAGGCATCACGCGGCCAATACCACGCGACACACGCCGTCACAGCACGGCAGCGGGATTATTTCGCCTCGAGCGGCCCGCGGTGCACCGCGAAGTTCGCGGCCTGCGCGACGGGGCGCAGCACGATGAGGTCCTGGTTGACGTGCCACGGCTGCGCCAGGGCGGAGACGATGACGGATGCCACGTCCTCCGCCACGAGCGGGTGGTCGACGCCGTCGTACACGGCTGCGGCCTTCGCCGCGTCGCCGCTGAGCCGGTTGAGCGAGAACTCCTCGGTCTGCACCATGCCGGGCGCGACCTCGATGACGCGGATGGGCTCGCCCTTGAGATCGAGCCGCAGTGCGCCGATCAGACCGTGCACCGCGAACTTCGCCGCGTTGTAACCGCCGCCGTTCGCGTAGGCCTGGAGCCCGGCCGTGGAGGACACCGTCACGATGTCGGCGGACCCGGCATCCCTCGCGCCCGCCCGCAGCAGCGGCAGCAGCGCCTGCGTGACGCGCGCAACGGCGACGACGTTGACGTCGAGCATCCAGCGCAGATCGTCGAGCTTCAGGTCGTCGATCGAGTCGGACCCGCGCGCGCCCCCCGCGTTGTTCACGAGCGCGTGCACCCCTCCGCTCTCGCCGAGCCACGCGGCGAGGCGGTCGACGTCGTCGTCGACGGTCAGGTCGGCGACGAAGGTCTCGAGGCCCGGCACATCGGCGGCGAGGGCGGTCAGGCGCTCGGCGCGGCGCGCGACGCCGACGACCCGCCAGCCGGCGGCGGCGAAGGCGCGGGCCGTCGCCTCCCCGATCCCCGAGCTCGCACCGGTGACGACGACACGCTTCGCTTCAGTCATGCGTCGATTCTGCCGGTTTCTCGCGGCGTCAGAACATGTCGGAATTGGCGGGGCGATTCCGCATTTCCTGACGCCGCGTGAGGGGTGTAATTCCGCGCGGCGTCACATCCTGCGGGAATGGCGGCCTCTGACCCGCATCAAACGACGCCCGGGAATCGCCCTGGGTGCCGTGCTGCGAACGCCCGCATCCTGACCAGACGGATGCCTCAGCCCTGCCAGCCGTTGAGCAGAAGAGCCGCGCGGATCATCCTGACAATGTCGTCGGTGGTGTGATGCTTGCGGATCCGAACGATCGTCCATCCGAGCGCCGAGAGCTTGTTGAAGCGATCGACGTCGATGACGGCCCGCTCATCTCGGTGCCACCTCTCGCCCTCGTACTCGACGACGGTCATGAATTTCTTCAGGACGAGGTCACCGATCGCGACGAGCCGCCCGTGCTCGTCGTAGATCGGCTCATTGTTCGCGGCCTCGGGCAGCCCTGCGCGCGCCATCGCCAGACGCACGTCGGTCTCTTTCGGGGACCAGACCCGTGGCCGCAGCAGCGGAAGCGCTTCGCGGAGTTTGCGCGCGCCGGGGCGTGTGTTGTGACGCTTGACTGCGGCAGCGAGCTGCCGGTGGGAAGCGAGCGGGAACGGGTTGTCGGAGAGCATCCGGTCGCCTGCTCGAATGAGTTGGTCGAGAGTGAGCATCGGCGCCAACTCGCACCACAGCTCTGCCGGGGCGCGAACCGGGCGTCCGTTGAGACGGCGAACGGTCGCCTGTGGCGCTGAGTGCCCGCGAACCCATTTGCCTCGCGGCCGCTGATGCGGCACGGGCATCGACACATGGACTTCGAGGCGCTCGAGCCTTCGAGGCAGTGGCACGCCAAGGATCCGCGCCGCCGTCGCGTGGCTGAAGAACCATGTCGCCGGCAGATGCGCCTGATATGCGTCGCACAGCAGCGTGAACTTCCGGTCGTCGTCGGCGTTCTCAAGCAGGGCAATCGGTATGCGGACTCCGCGGAACGGGTCGCTCAGATCGCGTGCACGAAGCCGTCCGCGCGGGACGCCCTCGGCGTCGGACGCGGCCACGGTGAAGGGTGCCGTCTGAAGGTGAATGGGGAGCGCGCGGGGATGTCGCATGCACGCGAGTGTCGTGGAATGCGCGCTCGCGCCCCGGTGCGCCCTGTCGGATCGGTGGAGTTCCGCCACGCTCTCGACCCTGTGCTGGGCAAGACCGCGGGACTCGCCGAGGCATCCACCGGGCGTCGCAAATTGTCGAAATCGAGTCGTGATTCCGGCATCAACTGACGCCGCGGATTCACAGCATGGCCTCGCGGCGTCGGTTGATGCGGGAATAGGTGCTGCATTTCCGCCTTAACTGACGCCGCGCGGTGGGTGGCGGGGCAGGCGGCGAGGTCAGGCTGTGGGCGCGGGCGCGGGCGCGTCGGCGAAGGCCTCGCGCGGCACGAAGAAGAGCAGCACGACGGATGCCACGGCGCCCGCCCCGCAGATGACCCACACGGCCATGTACCCGCTCAGGCTCGCGGCCGTCGACGTCGCAGCCTGCGTGGCGCCGGTGAGCAGCACCACCCCGAACACGGCGGCGGCGATCGACCCGCCGAGGGTCTTGGTCGTGTTGGTCATGCCGCTCGCGACCCCGGTCTGGCCGCGGGGCGCAGCGGCGGCAGCGGCGGCCGGCAGCGCCGCGACGAGAGCGCCCGAGCCGAGACCCGCGATCAGCATGTTGACGAGCACCTCGGTCGTCGAGGCGTGGAACGGCAGGAACAGGAGGTAACCGATGCCCACGAGCGCCGAGGCGAGGATGAGGGCCCAACGCGGTGTCATCCACGACGAGACGAGCGGCAGCAGCACCGCGCCGACGATCATCGAGATCAGGTAGACGCCGATCAGCAGCGAGCGGCCCGAGGCGGCGAGGCCGAGGCCGTAGCCGTTCGACGGATCGGTGCCCGCGAAGGTCGACAGCGGGGCCTGGGCGCCGAGCAGGCTGATGCCGATCAGGCCGGCGGTCGTGATGACGGGCCACATGGCGGGGCGCCGCATCACGCGCAGGTCGATGGCCGGGTCGTCCGCCCGCAGTTCACGGACCCCGAACGGCACGAGCGTGAGCAGCCCTGCCGCGATGATCACCCACACCCACACGCTGCCCGGCCCGGCCGAGCGCATGAGCGTCAGGCCTCCCGTGATGAGCAGCAGCGCGATCGACAGCACCACGAAGCCGCGCGCGTCGAGCCGGCGGCCCGGCAGCGGCTCGGACTCGGGCACCCCGAACAGGATCGCGAAGAACACGAGCGTGGTGCAGATCGCGGGGATCGTCAGCGTCACGGGCAGCGAGCCGAGCGAGGTGAACAGGATGCCCGAGAGCACGGCCCCCACGATCGCGCCCGCCTCGAGCGCCACGACGAGCAGGCCCGCGGCCCGCCGCGTCTGCGCGACCGCGGTCTGCGACCTCCGCCCGCGCTCGAAGATCAGCGCCACCTCGAGCGGCAGCCACACGACATAGAAGCCCTGCAGCGCGAACGCGATGAGGTAGGTCGTGAAGCTGCCCGAGAAGGCGAGCGCCCAGGTCGAGCCCGCCGTGAGCGCGGTCGCGAGCAGCAGCATCCGCTTGTGCCCGAACATGTCGCCGAGCTTGGCGAGGATCGGCACGACGAGCGCCGAGAGCAGCAGCTGCGCGGCGTCGAACCAGTTGTAGTCGGCGTCGTGGATGCCGAGGTGCTTCACGATGTCGCTCACGAGCGGCACGTAGTAGCCCTGCAGCACGCCGCTCGTGAACTCCACGCAGAACAGCCAGCCGATGAGGGCGGCGGAGATGCCCAGGCGGGCGCGCGCGGCGGGCGACGTCAATGTCATGCACGGATGCTAGCGGCGCCCGCCGCGCGCGATGCGTCAGCTCAGGGCTTGCCGGCGAGCTGGCGGCTCACGATGTCGCGCATGATCTCGTTCGTGCCGCCGTAGATGCGGTGCACGCGCGCGTCGGCGAAGGCGCGGGTGATGTTGTACTCGTTCATGTAGCCGTAGCCGCCGTGCAGCTGCAGGCACGTGTCGAGCACCTCCCACTCGCGCTCGGTCGCCCAGAACTTGACCTTCGCCGCCTCTTCGGCCGAGAGCCTGCCGTCCTTGTACGCGAGCAGGGCGCGGTCGATGTAGGCCCACAGGGCGTCGACCGTGGCCGAGACATCCGCCAGCTTGAAGCGCGTGTTCTGGAAGTCGACGATGCGCTGGCCGAAGGCCTGCCGGCTCTTGGTGTACTCGAGCGTCCAGCCGAGCGCGGCCTGCGCGGCGCTCGCGCCCGCGACGCCGATGGAGAGCCGCTCGAGCGGCAGGTTCATCATGAGCTGCACGAAGCCGCGGCCCTCGACACCGCCGAGCAGGTTCTCGTCGGGCACGAACACGTCGCTGAACGACAGCTCGGCGGTGTCGTGGCCGTGCGAGCCGAGCTTGCTCAGCTTCTTGCCGTGCTGGAAGCCGGGCATGCCGTTCTCGATGAGCATGATGCTGAAGGCATCCGGCCGATTGCCCTCGCCCGTCTTCACGAACGTCACGACGACGTCCGCGGTCGCGCCGCTCGAGATGAAGGTCTTCGCGCCGTTGACGAGGTAGCCGCCGTCGACCTTCTTGGCGGTGGTCGCGATGCCGCGCAGATCGGAGCCTGCACCGGGCTCGGTCATGGCGAGCGCGCCGATCACCTCGGCCGTGGCCATGCGCGGCAGCCAGGTGGCCTTCTGCTCGTCGGTGCCCATGTGCACGAGGTAGGGCACGGCGAGGTCGTCCTGGATTCCGAAGGCGCCGGCGAGCGAACCTGCGCCGGCCGCGATGACCTCTTCACTGACGACGGTGCGGAAGCGGTAGTCCTGCAGCATGCCCGCGCCGCCGAACTCCTCGGGCACGGACAGCCCGATGATGCCGAGCTCGGCCGCGGCCTTCATCGTCGCGCGGTCGATCTCGCCGGCTTCGTCCCAGCGGGCGATGTCGGCATTGGTGGCGTGCTTCTTGACGAACGCCTTCACCAGATCGCGGAAAGCTTCGTGGTCCTCGTCGTAGATGTCCCGCTCCATTGCGAGATTCCTCCCTGTCGGTCAGCCGGTTGGCTGCGATGCTAGTGAGCGCGGCGTGCGGGTCGGCGGGATGCTGTGGGTTCACCCCGATCGCAGGGCCGCCGCACCGCCCCGCGCTTGTCGGAAGCCGACATCGGCGCCGGTAGCCTCGAGCCATGACCCCCGGTAAGTCGCTGACCGAGCTCGCCGCCGACGGCGCCATGGACCCGGGCTGGGCCGGCGCCCTCGCGCCCGTCGCCGACCGCATCGCCGCGATGGGCGACTTCCTGCGCGCCGAGAACGCGGCGGGGCGCGGTTACCTGCCGGCCGGCCCGAACGTGCTGCGCGCGTTCTCGTATCCGCTGGCGGATGTCCGTGTGCTCATCGTCGGGCAGGACCCGTACCCGACCCCCGGCCACCCCATCGGCCTCTCCTTCGCCGTCGAGCGGCACGTGAGGCCGGTGCCGCGCTCGCTGCAGAACATCTACAAGGAGCTGCGCGACGACCTCGGCGTGCCCGCCGCCGAGCACGGCGACCTGACCGCGTGGGCCGAGCACGGCGTCATGCTGCTCAACCGTGTGCTCACGGTGCGGCCGGGCGCCGCCGCCTCGCACCGGGGCAAGGGCTGGGAGGCCGTGACCGAGCACGCCATCCGCGTGCTGGTCGAGCGCGGCGGCCCGCTCGTCGCGATCCTGTGGGGGCGGGATGCCGGCACGCTGCGCCCTCTGCTCGGGAACGTCCCGATCATCGCCTCGGCGCACCCGTCGCCCCTGTCGGCCTCCGGCGGCTTCTTCGGGTCGAAGCCGTTCTCGCGCGCGAACGACCTGCTCGTGCAGCAAGGGGGAGCGCCCGTCGACTGGGCCCTGTGAACAGCTTGTTTCGGGGCGCGGGCGGCGTGACATCCGCGGCCGTCCGCCTTCTAGGCTGGGTCGCATGCTGGAAGAGGAATACCAACCGCGGCGCGTGCTGCCGCACCATCTGCGCAAGCCGGTGAAGCCCGAGGCGCCGTTCTCGTACAGCATCCGCGACGCCGTTCCGGAGGATCTGCCGGGCATCCGCGAGATCTACAACTACTACGTCACCAACTCGACGGTGACCTTCGACGACAAGCCCTCGACGCTCGCGTTCTGGCGCAAGAAGTACGAGAGCATCCGCAAGGCGGGCATGCCGTTCCTCGTGGCCGAGAGCCCGAGCGGGCAGATCCTCGGCTACACGCTCGTCTCGCCGTGGTCGGCGAAGGCCGGCTACCGCTACACGGTCGAGAACTCGATCTACCTCGGGCCGGCGGCCACCGGCAAGGGGCTCGGCGGCCCGCTGCTCACGGCGCTGCTCGACCGGGCACGGGAGGCCGGCATCCGCGAGATCATCGCCGTGATCGCCGACCAGGGTGCCGACGCATCGGTCAAGATGCACGAGCGGCTCGGCTTCACCGAGGTGGGCCGCATGGGCAAGGTCGGCTTCAAGTTCGACCGCTGGCTCGGCACGATCACGATGCAGAAGTCGCTGCGCGGCAAGAAGTAGCGCGCGGATGCCCCGGCCCCGGCTGTGCGGCACAAAATCCACTGTGGGGCATATGAGAGCCGCGGCTCTCATATGCCCCACAGTAGGAAAAGTGCCCGGCGGGTGACGGCTCAGGCCCGCGGCACGGCCCGGCGCAGGCCGAGGTAGGCGACGACGGCGCAGACGGCGGCGAGGGGGATCGACCACGCGACCACGCCGAGGCTGCCGTTGGCCTGGAACCAGGCGCCGACGGCCTCCCACGAGCGCGTCCGCACGATGACTGTGCCGGCCGCGAGCACCGCGAGCAGGAAGACCGCGCCGACCACATACAGGCCGGCCGCGCGCCAGCGGACGTAGACGGCGCCGAAGATCGAGCCGAGGAACATCGTGCCGAGCATCGCGAAGTAGAACGTGAACGCGCGCTGCCAGAGCGGGCCCGTGCCGAAGTAGATCGTCTGGAACATGTGGCCGCCGACGCCCCAGCCGTGCGTCCACTGCTCGAGATAGCTGAGCAGCAGGAAGCCCGCCGTGAACATCGCCGAGTGCACCACGAACATCAGCGCGGTGCCGAGGTAGTAGTCGCGTCGCGTCGACGACAGGCTCAGCGAGTACGTGAACGTCGTGCTCATGAGGACGATCGCGAGGATCGCCTGATAGACGAGCAGATAGAAGATCGAGCCCGTGTACTGCGTGCTCTGGTCGAGGTTCGTCTCGCCTGTGCCGGCCCTGATCAGGTACCAGATCACGAGGTTGACGCCGAGGATCAGCATGAGGATGCCCCACGGGAGCACCACGGACGTGAGCCAGTTCACGTAGTGCAGGCGCACGACGCGGGTGATGCGCGCGGGCCCGGAGATGGTGCGGGGTGCGGATGCCCCGACCGGGGCCGTCAGAACCGACATGTTCTCCTCCTCAGCTCTTGGGGGTTGCCCGGCGCAGCGCGAGGTGGCCGATGACGGCGAACAGGGCGGCGGGCAGCAGCAGCCACGCCGCGAAGCCCGCGGGGCCGACGGCGACGAACCAGGCGCCGACCGACATCCACCACTGGTTGAACGTGATGAGCGCGATCGAGCCGAGCAGCACGAGCACCATCGCACCGCCGAGCACGTACAGTCCGACCGCGTGCCAGCGCACGAACACCGCGCCGAACACCGAGCCGACGCATTGCATGAACACGACGAACGAGAAGAAGGTCAGCAGGCGCAGACCGAGGCCGCCGGTGCCGTACAGCGGCGTGTGGAAGATCTGCGCGTGCACGCCCCAGCCGGTGGTCCACTCCTCGAGGTACGACATCGCCGTGAAGATGAACGAGAAGCCCGCCGACTGGATGAGGAACATCAGCCACGTGCCGAGCGAGAAGTCGCGGCGCGTCGAGCTGAGCCCGAGCGCGTAGGCGAAGGTCAGGTTCGTCGCCTGCACCGCGAACACGATCTGATACGGCAGGAAGTAGATCAGACCCGGCACGTTGCCCTGGCCGCTCTGCACGTTCTGACCCGTCGCGTAGACGACGAGCGCCTGCACGATCCAGAACACGAGGAAGATCAGGAGCGCGATGTTGAGCGGCGCGATGACCGAGTTCAGGCGGTTCGCGTAGTGCAGGCGCACGATGCGCCACACGCGTTCGAACGAGGATGCCGGGCCGGTGGCGGTGTTGCGGGCGCCCGGTTCCAGGATGCCGACGGCGGTCATCGCCGTGCCCCTGCTGTACGGCGCCCGCGGAGCGCGGCGGCCTCGGCGGCGGGGGCCGCGGCGTCGTTCAGCACGCCGCCCGTGCGGCGCACGATGAGCTGCTGCAGGGTCACCGGGGTGAGCTGCAGGCCGGAGTTCAGGGCATCCGCCCGCACGACGTCGTCGATGCCGTCGACGAGGACGGATGCCGTGCCGCCGAGCTCTTCGCGATGCAGCGTCTCCACCCGGCCGCGGGCGAGGAACGCGTCGACCTCGGCCCGGGGGCCGATGACGCTCGCGGCGCGGCCGCGCAGTTCCTCGGCGGGGGAGTCGAGGATGACGCGCCCCTGGTCGATGACGACCACGTGCTCGAGCAGGTTCGCGACCTCGTCGATCAGGTGGGTGCTCAGCACGACGGTGCGCGGGAACTTGGCGTAGTCGGTGAGCAGGCGGTCGTAGAAGATCTGCCGGGCGACGGCGTCGAGGCCGAGGTACGGCTCGTCGAAGAACGTCAGCGGCGCCCGGCTCGCGAGGCCGACGATCACACCGACGGCGCTGAGCTGCCCGCGCGAGAGCTTCTTGATGCGGCGGTTCAGCGGCAGACGGAAGTCGTCGACGAGCTGCGCCGCGAAGTCGGCGTCCCAGTTCTCGAAGAACCACGGGGCGGAGGTGAGGACGTGCTTCGGCTTGAAGTCGTCGGGGTACTTCTGGCTCTCCTTGATGAACGCGATGTGCTGCAGGACGCTCGCGTTCTCCGCGGGCCGCTGGCCGAAGACGCGGGCCTCGCCCTCGCTCGGGAAGTCCTGCCCGGTGAGCACGTGCATGAGCGTGGTCTTGCCCGCGCCGTTGCGGCCGAGCAGGCCCGTGATGGACCCGGCGGGAATGGTGACGGTGACATCGTCGAGCGCGGTCATCGCGCCGAAGCGCTTGGTCAGGCCGCGGGTTTCGATGGCCGGAGTTGCGGTGGTCATTGCTCGTCCTAGCTGTGTTGGTCTAGCCGTGTGCGCGGGAAGGAGCGGGCTCGGCGGATGCCTCGGCCGAGGCATCCTGAATCAGTCCGCTCAACGTGCGGGGGTCGATGCCGAGCTTCGCCGCCTCGGTGAGCAGCGGGCGCACGTAGTCGTCGACGAACTGCGTGCGGCGCTTGGTGATGAGGACGTCGCGGGCGCCCGTGGCGACGAACATGCCGATGCCCCTCTTCTTGTAGAGGACCCCTTCGTCGACCAGCAGGTTCACGCCTTTGCCGGCGGTGGCGGGGTTGATGCGATGGAAGGCGGCGAACTCGTTCGTCGACGGGACCTGGCTCTCTTCGGCCAGGGCGCCCTCGATGATGTCGTTCTCGATCTGCTCTGCGATCTGCAGGAAGATCGGCTTGCCTTCGTCGATCATGCGGCCCTCGTTGTTTGGTTAGTTACTTGACTAATGAACCACTGGGGTGGGCGGATGTCAAGAGGATTCTGCTGGTGCGGCCGGGTGTGTAGCGGGGCAGTGGGGCGCCGCGCGCAAGCGGGAGCCGGATCCGCGGTGCGGGAACCGGATCCGGTTCCCGCACCGCGGATCCGGCTCCCACTCATCGCAGGGCAGGCGCACGGGCAGGCGCACGGAAGCCCCGGCCGGTTCGGGTGCGGCCAGGGCTTCTGTATCGGGCGGAGCGGCGGTGGTCAGCCCACGAGCTCGGCGATGAGCGCCTCGACGCGTGCCTTGATGTCGTCGCGGATCGGACGCACCTCGTCGAGCGGCTTGCCGGCGGGGTCGGTCAGCTCCCAGTCCTCGTAGCGCTTGCCGGGGAAGATCGGGCACGTGTCGCCGCAGCCCATGGTGATGACGACGTCGGAATCCTTGACGGCCTCGGTGGTGAGGATCTTCGGCTGACTGCCCGCGATGTCGATGCCGACCTCGGCCATCGCCGCGACCGCGATGGGGTTGAGCCCGTCGGCCGGCTCGCTGCCGGCGGAGAGCACCTGGACGCGATCGCCGGCCAGCGCCTGCAGGAAGCCGGCGGCCATCTGCGAGCGGCCGGCGTTGTGCACGCACACGAACAGCACGGTGGGGGTGGCGGTCGACATGATTCAGATCCTTTCGGGGGTGACGGCGTCGCCGGCGTGCAGGCGCGGTGACGGTCGTTGTGCGGCGACACCCGAGCCGACGACGACAGCGACCAGCAGGCCGGTGCTGAGGAATTCGGCCAGGGCGCGGCGCCATAGCGGGCTCGGAAGGGTCACGGCACAACGTTGACAGACGTCAGGCCGCTCAGTCAAAATTGCCTCAATGAACATTGAGCAAACGGCTGTGATGCAGCGCGCAGCCGTCCATGCCGCGCTCGGCGACCCGGCTCGGCTCGGCATCGTCGACCTGCTCATGTTCGGCGACCGGTCGCCCGGCGAACTCCAGGCCGAGCTCGACATGCCCTCGAATCTGATGGCGCATCACCTGCGCGTGCTCGAGGGTTCGGGGCTGGTCGGTCGCCACCGCTCCGAAGCCGACCGGCGGCGCAGCTACTTGCAGCTGAATCGCGCGCTGCTCGGCGGCCTCCTTTCCCGGGGCGGCCTTGTGGCTCCGCGCGTCGTCTTCGTGTGCACCGCGAACTCGGCGCGCAGTCATCTCGCCGATGCGCTGTGGAGGCGCGTGAGCAGCGTGCCCTCGACATCCGCGGGCACCCACCCCGCCGATCGAGTTGCGAGCGGCGCGATCGACGTGGCCCGCCGTCATGGCGTCGACTTGCCCGATGTGCAGCCGCGTGCGCTCGACGCCGTTGCCGATGGCCGCGATCTCGTGATCACGGTGTGCGATCGCGCCCATGAAGAGATCCGCAACGGCAGCCTGCACTGGTCGGTGCCCGACCCGGTCGCCGCCGGAACGGCCGCTGCCTTCGAGCACGCCTTCGAGCTGCTTGCCGAGCGCATCGGTGAACTCGCGCCGCTGGTCGCCGCAGCCTGACGACCCCCTGATCGACCGCTGATTGTCGGCCGCGTGTCGCCGTTGACAGGGTCAAGAGTGCCGGATCATAGTGACAAGGTGAACAACAGGTAAACGAGAGGTGAATTCGCGTGGCGAAGGCACCGCGGCCTGAAGGGAAGGTGAGGACGATGACGTCCCACATCACGGCGCCACTCGACCAGGATCTCGCGCTGGCGAACGCCGCCGAACGACTGGAAGACGAGTTCGACGGGGTCTTCGATCACGAGACGATCGAGCGGATGCTTCACGACTCCTACGACGAGATCGCGCCCCATGCCGCGGTGACGCGGTTTCTGCCCGTCATGGCCGAGCATGCGTGCCGGCAGCACCTGCATGCGCTGTCGTGGGGTGCCGAGGCGTCGAAGTAGTGGATCAGTCGAGCGCGACCGCCGTGCTCGGCGCCGCGCGCCAGAGTTGTTTGCGGCCTGCACTCAGCGCCGCGATCGCGACGGCCGAGGCCGCGATCGCGGCGAGGATCGCGAAGAGGGCCGGGTAGCCGCCGGCGACTGCGGCGATGCCCGAGCCGATGCCCGGTGCGAGCGCGCCCGCGGCCGACAGCGGTGCGTTGTAGACGCCGCTCACGCTCGCGTAGCGGGCCGGGCCCCAGAGGTCCGCGACAAGAGTCGCATTGATCAGCGTGAAGAGGCCGCGCGAGGCACCCGCGACGACCGCGATCGCGATGAGCAGCCCGGGTGGCCCGGGGATGACGGCGAGTGCCAGGACCGTTGTGGCGAGGAGCCCCATCACCGCGACCGCGCGTGTCACGGGCCCGAGCCGGGTGCTGAGCGACGGGTAGATCAGGCGGCCCCCGACCTGTCCGGCGCCGCTCAGCCCGATCGCCCAGGCGGCGAGGGCCGGGCTCGCTCCGCGGTGCAGGAAGAGAACCGGCAGTGCGACGAGCGAGGCGTAGCTGACGAACGACGTGAGCGTGCCTGCGATCGAGAGCAGCACGAACGGGCGGCTGCGGAGGATCTCGCGGTCGGCGGCGACCGGTGGAACGGTGCGGGGCGAAGGGGCGGCGAACGATACGGCGTCTACGGGAGTCGGATCCGCGGTGCGGGAACCGGATCCGGTTCCCGCACCGCGGATCCGACTCCCGGTCGTGTTGGGGGCGGATGTCTCGCTCGACGCCCACGGGGGCCGGAGCGCGACGGCATGTGCGGGGAGTGTGATCACCAGCACGATCGCGGCGAGCACCAGGTAGGCGCCGCGCCAGCCGAGGCGGTCGGCGAGGGCATCCGTCAGGGGCGCGAAGATCGTCGACGCGAAACCCGCCGCCAGTGTGAGCGTCGTGATCGCCCGCACCCGCCGGACGCCGAACCAGCGGGTGAGCGCCGCGAAGGCCGGCGGGTAGTAGAGCCCCGACGTCGCGGCGCCGACCGCGAGCCACGCGGCGAAGAACGCCGGAAGGCTCGGGGCGAGCGCCACCGCGGCGACGGCCGACGCCGCGACGACGCTGCCCGCGGACATCACCGGCCGCGGCCCGAACCGCTGAATCACGCGCCCGACCGGGATGCCGGCGATCGCGCCCAGCAGACTGCCTGCCGAGAACGCCGCGGTGATGCCGAACGTCGACCAGCCGGTGTCGTGTGCGATGCGTGGCGCGAGCACCGTGAACGCGTAGTAGAGGGCGCCGTAGCTGACGATCTCGGTCACGCAGAGCGCGACGAGCACGCCGGTCAGGCTCCGGCGATCCATCGGCTACGCGTCGACGGTGTCGGGGCGCAGACCCAGCGTCAGCGGCTGCTTGGCCGCGGGGGAGCAGCAACTGGCGTCCCCGAAGTCGCCGGCGCCGCCGCACACACCCGACTCGGGCAGCACGAGTTCGTTGCGGAGCGCCGCCGAATGGTCGCCGGCGAGTTCGGCGACGACGCTGCGCACCTGCTCATAGCCGGTCAGGGCCAGGAAGGTGGGGGCGCGGCCGTACGACTTCGCGCCGACGATGTAGAAGTCGGGCTCGGGCTGCGCGAGCTCGAGAACGCCGGACGCGCGGACCGTGCCGCAGCTGTGCCGGTTCGGGTCGATCTGCTCGGCGAGGCCGGCGACGGCCTCGAGGCTCGGGTCGAGCGCGGTGCGCAGCTCGGACAGGAAGCCCGTGTCGGGGCGGAACCCGGTGAGCGCGATGACGTGGTCGACGTCGGTGATGCGTGTGGCATCCTCGCCGACGACCGTCAGCGTGCCGCCCGTGCGCTCGAACGCCGCGGTGCGGAAGCCGCGGACCAGCTCGACCGCGCCCGACTCGACGGCCTGGCTGGCGCGGCCGCCGAGGGCACCGCGTGCGGGCAGCTGGTCGTTCGCGCTGCTGAGCCCGGACGGAGCGCCGCGGCGGATGAGCCACTCGACGCGCGTGCCGGGCGCGCGCTCCGCGAGCGCGGCGAGGCGGATGACGGCGTGGGATGCCGAATGCCCGCTGCCGATCACGGCGATGTGCTTGCCGGCGAGGTCGTCGGCTTCGGTCGCGGTCGGGATTCGGTAGCCGATCAGACCTTCCGCGGCGGCACCGCGCTCGCCGAGGGCGGGCAGGCCCGCGGCGCCCGCGGGATTCGGCTGCGGCCAGGTGCCGGAGGCGTCGAGCACGGCACGGGCCGTGATGCGCTCTTCCGAGCCGTCGGCGTTGGTGATGCGGACCTCGAAGGGCGCCTCGGCGCGGCCGGCGTCGACGAGGCGGTCGCGGCCCGAGCGGGCGACTCCCGTGACAGTCGCGCCCGTGCGGACGCGCACGCCGAGCGCGGAGGCGAGAGGGATGAGATAGTCGGCCGTCCACTCGGCACCGGTGGGGTAGCCGGCGGCCGGGATCTCGTGGCCGACGGCCTCGAGCAGGCGGCGCGCCGGGCCGTCGACGAGCTCGGGCCATTCGGAGAACATCCGCACGTCGCCCCACTCGCCGACGGCCGCGCCGGCCGTGGTGCCGCGCTCGAGGACGAGCGGCTCGATGCCCCGCTCGAGCAGTCGGGCTGCGGCGGCGAGGCCCTGCGGGCCTGCGCCGATCACGACGACGGGGAGTTCGGCCACGACATCCTCACTTCATGCATAGAAAAACCTCTATGCGTACCAGTATGTCGGCCTGATCGACGGTGATCAATCCGGGGGTGTCATGCTGGAGCGCATGACGACGATCTCGCCCGCGCGCCCGCTGCTGCCGACGAAGAACTCCGTCGGCCAGCGCGAGCCCGGCGGGGCCGTCTCGGCCGCGGACGCCGAGGCCATCGCCCGTGTCTTCAAGGCGCTCGGCGACCCGACCCGAGTGCGTCTGCTGTCGCTGATCGGGGCGTCCGAGGGCGGCGAGGCGTGCATCTGCGATCTGATCGAGCCGGTCGGGCTCACCCAGCCGACCGTCTCGCATCACATGAAGCTGCTCGTCGAGGCGGGGCTCGTGACGCGCGAGCAGCGCGGCAAGTGGGCGTATTTCGCGGTCGTCGAGGATGCCATGATGGCCGCCGCTTCGGTCATCTGCCCGGGCTGATGCGCGGAAACGGGTCGATTGTGCGGATCTTCGCGCCAATCGGCTCCGCCGAATCGGCCCGACTCCGCTCGATCGGCTCACGCGCATGAGGCCATGAGGCTCAGGCGGCCACGGCGCCCGACTCCCACTCGCGCGGCAGATCGCGCAGCCGGATGATCGGCGAGGTCGCGAACACGAGCACGCTGCACGCGATGACGCCCGTGCCGACCCACAGCGTCGCCGTGTAGCCGAAGGCCGAGCCGAGCACTCCGCCGAGCAGGGTACCGAGCGGCAGCACACCCATCGTGATCGTCCGGCGTGCGGCGGTCGCGCGGCCGAACAGCTCGGGCGGGGTGATGCGCGGGTAGACGCCCGATGAGCTGATCGCCGAGGTGACGATCAGCAGGTTGAGCAGGAACTCGGCGACGGTCAGGCTGACGAACGGCGGCACGGGCAGGTGCGGAGCGAGCGGTGCGGGCGCGAAGGCGACGGGGATGAGCGCGTAGCAGATGATCTGACCGCGGATCTCGCCGAGCAGGGCGCGCACGCGCATGCCGATGAGCGAGGCGAGGATGCCGCCGACGGCGCCGATCGCGAGGATCACGCCGTACTGGGCCGCGGTCAGGTGCAGGGTGCGCAGCACGAACAGCGCATACGCCGCCGCGATGAACCCGGCCCCGAAGTTGATGGTCGCGGCGGCGAGGGCGAAGGTGCGCTGCAGCGGCGTGCGGGCGACGAAGGCGAGGCCCGTGCGCAGCGACGCCCAGAACGGCGGGTGCTGCACGGCCGTGCCGGTGCGCGCCGGGCTGCGCAGCAGCGCCGCGCTCACCGACGAGCCGAGGTGCATGGCCGCCGTCACGACATAGGCGACCGGGCCGGCGGTCGCGGCGATGAGCCAGCCGGCCAGCCCGGGCCCGACGACGTTGACCGTCGAGTCGGCCGCTTGCAGGGCGGCGGATGCCTCGGCGACGTGCCCGCGCCCGACCACGGTCGGCACGGCTGTCGTGTGGGCCACCTCGAACACGA
The DNA here is from genome assembly GCA_009780695.1 of Microbacteriaceae bacterium. Lineage (GTDB taxonomy): Bacteria > Actinomycetota > Actinomycetes > Actinomycetales > Microbacteriaceae > Gryllotalpicola. The sequence goes on from WQZN01000003.1 coordinate 301,640, forward strand.
CGTTCGCGGCGCTCGTGACCGCGGCGACGGCCATGAGCTGGCCGACCGTGAGGGCGTGCAGGGCGAAGGCCACGGGGACCGTGGCGACGGCGGCGAACCGGGCGAGATCGGCGGCGATGAGCAGGCGCTTCGCCGGCATCCGATCGGCCCACACGCCCGCGGGCACGCCGAGGAAGAGATAGGCGCCGTTGCCGAGCGCCGCGATGACGGCGACCTGGAACGCGTTCGCGTGCAGCACGGCGACGGCCGTGACGCTGAGCGCGAGGGTCGCGAAGGCGGCGCCGACGTCGCCGAGCAGGTTCGACGCCCACAGCCGTGCGAAGTCGGGCAGGTCACGCAGGCGTGCGCGCGCCGGCTGACCGGGCGACTGCGCGGGGGAGGGCACCGGCCCAGGCTACGCGGCCGTGCCGTGGTGGCCGCGCAGTCCCGCTCCGTGCCGTGCTGCGCCCCAGTGCCGCCGTCCCGGGCTGCGCCCGCGGACTTGGCAGTAGCCGCTCTCAACCCGGGCGGATGAGGGCGACGACCGCCAACTCGATGCGCGTGGACCGGGCGGCTGGCAGAGTGAGCGGGTGAGCGACGCGGCCGGGCTGGGCGATCTGCACGAATACACGGCGCTGGAGCAGTGGCACCTGCTGCAGCGCGGGGACGTCTCGCCGACCGAGCTGACGCAGGCCTACCTCGAGCGCATCGAGGCGCTGAACCCTCGCGTCGGCGCGTTCGCGACCGTGACCGGCGATGCCGCGCTCGAACGGGCACGGGTGGTCGAGACATCCATGCCGAAATCGGCTCCGCTCTGGGGCCTGCCGCTCGGCGACAAGGACCTCTGGAACCGTCAGGGCGTGCCGACGGCCTACGGCTCGCGGGCCCGCGCGGGCTACGTGCCCGATGCGAGCGACGAGATCGTGCGGCAGCTCGACGCGGCCGGCGCCGTGAGCCTGGGCAAGACGGCGGTGCCCGAGTTCGGGATGCCGGCGTACACCGAGACCCGCGTCGGGCCGCCGGCCCGCAACCCGTGGCAGCTCGACCTCAACGCGGGCGGCTCCAGCGGGGGAGCGGCGGCCGCGGTCGCCGCCGGCATGCTGCCCTTCGCGCCGGGGTCGGACGGCGGCGGCTCGATCCGCATCCCGGCCGCCGCCTGCGGACTCGTGGGCCTCAAGCCGGGTCGCGGGCTGGTGCCGGCGGGCAGCGGCCTCGGCTCGCCCGACGGGCTCGTCGTCAACGGGCCGATCGCGCGCACCGTCGCGGATGCCGCACTGCTGCTCGACGGCATGATCGCCCGCAAGCCGGACGGCACGATCGACCACCACTACTCCGTGCGGGCACCCGGCGGCGGCGAGCCGTTCCTCGCGGCGGCCGTGCGCGGCGAGCTCGGCGACGGCACGAAGCGGTTTCAGCTCGGGGTCATGACGAGCTCGGCGTGGGACGCGGAGTACGAGATCGCGACCTCGGCCGAGGCATCCGCCGCCCTCGAGGTCGCCGTCGCGGCGCTCGGCGAGCTCGGTCACGGCGTCGACGCGACGAGCCTCGACCCCGACCCGAGCTACGCGCCCGCGTTCATCGCGGCGTGGCAGGGCGGCGCCGCGTCGATCCCGTTCGGCGACGACGAGCTGGCGCTCACCGAGCCGCTCACGCAGTGGCTGATCGCCGAGGGGCGCACCTTGACGGCCGGCCGGCTGACCTCCGCCCTCGTGGCCCTGCGCGAGTTCGAGCGCCGCTTCATCGCGCGCTTCGCGGCGTTCGATGCCGTGCTCACGCCGACGCTCGCGATGACGCCACGGCCCAACGGGTGGTGGGACCAGGCCGACATGCCCCACAACTTCGAGCAGCAATGTCAGTACACGCCGTTCACGTCGATGGTCAACGTGTCGGGGCTGCCCGCGATCACCGTGCCCGTCTTCCAGACGGAGGCGAGCGAGGATGCCCCGGCCGGGCTGCCCATGGGGGTCCAGCTCATCGGCCGCCCGGGCGGCGAGGTCACGCTGCTCGCCCTCGCGGCGCAGCTCGAGCGCAAGCTCCGCTGGAGGTCCCGGCGCCCGCCGGTGTGGTGACGTGACGGTAGGGCAGCTATAACTCCACGAAGTTCACCCTCGACATCGCACGGGAGCTGGCTGAGCTCAACGGCTGGCTGACATGATTCGAGGATGTTCGAGTTCTTCGGCGACCTGATCGTCGGGTTCTTCCAGTTCCTCGCCGAAATCGCGATCGAGGGTCGCCGCGAGCGCCGGGCGCGTGAGCGCGGGGCAGTCGTCGGGCTCATGCGGGTGCAGAGCGGCGAGGCCAGTGGCCTGTCCCCGCGGTGGCGGAGCATCACCGCGAAGGTGGATCCTCGGCGCCTCAGCGCCGAGGAGATCGAGCTGCACATCCTGGGCATCCCGAAGCCTGCCCGGCCTCTGCGGCTGTCAGAACAGCTGTCCGCCGTTGGCCCCAGTAGTAGCACCACGGCGATCCTCGAACTCCAGACAGCCGACGCCGTCATCGAGTGGTGGATTCCTGCGCAGGACGTCCAGTGGGTGACGTGCGGCCTGGAGTTCGTTGTCCAGTCCTGAGCTCGGTTTTTCCGGGCGGACGCGATTTGCAACGGCGATCGGCGTGTTGCGGGCGGCGCGCCGTCGACGCCGGCGAATTGCGTCCGCGCGGAACGGCGCGGCAACGACCTTTAGGCCTCAGGCGCACGCCAGCCGACGCGGCTATTTGCCCCTCAGCCCTCCGTGCCCGCGACCTCCGCGAGTAGCGCTCAGAGCTCGTGCCGCAGCCGCTCGTCGCGCGCCTGCGTGCCGTCGGGCGTGAAACACGCGAAGTAGGTGCCGCTCGGGCCGTCCATCGGCAGGGTGCTCGAGAAGGCGATGAGCGGCTCCGCCCCGCCTATTGCGGCCTGGAGGTCGCCGTACCGGAGTGAGCTAGATAGCCCCGCACGGCGAGACCCGGCGACGTTGCAGATGGGATCCGAGCTCAGCGGTAGTGCGTTCTGATCGAGGTACCAATCGTTTCGTCAATGTGTTCCCGCACGGAACTAGGAGAATCGGGGCGTGAACCCTGTTCTGCAGTTCATCCTGGGCTTGCTGATCATCGGCAGCGGCGTCGCTCTGATCCGGTATCGGCGACGGGCCACTCGATTCTTCGCCGAGATGAACCGGAGTGAATGGGCCAGACGGGTCCGTTCGGTTGGAAGGCTGCGGCAATCGGTGAGAAGCACTGTCGCGGTTGGCTGCACGGCGATTCTCATCGGATGCCTCTGGGCGGTGTCCGCTTTGCTCCCGAGCCGGATGCGATAGTCAGCGAAAGCGACTGCGCATAACTCCGGATCGATGTGCGCCGCTGCACAGCGGAAGCCCGGAATCACGCGGGTCCCGGGCGATGCCGAAGTTCTTCATCAGGAGTTATGCGCAAGGGCCTGGAGCCAGGAGTCCGCGCAGCCGCGGCTCGGCCCCCGAACCTCGGCCTCAGACCTCTGCGAGCTCCGCGAGCTGCGCCCACAGCTCGTGCCGCAGCCGCTCGTCGCGCGCCTGCGGCGCCTGAGACCCGTCGGGCGTGAAGCGCGCGAAGTAGGTGCCGCTCGGGCCGTCCATCGGCAGGGTGCTCGAGAAGGCGATGAGCGGCTCGGCTCCGCTGAGCGGGGTGCGCGCCCAGCGCGGGCCGAGCAGGCGGTTCGCGAAGCCGATGAGCGTCGAGGTCGAGCCGAAGCCCGTCGCGACCACCCCGGGGTGGATCGAGTAGGCCGTGACGCCGGTGCCGTGCAGCCGCTCGGCCAGCTCGCGCACCCACAGGATCACCGCGAGCTTCGCCGCGCCGTAGACGGGCCAACCGCCGCGGTACGGCCGGTCGGCCCAGTCCAGATCGGCGAGATCCACCCGCCCGAACGTGTTCGCCGCCGACGCCGTCGCGAGGACGCGCACGGTGCCCGGCGCGACATCCGCCCGCCCCGCCGTCTCGACGAGCCGTGGCCGCAGCAGCTCGGTCAGCAGGAACGGCGCGAGCACGTTCGACTGGAAGGTGCGCTCGTGACCGTCCTCGGTCAGCGCCCACTCGCTCACGAGGCCGCCCGCGTTGTTCGCGAGCACGTCGATGCGGTCGTAGCGATCGAGCAGTGCGGATGCCAGCTCGCGCACATCCGCGAGGCGGTCGAAGTCGGCGAGGTAGGCCTCGCCACCGGCCTGCGCGGCGACCGCCCGCGTGCGCTCAGGGTTGCGCCCCACGACGGCGACGTGGTCGCCCCGCGCCGCGATCTCGCGCGCGGCCTCGCGCCCGAGCCCCGAGCTCGCCCCGGTGATCACGATGACGCGCTTGCTCATGCGCACCCGCCTTCCTCGTCGTCTCTCACGTCGTGGGCCTGCCGTAGGCCTCGAGCAGTCGCAGCCACACCTCGCTGAGCGTGGGGTACGACGGCACCGCGTGCCACAGCCGCGTGAGCGGCACCTCGGCCGTCACGGCGATCGTCGCGGCGTGCAGCAGCTCGCCGACATCCGCGCCCACAAAGGTCACGCCGAGCAGCACGCCGCGGTCCTCGTCGACGACCGCGCGCGCCTGGCCCTCGTAGCCGTCGGAGTGGATCGTCGCGCCCGCGACCCAGCCGATCGGGTAGTCGACGACGCGCGTGCGGAAGCCGCGCTTCTCGGCGGCGGCGGCCGTGAGACCGACCGAGGCGACCTCGGGCGAGGTGAAGGTCACCTGCGGCACGGCGTCGTGATCGGCGGTCGCGGCGTGCACGCCCCACGGCGCCAGGTCGATCGGGCGTCCGAAGGCGCGCGCCGCCATCGCGTCGCCTGCGATGCGCGCCTGGTACTTGCCCTGGTGGGTGAGCAGGGCGCGGCCGTTGACGTCGCCCGTCGCGTAGAGCCAGCCGATGGGCTCGCCGCCCGGGCCGAGCACGCGCAGCGAGTCGTCGGTGGCGAGCCAGCCGCCGCCGGGCAAGCCGATGCTCTCGAGGCCGAGGTCGCCCGTGCGCGGCACGCGGCCCGTCGCGACGAGGATCTTCTCGGCGACGACCGCCGTGCCGTCCGAGAGCAGCAGCGCGTGGCCGTCGACGCCCGACTCGACGCGCTCGACGGTGGTGCGGAGTCGGACATCCGCCCCCGCCTTGCCGAGCGCCGCCGCGACGGCCTCGCCCGCGAACGGCTCGTCGGCCGCGAGCAGGGTGCCGCGTGCGATCAGCGTGACGGCCGCGCCGAGCGATGTGTAGGCGGTCGCCATCTCGGCAGCGACGACCCCGCCGCCGATGATCGCGAGCGAGGCGGGGACGGATTTCGCGGAGGTCGCGTCACGACTCGTCCACGGCTGCGCGGCGAGCAGGCCGGGGATGTCGGGCAGCAGCGCCGCCGATCCGGTCGACACCGCGATCGCGTGCACGGCCTCGACCTCGGTCACAGTGCCGTCGCCCGCGGTCACCCGCAGCCGTCGCTCGCCCGTGAACTCGGCGTGCCCGCGCAGCAGCTCGATGCCGGCCGAGTCGAGCCACTTCACCTGGCCCGCATCGTCCCAGTTGCTCGTGACCCTGTCACGACGGCGCAGCACCTGCTGCGCATCGATCGCGCCGGTCACGGCCTCGGCCGCGCCGGGCACCGCCCGCACGGTCTCGAGCAGGCTGCCGCTGCGCAGCAGCGCCTTCGACGGCATGCAGGCCCAGTACGAGCACTCGCCGCCGACGAGCTCGGCCTCGACGACGAGCGTGCGCAGGCCGCCCTGCACCGCGCGGTCGGCCACGTTCTCGCCGACGGCGCCCGCGCCGATGACGATCGCGTCGTAGCTGAGCACGGTCATCGCGCGTCCGCGGGAGCGAGAGGGCGGGTGAGGGCGGAGAGCACGCGGAGGATCGCCGAGAGGTCGGATGCCGCGGCATCCGGCGACGCGGGCGCGAAGCCCGTGACGGCGCCGCCCACGAGCTCGAAGCGCGAGCGCAGCGCCATGATCGCGGCGGTCAGGTGCTCGACCTCGAGGCCGAACGGCTCGGGGTAGCCCACGCCCTCGATGATCGCGGGGTCGAGCACATCGAGGTCGACGTGGATGTAGACCCGCGCGGCCCCGGTCGCGGCGGCCGCTTCGACGAGGGCCTCGGCCGTCGCGAGCTCGTCGACGGTGAGAGCGCGGATGCCCGAGGACTCGAGGTACGCGACCTCGGCCTCGTCGAGCGCGCGGGCGCCGGCGTGCAGCACGCGCTCGGGCGCGAAGGCCGCGGGGGACACCGCGAGCCCCTCGGCGCCGTCGCCGAGCAGGGCGCGCAGCACCATGCCGCTGAACGTGCCGGAGGGCGAGGACTCGGGCGTGTGCAGGTCGCCGTGGGCGTCGAACCACACGAGCAGGAGATCGTCGTGGCGGGATGCCGCGCGCGCCGCGGCCGCGACATCCGCCCCGCAGTCGCCGCCGATCAGGAACACGGTCTCGCCGTCGTCGAAGGTCTCGAGCGCGGCGTGCACCTGCTCGGCCGTGGCCTGGATCGACGAGTAGCGGCGCACCCCGGTGCCGAGCGAGTCGCCGGCCTCGACGCGCACCTCGACCGGGGTCGTGGCGGCCGCCGGCAGATCGCCCGCGATCGCGTTCGCCCCGTCGGCGAGGCGCATCGCGCGGGACGAGCCGGAACCCTGCCACTGGGGCACGACGAGGAAACGTGCGGGCATGCCGCCACACTATCGAGGCGCGCGCGCCAGCGGCAGGGGGCGGGTCTCCATTCGCTGCGCTCAGTCGACCAGCGGCTCCGCTGGTCGACTGAGGCCGCCAGGCCGAATGGAGACCCTGGCGGTTACAACGCCCGCGCGTGCGCCACGAGCTTGTCGAACGCGGCGTCGCGCACGGCATCCACCTGCTGCGCCTCGGGGTGCGCGTCGAACCAGGCGATCGTCTCAGCGGCGCCCTCCCAATACGGCACGGTCGTCGCGAACTCGGGCACGAGCGCCTTCACCTTGGAGTTGTCGAAGACCATCGAGTGCGCCTTGTCGCCCACGAGCCCGGCGAGGTCGTCGGGCAGCACGCGGCCGATCGTCTCGCTCGCGACGTGCACGAGCTCGGGCTGCGCGACACCGGCGGCCTGGCCGATCCACGTGTAGATCTGGTCCCAGGTGGGGTGGTGGTCGCCCGTGATGTGGAAGCTGTCGCCGACCGCGAGCGGGTTGCCGAGCAGGCCGACGAAGGCGACGGCGAAGTCGCGGGAGTGGGTGAGGGTCCACAGGCTCGTGCCGTCGCCGTGCACGATCGCGGGCTTGCCGGCGCGCATGCGGGCGACGTCGGTCCAGCCGCCGAGGGTGGGCAGGCGGGTCTCGTCGTAGGTGTGGCTCGGGCGCACGATCGTGACGGGGAAGCCGCTGTCGCGGTGCGCGGCGACGAGCAGGTCCTCGCAGGCGATCTTGTCGCGCGAGTACTGCCAGAACGGGTTGACGAGCGGCGTCGACTCGGTGACCGGGATGCGCGACGGCGGGGTCTGATAGGCGGATGCCGAGCTGATGAACACGTACTGCCCGGCCCGGCCCGCGAACAGCTCGAGGTCGGTGCGCACGTGGTCGGTCGTGAACGCCGTGAACTCGGCGACCGCGTCGAACTCGCGGCCGCCGAGTGCGCTGGGCACCGATTCGGGGTCGCGGATGTCGGCCACCAGGGTCTCGACCTCGGAGGGGATCGCGCGGCTCGCCTCGCGCCCGCGGTTCAGCACGGTGACCTCGTGACCGCGCTCGACGGCGAGCCGCACGCTGCTCGCCGAGATCGTGCCGGTGCCACCGATGAAAAGGAACTTCTTCGTCGCCATGGCTTCACGCTAATCGGTGCGGCGACCCGACGTCGAATCGATTCGAGTGCGGATGTCGCGGCGCGCGTTCCACGTCCGGGAACCGGATCCGCCGTCCGGGGCCCGGATCCGGCTCCCGCGCGGCGGATCCGGCTCCCGGAACCGCCGTCGGCTACCGTCGAGCGGGTGACTTGGGACGACCCCTACGGCAGCGACGTGCTCGCCGACAAGAACTGGCGCCGCCGCGGAATCGTGCAGCCCATCGAGACCCCGGCCGAGCGCGATCTCGTGGTCGAACTCTCCGACGGCAGCTTCGTCGGGGCGGTCGTGGGCATCGCCGAGGGCGGCCTGGTGCAGCTCGAAGACCGGCGCGGCAAGGTGCGCGTCTTCCCGCTCGGCCACGGCTTCCTCGTCGACGGCAAGCCCGTCGTGCTCGTGAAGCCGAGGGCCGCCGCACCCGCCGGCCACGCCCGCAGCGCCTCGGGCTCGTTCCACGCGGGCGAGGTGAAGGCGCGCGTCGCCCGGGGCAGCCGCATCTTCGTCGAGGGGCGCCACGACGCCGAGCTCGTCGAGAAGGTCTGGGGTCACGACCTGCGCATCGAGGGCGTGGTCGTCGAGTACCTCGAGGGCGTCGACCACCTTGAGCAGCTGCTCGCCGAGTTCCGGCCGGCGCCCGGGCGGCGCGTGGGCGTGCTCGTGGACCACCTCGTCACAGGCTCCAAGGAATCGCGGATCGCCGATGCCGTCGCGCGCGGGCCGTTCGGCGCCGATGTGCTGGTGGTGGGGCATCCCTTCGTCGACATCTGGCAGGCCGTGAAGCCTGCTCGCGTCGGGCTGAAGGCGTGGCCGACGATTCCGCGCAGCATCGAGTGGAAGAAGGGCATCGCGCAGGCGCTGCGGCAGCCGCACGAGAGCCAGGAGGACATCGCGCGGCTCTGGCAGCGCATCCTCTCGCGGGTGACGACGTATGCCGACCTCGAGCCCGCGCTACTGGGGCGCGTGGAGCAGCTGATCGACTTCGTGACCGCGCCGGAGTAGGCGGCCGAGCCGCGGCTACGCGCTCGCCGCGACCTCGTCGACCGTCTGGCAGACCGAGACGGGGTCTTCGCCGAGCGAGTGCGCGGCGCGCGTGATGATCGTGCGCAGTGCGTCGGCGTCGGAGCGGGGGATGCCGGCGAGCAGCTGCTCCTCGACGGCGGCCATCCGCGCCGTCAGGTCGGCGAGCCGCGTGGCGCCTGCCGCGGTCGGGGTGATGCGCCGCGCCCGCCGGTCGTTGGGGTCGGGCACGCGCGTGACGAGCCCGGCCTTCTCGAGGTCGTCGATGAGATAGGTGAGCACCGTGCGGTCGAGGCCGGTCGCCTCGGCGATCTCGGCCTGGTTCGAGCAGGAACCTGAGCCCGCGATCTGCAGCACCTGGAAGCCGCGGGGGCCGCCGGGAAGATCGCCCACGGCGTCCGCCGAGCGCTTCAGGTAGCCGCGCAGAAGGGTGCCGAGCGACCAGCCGAGGTCGGCGCGTCCCTCGGGGGCTTCTGACATGGTGCTCACTTTATCGGGCTTGCCTCACCTGTTGCGGATTTCAGATCGTCTGTGTTTATTATCGTCTGAATCGCAGAACATCTGCTGTGAATAATGCTGTTCCAGACAACACACTCGAACGAGAAGAGTTTCCCGATGAGCACCGTCTTCCGTCTCGACGCGAGCATCAAGCCCGAGGGCTCGGTCACGCGCGCCGTCTCCGACACCCTGCAGAACGCGATCGTCGCCGAGCTCGGCGACGACACCGCGGTCACCACGCGCTCGATCGGCCTCGAGCCGCTGCCGTCCGACGCGTGGGCGACTGCCGCCTTCGCCGGCTACGCGCCGGTCGAGTCGCGCACCGCCGAGCAGAACGCCGCCGTCGCCCTCGCGACGCAGCTGGCCGACGAGCTCGCTGCGGCCGACGTCGCGATCATCGCGGCGCCGTTCTACAACTACGGGGTCACGCAGCACCTCAAGACCTGGTTCGACCTCGTGCTCACCGACGGCCGCTTCGGCCCCGGCGCGCCCGAGAAGTTCGGCGTCGGCAAGTCGGTGTTCCTCGTGATCGCGCGCGGCGGCGGCTACGGCGAGGGCACGCCCCGCTTCGGCTGGGACCACGCGAGCGCGTGGCTGAAGCGCATGCTCGAGGATGTCTGGGGCTACGAGGTCACCGTGATCGAGGCCGAGCTGACTCTCGCCGAGACGACCCCGCACATGGCCGATCTTGTCGACCTCGCGCGCAAGAACCTCGCCGACGCGCACACCGCCGCCGAGACGCACGGCCGCGCGATCGCCGAGAAGCTGGGTGAGCAGCTCGCGGCGTAGGGCCGAGGCCGTGAAGGGCGGATGCCTGTGGCATCCGCCCTTTTCGCCCCGCCCGCTCTGATAGCCTGAGCGTGCCCTGGCCCCGTTAGCTCAGGGGATAGAGCGTCTGCCTCCGGAGCAGAAGGCCATTGGTTCGAATCCAATACGGGGCACCAAAGTCTGGTCTGATCAGGAGCTTTCGTTTCCGCCTCTCTTCTGTGTACTACGTGCAGAGAGAATATGAACAACGAAACTGCCTTCGAGCAGTACGCATCCGTATGGATGGAGAGCCATCTGTCCAGCGTCGCGCAGACGACCTGGATCAATGACCGGTCACTTCTGAAGAATCACCTGATCCCTGCCTTCGGTGGGATGAGGCTGTCTGACATCAAGCCGAAGGCGGCTCAGACTGGTGGTCATCGAAGCCGAAGAGCCGGGTCTGCGAGACGGCGTACAACACGCTGAGGGCGATTGAAGTGCGTGCAACGCAGTGACCTACTGCTGCCGAACTCCGGGGACTATTCGAGATTGGGGTCTCGCCTATGGAGTTCCGAACGGCGTTGATCCAAGCCTTCAGCAACGGGACAGTGGGCAAGTTTCGTGCTCTTCGTTACGCATACGCCGTTGTTCGTCGTCAAGCCAATTCGCGACGCCCACCCACACCTAGACCGCGATCAAACGGCGAAAGCTCCTCATAGGAACCGGGGTCTGTCCGCTCAGGCCTGCTCGATTGCGCGCTCAAGCTCTTTCTTGAATTCGCCCGGAAGCTCGTCGGGCACTGTGAAAGTCAGTTGCATTGTTATGTGCACTTGCTCGCCTGTGCCTGCCGCGATAGTCGTCAGCGCGGCCTCAAGGTCTGCCGCGCACTTCGGCACGAACACGCGAAACTCTGAGACCGGCTGTTCCACGAATTTGACGCATAGCTCGACAGCGCGTCTGGCCGCCTCGGGCACGCGTAGCGACAGCAAGTCGTCCGCCCAATCCAGAAGCTGCTCGTACATCTGAACGAGCCGACTCGCCATGTGCTCGATGAGCGCAGCATCTCCGGGTTCACCGGGTGCACCGAAGGCGGCTTCCTGAGCTGTCGGGCCGATTACCCGCATCATGTTGCCAACGATGGCCTGGGCCTGAGACATGCGGTCCTGCACTAGCAGGGGCAGTTCCCGTGCTGCAACCTGTGGCCCGATACGCATCGAATAGCCCAGGTGGTAGTCACGCCATTTCGGTTCGACCCTGGCGAGTCCTTCGAGAAGGACGGATGCGAAGAGCAGGTACTCCCACGCCACGGGGCGGTTCGCGAGGAGAGACCGCCGCTCGCTGAGATCGCGTGGCACCTGCAGAACCGTTGGCTTCTCACTATCCATGAGCTTCAAGCCTTCGTATCGAAGTCGTGCCGACGCTCGTATTTCGTCGGAAGCATGCGCCCTTCGAGGTCGGCAACGCTGGTTTCTGCGCGAACTCGCATCCCGCGATCCCTAGTGAACAAAGTGATCTTGCGGCCTGCCATCGAAGTGTAGAAGGCCGCCTGCTGCACGATCTCATCGTCTATCCGCACTAGGCGCTGGTGACCGACAGGTTCATCCACGATTTGGAGAGTCACGTTGTCGCGCAGCGTCACACGGTCGAGGGCCTTCCCAGGGGCCAGGACGCCATCGAGAGCCTTCAGGACCCCTCCTGCTTCACGGATTCCTCTGTCCTTCAACGCGTCCAACTCGTCTATTACGACAAGCGGCAGCAAGAGCCGAGCCTTCTTCTCGGTGAACTCTTCGTTCCACCGGACTTGTTCAAACGGCAGTCCGTGAACGAGCACGTTCGTGTCGCAGATAAAAAGTGCCTCATCTGGGTCTGGCCTGAGCAACTCTTGGTAGTGCAGTAGCTGCTTCTCCAGGCCCTCCAGATATCGCTGCTGCTCTTCAACTTCCCTTTCGATCAAGGGATAGGGGCGCTCGGTCGTCGGGCTGATGACCCGAATGTGCCAGTACCGATCGGTCTGAAGTCGGCGCGGAACATCGGCGTCTCGGTACAAGGACGCAAGGAAGCTTTCGGCTGTCTCGTGCCATGTCATGTAGCGGCTTGCAGCAAGGACGGCCTCTTGAGCGAAGCCGCTTGGCACATTTCGTAGGTTCGTGCGCAACTGATTGAGTTGCGAAAGCGCGTATTCGCCGCTTTGGTCCGGACGCAGGAAGTACCAAGCCACCATCGAAGTATCTGCTGACGGCCTCAGCCAGCCCCTTCGACTCGCAGCAGGAGCCGGCTTCGACTTCTTCTTTTGCCCAGTCGCCTGGCGAAGAGTCCAGACGTGTTGTCAGGTTTGCGCTGTTCAGATTCGAGTTGACAGAAGGTGCTTTGTTCTAGTTTCTTGAAACAAGAGACGTTTCTCGAAATTGCCTCTGATCAGCAATTTCCTCCGGAGCAGAAGGCCATTGGTTCGAATCCAATACGGGGCACTTCAAGGGGTGTTCTAGGAACTGTTCCAAGAACTCCTTGTTGAAAGAGAATCCCGCGCCAACTGGCGCGGGATTCTCTTGTTTTCGCTCCGGGCTTGGCTCCGCCCGTTTTCGACGCCGGTTTCCGCTGATGCGAACGAGGGCTTGTGGGCCTAGGGCTTCGTCGTGGCCAGGAGATGCCAGGCATTATTCAGTCTAAGATGCAAGCATAGATACATGACTGAGAGTGTGAACCCCCAGCCCACTGTCCCACCGCCTCCGGCCAAGAAACCCAGCCGTCTCAAACGCATACTCGGCATCACCGGCGCTTCTCTTGCCGGTCTGATGACTCTCGGCATTGTGATCGGGGCGGTGAGCCCCGCCGAGGCCGAGGACGTTCCCGCGGCCACTGCGCCGGCTGTCCCCGCGCCGGATCCGACTCCGACACCTACGCCGCCGCCTGCTCCTGAGCCTCCAGCAACGGAACCGCCGACCGCGCCTGCGCCGCCCGCATCCCGCTGGACTGCGAGCGAGCAGGGCTTCATCAATGAGGTCCGCCAGCACTGGATGTTCCAGATCGCCGACTTCTCCGATCAGGAACTCGTCGATCTCTTCGACTCGACCAAGACCTTCATCGGGTACGGCTTCACATCGACGGAGATCGCTGAACTGATTGCCGACCTCTACGACCTGCCGTCGAGCGTGGCCAACCAGATGATGAGCGTTCTCTACACGGCTGCGCACAACAACATGTGACCTGGCTTGCCTTGATGCCCTGACCTATCACCTGATATGTCAGGGCATCCTGACGGAGGTCGCGTCGGGCCGCGCGCTATCTCGTTCCCACCGCCCGCTACTTGTAGAACTGCGCGACGCCGCCGTGGTGTGAGCAAGCACCTTGATGATGCGCGGCATATGAGTAGTGGCCGTCCTTGCAGAGCGCGGTCGCTCCGTTGCCGGGCGCTACTGGCGCCGCCGGTGCCGCGGGCGCGACATACGTCCCCGCCTCGGTGACTTGCGCTACAGGCTTGGTCGTCACCTGCCGCGAGATCGCGACCCGACTGGTCTCGACCCCGTTGGTGAGGGTGACGCGGTAGGTGGTCGTTTCCACCCCGTTGACGCCGCGGACGCTCAGCCGACTGCTTCCCTTTGCAAGTGACGGGGCCTGCACCGTGACGTGTGTGAACGGGATGGGGCTCGTCGCTGTCACGATCCGGGTTGTCACCACCGCGGTCGGCGTGGGCTTCGGCATGGGCGTAGCCGTTGGCGTCACGGGCACCGTTGACGTCGTTGTCGGCGCCTCGGCGGGGCTGGTCGTTTCGGTCGCAGTATGCGCGGAGCCCGTGGGTCGGTCTGCTGAGGCAAGCGCGCGTGTCGGCTGCGCCTGCGGTGCCGTGGGATGTGCGGCCGCCGAGGCGCTGGCAGCGCCGACGAACATGATGAGCGCGAGGGCGGCCCCTACGGCGGCGATTCCGCGCCTCCTCGGCAGGCGCAACCAGGTAGTGCGACGGAAGATCGCACTGTAGACGGCAGTTCCGAGGAGGACCAGCGAGATGCAGGTGATCATCGACCAGAACCCGTCGAGGCTGCCGAGCAGCGCGAACAATGCGGTCGCAGCGAGCCCGACCCAGGTCGACGGGCGGACCTTCCGGATGACGTTCTGGACTCGGCGAGAAGAGGGTGGCATGCCTCCGAGATTTCTGGGCATGGAACGCTTCGTCTAGACCCCAGAACGTGGTGGCGCAGAGCGCCACGAGGAACGGTGGATGATCCACTGCAGGGTCGCTGCCTGGTCTCGGCGTCACATCTCCTCGCCAGAGCAGAATGCTGCGCCCTCAGAGGAAACTCAGATTTGTTCTGCGCTGCGACTCCCCGCAATTACTGGTCAAAGCGAGTTTCGGAATAGCCCGCTTTCATCGCCGATGGGCTGTGACATATCCCTACACTGTGGCCGAGCCGACCGCGTTCGATCGAAGGGAAGATCATGACCGACAGCACCGAGTTCGAGTTCGGCGGCAGATGCGCCTTCGCCACCAGTCTCGGCGGCCCCGAGAAGGCGCCTGAGGGCAAGAGGCAGTACACGCTCGAGAGCAACGGGAAGACATACGTCTTTCTCGGCGCATTCCCGCGCTGGGCGTTCAAGACCTTCAAGCTCGAGGCGCGGGCCCAGAAGAAGTGGGCTGAGCGCCAGGGATGACGGAGTGAGCGACACCTCGCCCCGCAGTGGGCTGTTGCTCCAACGGACGTGGGCACGGGACTTCTCTGCCGGCATCCGCGTCGTGATCCAGACTCTCCGTGTCACTCATTCACGGGTCAAACACCCGATCGCCGACCAATGCTCGCCATTCGTTCGGCTTCCATTCACCTGAAGCGTCAGTTCTCAGCCCCTCGGTCGCTGATTCTGTAGCTCGGCCTTCGGCGCTCGCCGGGCCATGACACAGAACAAGTGATCTCGAAGGGATCTTTCGGTGCGTTCTTCTGGTTCTCCGCGCGGCGTGCGGAGCACGGTCGCCGCGGGGGTGTTCACCCTCGCGGTGTGCCTGATCGGCGGCGGACTTGCGGGCGGCCCGGTTGCCGCCGCGCAGGCCTCGGTCGCTGCGGCTCCGGGCTACACGGCGGGCATCCCGCAGTTGGCGACGATCACGAACGGCACGAGCGCCGCGCCGTGGGACGAGTGGCAGGGCGACTCGTCCGCTGCATCGGATGTCTCGCTGCCGACTTTCGCGGCCGGGCAGGCGGATGCCACGACGGGCTACCCGAACGTCGCGGTCGCCTCAGGCAGCGCGGCGAACGCGAACTATCCGTATGCGAGCGGCATCGCCGGCAGCCCCGGCACCCTCGCCGGGTACTGCGCGTCGACGGACACCACGAGCGCGAACCCCGCCGGAACGGCCGCGACGAGCGTCGGCTCCACCTCGACGACGGTGAATCGCCAGCCCGACGGCTCGACCCTTCCGCTCGCACCGTCGTACTTCCCGCGTGTGGTGAAGAACGCGGACGGCTCGCTCACCGGCTACTTCGATTACCGCCCGAAGGATCAGGACGAGGCCGTCCTCGTCGGCACCTCGACCGACGGCGGGAAGAGCTGGACCTACGACAGCGAGCACCTCGAGCAGAACCCGGTCTACTGCGCCACGGGTGACGTGAACGACGACGGCCAGGGCCACTCGTTCGTGACCACCATCGGCGGCACGACTCGCCTGTACACGCTGCAGCGCGCGGCGGGCGACACCGTCGGCGTGGGGCTGATCACGCACACGATCACCCCGACCGCGGCCGACCCGCTGAACGGGGCCCCGGCCGTCGAGAAGGTCGGCATCGACCCGAACTCCTTCGCCACGGCATCCGTGTCGGTCCCGACCTCGGGCACCGCGACGATCCCGGTGCAGTCGACGGGCACGGCGCACTCGACCGAGCAGCTGATCGCGGGCGGATTCGTCGACCTCACGGCGACCCCGACGCCGACCGCGGCCGACGTCATCACCTGCACGGGCACCGACGCCACCGACCTGACCGGATGCTCCTACGCAGGCACCGACGCACTGACGGTGAACCCGGGCGACCTCGTCGAGCAGGTCATC
The DNA here is from genome assembly GCA_009780695.1 of Microbacteriaceae bacterium. Classification (GTDB taxonomy): domain Bacteria; phylum Actinomycetota; class Actinomycetes; order Actinomycetales; family Microbacteriaceae; genus Gryllotalpicola. Next base: position 317,674 of record WQZN01000003.1, read on the forward strand.
GGCTACGTCGCCGGCTCCGGCGCGAAGCCGAAGTCGGTCACGGCCACGCCCTTCACGATCCCCTCCGGCCCGAACAACCTCGGCGGCACGGGCGGCGTGCAGGCGATCGGCGTCGTTGCGACCAAGGGCGCGGCGTATGCGAACGCGACGAGCACCTTCACCAATCCGCTGACCGGAACCTGGTTCAACAACAACGCCCCGAACCGGGCCTACATCGACGGCGTCGCGATCTACTGCGTGCAGGCAAACGCCAACCCGACGAGCGCCATCGAGGACTGCACGACCGGCCCCGGCGCCGCGGCGCTCGCCGTCGCGCCCGGTGACCCGATCACCTCCGACCCGATCATCCCGGCCTCCGCGGACGCGGTGACCACGGGCCTCGTGGCGCCGGACGGCATCGTCGACGTGCTGCCGAGCTACCCGGGCGCCCCGGCGGGCGCCACGACGGTGATGTACACCGAGAAGGAGCTGAACTACTTCGTCGCGGGCACCACGACGAACGCGGCCGCGGTCACCTTCGGCTCCGCGCCGTTCACGCTCACCTTCGCGCCCGGCCAGTACGTCGGCCAGGACCTGCCCGGGAACATCAGCACGGCGAGCCCCGTCACGGTCTCGATGGGCGACCTGACCTCGGGCGGCTTCGTCCAGGTGACCTGCACCGGGCTCACCCCCGGCGCGACCTACGCGCTGACCGGCTGCACCGTGCCGGCGAGCGCGGCATCCGACCAGTACGACGCCACGAGCCAGATCGCCGCGCCCGGCGCGACGGTCGAGACCCCGGCCGCACTCGGCCTGACCGGCGAGGGCAGCAGCAAGGCGGCCAAGCTGTTCAAGAACAACGAGGACCTGGTGCTCACCCGCGCCGCGTACACCACCGACGGCGTGAACTTCTCCGTCGCGGGTCTCGCGAACGGCGGCATGATCAGCGACTGCGTCACCGGCAGCGCCGACGGCACGGTGTCGATCAACACCGTGAACTGCAACCCGGGCGCCCACTACCAGGGCCTCACGAACCCGGTCTCGACGACCGACCCGGCGCAGGGGCTGAACTACTACGCCGACAACGGACTCGCGGATGCCACCGAGATGCGCTGGAACGGCGCAGCCGGCACGATCATCACGAACGCCGACGGCAGCTACACGCTGTTCAACTCGGCGGCGTGGTCGGCCGACGGCGACAGCGACGCGTACAACCAGATCTACTACGCGACCTCGTCGGACGGCGAGCACTGGAGCGTTCCGAAGCCCGTGGTGAGCACGGACTACACCTTCGCCGCCGCGGCCGCGTTCGACGCATCCGGCAACACCGCCCCGCTCGGCATCGGCGCGTACTACAGCGGCCGCGCCTACGGCCCCTCGGTCGTGCAGAACGCGGACGGCAGCCTGACGCTGGTGTTCGCGGGCTACCAGGTGCCGAAGGCCATGCCCTCGGCCGACTCGACCATCGGCACGGGGGCCACGCAGTGGACGACCGCTGACGGGCATCCGGCCGCCTACCGCAACATCCTGGTCGAGACGCTCGAGCCGGCGGCGACGCCGACGATCGTCGGCAAGGCGCGCGTCGGCAGCACCCTGACGGCGGATGCCGGCACCTGGGCACCCGGTGTGACGCCGAGCTATCAGTGGCTCAGCGGCGGCGCCCCCATCACCGGCGCGACCGACAGCAGCTACACGCCCGTCGCGGCGGATGCCGGCGCCCTGATCTCGGTGCGCGTCACCGGGAGCCAGCCGAACGGGGTGAGCCAGTCCGAGACCTCGGCCGCGGTCGGCCCGGTCGTCGCACCGGTCACCGCGACGGTGACCGGCACCGCCAAGGTCGGCAACACCCTCGCGGCGGTCGCCGCGGGCGGCGCGCCCGGTTCGGTCTACGCCTACCAGTGGTCCGGCAACGGCGTCGCACTCGCCGGGGCGACCGGCAGCACGCTGCCGCTCACAGGCGCCCTGTACGGCGAGAACATCGCGGTCAAGGTCACGGCCTCGGCATCCGGCTACACCGACATGTCGGCGACCTCCGCCGTCGTCGGACCGGTCACGGCCGGCACCGGCAAGACCGGAACGGTGACGGTCGCCGGCACCGCGAAGGTCGGCCAGAAGCTGACCGCGACGGCATCCGGCTGGCAGGCGGGCGCGGCTCTCAAGTACCAGTGGCAGGCGAACGGGGCATCCGTCTCGGGTGCGACCGGCTCCTCCCTGACGCTCACGGCGGCGCTGCTGAACAAGCACGTCACCGTCGTCGTCAGTGCGACCCAGACCGGATACACCTTCGCCTCGGTGACCTCGAAGGCCGTGACCGTGGCGGCGGGCACGCTGACCGCGGCCACCCCGACGATCACGGGCACCGCCGCGAACGGGAAGACGCTGACCGCACACGCCGGCACCTGGAAGCCGTCGGGCGTCGCGTTCCACTACCAGTGGTACGCGAACGGCCGCGCGATCTCGGGCGCGACCCACAGCACGCTGAAGCTCGGCAAGGCGCAGGTCGGCAAGCGGATCGGCGTCCGCGTCACCGGCACCCTGACCGGCTACACCGCCGTGGTGAAGACGAGCAAGGCCACCGCGGTCGTGCACAAGTAACACGGATGACCGACGGCCCGGCAGGCGCACGATGCGCGCCTGTCGGGCCGTCGCCGTCTGCGCCGCAGCGCGCGGCGCCCCTCACGCGCCGTCGCGGAGCGCGTCGACCATGCTTCTGAGGCTGGCGAAGGCGGCGTTCTGCTCGGCGGCGGTCATGCCGGAGAGCATCCGGAGCTCGACAGCGCGCACCGCGGCGGACGCCGTGTCGAGCTGGCGCCGCCCCGACGGGGTCAGCCGGGTCGGCAGCGCCTTTCCGACCGGCGCCTGCGGCGGCCGCGTCACGTAGCCGTCGCGTTCGAGCGCCTGCAGCAGCACGTTCATCGACTGCCGGGTCACGAAGGCGCCGCGGGCGAGCTCCGAGTTGGACAGCCCGGGCCGTTGGGCCAGCAGCTCGAGACACGAGTAGTGGGTGATCGTCATGCCGAGCGGGCGCAGCACGTCTTCCATGGCGGCGCGCAGGGCGCTGGCGGCCTCTTTGAGCAGATAGCCCAGGGAGGTCTCGAGGTCGATGACGGCACCGTCTTGACTCATGTCAGTATTCTGACATACTGTGATGTGTCAGATAACTGACATGAACGAGAGGAGCATCCCATGCCCGTCACCGGCCCCGACTTCATCTCCCTGCAGGTGCGCGACCTGGCCGCATCGCAGGCCTTCTATGAGCGCTACCTCGGCCTCGTCCGCTCGCCGGCCGGGCCGCCGCATGCGGTCGTCTTCGAGACGAAGCCGGTTGCCTTCGCGCTGCGCGACATCGTTCCCTGCGCCGATCTCGAGGCCGCGCCCCAGCCGGGTGTCGGGGTCGCGATCTGGCTGCATGCCACCGGTGTGCAGGGCATCCATGACGCGCTGGTCCGCGACGGCCACGCCATCGCCGCGGCGCCGATCGACGGGCCCTTCGGCCGCACCTTCACCTTCTCCGACCCCGACGGCTACCTGATCACCCTGCACGACCGGGCCTGACCCGGCGTGCAGTCGGCATCAGGGCAGGTTGTGGATGTCGACGCCGTGCGGCCACGGCTGGCCGGCCCCGGTCTCGAGCAGCGACTTCAGGCTGAGCAGGAAGACGGCCCACTGGGTGCTGCACTCGTGCAGGTACTCCGTCGGCTGCCGCCAGCCGGAGTGCGTGAACAGCACGATCGTCACCTCGCCGTCGGCCCTGAGATCGAATGCGATGGTCGTGCCGAGCCACTCGGCGGGCCCCGCCGTGACCTCCCACTGCACCTGCTCGCGCGGCAGCGCCCGGGCGACCGCGAGGTCGAACCCGGCCGCGTCGCCGAACCGGACCTGCAGTTCGCGCGCGTCGCCGGTGGTGTCCGTCGACCACCAGCCGGCGACCCCTTCCGGCGTCGCCAGCGCTCGATAGACCTGTTCCGCGGGCGCCTCGATGCCGATGCGGTGCCGGATGTCGACCATGTTCTCTCTCCCTCTTTATTCCGCGGCTGCGCCGCGACTGATCGCCTCGGCGATGTGCTTGATCCGGTCGAGGCGCCGGTCCCACGCAGCCCCGACCGTCTCGAGCTGCGCGATCGCGCGCTGCAGACGCTCCGGGTCCACCGTGTAGGTCCGCCGCCGCCCGGCCGTCGTGCTCACGATCAAGCCCGACGCCGCGAGGACGTCGAGGTGCTTGGCGACGGCCTGACGCGTCACCGGCAGCGCGGCGCCGAGCCCGGTGACCGTCTCGCCGCCCGTCTCGAGCAGCATGTCCAGAACCTTCCGGCGGGTCGGGTCGCCGATGGCGGACCACAGCTCGTCGTCGATCGCGGCGCTCATCGTGCCCTCGCGCTGCGCGAGGCGACGTAGGGGGCGATGTGCGGCAGGAAGAGGTCCCACCCCGTGACGTGGTCGCGGTATGCCGCCTCTGCGGCCGCGGCATCCCACCCGCGATCGTGGAAGCCGGATTCGGTCATCCGCAGCAGCGTGCCGTCGCCGTCCGCCGTCAGCTCGAAGACCACGAGGAAGGAGTTGTGGAGATCGGCGCGGATGCCCGGCGCCTGCGTCCAGCGGAAGGAGAACAGTCGCGGCGGCTGTGCCTCGACGACCTCGAAGCCCTCCGTCACCTCGCCGGCCGCCGAGCGGAACACGATCTCTCCGCGGCTCCCGGCCTCCGCTCGATAACGCGCCTCGTCGGGCCACCACTGCGCCACATGGCCGGGGTCGCTGATCACCTGGAACACCACCGCCGGCGGCGCATCGATGTGCAGTCGGCGCTCGATCGTCGGGTCGCTCACGGCTGCTCCTTTCGCAATGTTCGGTTGCGATGAGGCTAGCCGCGCTCGCGCGCGAACGCAACCGGAGGTTGCGAATTGAGTGCCACGGCCCCCGACCGGGCGTGACCGACGGGGTGACTTCGGCGCTCCTGCCCCTGGCCGTCCGCACGGCTGGGATAATCGACGCAATGCCTCCCCGCCCGCACTCCTCGCCCCTCGATGCCGAGCGCGACGGCAGGGGGCTGATCCCCGTGCGGGCCCTGCTGCGGCATCCTCGATTCATCACGACCGAGACGCTCGCCGGCATGGTGACGACGCTCGCGCTGATCCCCGAGGTGATCTCCTTCTCGATCATCTCGGGCGTCGGGCCGGACGTCGCGCTGATCGCCTCGGTCGTGCTCGCCATCTCGATGTCGTTCCTCGGCGGCCGACCCGCGATGGTCACGGCGGCGGCCGGCTCGGTCGCGCTCGTGATCGGGCCCATGGTGAAGGCGCACGGCGTCGAGTACGTGCTGCCGACGGTCGTGCTCGCGGGCCTGATCCAGATCGTGTTCGGGGTGGCGGGGCTCGCCAAGCTCATCCGGTACATCCCGCGGTCGGTCATGGTCGGCTTCGTCAACGCGCTCGGCGTCCAGATCTTCCTCGCCCAGCTGCGGCATGTGATCGACGTGCCCTGGGCCGTCTACCCGCTCGCCGCCGTGACCGTGCTGATCGTGTCGCTGCTGCCGCGGCTCACGACCGCGGTGCCCGCGCCGCTCGTCGCCATCGTCGTGATCACCGCGGCGGCCGTCGTCTTCCGTCTGAAGGTGCCGGATGTCGGCGATGAGGGCGCCGTGCGCGGCGGCCTGCCCGGCCTCACCCTGCTTCACGTGCCGCTGAACGCGCACACCCTCGGCATCATCGGCCCGACCGCGCTGGCCGCGGCCTTCGTCGGCCTGCTCGAGTCGCTGCTCACGGCGAAGCTCGTCGACGACGTGACCGACTCGACCTCGTCGAAGTCGCGCGAGTCGTGGGGGCTCGGCATCGCGAACGTCCTCGCCGGCTTCTACGGCGGCGTCGCGGGCTGCGCCATGATCGGCCAGACGGTCGTCAACGTGAAGATGGGCGGGGCTCGCACGCGGTACTCGACGGTCGTCGCGGGCGTGTTCCTGCTGATCCTCGTGGCGGGGCTGTCGCAGGTGATGGCGCTCATTCCGATGGCCGCGCTCGCCGCGGTCATGATGGTGGTCGCGATCCGCACGATCGACTGGCGCAGTGTCGCGCCGGCGACGCTGCGCCGCATGCCGGTGCCCGAGACGGTCGTCATGCTCGTGACGGTCGGGGTCGTCATCGTGACGAACGACCTCGCGACCGGGGTCGGCGTCGGCACCCTGCTCGCGATCGTGTTCTTCGCGCGTCGCGTCGCCCGCGTGGTGCGCGTCGAGCGGACGGTGGATGCCTCGGGCGCCCGCGCCTCGTACCGTGTGCTCGGCCCGCTGTTCTTCGCCTCGAGCAACGACCTCGTCGAGCAGTTCCACTACGTCGAGGACCCGGCGCAGGTCACCGTCGATCTGAGCGGATCCCGCGTGTGGGACGCCTCGAGCGTGGCCGCGCTCGACGCCGTCACGGCCCGGTATCGGGAGCACGGGGCATCCGTCGACATCGTCGGCCTCGACGAGATCTCGCGCGGTTTCCACACCCGCATGAGCGGCCACCTCAACGAGGACTGAGCCGTCCCGGCCGACCCGAAGCCCGTTCGTGTCGGCATTTGTGCCGACACCTGTGCAGGGGTGGTGCGTGCTACCGTCGGGGCACCGGGCGAGTCCGTGGCCGCATTCGGCCCCACCCCCACACGACACCCCGGTTTGGAGCGCACATGGGAACCCTGGTCTATGGCGAGTCGGGGCGGTTCGAGATCGACGACCGCACCCTCGCCCACGCGAAGATCGCGATCACCACGAAGCTGCGTCGGCAGGAGTCGTTCCTGCTGAACTGGAGCATCCCGACCGATCAGGGCTCGGGCCGCGTCAGCCTGTGGCTGTCGCCGGCCATCCCGCTGCAGTTCCTGTTCGCGGCTCCCAAGCCGCCCGAGTTGAACCGGCAGTGGCTCGAGGCGCTCGAGCGCTCGAGCCACGGCGTGCGCGGCATGGTGCTGCTGCGCGAGGGCGAGGTGCAGGAGTACCTCAACGCCGCCGGAGCGGCCATCGCGCCGTAACGGTGCCCCTGATTGTGAGGCGGGCGCCCGGTCATCCCCCCTGTCCCGGGCGCCCGTCTCGCTGCTCCGCTGTTCTGTTGCGCGGCCCGGGCGGCCCCGCGGTCAGCGGATCGGCGTCACCGGGTGGATGCCCGAGGTGTCCGCATCGTCGGCGATGGTGAGCGCACGCTCGACCGCGGCCTGATCGGTGTAGTCCTCATCCGGGAGGTGCGAGAGGGCTGCGAGCACCTCGTCGCTGGCGCCGTTGGTGCGGGCGCTCTCGAGCAGTGCCTCAACGTCGGCGGGGTAGTCGGTGCCGCCGAGGTACTCGATGACCTCGGTCGGGCTCGGCTTCATGGACATGGCGGCCTCCTTCTGGTCGTGCGCGCCGGGGCGCGCGGTGGGGTCCTTATGCGGCGTCCCGCAGACCCTGCGGGAACGTCGGCTCGAGCTGCGTGCGCAGCCGCTCGAGCGTGCGGGCGAGCAGGCGCGAGACCTGCATCTGGCTGACGCCGAGCTCGGTTCCGATCTCGGCCTGGGTCTTCTCCTCGGCGAAGCGGCGCTGCACGATGAGCGCCTCGCGCTCGTCGAGGCCGTTCAGCGCCTCGGCGAGCATGGCGCGCTGTTCGGCGCGCTCGAAGCCGCCGTCGACCACGGGCGGGATGACCGACGGTCCGTCGTCGTCGCGATCGGGGTTCGCCGCGACGGGGACGGGCGACTGGGCATCCAGGCAGGCCAGCGCGGCGTGGATCTCACGGGCCGTCACCCCGAGCTCGGCGGCGAGCTCGGCCTCGCTCGCCTCGCGGCCGAGCGCCTGAGCGAGCCGCGGGCGGGTGCGCGTGACGGCGGTGCACAGCTCTTGCATCTGGCGGCCGGGGCGGACGAGCCAGCCGTGGTCGCGGATGTGCCGCTTGAGCTCGCCGTCGATGGTCGGCACCGCGTACGGCACGAACGGCGTGCCGCGTTCGGGGTCGTAGCGGCGTGCGGCCTTCACGAGGCCGAGCAGGGCCACCTGGCGCAGGTCGCTGTCGTCGTCGTCACCGCGGCGGTAGCGCCGTGCGATCGACTCGGCGAGCGCGATGTGGGCGACGACGACCTTGTTTTCGATGCGGCGGCGGTCCGCGGGGGATGCCTCGCCGATGGCCGCGAATGCCGCCGCGGTCTCGTCGCTTCGTCGCTGTCGTGCTTCGGTCAGGTCGGTCATGGCGTCCTCACTCGTCTCGGGTGCGGTCGTGCCGGTGCGGCACAACTGCATCAGAGTGTGGGCGGATGCCGGGCGGAACCCCCTTGCGGAGGGCTGCGGTTTCTGCTTCGGGGTGCTCCCTGCCGGGCACTTTTTCTACTGGCGGGCATATGCCGCGGCGGCTGCCGGTATGCCCGCCAGTAGAAAAAGTGCCCGACGTCAGGCGCCGGCGGCGAGGGCGCGGCCCACGAAGTCCATGTGCGCCGGCGCGACGCTGCGCCAGTAGCCGGGCAGGTGCTCGCCCGGCTGCCAGCCGCCCGCCGGCCGGTGCGCGAAGCCCTCGACGTAGACCTTCGCGAAGGCGCACAGCCCGTCCTGCAGGCCGCAGTCGATGCGGACCGGGATGTCGGCGAGCGACGCCTGCCGGCCGAACACGCCGTTGCGGTCGAAGTCCGCCTGCCCGTCGAAGGCGCCCACGGTCGTCTCGAGGTAGCTGGGCCAGATCGCGGGGCTCATGGCGGCGACCGCGGCGACGCGCGCGGGCCCCAGCAGGCCGCCGAGGTGCAGCGCCCCGTACCCGCCCATCGACCAGCCCATGAGCGCGACCTTGTCGCCGGCGCCCGCGCGCAGGCCCCGGCCCGCGAGCAGCGGCAGAAACTCGTCGACGACCAGGGCGGCGGCATCCGTGCGGTCCGCTCGGGGGTGCCACCACTCGTCGGCCCCGTACACGGTCGCGATCGCGAACGGCGGCACGCCGTGCGCCACGGCCTGCGCCTGGTAGAGGTTGAACGCCATGTCGGAGTCGAACGCGGTCGCCTCGCTCTCGTCCAGGCCGTGCAGCAGCACGGCGACGGGAAGCGGGTCGCCCGGCTTGGAGCCCGGCGGGTACGAGATCTCGAAGTCGACCGGCACGGCGTGAGCCGGCGCCGGTGACATTCCCTTCGACGCGAAGCTGCCGAGCACGAGCGGGCCCGCCGTCGTGGTCGGCGGGCTCGGGTAGGCGGTCGGCGTCGCGGTGGGCGCGAAATGGGCGGGCGACCCCGCTGAGCCGTAGGCGACCGCGTTGCTGCGTTCGACGGCGAGCGCGGTCGCGCCGGCCGCCGCCGCGACGGCGCCGAGGCCGATTCCGAGCGCGGAGCGGCGCGAGATGCGCTGCGGTGTCACGTCAGCGCGCGATCGCGATGCGAGCGGTGCGGGAGGTCACGCGTATTCGCCCTTGATGACGAAGAACGAGCCCCTGATCTCGCCCGCGAGCTTCGAGCGCTGCCGCGCGAACTTGAACGCGGAGAGCTCGGCCGGGACATCCATGCCCATCGACAGCTTGAAGCCGACGGCGCGTTTGCCGGCGTCCGCCAGGGTGTAGAGCACGTTGATCGACAGGCCCGACTCGTAGAACACGTAGGTCCAGTCGATGCCCTCGACCTCGAAGCGCGTGACCTCGAGGGCGGGGGAGGCGATGACGATGCCGCGTTCGTCCTTGAGCACGCGCTCGACGCGTGCGAGGTCGGCGGCGGCCTCGGCAGCGGCCACCGTGGTGAAGGCGTGGTCGTACTTGTTCCTGAAGTAGCGTGCTTCGTTCGCGCGCAGGCCCGCGAGGGCATCGGCGACGGGCGACGATTCGAGCCCGACGGTGGACACGTTCACGAAGTCGACGGTGTAGGCCATGGACTCAAGGTAGCGAGAGTTCGGGCGTGCCGGCTTCGTCGGTCTCCATCCGCCGCGAGCGGCTCGGTCGACCGGCGCGGCGCGAGCTACTTCCGCGCTGCGCGCGTCGCCTTCGCGTTGGCCTTCTGGATCGCGGTGACGAGCTCGCCCTTCGTCATGGAGGAGCGGCCGTGCACATCGAGGCGCTTGGCGACATCCATCAGGTGTGTCTTCGAGGCGTTGGCGTCGACTCCGCCCGCGGTCGGGCGGCCGCGGTGCGCAGCGCCCGCGTCGGACGGGCCGCGGCGCCCCTTCTCCTCCCAGTGGTCGTCGACCTTCTCGTACTCGCGCTTGAGTGCGGCATACGCCGTCTGCTGCGCGCGCCGGCCGTGGCCGTACTCCTTGAGCGCTGAGTCGTGCGCCGTGACCCAGATCTGCTGAGCGTGCTTCGGTGAGCGCTCGATCGTGCTGGGCATGTCGTGTGTGCCGGGCATCCTGCGACCTCCATATCAACCCGTGTGAGCGCCGTGTTCCCCGCGGGCGCGTTGGCAAACATGGCCCCGGGCGTGCGCGGAGACGGGTCGATTGTGCGGATGTCGGGCGGCTCGGGTTCCGCACAATCGACCCGTCTCCGCACAAGGGGCGCGCTGGGCACAAGGGGCGCGCGGGCGCGCGGACGCCGCCGACGCCGCCGAGCTGTGTGCCACGGCGCCCGCACGGGTAACCACCCCGTGCAAGGGGAAGGGGCAGCACATGGCGCAGCACACCGTCAGCGAGTTCGTGATCGGCCGCATCAAGGAATGGGGCGTGACCAGGGTCTTCGGCTACCCGGGCGACGGCATCGGCGCGTTCGACGGCGCCCTCGGCGCGCTCGATCAGGAGGGCGACGGGCTCGACTACATCCGGCCGACCCATGAGGAGATCGCCGCCTTCATGGCCACGGCCCACGCCAAGTTCACGGGCAAGGTCGGCGTCTGCGTCGCGACCTCGAGCCCGGGTGCCTTCCACCTGATCAACGGGCTCTACGACGCCCAGATGGACAACGTGCCCGTCGTCGCGATCGTCGGCCAACAGGGCCTCGCCGCGCTCGGCACGGCGACCCAGCAGGAGAGCGACCTCGAGCGCCTCTTCGCGGACGTCGCCGTCTACGTCAAGACGGTCGTCACTCCCGAGCAGGCGCAGGCCGTGGTCGACACCGCCTTCCGCACCGCGCAGACGCGGCTCGGGCCGGCCGTCGTGGTGCTGCCGCATGACGTGCAGGGGATGCCGGCGCAGGAGCCCCCGCTCGAGCACTGGGTCTCGCGCTCGAGCGCGGCTCCGGCATCCACCCGCATCGTCCCCGCCCGCGAGCAGCTCGAGGCCGCCGCCGATCTCATCAACGCGGGCAGCCAGGTGACCCTGCTCGTCGGCGCGGGCGCGCGCGGCGCGACCGATCTGGTCGTCGAGCTCGCGAACACGACGGGCGCCGGCATCATCACGGCGCTGCGGGGGAAGGACGTCGTGCCGTCGGACGTGCCCTTCCACACCCAGCAGCTCGGGCTGCTCGGCTCGCTGCCGAGCCGCTGGCAGATGCACAAGTGCGACACGCTCGTCATGCTCGGCACGAACTACCCGTACGGCGAGTTCCTGCCGCCGACGGGCCACGCCCGCGCGGTGCAGATCGATCTCAAGCCCGAGCAGCTCGGCATGCGCTACCCGACCGAGCTCAACCTCTGGGGCGATGTCGGCGCGACGCTCGAGGCGCTGCTGCCGCTGCTGCAGCCGAAGCTCTATCCCACCTGGCAGGAGACCATCGCCGACCACTTCGCCGACTGGGAGCGCGAGATGCGCGCCGAGGCGATGGTCTCGTTCCCCGACGGCGCCAACCCGCGGCGCGTGTTCTTCGAGCTGAACGAGCGGCTGCCCGACGACGCGATCGTGACGGCGGATGCCGGCACCACGGTCGACTGGTACGCGCACCACATCCGCCTGCGCCGCAGCATGCGCGGCGACCTGTCCGGACGCCTGGCCAGCATGCTCGCGTCGATGCCCTACGCGCTCGCCGCGAAGTTCGCGTACCCCGAGCGGCCGGTCATCTGCACGATCGGCGACGGGGCGTTTCAGATGCTCGGCATGAACGAGCTGATCACGGCGAAGAAATACCTCGAGCGCTGGCCCGACAAGCGCTTCATCGTCGCGATCATGCACAACGACGACCTCGCGCAGGTCTCGTGGGAGGCGCGCACCCAGGACGCCGACCCCGTGTGGCGCAGCGCGCAGGACGTGGAATCGATCGACTACGCGGGCTATGCCGAGCTGCTCGGCTTCCGCGGGGTGCGGGTGCGCAGCGACGACGAGATCGCGGGGGCGTGGGATGCCGCGCTCGCCCATGACGGAGTGACGGTGCTCGACTGCTACGTGACCCGCAATGCGCCGCCGCTGCCGCCGAAGATCACGAAGGAGTACCGCGACAACACGCTCAAGGTGCTCGCCAAGGACGACCCGCTGCGTGTGAACGCGGTCATCGACTCGGCGGAGGCGATCGGCGCGGCGGCGCTGCAGCGCGCGCGGAACGTGCTGCATCTCGGCGACCGGGACGAGCGCGGCGGCGGCCAGGCCGGCTGAGGTGCGCCCGGGGGAGCGGAGATGGGTCGACTGTGCGGAGCCGATCTCTTCCGGCATCCGCACAATCGACCCATCTCCGCGGCGTCGGCAGATGCAGGTGTCAACCGGGTGACGGTTGCGGCCGAAGAGGCCTAATGTGCCGCACATGACCGATCCGAAAAAGGCGAACGCGACCGCCGTCGCACGGGGCTCAGCACCTCTGGCCGAGGGGCTCGTGCATGCTCTCGAGCACGAGGGCAGGCTCGACCCCGCCGCGCGGCTGCTCGCGAAATGGGCTGATCTGGTCGTGCCGGCCGGCCGTGTGCGCGACCTGTTGCACGGCGTGCCGATCGGCCACCCCGCGCATCCGGCCTTCGTGCAGGCCCCTCTGGGGTTCTGGATGTCGGCGAACCTCCTCGACCTGATGCCCGGCACCGAGACGCCGGCGATGGCGCTCATCGGGGCGGGCGTCGTCGCGGCCGTGCCCGCTGCTCTCTCAGGGCAGGTCGACTTCGCGCGCCTGCCGCACGTGCAGCAGCGCGTGGGCGTCGTGCACTGGGCCGCCGTCGCCGCGACGGGCTCGCTCTACGGGGCGTCGCTCGTCGCCCGGCTCATGGGGCATCGGGCGCTCGGCAAACAGCTGGCGTTGGCCGGTCTCATCGGAGTGTCGCTCGCGGGCTACCTCGGCGGGCACCTCGCCTACCGCGGATCCGGCGGTGCCCCGCGCCCCGCAAGCCATTCCTAGGTCGGCATGGGGTCACGGATACCGTGACGACGTGGACACGCTCGCGCTGGATGACGGACGACTGGTCGAGCTGGGTGATCGCACCCCGGGCGGTTCGAAGAACGAGACCCGGTTCGGTCGGCTCGGCGAGCAACCCGTCGTCGTGAAGATCCAGCGTTCCCACGGCAGGGTGCAGGAGGAGCGGCAGGCCCTCGAATATCTGATCTCCGCGGGCGTTCGCGTGCCGCGCGTCGTGGGGTCGGGCATGACGTCGAGCGGTGAGCCGATCCTCGTCATCTCTCGCGAAGGAGGAAGTTTCGCGCGGACCCCGGCGGGGTGGCGACGATTCGGGCGCGACCTCGCGGCACTCGAGAGCGTCGATGTCTCCGACAGCCCGTTCCGGTGCGTTCCCATGCGGGAGTTCGTCGACGACCACCGGGAACGCTTGGCGATCGTGCGAGCGCTGCTCGACGCGGAGCTCGCGGATGCGATCGCCGACGCGCTCAGACGGGTCGAGGGCGAGGAGCGACTGGCGCTCACCCACGGCGACCCCGGCACCGGCAACTATCTCGACACCGGCGATGACGCACACCCCGGGGTGCTGCTGGACTGGGAGACGGCATCCGTCTCGCCGTTCGGCCTCGACCTCGGCCGCGCGGCCTTCATCGGTCTGCTGGACCTCGGGCGGAGTGGAACCCCAGAAGATCTCGCGGCCGCGGTCATCCACGGGTACCGCGAGCGATCCGTCCCCGCGGCGGGGATGAGCACGGATCTCTTGAACTCCTGGGTCGCCGTCGCCGGGCTGCAGTTCATCCATGGCCGGCATCTTCACCCGCTCGTCACGGAACGCACGCCGCAGGTCGCGGCGAGTGTCCTCCGGGCCCGCCTTTCCGCCACGGGCTGACACGCTCGTCAGCGTGTCGGCGAGATGCCGGCGCGCAGATCAGGACCAGTGCGTGCGCGATGGGAAGAAGATCGCCTCGATCGGCTTCCCGAAGAGGCCTGCGATGCGGAACGCCAGGGGCAGCGACGGGTCGTACTTGCCCGCCTCGAGCGCGACGATCGTCTGGCGTGAGACGCCGAGGTGCTCGCCGAGCGCGGCTTGCGTCCACCCGCGCTGCTCGCGCTCGGAGCGGATGAGGTTCTCCATCAGTTCCGGGCCGCGCCGGTCAGCGCGCTCGTGAACGCCCAGGCGGTCACGCCGATCAGGCTGAGGAGGGCGGGGCTGTCCGGCGCCCGGAACCCGGCCTCGCTGAACGCGTTCATGGCGATCGAGGCGACGATCATGGTGGCGAAGCCGACGGCGAGGCCCGGGATCTGAAGCTTGATCTGGTATTCGTCGAGCTGGCGGATGCGTGCGGTCATCGCGACGACCAACCAGGCCACGGCGAGGAGCGGGAGCAGGGCGAGCGTGAGGCGCAGGGGAGCCGGCCCGTGCTGACCCCATTGGTAGAGCGCGAAATAGGCGAGATAGAACGCGCCGGCCCCGATCCACACGCGCGTGCGGAAGACGCGTCGGCGGCGCAGCTCGGTGGGCGCCTCCTCCGTGTCAAGTTTGCTTGTCATGCGGCGACTGTAGGTCGGGCATCCCGGGATGTCAAGGGTGCTTGACATGCACATCGCCTCGGTGTCGCCAGGGCAACGCCGGCCGCACGAGCCCGTGCCGATGTCGGAGGTCGGTTGTAACGTCCCAATCGGGTCCGGAAGCACGTGAACGAAGGGGTTGGCATGTCGACTGTGAATGGGCGCACGAACACGGCGCTGCTGGTCGTGGATGTGCAGAACGGCGTCGTCGACGGCGCCTACGAGCGCGATGCCGTGGTCGCCCGCATCGCGGCGCTCGTCGACCGGGCGCGTGCGGCCGAGGTGCCGGTCGTGTGGGTGCAGCACAACGACTCCGAGCTGGTCAAGGGGGCGGCGGCCTGGGCGCTCGTTCCCGAGTTGGTGCCGGCCGAGGGCGAGGCCCGGGTCGACAAGCAGCACGGCGACGCATTCGAGGGCACCGACCTCGAGCAGGTCCTGGCCGAGCGGGGCGTGGGCGCTCTCGTCGTCGCGGGCGCCGAGACCGATGCGTGCATCCGCTCGACGATCCACGGCGCCTTCGCGCGCGGCTACGACACCACCCTGGTCGGCGACGCGCACACCGCCGGCGACAAGACCGCCTGGGGCGCCCCGCCAGTCGACCAGGTGATCGCGCACACGAACCTGTACTGGCGGTTCCAGTCCGCACCGGGCAAGCAGGCGGCGGTCGTCACGACCGATGAGGTCGCCTTCTCCTGAGTTCTGCGCAGACCGCTGCTCGCAGCCCCAGGCGTCCATAGACTCGCCGCATGGAACTGGGGCAGGTTGCGGTGCACGCGGACGATCTCGACCGCGCGCGGGCGTTCTACGAGCTGTTGACGGGCACGAAGCCGACGGGGTTCTTCGACCCACCGGGCCTGCTGTTCTTCCAGCTCGGCGGGGTGCGGCTGCTGCTCGATCGCGCGGCGCCGCCCTCGCTCATCTATCTGAAGGCGCCTGACATCTTCGCGACCGTCGAGCGCCTGCGGGGCGCCGGGGTGACGATCGAGAGCGAGCCGCGCGTGATCTTCGAGCACACCGACGCGAGCCTCGGGCCGGTCGGCACCGCCGAATGGCAGGCCTTCGTCCGCGACTCGGAGGGCAATCTGGTCGGTCTCGTCGAGCACCGCGACAGCTGACGAGGCCCTGCCCGATCACCGGTGGAACCGCGTCACGTGCCCGGCACGACGAGCCCGCGCTCGTAGGCCAGGATCACCGCCTGGGCGCGGTCGCGCAGTCCGAGCTTCGCGAAGATCCGGCTGACGTGCGTCTTCACGGTCTGCTCGGCCAGGAACAGGGTGCGCGCGATCTCCGTGTTCGACAGCCCCTGCGCGACCAGCACGAGGATCTCGTTCTCGCGCGCGGTCAGCTCCTCGAGCTCGGCGCGCGGGGGCGGCGCGGCGGCCGAGCCCGCGGCGGCCGCGGATGCCCCGCCACCCGCCCCATGGGCGAACCGCTCGATGAGCAGCCGCGTGAGCCGCGGCGACAGCAGGCCCTCCCCGCCGGCGACGACGCGCACCGCGTGCACCAGGTCGGCCGGCAGGGCATCCTTCAGCAGGAATCCGCTCGCACCCGCTTGCAGTGCCTGGAACACGTAGTCGTCGATGTCGAACGTCGTGAGCATGAGCACGCGCGTCGGCAGCCCCGACGCGACGAGGGCGGCGGTCGCGTCGATGCCGTTCTGCACGGGCATGCGCACGTCCATC
This sequence comes from Microbacteriaceae bacterium, assembly GCA_009780695.1. GTDB lineage: Bacteria > Actinomycetota > Actinomycetes > Actinomycetales > Microbacteriaceae > Gryllotalpicola. The sequence continues at coordinate 334,028 of WQZN01000003.1, forward strand.
AGCACGACGTCCGGCCGCAGCGCGGTCGCGAGCCGCACCGCCTCGGCGCCGTCGGCCGCCTGGCCGACGACCGTGATGTCGGGCTGCGCGCCGAGCAGGGCGGCGAAGCCTGCGCGCACCATCGCCTGGTCGTCGGCGATGACGATGCGGATGCCGGCGCCGGGCATCCCCGGGTCGACCGCGCTCACGACGCGCCCCCGGCGGTCGCGGGCAGCACGGCGTCCACCCGGTAGCCGCCGCCGGGCATCGGCCCGTACTCGACGCTGCCGCCGACCGCCGCCGCGCGCTCGCGCATGCCCTGCAGGCCGAAGCCGGCGCCGGCGAGCTGGCCGGTCGACGCCCGCACGGTGCGGGTCGGCGCGACGTTGACCACCGCGACCTCGAGCATGCGCGAGTCGCGCTCGAGCTGCACCGTGATCGCCGCGCCGGGCGCGTGCCGCAGCGCGTTGCTCAGGCCCTCCTGCACGATGCGGTAGGCGGCGAGGCCGACGACGTCGTCGACGGGATGCCCGAGCGCCTCGCCCGGCTGGAACAGGATCTCGGCACCCGCCGCGCGCGCCTGCTCGATGAGTGCCGGCAGCTGCGCGAGCCCCGGCTGCGGCTCGAGCACGACCGTGGGCGAGGTCGCGCCGCGGCCGGCGGGGATGCCAGAGCCGGCGACGCCGAGCACCTCCGTCGGCTTCGTGTCGCGCGCGGGGGAGCGCGGCGGCGCGGCGGCCCCCGCCGATGCCGGGCCGGCGCCCGTGACATCCTCGACGCCCTCATCGGAGCGCAGCACTCCGAGCAGTCGTCGCATCTCGGCGAGCGTGGTGCGGGTCTGCGCGGCGATCTGCTCGAACTCGGCGACGACCTCGGCGGGCAGCCCGGGGTGCCGGTAGGGCGCGCTCGTGGCCTGCACGTTGAGGATCGACATGCCGTGCGCGACCACGTCGTGCAGCTCGCGCGCGATGCGGGCCCGCTCGTCGAGCACCTGCCGCCGCTCGCGCTCGGCCGAACTCGTCGAGCGCTCGGTCACGAGCTGTGCGCGCGTGCGCTGCAGCTGCCGCACGACCACAGCCGCGGCGAGCACGAACACGGCGATGTTCGCGAACACGATCACGTTGGTCATCGACGCGCCGAGATCGCGGTGCGAGATGAAGACGAAGGCGACGAGCACGGATGCCACGCAGCTCGCCGCCCATGCGGCCAGCGACCACCACCAGGTGTCCTTCCACGCGACGACGGCGAGCACGAGCGACTGCGTGATCAGGGGCGCGACGGCCCACGGCCACGGCGCCCCCGTGCCGCCGGTCGACAGCAGCATCAGCACGAGCACCGCGACGACCGCGAGCACGGATGCCTCGCGCGGCCGCCACACGGCCAGTGCGAGCGCCCCGACGTGCGCGGCCACGACGACGAAGACGATCTCGACGGGCACGCGGTACAGCCCGACCGACAGCGGCACCTCGACCGCATAGAGCCCGGCCGCGATGAGGCCGAGGACGACCCAGAAGACGGTGGTGCGGGCGCGCGGGGACAGCGGGCGGCGCGAGCGAGCGGGGGATGCCGCGGCCGGCTCGACCCGCTCGGTGGGCGCGGGCGCGGGGGCGGGTGCGGCGGTCGCGGGCATGGTGGTCGCCGCCGCGGGAGCCGCGTCATCCGTCTTGCGTCGCCGCGAGCGCAGCCAGGCCATCTCGCCCCCTTCCACGCCCACCGTGCCACAACCCGCGCGCGGGTGCCGTGCGCGGGCCGGGAATCCGATACCGCAGTAGGGGGTCGAACGCGACTGCAGCGTGACGACCGGGCGCGAGTCGATCCGTAACTTCGAGGTCATGGACACGATCGGGCACCTCATCGCCGCCGCCGCAGCCTCGCCCTGGGCGCTCGCACTCGTCGCACTCGTGCTGGTCGTCGACGGGTTCTTCCCGTTCGTGCCGGGGGAGACGCTCGTCGTCGCGACCTCGGCCGCGATCGGCGTCGCGGGCGGCAACCCGTGGCTCGTGCCCCTGGTGGCCGTGCCGGCCGCGCTCGCGGGGGATCTGATCGCCTACCACCTGGGCCGCCGATTCGGCCTCGACCGCTGGGCCTCGCGCCGCAACGGGCGCATCGCCCGCGCGTTCGCCCTCGCGCGGCGCCGCCTCGGCACGAGCCCGGCCTCGATCCTGCTGACCGCCAAGTTCGTGCCGGTCGTGCGGGTGGTCGTGTCGATGACGGCGGGGTCGGTGCGGATGCCGCTGCGCCGCTACCTGCCCCTGGCGGTCACCTCGATCACGCTCTACACCGGCCTGCACGTCGCCGTCGGCGCCCTGGTGGGCACCGCGGCAGGCGGCATCCTCGGCAACCCGCTCGTCGCCCTCGGCGTCTCGCTCGCCGTCGGGCTCGGAATCGGCGCCCTCGTCGACCGTGTCGCGAAGCGCCTCGCGGCGCGGGCCGAGCGCGGATCGGGCGAGGGTGCGGGAACGCAATCCGCGGTGCGGGAACCGGATCCGGCTCCCGGACAGCGGATCCGACACCCGGAACTGATCGGCGGCCTCGCCGTCGATCGCGTTGGCGCCCTCTGACGGCGGCTGTCCGCCGTCTAGTTCTCGGCGAGGATCGCGTGGAGGGTCGTGCGCGGCCGTCTAGTTCTCGGCGAGGATTGCGTAGAGGGCCTTCCGCAGCTCATCGATCTTGGCGGCGGCGTCCTTCCGCTGCTGCTCGGAGGCGACGAAGCGCAGCTGGTGGATGGCGCCCATGAGCTTGCCGATGGACTCGAACAGCTCGGTGTCGGCGCCGGAACGGGCGGGCGCGGCATCCCACGCGGCGGCCAGCTGCTCGGCGTGCTCGGCGACGTGCTCGCGCCCGGCGTCGGTCAGCGTGTACTCGGTCTTGCGGCCCTCGCCCGACGGGGCGATGAGGTCTTCGTCGACGAGCTGCTGCAGCGTCGGGTAGACCGAGCCGGGGCTCGGCACCCAGAGGCCGTCGGTCTTGTCGCCGATGCGCTTGATGAGCGCGTAGCCGCTCGCCGGCTCCTCCGCGATGAGCGAGAGCAGGGCGGCGCGGATGTCGCCGCGCGAGGCGCGGCGTCGGCCGCGGCCCCCGCGGGCGAAGTCGGCCGGGTCGAAGCTCGGGCCGAAGCCGCCGGGCCCGAAACCGCCGAAGCCGGGGCGCCCGCCGCGGCCGCGCGGGTCGTGGTGGTGCAGCTCGTCGTCGTGGGGGGCGCGGCCCGGGAACCCGCGGCGCCCGAACTCGTGGTGGTCGTGGTTGTGGTCGTGATGGTTGTCGAATCGCATGATCGACCTTTCGTGAGAGGTCTTTGACCTTCAAAGACACGTTAACGATATATCGGTAATCCTGATTGTCAACCACGAATCCGACATCGCGGCGATTAAGGTGTGAGGATGCCCCACCCCCACCCCCGCGCCCTCGGAACCCGTGCCCTCATCACCGGCGCGTCCAGCGGCATCGGCGCCGAGTTCGCGCGCCAGCTCGCCGCCGACGGCCTGGACCTGGTCCTCGTCGCCCGGAACCGCGCGCGTCTCGAGGCCTTCGCGGCCGAGCTGCGCACCGCCCATGACGTCGAGGTGGAGGTGCTGGCGCTCGACCTCCTGACGAAGGCGGGTGCGAAGGCCGCGGAGGCCCGCGTCGCGGCATCCGTCAATCGCATCGATCTGCTTGTGAACAACGCGGGCTTCGGGCTGCCGGGGCGCTTCGAGCAGAACTCGGTCGACGACGAGCTCGAGATGCTGTCGATCCTGGTCGAGGTGCCGCTGCGGCTCAGCCACGCTGCACTCACCCACATGCTTCCGAGCGGCGGCGGCACGATCATCAACATCGCCTCGGTGGCGGGCTACACGCCGCGGGGCACCTACAGCGCCGCGAAGGCGTGGCTGCTGAACTTCAGCCGCTGGGCGAACGTCGTCTACAAGCCGCGCGGCGTGCGGGTGACCGCCGTCGCGCCCGGCTTCACGCGCACTGAATTCCATGAGCGCATGGTTTCCGCTGCCCGCGGTGGGCCTCACGAACGGCTGGCGACGGATGCCCACGCCGTGGCCCCCGCGGTCGAGCGGCCCGAGGCGTCCGAGCTCGAGCGCGCCGTGCCCGACTTCCTCTGGCTGTCCGCGCCGGATGTCGTGCGCGCCGCCCTCATCGACACCCGGCGCGGGCGGGCGGTCTCGATTCCGAGCCTGCGCTACAAGTTCATCGTCGCGGCTGCGCAGCTCGTGCCCGACGCGCTCGCGGAACGCGTCGCGCGCCTCGGCCGCTAGCTGCCGCGGCCTGCGGGGCTGCCCATCTTTCGCGCGTTGCGGAGTTCATCGCGCGCTATTGCCGCCCGCACGGCGCGGTGAGCTCCGCAACGCGCGGAATTCCGCGGCCCGAGGCGGCGCGACCTACTTCAGGTTCCCCATCACGTCGGTCGCGATCTGATAGCTGTCGCCGGGCTCGGCGAAGTACGCGGACGAGATGACGACCCAGTAGCCGTTGGCGGTGAACACCTGCAGGGTGCCGACACCGTTCGCGACGGAGAAGTACGAGACCGTGCCGGCGGGCGCCCCGTCGACGGGCACCTGCTGCGCGCCGGCCGACGATGCGACCTCGCCGCTGAACTGGTCGAAGTTGTCGGCCGAGGGGTGCGCGACGCCGATCTCGATCGTGGTCTTGTCGGTCTCGCTCACCCAGCCGAACGCGACGCCCTTGAGCTGCACGAGCTGCGCCGCGGGCGACGTGGCGGCCGTCGAGTAGCTCGGGTCGGGCGCGAAGTTGGGGTTGTACGCGTAGACCTGCTGCGCCGTCCACACCTGGCCCTGGTTGAGGGCGACCGGCGTCGGCGTCGGGGTCGGCGTCGGGGTGGGGGTCGTGCCGTCGGTGGGGGCGGTCGTGCCCGAGGGCGCCGAGGTCGAGGCATCCGTCGCGGCCGTCGAGGTCGGCTTGGGGGAGCCGCCGCCGACCAGCGAGCACCCGGCGAGCACGGCGATCGCGGCGCCGGCGAGCAGGGCGGACGAGAGGCGGAGGGCGGGGCGCGCGAGGGGCATTGGTCAGGCTTTCCGTCGATGATTCCTCGTACGAGCAGGGGGTCTCGGCGAGGGACTTCTCGCGAGCCTATCAACGGGGATATGCCTCTCAGGGGTGGCGCGGAGCCCTCCCATAGAATCGTTATTCGTGACTCCTGCTGAGCTTTCTGCCGCCCTGTTCGCCCTCGTCTCGCCGATCGTGGCGCGGCGCCGCGGCGATGCGGAGGGCCCGCAGTTCACCGAGCCGGATGTCACCCTCGAGCGCCCGAAGAACCGCGACCACGGCGACTGGGCGAGCAACGTCGCACTGAAGCTGGCCAAGCCGCTCGGGGTGAACCCGCGCGAGCTCGCGACCGAGATCGCCGAGGCGGCCGCGTCGATCCACGGCGTCGCGTCGGCCGAGGTGGCCGGCCCGGGCTTCATCAACTTCCGGCTGGATGCCGCGGCCGCCGGCGCCCTGGCGAAGACCATCGTCGATGCGGGCGAGGCATACGGCCACGGCCACCTCTACGACGGCATCACGATCAACCTCGAGTTCGTGAGCGCGAACCCGACCGGGCCGATCCACATGGGCGGCGTGCGCTGGGCGGCCGTCGGCGACAGCCTCGCGCGCATCCTCGCCGCCGAGGGCGGCCTCGTCACCCGCGAGTACTACTTCAACGACCACGGCTCGCAGATCGACCGCTTCGCGCGCAGCCTGCTCGCGAGCTACCTCGGCGAGGCCACGCCGGAGGACGGCTACGGCGGCGCCTACATCGCCGACATCGCGAACGAGGTCGTCGCGCAGTACGACGGCGACCTGGCCGCACAGCCGCGCGACGCCCAGCAGGAGGCCTTCCGTTCGATCGGCGTGAACCTCATGTTCGAGGAGATCAAGCAGAAGCTGCACTCCTTCGGCGTCGACTTCGACGTCTACTTCCACGAGGACTCGCTGCACACCTCGGGCGCGGTCGACAAGGCGATCGCGCAGCTGCGCGAGAAGGGCCACGTCTTCGAGCACGAGGGCGCGACCTGGCTGCGCACGACCGATTTCGGCGATGACAAGGACCGCGTCATCATCCGCTCGAACGGCGAGCCGGCCTACATGTCGGGCGACATCGGCTACTACCAGAACAAGCGCGAGCGCGGCTTCGAGCAGAACATCATCATGCTCGGCGCCGACCACCACGGCTATGTCGGCCGCATGATGGCCATGGCGGCGGCCTTCGGCGACACGCCCTATGAGAACCTGCAGATCCTCATCGGCCAGATGGTCAACCTGCTCAAGGACGGCCAGCCGGTGCGCATGAGCAAGCGCGCGGGCAACATCGTCACCCTCGACGACCTCGTCGACGCCGTGGGCGTGGACGCCGGCCGCTACGCCCTCGTGCGGTCCTCCAGCGACACCTCGCTCGACCTCGACCTCGACCTGCTCGCCAAGCGCAGCAACGACAACCCGGTCTTCTACGTGCAGTACGCGCACGCCCGCACCCAGTCGGTCGCACGCAACGCGGCGGCGGCGGGCGTCGACCGCAGCGAGTTCGCCCCCGAGCTGCTGTCGCACGAGACCGAGTCGGCGCTGCTCGGTGCTCTGCAGGAGTTCCCGCGCGTCGTGGCCCACGCCGCCGAGCTGCGCCAGCCGCACCGCGTCGCGCGCTACGTCGAGGAGATCGCGGGCCTGTACCACCGCTGGTACGACAACTGCCGCGTCATCCCGCAGGGCGACGCCCCGATCGAAGCGGTGCACCGCACGCGCCTCTGGCTCAACGACGCGACCGCGCAGGTCATCCGCAACGGCCTCGGCCTGCTCGGCGTCTCCGCTCCGGAGAAGATGTAGCCTCCGGCATGCGTCGGCTGGCCTGGCTCGTCGTCATCGTCCTCGCGGTCGTGGCGGTGCTCTTCGGCGCCGACTACGCGCTGCGGGTGTATGCCGAGCAGCGCATGGAAGCCGAGATCGCTCAGGCGCTGCCCGACGGCGTGACCGTGCCAGGGCTGAAGGTGGACGTCCGCGGCTTCTCCTTCATCGCGCAGTACCTCTCCGGCACCTTCGACCAGGTCGAGGTCGACGCCCCGGCGATCGACACGAGCCGCGGCTCGGTGTCGGCCTCGCTCGTCGCGGGGGATGTCCGCATCGACCGCTCCTTCGCGAAACCGCCCGTGCTCGGCACGGTGCACGGCACGATCCACGTCTCGGAGTCCGCGGTGAACAGCCTCGTCGCGCTGCCGGACCCGAGCGCGTCGATCCTGCTCAGCGAGAAGACGGTGACCTACACGGCGACGACGCAGGTGCTCGGCCTGCCGCTGAGCTATTCGGCCGCGGTGCGCCCCGTGGCCGACGGCAAGATCGTCCGGCTGTACCCGCAGGCCGTGAACGTGACATCCGGCCCCGTGCACTTCGACGTGAAGTCGCTGCTCGGCGGGGTCTTCGACGGCAAGCCGATCAACGTATGCATCGCGCCGTATATCCCGCTCGGGCTGGACGTCGGCGACATCACGATCGCGAGGAGCGCGGCGACGATCGAGTTCCACGCCGAGGACTTCGCGCTCTCCGAGGGCAGCTTCACCTCGCACGCGGCCTGCCCGGCGACCTGACGAGCGCCCGGCGTCGTAACGCGGTTCCGGGGCGCCTCGGGGCGCCCGGTAAACTGGGCGGCAATCCCCATCTGAAGACGAGGACTCCGAATGGTCTCCAACCCCCTGGCGCCGAGCTGGCTGACCGTTCCCGCTGACGCGAACGAGCTGCCCGCTCGGGTCTGGCCGGCCACCGCGCGTCGCGATGACGACGGCGTCGTCGCCATCGGGGGAGTGCGCCTCACCGACCTCGCGGCCGAGTTCGGCACCCCGCTGTATGTGATCGATGAGGCGGATGTCCGGGCCAGGGCGTCCCGCACGCTCGCCGCCTTCGCCGCCGCAGCGCGCGCCGCCGGCACCACGGCGACCGTCTACTACGCGGGCAAGGCGTTCCTCTCGACCGAGGTCGCGCGCTGGGTCGCCGAGGCCGGCCTCAACATCGACACGTGCTCGGCGGGCGAGCTCGCCGTGGCCCTCGCCGCGGGCGTCGACGCCGCGCGCCTGGGCCTGCACGGCAACAACAAGTCCCTCGCCGAGATCGACCGCGCGGTCGCCGTCGGTCTCGGCACGATCGTCATCGACTCCGAGCAGGAGATCGCGCGCGTCGCGGATGCCGCAGCCCGCCACGGCCGCCGCCAGCGGGTGCGCCTGCGCGTCAACTCGGGCGTCCACGCGCACACCCACGAGTTCCTGGCGACCGCCCGCGAAGACCAGAAGTTCGGCATCCCGCTCGGCGACGTCGAGCGCCTCGTCGCCGAGATCCGCGGGCACGAGAGCCTCGAGTTCGTGGGGCTGCACTGCCACATCGGCTCGCAGATCTTCGGCGTGGGCGGCTTCGGCGAGTCCGCGAGCCGTCTGCTCGAGGTGCACGCGCGCCTGCTCGCGGGCGGCCCCGTGCCCGAGCTCAACCTCGGCGGCGGCTTCGGCATCGCCTACACGGTCGCCGACGACCCCACCGACATCGAGGTGCTCGCCGAGCACATCGTGGGCACCGTCGCCGCGCAGTGCGCCGCGCGCGGCATCCCCGTGCCCCACCTCGCCTTCGAGCCGGGCCGGTCGATCGTCGGCGGCGCCGGCGTGAGCCTCTACGAGCTCGGCACGACCAAGCCCGTCGAGGTCTCGCTCGACGACGAGACCGCCGCGACCCGCCTCTACGCGAGCGTCGACGGCGGCATGAGCGACAACGCGCGCTACGCGCTCTACCAGGCCGCGTACTCGGTGCGCCTCGCGAGCCGCGCCTCCGCCGCCGAACCCGTGCTCGTGCGCATCGCCGGCAAGCACTGCGAGTCCGGCGACATCGTGGTCGACGCCGACTACCTGCCCGGGGATGTCGCCCCCGGCGACCTGCTCGCCGTGCCGGCCACCGGCGCGTACTGCTGGTCGCTGTCGAGCCGCTACAACTACCTTCCCCGCCCGGCCGTCGTCGCCGTGCGCGACGGCGCCGCCCGCGTGATCGTGCGCGGCGAGACCGAGGAAGATCTGCTTTCCCACGACACGGGGGTCACGCCTTGATCGAATACCGCACCCTGAAGATCGCCCTGCTGGGCGGCGGCACCGTCGGCTCGCAGGTCGCGAAGCTGCTGCTCGACAACGCCGCCGAGCTGTCGAGCCGCATCGGCGCGGGCATCGAGCTCGCGGGCATCGCCGTGCGCGACCTCGACAAGCCCCGCGACGTCGAGCTGCCGGCCGAGCTGTACACGACGGACGCCGAGCAGCTCATCCTCGGCGCCGACATCGTCGTCGAGCTCATGGGCGGCATCGAGCCGGCCCGCTCGCTCATCCTCAAGGCGCTCAACTCGGGCGCCGACGTGATCACGGGCAACAAGCAGCTGCTCGCGACGCACGGCGCCGAGCTCTTCGACGTGGCCGAGCAGGTCGGCGCGCAGCTGTACTACGAGGCGGCGGTCGGCGGCGCGATCCCGATCATCCGCCCGCTGCGCGACAGCCTCGCCGGCGACTCGGTCACCCGCATCCTCGGCATCGTCAACGGCACGACGAACTTCATCCTCGACCGCATGGACACCTTCGGCGACGACCTGGCGTCCGCGCTCGCGACGGCGACCGAGCTCGGCTACGCCGAGGCCGACCCGACCGCCGACATCGGCGGCTACGACGCCGCGGCGAAGGCCGCGCTGCTCGCCGGCCTCGCCTTCCACACCAACGTGCCGCTCGAGTCGGTGTACCGCGAGGGCATCGAGGACATCTCGAAGGAGCAGGTCGAGCGCGCCCAGGCGATGGGCTTCGTCGTCAAGCTCCTCGCGATCTGCGAGCGCGTGATCGATCCCACGACGGGTGAGGCCGGCGTCTCGGCGCGCGTCTACCCGGCGCTCGTGCCGCGCGAGCACCCGCTCGCCGCCGTCCACGGCGCCCACAACGCGGTCTTCGTGCAGGCGCACGCCGCGGGCGACCTGATGTTCTACGGCGCCGGCGCCGGTGGCATCCAGACCGCCTCCGCCGTGCTCGGCGACGTCGTCTCGGCCGCGCGGCGCCACGTCGCCGGCGGCCCGGGTGTCGCCGAGTCGACGCACGCCAACCTGCCCGTGCTGCCCGTCTCGGCCGCGGTCACCCGCTACCACGTGACGCTGCACGTCACGGACCAGCCGGGCGTGCTCGCCGAGGTCTCGCGGCTGTTCGCCGAGAACGGCGCGTCGATCGAGACCGTCCAGCAGTCCAGCGGCGCCCCCGCGGGCGCTGAGGATGCCTCGCCGACGGCTACCCTTGTCATCGGAACCCATGCAGCTCTCGAGGCGTCCCTCGCCGCGACCGTCGAGGCGCTGCGCGCCAGCACGGCCGTCACGTCGATCGCCCATGTGCTGCGAATCGAAGGAGCATAAGAAGTGGCCCACCAGTGGCAGGGAGTCCTGCGCGAGTACCGTGACCGCCTCGATGTGACGGATGCCACCCCCATCGTCACGCTCGGCGAGGGCGGCACGCCGCTGATCGAGGCCCCGGCGCTGTCCCAGCGCACCGGCGCCCGCGTCTACATCAAGTTCGAGGGCATGAACCCGACGGGCTCCTTCAAGGACCGCGGCATGACGATGGCCATCTCGAAGGCCGTCGAGGCCGGCGCCAAGGCCGTCATCTGCGCCTCCACCGGCAACACCTCGGCTTCGGCCGCCGCCTACGCGGCGCACGCGGGCATCAAGGCCGTCGTGCTCATCCCCGAGGGCAAGATCGCGCTCGGCAAGCTCAGCCAGGCGATCGTCCACGACGCCGAGATCGTCCAGCTCAAGGGCAACTTCGACGACTGCCTCGACGTCGCGCGCGAGCTCGCCGCCGAATACCCCGTGCACCTCGTCAACTCGGTCAACAACGACCGCATCGAGGGCCAGAAGACCGCGGCGTTCGAGATCGTCGAGGTCCTCGGCGACGCCCCCGACTTCCACTTCATCCCGGTCGGCAACGCGGGCAACTACACCGCCTACACACGCGGCTTCTCCGAGGAGCTCGAGCGCGGCGCGACCACCAAGCTGCCTCGCATGTTCGGCTTCCAGGCGGCCGGCTCGGCGCCGCTCGTCGTCGGCCACGTCGTGAAGGACCCCGACACGATCGCGACGGCGATCCGCATCGGCAACCCCGCCTCGTGGGACCTCGCGATCGCCGCCCGGGAGAAGACCAACGGCTATTTCGGCGCCATCGACGACGAGACGATCCTCGCCGCGCAGAAGATCCTCGCGGCCGAGGTCGGCGTCTTCGTCGAGCCGGCGTCCGCGGCATCCGTCGCCGGCCTGCTCGAGCGCGCCGCCGCGGGCGAGATCCCCGCGGGCTCGGTCGTCACCGTGACCGTGACCGGCCACGGCCTCAAGGACCCGCAGTGGGCCCTGCGTCAGGCCGACGGCTCCGAGATCACGCCCACGGTCGTCGAGGTCTCCGCCGCCGCGGTCGCCGGCGCCATCGGTCTGGAGAAGGCGCCCGTCGGGGCGCCGGCATGAGCTCGGCCCCGGCGGCTCCCGCCGGTGCGGCGGGCCTCGGCGACGTCTCGACGATCCCGGTCGGCCGCAGCGTCCACGTCCGCGTCCCCGCGACGACGGCGAACCTCGGCCCGGGCTTCGACACGCTCGGCCTCGCGCTCTCGCTCTACGACGACATCGACGTGACCGTCGCCGCCGAGCCGGGCGTGCGCGTGCAGGTCGCCGGCGTCGGCGCCGACGGCTCGGTCGCGGTCGACGAGACGAACCTCGTCGCCGCCGTCATCCTCGACGTCCTCGGCCGCCACGGCCAGACCGTCGTCGGCCTCGACATCGCCGCGCGCAACTCGATCCCGCACGGCCGTGGCCTCGGCTCGTCCGGCGCGGCGATCGTGGGCGGCATCATGGCGGCCACCGGGCTGCTCGAGGGCATCGCCGAGCTGGATGCCGCCGAACTGCTGGCCATCGCGACCGAGCTCGAGGGCCACCCCGACAACGTCGCGCCCGCGCTCTTCGGCGGTCTCACGATCGCCTGGCTCGAGCCCGAGGGCCCGCAGCACAAGAAGCTCAACGTGCACCGCGGCGTCTCGCCCGTGGTGTTCGTGCCGGCGCACACCGTGCCGACCAAGCTCGCCCGCTCGCTGCAGCCGGCGCAGGTGCCCCACGAGGACGCCGTCTTCAACGTCTCGCGCTCCGCGCTGCTGATCGCGGCTCTCATCCAGAGCCCCGAGCTGCTGCTGTCCGCCACCGAGGACAAGCTGCACCAGAACTACCGCGCCGCCGCGATGCCCGACACCGACGCGCTCGTGCGCCTGCTGCGCCAGGCCGGCTTCCCGGCCGTGGTCTCGGGCGCCGGCCCGAGCGTGCTCGTGCTGTGCGAGCGGCCGGCCGACCGCCTGCGCGCGGCCGAGCTCGTCGCCGCGCAGTCGAGCGTGAAGTGGGAGCCGCTGATGCTCGCGGTGGACTTCAAGGGCGCGACCGTCGCCCCGACATCCCCCGCGATCACGGAGTAGCCGGGGCGTCGCCGACCCTCGATCGCCGTCATGTGACGTCGCGCCGGGGGCGGGAACCGATACGCGGGTGTTACTATGTGGGCATCACCCGCCGTTGCCCCGGCTCCGCCGGAAGCGCCGATCCGTGGGTGAATCAGAAACACGTACGACGTCGCATCGGAGTTGTTCCAACCCGAAGTCCTTCTTGCGGCGGAACGTTCCGCTGCGCACCGAAGACGATGCGACGTGCTTCCCGATGTGGCCTTCCCGTGCCCTTCGGAGATAGGAATCCCTGAAAGTGACTGATCTGATCAGCGAGACCACCGCTGACCTCACTGCTCTCCGCGTCCCGCAACTGCAGGCCCTCGCCGCTCAACTCGGCATCACCGGCGCGGCGAAGCTGCGCAAGGGCGAGCTCGTCTCGGCGATCGAGGCCGCGCGTGCGGCTGCCGCCGTGACCGAGGACGCCCCGGTCGAGGCGCCCGTCGACGAGGCCCCCGCGGCCGAGGTCGCGGCGCCCGTCGAGCTCGACCTGCCGGTCGCCGAGCCCGTCGTCGAGTCGGCTCCGGCCGATGCGGAGGCTCCGGCCGAGGCGCCCGAGTCGGCTCCCGCCGCTGCGGAGCCCGCCGCCGAGCAGCGCCCCGCGCGCCGGTCGCGCCGCGCCTCCACCGGCGGCAATGTCACCGCCGCCGCCGGCCACGTGAACGCCGGCCAGACCGGGGTCGAGTCGCTCATGTCGGCGCTCGACGCCGTCGCCGAGCAGAAGCAGGCCGAGCGCGAGGGCCAGCCCGCCGAGACCGAGGGTGCCGAGAGCACCGAGGGCGAGGCCTCCGCCGAGGGCGACGAGACCGCGCAGCAGCCCGCGGAGGGCGAGGGCGGCCGCAGCCGTCGCAGCCGTCGCAACCGGAACCGCAACCGCGACCGCGGTGAGCGCGCCGAAGGCGCCCAGAACGCCAACCAGAAGCCCGAGCCCGAGACCGCCGAGGCGGAGAAGCCGGAGCAGGGCGGCAACGCCCAGAACGGCCAGAACGGCCAGAAGGCCCAGGGCGACGCCGAGCAGGGCGAGGGCGGCCGCCGCGGCCGCTACCGCGACCGCAAGCGCCGCGGCCCGGTCGGCGAGGACGGCGAGGTCGAGCTCACCGAGGACGACGTCCTGATCCCGGTCGCCGGCATCCTCGACGTCCTCGACAACTACGCCTTCGTGCGCACCACGGGCTACCTGCCCGGCGCGAGCGACGTGTACGTCTCGCTCGGCCAGGTCAAGAAGTACGGCCTGCGCAAGGGCGACGCCGTCGTCGGCGCGATCCGTCAGCCGCGCGAGAGCGAGAGCAACGCGCGCCAGAAGTACAACGCGCTCGTCAAGGTCGACTCGATCAACGGCCAGACCGTCGACGAGGCCGTGAGCCGCGTCGAGTTCGGCAAGCTCACTCCGCTCTACCCGCAGGAGCGCCTGCGCCTCGAGACGGTGCCCGAGAAGCTGACCCAGCGCATCATCGACCTGGTCGCCCCCATCGGCAAGGGCCAGCGCGGCCTCATCGTCGCGCCCCCGAAGGCGGGCAAGACGATCGTGCTGCAGCAGATCGCGAACGCGATCACGACGAACAACCCCGAGGTGCACCTCATGGTCGTGCTCGTCGACGAGCGCCCCGAAGAGGTCACCGACATGCAGCGCACGGTGAAGGGCGAGGTCATCGCCTCGACCTTCGACCGCCCCGCCGAGGACCACACCACGGTCGCCGAGCTCGCCATCGAGCGCGCCAAGCGCCTCGTCGAGCTGGGCCACGACGTCGTCGTGCTGCTCGACTCGATCACGCGCCTCGGCCGCGCCTACAACGTGAGCGCGCCGGCATCCGGTCGCATCCTCTCGGGCGGCGTCGACGCCTCCGCTCTCTACCCGCCCAAGCGCTTCTTCGGCGCCGCGCGCAACATCGAGCACGGCGGCTCGCTCACCATCCTGGCCACGGCGCTCGTCGAGACCGGCTCCAAGATGGACGAGGTCATCTTCGAGGAGTTCAAGGGCACCGGCAACAGCGAGCTGCGCCTCTCGCGCCAGCTCGCCGACAAGCGCATCTTCCCGGCGGTCGACGTCAACGCGTCGTCCACCCGCCGCGAAGAGATGCTGCTGTCGCCCGACGAGGTCAAGATCACCTGGAAGCTGCGTCGCGCCCTCGCGGGCCTCGACCAGCAGCAGGCGCTCGAGGTCGTGCTCGGCAAGCTGAAGGAGACGGGCTCGAACGTCGAGTTCCTCGTGCAGATGCAGAAGTCGATGCCCACCGCGGTGGGCGGCCACTCGCACGGCCACGAGAACAACCACCGCTGATGTTCGAGTCGGTCTCAGGCCTGCTCGCGGAGTATTCGGACCTCGAGCAGCAGCTCGCCGACCCGGCGCTGCACGCCGACCCGGCGCGCGCCAAGAAGGTCAACCGCCGCTACGCCGAGCTCGCGCAGATCAAGAAGGCCTACGAGGACTGGCAGCAGGCCGGTGACGACCTGGATGCCGCGCGCGAGCTCGCCCGTGAGGACGAGGCGTTCGCGGAGGAGGTGCCCTCCCTCGAGGAGCGCCTGGGCGCCGTGCAGGAGAAGCTGCGCCGTCTGCTCATCCCGCGCGACCCCGACGACGGCCGCGACGTGATCCTCGAGATCAAGGGCGGCGCCGGCGGCGAGGAGGCGGCGCTGTTCGCGGCCGACCTGCTGCGCATGTACGTGCACTACGCCGACTCGCGCGGCTGGAAGACCGAGGTGCTCGAGGCCGACTCGACCGACCTCGGCGGCTATTCGAACGTGCAGATCGCCGTGAAGTCGAACGCGACCGACCCGGCTGAGGGCGTCTGGGCGCACCTGAAGTACGAGGGCGGCGTGCACCGCGTGCAGCGCGTGCCGGCGACCGAGTCGCAGGGGCGCATCCAGACCTCGACGGCCGGCGTGCTGGTCTTCCCCGAGGTCGACGAGCCGGAGGAGATCGAGATCGCGGCGAACGACATCCGCGTCGACGTCTTCCGCTCGTCCGGCCCGGGCGGTCAGTCGGTCAACACGACCGACTCGGCCGTGCGCATCACGCACCTGCCGACGGGCATCGTCGTCTCGATGCAGAACGAGAAGTCGCAGATCCAGAACCGCGAGGCCGCGATGCGCGTGCTGCGCGCGCGCCTGCTCGCACGGCAGCAGGAGGAGCTCGAGGCCGCCGCCTCGGACGCGCGCAGGTCGCAGGTGCGCTCGATGGACCGCTCGGAGCGGATCCGCACCTACAACTTCCCCGAGAACCGCATCGCCGACCACCGCACCGGGTTCAAGGCCTACAACCTCGACCAGGTGATGAACGGTGCGCTCGACCCGATCATCGACTCGGCGATCCAGGCCGACGAAGAGGCGCGGCTGGCGGCCCTCGCGGAGCAGTAGTCGAGGCATCCCGCCTCGTCGAGAAGTGCCGGAATGCCGCAATCCACGCAGGATTGCCGCATTCCGGCACTTCTCGTTGTGGGCCGAGAGGATGCCTGAGTCGGGGCGTCTTGTTCAGCACAGGGCCTCGGGCGCCGAGCCCTTCCACAGATCCGAGCACCTCGCCGCACGCGCGTGCCGTCGGCGCCGTCACTCTTGCGGGATGCGCAAACCGTCACCCCTTCCCGACACCCTCGCCGCTGCGCCGTTCACGGTTCAGAAGGCGGCCGAGGCGGGCGTCTCGGCGGCCCGCCTGCGGGCATCGGATCTGATCAACCCGTTCCGCGGTGTGCGCGTGCCGTTGTCTCTCCTTCGCGAAGCCGATGACGATCAGCGGTTCGTGCTGCTGCTCGACGCATACCAGGCGAAGCTCCCGCGCGGATGGTTCTTCAGCGGCCCGACCGCCGCGCGGATTCTCGGCGTGCCCCTGCCGAAGCGCCTGGAGAGACCCGAGGTGCACGTCACCGCCCCAGGGGCCTTCGCCCCGCGCGGCGGATTCCTCATCGGGCATACCGCGGACGCGGCGACGACGACGCGGATGTTCGGCCGGCGCATCCGGGTTCCGGCTGAGCTGCGGTGCGAGCTGGCATCCGTCTTGGACCTCGACGAGCTGATCACCGCGGGGGATCGGCTTCTCTCCGACAAGCCGATCCTGCTGACGACACGAGGGCACCTCGAGGCGGCGGTTGCAGCGCACGGATCGCGTCGCGGGGCGCGGCGATTGCGTGCGGCGCTGCCGGAGCTGCGTGAGGATGTCTGGTCGCCGCGCGAGACGTGGACGCGGCTCATCCTCCTCCGCGCGGGGTTCCCCGAGCCGGAGCGCAATCACCGCATCCATGGGCCCGACGGGCGCCTGATCGCGATCGGCGACCTCGTCTACCCGAAGCTCAAGATCGTCATCGAGTACGAAGGGGAGCGCTGGCACCGAGATCGCTGGTCGGGCGTCGACGTCGACCGCTACAACGCGCTGAACGCAGCGGGGTGGCTCGTGGTCCGGATCCGGAAGCAGCACAGCGCGGCCGACGTCGTCCGCATGGTCGGTGCAGCCCTGCGCGCGCGGGGGCAGCAGGTCTGATGGTGTCGCATCGAGATGTTCCAGGATGCTGCTTCGCCGGCCGTGCAGCCGCAACACGGCACTTCTCGGCGGCGAAACGTCACGCGACGGGGGAGTGCGCCCCCGGCAAGAGGCGTTCGAGCAACTCCAGCGAGCGGCGCACGTCGATCGTCTCGGGGGCGAGCAGCCACTGCACCTGCAGGCCGTCAGATGCCGCGGCCACGAGCGCGGCGGCGTCCATGGGGTCGACGTCGGCGGCGATCCGGCCCGCCGCCTGGGCCTCGCGCACGCGTTGTGCCATGCCCTCGCGCACGTGGGCGAAGCGCTCGCGGATGAACTCCTCGGAGACGGGGTGGTCCTCCTGCAGGGCATCGGTCGTGAGCGTCGCGTAGAGGCGCACGAGCCCGGGGATCGTGCGGTTGCGATCGGCGCTCTCCATCATCAGCTCGACGGCCCCGCGGGTGTCGGGCGGGGGAGCGGCGGCGGATGCCTCGGCGCCGGCGCGCGCGACATCCTCGCGCCCGCTCGCCCCCGCGAGCTCGTGCGCACGGTAGACCTCGACGAGCAGCTCATCGCGCGACGCGAAATAGTGCCGCAGCGTCGCGTGCGAGACGCCGATCGCCTCGCCGAGCGACCGCAGTGAGGTGCCGTCGACTCCGCGGCTCGCGAACTGCGCGATGGCGCTCTCGATGATCTGGCGGCGGCGTGCGACGCCCTTCGCGTACGGTCCGCGGGGGGAGACATCCGGCTCGTCGGTCATCATCCGCCTCATTTTCTTCCACTGTAAGGGTTTCAGGCTACTATCGACTCACCGCAGACGTCTTCTACAAAGGAGTGAACTATGTCGTCCCCCTCCGTCCAGCTGTACTCGGTGCGCGACGCCGTCGACGAGAACATCGATGCCGCCATCGCCCGCCTCGCGGAGATCGGCTTCACCAAGGCCGAGCCCTACGCCTTCCACCAGCGCACCGCCGACCTCAAGCGCGCCCTGACCGCTGCGGGCATCGCGGCCCCGTCCGGTCACGCCTCGGTGATCGACAACGAGGCCCCCGAGGTCGTGTTCGACGCCGCGGCCGAGCTCGGCATCCACACGGTGATCGACCCCTTCATTCCGACCGACCGCTGGCAGACCGCCGACGACGTGGCGAAGATCGCCGCGCGCGTCAACGAGCTCTCGGCCCAGGCGCAGGAGCGCGGCCTCGAGTTCGGCTACCACAACCACCAGTGGGAGTTCACGAACAAGGTCGACGGCCGTACGGTCTTCGAGCTGTTCGCCGAGCAGCTCGACCCGGCCGTCGTGCTCGAGGTCGACACCTTCTGGGCGACCGTCGGCGGCGCCGACGCCCCCGCCGTGCTGCGCGCCCTGGGCGACCGCGTGCGCGCGATCCACGTCAAGGACGGCCTGATCGACGACGCGATCCGCAATGTGCTGCCCTCGAGCGAGAGCGCGCTCATCGTGCCCGAGGCGCTCAAGCGCGCCTTCGAGAACCAGAAGCCGGCCGGCCAGGGCGACGTCGACGTGAAGGCGATCCTCGCCGCCGCGCCGCAGGCGCTGCGCGTGGTCGAGTTCGACGCGTACGCCGGGGATGTATTCGAGGGCATCGCCGCCTCGTTCGCCTGGCTCGCCGAGAACGACACCGAGGCCGCCGCGTGAGCGCAGCGGGCCGCACCGGCATCGGCTTCATCGGCGCCGGCAACATCTCGTCGCAGTACCTGAAGAACCTCACCGCCTTCGAAGAGGTCGAGGTGCGGATGATCGCCGACATCGACCTGGACCGCGCGGCCGCCCAGGCCGCCGAGTTCGGCGTCGCGGCCTCCGGCACGGTCGACGAGCTGCTGGCACGCGACGACATCGAGCTGGTGGTGAACCTCACCATCCCGGCGGCGCACACCGAGGTCGGCCACCAGATCATCGCCGCGGGCAAGCACGTGTGGAGCGAGAAGCCGGTCGCCCTCGACCACGCGTCGGCGAAGGGCCTGCTCGATGCCGCTGCCGCCGCGGGCCTGCGGGTCGGCTGCGCACCGGACACGGTGCTCGGCGCCGGCATCCAGACGGCGCTGCGTGCGATCGCGCGCGGCGACATCGGCGAGCCGCTGACGGCGGCGACGACGTTCCAGACGCCGGGGCCGGAGTCGTGGCATCCGAACCCCGACTTCCTGTTCGCGACCGGCGCGGGCCCCCTGTTCGACATGGGCCCGTACTACGCGACGACGCTCGTGCACGTCTTCGGCTCGGCGACGCGCGTTCAGGCGGTGTCGTCGAAGTCGCAGGATGTCCGCACGATCGGCTCGGGGCCGCGCGCCGGCCAGACCTTCCCGGTCGAGGTGCCCACGCACCACGCCGCGCTGATCGAGTTCGAGGGCGGCCGTTCGGCGCAGTCGTCGTTCTCGTTCCAGCACGCGCTGCCGCGCATGGGCCAGGTCGAGATCAACGGCACCGAGGGCACCATCTCGCTGCCCGACCCGAACAACTTCGACGGCGAGAGCCTGCTGTACCGCTACGGCCAGCAGGAGCCGACCCGCATCGAGGCCGTCGGCGCCTCCTTCGGGCGCGGCACGGGCATCGTCGAGCTGCTGCGCTCGATCCGTGCCGGGGTGCCCGAGCGCGCCTCGGGGGCGCTCGCATCGCACGTGCTCGACATCCTGCTCGGCATCCGCGACGCGGCCGCGAGCGGCCAGGCCGTCGAGATCACGTCGAAGGTCGACAAGATCGCGCCGCTGCTCGAGGGCTTCGACCCGTCGGTCGCGCAGTAGAGGACGACGTATGAGGGGCGGATGCCCGGGCCGACGAGCCCGGGCATCCGCCCCTCTCGCGTGTGTCGCGACGCGCGCCTTCCGCGACCTGGGGCACACGCTCACACTCGTACAGGCTGAGGGGTGCGGAAAAGGGGTTCCCGCGAACGGAAACCCCTTTTCTGCACCCCCGCCGTGGTGAGAACCCCGCGACTGGCGCCTAGACGTGCTCGTTGCGATTGACCGCGGGGATGCCGACGAGCACCGAGTGCTCGGGGAAGTCCTTGGTCACGACGGCGTTCACCCCGACCTGGCTGTGCGCCCCGATCGAGATGTCGCCGATGATCTTCGCGCCGGCGCCGATGACGACGTCGTCCCCGATGGTCGGGTGGCGCTTGTCGTTCTTCCCGCGGCGGTTCCCGCCGAGAGTCACGCCGTGGTAGATCAGCACGTCGTCGCCGACGATGGCCGTCTCGCCGATCACGATGCCCATGCCGTGGTCGATGACGAGACGGCGGCCCAGCGTCGCACCGGGGTGGATCTCCACCCCGGTGATCGAGCGCGAGAGCTGTGAGAGCAGGCGCGCGGGCAGCTTCATGCCCGGCGCCCGCCACCACTTGTGGGCGACGCGGTGCGCCCAGACAGCGTGCATGCCGGAATAGGCGAGCACGATCTCCAGGGAGTTGCGCGCCGCGGGGTCGCGATGGCGCACCGCGGCGATGTCTTCGCGCAGGGCGCGAAGGGGATGGACCGGCACTTACGCGTCGACCTCGGCGAGGTGCTTGAAGAGCACGGTCGAGAGGTAGCGCTCGCCCGTGTCCGGGACGATCGCGACGATGTTCTTGCCCGCGAACTCGGGGCGCTTCGCCAGCTGGACGGCGGCGAAGACCGCGGCGCCCGACGAGATGCCCGCGAAGACGCCCTCTTCGGCGGCGAGGCGGCGCGCGGTGGCGATCGCGTCGTCGCTCGGAACGGGGAAGACCTCGTCGTAGAGCTCGGTGTCGAGCACCTCGGGCACGAAGCCCGCGCCGATGCCCTGGATCTTGTGCGGGGCGTGGGCGCCGCCGCGCAGCACCTCGGTCTCGGCCGGCTCGACGGCCACGATGTGCAGGTTCGGGTTCTGCTCCTTGAGGAAGCGGCCCGCACCCGTGATGGTGCCGCCCGTGCCGATGCCCGCGACGAACACGTCGACGTTGCCGCCGGTCGACGCCCAGATCTCGGGGCCGGTCGTGTTGTAGTGGATGGCCGGGTTGGCCGTGTTCTCGAACTGGCGGGCCCAGATGGCGCCCTCTGTGTTCGCGACGATCTCCTGCACCTTGGCGATCGAGGACTTGATGCCCTCGGCGCCCGGGGTGAGCACGAGCTCGGCGCCGAACGCGCGCAGCACGAGGCGGCGCTCCTGGCTCATGGTGTCGGGCATGACGAGGATCGTCTTGTAGCCGCGGGCCGCGCCGACCATGGCGAGGCCGATGCCGGTGTTGCCGCTCGTCGCCTCGACGATCGTGCCGCCGGCCTGCAATGCGCCGTCGGCCTCCGCGGCGTCGATGATCGCGACCGCGATGCGGTCCTTCACGCTCGAGGCGGGGTTGAAGTACTCGAGCTTCGCGAGCACAGTGGCAGCCGCGTCGTCGGTGACGCGGTTGAGCTTGACGAGGGGCGTTCCGCCCACCGCCTTGGTGATGTCAGAAAAAGTCTCGGCCATGGGGGAAAGCCTATTGTTGGGAAGGCCATGAATTCCTCCCCCATTACGGTTCGAGACGCGTTGACGACGATCGGAGGCCGGCTGGCGGCGGCGGGGGTGCCGAGTCCCGATGTCGACGCCGCCCTGCTCATCGGCTTCGTGCTGGGGGTGTCGCGCGGGCGCGTGCAGGCCATGGCGATCACGGATGCCCCGCTCGAGGCATCCGCCGCGCAGCAGCTCGACGCGCTCGCCGAGCGCCGCGCGGCGCGTGAGCCGCTGCAGCACATCACGGGCACGGCGGCCTTCCGGCGCCTCGAGCTCGCCGTAGGGCCGGGTGTGTTCGTGCCGCGCCCCGAGACCGAGCACGTCGCGCAGTTCGCGATCGACGCGCTGAGCGGGTCGGCCTCGCCCGAGCCGATCGCGGTCGATCTGGGGTCGGGCAGCGGGGCGATCGCGCTGTCGCTCGCGGTCGAGGTGCCGCATGCGCGCGTCTGGGGCGTCGAGAAGTCGGCGGATGCCCTGCCGTGGACCCGTCGCAACTTCGCCTCGTCCGGCGCCGCGAACGCGACCCTCGTCGAGGGCGACCTGGCCGACCCCGCGCTGCTCGCCGAGCTGGACGGCACCGTCGACGTCGTCATCTCGAACCCGCCGTACGTGCCGGATGCCGCGATTCCCCGCGACCCCGAGGTGCGGCTCTTCGACCCGGCGATGGCGCTCTACGGCGGCCCCGACGGCCTCGACCTGGTCCGCGCGCTCTCGCGCACGGCGCTGCGCCTCGCGCGCCCGGGCGCGCTGCTCGTCATCGAGCACGGCGAGCTGCAGGGGCAGGCGATCAGGGAGCTCCTCACCTCCGACGGCTGGCGCGCGGCATCCACGCACCCCGATCTCACCGGCCGCGACCGCGCGACCACCGCGCTGCGCCCCTGACCCGCCGCAGAGACACAGGGCTGCGCCGATAGACTGCACGGCGTCATGCCGACCATCTACGACTGCTCTCAGCCCGACGAGCTGCTCACCGGAACCCGACTCGCCCGCCAGGCGCTCGGCCGGGGCGAGCTCGCCGTGATCCCCACCGACACCGTCTACGGTGTCGCCGCCGACGCGTTCAACGCCGCCGCCGTGCAGCGCCTGCTCGACGCGAAGGGCCGCGGCCGCCAGCAGCCGCCGCCCGTCCTCATCGGCGCCCTCGACGCGCTCGACGCCCTCGCGGCCGAGGTGCCGGTCGAGGCGCGCCAGCTCGCGCACGCGTTCTGGCCGGGCGGCCTCACGATGGTGCTCAAGGCGCAGCCCTCGCTCGTCTGGGACCTCGGCGAGACGCACGGCACCGTCGCCCTGCGCATGCCGAACCAGAAGCTCGCCCTCGAGCTCTTGGGGGAGACCGGGCCGCTCGCCGTCTCGAGCGCCAACAAGACCGGTCTGCCCGCCGCCAAGACCGCGGCCGATGCGGCCGACATGCTCGGCGAGTCGATCGCGGTGTACCTGGATGCCGGCCCCGCCGGCGCCGACTATGCGGACCGGGCCGACTCCGGCGCGAGCGAGTCGTCGACCATCGTCGATCTGACCGGGATCGACGAGGGTGCAGGGGTGCGCATCCTGCGACAGGGTGTGATCTCCGTCGAGCAGCTGCGCGCCGTCATCGGCGACGTGCTGAAGACGGACGAGCAGACCGCCGAGCAGACCGCCGACGTCGAGGCGGCTGTCGAGACCGGCGCCGCTGACGAGGCCGTTGCCGAGGATGCGGCCGCCGAGGACCCCGCGAAGGCCGGGGAGCCTGACGCCGGATGACCCTCCTCGCGCTGCTCGGCCTGTTCACCGCGCTCGTGACCTTCGGGCTGTCGTGGGCGGTCTACCGGGTCGCGCTGCGCTTCAAGCTGTACCCCGCGATCCGTGCACGCGACGTGCACACGCGTCCGACCCCGCGTCTCGGCGGCGTCGCGATGTTCCTCGGCGTGATCATCGCGTTCGGCGCCGCGTGGCAGTTCTCCAGCCACTTCCCGCTGCTGAACGTGGTCTTCAACGATCCGAAGCCGGTGCTCGGCATCCTGGGCGGCGCCCTGCTGATCGTGATCATCGGCGTCGTCGACGACATCGTCGACCTCGACTGGATGACCAAGCTCGCAGGCCAGTTCGTCGCCTCGGGCCTCGTGGCCTGGTCGGGTGTGCAGATCCTGTCGCTGCCGATCGGCGGGCTGACCGTGTGGTCGCCGCTGACATCCGTCATCCTCACGGTGATCGTGATGGTGCTCACGATGAACGCGATCAACTTCATCGACGGGCTGGACGGCCTCGTGGTGGGCGTCGCCCTCATCGCGAACTGCGTGTTCCTGATCTACACGTACTCGATCACGGTGCGCACGAGCCCGCTCAACTATTTCTCGCTCGCGTCGGTGATCACGGCGATCCTCATCGGGGCGTGCGCGGGCTTCCTCCCGCTCAACTGGCACCCCGCGAAGATGTTCATGGGGGATGCCGGCGCGCTTCTCGTCGGCCTGCTCATGTCCGCGAGCGCCGTGGCGGTGACCGGCCAGTTCGACCCCTCCACGCTGCAGAACGTCGTCGGCCGCACGCACCTGCTCTCCGCGTTCCTGCCGATCGTGCTGCCGCTCGCGGTGCTCATCGTGCCGTTCCTCGACTTCGGCCTCGCTGTCGTGCGCCGCATGAACGAGGGCCGTTCGCCGTTCGCAGCCGACCGCAAGCACCTGCACCACCGGCTGCTCGACATGGGGCACTCGCACTTCCACGCCGTGCTGATCTTCTACTCGTGGACGGCCGTGATCTCGATCGGCATGCTGCTGTTCTCCTTCACCCCGATCGTGCCCGACTGGGTCGCGATCGCCTTCGTCGCGGTCGGTCTGCTGGCGTGCGCGGTCGTGACCCTCGCCCCGCTCGGCAGCAGGCGCGACGCCCGCAACCGCACCACCAGAGAGGCCCGCCCATGACCAGAAGCCGCCCGATCCTCACCCCGGCGCAGGTGATGCAGCGCGCGATGCGGTGGGACTTCGTCGCTGCGGCCGTGGTGGCCGTGGGCGCGGCCGTGATCGGCTGGTTCGTCGCCGCGTGGACGGGCGCGCTCAGCGGGCTGATCGGCGGCGCGATCGTCGCGGCCCTGACCGCCATCACGGCGACCGCGGTGCGGATCTCAGGTCGACGGGCATCCGGCCCCGAGAACGCGATCCCCTTCATCGTCGTCATCACGACCAGCTGGCTGCTCAAGCTGATCGTCTTCGTCGGGCTCGTCCTGACGCTGAGCCATCAGTCGTGGGTGCAGCCGACCGTGCTCTTCCTCGCGATCATCGTCGGCATCGTCGCCTCGCTGATGGTCGAGATCCTCGTCATCGTGCGCAGCCGCGTGCTCTACGTGCCCGACGGCGAGTGAGTCGAGGGCGGCTTCTACCGGCCGTCGAAATTTTGTCGGCACATTGCTGGTCAGGTAGGGTAAGAGCGATCACACCGCGCCCGCGCAACCTCGCGGTGCGCTTTCCGTGAGCAGAAAGACTCCATCGGAATCAGTATCGATTTCCGATGTCCCAACAGGAGATAACGCTGATTTTGAACGCTGTACTCGCGCTGGGGCAAGTCGTTTCCGCTAATAGCGGCGGCTTCCAAGGTCCGTCGATCGATGACTTCTTCCCGGCTTCGGTCCTGTTCGCCGGCACGCCTTTCGCTCTGGACCGCGTGCTGCTGGTCCGCCTGTTCGGCACCGCGGTCATCATCGCGATCCTGTGGATCGGTTCCACCCGCCTCAAGGTCGTCCCCACGCGTGCGCAGGCCGCTTGGGAGTTCCTCATGGACATGCCGCGTCAGGGCATCGTCTACGACACCCTCGGCAAGAAGGACGGCGATCGGTTCATGCCGATCCTGCTGACGATGTTCTTCGGCACGCTCGCCTGGAACCTCACCGGCACGATCCCCGGCCTCCAGATCGCCTCGACGGGCCTCATCGGCCAGGCGCTGCTCATGGCGGCCATCGCGTACGTGACCTTCATCTACGCGGGCATCCGCAAGCACGGCACCGGCCACTTCTTCAAGAACACGCTCTGGCTGCCGGGTGTGCCGATCGCGATCAAGCCGGTCATCGCCCTGCTCGAGTTCCTCTCGACCTTCATCGTGCGCCCGGTCACCCTGACCCTGCGACTCACCATGAACATGGTCGCCGGGCACATGCTGCTCGCGCTGTGCTTCCTCGCGACGAACTTCTTCTTCTTCAGCGTTCTGGGCAACGGCAACGCCCTGGGGTTCCTCGGCATCGGAACCTTCGCCTTCGGAATCGCCTTCACCGTGCTCGAGCTCTTCATCGGCGTGCTGCAGGCCTACATCTTCGCCATCCTCTCGGCCATCTACATCCAGATGGCACTCGCCGACGAGCACTGAGCTCCGCGGTACAACAGGACACCCTGAAAGGAACATCCAATGGTCGGTAATATCGCACCTCTCGCTTTCGGCCTCGCTGTCATCGGCTCGGCTATCGGCGTCGGTCTCGTCGTCGGCAAGACGATCGAGTCGGTCGCCCGTCAGCCCGAGCTCCAGAGCCGTCTGCAGACCCTGATGTGGATCGGTGTCGCGCTCACCGAGGCGCTCTGCTTCATCGCGATCGGTGTCGCCTTCATCCCGTTCCCCGCGTAAATCTCCACTGCAACCGTTAGGGAGTGAGAATGTCTCACGCACTCATCCTCGCGGCTAGCCAAGGGAGCGGGTCGCCCAGCGTACTCATTCCCGAGGTTCCCGACCTGGTCTGGGGAAGCATCGCGTTCCTCGCCATCCTCGTCGTGCTGTGGTGGAAGGTCCTGCCGAACGTCACCAAGGCGCTGGACGCCCGTCGTGACGCCATCCAGGGCAACATCGAGCGTGCCGACGCTGTTCAGGACAAGGCGAACGCCCTGCTCGAGCAGTACACGGCTCAGCTCGCGGACGCTCGCAGCGAGGCCGCTGCCATCCGCGACCAGGCCCGCGAGGACGGCAAGCGCATCGTCGCCGAGCACAAGGAGCAGGCGACCGTCGAGGCCGCCCGCGTCACCGCGAACGCGCAGGCCCAGATCACCGCGGAGCGCAAGGCTGCCGCCTCGCAGCTGCGTTCCGAGGTCGGATCGCTCGCGATCGACCTCGCCTCCGGAGTCATCGGCGAGTCGCTGAAGGATGACGCGAAGGCCACCAGCGTGGTCGACCGCTTCCTCGCCGAGCTCGAGGCGAGCGAGGGCAAGGCAGGGGCGCAGGCCTGATGGGCAGTGCGACCAGGGAAGCGCTGAGCGCTGTACGCGAGGTTCTCGCGCAGCAGGGCAGCGCTGCCGACCTCGGCGTCGGCGAGGAGCTGTTCTCGCTGGCCCGTCTGCTCGGCTCCTCGACGCAGCTGCGCAACGCCCTCGCCGACCCGGCCGCCGAGCCCGACGCGAAGGCCGAGCTCGTGCAGCGCGCCTTCGGCGGCAAGGTGTCCGGCGCGGCACTGGCCGGGCTCAGCACGGCGGCGCGTCAGCGCTGGTCCGCCCCGGCGGACATCGTCGCGGGTCTGGAAGAGGCGGGCGTGCGCGTGATCGCGCAGAGCTCGCCCGAGTCCGTCCGCCTCGGCGACGAGCTGTTCGCCTTCGCCGGCGCGGTGCAGTCCGACCCCGAGCTCGAGCTCGCGCTCCGCAGCAAGCTCGCCGACCCGGCAGCCAAGGTCGGCGTCGTCGAGCGACTGCTCACGGGCAAGGCATCCGCCCAGGCGATCGCCATCGTGCGCCAGCTGGTGGCCGACCCCCGCGGTCGCGGCACCCGTGAGGCGCTGCGCTGGGCTCAGCTGACGGTCGCCGACCAGAAGCGGGCCGTCCTCGCCACGGTGACCAGCGCGCAGGCCCTCTCGGCCGCTCAGCTCGATCGGCTGCGCAGCGTGCTGTCCGCGCGTTACGGCAAGCCCGTCGCGCTCAACACCGTCATCGACACCTCGCTCATCGGCGGCCTGCGCGTGCGGGTCGGCGACGACGTCATCGACTCGAGCATCGCCACGCGTCTCACCGACGTGCGGCAGCAGCTCGCATAACACCGGTCTTCACACTGAGGCCAGGCCGGCCTCGCGACAAAAGGAACAACATGGCAGACATCTCCATCAGCCCCGACGAGATCCGGGACGCGCTGAAGGACTTCGTCACGTCGTACGAGCCCAGCAAGGCGACCGCCACCGAGGTCGGCCATGTACTCGACGCCGCTGACGGGATCGCTCACGTCGAGGGTCTCCCCGGCGTCATGGCGAACGAGCTCGTCCGCTTCGCGGACGGCACCCTCGGCCTCGCGCTGAACCTCGATGAGAACGAGATCGGTGTCGTCGTGCTCGGCGAGTTCGCCGGCATCGAAGAGGGCCAGGAAGTCACCCGCACGGGCGAGGTCCTCTCGGTCGCCGTCGGTGACGGCTACCTCGGCCGCGTCGTCGACCCGCTGGGCAACCCGATCGACGGCCTCGGCGAGATCGCGATGGACGAGCGCCGCGCCCTCGAGCTCCAGGCTCCCGGCGTCATGCAGCGCAAGTCGGTGCATGAGCCGATGCAGACCGGCATCAAGGCCATCGACGCGATGATCCCGATCGGCCGCGGCCAGCGTCAGCTGATCATCGGCGACCGGCAGACCGGCAAGACCGCGATCGCGATCGACACGATCATCAACCAGAAGGCCAACTGGGAGTCGGGCGACCCCGACAAGCAGGTGCGCTGCATCTACGTCGCGATCGGCCAGAAGGGCTCGACCATCGCCTCGGTGAAGGGCGCCCTCGAGGACGCCGGCGCGATGGAGTACACGACCATCGTCGCGGCCCCCGCCTCCGACCCGGCCGGCTTCAAGTACCTCGCCCCCTACACCGGCTCGGCCATCGGCCAGCACTGGATGTACGGCGGCAAGCACGTCCTGATCATCTTCGACGACCTGACCAAGCAG
>WQZN01000004.1 GCA_009780695.1 Microbacteriaceae bacterium
CAACTCGATCAAGAAGAACGACATCGTCAACGAGGAGATCATCCACTTCGAGTCGGAGGACACCGAGCGCAAGATCGCGCTCGAGGTCGCGATGCAGTGGACGACCGCCTACAGCGAGAGCGTCCACACCTACGCGAACACGATCAACACGCACGAGGGCGGCACGCACGAGGAAGGCTTCCGCGCGGCGCTCACGACGCTGGTGAACAAGTACGCGCGTGAGAAGGGCATCCTCAAGGAGAAGGACGACAACCTCTCCGGCGAAGACGTGCGCGAAGGCCTGACCGCGGTGATCTCGGTCAAGCTCGCCGAGCCGCAGTTCGAGGGCCAGACCAAGACGAAGCTCGGGAACACCGAGGCGAAGGCGTTCGTGCAGAAGGTCGTCGGCGACCAGCTCGGCGACTGGTTCGATCGCAACCCGAACGTCGCGAAGGAGATCATCCGCAAGGGCATCCAGGCCGCGACCGCCCGTCTCGCCGCACGCAAGGCGCGCGAGACCGCGCGCCGCAAGGGCCTGCTCGAAGGCGGCGGGATGCCGGGCAAGCTCAAGGACTGCCAGTCGAAGGACCCGACGATCTCCGAGATCTTCCTCGTCGAGGGCGACTCGGCCGGCGGCTCGGCGACCCAGGGCCGCAACCCGATGACCCAGGCGATCCTGCCGCTGCGCGGCAAGATCCTGAACGTCGAGAAGGCGCGCCTCGACCGCGCCCTCGCCAATGCCGAGATCCAGGCCATGATCACGGCGTTCGGCGCGGGCCTCGGCGAGGAGTTCAAGGCCGAGAAGGTCCGCTACCACAAGATCGTGCTGATGGCGGATGCCGACGTCGACGGCCAGCACATCACCACGCTGCTCTTGACGCTGATCTTCCGCTACATGCGCCCCCTGATCGAGCTCGGCTATGTGTACCTCGCCCAGCCGCCGCTGTACCGCCTGAAGTGGACCAACGCCGAGCACGACTACGTCTATTCGGACGCCGAGCGCGATGCACTTGTCACTGCGGGTCAGGCCGCAGGCCGCCGTCTTCCGAAGGAGAACGGCATCCAGCGCTACAAGGGCCTCGGCGAGATGAACTACGAAGAGCTCTGGGACACGACGATGAACCCCGAGACGCGCACCCTGCGCCAGGTCACGATGGAGGACGCGGCGACCGCCGACGAGGTCTTCGCCACGCTCATGGGCGACGACGTCGACTCCCGTCGCCACTTCATCCAGAAGAACGCCAAGAACGTCCGCTTCCTCGACGTCTGATCGCGCGCAGGAAACGTAGAGAGACACAGCTATGACTGACGAGAACACCGGGAACACCGGCACTCCCGACGCCGACGCGCTGAGCATCCACGGCAAGATCGACCAGGTCGATCTGCAGCTCGAGATGCAGCGCTCCTACCTCGACTACGCGATGGCGGTTATCGTCGGCCGCGCGCTGCCCGAGGTGCGCGACGGCCTGAAGCCCGTGCACCGCCGCGTGATCTATGCGATGTACGACGGCGGGTACCGCCCCGACCGCCCCTTCTCGAAGTGCGCGCGCGTCGTCGGCGACGTGATGGGCCAGTACCACCCGCACGGCGACTCGGCGATCTACGACACCCTCGTGCGCCTCGTGCAGCCGTGGGCGCTGCGCTACCCGCTCGCGCTCGGCCAGGGCAACTTCGGCTCGCCCGGCAACGACGGCGCCGCAGCGCCGCGATACACCGAGACCAAGATGGCGCCGCTCGCGCTCGAGATGGTGCGCGACATCGCCCAGGACACGGTCGACTTCCAAGACAACTACGACGGCTCCACGCAGGAGCCGATGATCCTGCCCGCCCGCTTCCCGAACCTGCTGGTCAACGGCTCGGTCGGCATCGCGGTCGGCATGGCGACCAACATCCCGCCGCACAACCTGCGTGAGGTCGCGGATGCCGCGCTGTGGGCGCTCGCCCACCCCGAGGCCACGCGCGAGGAGCTGCTCGAGGCCGCGATGGCGCGCGTCAAGGGCCCCGACTTCCCGACCGGTGCGCAGATCCTGGGCGTCAAGGGCATCCACGACGCCTACCGCACGGGCCGCGGCTCGATCACGATGCGCGCCGTCGTCAACGTCGAGGAGATCCACGGCCGCACCGCGCTCGTCGTCACCGAGCTGCCGTACCAGGTCAACCCCGACAACCTCGCGATCAAGATCGCCGAGCTCGTCAAGGACGGCAAGATCGCCGGCATCGCCGACATCAACGACGAGACCTCGGGCCGCACGGGTCAGCGCCTCGTCATCACGCTGAAGCGGGATGCCGTCGCCAAGGTCGTGCTGAACAACCTGTACAAGCACACCCAGCTGCAGGAGAACTTCGGCGCGAACATGCTCGCGATCGTCGACGGCGTGCCCCGCACGCTCTCGATCGATGGCTTCCTGAGCGCCTGGATCGACCACCAGATCGAGGTCATCGTCCGCCGCACGCAGTTCCGCCTGCGCGAGGCCGAGGCGAAGGCGCACATCCAGCGCGGCCTGGTCAAGGCGCTCGACGCGCTCGACGAGGTCATCGCCCTCATCCGCCGTTCGCCCGATGTCGACGAAGCCCGCGAGGGCCTCATCAAGCTGCTCGAGATCGACGAGCTGCAGGCGAACGCGATCCTCGCGATGCAGCTGCGCCGGCTGGCCGCCCTCGAGCGCCAGAAGATCATCGACGACCTCGAGGCCCTCGAGGCCGAGATCGCCGAGTACAAGGCGATCATCGCCTCGCCCGAGCGCCAGCGCTCGATCGTGAGCGACGAGCTCACCGAGATCGTCGACAAGTACGGCGACGAGCGCCGCACCGAGATCCTGTTCGGCTATGACGGCGACATGTCGGTGGAAGACCTGATCCCCGAAGAGGAGATGGTCATCACCGTCACGCGCGGCGGCTACATCAAGCGCACCCGGAGCGACAACTACCGCTCACAGCACCGCGGCGGCAAGGGGGTCAAGGGGGCGCAGCTGCGCGGCGAGGACATCGTCGACCACTTCTTCGTCACGACGACGCACCACTGGCTGCTGTTCTTCACGAACCAGGGCCGCGTCTATCGCGCGAAGGCGTACGAGGTGCCGGAGGCCGGCCGCGACGCGAAGGGCCAGCACGTCGCGAACCTGCTCGCGATGCAGCCGGACGAAGAGATCGCCGCGGTGCTCGACATCCGCGACTACAAGGTCGCCACGCATCTCGTGCTCGCGACCCGCGACGGCCTCGTGAAGAAGACGTTCCTCGACGAGTACGACACGAACCGCTCGGGCGGCATCATCGCCATCAAGCTGCGCGAGGGCGACGAGCTCATCTCCGCACTGCTGGTCGAGAACACGGATGACGTGCTGCTGGTCTCGCGGCACGGCATGTCGCTGCGCTTCACGGCGAACGACGAGGCGCTGCGCCCCATGGGCCGCTCGACCTCCGGCGTGAAGGGCATGAGCTTCCGCGGCGAGGACAGCCTGCTCGCGGCATCCGTCGTCAGCGACGAGGGCTACGTATTCGTGGTCACCGAGGGCGGTTACGCCAAGCGCACCTCGGTCCACCAGTACCGCGTGCAGGGCCGCGGCGGCCTCGGCATCAAGGTCGCGAAGCTCGCCGACGACAGGGGCGATCTGGCCGGTGCGCTGATCGTCGGGGAGAGCGACGAGGTGCTCGTCGTGCTGCAGAGCGGCAAGGTCGTGCGTTCGGCTGTCTCAGAGGTTCCTGCGAAGGGCCGGGATACGATGGGCGTCGTCTTCGCCCGCTTTGCGGACGACGACCGCATCATCGCCCTGGCGCACAACACCGAGCGCAATCTCGAAGCCCAGGACGCGGAGGCCGAACCGGCCGAAGACAGCAAGCCCGAGGCATCGGGCGAAGCGGAGGGTGTAACGACCGATGAGCAGTAGCGTTGCCGAGCGACTGGCCAAGAAGACGGCCAAGCGCCCGACCTCGAAGCAGGTCCGTCTCAAGCTGGTCTACGTCGACTTCTGGTCGGCGGTGAAGGTCTCCTTCCTGGCGGGACTCGCGCTGGCCATCGTCGGAATCGTCGCGACCTTCCTGATCTGGACGGTGCTCACCAACACGGGCGTGTTCAAGCAGATCGGCGACCTGTTCAGCTCCGTGTCGGGAACCAGCGGCTCGAGCAGCGTGATGGGCGCCCTCGGTCTCGGCAACGTCATGAGCTTCTCGATCATCGTCGGCATCCTCGATCTCATCGTCGTGACCGCCCTCGGCGCCGTCGTCGCGCTGCTCTACAACCTCTCCGTGAAGATCACCGGCGGCCTGCTCGTCGGCTTCACCAACAACTAGAACCGGCCCTCCCAGGGGTTTCCCGGCTCGATTTCGCCTGCACGCGATCGTCCGGTAATCTCAAGAAGTCCGTTTCACGGGGCTATAGCTCAGGCGGT
Organism: Microbacteriaceae bacterium; assembly: GCA_009780695.1. GTDB lineage: Bacteria > Actinomycetota > Actinomycetes > Actinomycetales > Microbacteriaceae > Gryllotalpicola. The sequence continues at coordinate 4,365 of WQZN01000004.1, forward strand.
TAGAGCGCTTCACTGATAATGAAGAGGTCCCAGGTTCAAGTCCTGGTAGCCCCACCAAATTCCTCCTTCGCGGGGCCTTAGCTCAGTTGGTAGAGCGCCTGCTTTGCAAGCAGGATGTCAGGAGTTCGATTCTCCTAGGCTCCACTCGAAAACAGCCCGGCCCCTCGGCCGGGCTTTTCCATGTCGTCCCCGTGCTGTCGGTCGTCGACTCCGATCGGTGGCGCGGGCCCCGGCTACGTTCTACCCTCACGGCATGACAACGACGCTTTCGGCCGTCGAGTTCATCACCCTCGACGGGGTCATGCAGGGCTTCGACGGGCCCGACGACGACCCGACATTCACACACGGCGGGTGGGGCACGCCCTATCAGTCACCCGATGCGGTGCAGATCGGCACCGCGGCGACCGAGGTGCAGCACATCTATCTGCTCGGGCGGAAGACCTACGAGCGCATGATCGCGTTCTGGCCGCACCAGCCGGACGAGAACCGCATGGCCGCCCAGCTCAATGCTGCGCCCAAATACGTGGCATCGCGGACCCAGACGGAGTTCGTCTGGAACGCGCGACCGCTGAGCGGCGAACTCGTGCAGGCGGTCGAGCAGCTGAAGGCGAGCGAGGATGCCGCGCTCGTCATCCTCGGCAGCGGCGAGATCCTGCGGCAGCTCCTGTCGGCCGGCCTCGTCGACCACCTGACGCTGTTCATCCATCCGCTCGTGCTCGGCACGGGCGGCCGGGTCTTCCCGCAGCTCGCCGAGCCGGCCCGGCTGGCGCTCACGAGCGTGCAGCCGACGAGCACGGGTGTTCTGGTGGCGGAATACGACGTAGTCTGAGACACCGCGCCGTCGCGGCGCCGGGGAGGGTGACTGATGTCTGAGGCCACGGCCACCGTCGTACTGCCGCGCCGCATCCTGCTCCACGGGGCGACGGGCTCGGGCAAGAGCACAGCGGCCGCGGCGATCGCCGAGAAGCTCGGCACCGCGCTCGTGCTCGCCGACGAGATCGGCTGGCTTCCCGGCTGGGTCGAGCGGCCCGTCGGGGACCAGCGGGCGATGGTCGCGGATGCCGCAGCCGGCGATTCCTGGGTCTTCGACAGCTCCTACGGCAAGTGGCGGGACGTCATGATCGGCCGCGTCGACCTGATCGTCGGCCTCGACTACCCCCGCTGGTTCTCGCTGCAGCGCCTGCTGCGGCGCACGGGTCGCCGGGTCCGCACGGGCGAGACGATCTGCAACGGCAACCGCGAGACGCTCGCGAAGGCGTTCGCGCGCGACTCGATCATCGTGTGGCACTTCCGCAGCTGGCGCAGGAAGCGCGACGAGATGCGGTCCTGGGCGGCCGATGCGGATGTCGTGCCGACGCTGCTGTTCCGGCATCCCGCCGACCTGCAGGCGTGGATCGACGCGCTGGAACCGCTCGCCGCGCGCACGTCGTCGCCCGGGCTTGGTTGAATGGCGACATGAGCGCCGTCACGAAGATCCCCGCCGAACTGCTGCCGCTGGTCGAAGGGCCGAACTTCGGCCTGCTCGGCACCATCCGCCCCGATGACACCGTGCAGGTCAACCCCATGTGGTTCGAGTTCGACGGCGAGTTCGTGCGGTTCACGCACACCACGAAGCGGCAGAAGTTCCGGAACCTGCAGCACAACCCGTCGATGAGCCTCGCTGTCCTCGACCCTTCCGATCCGCTCGTCTATCTCGAGCTGCGCGGCCGGCTCGTCGAGGTCGTGCCGGACCCCGAGGGCGCCTTCTACGTGCGCCTCGGGAAGCGCTACCGCAACCCCGATCAGCAGCCCCCGCAGGACAGCCCCGACCGCGTCATCCTCGTCATGTCGGTCGACCGCGTCTCGGGGAAGTAGCCGACGTGGCCATCAGAGTCGCGGCATACTGCGTCATCGTCGACGACGGGCGCATGCTGCTGTCGCACTGGAACGAGCACGGCAGCTCGGGCTGGACCCTGCCGGGCGGCGGTCTCGACCCGTATGAGGACCCGAAGGATGCCGCGGTGCGCGAGGTCTTCGAAGAGACCGGCTACCACGCCGAGCTCGGTGAGCTCATCGGGGTGGACTCGCACGTCATCCCGGCCGAAAAGCGGCACCTCGGGGCGACGGAACCCCTGCAGGCGCTGCGCATCGTCTACCGCGCACGCGTCGTCGGGGGCGAACTGACGAACGAGATCGAAGGCTCGACCGATGAGGCGCGCTGGTTCGACCTCGACGAGGTGCCGCGCCTGCACCACGTCGAGCTCGTGCGGCTCGGGATGGAGTTCGCCGGGGTCTGGCCCTAGGCCTCGGCCTTCCTTCGCCGCACGCGGCTCAGTCGACCGGCGGGCGCTCAGGCCTCCGGGCTGTTCTCGTCGAGCTCGTCGGCGACCCAGAGCTCGTCGTCGGCACGGAACGTCTGCCACACGGCGTAGGCGACGCCCGCCAGGGCGGCGACGCCGACGGCGAGGGCGACGTAGCCGCCGATGCCGCTCTTCTTCTTGACCGGAACGACCTCGGCCCGGCCGGCGACCCTGTCGGCGGCGTCCTTCACGCGCTTCACAGCGGCCTTGACTCGCGTGTCGTTCGCGATGTCGGCGACCGAGAGCGCGGTGCCGAGCGCGGTGCCAATGGCCGGGACGAGTGTGCGGTTGACGACCTCATTGGCGCGCTCGGCTGCGGGCACGACATACGACGAATAGCCCTCGCGAACCCGCGGAACGACCTGTTCGCGCGTGAGGTGCTGCGCCTGACGGCTCGCCTGCTGAGCGAGGACGGTCGCCTGGGCGAGCACTTCCTGCTGCTGGGAGAGCAGGGCCTGCGCCTCCGCCTTCAGCTTGTCGAGTTCCTTGACACGCTGCTTCGAAAGGGACGTACTCACCGGATGCCTCCAAAGGAGTTGGTTACGGGCTGCGTCAAACAGCACCCATCTTGCCACCTGACCCCCATGAGACAACCAGGGCATTGACATGCGCTGTGGAAGAATCACGGCATGTCGATTCACACCGCTGTCGCCACCCTCCACACGAACCACGGCGACATCGTCGTCAACCTGTTCGGCAACCACGCGCCGAAGACCGTCAAGAACTTCACCGGCCTCGCCACGGGCGAGCAGGAGTGGACGACCCCCACGGGCGAGAAGACCAACGAGCCGCTGTACAACGGCGTCGTCTTCCACCGCATCATCCCCGGCTTCATGATTCAGGGCGGCGACCCGCTCGGCACCGGCACCGGCGGCCCGGGCTACACCTTCAACGACGAGATCCACCCCGAGCTCGACTTCAACAAGCCCTACCTGCTCGCCATGGCGAACGCCGGCAAGCGCCTCGGCCAGGGCACCAACGGCTCGCAGTTCTTCATCACGACCGACCCGACCCCGTGGCTGCTCGGCAACCACACCATCTTCGGCGAGGTCGCCGACGAGGCCTCGCGGGCCGTCGTCGCCGAGATCGCCGGCGTGCAGACCGACGGCCGCGACCGCCCCCTCGAAGACGTCGTGATCTCGTCGATCGACGTCGCCGCCGTCTGAGACCGGCCCACTCCATCGATCGGATGACGAACCGAGCGGCCCGCCCGCTCGCGGACCTCGCGCAATGACAGACCACAACACCGACCCGAGCACCTGCTACCGGCATCCCGACCGACAGAGCTTCGTGCTCTGCCAGCGCTGCGGCCGCACCATCTGCGGCGAATGCCAGACGCCGGCGCCCGTCGGGGTGATCTGCCCCGAGTGCATGCGCGAGGCCCGCGCGAGCGCGCCGCGCACACGGCCCGAGGCGGTGCGGCGCATCGGCTACCTGAGCCGCAGCGGCCAGCCCGTCATGACCTACGCGCTCATGGCGCTGTGCGTGTTCGTGTTCATCCTGCAGTCGCTTCCGGGGCTGGGCTCGCACATCACGAGCGCGCTGCTCTATGCGAGCCCCTATTCGTACGCGACCGGCTCGGCCACGGCCCAGGCCTACGGGGTGTCGTTCGAGCCGTGGCGGCTGCTGACGAGCGTGTTCGCGCACGCGAGCATCCTCCACATCGGCCTGAACATGTACACGCTGTGGATCTTCGGGCAGATCCTCGAGCCGATGATCGGCAAGTGGCGCTATCTGACGCTGTTCCTGATCAGCGGCGTCGCCGGCTCGGTCGGCATGCTGGTCCTCGCCCCGGGCCACGCCGCGATCGGCGCCTCGGGCGCCATCTTCGGCATGTTCGGCTGCCTCTTGATCCTGCAGCGCAAGCTCGGCGGGCCGATCCGCCAGCTCGTCGTGCTCATCGTGATCAACCTCGTGCTCGGCTTCATCCCGCTCTTCGGGGCCACCATCGCGTGGCAGGCGCACGTGGGAGGCCTCGCCGGCGGTCTGCTGGTGGGCCTGGTGCTCGCGGAGACGCGGCGCATCAGCCAGCGCCCCCTGCAGGCGGTGCTGCTCGGCGTGGTCGGGCTCGCCGCGGTGCTCGCGGGGGTGGCGCCCGCGCTCTTCTGAGTGTGCGCGCCGCCGCGGTGCATTAACGCAGCAGGGCCCCTGTCTTCCGACAGGGGCCCTGCTGCGTTCGCGTTCGAGTTATTAAGACCGTTCTCCACAATGTGGAAAACCATCCGAGTTATCCACAGCCTTAATAACACTGGGGATAATTACAGCCCTGTAATTCTCCCCATGTGCAGAGGGTGTGGACGGGCGGGTCACTTCCAGCGGGTGGTCATGAGGAAACCGACGAAGGCGATGCCGAAGCCGATCAGGATGTTCCACGAGCCGTTGCCGTCGGGGAACGGGATGGGCAGCGTCGCCCCGCTGAGGTAGAACACGATGATCCACAGCAGGCCGACGATCATGAAGCCGATCATCAGCGGCTTGTACCAGACGGGGTTCCCGGCGTGTTCGCGGGCTGCGGCACGCTCTTCGGGAGTGAGCTTGCTTCGAGCGGTCTTGGGGGCCATAGCCCGGTAGCTTACCGGGCAGACCGTTTAGACTCACGCGCGTGCAGAGACAGCAGACGGACGACGAGGCGGGGCGGAAGCCGCGTTCGCGCGTGAGCGTCACCGGTGTCCTGGGCGAGCTGCTCATCACGGCCGGCGTGCTCGTGCTGCTCTTCATCGGGTGGCAGAACGTGTTCAACACATGGATCCTCGAGGGGCAGCAGGCGAACGCCGCGGCGCAGCTCGGCCAGCAGTGGGTCGAGCAGGCGGGTGGTCCCTCGCAGCCTGCGACGCCCGGCTCGGGCGGCACGACATCCGGCACCCCGAACGTCGCCGTGCCTGTGGAAAACGTCAAGCCCGCGCACCTCGACGCGTTCGCCGTCATCTACATCCCGCGGTTCGGCACGCAGTGGAAGCGGACGATCCGCGAGGGCATCACCGACGACGTGCTGGACAGCTTCGACGCCGGCGTCGGGCACTACCCGACCTCCGCCATGCCGGGGGCCGTCGGCAACTTCGCGGTCGCCGCGCACGACACGGGCTACGGCAACACGTTCGTGCACATCCAGAACCTGCAGGTCGGCGACAAGGTCTACATCCAGACCAAAGACGGCTTCTACACCTACGTCTTCCGCAACTACATCTACGTGCAGCCGAACGCCGGCGAGGTGCTGCTGCCGGTGCCGCTCAAGCCGAACACGGCGGCCGCCGACCGGATCCTCACGATGACGACCTGCAACCCGCCGTACCACACCAAGGAGCGCCTCGTCGCGTACGCCGTGATGGAGTCGTTCTCGAAGTCGGTGCCGACCGCGATCGCCGGGGAGATCGGGTGAGCCGGCCGGCGGCGGGGAGCCCCGCGAGCAGGGAGGTCGGCTGAATGTACGGTGCGCTGTGGCGCGTGCTGCCGGGCCCGTGGTGGGTGCGGCTGCTGTTGCTGATCGCCCTCGCGGCGGCCGTCGTCTTCGTGCTGTTCGAGTGGGTCTTCCCCTGGGTCGACGGCCTCGTGAGCCCGGGCAACACCGGTACGGTGGGCACGTGACACGCGTTCTCGTCATCGACAACTACGACAGCTTCGTCTACACCCTGAACGGCTATCTGCGCGAGCTCGGGGCCGAGACGATGGTCGTGCGCAACGACGTGATCGATGCGGCGGATATCGCGGCGACGGTAGCCGGCTACGACGCGGTGCTGGTGTCGCCCGGGCCGGGAACGCCCGCGCACGCCGGGGTGTCGATCGAGGCGGTGCGGGCGGCTCAGGCATCCGGCACGCCCCTGCTCGGCGTGTGCCTCGGCCATCAGGCGATCGCCGAGGCCTTCGGCGGCGTCGTGACGAACGCCGACGAGCTCATGCACGGCAAGACCTCGCTCGTGACGCACGACGACAGCGTGTTCTGGGCCGGCGTGCGCCAGCCCTTCACCGCGACGCGGTACCACTCGCTCGCCGTCGTCGACGGCACGCTGCCCGACGAGATCGCGGTGACGGCGCGCACCGAGGGCGGCGTCATCATGGCGCTCAAGCACCGCAGCGCGCCCATCTGGGGCGTGCAGTTCCACCCCGAGTCGGTGCTCACGGAGGACGGCTACCGCATGCTCGGCAACTGGCTCGAGGCCGCGGGCCTCGTCGGGGCGCGGGAGCGCGCCGCCGCGCTGGACCCGCTGCTCAAGGCATCCGCCTGACATGCAGATCGAGAAGGCGGGCGAAGCCGACCGCGAGTTCCTCGCGGCGATCGTGCCGACGGCGCCCGACGTCGTGCTCAAGCCGATGTTCGGCAACCTCGGCGCCTTCGTGAACGGGAACATGTTCGCCGGGCTGTTCGGCTCGGTCGTCGGCGTGCGCCTCGACGAAGCCGGGCTCGCCCAGCTGGGCGAGGTCGACGGAGTGCAGCCGTTCGGGCCGGCCGGCCACGCGATGGGCGGCTACCTGGGTCTGCCGGATGCCTGGCGAGCGTCGCCGGACGAGGCCGCCGCCTGGGTCGCCCGGGCGTACGCCCACGTCGGCGGACTGCCGCCGAAGGCGCCGAAGCCGCGGAAGAAGTAGTTCGGGCTCAGCCCTGCGGCGGGGTCGGCGACTGCGACGAGGTGGGCGAGTTGCCCGAGGTGTTGTCGCCGACGCAGTAGTACAGCGTGACGGCCGAGCCCTGGGGCTGATCGCCGACGATCGACTGCTTCGACACCGGGGTCCCGGCGGCGACCGCGCAGCTCGAGTCGGGGGCCGCCGTCACGTTGAGGCCGAGGTTGTCGAGCGCCGTCTGGGCCTGCTGCAGCGGCTTGCTCGTCTCGTCGGTGACCTGCACCTTGCCGTTCGACTCGGTCAGGTTGACCGTGTCGCCCTGGTGGCCGGCGGTTCCTGCGGCCGGGTCGGTCGACAGCACGGTGCCGGCCGGGTGGTTCTGATCGTCGATCTGGCGCACGTAGCCGACGACGAAGCCTTGGTCGGTGAGTGTCTTCTGCGCGGTCGCATCGGAACTGCCCACGAGGCTCGGCACGGGGACGGTCGGGGTGCCGGTGGAGATCCACACCGTGATCTGGGTGTTGCGGGAGGTGACGAAGCCGGCAGCGGGGTCGGAGCGCGTCACGGAGCCCGAGGGGACGCTCGTCGACGTCTCCTGTTCGACGGCCATCGTGAGGTGCGCCGCCTTGAGCGCGGCCTGGGCCTGAGCCTGGGTGTCACCGGCGATCGAGGGCACCTTCACGCTCGAGGTGTCGAGGGCGTTGCCCGCCGGGTTGTGGTTGAAGACCCAGATGAGCAGCGCCGCGAGCACCGCGAGCACGGTGAGCACGCCGGCGACGAGCCAGATGGCCGGCGGGCGCGTCTGCGTGCGCGGCATGGCGCCGTCGTTCGCGAGCTGACGGATCGTCGCCTCGGCCTTCGAGATCTGCGCGGGTGGGGCGCCGAAGAGCAGGTCGGTCGGCTCGGGATGCTTCGGCGCGCGCGGCACCTTCCCCTGCGCCGCGGTGTCGAGGTCGGCTCGGAAGTCGGAGGCCGTCTGATAGCGCTCGAAGCGGTCCTTCTGCAGCGCCTTGCGCATCACGACGTCGAGGGCGGGCGACACCTGCGGGTTGATGCTCGACGGCTTGACCGGGATCTCGCTGATGTGCTGGTAGGCCACGGCGACCGGCGTCTCGCCCTGGAAGGGCGGGTTGCCGGTGAGCATCTCGAAGAGCACCACGCCCGTCGAGTACAGGTCGGTGCGGGCGTCCACCTGCTCGCCCCTCGCCTGCTCGGGGGAGAAGTAGTTCGCGGTGCCGAGGATCGCGGTCGTCTGCGACAGCGACGCGGAGGTCTCGCTGATCGCGCGGGCGATGCCGAAGTCCATCACCTTGACGTTGCCCTGGCGCGTGATCATCACGTTGGCCGGCTTGATGTCGCGGTGCACGACACCCGCGCGGTGCGAGTACTCGAGCGCCGTGAGGATGCCCTGGGTGATCGTGATGGCGTGCACCGGGTCGATCTGGCCCCGGGCGATGAGCTCGTCGAGCGGCGCGCCGTCGACGAACTCCATGATGATGAAGGGCGCCTGGACCTCGTTGCCGTCGACGTCGCGCACCATGTCTTCGCCGGCGTCGAAGACGCGGACGATCGTCGGGTGCGCCATGCGCGCGGCGGCCTGGGCTTCCTGGCGGAAGCGGGTGCGGAAGGCGGGGTCGGTCGCGAGCTGAGGCTTCAGCAGCTTGATCGCGACCGTGCGGCCGAGTCGGGTGTCGACACCCTTGTGGACGTCGGACATGCCGCCGCGGCCGAGCAGTTCGCCCAGCTGATACCGCCCGGCGACCATGCGCCGGGTGTCGGGGACCGCTGCCAATTCCTCAGTACTCACTTCGCGAACAGGGTAGCAATCGCTTCTTGGGTCACCGCTGAGCCGAGCGGTCAGTTCCCGGAGCCGGTCGTGTCGGCGGCGGCGCCGGAGGTGTCGGTGGGTGCCGGCGTGCTCGTGTCGGTCGGCGTCTGGGAGGCGGGGATCGTCACGGTCAGCGCGGGCGACTGGGCCGACTCGACCCCGGCGCAGAAGATCGTGTACGTCACCGGGAAGCTCGAGCCCGCCGCGTCGGTCGGAACCGTCCAGTTCTGGGTCGTGTCCGAGCCGGCGGCCTGCGGCTGCGCCTGGTTGTTGATGTACAGGCGTCGACCGGTCAGGGTCTGGCCCGACGGGCACGAGTCGCTCGGGTTGAAGACGAAGGTCAGCACCGTGCCGGGGCCCGGGTTGGCCGGCGGGTTCTGCAGGGTCGGAGCGGCGGCGGGCGCGCTCGGCTTCACGAGGTCGCCGTAGACGTACAGCGTCACCGTCATGGCGAAGGGGACCATCTGCTGAGGCTGGACGTCGTAGACCGTGTCGACGACGTCGGCGGAGGCCGCGGGCTTGGTCTTGTCGATCGACACGTTGTGCCAGCCGGCCTGATTGAGCAGCGCCTTCGCCGCCGCCGAGGTCTTGCCGAGGTAGTCGTTCGGATCGAGGTAGGCGCGGTCGGTCGGGGTGTCCGACGGGGTGGGCGACGGCGTGGTCTCCGTCGGCGTCGAGACGGGCGAGTTCGTGTTCGCCGGGGCCGGCGACTGCGGCCGCAGGAACGCGATGAGCGACCAGATGAGCGCGCCGAGCAGCAGCACGATGAGGACGATGAGCGGGATCGTCCACGGGCTGCGCTTCTTCGTCTGGCGGGCGGCCTCGGCGCGGCTGCCGGCGGCGATCGGGGTCGCGACGGTCGCGTCGGCCGGCGACGAGTAGACGGTGGTCGCGGCCGTCGACGCCGCGGTGGCACCGGCCGGCATGAGCTGCGTCGCGGCCGTGGCGAGCGAGGCGCCGCCGAGGACGGCGGGCACCGCGGCGGCGGCGCTGCCGACATCCCCGCGCCGCAGCGACTGCGCCGCCCGCGCGAGGTGCGCGGCCGACGCGGGCCGGTCGACGGGGTTCTTGGCGATCGACGCCATGATCAGGTTGCTCACCGGCTCGGGCACGGTCGGCGGCAGGGCCGGGGGCGCCTCGTTGATCTGCGCCATCGCGATCGCGACCTGCGACTCGCCCGTGAAGGGACGGCGGCCGGCGACGCACTCGTAGGCGACGATGCCGAGCGAGTAGATGTCGGTGGCGGGGGATGCCGGGTGCCCGCTCGCCTGCTCGGGCGAGAGGTACTGCACGGTGCCCATGACCTGGCCGGTCGCGGTGAGGGGCACCTGGTCGGCGACGCGCGCGATGCCGAAGTCGGTGATCTTCACGCGGCCCTCGGGCGTGATCAGCAGGTTGCCGGGCTTGATGTCGCGGTGCACGAGGCCCGCGGCGTGCGCGGCCTGCAGCGCGGAGGCGGTCTGCGCGACGATGTCGAGCGTGCGGTCGGCCGACAGGTGGCCCTCGCGCTCGAGGATCGACGAGAGCGCCTCGCCGGGCACGAGCTCCATGACGAGGAACGCGCTGCCCGCGTCCTCGCCGTAGTCGAAGACGTTCGCGATGCCCTCGTGGTTGACGAGGGCCGCGTGGCGCGCCTCGGTGCGGAAGCGCTCGAGGAAGGAGGGGTCGCCGAGGTACTCGTCCTTGAGGATCTTGATCGCGACGGTGCGCCCGATGACCTGGTCGGTCGCCTGCCACACCTCGCCCATGCCGCCGATGGCGATCCGCGACTGCAGCTCGTAACGCCCACCGAAGGTGAGCCCTGCCGTGGGTCTCATTTGCTCAGCACCGCCTCAAGTACCTGTCGTGCGATCGGAGCCGCAACGGAGTTGCCCGTGCCGCTCTGTCCCAGCCCGCCGCCGTCTTCGACAACGACCGCGACCGCGACCTCCGGGTTATCAGCCGGCGCGAACCCGGTGAACCACAGCGTGTACGGCGCGTTGTCGCCGTTCTGTGCCGTGCCGGTCTTGCCCGCAACACTGACACCGCTAATTTTGGCATTAGTCCCTGTGCCCTCGGTGACGCCCCTGACCATCATCTGTGTAACGGTCTGCGCTGTCGCGGCGCTCGTCGCCCGGCCGAACTCGGTCGGCTGGAACGTCTGCAGCCGGGTCAGATCGGGGGCGATCACCGACTGGATCAGGTTCGGCTGCATCACGACGCCGCCGTTGGCGATGCCGGACGAGTTCAGGGCGATCTGCAGCGCGGTCGCGGTGTCGCTCTGCTGGCCGAAGGCGCTCTGCATGAGCTGCGCCTGGTCGTCGTAGCCCGGGTACGAGCTGATCGATGCGGGCATCGGGATCTTGAACTCGTGGTTGAAGCCGAACGCCTCCGCCTGGTTCTTGATCGCATCGCTGCCGAGCTTGGCGCCGAGCTCGGCGAACGGGATGTTGCAGCTCCACACCTGGGCGTTCTCGATCGAGACCTTGCCGCCCGCGTCGCCCGAGCACTTGGCGCCCGTGTCGTTGTGGATGACGGTCGAGCTGCCGGGCAGCTGCAGACCCGAGGGGTTCGGCAGCAGGGAGCTCGGCGTGTAGCTGCCCGAGCCGATCGCCGCCGAGCTGACCACGGGCTTGAAGGTCGAGCCCGGCGGGTTGAGGTCGGTGATGGCCTTGTTGACGAGGGGGTTGCCCGCGGCATCCCGCAACGCGTCGTAGTTGGTGAGATAGGTGTTCGGGTCGTGCACGGCGAGCTTGTTCGGGTCGAACGACGGCGTCGAGACCATTGCGAGGATCGCGCCCGACTTCGGGTCGATCGCGACCACCGCGCCCTGCTTGCCGGCGAGCGCCTCGGCGGCCGCGCGCTGCACCTTCGGGACGATCGTCAGCTCGACCGAGTCGCCCTGGGGGTGCTGACCCGTGACGATGTTCTTCACGCGCGTCAGGAAGTCGGAGTTCGAGGTGCCCGACAGCTCCTGGTTCATCGCGCCCTCGATGCCCGTCGCGTTGCCGTTGACGGCGAGATAGCCGGTGACCGCCGAATAGAGCGGGCCCTCCGAATAGACGCGCTGCCACCGGTAGCGGTCCGAGCTCGGCACGGACTGCGCGATCGCGGTGCCGCCGACGATGATCGAGCCGCGCTGGACGTTGTAGCTGTCGTTGACGGCGCGGGTGTTCCTGGAATCCGCGTTCAGCTGATCGGCGAAGCCGACCTGGATGGTGCTGGAGGCCACGAACAGCGCCACGAACATCAGCAGCACGAACACGGACAGGCGCTTCAACTCGCGGTTCACGACGCGGACCTCGGCTGGTGTCGGACGGTGTCGGAGAGCCGCAGCAGCAGCGCGACGATCACCCAGTTGGCCACGAGCGAGGATCCGCCCGCGGCGAGGAAGGGGGCGGTGAGGCCCGTGACGGGGATGACGCGCGTGATGCCCCCGAGCACGACGAAGGTCTGCAGCGCCACGACGAAGCCGAGCCCGACGGCGAGGAGCTTGCCGAAGTCGTCCTCACTGGCGAAGCCGATGCGGAATGCGCGCGCGACGAACAGCATGTAGAGGCAGAGCAGCGCGAAGAGGCCGATCAGGCCGAGTTCCTCGCCGAGGCTCGCGAAGATGTAGTCGCTGTTGGCGACCGGGGTCACGTAGGGCTGGCCGAGGCCGAGGCCCGTGCCGAGCAGGCCCCCGTGCGCGAGGCCGAACAGGCCCTGCACGAGCTGGTAGCTGCCGCCCGTTCCGTCGAACTGCTGCGGCGCGAAGGGGTTCAGCCAGTTCTCGAACCGGCCGTGCACGTAGCCGAGCTTCGGGATGACGCTCGAGAGCGCGTTGACGGCCGCCGCCCCGCCGACGAGCGCGATCATGCCGAGCAGGGCCCAGCTCGTGCGCCCCGTTGCGATGTAGAGCATCGCGACGAAGAGGCCGAAGTAGAGCAGACCCGTGCCGAGGTCGCGCTCGAACAGGATGACGAGCATCGTCATCACCCAGATGATCGCGAGCGGGCCGAGGTCGCGGGCACGGGGGAAGGTCACGCCGAGGATGCGCGTGCCGACCGCGGCGAGCGACTCGCGGCGCTGCACGAGGTAGCCGGCGAAGAAGACGGCGAGGGTGAGCTTCGCGATCTCGCCGGGCTGGAAGTTGAGCGGACCGACCTGGATCCACACCTTCGCCGACTCGTTCCGCGTGCCGATGACGGGCAGCAGGGGCAGGAACACCAGCACGATCGACAGCAGGCCGCTCAGGTAGGTGTAGCGCTGCAGGATGCGGTGGTTGCGCTGGAAGATCAGCACCGCGAGGGCGCAGATGATGGCGACGGCCGTCCAGGCGATCTGCCGCACCGAGGCCGCGCCCCAGCCGCTCGCGTGGGCGTGGATGTCGATGCGGTAGATCATCGCGATGCCGATGCCGTTGAGCAGGGTCGCGATCGGCAGGATGAACGGGTCGGCGTCCGGTGCGGTCACCCGCAGGGCGATGTGCACGCCGAAGACGAGCACCCCGAGCGCGATGCCGAAGAACGCGAGCGACCCGTCGATCGTGCCGTTCGCACCGAGCTGCACCAGGATCTCGGCCGAGACGACGATGGCGAACGCGAAGATCAGGAGGCCGAGCTCGAGGTTGCGCAGGCGGCGCGGCATCCTGATGCGCGGCACCACGCTCGTCATCGCGGTGACGATCCCCGTGCGGGGGCGGTCGCCCGCGGCGCTGAACTCAGCCGGCATCGGTCAGCTGCTCCACGATGCGCTCGGCCTCGCTGAGGCTCGAGGGGTTGGTCGTCTGGGTGAGCTGCTGGTGCTCGAACTCGTTGAGGTCGGATGCCCGGACATTCGTCTCGCGGTAGACGTGCGACAGCTTCCACGGCCCGATCTGCTGCTGCACGCCGCGGAAGATCGCGACGTTGCCGTCGGGGGCGATGCCGACGTAGTAGCGGGACTGGGTCCACTGGTAGCCGAACACGCCGATCGCCGTGAACACCGCGACCGCGATGAGCACGAAGCTGACCCAGAAGGCGCGACGCCGGCGGTGGCGGCGCTCGTCCTCCTCGATGAGCTCGCTGAGGTAGTCGTCGGTCTGCGGCTCGAAGTGCGTCTGCGCCTGCACCGGGCGGGTGGGGTGGAGCAGCAGCGAGGGCAGCGGCAGCCGCGCGGGGCGGGGGCGCGAGGCATCCGTCACGTACGAGAGGGGGGCCGCCGCCGAGCCGACCGTCACGGGCTCGTGCGGCTGGTCGCCGCGGTCGATGTCGATGACGATGACCGTCACGTTGTCGGGGGCGCCGCCGTCGAGCGCCATCTTGAGCAGGCGGTCGCCGACGGTCTTGGGGGATGCCGGGCTCGCCATGGTGCGCGCCATGAGGTCGGGCTTCACGACACCGGACAGGCCGTCGCTGCACAGCATCCAGCGGTCGCCCGGTCGCGTCTCGAGGATCCACGAGTCGATGTCGGGGTGCGCGTCGACGTCGCCGAGCACGCGCATGAGCACCGAACGGCGCGGATGCACCGCCGCCTCCTCCTCGGTGATGCGGCCCGTGTCGACGAGGCGCTGCACGAAGGTGTGGTCGGTCGAGATCTGGCTCAGCTCGCCCTCGCGCCAGAGGTAGATGCGGCTGTCGCCGATGTGCGCGAGCGCCACGAAGTCGCCGACGCGCACGATGGCGCTGACGGTCGTGCCCATGCCGGTCAGCTCGGGGTGCTCGTAGACGGTCTCGGCCAGCGCCTCGTTCGCCTCGAGCAGGGCGTTCTTGAGCGTCTCGCGCGCGACCTCGGGGTCGTCGTACTCGTGGTCGATCTGCTTGATGTGGTTCGTGGCGATCGCGCTCGCGACATCGCCGCCGGCGTGGCCGCCCATGCCGTCGGCGACCAGGAAGAGGTCGCGGCCCGCGTACCCCGAGTCCTGGTTGTTGCTGCGCACCCGGCCGACGTTGCTGACCGCGGCGCCGCGCGTGTTCGACGCCACCGAGGTCACCGTCGCAGCTCGAACGTCGTCATGCCGACCTTGATCGGGGTGTCGAGCGGCACCTGCGCAGGCGCGGTCACGCGGTCGCCGTCGAGGAACGTGCCGTTCGTCGAGTCGAGGTCCTGCAGCATCCACTCGTTGTTCCACAGCATGAGGCGGGCGTGGTGCGTGCTGGTGTAGTCGTCGCGGATGACGAGGCCCGACTCGCTCGAGCGGCCGATCGTGAGCGGCTTGTCGGTCAGCTCGTACTCGACGCCCACGCGCGGGCCGCCCGTGATGACGAGCTTCGACGCGTTGAACGCGGTCGCGTGCACCTTCTTCGCACCCTTGCTCTCGCCCGGCACGACCGGGACCGACCCCGTGCGATCGACCGCGAGGCCGGCGAGCGGGTGCTCCTCGTCCGAGCCGAGCTGCTCAGGTGTGAGCACGGGGGCCGGCGCCGGCGGGGTCGACGGGGGCGGCGGCGAGGAGAGGCCGGCGAAGACGTTGTCGGGGTGGGCGGCGGGCGGCGACGCGGGCGCGGGGTGGTGGCCGGATGCCTGCGCCGAGTCGTCCGGCAGCCGTTTCGCCCGTGTGCCGAACAGGTCGCCGCGCAGGGTGTACACGATCACGAAGACGAACACCCACAGCACGATGAGGAACGCGATGCGGAGCAGCAGCAGGGTGAGGGAGCTCGGGTTCACGGGCGACCCCCCGACCTCGGCACCACGTTGAAGACGATGCGCGTGCGGCCGAGGGTGATGACATCCCCGGGCTCGAGGACCGACCGGGACAGCGGCTGCCCGTTCAGCTTGCTGCCGTTGGTCGAGCCGAGGTCGCGGGCCTCGGCGCGGCGGCCGTCCCACGCGATCTCGACGTGGCGACGGCTGATGCCCGTGTCGTCGACCGTGATGTCGGCGTCGCTGCCGCGGCCGATGACCGTGCGGGCGTGAGTGAGGCCGTGACGCGTGCCGTCGATGTCGACGACGGGGGACCACGCGACGTCCTGCTTGACGTTGCCCGACTCGATCTCGAGCACCCCCGTGGTCAGCTGGGGGTCGCTCGCCAGATCGATCGAGACGGCGCCCGCGAACTGGTAGCGCTGCGCGCGGGCGTGCTTGGTGACGAAGCTCGTCAGCTCGTCGGTGAGGGCGGCGCCCATGCCCGCCATGCGCTTGAAGTCGGTCGGGGCGAGGTGCAGCGTGAAGGCGTTGGGGGTGAGGATGCGGTCGCGCGAGACGACGGCGGCCTTCGTGTCCATCTCACGGCGCAGCGCGCTCGTGAGCTCGACGGGCTGCAACCCCGAACGGAAGGTGCGGGCGAACGCCAGGTTGACGCCGCGCTCCAGCCTCTTCTCGAAGTTGTCCAGGAAGCCCAAGGTCTCTCTCCGGTCGGTCGTCTTTGCGTTGAATGCTAGCGGGCGGGGTGCCGGGCCTCGCTTGGAACCCCCGGCCGAATAGGGATTCCCAGGAGGCTCGTGTTATCTTCGTCAGGTTGTGTTCCTCGGAGCACGATCACTGCGCGAGTGGCGGAATAGGCAGACGCGCACGGTTCAGGTCCGTGTGCCCGTGAGGGCGTGGGGGTTCAACTCCCCCCTCGCGCACAGTGTGAAAACAAACAGTGTCGAAGAGCCCCCGGTTTCCCCGGGGGCTCTTCTTTTTTGCCCGGGTGGTGCGGTCGGTCGGCACTCGTGCACGGTGTTCACGTGCGGGACTGTGCGCGAGCGACGACCCGGGCTAGCTTCGGCGGCATGGGGTTGTCGTGGGATGAGGTGCGGACCGGTTTCGGCGCCGCCGCCGCATGGTTCGTGCACACTGCCGGGCAGGTCGACGGGCGGTGGGCCGAGCCCGGGCTCGGCGAGTGGGACATCCGCTCGCTCGTGGGGCACACGAGCCGCGCGCTGATCACCGTCGAGGAGTATCTGGCGCGCCCGGCATCCTCGATCGCCCTCGCTTCGCCGGCCGAGTACTACCGCGCGACCCGTCTGCTCTCGCGCGGCGACGAGGTGCCCGCGCGCGGCCGCGCGGCAGGTCTCGCTTTGGGCGACGACCCGGCGACGGCGGTCGGCGCTCTCGCCGAGCGCGTCGTGCCGTTGGTCTCGGCATGTTCGGGTGCCGAGACGGTGACCACGATCGCGGGCGGGATGTCGCTCGCCGCCTACCTGCCGACCCGGGTCTTCGAGCTCGTCGTGCACACGGCCGACCTGGCCGCGGCGCTGGGTGTGCCGAGCGAGGTGCCCGAGTCGTCCGCCCGCGTCGCGCTGTCGGTCGCGGCCGAGCTGGCCATCGGTGCGCACGCCACGGCCGAGGTGCTGTTCGCCGTGACCGGGCGGGCGGTGCTGCCGGCCGGGTTCACGCTGATCTGAGGGCGTGCGGCACTTTTTCCACTGTGGGGCATATCGACCTGGGGGCAGTGATATGCCCCACAGTAGAAAAAGTGCCCGACGGGCTGGGTTCGCGTTGGCGGCCCTACGCTGACGCCATGACCCCTGCGTCCGAGGTGCTGATCTTGACCGGCGCGGCCGGCGCCGGGAAATCGACCGTCTTCGCCGCGCTCAGCGGTCGGGTCGAGGGCATCTGCGCCATCGATGGCGACACGCTCGCCGCCGCGCGCGAGAACTGGGACTACGGCGAGTTCTGGGCCTTCGTCATGGGGGTGTGCGCGGACATCCTCGCGAACAAGCTCGTGCCCGTCATCTGTGGCATCGGCCTTCCGTCGCAGTTTGTGCCGGCCGCCGATGACCGCGGGTTCGCGGTCGACGCGCTCGCGCTGGTGTGCGGCGGTGAGGTCGTGCGCCACCGCATCGCCACCCGCGGCTATGGCAATGCGT
Organism: Microbacteriaceae bacterium; assembly: GCA_009780695.1. Taxonomy (GTDB): domain Bacteria; phylum Actinomycetota; class Actinomycetes; order Actinomycetales; family Microbacteriaceae; genus Gryllotalpicola. The sequence continues at coordinate 21,818 of WQZN01000004.1, forward strand.
GGAAGAACGCCGATCGGCATGTCGCGGTCGACCGCGAGTTGCGGGCTGCGCGTGTTCCGTCGCCGCATCGGCTGCGCACGTTCGACACCTCGGTCAACGGGCCCGAGGCGACAGCTGCCACGGTGATCGCCTGGGCAGGGGATGCCGTCGAGCGCGTCGATCCGGGGCGCTGGCCCCGTGTCGATTCCTAGTGGACGAGGTTTCACGGGATCGCTGCCGGCCGGGTTCACGCTGATCTGAGGGCGTGCGGCACTTTTTCCACTGTGGGGCATATCGACCTGGGGGCAGTGATATGCCCCACAGTAGAAAAAGTGCCCGACGGGGGACCGGGCTCAGGCGAAGAGCGCCACGCCCAGAGCGATGAGCACTGCGAGCTTCACGAGCTCGAGCGCCACGTAGTACAGATGAGTGCTCGAGCGCTTCTCGGATGCGCCGCCGGAGAGCACGGCATCCGACCGCCTGTTCAGTCGGGGCCGCACGAAGACCAACTGCACCAGCAGCACGACGAGTGCCGCGATCGCCCAGACGAGCGGCTGGATGCGCGCGGATGCCGCTGCCGCGGCCCCGGCCGCGATCAGCACCGCGAGCACCAGTTCGACCCGGTTCAGCACGCGGAACACGAGCCGCCCGATGCCGAGCCCGAGGGGGATCGTCACGCCCGGCGCGCGGAACTTGAGCGGCGCCTCGAGGAACGAGATGCCGACGACCAGGCCGACCCAGACGAAGGTCAGCGCGGCGGCGGCGTTGGTGATGACGGTCATTCGGCGGCCGCCTCGGCGCCCGGCCGCAACCCCTCACGCAGCCCGATCGTCTCGAACTCGCTGCCCGAGCGCCCCTGCAGCCTGCGGTGGATCGAGCCGGCGATGCGCTCGGCCTGCACCTTCGCGAGTTCGGCCTTCTCACCGGCGAACAGGGCGTCGACGGTCGTGGCCCAGATCTCGAGCCAGCGCGCGAAGTCCGCCTCGGTGAGCGCGTGCTTCGCGTCGAGCGCGACGTGCAGGGCGAGCGCGTTGCGCCGGTAGAGACCCGCGCGGAACAGCACCGTCTGCCAGAAGTCGCACATGATCGGCAGGTGGTGGTCGAGATCCATGTGGGCGACGTCCGTGAAGATCGGCCCGATCAGCGGGTCGTCGAAGACGGTGAGATAGAACGTGCGCACGAGGCGCTCGATGTCGGCCCGGTCTTGCAGATCGGGTCGACCGGCGTGGTCGGGACCCATGGCTCGAATCTAGGGATGCCGCATGGGCGGCCGCTGAGACAAACCGGTCGAGTCGCCATTCTGCTCGCAGCGCTCGCCGCAGTCGACCAGCGGAGCGGTGCGCGGCATGATCGGGTCATGACGCCCGACGAGCTGCGCGCGGCCATCAAGTCCGACCCCGAGAACGCGCCGTACACGGCGGCCGGCTGGGAGCCGCTGTACACCGCGGGCCCCACCGCGCGCGTGGTCGTCGTCGGCCAGGCGCCGGGTCGCAAGGCGCAGGAATCCGGTGTGCCGTGGCGCGACGCGAGCGGGGCGAAGCTCTGCGACTGGATGGGTGTGAGCGACGAGCTCTTCCACGACCCGAGCGCCTTCGCGATCGTTCCGATGGACTTCTACTACCCGGGCAAGGGCACGACCGGCGACCTGCCGCCCCGCCCGGGCTTCGCGGAGAAGTGGCATCCGCCGATCTTGAACGACATGCCGCAGGTCAGGCTCACACTGCTGATCGGCGCCTACGCCCAGAAGCACTACCTGGGGGCACGGCGCGCGCACAGCCTGACCGAGACCGTGCGCGGGTGGCGCGGCTATCTGCCCGAGTACTTCCCGCTCGTGCACCCCTCGCCGCTCAACTTCCGCTGGCAGGCGAAGAACCCGTGGTTCGTCGACGAGGCGGTGCCCGAGCTGCGGGCCGCCGTCGCGGCGGCGCTAGCGTGATCGGGTGATGCCCGCCTTCCCGACCGCGCTGCTCGACGGGCTGATCGACCGCGTGCTGGGCCTCATGGCGGGGCGGCCCCGGGTCGTGATCGGCATCGCGGCGCCGCCCGGCGCCGGCAAGTCGACGCTGGCAGAGGCGCTGGCCGTCGCGCTGCAGTCGGGCGGCCCGAGGCCCGCGCTCGCCCGTGACGAGGTCGCCGTCGTGCCCATGGACGGCTTCCACCTGGCGGATGTCACCCTCGACGCCCTCGGCCGCCGCGGCCGCAAGGGCGCGCTCGACACGTTCGACGGCGACGGCTACGTGGCGGCGCTGCGCCGCATCCGCGCCGCCGGCCCGCGCCCGATCCACCTGCCGGGCTTCGAGCGCGAGCTCGAGCAGCCCATTGCGGCCGCGATCACCGTGGCGCCGGCCGCGCGGGTCGTGATCACCGAGGGCAACTACCTGCTGATGGACGCCGAGCCGTGGGACGAGGTGGCCGGGCTGCTCGACGAGAGCTGGTACCTCGACGTCGACGACGAGGTGCGGCGCGCGCGGCTGGTGGCGCGGCACGTGCGTTTCGGGAAGAGTCCCGGCGAGGCGCGCGCCTGGGTCGACGGAGTCGACGAGCCGAACGCCGCCCTCATCGCGGCGACCCGAGGCCGGGCATCCCTCGTCATCGCGCTCTGAAATCGCTAGCTTGAGGCCATGACCACGCCGCACGAGACCCCCGACCCGCTCCGCGACTCGCTCACGCTCGAGGCCGCCCACCTCGCCGAGCGCGCGGTGCGCGCCGTGCGGGCGGCCTTCGGCATCGCCGGCGCGGCCGCGCTGATCGCGGGCGTGCTGCTGCTCGTGCTGCCGCAGCACACGATCGTCGTGCTCGCCGTCATCGTCGGGGCCTGGCTCGTGGTCGCGGGCGGCGTGCGCATCGTGCTCGGGCTCTTCGGGCGCTCGATCGGCGTCGGGCATCGCGTGCTCGGCGTGCTGCTCGGCACGCTCATGCTCGTCGGCGGGGTCGTCGCGCTGCGCGACCTGGCGCTCGCGACGACGACCCTGCTCTTCCTCATCGCGATCGTCGTGGGCGTCGGCTGGATCGTCGAGGGCATCATGGCCGTCTCCGAGGCAGGCGCCTCGCGCTCGGCGGCCTGGTCGCGCGTCTACGGCATCGTGAGCGTGCTCGGCGGCATCGCGATCCTCGCCGTGCCCGCCTGGTCGGGCTTCTGGCTGCTGATGGTCGCTGGCGTCATCCTCATCGTCCTCGGCCTGCTCGGCCTGATGCGCGCCTTCAGCTTCGGCCGCGGGCTGCTGGGTCGCGTGCGCGGGCAGCAGCGGTAGGGCGGGTCAGGTTGCCGGTGCGCCGGCATCCGCCGACTCGATGACCGCGACCCCGCTGGCCCGCAGCCGTCGCCGCTCGTCGGCGAGGAACCCCAGCAGCCGGTCGCGCGTGCCGCGGCTGTGCGCCGTGACGAGCGCGGCGGCGCGCTCGACGTCGCGCGCAGCGACCGCGTCGACGATCTCGAGGTGCTCCGCGCGGGCCAGCGCGCGCGAGTCGGGGGTGCTCGCCGAGAGCCAGCGCACGCGCAGCAGGCGGGTCAGCACCTGGCCCATGCCCTCGGTGAGGAACGGATTGCGGGACAGGCCCGCGAGGGCGACGTGGAAGTCGGTTCCGCCCTGCAGGCCCGCCTCTTGGCCGCCGCCGGGGTCGGACGCCTCGTGCGCCGCGGCCAGCAGCCGCAGCGCATCGAGCTCGTCGCCGGTCGCCCGCTCGACGGCGAGCCGCACGGCGGCGGTCTCGAGCGCCTCGCGGTACTCCATGACGGCGCGCACCTCGGCGAGATCGATCGGCGCGACCTGCCAGCCGCGGCCGGCGCGCTGCACGAGCCCGTCGGCGGCGAGGCGCATGAGCGCCGCGCGGACCGGTGTGCGCGAACCGCCGGCCACGGCCTCGAGCCCGCGCTCGCTGAGCTTCTCGCCCGGAGCGAGCTCGAAGGCGAGGATCGCGGAGCGCAGTGCCGCGTAGGCGCCCCCGTCGCGCGTCTCGTCGTTCATCACACCCCCATCATCGTGCTTAGATTGGTATACCAAAATGGTATCCCGAAATCAGGAGGCGACGATGAGCGACGAGAAGACCCCGGCACAGGCCTGGCGCATCCTCGCGCTCGGCGTGCTCGCGCAGGCGGCGGGAACCCTGCTCGTCTCGACACCGGCCTACCTGATCCCGCTGCTGCACGTGCAGCGCGGCGTGCCGCTCGCACAGGCCGGGCTGCTGGCGGCCGCCCCGACCTTCGGCATGGTGCTCACCCTGGTCGCGTGGGGCGCGCTGGCCGATCGCTACGGCGAACGCTGGGTGATCGCGGGAGGCCTCGGCCTGACCGCGCTGTTCGCGCTGGTCGCCGTGCCCGTGAGCGGCGCCGTGGGGCTGGGGCTTCTGCTGCTGGCGGGCGGTGCGGCATCCGCCAGCACCAACGCCGCGAGCGGCCGCGTCGTGGTCGGCTGGTTCCCGAAGTCGCGGCGCGGGCTCGCGATGGGCATCAGGCAGATGTCGCAGCCGCTCGGCGTGGCCGTCGCGGCTGTGGCCGTGCCGCCGCTCGCCGACCGCTTCGGCCCCGCGGGGCCGCTGCTGCTCGCCGGAGTCGTGCTGGCCGTGCTCGCCGCGCTGTGTGCCTGGGGCATCCGCAACCCGCCGCGGGCGGCGGCGAAGGCGGCCGCGGACACCCCCGCCAACCCCTACCGGTCGAGCGGCTTCCTGTGGCGCATCCACGTCGTCTCGGCACTGCTCGTCGTGCCGCAGTTCACGCTGTCGATCTTCGGGCTGGTCTGGCTGATCACGCAGCTGCACTGGTCGGCGGTCGCCGCCGGCATCGTCATCGGCATCGCGCAGTTCGTCGGGGCGATCGGCCGGATCGTGATCGGGCACTGGTCCGACCGGGTCGGCAGCCGGGTGCGCGTGCTGCGCTGGGTCGCGGTCTCGGGCGTCGTCGTGATGCTGGCGCTGGCCGGCACGGGCGCGGTCGCGTGGTCGGTGGCCGCCGCGGTCGTGCTGATCGTCGCGACGACGGTGAGCGTCGCGGACAACGGGCTCGCGTTCACCTCAGTGGCCGAGGCGGCGGGGCCCGCGTGGTCGGGCAAGGCGCTCGGGGCGCAGAACACCGGGCAGTTCCTGGCGGCGTCGGCCGTGGGGCCGGGCGTCGGCGCGCTCATCACGGCCGTCGGCTATCCGATCGCGTTCGCCCTGGTGGCGGTGGCGCCGCTCGTGTCGATCGCGCTGATTCCGCCGCGCGACCGGCATTGGGAGTGACTCGGCGCCGTTACCCTCCCCGCGGCGTCACTTAACGCCGGTTCCAGGCCCCGAGACCGGCGTTAAGTGACGCCGCGAGGAGGGGTGGGGTCAGGATGCCCGCCGCATCAAGCCCTGCGGCCAGGACATCCGCTCGCCATAGCTGTGATCTCGATCGAGGTTGCAGTCGCACGCCGAGACGAGCACCTCGCCGGTGCGCGCGTGCCGCAGATACTCGGCGTGCCACGGGTAGGTGAGCCGCAGAGCCATGCGGTCGTTCTCGGCGACGGCGTTGTCGGCGGAGTTCGTGATGATGCCCATGCCTCAAGAGACCCCGCGACGGCGGAATCGTGACGCGGGTCGGATCCGGGAGAATGGACGGGTGGCGTTCTTCAGGCGGGCGAGGGGAAAGGTGGGCACGTTCGTCGCGCCCGAGCCCCAGCCGCTCGCGCCGCTCGACGACGTCGTGCACGACGCGCTGAAGATCGCACACCACGGCGTGAGGATGTCGGTGAAGAACCACCTCATCGTCAACGCCCTGCGCGACGGCAAGCCCTTCGACGAGCGCGAGCTCGAGGAGTTCGCCGCGGCCGAATACCGCGCGCTCGCCGCCTCGAGCCGTGAGGCCGCCGGCCGGGCCCAGCGCGACATCGCGCGCGGCGAGCAGCTGACCGGCCGGGTGTTCCCCGGCGGCAAGCCGGTCGTCGTCGAACCCGAGCACCTGCGCAAGCCGATCGCGCTGCGGCAGGTGGCGGATGCCTACGACGCGGCTGCCGCCGACAGCGACGAGCTCGGCCTGCTCATCGACGAGGCCAAGGCCGAGGCGTGGGAAGAGGTCGGCGGCACCCTGGCCAGCCGCCTCGCGATGAACCGCATCGAGGACGACCCCGAGTACCTGGCGTTCCGCGACGAGCGGCTGCAGCACTTCATCGAGGACGATCTGCTCGCCGCATTGCGCGAGCACGCTGCGCAGGCCGGCACCGGCGACGACTAATTGCCGCCGGGTCGCTGGCGCGGCGGCGGCGTGGCCTGGGCCCGGATCACCGGGAACGCGATCGTGTGGGTGCGCTCCTCGGCGATGCGCATGATGCGGTCGCGCTGCAGGTACCAGCCGAGGATCAGCAGCGGGATGATCACCACGAGCGACGCGATCGTGTAGGTGCCCGCCGGGTAGTCGAAGGCCATCAGCACGAGCACCGACACCAGGAACGCGAGCGTGAGCCACGACGTGAACGGGGCGCCGAAGAGCCGGAAGGAGGGGCGCTGCAGGCGCCCGGCATCCGCCAGCCGCTTCAGCTTCATCTGGCACAGCACGATCGCGCCCCAGCTCGAGATGATGCCGAGCGCCGAGATGTTGAGCACGATCTCGAATGCCTCGGACGGCACGACGTAGTTGAGCCCGACGCCGAGCAGGGCGACGCAGAACGTCAGCACGATGCCGCCCCACGGCACGCCGCGGGCGTTCATCCTGCCGGTGAACTTGGGCGCGGCGCCGGCCTGGGCCATCGAGTGCAGGATGCGGCCGGTCGAGTACAGCCCCGCGTTGAGCGACGAGAGGGCCGCCGTCAGCACGACGAAGTTCATGGCGTTGCCGGCGATCTCGCCGACCACCGGGCTGCCGATGTGCGAGAAGAACGTCACGAACGGCGACTCGCCCGCGCTGTATGTCGAGTAGGGCAGCAGCAGCGCGAGCAGCAGCACCGAGCCGCAGTAGAAGATCGCGATGCGGAACACCACCGAGTTCACCGCGCGCGGCATGACCTTGTGCGGCTCAGGGGTCTCACCGGCGGCGGTGCCGACGAGCTCCACGCCCGCGTAGGCGAACACGACGCCCTGCACGACGATGACGCCGGCGATGATCGTGCCGGCTCCGTGCGGCAGCAGGCCGCCGTGCTGCGCGAGCATGCCGAAGCCGGTCGCACCCGCCGAGGTCGGGAAGCGGAAGGCGAGGAAGATCGCGCCGATGATGAGGAACGCGACGAGGGCGGTGACCTTGATCAGGGCGAACCAGAACTCCATCTCGCCGAAGACCTTGACCGAGATGAGGTTCGCGCCGAGCACCACCACGAGCGCGATGAGGGCGAGCAGCCACTGCGGCGCCGCCGAGAACGCACCCCAGAACTTCACGTAGACCGCGACCGCCGTCGAGTCGACGATGCCGGTCATGGCCCAGTTCAGGAAGTACATCCAGCCGGCGACGTAGGCCGCGCGCTCGCCGTAGAACTCGCGCGCGTAGCTCACGAACGAGCCCGAGGTCGGGCGGTGCAGCACGAGCTCGCCGAGCGCGCGCAGGATCAGGAACGCGAAGAAGCCGCAGACCGCGTAGTCGAGCACCAGGACGGGCCCGGCGGATGCCAGGCGCCCGCCGGCGCCGAGGAACAGGCCGGTGCCGATCGCGCCGCCGATGGCGATCATCTGCAGCTGCCGCGAGCCGAGGCCCTTGTGGTAGCCGGCTTCCTCGTGGCTGAAGTCCTCGACGGCGCTCAGCCGGTCGCCGAACAGCTCGAGGCGGTTCTCCTTGGTGTCGGCGACGTCGTACTCGTGCGGGGTTTCGGCGCCCCCGCGGGCGGGCTGTTGCGGGTCGTGCGGTGTGTCAGACATCCGGTCCTCCCAGGTTCAGCCTGCCGTGGGGGATGCGTTAACTCAACGTTTGCCTCCGGCGGTCATCCGCCAGCGAGGTCGACGCCTCTCGTTTTCCGATGCGTACAAAGTCGCGAAATTCGCGATTTTGTACATGTCTGAAACCGGGGGAAGCCATCGCCCTGGCAGGTGGCAGGTGGCAGGTGGCAGGTGGCTGCGGTGCGTCGATTCGCCGCGCCACACCGCGTCAGGCCTGGGCGCGCAGCCCCGCCACGACGAGGTCGAGGAGGCGGCTCGCCTGGGGCTCCCAGTCGGAGTCCGGGTCGAGGCGCCACAGGAAGCTGATCGCGAGGAAGACGTCCTCGGCGGAGATCGCCGGGTTGAGCTCGCCGGCGGCCTGGCCGCGCTCGAGCAACAGCTCGATCGCACCCGCGAGCGTGGTGTGGGTCGCGCCGGGGTCGAAGACGGTGGTCGCGTTCGCGGCCGAGTCGAGGGCGCGCTTCAGACCCGCCTTCGTCATGCCGTACTGCGCGACCCGGTCGAGCCACGAGCGCAGCGCGGCGGTCGGGGCCATGCGCGTCTGAGCCATGCGCTCGGCTGCGACGGCGAGCTCGTCGACCTCGTGCCGGTAGACCGCGCCGATGAGGTGGTCGCGCGTGGGGAAGTGACGGTAGAGCGTGCCGGCGCCGATGCCGGCCGTCTTCGCGATGGAGTTGAGCGAGGCATCCGGGTCGGCGGTCAGCGCCTCGAGCGCCACGGCCAGGATCCGGTCGTGGTTGGCCTGCGCGTCGGCGCGCTTCTTGGGCGCCGCCAGGGGCTGCTCGGTGGTCTCGGTCATGGGCTCAGGCATCCGTCGACAATCGTCGCTTGCTAAACGGAGAGTTCTCCGTTACCGTTGTCATATCGGCGGAGAACTCTCCGCTTGTCATCCACTCTACCCCCTCCTTTTTGAAAGGCGGTCTTGTCATGCCTGATTCCAAGGCGCAGAACCCGACCATCGCCTTCACGATCCTCGCGCTCGCCGTCGCGTCGCTCACCGCGCTGCAGTCGCTCATGGCCCCCGTGCTGCCCGCGATGCAGCACGACCTGCACACGACCCAGACCGGTGCGACGTGGATCATGTCGTCGTGGCTGCTGTCCGCAGCGGTCGCCACCCCGCTCGTCGGCAAGGCCGGCGACATGATCGGCCGCAAGCGCGCGATCGTCGTGGTGCTCGCCCTGATCGCGATCGGCACGCTCGTCTCGGCACTCGCCCCGAACCTCGCCGTCGTGCTCATCGGCCGCGTGCTGCAAGGCTTCGGCGGAGCGCTGTCGGCGTTGGCATTCGGGATGCTGCGCGACATCTACCCCGCGCATCGCGTGCCCGGCGCCATCGGCCTGATGTCGTCGATCCTCGCGATCGGCAGCGGCCTCGGCATCGTCCTCGCGGGCCCGATCGTCTCGGCGCTCGACTGGCGGTGGCTGTTCTGGCTGCCGATGATCCTCGTCGTGCTGCTCACGGTCGCCGCGATCCTCTGGCTTCCCGATGCCGGCGCACGTGCCGGCGGCCGCATCTCGCTGTTGCCCGCCGCCCTGCTCGCCGGCTGGCTGATCGCGCTGCTGCTGCCGCTGTCCGAGGGCAGTGTCTGGGGTTGGTCGAGCCCGCTCACGCAGGGCCTCTTCGTGCTGGCCGTCGTGCTGCTCGTGCTCTGGATCGTCGTCGAGACGCGGGTCGCGAACCCCGTCATCGACATGAAGCTGATGCGGATGCCGGCCGTGTGGACCACCAACCTCGTCGCCGTGCTCTTCGGCGCGATCATGTTCGCGATCCTGACCTTCCTGCCGCAGCTCGTGCAGACGCCGCGCGTCTCCGGCTATGGCCTGGGGCTGTCGGTCACCGGGGCCGGCCTCGTGATCCTGCCGATGGTCGTCGGCATGGGCGTGACCGGGCCGCTCAGCGCGCGGATCTCGTGCCGGATCTCGTTCCGGATGCAGCTCGCCCTGACCTCCGTCATCAGTGCGGTCGCCACCGCGGGCATCGCGTTCCTGCACGGCACGGCGGTCGAGATCGCACTCTGGGGCCTGCTCTACGGCATCGGGCTCGGCTTCGCCTACGCGGCGCTGTCCTCGCTCGTCGTGCAGTCGGTGCCGGCGGCGCAGACCGGCGTAGCGACCGGCATGAACGCCAACATCCGCACCATCGGCGGAGCGATCGGCACGGCCGTCGTCGCCTCCGTGGTCACCGCGCACGTCTCGACGACGACGGCGCTGCCGCTCGAGCGCGGCTACGTCGGCGGCTTCGCGCTGCTCGCCGTGTTCGCCGTGGTCGCCACGGGCGTGGCGCTGCTCGTGCCACGGCGTGCCGGGGCGAGTGCGGATGCTGGGTCGGGGGATGCCCCGGGCGAGGCATCCCCGGCAGCCGCCCTCGAGGCCGAGCTCGCCGACGTGGCCGCATAGACGGCTCTCGCCTGCGCCGGACGGCGCCGGCTGCACGGTACGGGCTCGCGCCCCGCGCAGTCGGCGCCGTCCGGCGCAGGCGGGGACTATGCGCCGGTGACGAGGCTGCAGGTACCCCAGACCGTGGCGAGGACCAGCGTGACGGCAGTGGCCTCAGGGTGGTTGGTCGACGCGGCGGTCCAGTTGTAGAGCTTCGTCGTCGGATGCGCAGCATAGGTGCCGAGTGACAGGGACGTGAAGTTGATGGTGGTGGTGTAGTTGCCGCTGCCGTCCGGCCCGCTCGTGCTGACGGTCGCGCCGCTCACGACATTGAGGCCGAGGTCGATGACCCACGAGGTCGACTGACCGGGCAGCGTCGCACTGTTGAAGTGCCAGGTGAGTGTCATCGTGTTCGCCCCCTGCGGTGTCGAACACGCTGTGAACGTGATGGTCGGAAGCGTCGTCGCCTTCAGGCTCGCGCTCGCCGACTCGCTGTCCGTGAAGGCGGCGTCCGTCATCCCGAGGTGCGCACCCGGCACGATCGGGCCGGTGGCGAGCGCGGCGACGGTGAGGGCGATCGCGATCGCCGCCGCACGCAGCCGCCTGAGCTTCACGAATCGTCCCCCTCCTCGCGTCGAGGCCAGAGTACCCACGTCACGAGCGCGGCGATACCCACCGTCAGACCGCCGATGACCAGGGGTTGCGACATCCACACGATCGCGTAGGCGAGACCGGGGGCATGCCAGATCACGCGCCGCACGGTCGTGACCTGATAGGTCACGGCGTCGGGCTCGGCGTTGGCGTCGCCCTTGAGGCGCAGCGAGACCGTTCCGTCGGCGCCCGGCGTCGTCGAGACGACCCGGTGGGTGATGGGCAGCTCGCCGGGGCGGTCGACGGTCACGACATCCCCCACGCGCGCCTCCGTCGCGGGGATCTGCCGCACCACCGCGACCGAGCCGGTCGGGATCGTGGGCGACATCGACCCCGTGCGGAACATGATCAGCGTGATGTGGAACGCGAACGCGAGCACCACGAGGATGATGCAGATCGAGCCGGCGACCGCCGCCACGTTGAGCAGCACGTTGCGCACGATCGACGCGGCGACCGCGCCCGCCGAGCGCCGGCGGGTCATGCCGTCGCCCCGGTGTAGTTGACGAGCGTCACCCCGGTGCCGTGCGGCACCACCTTGAACGTGTCGCCGCTCACCACGACGTCGAACGCGACCGAGAACACGGCCGAGTTCGGCAGGTTGCCCCACACGTGGTCGATGGTCGAGACGAGCATCGTGCCGTTGGCGGTCGAGGTCACCTGCATGGTCTTCGGGTTGAAGGCGAGCTTCGGCGCGGGGCTGAGCTTGTAGAGCATGCCGTCTTCGGCGGTGAGCGGAATGAGGTTGATGATGGCCTGACGCATGGGGCAGGTCGCCGCGATGTGCTGCGCGACGAAGCAGCCCGTGAGCATCGTGTTCGCCGCTGCGACCGCCTGGGGGCCGAGCTGGGCGGATGCCCCGAGCGCCAGCCTCACCGAGGCCGCCGTCGTGCCCGCCGGCACGGCGACCGTCGTCGGTGCCGGGGCGAGCAGCTTCGACGTGCTGCCGAGCGCGAAGGTGTAGGTCCCGGGCAGCGCCGGGATCTCGAGCGTGCCGTCGCCGGGCACCGGCAGCGCGTGCCCGTCGACCGACAGGGTGTTCGCCTGGCCGTGCGCGGCGATCGTCGTCGTGACCGTTGCGAGCGGCGGGTTCGCGACGAGCCAGTGCGCCGGGTGCAGCGGGCCGCCGTCGACGCGGCGCAGCTTCACCTGCGTGGTCACGGGCTTCCCGTGCTGGGCGAACTCGACCGAGACGGACGCCGTGGCGCCCGTCGTCTGCGCGGCCCCGGCCCGGACATCCGCGATGCCGCGATCGGCGTCGCGATAGACGGTGTCGGTGAGCAGCAGCCCGTTCTGCGGCGTCGGGGTCGAGGTCAGCGCGAGCGCCTGCTGCGCCTTGCCGTCGGCCAGCAGCTGCCAGAACTGCGTGGCCACCGTGGCCGGCGAGGCGGGGCGCAGCTGCCCCCACGCGACTGCGCCGACCACGATGACGAGGATCGCGATGGCGGAGGGGATGATCCAACGCAGGGGGCGCCGGGCGGCTTCCGTCATGCGTCCCAGGGTAAGGGCGGAGGGCGGGCCTATGCCTGAGCGATCCGGATGAGATTGCCCGCGGGGTCGCGCACGGCGAAGTCGCGGACGCCCCACGGCTGGTCGGTCGGCTCCTGCAGCACCTCGGCGCCGGGCGCAGCCGAGACCTTCTCGAACGTGCCCTCGAGGTCGGCCGACTGGAACTGGACCATCTGCAGCTCGCCCTTCGCGAGCAGCCCGGCCACGGCATCCCCGTTCTCGGCCGAACGGCCGCCGTGGGGCTGCTCGAGCACGATCTTGAGCTCGGGCTGGGACTCGGTGACGAGGGTGATCCAGGTGAATCCGCCCGCGTTGACGGTGTTCTCGACCGTGAGGCCGAGGTGGTCGCGATAGAAGACGAGTGCGGCCTCGGGGTCGTCGACCAGGATGTGCACTCCGCTGACGTAAACGCTCATGGTGTCGACGTTATTGACGGGCGACGGCGGATGCTTCTCCGAAACTGCTCTGTTTGCTCGGCTTGCTCGGCCGCGTGACGACCATCGCCTGGCACGTCGCGAGCAGCTGCCACTCGGTCTGGACGTGCGCGCGGTAGGCGCTCGGCGTCTCGCCCACGAGCTCGGTGAAGCGGGCGCTGAACGAGCCGAGGCTCGTGCAGCCGACCGCGAAGCAGGCATCCGTCACGCTCACATCGCCGCGGCGCAGCAACGCCTTCGCCCGCTCGATGCGGCGGGTCATGAGGTAGGCGTAGGGCGTCTCGCCGTAGGCGTCGCGGAAGCGGCGGCTGAAGTGCGCGGTCGACATGAGCGCCGTGCGGGCGAGGGCCGGCACGTCGAGCGGCTGCGCGAACTCGCGATCCATGCGGTCGCGCGCTCGCCGCAGGCGGCGCAACTCGTCGAGGTCGGGCATGGGCTCATTCTCCCGCGCGGAGCCGCGGCATGAGCCGGAAGATGCGCAGCGTGCGGCCGGCGGCGGCCTCGTACTTGCGATAGCCGGGCCACTGCCGCTGGATGGTCGCCCAGGCGGCCTCGCGCTCGTCGTCGTCGACCAGGCACGCGAGCACGGGGATGTTCGTGCCGCGGTAGTCGACGTCGGCGAGCGGATGCCGCAGCAGGTTGACCGTCCACGCGGGGTGCTGTGGCCGTGCGAAGTTCGAGCCCGTCACGAGGAACGTGTTGCCGTCGGGCACGCACATGAGCTCGGTCCGCCGCGGCTCGCCCGATGTGGCGCCGATCGTGTGCAGCACGAGCGAGGGCACGAGGATGCCGGATGCCGTCAGCTTCCCGCGGCTCAGCCGCGCGACGAGGCGCTCGAGCGGCGGCATGAGCCGCGGCCCGACGCGGCGGAACCACCGTGTGCGCGAGACCCACGCGACGAGAGGTCGCAGGGGTCTCAGCGCTGAGGAGGGCACGGTTCCATTGTGGGGTGGGCCGTGGCGGCGGGCTGGCGTTGCCGTGGTGTTGCCGGGGCATCCGCTGCGACGAATTGTGCCCACCTGTCGCGGATGTGCCCGGACGTCCGGACACATCCGCGACAGGTGGGCACACCCGGCGAAGGCGCCTGCTCAGGAGGCCGCGCCGACTTCCTGCAGCTTGGCGGCGAGCTCGGCATCCGTCGGCTCGGTGAAGTGCGCGCCGTCGGGGAAGACCACGACGGGGATGTTCTTGCGGCCGCTGATGGCCTCGGCGCGGGCCGCGCCGTCGAGCTCGGCCTCGAGGTCGACGTAGTCGTAGTCGACGTTCAGCTTGTCGAGCAGCGCCTTCGAGCGACGGCAGTCGCCGCACCACGCGGCGCCGAACATCGTGATCTTGTCGAAGGTCTCGGGAGTCTCAGCCATGGGGTCAATGGTAAGTCGGCGGGTGCACAACGAAGGCGGTGAGCGGCGGACCGCGACCTCAGGCGCTCATCAGCAGGTGGCGATAGAACCGTTCGCCCCGCACGAGGGCGTCCACCGTGACCCTCTCGTCGATGCCGTGCAGGGCCGCGCGCTCGGCGCGGGACATCCTCAAGGGCGACAGCCGATAGGTCGCGTCGGGCGTGTGGTGGTGGAAATGGCGGGCGTCGGATGCCGCGAGCATCACGTACGGTGCGACGACGACCCCGGGGTAGGCGTCGGTCACGGCCTGTGCAAGCGCATGCCACTGCGGCGAGTCGGTGCGCGATGCCGGGCTGGGGTCGTGACCCTCGATCACCTCGAACTCGATGCCGGGGTCGCGCACGGCATGGCGCAGCACCCCCAGACATGACGCGATCGTCTCGCCAGGCGCGATGCGCAGGTTGAGCACGGCGTTCGCCGACTCGGGGATGACGTTGTGCGCGTCGCCCGAGGCGAGCACGGTCGTCGTGACCGTGGTCTGCACGAGGGCGGCCGGCTCGCCGCCGAGCGCGGCGAAGATGCGCGCCGCGACGGGCCCGAGGCGGGGGACGAGCGTGCTGACGGCCCTGCCGGCCGCGGTCGTCGCGACGGGTCTGTAGGCGTCGAAGAGCTGCTTCGTCGTGCCGTCGAGCCGCTTGGGGAACGGGTTCTTGCGCATCCGTGTGATGGCTTTCGCGATGCGCTCGGGAGCGCTCGGGGTGCGGCCCGGGGTGCTGGAGTGGCCGGGGGCGGAGGTCGCCGACATCCGCACCGACAACACGCCCTTCTCAGCGACGCCGATCACGGCCGTCTCGTGCGCCAGCCCGGGCAGCGGCCCGTCGATGATCGCGCCGCCCTCGTCGAGCACGAGCCAGGGGCGGATGCCACGCGCGTGCAGCTCGTCGGCGATGGTGCGCGCGGCGTCGCCGTAGGTCTCCTCGTCGCCGCCGAGGCTGATGATCACGGGCCGCGCCGGGGCTTCGCCGGCTGCCAGCAGGTTCTCGACCGCGTCGAGCAGCACGACGAGCGCGCCCTTGTCGTCGATGGCTCCGCGGCCGTGCACCGTGCCGTCGGCGATCTCGCCGGAGAGCGGGGGATGCCGCCAGCGCGCCGGATCGCCCGTCGGCACGGTGTCGAAGTGCGCCATGAGGACGAGGGGCTCGGTGCCCTCACCCCAGTGGAAGAGGATGCCGCGCTCGCCGAGTTTCTCTTTCCGCAGCTTGGTGTGCACGAGAGGCCACGACTCGGCGAGGAGCTCTTCGAACTCGGCGGCGCCGCGCGCGACCACGGTCGACGACACCGTGTCGAGCTGGATGAGCCGGCTGAGCCGGTGTTCGATGCCGGGGCGCGGCGGCGAGGCATCCTCGACCTCGGGCATCTCGACTGCGTCGTCGCTCACGCGGTCAGCCTACGAGCCGCACCGGGTCGCCGTATGCGGCCAGCGCCTTGTCTGCGGTGAGGAGCACCATGCCTTCGAGGCGTGCCTGGGTGATGAGCATGCGATCGAACGGATCGCCGTGGTGGTGAGGCGGATCCATTGCGCCGAGCGCGTGCTGGGCCGTCAGATCGATCTCGTCGAAACCGCTCTCAAGCAGGGCTGGCCGAAGCATGCGGGGGTTCGGCAGGCCGTCGATCGCTCGCCCGAGAGCGAACTTGATGCTGAGTTCCCACAGCGTCACGGTGCTGAAGTATGCCTCGACGCGAGGGTCCAGCAGCAGCGCCGCGGCCTCGCGCGGCAGTCGTTCCGGGAAGCGCTTCGCCCACACGGCGATCTGCGAGTCAAGAAGGATCTTCATCGGGGAAGGCCTTCGACTTCTCGAACAAAGCGAGCACTTCGGCGTCGATCTCAGGGGTGAAAGCGGCGTCCGCATCCCAGTCGAGATGCTCGAGGCCCCCGAGCCGAGGCATCCGCGGACGCTCGCTGAAAGCCACCAACTGAGCCACCGGTTTGCCGGCGCGCGCGATGATGACGGTCTCGCCGGACTCGACTTCCTCGACGAGCCGCGAGAACTGCGTCTTGGCCTCGTGAATGTTGACCTGCTTCATGCGATCCCCCTGGACTAAGTCAGGTGGACTAAGTGTATGTCTCATGACCGCAAGCTACCCACGGCCCCTGACGCGCCGACGGGCCGGCGCGGGCTGCATGGGGCAACCAGCAGCGGCCCGGGGCTGTGCTGGGGAAGATCCTCGTGATCACCGGGCCAGGGCGGCCACGAGGAGCAACACCGCGCCGAGAGCGTAGGCGCCACGCATCCGGCCGCAGGATCGCCTGTTACGCGTCCAGCAATGCCGTCAGACGACGGCCGCGAACTGCACCGCGGCAATCGCGGCGGCGGTGACGAGGGCGCCGCCCCACACCGCGCGCGCGAACCAGGCGCGCTGCACCTCGACGCGCAGCGTCTCGAAGACCTCGGGGTCGAAGGCGGGCAGCCGGCTCTGGAACATGGCGCCGCGCCAGGTGGAGGTCTGGCTCGCGACATCCGCGATCGTGCTCACCTGCGCGGCGCTCAGCACAGTGCTCTCGCCGGCCAGCCAGCCGCGCACGGTGCGCTCGCAGGTCACCGCGACGTCGTCGGGCTGGTCGCGCACGGTCAGCGACTTCGGCGAGACCGCGACCAGGACGCCGCGCACCGGCACGTTCATGCCGACCGCCCGGGTCAGGCCGAGCGCCGCATCGGTCGCGACGTTCCGCGACTGCGTGATGTAGGGGCGCTCGGCGCCGTTCACATAGAGCTGTGCCCCACGGACATCTCGCCGGACGTCGATCGTCGCGCCGTGCTGGTGCACCGCGTCGACGACGAACACGCCGCCCGGGCCGATCACGAGGTGGTCGACGGTCTGCCCCCGGTCGCCGACGGGCACGCTGTGCAGAACGGCCCAGTCGGGCCCGAGCTTCGCCAGCTCGGCAGCGACGTGCTGCTCGCCGACCGCGTTCGAGTACCACTTGCGCGACTGCTCGGTGAGCGGGCCCACGCCGAACACCTTCGCGAACAGCGATCGCGGGGGCGCTTGCCGCTGCGCGGCGAGGCAGGCCGAGATGGCGGATGCCGCAGGCAGTCTCGCCTCGAACCTCCGCTGCGCCCCCTCAGCCGCACGGTGTGCAGCACGCAGATCGGTCACCTTGCCTTTTCTATGTCACCTGATATGGGGAAGGTCAGCCCCAACCCGGGTGTCCTCCGAGCGGGGGACAGACGACGCGGTCTGTACCGCCTCCGCTGCCCAAGTTAATTGCCGCCCCGGACGCTTGTCACGAGTGTTACGGCGTGTCGAGTCAGTCGGTCTTCTTGGGGCCTCCGATGAAGAAGTGCGGCCGTGCCCCGGGCTCGCCGCCGAACCAGAAGACCGTGCCGTCGCCGACGCTCCAGAATTGGCGACCCGCTGAGGTGCGGGCCCGGAACTGACCCTGGGCGTCGCTCGATTTCTTCCAGTCGAGACGCGACCCGTCGGTGAACGCCATGACGAGCTCGCTCGTCTCGGGGCACAGCGCCGCGGTCTCGATCGTGTTGGCGATCAGACGGTCGAAAGCCATCCAGAGCGTGCCGGACCGGCGGTCGGCCGGATCGACCTCGAGCTCGGCGCCGGCCGGGTCGGTGACGGTGAAGGGCCCCGCGAAGTAGATGTCGCCGCTGCGGGTCTGCAGCGTAATGCTGTCGACGTGGGCGGCGACGCCGTAGACGCTGCCCGAGACCGCGAGGTCGAGCAGTCGCTTGTCGTCGCCCTCATGCCCGTCGAGCTCGCCGAACTCGGGCGCGGCCGGCCGCTCGTTCCCCTGCCAGCCCTGGGGGATCGGGTAGCTGCCGTCGGGGTTGCGGATGATGCGCGACTGGTACGAGTCGGGCACAGCCGGATTGCCGCGGAGGTCGATCGGCCGGCCGGCGCGATCGGTGAACTCGACGTAGCCGTAGAGGTTCTGCAGCTGCTCTGCCCGGTCGGTCATCTGGTCTCCTTCGTGGTCAATTCCCCCACCCCTTCGGGATGGGGAAGCTTCCGTCCGTGTTCCGGACGATGTGGGTCATGTCGGGGCCGGTGTGGGTCTTCATGCTGAGGTCGAGCGGCTGACCGCCCGGGTTCTCGAACACCACGTCGCCGTTGGGGTAGCGGTTGTTCCATGCCGGCCGCATCACGCGCAGGCTGCGGCCGTCGGGGGCACGGTAGATCAGGCCCTTCCCGTTCCTCGTGGGTTCCACCGTCCAGTCCTTGCCGGTGCCCGGCATCTCGCCGGGCGGCTCGTCGCCCCACACCCTGTCACCGATGAACGGCCGGTCGCCGGGTTTCTCCCCAAGGGCGCGCAGCACGTGCTGACAGCCTTCGCCGTGCACCTCGGGGGAACAGGGCTGATAGTCCGTGATGCGGTCCGGGTCGCCGTGCTTGCCGGTCTTCCTGCCCTTCTCGGGGCCCGGCCCGGCGGGGCTCGCGGTCGAGCCGCCCATCGAGAGCACCAGGCCCGCGACGCCGAGAAGGCCTGCTGTCGTCGCGGCCCCCGCGACCCACACTCCGGTCGCAGCGGCGGCGCCGGCCGCCTCGAGCCCCGACGCGATGGCCGAGCCGACGGCGCGGGCGCCGTTCACGAAATCCGCGAAGTCGGGGATGCCGGCCGAGACCGGCCCGGGTGCGACCAGCGTCGCGGGGCGCACGGCGAGGCCTCCGCCGTGCTTCACGGCCTGCGGCGTCGGGCACGGCAGGCCGACCGAGCCCGCCTCACCGCCCCGGATCGCGGCGATGCCGGCGGCGATCGAGGCGATGGTCGCGTCGGCGCGCGTGCCCCAGCTCGGGTCGTCCGGGTGCGCCTCCGCCTCCCACTGCAGCAGGCGCAGGTGGGCGGTCTCCGAGGCGAGGGCGGCGTGCAGCTCGTCCGCCGCGGCGAGCAGACCGGTCGACAGCCGATGGGCCGGCCCGACATACCGCCCCACCGCGAGCTGCGTGCCGGGGGAGTCGAGCGCCGCCGGCAGCAGCTGCCACGCCGCTTCGGCATCGCCGGCGGCGTCGTCCAGCCGGGCGACGGCGGCGCGGTAGTCTGCGGCTGCATCCGCGAGCGGGCCGAGATCGAGCGTGGTCGTCATGACAGGGCGCCCGCGACCTCGGCATCGTCGCGCTCGAGCTCGGCGGCCGCGGCGTTCAGCGCGTCGGCGACCTGGCCGATGTGGCCGCAGATCGCCGACCCCGAACCGGTGCGGGCGGCCCAGTACCGCGCGAGCGCGGCGTGCACGTCGGGCGAGGGGCCCGCCCGCAGGAGCAGCTCGCCGAAGGCCAGGGTCGCCGCCTGCTCGGCGTCGCGCGCCGCGGCCGAAGCCGAGCGCAGGCGGCTCACCAGGCTCGCGACGGTCGGGGCATCCATTCGCGTCGTCATGGCTGAGGACGCTACGAAGGCAACGCGACCCCGCGTTCGGCCATCGGCCCGAACGGGGGAGAACGGGGATGATTTCGCGCCTGTGCTGGGGAAGATGGACGCATGGGCTGGGACGAGGTCGCCCGCGTCGCCACGCAGCGCGGGCATGCGGCATCCCTCGTCGTCATGAAGGGCGACGAGATCGTCTTCGAGCAGCACACCGGTGCCGACGAGCACGCGCTCTTCTATTCCTTCAGCGTCAGCAAGCCGTTCACCGCACTCGCGGTGCATCTGCTCGCCCAGCGCGGGGCGCTCGCCCTCGACGACCCGATCGCGCGCTATTGGCCGGAATATGCCCAAAACGGAAAATACGAGGTCACGGTCCGTCACGTGCTCACGCATCGCAACGGGGCGCCGTATTCAACGGGCACGGCGATCGGCGACGCGATGCGGATGTCCGACTGGCGGCGCTCGGTCGACGCCGCTGCTTCAGCCCGCCCCAGACACCGCCCGGGTGCCGTGGTCGCCTATGAACTGCTGAGCTTCGGCTTCGTCCTCGGCGAGCTCGTGCGGCGGGTCGACGGGCGGCCGATCGCGCGCTTCGTCGGCGAGGAGCTGCTCGTGCCCCTCGGCCTCGACGACACGTTCCTCGGGCTTGCGACCGATGCGTGGAGTCGGCGCGTCCCCCTCGTCACAGGCCACCCGGTCGAACATATGCGTGCCGCGGCATTCAATCACCGCAGCGTCCGCGAGGCGGTGATCCCGGCGGCGGGAATCCAGACCACCGCGCGCGACCTCGCCACGTTCTATCGCGCGCTGCTGCGGGGCGGCGACGGGGTGATCCCTCGTGAGGTGATCACCGCGGCGCGGGATGTCTCATCCGACGGCGACCGGGACCGGGTCATCGGCCACACCATGCGCTGGGGCACCGGTTTCCAACTGGGCTTCCCGGGCCAGGTGCGGCCGATGGGCACCGGGGCATCCGCCCTCGCCTTCGGTCACAACGGCAGCGCCGTCTGTAACGTCTGGGCGGACCCGGAGCGCGACCTCGTCTTCGCCTGGGCGAACAACGTGATCCTGCCGCGGCGCGCCGGCCTGGAGCACATCTCGCGCCTGTCCGACGCCGTGATCGACGCCACGGCCCCGACGTCGTGAACGTCGACGGACCCCCGGAACGAATGAATGTCGGTGGTCGCTCCTAGCCTCGAAGAGTAGGGAAACCGCCCGGTTTCCGCGTCGTTTCGGGAGGGCTTGAGATGTCGCACAACACCATGTCGCCGAGGGAGAAGCGCGAGTACGCCGACTGGATCCTCGAGCTCAATCAGAAGGCGCACTACGCCAAGCAGAAGTCGACCAACGAGTACTGGCACCGCATGACCGAGCGGCTGTTGAGCGCGTTCGGCGCCGGCAACCCCGACGGTGAGCTCAGCCCTCGACGATGAGCCGCACGGCGCGCACGATCTGCTCGCGGATGCGGGCGTGGTCGAACTCGGGTGACCCGTAGGGGAAGGCCGGCACCCAGGCGGTCGCGAGAGACATGACGAGGGTGAGCAGGAATTCTGCGTCCCACTCCGCGTTCAGGGCGCCTTCCTGTTGCGCCTCGCGCAGCAGAGCGACCTTGCGGGCGAGCTTGTCCGATCGCGCGGCCGGCTCCGCGGCATCGGGGTCGAGCTTGGCCCACACGAGCAGGCGGATGACGTCGGGGTTCGCCATCACGAAGTCGAAGGTCTGGCCGGTGAACTCGGCGAGGTCGCCCGGCGTGAGGGGGTTGTCCTCGTAGACGAGCGCCAGGCGGTGCTTCATCGTCTGCTCGAAGAGGCCCTCTTTGCTGCCGAAATAGATGTAGATCAGGTTCTTGTTGCAGCCGGCGGTCTTGGCGATGCGGTCCACGCGCGAGCCGGCGACGCCGAAGCTCGAGAACTCGGCGAACGCGGCGTCGAGGATGCGCTGCCGCGTGGCCTCGGCGCGGCCCCCCGCCGACTGCTCTGCCTCAGACATCCGCTCACCTCACTCTCACTCTCGCTTTCAAGACTAGTTCTTGACTAAACGGTTAGTCTGCGCGTATGGTTTGACTAACCAGATAGTTAGGACAAGACGATGACTCTCCCCGGTGGAACCCTGACCCTCGCCCCCGACCTCACGATCCATCGCATGGGCTACGGTGCGATGCAGCTGCCCGGGCACGGTGTGTGGGGCCCGCCGCGCGACCGCGACGAGGCGATCGCCGTGCTGCGTGCCGCCGTCGAAGCGGGCATCGACCACATCGACACGGCCGACTTCTATGGCAAGAGCGTCTCGAACGAGCTGATCCGCGCCGCACTGCACCCCTACGGCGACGAGCTGCACATCGTCACCAAGGTCGGCGCGACCCGGTCGGACGACGGCGGGTGGGTCCACCTGCGCACCTCCGAGGCGGTCGTCGCGCAGGTGCACGACAACCTCGCCTCGCTCGGCCTCGAGACGATCGACGTCGTGAACCTGCGCATGGGCTCGGCCGAGGGCTATGGCGAGGAATCGATCGCCGACCGCATCGGCGCTCTCGTCGAGCTGCAGCAGCAGGGCAAGGTCAAGCACATCGGCCTCAGCATGGTCACCGAGGCGCAGCTCGCCGAGGCGCTCGAGATCACGCCGATCGTGACCGTGCAGCAGTACTACAACCTCGTGGTGCGCGGCGACGAGAGCATGCTGCGTCGCACGGCCGAGCTCGGCATCGCCTATGTGCCGTTCTTCCCCCTCGGCGGCTTCACGCCGCTGCAGTCGGGCGTGCTCGCCGACGTCGCGGCCCGCCTCGGCGCGAGCTCGCAGCAGGTCGCGCTGGCGTGGCTGCTGCAGCGCTCGGCGAACATCGCGCTGATCCCCGGCACGTCGAGCCGTGCGCACCTCGCGGAGAACATCGCGGCGGCATCGATCGAGCTGAGTGCGGATGTCGTCGCCGAGCTCGACGCGATCGCCTCGGCCGGCGGCGCGGGCGAGGTCGACGCCGCGTAGCACCGGCGCCGGGCGGCGGCGGGTCTCCATTCGGCCTGGCGGCCTCAGTCGACCGGCGGAGAGCGGAACGACCTCAGTCGACCAGCGGAGGGCGGGGCGGGCTCGGTCGAGGAATGGAAAGCGGAACGTGGGGCGGGCTCAGCGGAGCACTTCGAGAGTGACATCCACGGGCCCGCCCGGGGTCAGGCCGTTGCGGGCCCTGACCTCCTTCTTGATCGGCAGCACGAAGGTGCCGCGACCGTCGTCGGGGAACACGGAGGTCCGCCATGTCACGTGCCCGACCGTCGCCTCGACCTTGACCGAGCCGAAGCCGCCCGGGATCAGCGGCATCGCGGTGATCCGATCCGACACCTCGGTCGGCAGATCGACGAAGAACCAGTTGGCGCGCGCCGACCACTCGTAGAGCTCGCTCGTGAACTTCTCTGGCATCCGGATGGCCCGTTCTTCGGCATTGTTGACGGCGGAGACAGCGACCAGCAAAGCACGGGTTCGGCGCATCGAGTGCGTCTATCGGTGCCGGATTTGCAGAACGTGCGCCGGGGCTCTGCGACTGACGAGAGCGTCCCTCGTTTTGGGGTGGTTGTGGGTCTTGCTCCGTTTCTGTGTTTTCGCTTGGAATGTGTTCAGCGAGCGATAAGCGCCAGGTTTCAGGCGGTGGGGGTTCTCGTGCTTGGGCTGAGGGGTTAGCCGGTGGTTCGTCGTGGTTGGTTGCTGTCGTTGTCGGGACGTGTGGGCGGAGTTGCGGCGGCGACGTCGGCTCTCCTTGTAGTCACGGGACTGCTGCCATTCACCGCACCTGCCGCGGTCGCGGCGACGGCGTCGTCGACGTCTGCCGCGGCGCCGGTGACGGTGGCGCCTGATGCGGTGTCGGCTGGGGTGGATGCGCGGATCTCCGGGCATCGGGTTGAGGCGTTGTCGCTCAGGTCGGAGACCTCTCAGACGTTCGTGAACCCGGATGGTTCGTTCACGACGGAGTCGACGGACGGGGTGACGCGCGTCCCGGACGCTTCGGCGAAGGATGGCTGGCGTGATATCGATCTGACGCTGGTGAAAGCGGCCGACGGCTCACTGGTGCCGGCCTCTCCGGTGGACTCGATGACTCTGAACGGCGGCGGGTCGGGGTCGGGTTCTCAGCCGCTGGTGTCGTTGTCGGACGGCACCGGGGCGAACTCGGCGAGTCTGTCGTGGCCGGACGGCGATCTCCCGGCTCCGGTGGTCTCCGGGGATACGGCGACGTACAAGAACGTGCGGCCTGGGCAGGATCTCGTCGTTCAGGCCACGCGCACGGGTTTCGAGCAGACGCTGGTATTGACCTCGAAGCCGGTGAATGCGGCGGCGGCGCAGCTGGCTTTGCCGATCACCACGCACGGGCTGTCGTTTGTGTCGAAGTCGACGGGTGACGGCACGAGTATCGATCTGGAGACGAAGGCGGGCAAGGTCGTGGGCGGCACGGGGCCCGCGCTCGTCTCGGACGCGCAGGTGAACGCGGCTTCCGGTGCGCCGGCGCATACGGAGATCGCGCAGCAGGTGCTGCAGACGGTGGCTGGGAAGCAGTCGTTGGTGGTCTCTCCTTCGCAGTCGTTCTTGGACTCGGCGGTCTATCCGGTGACGGTGGACCCGTCGGTGTCGTTCACGCCTTTGCAGGACATGTATGTCGACTCCGGGTTCCCGACGACGAATTACAACTCCTCGACGCTGCTGCATGTGGGCACGTACGACTCGGGCACGCATGTGGCGCGCGCGTTCGTGAAGTTCACGTCGGTGCCGATCGCGGGCACGCAGATCCTGTCCTCGACGTTGAAGCTGTGGGAGGAGCACGCGTATAACTGCACGGCGGCGTCGTTCACGGTTTATCAGGCCTCTACGCCTGACTATGCGGCGCTGACGTGGAACACGCAGCCGTCGACGACGACCCCGACGGTGTCGGTGTCGTCGGCTGCCGGCGGTGGCACGTCGTGCCCGGCAGCGTCGGTGTCGGTGAATGCGCAGCCGATCGTGCAGGCGTTTGCGACCGCGAACCAGAACCAGGTCGCGTTCGGCATCAAGGCGAGCGAGACGAACAACGCGTTCTACAAGCGGTTCAACTCCGCGAACATGGGCTCCAATATCCCGACCCTGTCGGTGACGTACAACCACTACGCCGGCATCCCGGCCTCGATGTCGGTGGCCGGTCAGTACACGGTGAACTCGGTGCCGTATGTGAAGTATTCGAACCCGACCTTGCAGGGTGCGTCCACGGATGCGGATGGCGAGGCGGTGACGCTGGTCTTCGAGCTGTACAACGCGAATTCGACGGCGTCGACAGCGCTGGTGGGTTCGTGCACGGTCACTGGGGCGGCTTCGGGTGCGCTCAAAGGCTGCGCTGTGGGCAAGACGCTGACGGACAACAAGGCGTATTACTGGCGAGCGGGCTCACACGACAGCCACACGACGACGTTCAGGTACTCGGCGCTGAAGTCGTTCACGACCGCGATCGCAGCACCGGCAGCTCCCGTGATCTCGTGCCCGTCGCCGTACACGAACGGGTCGTGGCAACAGGCGTCGCCAGGCGCGAGTGTGTCGTGCACCGTGAAGACGTCGGCCTCGTCCCTGTCGTCGGCGCCGGTGAAGATCACCACCAGTGTCGATGGTGCGGCGGCGGTCTCGACGACCGTCACTAAGGGTTCAGCCGGATCGGTGACGGTCACGGTGTCGAACAAGACGGGTTCGCACAAGATCACCGCGTACTCCTCGTCGGTGGACGCGGTGAACTCGGCCACCCAGTCCTATGCCTTCGGGTACGGGGCGGCCTCGATCTCCTCGCCGGCGTCCGGTTACAAGACGACGGACACGGTGAACGTGACCAGCAGTGGGCCGCCGCTGGGGACAGCGACCAACGCGACGGCGCAGTTGCAGTGGTCCGGGCCGGGAGTCGATTGGACTGCGCTCGGCACACCGGTGGCGGCCTCGGCGACTTCGACAGGCGGACCGGTGCAGCCGGCGGCGCCGTTCACGTGGGACACGACGACGGCGACCGGCGCGACACTCAATCCCCGGCTTCTGACCACGTTGCAGTTGCGTGTGGAGTATGTGTACTCGACCGTTGTCGGCACGACGACAACGAAGCAGATTCAGGACTCGCAGCCCATTACTGTGCTGCGACTGCCGCACGCGTTCGGCAATGGCTTCCCGCAGACCTCTGCCGGTGACGGGCAGGTCGCATTGTGGACGGGCGAGTTCTCTGTGAGTGCCTCGGATGTCTCGCAGCAGACGAGCGCGGGTGCTCTCTCCCTGTCGCGTAGCTTCTCTTCGTTCTCCGGCCCTGGCAACGCGTCGACGGGTGTGTTCGGTCCGGGCTGGACGGCCAGCCTCGACGGCTCAGGTATCGGCTACGCCGGGGTGGAGGTCGATGACGAGAACGCGAGCTTGGGGGCGACCGCGGCGGCTGTCGGCTCGCTGACGCTCGCCGGCACCAGCGATGGTGATCTCGTCTACGCACCGCCGGCGTCTGCGACGGGGCCGTCCCCGGTGGGCACGTACACGGCGGTGGATGATGACACCGCGGCAGTCGGCAACACCGTCACGGTGACGCAGCCGTCCGGCTCGAGCGTGAAGACGCTCACGGTGACGCAGCCCGATGGCACGAAGAGCACGTGGACCCAGGTTGCGGGGTCGTGGTCACCTGCTGGCGTCGCGCAGGCCGGGCAGCAGGGCTCGACGACGTATACGGTCGATGGCCTGGGCCGGGTCACGCGCATCCTGGCTGCGCTGCCGAACGGCGTGAGCTGCAGCTCGAGCCTGTCGGCGGGGTGTGCCGCCCTCTCGTTGACGTATGCGTCGGCCACGACCGCCACGGCGAGCGTGGCGGCCGACTACAGCGGGCGTCTGAAGGAGGTGGACTTCACCGCGTTCGATCCAGCGACGGGCGCGATGAAGACCGTCCCGGTCGCGACGTACATCTACACGTCGACAGGTCTGCTGAACTCGTTCACGGACAAGTCCGGCCTCACGACGACGTACACGTACCAGCTGCAGGGCTCTTCGACCCTCCTGACTGAGGAAGTGACGACGGGCTCAGCACCGTATTTCTACACCTATGACAGTGCGGGCAAGCTGTTGCACGCCGACCGCGGGCCGGCCTCTGGCAGCGGCTCGAGCGTGCGCACCGGGACCTTCGCCTATGGCCTGAGCCCCACCGCTGCGGGCATGCCTGACATGTCGGCGGCGACGATCGCGGACTGGGCGCAGACCGATGTGCCCACCAAGGCCTTCGCGGCATGGGGCATGGACTACACGCCCGCAAACATCCCGGTCGCGGCGGACTTCCCCTTCGCCAACCTGTTCTTCACCGATGACAACGGCTACACGCTCAACACCGCCAACTATGGCGCCGGACAGTGGCTTCTCACTGCGCAGGCGTATGACAGTGACGGGAACCCGACGACGAGTCTGACGGCAGCGCAAACGTCTGACGCAGTCGCACAGGCGGTAGCGGGGAATACCTATGACCCGACCGTGGGCCAGACCTACACGCGGTACCTGGCTGAGCAAGACGACCCGACCAACGCCGGCGGCGCCCCGCTGGTCGCAGCGAATTCCAACGTGGAAGACACTTGGGGCCCGATCTACCAGGTGACCAACGCTGACGGCACCACCACGCCGGCGCGCCTGCACGTGCACTACGTCTACGACACCGGTGCGCCGAACGGTGATGTGAACTCCGCCACGGGCAAGCCGTACCTGTTGCCGACCGAAGTGCTCGTGACAGTTGCCGACGGCAGCGTGCCGGATACGACGCCCTCGAGTGATGTGACGGCGGACATGCCGACGACTGAGCAGCCCGTCTCGGACACGGTCTACGGCTACAACCCCATTGACGGGGCCAGCAGCACCGGCCCGACCTCGGGCTGGACGCTCGGCAAGGCGACCACCACCACCGAGGTGCTGTCTTCTTCGTCGGAGCCGAACAAGACGACGAAGACCTTGTTCGACGCGCAGGGCAACACGATCCAGACTCAGGCAGACGGCTCCAACGGCGCCGACGCACTCACGACATTGGATGTCCCCTACACGGCAGGCGCGAACAGTCAGAAAACTACGTGCGGCAACCACCCGGAGTGGGCCGGCCTGACCTGCTGGACGGGCCCGGCAGGCAAGCCCGACAGCGGCGCGGAGCTCGTCGGGACGCTGACCGCGGGTTACGACTTTTGGCTGAACTCGACGGTCACAGTCGAGTCCTCGGGAACGGCAGCGACCCGCACGACGACGGACACCTACCTGGCGGATGGCCGTCCGGACACCGAGACGGTCACCGCGACAGGGCTTACCGGTTCGACGCCGGTACCGGAAACCAAGGCGCTCTACGACACGACCACCCTGCAACAGGTCGGAACGGAAACGCTTGACGCTTCCGGCGCAGCGACGGGGCAGGACACGAGCACCTACGACAGCTGGGGCCGCCAGGTCACATACAGGAACACGCTGGACGAGCCGACCACCACGGCCTACGTGCCGGCCGGGCAGCCTGGTGCCGGGCAGGTCCAGTCGGTGGTCACGCCGGTCTCGACGTCGACGTACACCTACGACGGCACGGACGCGGCAGGCAATGTCGAGCACCGCGGCCTCGTAACCGGTCTGACGGTCTCGGGTGTGGGGCATTACAGCGCGGCGTACGACCAGTCGGGGAACCTGGTGACCCAGGATCTCCCGGCGGGCGTGACGCAGACGCTCGGCTACGACGACTCGGGCCGCGTCACCGATCTGACCTACTCCGGCGACATCACCGACCCCGACACCGGAGCGGTAACCCAAGGCCCGTGGCTGTCATTCAGTCGTGACTATAACGGCAACGGCCAGGTCCTCGATGACTCGAGTCCGAGCGGTAGCCGCCAGTACACCTATGACGGTGCCGGACGGCTGATCAGTGTGGCTGACGCGACCGGGGCCGATACCGGTGCGGACTCGGGTGCGTGCACGGTGCGCCAGTACGCGTTCGACCCGAATGGGAACCGCACGAGCTTGACGTTGACGAGCGCGCCGGATCAGTGCACCACCGACAGCACGCAGGGCGGCGCAACGCAGACGGTCTCGGCGTGGACGTATGACGCGGAGTCCCGTCAGCTGACGAGCGCAAACGATGGTGGGAACTATGCATACGACGCCTTTGGGCGCCAGGCGATCGTCCCGGCGGCGGACGCACCGAACCCCGCGCTGGGCGACGTGGCCCTCAGCTACTACGACACCGATGCCGCGCACACGATTAGCCAGGGCGGTGTGGTCACCACGTACGGGCTTGACCCGTCGGAAAGGCGCTTGACGGCGGACACGACCGGGGGCGACAACCCGGGCACGGTGACCAACCACTATGCCGATGGCTCCGACAACCCGGCGTGGGCCACGAACGCGACGAGCACGGGTGTCACCACCACGGCCTACACGCCGGGCATCGGCGCGAGCATGGCCGCACAGGTGACGACGCAGGCTGGTGGGACAGCGCAGGCCAACTTGGAGCTGGCTGATCTCGCCGGGAACATCGTGACGAGCGTTCCGGTCCCTGCCAGCGGAAACGCTCAGCAGGACCAGAGCATCGGCGCCTACACGGCGATGGACGAGTACGGCAACATCGAGACGGCAGCAGGCACGAGTTCGGCTCTGCCCGACACGGGCGTGGACCAGTACGGCTACCTCGGTACCAGTCAGCGCGCTCAGGCCGGCGCCGGGCTCACGCTCATGGGCGCACGAATCTACAACTCGACCACCGGCAGATTCACCAGCGCAGACCCCGTCGTGGGCGGGAACGAGAACGCGTACAACTACCCCAACGACCCCATCAACCAAGTCGACATCAACGGGATGATGAGTGCGCACGCCCGACACATGTGGAACCTCTTTATAAATGTGTTGGGTACACTGGCGTTACTACTCTGGCTGGTGGGATTTGCGGTGCCGATTCTCAAGTTATTTTCATCGGCGGTCGGAGCACTGGCCGTACTGATGAGCTGCGCAATCAATGGGTGGGGTATTGAGTGCTGGTTTAATGTTGCGCTTACTGTAATCGCAGGCGTGACCGGAAAGGCGATTGCTAGGGTGCTTGCTGGTCCGATTAAGGCATTCGCCTATTTCCTTAGGGATGATGTTTCGGAGTTTTTGGACAACAAACTTACAGCCTATGGTCTCGTGCTGCAGGTTGTAAGTTGGTTCGAGTACCTCGCCAGCCTAGACGGCAGATATAGGAAGCAGCATGCGTGAATAACCAGTCAGCATTGCGAAAGGCAGAACGAACGTTTACGCTAGTCGCGCTCGCGGGATGTTGCTCATTATTTGTCCTGTTCTTATTGTCCTTGCATAATAGATATTTATTTACCGATCATGTTTGGCCTGGGCCTGTAATCATTGTATTGATTTGGCTAACGGTGGGTTCAATCTGGGCGTGGAGCTGGGCGCATTGGCGCGCAGAGAGCCTTCAAGCCAGCTCGGGCAGCTTTAATTACGGCACTGAAGGCCTCGATGCGCCCGGCAGCAAAACAAAAGTAATTCAGGTTTTGACTCGCCGGCAGGCAAAAAGGGTAATATTTCTCACTATTATCTCCGCGGCACTCGGGCTATTGGCGATGATCCTCTTGGGAGTCGTAGCTGCTGCGGTATTTGTTGCTTTAGTGTCAAAATTTGATATGAATGCGACGGCCAGAGTTGTCTTCCAGAGCAACGGCAGCGATGGAGTCACTACTCTCATTATTATCGCTATTGCCATGTTCTTAGCTGCGGTTGGTTGGCCGGCAATTAGTGCTGTGGCTGAACGGGTAATATCAACGCCTGTCGAGGCGGCGCTTGAGCGGGAACCGGGGGTATTGATCGGCTCAAGGCTAATCACTACACCGGGCAACTCTGTTCAGCTAAACCTTAGTAGCGCGAACTTTAAATGGCCCAGACGGGGGCGATTGTTTCTTTCTGTGCATTCCGGTGGTTTTTGCATTTGGACTCTGAGAGACGATCAACTCCACCTGCGCGCATCTGTTCCAAGCCGCGACTTAGTTTCGGTGGACGATGCCGCAGTGTTTGTGAAGATGAGCGAATATAAGGCCCTTCTTCTGTCTCTCGGCACGAATCGCGACACGTCCTCACGGATCGAGATTGTGCCGGCATCGAGATTGCCTCAGCTTCGTGCTGCGCTTGCTGCGCTGAACACGCATGAGGCGTGAACCCAAGAGCAGCTGGCTTTTCGCTTGATCCAGTAAGGGAAATTTGGACGCGACCGGTTGCCGGTTTCCCGACGCAGACTCTTGCGCTAGCTGTCTTCACCTTGCTTGCTCGGGTGGTGCGCTGAGCGGAGCGGTGCGCGCCACCTGACCTGGTTGCTGAGTTCGGCTCTGCCCGACACGGGCGTGGACCAGTACGGCTACCTCGGTACCAGTCAGCGCGCTCAGGCCGGTGCCGGACTCACCCTCTTGGGGCCCGGCTGTACAACCCGACTACTGGGCGGTTCACCGGCGCAGACCCAGTCGTTGGGGGGAATGAGAAGGGTCTGCTGCACGGTCAGGTGACACCTATTCAATGGTGCGGGTGGGTGCTAAATGTAAGGACATGTCTTCAGCGATCAGATAGGCCGCGGCACCGGCATGGATCGACCCAACTGCAGATAAGTGAACTCGAAGGCCATGCGGTCACGCTACGCGCCCGACCGCACCCCGATCACCTAGCCTCGGCTCGGAGGTGGTCGACGGTGATCACGCACGAGATCCTCAATCAGGCGCCCGACCGGGTCGGCGTCAACGAGTTCCTGGCGAACCCGGCGCTGGTCGAGGGGGTGCGGCGCTGGGGGCGCGGCGCCGCAGGGCTCGACGAGGCCGGCGAACTGGTCGGCAGCGCGGATTTCCAGTGGGATGCCGAGCTCGCGAACACGCACGAGCCGGTGCTGCACACGCACGACCGCCACGGGGCGCGCATCGACGAGGTCGAGTACCACCCCGCCTACCACCGCGTGATCGGCGACGCCGTCGCCCGGGGTGCGCACACCTCGGCGTGGGCGACGCCGGGGCCCGGGGCATCCGTCGACCGCGCCGCGATGTTCTACCTCTTCGCGCAGGTCGAACCCGGTCACGCGTGCCCGGTCTCGATGACGCACGCCGGGGCCGCGATCCTCGCCGAGTCCGACTTCCCCGGCCGCGACACGTGGTGGGCGCGGGCTTTGGCGACCGGCTATCGCGCGGACGCCGCGCTGCTCGGCATGGCGATGACCGAGAAGCAGGGCGGCTCGGATGTCCGCGCCAACACCACCCGCGCCGAGCGCACGGCCGACGGCACCTGGCTGCTCACGGGCCACAAGTGGTTCTGCAGCGCGCCGATGAGCGACGCGTTCTTCGTGCTGGCCCAGACCGACGCCGGCCTCGGCTGCTTCTTCGTGCCGCGCGCCCTCCCCGATCAGAGTCGCAACCCCTTCGCGATCCAGCGGCTCAAGGACAAGCTCGGCAACCGCTCCAACGCCTCGAGCGAGGTCGAGTTCGACGGCACGGTGGGCTGGCTCGTGGGGGAGCCCGGCCTCGGCATCCGCACGATCCTGCCGATGGTGAGCCGCACCCGCCTCGACTGCGTGATCGGCACCGCAGCGGGCATGCGCCAGTCTGTCGCCGAGGCGGCCTGGCACGTGCGGCACCGCGCGGCGTTCGGCCGCACCCTCGTCGACCAGCCCGCGATGACCGCGGTGATCGCCGACCTGCAGCTCGAGTCCGAGGCGGCCACGCTGACCGCGCTGCGGCTCGCGCGGGCGCACGACGCGGATGCCTCGCCGACCGAGCTCGCCTTCCGGCGGCTCGCGACCGCCGTCGCGAAGTACCTGGTCTGCAAGCGCGGCCCCGGCCACGCCTACGAGGCCCTCGAGTGCCTCGGCGGCAACGGCTACACCGAGGCCTTCCCGCTCGCGCGCCGCTACCGCGAGCAGCCGGTCATGGCGGTGTGGGAGGGCAGCGGCAACGTCATCGCCCTCGACGTGCTGCGCGCGCTCGGCCGCGAGCCCGAGTCGTTCGAGGCGTTCTTCGACGAGGTCGGCGCGGCGCGCGGGGCGTCGCGCGTCTTCGATGCCGAGCTGGATGCCGTGACGGCGCTCACGCGCGAGATCGGCGCCGAGCTGCGCGCCGAGGGCACGCCGGCCGGCTCGCCCGAGCTGCGCGCCCGCGAGCTCGCCGGGCGCCTGGGCACGCTGCTCGAGGCCTCGCTCGTGCTGCGGCACTCGCCGGCGGCGGTGGGCGATGCGTTCGCGGCCGCGCGGATCGGGCATCCCTCGGCCCTCTACGGCGCGCTGCCCGCCGGGCCCGACCTCGCCGCGATCGTCGCGCGCGCGTGACGACCGGGCGAGGGCATACGATTCCCGCAAGCTCGGTCAACGGCGACCGGGCGGCGAGAGGAACGGCATGTCCGAACAGGGGTTCGCGACCGTCAATCTGGCGGCGATCCTGGCAGAGACCGCGAAGCGGTCCCCCGAGCGCACGGCGCTGATCTTCGGCGACGACCACATCGGCTACGGCCGGCTGTGGGACGAGACGCGGGCCTATGCGGGGGCCCTGCGCGACCTCGGCATCGGCCGCGGCGACCGCGTCGCGATGCTGCTGCCGAACGTGCCCGACTTCCCGCGCGTGTACTTCGCGATCCTCAGCCTGGGCGCGGTCGCGGTGCCCGTCCACGCGCTGCTGAAGGGTGAGGAGATCGCGTACGTCCTGAACGACTCGGGCGCGAAGGCGATGGTCGTCGCGGCGCCCCTGCTCGCCGAAGGCGCCAAGGGCGCGGCCCTCGCCGGCGTGCCGCTGCTGTCGACGCTGGTGCCCGACGACAAGGTCGCCGAGGCGCCGTTCCCGCGCATCGAGGACCTGGCCGCGGCATCCGTCCCCGTCGACGGCTACGAGTTCCTGCCGCCGACCGCGACCGCGACGATCCTCTACACGAGCGGTACGACAGGTCGGCCGAAGGGGGCGCAGGGCTCGCACTTCTCGCTCGTCGAGCACGTGAACACGCTGCTGCTCGGCGCGATCGACGTCCGCGAGGACGACGTGGTGCTCGGCTGCCTGCCCCTGTTCCACACCTTCGGGCAGATGTGCGTGATGAACGTCGCGTTCCGCCGCGGGGCGTGCGTGGTGCTCGTGCCGAAGTTCGACGGCGCGACCGCGCTCGCGCTGCTCAACCGGCACGGCTGCACGATCATGACGGGCGTGCCGACGATGTACATCGCCCTGCTCGAGGCCGCCGCGGCGACCCCCGAGCGGCCGCCGCTGCGGTTCGGGCTCTCGGGCGGCGCGGCGATCCCGGTGGCGGTGATCGGGCGGATGTCCGAGGAGTTCGGCATCGCCGTGCACGAGGGCTACGGGCTCACCGAGACCTCCCCGGTCGCGACCTTCAACCACTACGGCCGCTCGACCCGGCCCGGCACCGTCGGCCAGCCGATCTGGGGAACCGACGTCGTGATCGCCGATGCCGAGACCGACGACGCGATCGTCGTGCTGCCGCGCGGCGAGCTGGGCGAGATCTGCGTGCGCGGGCACAACGTGTTCCAGGGCTATCTGAACCGGCCGGATGCCGACGCCGAGGCCGTCGTCGACGGCTGGTTCCGCACGGGCGACCTCGGCACGATGTCCGACGACGACTACGTCACGATCGTCGACCGGAAGAAGGACATGATCGTGCGCAACGGCTACAACGTGTACCCGCGTGAGGTCGAGGAGGTGCTCGCCCGGCACGACGCCGTCAGCAGCTGCGCCGTATACGGCGTGCCCGACCCCGTGCACCAGCAGGAGATCGTGGCCGCCGTGACGCTGATGCCCGGGGCATCCGCCGACCCGGCCGAGCTCATCGAGTTCGTGAAGGAGAAGGTCGCGGCCTACAAGTACCCGCGGCACCTCGAGATCGTGGAGGCCCTCCCACTGGGGCCGTCCGGAAAGGTCCTGAAGCGCGAACTCGTATCGCGCTGGGTCGATTCACGCCACGATTGAGCCATGCCGTTCACCGCGTACCTGTCCGAGTTCGTCGGCACGGCGATGATGCTTCTGCTCGGGCTCGGCGTGAGCGCCAACAACGAGCTGCGGAAGTCGAAGGGGCACGGCGCGGGCTGGACCCTCATCAGCCTCGGCTGGGGCATCGCGGTGTTCCTGGGGGTGACGGTCGCGACGCACTCGGGCGCGAACTTGAACCCGGCGGTGACGCTCGGCATCGTGGCGTCCGGTGCGAAGGAGTTCGCGGCGGGCGTGCCGGTCACCCTCGGCAATGTGCTCGGCTACATCGTCGCGCAGCTGCTCGGCGCGGCCGTCGGGGCCCTCGCCGTCTGGCTCGTCTACAAGCAGCAGTTCGACGACCACCCCGTCGCGGAGGAGAAGCTGTCGGTGTTCGCGACCGGGCCCGCGATCCGCGGCTGGGTGTGGAACGGGCTGTGCGAGTCGGCGGGCACGTTCGTGCTCGTCTTCGTGGCTCTGGCGTTCGGCGAGCACGGGCCGTCGGTCGGCCTGTCATCCCTCGGCGCCCTCCCCATCGCCTTCCTCATCATCGGGCTCGTCGCCTCGCTCGGCGGCCCCACGGGCACCGCGCTCAACCCCGCGCGCGATCTCATGCCGCGCATCGTGCACGCGCTCGTGCCGATCAAGGGCAAGGGCGGGTCTAACTGGGGCTATGCCTGGGTGCCGGTCGTCGCACCGATCGTCGGCGGTGTGCTGGGCGGCCTGGCTGCGGGCCCGCTGCTCTGACACCGGGACCTCGCTGCCGGGCACATTTTCTGCTATGGGGCATATCCCGGCGCGGGCTGAGGTATGCCCCACAGTAGAAAAAGTGCCGCACGAGCGGCGAGACTGCCGAGGTGACGGAATCAGAGACCGCTGTCCGCGATGCGGGCGGCCGCTATGTGATCAGGCTGGGCGAGGCGGATGCCGGTTTCGTCGAGTACTTCGACGACGACGCGCACCGCGTGTTCCTGCACACCGAGGTCGACCCGGAGTTCGGCGGGCGGGGGCTCGCCGGCATCCTCGTCCGCTCCGCGCTCGACGACGTGCGCGCGACGGGCCGCCGCATCGTCAACTTCTGCCCCTACATCACCGCGTTCGTGCAGAAGAACGACGACTGGAACGACCTGATCGACCGGCCGACGCCCGCCGTTCTCGACGCACTGCGGCACCGCATGGGTGAGGCGTAGCGAGCCGCGGATCGCGGGCGGGCGGGATGCCGGGCGCGGCCAGTACCCTTGACGCGTGAGCACCAGCGCGCCCGCCACCCTGACCGACCACCTCGCCGCATTCCGGTCGGCGTACGACGAGCTGAAGGCCCAGGGCCTGAAGCTCGATCTGACGCGCGGCAAGCCCGCCGCCGACCAGCTGGCGCTGTCCGATGCGCTGCTGACGCTGCCCGGCGAGGGCGTCTTCACGGATGCCGCGGGCACCGACCTGCGCAACTACGGGGGCACCGCCGGCCTGCCCGAGCTGCGCGCGCTGCTCTCCGACGCGCTGCGCGTTCCGGTGCCGCAGCTGCTCGCCCTCGGCAACGCATCGCTCACGCTCATGCACGACGTCATCGCCTTCGCCATGCTGCACGGCGTGCCCGGCTCGGAGCGCGCGTGGGGCCGTGAGGAGACGATCTCGTTCCTCTGCCCGGTGCCCGGCTACGACCGGCACTTCTCGATCACCGAGGCCATGGGCATCCGCATGATCCCCGTCCCCATGAACGACGACGGGCCGGACATTCCCTCGGTCAAGGCCGCCCTCGCGACCGACCCGACCATCAAGGGCATCTGGTGCGTGCCCGTCTATTCGAACCCGACGGGTGCCGTCTATTCGGAAGAGGTCGCACGCGAGCTCGTCTCGCTCGCCGCGGCCGACGACTTCCGCATCATGCTCGACAACGCCTATGTCGTGCACCACCTCACCGACTGGCGCCCCGAGGCCGTCGACTGGCTCGCGCTCGCCGACGAGGCCGGCAACCCCGACCGCGTCTTCGTCTTCGCGTCGACGTCGAAGATCACCTACCCGGGCGCGGGCGTCGCCTTCTTCGGCTCGTCGCCGGCCAATGTGCAGTGGTTCCAGAAGTGGGCCGCGTTCCAGTCGATCGGGCCCGACAAGATCAATCAGCTGCGCCACGTCGCGCTGCTGCAGGATGCCGCGGGCCTCGCCGCCCACATGCAGAAGCACGCCGACCTCATCGCCCCCAAGTTCGCGGCCGTGCAGGAGGTGTTCGGGCGCCGTCTCGCGCCGTTCGGCGTGGGCGAGTGGTCCGACCCGAAGGGCGGCTACTTCGTGACCCTCACGGTGTCGCCGGGCGTCGCCAAGCGCGCGATCCAGCTCGCCGCCGAGGCTGGCGTCGCGATCACGCCCGCGGGCTCGACCCACCCGTACCTGTCCGACGACGAGGACGCGACGATCCGCATCGCCCCGACCTTCCCGACGCTCGCCGACCTCAACGCCGGCCTCGAGGGCTTCTGCACGGCGCTGCTGCTCGCCGAGGCCGAGCGCGCGACGGTCTAGCCCCCATTCGCTGCGCTCAGCCGGCCGACGGGCCGTCCGCTGGTCGACTGAGGCCGACGGGCCGTCCGCTGGTCGACTGAGGCCGCCAGGCCGAATGGAGACCGAGGCGGTCGAAACGATTCGGTAGCGTTGGGGGCGTGAGTGCCCCTGTGCTTTCTGCTGTCGGTGTCGACTTCGTGCGCGACGGTCGTCCGATCCTCGACAAGGTCGATCTGACGGTCGAGCGCGGCGAGCACTGGGCCCTCATCGGTGCCAACGGCGCGGGCAAGTCGACCCTGCTGTCGATGCTCGGCGCGGCGCAGCACCCCACGCGCGGCACCGTCGAGGTGCTCGGGCGGCGACTCGGCCGCGTCGATCTGCGCGAGCTGCGCAGCCTCATCGGCCACGTGAACCCGCGGCACTCGCTCATGAACCCGCTGACGGCGCGCGAGGTCGTACTGACCGGCGGCACGGGCGGCAGCGAGCTGCCGATGCGCTGGCGGCCGCAGGATGCCGAGATCGAGCGCGCCGACTACCTGCTGGGGCTGCTCGGCATGGGCTCGCTCGCCGAGGCGCGCTGGCCGAACCTGTCCCAGGGCGAGCGCGGCCGCACCCTGATCGCCCGCGCCCTGCAGGCCGACCCGCACGTGCTGCTGCTGGACGAGCCGTCGACGGGCCTCGACATCGCCGCGCGCGAGCTGCTGCTCGACCGGCTCGACCAGCTGCGCGAGCAGCACCCCGATCTGGCATCCGTGCTCGTCACCCATCACCTCGAAGAGCTGCCGGCCACGACCACGCACGCGATGCTCCTTGCCGACGGCAGGGTGATCGCCGCCGGACCAGCCGACGAGGTGCTGACGAGCGAGCGCGTGTCGGATGCCTTGAGCTATCCACTCGAGATCAGCCGGCACGACGGCCGCTGGGCTGTGCGCACCCGGCGCGGCGGCAATATTCCGGGTCGGGCATAGATCGTGGCGAGCTCGTCCTTCAACCGCCCGCTCGCGCTGCTCGTCGCGGCGACGGCGTTCATGGAATTCCTCGACGGCACGGTGATCCAGACTGCGGCGCCGGTGATGGCCCGCGACTTCGGGGTGCGTGCGGCCGACCTGAATGTGGCGATGACCGTGTATCTGCTGGCGCTCGCGGTGTGCATTCCCGCCACGGGATGGCTCGCCGACCGCTTCGGCATGCGCCGCGTCTACATCCTCGCGATCGTCGTGTTCACGGCGGCATCCGTGCTCTGCGCTTTCTCGCCCGACCTGTTCTGGCTCTGCGTCTTCCGCGTGCTGCAGGGCGTCGGCGGCGCGATGATGGTGCCGGTCGGGCGCCTGGCCGTGCTGCGCTCGGTCGAGCCGCGCGACCTGCTCGACGCGATGGCGTACCTGACCTGGCCGGCCCTGCTGGCGCCGGTGATCGCCCCGGTCGTCGGCGGCGTGATCACCGACACGATCGGCTGGCCGTGGATCTTCCTGATCAACCTGCCGATCGGCGTCGCCGCGCTCATCGCGGCCTTCGTGCTCGTGCGCGGCGACGACCAGCCGCGGCCCGTGCCGCTCGACTGGTCGGGCCTCGTCTACATCGCCGTCGCGCTGGCGGCGCTCGTGCTCGCGGGCGAGCTCGTCGGTGAGACCCCGACGAACTGGGTCGTCGTCACGATCGCCCTGGTCGCGACCGTCGGCATCGGGGCGCTCGCGTGGCGGCGGCTGCGGAGCGCGCGGCATCCCGCGCTCGACCTCGCCGGCCTGCGGCTCGGCACATTCCGCGTCGGGAATGTGGGCGGCGGCGTCTACCGGCTCATGATCGGCGCCGTGCCGTTCCTCGTCACGCTGCTGTTCCAGGCCGGCTTCGGCTGGTCGGCCGCGCGCGCCGGCCTGATCGTCATCGCGCTGTTCGTTGGCAACATCGGCATCAAGCCCGTGACCACTCCGCTCATCAAACGGCTCGGGTTCCGCACGGTGCTCGTCTGGTCGAACCTGCTCGGCGCTGTCATCCTGCTCGGCCTCGTCTTCGTCACGCCCACGACGCCGATCGCGATCACGGTCGCGCTGCTCGTGGTGAGCGGGGCGCTGCGGTCGATCGGCTTCAGCGGCTACAACACGATCCAGTTCGTGGATGTCACGCCCGAGCTCAAGAACGGCGCCAACACCCTCGCCTCAACGATGCAGCAGCTCGCGGCCGGCCTCGGCATCGCGGTCGCGGCGCTGCTCGTGCGCCTCGGCACCGGGCTCTCGGGGTATGCGGCGCACGATGTCCAGCTCGGCTACCGCTGGGCCTTCGTCGGTGCGGCCGCGCTGCTGCTCATCCCGCTCGTCGAGGCGATGCGGATGCCGCGCGCGGCGGGCCTGGCCGCGACCCGCTGACCCCGCCCCGCCGGCCCCGGCCCCCCGGCCTCGTCCCGCCGGCCCCGTCCCGGCCCCTCCGACGGAATGCACGCGAGGTGTGAGTTCGGGCTGCGACTTCGCCGGTTCGACAGCCCGACGGCACCCGAGGTGTGAGTACGGGTCGCCGGCTCTCGCGGGCAGAGCCGGGCAGGGCAGGGCAGGGGAGAGCTGGCGGCTCGAGGAGGCCTAGGCCAGCGTGCCGAGGAAGATGCCCAGCACCGCCGCCGCCAGGGCGAGCACGAGCATGCCGGCGCCGTTGAGGAACGCCGCGACCCAGCGGCGCTGCTGCATGAGGCGCACGGTGTCGATCATCGCGGTCGAGAAGGTCGTGTAGCCGCCGCAGAAGCCCGTGCCGAGCAGGACGCGCAGGTCGGTCGACTCGATGCCGACCATGACGAGCCCCGTCATGACGCCGAGCAGCAGCGAGCCCGACACGTTGATCACGAGTGTGCCCATGGGCACCAGGCTCGCCCACTTCGAGCGGATGAAGCCGTCGAGCACGAAGCGCGCCACGGCGCCGGTGCCGCCGAGCAGGGCGACGTAGAGGGCGATCACTCGGGGTCTCCGTCCGGCTGCGACGGAGGGGTGCCCGTTGACGGGCGGGGGGCGCTCGCCGCGCCACCCGGCGGCCGCGTGGCGTCGGGCGTGTCGAGCGGCAGGTCGAGCGGCCGCCCGATCGGCGGCAGGGCGGTGGCATCCGTCGCCGAACGCGGCTGCGGCACCGGGAACAGGTTCGCCGACACCCAGATGC
The DNA here is from genome assembly GCA_009780695.1 of Microbacteriaceae bacterium. Taxonomy (GTDB): domain Bacteria; phylum Actinomycetota; class Actinomycetes; order Actinomycetales; family Microbacteriaceae; genus Gryllotalpicola. Next base: position 61,839 of record WQZN01000004.1, read on the forward strand.
CGAGCGCGGTCGCCGCGACGCCGAGCAGCAGCGAGACGATCGCGTAGCCGAAGCCCGCGACGTAGCGCGCGTGGTCGGTGAGCAGCGCGGTCTCGACCGCGAACGAGCTGTAGGTCGTGAAGCCGCCCATGAACCCCGTGCCGAGGAACAGGCGGGCGCCCTGGCGCCAGCCGGCATCCGGCCCGCGACGCAGCAGCGCCTCGAGCAGCACGCCGAGCAGGAATGCGCCGACGAGGTTGACGAAGAAGGTCGGCAGCGGCAGACCGTCGGGCGACGGCAGGGCGAGGCTCAGCAGGTAGCGCGCGAGCGTGCCGATCGCGCCGCCGACGAAGACGAGCAGCACGGGCAGGGGGCGCAGGTGCAGGGGCGGCAGCGGTGCGACATCGCCCCGCGAGGGCTCAGGCATGGCCCTCGCCGAACAGGATGTCTTCGGGCGAGGGGATGTCCGTGGCATCCGCCGCCCTGTGGCCCGGCTCGTGCTCGTCGCTCGCACCCGGCACGGGCACGCGGTCGTGCAACGGCACGACGAGCACGGGCACCGGCTGGCGACGCGCGAGCCGCGACGAGACGGGCCCCGAGATCAGCAGGCTGAGCGAGGCGCGCACGCCGGGGCGCCGCGTGCCGACGACGATCAGCCGGGCGTCGTGGTCGACGGCGAAGCGCGCGATCGCGGTGGCGGGGTCGCCCGCGAGGGTGTGGAAGGCGAGCGACACGCCCGCCTCGGCGGCGCGCGCGACGACATGGGCGGTGAGGGGCGAGCCCGCGACCTGGTCGACGCCCGCGGCCGAGTTCATCGCGTTCGACGCGACGGGCGCGGTGATCACGGTGCCGTCGGGCGCCTCGCCGATCGGCACGCGGCTCTCGTCGACGTAGACGCACGCGAGGGGCTTGCCGAGGTCGCGCGCGATCGCGACGGCCTCGTCGAGGACCCGATCGGATGTCGAGACCGCGATCCCCACCACGACGGGACCCTGTCGAACCACGCTCATCACGCACCTGCCCTCGCGCACGGACCAGCACTCATCGGCCAGGAACCATCAGCCAGGCAGGCGGTTCGAGTCAGCCGACTCCGGCGGGATCCATCGCCAATCGGATCCTAGCGAGCGGAACGCTCAGGCCGCCACGGCCTGCCCGAGCAGCAGCGTGCGCAGCTGGTCGACCGAGTGCACGACGGCCAATGCGCCCTTCGCCTCGGCCGGCGAGCCGTAGCCCCACTCGACCAGGATCGTCGGCACGTCGTTCGCGGCGCCGCCCTCGACGTCGTAGAACCGGTCGCCGATCAGGACGGGGCGCGAGACATCCACCCCCCGCTCCGCGAGGTTGTCGAGGGCGTACCTCACGACGTCGGCCTTGTCGACGCGCTTCTCGTCGTCGCTCGCCGCGCCGAGGAAGGTGAAGTACTGGGTGAGCTTGAAGTGGTCGAGCACGCGCGTCGCGCGCGAGATCGGCTTGCTCGTCGCCAGGGCGAGGGGGATGCCGTCGGCCTGCAGCGTGTGCAGCAGCCCGACGATGCCGGGGAACACGGCGTTGTCGATGATGTCGGACTCGTTCGCGAACTCGCGGTAGATCTCGAGCGCGCGCTCGGCCTCGGCCTCGGTGAAGTCCTCGCGCTCGCGCAGGGTGACGATGAGCGGCGGCCCGACGTAGGCGAGCAGCTCTTCCTCGGAGTGCACCGGGCGGCCGATGGCCTCGAAGGTGCGGCGCAGCGAGGCGGTGATGCCGGGTGCCGAGTCGGTCAGCGTGCCGTCGAGGTCGAAGAGGACGCAGCTCCAGCTGCGGACGACCTCGGATTCAGTGAGTGACATAGCGGTTCGAGTCTACGCGCGGGCGGATCCGAGCTCCCTGGTGAAGGCCGCGGGCTCAGGGCGTGACGTATTTCTTCAGCGCGGACTGAACGGCTGCCGAGACTGACGCTGAGCCACCGATCACGACGATCGACTTCGGCTTGAGCGCCGCGAGCGCACCGGCCGTGGCGGGCGGGATGCTGCCGGGCTCGGTGAGCAGGACGGGTGCACCGCCGTCGAGCGCCGAGAGCGGGGCCCCGGTCAGGGCGTCCGGGAAGTTCGTGCCGGAGACGACATAGGCGACCGGCACCCCGGAGCCGAACAGGCGGGTCGCGATCTGCTGGCTCGTGCCCCAGCGGTCGCTGCCCGCGAGCCGGGTGACGGCGGCGGCCGTGCGGCCGGCCGTGTAGTGCGCGAGCGCCGCCTGCACGCCGCTGCTGACGACGGCGGTGCCGCCGAAGATCGTGATCTTCTTGGGCCGCAGCCTTGTCAGCGCCGCCGCGACGGACGAGGGCACGGTGGTGCCGTTCACGAGCAGCACGGGGCCGGCCGTCGCGGGTGAGGCCGCCGCGGCCGAGCCGGACAGGGCGTCCGGCCACGACGTGCCCACCGCGACATAGGCGTTCGCGACACCCGGCGCGAAGGACTGCGTCGCGATGGCCGCACTCGTGGCATACCGGTCGGAGCCCGATATGCGCTTCACCGCAGAGGTCGAGCCGGAGATCGAATAGCCGGCGAGCTTCTTCTGCACGGCCGCGCTGACGGCATTCGGTCCGCCGAGGATCACGATCTCCTGCGGGCGCATCGACCACAGCTGCTGCTCGACGACGGGCGGGATCGCCGTGGGCGAGACGAGCATGATGGGCGCCTTCAGCGCGCCCGCGGCCGCCCCGCCCGACAGCGCGTCGAAGGGCGTCTGGCCGCTCGCGATGAAGACGGTCTGAACGGGTTTCGCCGAGGCCGAGGATGTCGTGCCCGTCGCCGTTCCGGTCGTCGCCGTGCTCGCGGCGGCCGCCGCGGAGACGAACTCCTGCGCGGTCTGCGTGCTCGTCGCCCACCGGTCGGTGCCGGCGATGCGCGGGTAGGTCGCGTACGCCGAGGCCAGCACGGCGGGGTCGGTGCCGTGGAAGACGTCCGCGTCGCCGCCGCCCGAGAACGGCGGTGCGCCCCACTGCCAGAACGTCCAGGTCTTCCACGTGCCGGGCATGCGCGGTTCGGTGGCGACGGTCGGCGTCGGGTCCGCGATCCACAGCGGGTACTTCGCCGCGAGGGAGGTGTTGGCGCCCGTGCAGTTGTTCCACCACTTCTGATACGTGTAGATCAGCGGGGTGCGGCCCGTCAGGGCCTTCAGTGTGGACATGAACGAGCCGATCCAGCTCACCATCGCGGCCTGCGTCATCCCCGCGCAGTTCGAGTTCTCGATGTCGAGCACGGGCGGCAGCGTGCCGGGCGTCACCGCCGACATCGCCGCGCCGTGCGCGTAGAAGTACTCGGCCTGCGCGGCTCCCGACGACTGCGCGGGCTGGGCGAAGTGGTAGGTGCCGCGCAGCAGACCGGCCTTGCCGGCATCCACCCACTGCCCGTTGAAGTACGGGTTGATGAAGTTGTCGCTCTCGGTCGACTTGATGAAGACGAACTTGTAGCCCGCCGCGACGGCGCCCGCCCAGTCGGTCGAGGTCTGCCAGCCGCTCACATCGAAGCCGAGCACGTTGTCGCCGACGTCGGGTGTCGTCTGCGCGGCCGTGACGCCGATGCCGTTCTGCTGCGCGAGCGCGAATGCGCTCTGCCGCCCCATTGCGTGGTCGCCGCACGCATCCTGGACGGCGGCGGACGGCGTGCTCGACGAGCTGTTCGGGGCGCAGGACGTCGCGGCATCCGCCCCCTGCGGCGAGGCCGCCACGATGCCGGCGGTGAGCACGGCGGCAGCGGCGAGGGTGGCGATGACGGTCAGCGGTCGGGTTCTGAGGCGCACGCGTCGTCCCTTCGTGAGGCGCGGTCGGTCAGGCGACCGTAACCCCACGACCCCCCGAACGGGGGGAGGGCGAGCGGGATGTCGCCCCCTCCGGCGCTAGTGGACGAGCGCCGAAAGCGTGGACTGCACCGAGGCCGATACGGCCGCCTTGCCGCCCATGATCGCGAGCTTCGAGGGCTTGAGCGCCGAGATCTCGCTCTTCACCGAGCTCGGCGTCGCGCTCGTCGGCGGCACGAGCAGCAGCGGCGAGGAGCTGAGGGCTGCGACCGGCGCGCCGACGAGCGCGTCGGGGAATGCGGCGCCCGAGGCGGCGAAGACCTCGCCGGAGGCGCCGCTCTCGGCGGCGAGCCGCTTCGCGATGGCGACGCTCGTGCCCCAGCGGTCGCTGCCCGCGAGACGGGTCACGGCGCTCGCCGATCCGCTCGCGGTGTAGGCCTTCAGCGCGCTCTGCACCGCCGACGACACCACGGCGGTGCCGCCGAGCACGTAGATGTGCTGCGGGCGCAGGCTCCACAGCGCCTTCGCGACCGAGCTCGGGATCGAGCCCTGGTTGACGAGCAGCACGGGGCCCGAGCCCTTGGCGGACGCGGCGAGGGCCGAGCCCGAGAGCGCGTCCGGCCAGCCGGTTCCGAGCGCGATGTACGCGTTGGCGACGCCCTTGCTGAAGTTGCCGGTCGCGAGCGCCGCGCTGGTCGCGCTGCGGTCGGCGCCCGCCACGCGGGTCACCGAGGCGGAGTACGGCTTGAGGGCGGTCTGGATGCCGCTCGAGACCGCCGTGGTGCCCCCGACCACGACGATGTGCTTCGGCTTCAGGTAGCTGAGGGCCTGCTTCACGCTCGACGGCAGGCTGCCCGAGGGCGGGACGAGCAGGACGGGGCCGCCGTGCTTACCGGCCGCCGCACCGGCAGCGAGCGCGTCGGGGTAGTTCGCGCCGCTCGCGGCGAACACGGTGTCGACGCCGGGGGCGAAGGAGAGCGCGGCGGCCAGTCCGGTGCTCCACCGGTCGGTGCCCGAGAAGCGCGGGTTGCTGAATGCCTTGAGCGCAGCGAGCGAGCCGTGGAACTCGTCATAGTCGAAGCCGCTCTGGTTCAGGGCGAACTGGCGGAACTTCCACGTCGTGGCGCCGCCGAAGCCGGGGCTGCCGAACGTGCCCGTCGCGGTGTCGACGGCCCACAGTGGGTACTTGCTCAGCGAGAGCGGGTTCCCGACGCACTGGGTCCAATAGGACTTGGTCGTGTAGATGACCGGAGTGACGCCGCTCAGGGACTTGAAGGTCGTGATGAAGCTCGTGACCCAGTTCTGCTGCTCGGCCACCGTGAGGTTCCAGCACGAGCCGGCGGCCGTGGTCGCGCCGGACTGCTCTTCGAGATCGAGCACCGGGGGCAGCGAATACGGGTTCGCCGTGCTGAGCGCACCGCCGTTGGCGTAGAAGAACGCCGCCTGCGTCGCCCCGTTCGAGGCGGTCTTGTTCGGGGTGCCGAAGGCGTAGGCGCCGCGCGCGAGGCCCGCCTGCGTCGCGCCGGCCCAGTTGGCGTAGAAGCTCGAGTTGAGCTTCATGCCCTGGTTCATCGCCTCGATGTAGGCGAACTGGGTTCCGGTGGGGGCGGTCGACCAGTCGACCGTCGAGCTCACATCGACGCCACCGACGGTTCCGCTGTCCGGAAGCGTCAGAGAGGCGGCGTTCGCCGCGGGGGCCATGGCCAGTGCGCCGGCCACGGCGAGACCTGCGGACAGGATGACGGAGACGGCGGCGTGACGGCGGCGCTGCTTCAGCACGAGGAACCTTCCGGTCGGGTCGCCGAAAGCACACAGCGACCGATCCAGGCTAGATCACCCCCGCTGAGGGGTCTATGGCACCAAAGGCACATTCGCCACGGCGGGATGCCGCGCGCGACGGTCTCAGAACAGCGTCGGAACGCCCGAGTCGACGCCCTTCATGGCCTCGTAGTCGAGCACGAGACAGCGGATGCCGCGGTCCTCGGCGAGGGTGCGGGCCTGGGGCTTGATCTCCTGCGCGGCGAAGACGCCCTGCACGGGGGCGAGCAGCGGGTCGCGGTTCATGAGCTCGAGATAGCGCGTGAGCTGTTCGACGCCGTCGATGTCGCCGCGGCGCTTGAGCTCGACCGCGACGGACCTGCCCGCGGCATCCCGCGCCAAGATGTCGACCGGCCCGATCGCCGTCATGTACTCGCGACGCACGAGCGTGTGACCGTCGCCCAGCAGCTCGATCTGCTCGGCGAGCAGCTTCTGCAGGTGCGCCTCGACGCCGTCCTTCACGAGGCCCGGGTCGATGCCGAGCTCGTGCGCGCTGTCGTGCTGCACCTCGTGGATCGAGACGATGAGCTTGTCGTCGGTCTTGGTGGCGCTCACCGTCCACACCTGCGTGACGCCGGCGGCGGCCTGCTCGTCGCTCGGCTCGCCGAAGCTCAGGGTGCACGGCGGGGACATCCAGTTCAGCGGCTTGTACGAGCCGCCGTCGGAGTGCACGAGCAGTGAGCCGTCGGCCTTGACCATGAGCAGCCGGGTCGCGAGGGGCAGGTGCGCCGAGAGCCGACCGGCGTATTCGACCGAGCACTTCGCAATTACCAGACGCACCCCTCAAGGGTACGGGGCGGGCGGGGTCGTCGGCGTCGCGACGGCGCGGCCCGGACGGGGGATGCCGCCGGGGCCGGTGCATCGTGCAAGATGACGACGACTCGGAACACTGTGAACGCCCCGCGCGGCTCAGGAACACCAGCGACGGGGCAGCATGCGATCCATCCACGAACTCGGCACCCGCGGGGCCGCGCGCGCTCGCCGCAGGGCGCTCCGGCTCGCCGTCGCGCTCGCGGTCACGGCGGCGCTCGCCGGCTGTGCATCCTCCGGCGCGCAGGTCTCCGCGGCCATGCCCGGCGGCCTCGCGGCGACGGCGACGGGTTCCCCGACGCCGAGGCCGACCCCTTCCGCGAGCCCGGCGGCGGCCCCGGCCACGACGCCCGCCGCGGGGCCGACGCCGACGAGCACCCCGGCCCCGACCTCCGTCGCACCCGCGCACACCCCGGCGCCGAACGCCGGACCCGTCTCGATCGGCTGGGTCGGCGACACCTCGTTCGGCAAGCCGGGCAGCCACCCCACGACCCCCGGGCAGATCTTCGCGACCGTGCCGGCCCCCGCGCTGCACGCCGATGTCATGCTCGCGAACCTCGAGACGGCGCTCGGCGACGACATCCCGATGACGAAGTGCGCGACGGGTCAGCAGAACTGCTACGCCTTCGAGGCGCCGACCTCGGCGGCCGCCGCGCTGAAGGCCGCCGGTTTCGCGGGCGTCAACGTCGCGAACAACCACACGATGGATGCCGGTTCCGCCGGCGTCACGGCCACCGACGCCGCCCTCACCGCGGCGGGGCTGGTCTACGCCGGCCGCCCCGGACAGATCACCTACTTCCAGCGCGGGGGTGCGACCATCGCGCTGCTCGGCTTCGCGCCTTACTACTTCGACGACGACGCGCTCGACCTCGCGGCCGCGCAGGCGCAGGTGCGCGAGGCATCCGCCCACGCCGACATCGTCATCGTCATGGACCACCTCGGCGGCGAGGGCGACGGCATGCAGCACGTGCGCCCCGGCGAGGAGACCTATCTCGGCGAGGACCGCGGCGACCCGATCGCGTTCTCGCACGCCGTAATCGACGCGGGGGCCGACCTCGTCATCGGTTCGGGCCCGCACGTGCTGCGCGGCATGGAGTGGTACCGCGGCCGGCTGATCGCCTACAGCCTCGGCAACTTCGCCAACTTCCACAACCTGACGATCACGCCGACGTCGTCGGTCACGGCGGCGCTGCACGTCACGCTGCGGCCCGACGGCAGCTTCGTGTCGGGGGATGTCGTGCCGCTGCGCCTCGTGACTCCGGGCTCGCCGCAGCCGGACCCGTCGGGCGCCGCGGTCGACGTCATCCGCTCGCTCTCGCAGTCGGACTTCGGGCCTGCGGCCGTGACGCTGTCGGCGACGGGCGCGGTCGCCCCGCCGCAGTAAGCGCGGCGGTCGCGGAGTCGCCGGGTCCCTCCGCCGGGCGTCAGAAAGCGTCGGAACTCAGCGGGCATTCCGGCATTAACAGACGCCGCGGGGTGGGCGCCTACGCCGCCTCGCTCGCGTTCGGCTCGCCGAGGTCGGGGTGCACGGCCGCGACGCCGTGCACCCGGTGCCGCACCGCGGGCGCCGCGATCAGCGACGCGACGCACAGCGCGAGCACGACGAACAGGGCGTGCAGGATTCCGACGTGGTCGGCCAGGAACCCGATGAACGGCGGGCCGGCCAGGAACGCGAGATAGCCGATCAGCGCGACGGCGGCGACGCGCGTCGTGGCGTTCTTCTCGTCATCGGCCGCGGCCGACATGCCGAGCGGGAAGCCGAGCGACGCGCCGAGGCCCCACAGCACGGCGCCCGTGACGAACACGACCGGGTTGCCGCCGAGGATGAACATCAGCAGGCCGACGACGGCGAGGCCCGCCGTCGAGCGGATCGCCGTGACGCGCCCGAAGCGGTCGACGAACGGGCCGCCGGCCATGCGCCCCAGCGTCATCGCGACGAGGAACGCGTCGAGCACGAGTGCGCCCTGCGCGCTCGAGGCGCCGTGCTCGTCGACCGAGGCGAGCGTGATCCAGTCGTTGGCCGAGCCCTCGGCGAACGCCATGCCGAGCATGACGACGCCGATGAGCACGAGGGACAGGTCGCGCCAGACCGTGATGCGTTCCACGGTCGCGCGGCCGATGCGCTGCCGCAGCGTGCCCGTGGGGGCGGGGGATGCCTCGGCCGAGGCATCCTCGACCCGCGCCGGCACGAAGCGCACGGCCACCGCGACGGCCACCGCGATGAGCACGCCCATCACGGTCAGATGCAGCCAGGTCGGCACGTTGAGCGCCGCGGCCCCCGCACCGACGAGTGCGCCGAGCACGGTGCCGAGCGAGAAGCACGCGTGCATGAAGGGCATGAGCGTGCGGCCGATGCGGCGCTCGGCGGCGGCGCCCGAGACGTTCATCATGACGTCGACGGCGCCGTTGCCGAGGCCCAGCATCGCGAGGCCGACGACCGTGACCGCGATGTTCGCGATGAGGGTGGCGCCGATGCCCGCGAGCAGCAGCCCCACGCCGCCGACGATGAGCGCGGCCGCCATGCCGTTCCTGCTGCCGAGGGCCTGCGCGGCCGGCGGCGCGACGACGAGGCCGAGGATCGCACCGAACGAGATGCAGATGATGAGCAGGCCGATCTGGCCCGGGTCGATCTTCAGGGCGTCTCGCACGGCGGGCAGCCGCGCCGCGAACGACGAGAGCAGCAGCCCGCTCAGCGCGAAGATCACGAAGATGGCGTTGCGCCAGCGCGCGAGCTCGCGGGGGACGGGGATGCGGGCGGTGGCGGTGCTCATGGATCGGCTCACGTAGATCGGTCGGCGCGGACGGTGCGATTTGCGGATTCTTGCTGGGAAAACGTCAATCGAATCGATTCGATGACAGTGTCCGCCTAAGCTAGCGGAAACCCTCCGCGAAGGGAAGTCGCCCGAGAAGGAGCTCACGTGACCGACGTCGACACCCAGGCGGACCACCGTCCCACCCTGGCCGCGGTCGCTGCGCGCGCCGGCGTAAGCGCATCGACCGCCTCGCTCGCGTTCAGCGGCACCGGCCCCGTCTCCGACGCGACGCGCGAGCGCGTGCTGCAGGCGGCGCGCGAGCTCAACTACGGCGGCCCCGACCCGCGAGCCCGCTCGCTGCGCCGCGGCCGCAGCGGCATCGTCGGCGTCGTGCTCGAAGAGCGGGTGCGCGACGCGTTCCGCGACCCCATCAAGATCGCGACGCTCGACGGCATCTCCGAGGAGATCGGCGCGGTCGACTCCGGCCTGCTGGTGCTGACCGAGGTCGCGGGCGACAGCGATGAGGCATCCGGCTCGAACCCGCTGACGCTGCGCGACGCGCCGCTCGACGCGGCGATCCTGATGGGCTGCAGCCCGCGTTTCGAGGAATCGATCGCGATCCTGCGCGCCCGCGGCGTGCCGATCGTCGCGATCGAGGGCGACCCGGGCGACCCCGACGTGCCGATCATCCTGCAGGACAACCGCGAGGCGACCCGCCGCGGTGCCGAGCACCTGCGCGAGCTGGGCCACGAGCGCGTCGCCATCGTCGCGCTGCCCCTCGACAAAGAGCACCTGCGCGCGCCCGTGACGCCCGAGCGCGCCGCCGCGGGGGCGAACGCCACGACGCGCGAACGACTGCGGGGCGCGTGGGATGTCTTCCCCGACGCCCCCGCGCGCACCACTGCCGGCTCCTTCGCCGACGAGGGGCGCTATGCGGCGCTCGAGTTCCTCGACGTGCCGGAATCCGACCGCCCGACCGCGATCATCGCCCAGAGCGACCTGCTCGCCGCGGGCGTGATCCGCGCCGCCGAATCGCTCGGCATCGCCGTGCCCGCCGAGCTCTCGGTCATCGGCTTCGACGGCGCGCGGGTCGACGGGCTGTGGCCCTACGACCTGACCACGCTCGTGCAGCCCGCCGTCGAGAAGGGGCGCGCCGCCGGCCGAGCCATCGTCGCGATGCTGAACGGCGACGAGGGCGAGACGCAGCTCTTCACGGGCGAGTTCCACCTCGGCAACACGACGGCGCCGGTTCCCGCCTGAGCGTCGGCTTACCCGTGAGCCGCCCACTCGCCGTCGACTTGGCAGTCGATGCGCTCAACGGGTGGGCATGAGCGCGTCGAGTGCCAAGTCGAGGGGTGTGGCACGCGCGCGGCGCGTGGGGCAGGTGCGGCGTGCCCGGCACGCGCGGTGCCCTAGTGCCAGCTCGGGCCCGACGAGCCGGCCTTGTAGCTCTCGAGCGGCACCTCGCCCTTCTTCCACGCCGCGAGCACGGGGTCGATGAGGCGCCAGCACTCCTCGGCGGTGTCGCCGCGCACGGCGAGCATCGGGTCGCCCTCGAGCACGCCCGCGAGCACCTCGCCGTAGGCCGGCAGCTGCCCCTCGCCGAGCTCGGCCGTGAGCGTGACGTGGTCGATCGTGTACGGGTCGCCGGGTCCGTTGACGTCGAGGTCGAGCGACATCTGCAGGGTCTTGAGGTCGAGGCGCAGGCGGTTCGGGGCGTCCGTGCCCGTGATCCGCTCGGGCACGTGCGCGGGTTCCTTGAACGTGAACGCGATCTCGTGCCGGTCGTCGCCGAGGGCCTTGCCGCTGCGCAGCGTGAACGGCACACCTGCCCAGCGGTTGTTGCGCACCTCGACGGTCAGCTCGGCGAGGGTCTCGGTGCCGAGCTCTGGGTCGACGCCCTCTTCGTCGACGTAGGACGGCAGCTTGCGGCCCGCGATCGTGCCTGCGGTGTAGCGGCCGCGGCGGGATGCCTGGCGCGGGTCATCCGCCCACAGTCTCGTCGCGCGCAGCGCGAGCGCCTTGAGGTCGCGCACGTCCGTGGCCTCGAGGGCCGCGGGCGGCTCCATCGCGGCCACCGCGAGCACCTGCAGCAGGTGGCTCTGGATCATGTCGACGAGCGCGCCCGCGTGGTCGTAGTAGCGCGCGCGGCCCTCGAGGCCCAGCGTCTCGTCGAAGACGATCTCGACCGACGCGACGTGCTCGTTGTTGAGCAGCGGCTCGATGATGCGGTTCGCGAAGCGCGTGCCGAGGATGTTGAGCACCCCGCTGGTGCCGAGGAAGTGGTCGACGCGGAACACCCGGTCCTCGGGCACGAGCGTCGCGAGCTTCTCGTTGAGCCGGTGGGCGGACGCCCGGTCGGTGCCGAACGGCTTCTCGAGCGCGAGGCGCACGCCGTCGAGGTCGAGGCCGGAGAGGGCGTTGCAGGCCTTGGCCGTGATGGCGGGCGGCAGGGCGAAGTAGATCGCGGGCGGCTCGGCGCAGGCATCCAGCAGCTTCTTCAGCTCGCTCTGCTTCGTGACGTCGGCGGTGACGTAGGTCGTGTTCGCGAGCAGGTCGTCGACGGCCGGGCCGGACGCCCCGCCCGTCTTCATCGCCTGTGCGACGCGGGCGTGCCACTCGTCGTCGGTGTAGGTCTCGGCGCCCGAGCCGATGAGCTGCACGCGGCGCCCCGGTTGCACGGTGAGCAGCCCGCCGAGGCCGGGCATCAGCAGGCGGGCGGCGAGGTCGCCGCTCGCGCCGAGGATCAGCAGGGTCGAGGTGGTGGTCGTGTCGCGAGTCCCCATGGCCCCGACGGTACCCGGCGACAGCCCGGTCGTCACTCGTGCACGGTGTCGGGCGGGTGAACTGTGCGCGAGTGACGACGGGAGGGCCGTGCCCGCGGCGGGTCGTCACTCACGCACAGTGCCGGCGGGGCGAACTGTGCTGAGGCGCCGACCGAAGGTCCGCATCACGCGCCCGTGACCAGCCAGCGCTGGGTGCGCGAGCGCAGGCCGAGGGTGACGGCGCGGGCGCCGAGATAGACGAACGCGAAGGATGCCGCGAGCCACGCGAAGGCCGCGGGGGAGCCGCCCCCCGCCGCCACGAGCGCGCACGGCACGAAGCACGCGGTGTTGAGGATGCCGGTGAACGCCAGGTACCGCGCGTCGCCGGCGCCGATCAGCACCCCGTCAAGCACGAACACGAAGCCGTCGAGCGGAGCGGCGAGGCCCATCAGCGCGACGGCGACGGGCAGCACGGCGAGGACATCCCGATCGGCGGTGAACACGCGCCCGAGCCACGGCGAAGCCGCGACGACGAGCGCGCCGAGCACCACGCCCGAGCCGATGCCCCACTCGAGGCAGCGGCGCAGCACGGCGCGCACGTGCGCGACGTCGGCCGAGCCGAGCCCGTGCCCGATGAGCGCCTGCGCCGCGATCGCGAGCGCGTCGAGCGTGAAGGCGAGGATGTTGAACACCGTCATCACGACCTGCCAGGCCGCGAGCTCGGTCGAGCCGAGGCGCGTCGCGACCCAGGTCGCGAGCAGGATCGCGGCGCGCAGCATGACCGTGCGGATCAGCAGCCACCAGCCGGCCCCGGCCACGCCCATGACCCCGCGCGGGTGCGGGCGCAGGCTCGCCCCCTCGGCCCGCGCCTTCCGCACGATCACCACGAGGTAGGCGGCGACCATGCCCCACTGGGCGACATCCGTGCCGACGGCCGAGCCGACCATGCCGAGGCGCAGGCCGTAGATGAACAGCGCGTTCAGACCCGCGTTGGCCGCGAAGCCCAGGGCGGCGACCGCGAGGGGCGTGCGGGTGTCCTGCAGGCCGCGCAGCAGGCCCGTCGCGCCGAAGACGATGAGCAGGGCCGGGACGCCCAGCATGGCGATGCGGAGATAGGCGGATGCCTCGGCCGTGACATCCCCGGCCGCCCCGAAGACCCCGACGAGCAGCGGAGCGACCACGAACCCGACGGCGCCGATGACCAGCCCCAGCCCCGTCGCGAGCCACGTGCCGTCGACGCCGAGCGAGATCGCGCCCGCCCGGTCGCCCGCCCCGAGGCGCCGCGCGACGGCGGGCGTGGTGCCGTAGGCGAGGAAGACCATGATGCCGCCGATGGTGCCGAGCACCGCGCTCGCCAGGCCGAGGCCCGCGAGCGGCACGCCGCCGAGGTGCCCGACGAGGGCGCTGTCGACGAGCAGGAACACGGGCTCGGCGACGAGCGCGCCGAGCGCCGGCACGGCGAGGCTCAGGATCTCGCGGTCGACGGGGCGGCTGAGGCGGGGCATCGCCTCTCATTCTCGCCGGGGGCTCAGCTGAGCGGAGAGGCCATCACGGGGAGGACGCGGGAGGCGGACTTCAGGATGCCCCACGCATAATCCGCGTCGGCGACCGCGAACGACGAGCGACGCCGGATCTGGATCGGCAGCATGAGCGATCCGTCCGGCTCGCCGTCAGTGCCGCTCACCCGGGCGACCACGCCGAGAGCGGGGCCGCCGAGACCGTGCCGGTCGTCGCCGACCCGGCACATCGTCGCGGTGAGACCGATCAGGTGGTCGCGTCGCAACATGACGAGCGGGCCGTTCTGGACACGACGGCTCCACAGCCCGACGCCCTCATCGTCGACGGTGACTGCCATGGTCCTGGGGAGGCCGCCGGTGCGGAAGCCGATCGACCAGAGTTTGGCGGCGAGTTCCGTGCCGCGGGCGGTGAGGAAGACTGTCGCGTCGGGGCGCGCTTCTTCGAGGCGCCCCCGATGGACCGTCGCCAACCAGGAGCGGCCGGTGGTGTAGCCGATCAGGGTGGTGAGCAACGCGGCCAGCCCGATCGCTGCGAGCCACAGGCCGAACGGGTCGCCGGATTCGCGATAGTCCTTGAGCGCGGTGCCGGTGCTGACAACCCAGGTCACGAGCCACACCGCTGCGATCACGAGCCAGCCCATCGTGGTCCACCACCAGGCCAGCCGAGTGCGCCGACGCGGCAGCGCCAGATACGGGTTCACGGGTGCACCGTAGCGCGCGGCATCCCGCATGCCTAGATGTCGGTGCCCTCGACCCGCGCGTGCTGCGCGAACCAGGCCATGACCTCGTTGGCGCGGTCGACCTTGGCGAAGCGCAGGTTGCGCTCGCCGTAGATCGGCAGGGGGAAGGTGTGACGGCCGGTGCCCAGCTCGGTGAAGACGCGCACCGCGCGCGCATCGGCAGAGGATCGCCCGCGCGAGACCATCTCGTGGTCGGGCTGCACATGGTCGATCGCCGACCACGACAGCGACAGCACGGGAACCCCGGACGCGGCCTTGCCCCACAGCTCGACGCCTCCGGTGCCGACCGTCGCGGTGAGCACGGCGGGCACCCGGTGGGGCAGCCCCGCCTGCTTGAGCGCGTCGACGAGGTCGTCCGTGCGGGCCGTGCCGAACGCCGAGGCGCCGGGCCGCAGCTCGAGCGCGGCGCGCAGGCGTCGCTGCGCCGCCGCCGCGGTGCTCGCGAGGGCAGCCCACATGATGAGCGCGAGGCCGGCGACCACGGCGATCATCAGCAGGGCCGAACCCCAGTCGAGGCCGACCCACGATGAGCGGTCGAAGTACACGCGCAGGCTGAGCAGCACGACACCGATGACGACGCCGATGGCGGTGCCGATCCGTCCGTTGCGGCGTCGCCGGCGCTGCGCCTCGGTCGGCGGGGCCCCGAACCAGCCGCCGTGGGTCGTCGCCGGCGTCGTGGCGGTGGCGGCGGGCAGGGCGGATGTCGACGGCTGCGGCGCCGAGGGGAGGCTCATCCTCGCAAAGTACTGGAGTGCGCGTCATCGGGCCGACACCAGAACGGGGGTGGAACGCCGTCGCGCGCGCGTCCCCGATTCCTAACGATTTTTCTACGTTCACAAATTCGTGAACGCGAGTACTGTGTGCCGCATGGCAGCAGTCATCGAGGCCCACGGCCTCACCAAGCACTTCGGCAGAGTCCACGCTCTCGACGGCCTCGACCTCGTGGTCGAGCAGGGCGAGGTGCACGGCTATCTGGGGCCGAACGGCGCCGGGAAGTCGACCACGATCCGCATCCTGCTCGGGCTGGCGCGCGCGACCGGCGGCCGGGTGAGCGTGTTCGGGCAGGACCCGTGGCGCGATGCATCCGCGCTCCACCGACGCATCGCGACCATCCCGGGCGATGTGGCGCTCTGGCCCAACCTCAGCGGCGGCGAGACGATCGATCTGCTCGTGCACCTGCGCGGCGGCGACACGAAGGCGAAGGCCTACACGGATGCCCGCGCGCGCCTGATCGAGGAATTCCAGTTCGACCCGACCAAGAAGGCGCGCAGCTATTCGAAGGGCAACCGGCAGAAGGTCGCGCTCATCGCTGCGCTCGCGCACCCCGCCGAGCTCTACGTCTTCGACGAGCCCACGAGCGGCCTCGACCCGCTCATGGAGTCGGTCTTCACGCGGCAGATCGGGCGCATCGCCGAGGCGGGCGGCACCGTCCTGCTCAGCTCGCACATCCTCAGCGAGGTCGAGAAGCTGTGCACGCGCATCTCGATCCTGCGCGGCGGCAAGGTCGTGGAATCCGGCACCCTGACCGAGCTGCGGCACCTCACCCGCACCTCGTTCTCGTTCGAGCGGGACGGGCTGACGGATGCCCAGCTCGCCGGCATCCCGGGCGCACACGACCTCGTGCTCGACGAGGGCCGCGTCTCGTTCACGGTCGACTCCGACCAGGTCGCCGGCATCCTGCCTAGCCTGGGCGCGCTCGGCGTCGCCGGGCTGCAGGTCGCCCCGCCGTCGCTCGAGGAGCTCTTCCTGCGGCACTACGGCGACGTGGTCGACGGCACGCCGGTGGAGGCCAGCTGATGTACGGCCGCCTGCTGCGGTTCCGGCTGCGCCGGGATCGAGTCCAGCTCCTGGTCTGGGGGCTCGTCCTCTTCCTCATGACCTACACGGTCGGCACCGAGGTGCGGACCTCGTGGGGCACGGCCGCCGAGCGCGCGTCGATGGTCAAGGTCATGACGGTCACGCCCGCGATCCTGCTGTTCCGCGGCACTCCGCAGGGCACGAGCGAAGGCGATCTCATGGCGCTGCTCGGCATGAGCTTCATCGCCCTGCTCGTCATGTTCCAGCTGGTCTTCCTGGTCACCCGGCACACGCGGGCGGAGGAGCAGACCGGCCAGACGGAGACCATCGCGTCGACCGTCGCCGGGCGTCTCGCCCCCAGCTACGCCGTGCTGACGCTCGCCCTCATCGCGACCGTGATCGCGTGGGTCGCGATCACCCTGGGCTGCCTGGCCAACGGCCTCCCCGCCGGTGGCTCCGCGCTGTTCGGCGCGGGTGCGGCGTTCGCAGGGTTGTCGTTCGCGGGGGTCACCTTCCTGCTCGCGCAGCTCTTCCCGGCATCCCGCACCGTCAACGGCTGGGCCGTGACGCTCGCCGTCGTGAGCTACTTCGTGCGCGGCATCGGAGACGCGGGCTCGACGATCCACACCGAGAACCTCACCGCGACCCCGCTCTGGATCACCTGGCTCAGCCCGATCGGCTGGGCGCAGGCGACGCGCCCGTGGGCGTTGAACCGTGTGTGGCCGCTCGCCCTCGGAACCCTGCTGTTCGCCGTGTGCACGGTCGTCGCGCTCGCCATTCAGGACCGGCGGGATGTCGGGGCCGGCGTCATGGCGGAACGCAAGGGCCGGCCCGCGGCACCCGGCTCGCTGCTCGGCACGGTCGGCCTCGCGCTGCGCCTCGAGCGCGGCAGCCTGATCGCCTGGATCATCGCCGTCATCGCGACCGCGATGCTCATGGGCAGCCTGGCCGGCTCGGTCGTCGACCAGCTCGCGAGCGCGGGCGGCGGTGCGGCGGCGATGATCGAGCACTTCGGCGGCGGCGGCCCGATCGTCATGGCCTTCGTCAACATCGGCGCCGTGTTCTCGGGCATGCTCGCCTCGGCGATCTGCGTGCAGGGCGCCATCCGGCTGCGCCAGGAGGAGATCGCCCAGGGTGCGGACGCCGTGCTCTCCACC
The DNA here is from genome assembly GCA_009780695.1 of Microbacteriaceae bacterium. GTDB lineage: Bacteria > Actinomycetota > Actinomycetes > Actinomycetales > Microbacteriaceae > Gryllotalpicola. The sequence continues at coordinate 78,949 of WQZN01000004.1, forward strand.
GCCGCGAGCCGGGCGAAGTGGATGCTGTCGTTCCTGCTCGTCGCGGCGGTCGGCTCGATCGTCTCCCTCGTGCTCGGCGGCCTCGTCGCCGGCGTGCTCTCGACCTCGGCGAGCGGCGGCTTCCACACCTGGTTCTGGGCGATCGTCTGGCAGATCCCGGCCGTGCTGATGTTCCTGGGTGTCGTCGCCGTGGTGTTCGCGGTGCTGCCGCGTGCGACGGCCGGCGTCGGCTGGGCGGTGTTCGGGCTCAGCATCCTGTTCGGGATGTTCGGGCCGCTGCTCGGCATGCCCGCCTGGACGAGCAAGCTCACGCCCTTCATGCACGTCCCCGCGATCGCGCTGCCGCACCCGCAGTTCACCGGCGGCTGGGTCATGGTCGGCATCTCGGTCGTGCTGGTCGCGGCATCCGTCCTCCTGTTCCGGCTGCGGGACACGAAGCCCGGGGCATAGCGGGGCGGCATGTCGTCGGAGAGCGCGCTTCAGGAGTACGCGGAGAAGCTCGCGGCCGTCTTCACGGCCGCGGGCTTCCCGCGCATGTCGGCGCGCGTGCTCATGACGCTGATGGTGTCGCCGGATGCCGCCCTCACCGCCGCCGAGCTGACGGCGCGCCTCGGCGTCAGCCCGGCCGCGGTCTCGGGGGCGGTCAAGTACCTCGAGACGCTCGCCATGCTGCGCCGCCGGGCCGCCCCCGGCTCGCGCCGCGAGCTCTACGAGCTGCCCGAGCAGGCCTGGTACACGGCGACCCTGCGCCAGCCGCCGTTCTACGACGCGATCACCTCGCTGCTGCCCGAGGGCATCGCGGTGGCGCAGGCGGCGGATGCCTCGGGCCCGGCATCCCGCCTGCTCGAGATGCAGCAGTTCTTCGCCTTCGTGCGCACCCGCCTGCCCGAGCTCTACGCGGAGTGGGTCGCGACGCGCGCATAGCCTGAGTGCGTCGCTCCTCCACGGATCAACCCGGCGCCACGCCCTCCGGTGCGGATCGACCTGGCACTCGATGCGCTCATCGGGGCCGTTTCGAGGCGACGACTGCCAAGTCGATGGGGTTAGCCCGAGCATGCGCCCGCGGCTCGGTCGCGCTCAGGCGCCGGGCGATGCGCGCGAGGGTCTCGAGCGGCCTCAGATCGAGGTCGTCCGCGCTGATGTCGAGCTGGGTCCAGCCGAGGTCCTCCACGCGCGCCCGGCGCACCATGTCGTTCCGGTAGGTCCTCCTGTCGGCGCGGTGATGATCGCCCATGTACTCGTAGGCGAGTCGCCTTTCCGGGTAGGCGCCGTCGAGCATGGCCACCGTGCGACCGGATTCGTCGAAGATGCGGTGGTTGAGCACCGGCGCAGGCAGACCGGCGCGTTCGATCAGGAGCCGGAGGCGCGTCTCCTGCGGCGAGAGGCACCCGTAGCGGACCTCCTCGAGCGCCGCCCGGGCGACCCTGACGCCGCGCGCCGAGCCCGCGCGCTCGACGGCGGCCGCGAGTTCGGCCCATGACGTGAGGGGTGCGCGACCGTCCCACGGCTCCGAGCCGGTGATGAGGTAGTCGCCGCCGACGATCACTTCGTCGAGCGTGAGGATGCCGGCGAGCTGCACCCACACGTCGGCGAGGTCGAGCACGCGGAGCCGGCCGTTGCTGAGGCCGCGGTACTCGCGCGGCGCGAGCTGGTGCCCGATGACTCCGCGGACGCGCGGAGCGCGCTGCGGCGCGAGCACCGACACGTGAATGGGGCCGCCGAGGAGCCGCTGAGGCAGGGGCGCCCCGAGCAGGTGGGCGGCCGTGACATGGCTGAAGAGCATCGAGTCGTCCATCAGTTCCGCGTACGCCTCGGCACGTTGCCGGTGGCTGCGTGACCCGGAGGGCGCGCGCACGCCCCGGTGCGGAACGGACAGGTCCGCACCGCGCAGACGCCCCGGTGAGAGCCCGGCCGCGCGCGCCTCGTCGACGACGAACGGGCGACCGAGGAACTGGGCGGGGAGCGGGCTGCGCGGTCTCATGGCCCATGAGGATGGCCCGGTCGTGACATCCGCCGCTCGAACGATCCACAGCGGCATCGACTTGGCAGTCATCGCTCCCACAACACCGGAATGAGGGCGACGACTGCCAAGTCGATGGGGCCGAACCCCTACGCCGCCCGCACGCGCGGGTCGATCAGGCCGTACACGATGTCGACGACCACGTTCGCGATGGCGATCAGGAACGCCGAGAACAGCGTGATGCCCACGATGACCTGCAGATCGAGCCGCCCGATCGAGTCGAGCAGCAGGGCCCCGAGGCCCTGCATCGAGAACACCCGCTCCGAGATCACGGCGCCGCCGAGCAGCGTGCCGAGGTCGAGCCCGAAGAGCGTCACGACCGGGATGAGCGCATTCCGCAACCCGTGCCGCATCACGACGGCGCCCTCGCCGAGGCCCTTGGCGCGTGCCGTGCGGACATAGTCGAGCCCCAGCTGCTCGACGAGCTCCGAGCGCGTGAGCCGCGCATAGACGGCGGAGCTGATGAAGGCCAGGGCCGTCCAGGGCAGCAGCAGGTGCAGGAACCACTGCACGGGGTCGTCGCCGAACGGCTCGTAGCCGCCGGTAGGCAGCCAGCCGAGCGTGAATCCGAAGAGCAGGATCAGCAGCATCCCGACCAGATACGCCGGCGACGAGACGCCCGCGATCGCGACCGTCATGATCGCCCGGTCGGGTGCCTTCCGGCGCCACACCGCGGCGATCGTGCCGCCCGCGACGCCGGAGACGAACCACAGCGCCGCCGCGCCGACCGCGATCGACGCGGTGACGGGGAAGCGCGTGAGGATCAGCTCGGTCACGGGCGTGTTCAGCTGGAACGAATAGCCGAAGCAGGGCGCGTTGCAGACGATCGCATCGGCGCCCGTGCCGAAGGTGCGGCCCATGACGATGCCGCGCAGGAACTCCCAGAACTGCCCGTACCACGGCAGGTCGAGCCCCAGGAACTGCTTCGCGCGCGCGAGGTTCTCGGGCGTGCACGGCTTGCCGCACGAGAGCTGCGCGGGGTTCGACGGCAGCAGGTAGAAGATCACGAATGTGATCGCCGTCACGACGAGCAGCACGAGCACGACGCCGACGAGGCGAGAGGTCACGAGGCGGGCGATGCGCATCAGGCGGTCACCTTCCTCTGACGGCCGTGGGTGCGCGCCGAGCGCGGAGCGATGCGGTGCAGGATGCCCCGCCGCCGGCTCGTGCGCGGGTCCAGGGCGTCCCGCAGCCCGTCCCCGAACGCGTTCAGCCCGAGGGTGATCAGGAACAGCGCGCCGCCGGGGAAGACCAGGTACCCGGGGTCGGTCGAGAACCACTGCACCGAGGTGCCGATGGCGCGACCCCACGAGGGCGTGGGGGGCGGCACGCCGACACCGAGGAACGACAGCGCGGCCTCGAAGCCGATCATCGACGGCACGAGGATCGTCGCGTAGACGATGATGGTCGCCCCGACGTTCGGCAGCAGCTGGCGCCAGAGCACGTGCCCGTCGCCCGCGCCCATCGCCTCGGACGCCACGACGAAGGTGCGCTGCTTGAGGGACAGCACCTGCCCGCGCACGACCCGCGCGACGGACGGCCAGCTGAAGAAGCCCATGACGAGGACGATGAGCACCGGGCGCGGGAAGTTCGCGGAGACGACCGCGGTGAGCGCGATGATGAAGATCAGGGCGGGGAAGCCGAGCAGGACATCCACCACCCTGCTCGCCACGCGGTCGTACCAGCCGCCGAAATAGCCGGCCGTCAGCCCGACGAGCACGCCGATCGCGACCGCGACGAGCGTCGCGAGCACGCCGACCGAGAGCGACAGACGGCCGCCGTAGACGACGATCGAGAACAGGTCGCGGCCCGTGAGCGGCTCGACGCCGAACCAGTGCCGCCACGAGATGCCGCCGCCCCAGCCCTTCGGCGCGCCCGAGGAGTCGAGCGCGTGCAGGTTGTAGTCGTAGGGGTTCTGCCCGTTGATCGCCGTGATGAGCGGCGCGAAGATCGCCGCGAGCACGAAGACCGCGACGACGATGAGCCCCGCGAGGGCCCAGGGGTCGCGGCGCAGCTGCGTGAAGAGATCGAGACGGCCGGATGCCGTGCCGCCACGCGCCGAGAGATCGACGGCATCGGTGGGAGCGCTCATCGCACGGCCTCCAGTTCGCGCCACAGCTCGCGCCGCGCGGCCTGCGCCTCGGGGTCGGCGACGGGCGCCGCGGCGAGCAGCCGCCGCGTGTACGCCTCGGCCGGCGCCGCGAGCACCGCGGCGGCCGGCCCCTGCTCGACGACGCGTCCCCGGTGCAGCACCACGACGCGGTCGGCGAGCCGGCGCACGACCGCGAGGTCGTGGCTGATGAAGAGGCACGCGAAGCCGTGCCGCCGCTGCAGTTCCTCGAGCAGTTCGAGCACGGATGCCTGCACCGAGACGTCCAGCGCGCTCGTCGGCTCGTCGGCGATCAGCAGCTCGGGCTCGAGCGCGAGCGCCCGCGCGATCGCGACGCGCTGCCGCTGGCCGCCGGACAGCTCGTGCGGGTAGCGCCGGGCGAAGTCGGCCGGCAGCCGCACCTGCGCGAGCAGCTCGCGCACCCGCGCGGTGCGCTCGGCCGCCGACTGAGCGGTGTGCAGCAGCAGCGGTTCGGCGATGCTCGTGCCGATCGTGTTGCGGGGGTTGAGCGACGAGGCCGGGTCCTGGAACACGTAGCCGATGCGGCTGCGCACGCGCCGCCGCTCGCGCCGACCGGCCGCGCCGAGCTCGACGCCGGCGACGCTCGCGTGCCCCGACGCGACGGGCACGAGCCCGACGAGCGCGCGCCCGATCGTCGACTTGCCCGAGCCGGACTCGCCGACGAGGCCCACGACCTCGCCCCGGCCGATGGCGAAGCTCGCGCCGTCGACCGCGCGCACGGCGGTGCCGCGGCGGCGGAAGGCGACGCTCGCGCCGTCGAGCACGACGACGGGGGAGGCGTCTGCGCCGGAGCGCGGCGTCGCGACCTCCGTCGCGTCCCCCAGCGCGCCGAGCGAGGGCACCGCGGCGAGCAGCTCGCGCGTGTACTCGGAGGCGGGGGAGTCGAACACGGCCGCCACGGCGCCCGACTCGACGATGACCCCCTGGCGCATGACGATCACGTCGTCCGCGAGATCGGCGACGACGCCCATGTCGTGGGTGATGAGCAGGATCGCGGTGCCGCGCGTGTCGCGCAGCGTGCGCAGCAGGTCGAGGATGCCGGCCTGCACCGTCACGTCGAGGGCCGTCGTCGGCTCGTCGGCGATGATCGCGACGGGGTCGCAGCTCAGCGCCATGGCGATCATGGCGCGCTGCAGCTGGCCGCCCGAGAGCTCGTGGGGGTGCGAGGCCGCGATGCGCGCGGCATCCGGCAGCCCGACCGAGGTCAGCAGCTCGCGGACGCGTGCCCGCAGTGCCGCGCCGCGCAGCCCGCGCCGGTGCACCCGGATCGCCTCGGCGATCTGCCGCCCGATCGGGTAGACGGGGTCGAACGCGCTCATCGGCTCCTGGAAGACCGTGCCGATGCGACCGCCGCGCACCGCGCGCAGCTCGGCGGAGGCCGCCCCCACGAGCTCCCGGCCGTCCAGCCGCACCGAGCCGGACACGCGCGCCGTCTCGGGCAGCAGCCCGAGCACGCTCATCGCGGTGACCGACTTGCCCGAGCCCGATTCGCCGACGAGCGCGAGCACCCGCCCCGGGGCGAGGTCGAAGCCGACCGAGTCCACGACCCGGTCGGCCTCGCCGCTGCCGCCGAACGAGACCGAGAGGTCTCGCACGCTCAGGACGGGCGTGACGTCCGCGGGGCTCACTTCCCCAGCGTGACGGTCATGTAGTCCGGGTAGGCGGGGAAGGACGGGATGAAGAAGTTCCCGACCCCCGAGCCGCGCAGGAAGGACTGCTTGGCGTAGATCAGCGGCACGACGGGGGCGTCGGCCATGATCTGCTTGTCGATCGCGGCCCAGTCGGCCTGCGCCTTGGCGGGGTCGACCTCGGCCTGCGCCGCTGCGATCGCGGCGTCGACGGCCGGGTTCTTGTACTGCGACACGTTGAAGTTGCCGTTGCCGATCTGGCTCGAGTCGAACAGCGGCGAGATGTTCGAGTTCGCCGACGGGAAGTCGGGCTGCCAGCTCATCAGCGCGAGGTCGAAGGTCGGGTTGCTCGCGGCGACGTCCGTGTAGAACGAGTTCTGGTCGTCGGGCCGGAGCGTCACGGTGATGCCGATGCGCTTGAGGCCCTGCTGGATGGCCTGCGCCTGCGCGAGCGAGGCGTCGTCGTTCTGGGTGAGCAGCGTGAGCTTGAGGGAGGTCGGGTCCACCCCGGCCTGGCTGAACAGGCTCTTCGCCTTCGCCACGTCGCCCGAGGCATCCGCCGGGTACAGGTCGTAGTCCTGACGGCCGGCGATGCCGGGCGTGATCAGCGTGCTCGCGAGCGTGCCGGCCTGCGGGCCGCCGGTCGCGACGAGGTAGGCCTGCTTGTCGACGGCGTACTCGAGCGCCTGGCGCACCTTCAGGTCCTTCAGCGCGCCGCGCTGCGTGTTGAGCGCGAGGTACTGGATCGGGCCGGCCTGCGAGGTCGCGAGGCGGCTCTTCGCCGAGGCGTTGTGGGTGACGGATGCCAGATCCGCGGCGCCGAGGTACTGCAGGCCGAACGCGTCCGCGTACTGGCCCGTGCCGTTGATCAGGTTCTGCACGGTCGTCGACGGGTTCTGGCTCTCGAGGAAGACGACCTTGTCGGCGGAGGCGGTGCGCACGTCATCCGTCGCCTTCGACCAGTAGGGGTTGCGCACGAGCGTGAGCGACGTGCCGTCGTTGATCGACGCGACCTTGTACGGGCCCGTCGTGATGGGCGCCTTCTTGTAGGCGGCCGGGCTGCCGTTGGACTCCTTCACCGGCGAGAAGGCGGGCATCGAGACGATCCAGGGCCAGTCGCCGAAGGGCTTGTCGAGGTGGAAGACGATCGTCTTCGCGTCAGGGGTCTCGATCGACGCGAGCGACTGCCCGTTGAAGGGGCCCGTGTAGGTGTCGCCGCCGACGAGCAGGGTCTTGTGGTAGCTCAGGCCGCCCTGCAGCTGGTCGCTGAACGAGCGCTCGATGCCGTACTTGATGTCGGCGCTCGTGACGGGGGAGCCGTCGGAGAACTTGAGGCCGCTCTTCAGCGTGTAGGTCCACGTCTTGCCGCCGTCGCTGACCCTGCCGGTGTCGGTCGCCAGGTCGGGCACGACCTTCGCGTCCTTGCCCGGCTGGACATCCCAGGTCGTGAGCCGGCGGTCGAGCAGGCCCAGGGTCGTGGTGGCCAGGTTCTGGCTCGACGCGGGGTCGAGGCTCACGGTGCTGGCGGAGGTCAGGAGGGTCAGGGTGCCGCCGGTCTTCGCGGAGTTCGTGGCTCCGTGCGAGGTGCAGCCCGTGAGGACGAGGGCCGCCGCGACCAGGGCAGCGGCGGTGGCCGTGCTGAATTTGCGCATGACATCCACCCTTGTCCCGCCGCGCGGATTTTGCTTCGCGCATGACGAATCGTTTCGATCGCCGACCGCGGGGGAGGGCATGCGCGGCCCACCGTTTCGACGCGTCGGGTCGCTCACTAAGGTGGGGAACATGGCTGAGAACGGCGTCGTGGCAGGCATCCGCACCGAGGAACTCGATGAGGCGGTGCGGCCGCAGGACGACCTGTTCCGCCACGTCAACGGCAAGTGGCTCGATCGCACCGAGATCCCCGCCGACAAGGCCAGGTGGGGCAGCTTCTATCAGCTCGCGGAAGAGGCCGAGAAGAACGTCCGCGCGATCATCGAGGAATCGCAGACCGCGGAAGAGGGCACCGAGGCGCGGAAGATCGGCGACCTCTACGCGAGCTTCATGGACACCGCGCGCATCGAAGAGCTGGGGGCCACGCCGCTGCACAGCTCGCTCGCGATGGTCGACAACGTGCACTCCATGCCCGACTTCCTGCGCACCGTCGCGCAGTTCGAGCGCAACGGCATCGGCGGCTTCTACCAGCTGTTCGTCGACAACGACCCGGGCGACCCCGAGCGCTACCTCGTGTTCTTCGAGCAGGCCGGCCTGTCGCTGCCCGACGAGAGCTACTACCGGGAAGAGACCTTCGCCGGCATCCGCACGGAGTTCGTCGCGCACGTGCAGCGCATGTTCGAGCTCGCGGGCGTGCCGGATGCCGCGCGCAAGGCCGTGAACGTCTTCACCCTCGAGACCCAGATCGCGAAGCACCACTGGGACAACGTCAAGTCCCGCGACAGCGAGAAGACCTACAACCTCTACCGCTGGGAGGACCTAAAGGGCCTGATCGCGGCCGACGGCGCCGACCTGCAGGTCTGGGCCGACGCGCTGGGGGCGCCGCACCGTGCGCTGCGCGAGGTGGTCATGCGCCAGCCCTCGTTCACCGTGGGCCTCGCGCAGCTGCTCACCTCCGAGCACCTCATCGCCTGGAAGGACTGGCTCGCGTGGCAGTCGATCCACGCCCGCGCGCCGTACCTCAGCGCCGACTTCGTCAACGCGAACTTCGACTTCTACGGCCACACCCTCACCGGGACCCCGCAGCTGCGCGACCGCTGGAAGCGCGGCGTCGGCTTCGTCGAGGGCGGAATGGGCGAGGCCGTGGGTCGCGTGTACGTCGAGCGGCACTTCCCCGAGCAGTCGAAGACGCAGATGGACGCCCTCGTGGCGAACCTCATCGAGGCCTATCGCGATAGCATCCACACGCTGCCCTGGATGAGCGGCGAGACCAAGAAGCGCGCGCTCGAGAAGCTCGCCAAGTTCACGCCCAAGATCGGCTACCCGGCGAAGTGGCGCGACTATTCGAGCCTGCACGTCGACCCGCACGACCTGATCGGCAACGTGCGCGCGGTCGCCGCGTTCGAGTTCCACCGCGAGCTGTCGAAGATCGGCAAGCCGATCGACCGCGACGAGTGGTTCATGACGCCGCAGACCATCAACGCGTACTACAACCCGGGTTTCAACGAGATCGTCTTCCCGGCGGCCATCCTGCAGTTCCCGTTCTTCGACCCGAGCCGCGACGCGGCGGCGAACTACGGCGCGATCGGCGCCGTCATCGGCCACGAGATCGGCCACGGCTTCGACGACCAGGGCTCGAAGTTCGACGGCGACGGCCGTCTCGTCTCGTGGTGGACCGAAGAGGACCGGGCCGCCTTCGAGAAGCTCACCGGCGCCCTCATCGCCCAGTACGACGCGCTCACCCCCGCGCAGCTGTCGGCCGGCGCGCCGCACGTCAACGGCGCGCTCACGATCGGCGAGAACATCGGCGACCTCGGCGGACTCGGCATCGCCTGGAAGGCCTACGTGCGCTCGCTCGGCGGTGCGCCCGCGCCCGAGATCGACGGGCTGAGCGGCGCGCAGCGCTTCTTCCTGTCATGGGCGCAGGCCTGGCAGCAGAAGGGGCGGGATGCCGAGGTCATCCGCCTGTTGACGATCGACCCCCACTCGCCGAACGAGTTCCGCTGCAACCAGATCGTGCGCAACATCGACGAGTTCTACACGGCCTTCGGCGTGACCGAGGCCGATGCGCTCTACCTGCCGAAGGCGTCGCGGGTCACCATCTGGTAGCCGCTGCCGGCGCCGTCAGCACCGCGCCGGCGCCGGGGTCGCGCAGTCGTCAATAAGTCCGCGTTTCGTGACGCTTCGACCGACTTTGTGACGACCGACTCGACTCGTTGCGCGCGAGTCGTCGATTAATGGTGCGAAGGGGTGCCGGTCGTCAATTAATCGACGACCGCGCGTGGGCTGGCGTCGCACGCGTCAGTGCACGAACTCCAGCAGGTCGAGACCGAGGGTGCGCATGCCCTCGACGACGCGCAGCCGCACGGGCAGCGCCGAGTCGTCGAAGTACATCGAGACGGCATACGCCACGCCGCCGCGCGGCCCGCGCAGCACGCCGACCTCGCTGCGCACGCCGGAGTCGCGACCGGTCTTGTTGACGATGAGGATGCCGTGATCGGCACCGCGGTGGGCGAAGGGGTCGAGCCCGAAGGCGCTCGCGACGAGCGTCAGGTCGGCGTTCAGCGACAGCCACTGCACGACCCGCTGGCTCACCTCGCGGCTGACGATCTCGCCGCGGGCGAGAGCCCCGAACAGCCAGGTGAGCTCGGACGCCGAGCCGACGGAGAGCTGCGGCGCGTCATCCGGCCCGCGGTGGTCGCGCACGAGGTCGAGCAGGGCCGTGCGCGTGAGCCCGAGCTGCTCGGTGCGCACGCTCACGGCCTCGAGGCCGATGCGGCGCAGCAGCACGTTGGTGGCGAGGTTGTCGCTCGTCGCGCCGATGAGCGCCGCGAGATCGGCCACGGGCAGGGACGGCACGGCGAGGTGCTGCCACACGCCGGCGGAGCCCACGGCATCCCTCGGCTCGCGATCGAGCAGCGTCAGCCCGCTCAGCCGACCCTGCTCGAGCTGCGCGGCCACCTCGATGAGCAGCAGCACCTTCCCGATCGACGCGGTCGGCATGACCACGTGGTCGTCGACCGAGAACAGCACGCGACCGGATGCCAGATCGACGGCGCGCGCCGAGACCTGCACCCCGGCCAGAGCGAGCTCGGCCAGCGCCTCGAAGCCGCGCTCGAAGGTGTCGGTCGCCTCGGGCCCGCGGTGCCGGCCCTGCTCGGCCGCGGCCTGTCGTGCACGGCGGCCGGACGCCTTCGTTTCGGCGGTGGGGGGCATGGGCGGGGCTCTCTGATGGAACGGCGGAACGACCGCACCCCCCGACCGGTCGAGATGATCATATGCGCCCCCGGCACCCCAGAACGCGTCACATGGACGGCTCGATAGAATCGACCGAATCCCCTGCTCTCGCATGCCCCTCCAGGAGACCGCACCATGGCCGAACCGTCCCGTCTCGACTCCGTCATCTCGCTCGCGCAGCACCGCGGCTTCGTCTTCCAGTCGGGTGAGATCTACGGCGGAACACGGTCCGCGTGGGACTACGGCCCCCTCGGCGTCGAGCTGAAGGAGAACATCAAGCGGCAGTGGTGGAAGACCTTCGTGCGCGGCCGCGGCGACATGGTCGGCCTCGACTCGTCGGTCATCCTGCCGCCCAAGACGTGGGAGGCCTCGGGCCACCTCGCGACCTTCAACGACCCGCTCACAGAGTCGCTCACGACCCACAAGCGCTACCGGGCCGACCACCTCTTCGAGGCCTACGAGAAGGAGCACGGGCACCCGCCTGTGAACGGGCTCAACGACATCCCCGACCCCGACAACCCCAAGGTCGTCGGCAAGTGGACCCCGATCCGCCAGTTCAACGGCATGCTCAAGACCTACCTCGGCGTCGTCGAGGACGAGTCGGGCCTCGCCTTCCTGCGCCCCGAGACCGCGCAGGGCATCTTCACCAACTTCCTGAACGTGCTGCAGACGAGCCGCAAGAAGCCGCCGTTCGGCGTCGGCCAGATCGGCAAGGCGTTCCGCAACGAGATCACGCCCGGCAACTTCATCTTCCGCACGCGCGAGTTCGAGCAGATGGAGATCGAGTACTTCGTGCCGCCGGCCGACGCGGCCGCGCACTTCGACACCTGGGTCGAGGACTGCGTCAACTGGTTCGTCGACCTCGGCGTCTCGCGCGACAGCATCCGTCTCTTCGACGTGCCCGACGGCGACCGCGCCCACTACAGCGACCGCACGATCGACGTCGAGTACGACTTCGGCTTCGAGGGCGAGCCGTGGGGCGAGCTCATGGGCATCGCGAACCGCACCGACTTCGACCTGAAGAGCCACGCCGGCGTCTCGGGCCGCGACCTGTCGTACTTCGACCCGACGACGAACGAGCGCTGGACGCCGTATGTCATCGAGCCGTCGTTCGGTCTCACCCGCTCGCTCATGGCGTTCCTGCTCTCGGCCTACGACGAGGAGCAGGTGACGACAGCCAAGGGCGACACCGAGACCCGCACCGTGCTGCGCCTCGACCCGCGCCTCGCGCCGTTCAAGGTCGCCGTGCTGCCGCTGTCGAAGAAGGACACGCTCACGCCCTTGGCCCAGCGCATCGCCGACGAGCTGCGCGGCGAGTGGAACGTCGACTACGACGAGACGCAGGCCATCGGCCGCCGCTACCGCCGCCAGGACGAGATCGGCACGCCGTTCTGCGTCACGGTCGACTTCGACTCGCTCGAGGACGACGCCGTGACCGTGCGCGACCGCGACACCATGCAGCAGGAGCGCGTGCCCGTCGCCGGGCTCAAGGCGTACCTGGCCGAGCGCCTCGTCGGGGCGTGACCCGCGCCCGTTCGTCGGGCACAAAACCTACTGTGGGGCATATCGATTCGCCCGAATCGATATGCCCCACAGTAGGTTTTGTGCCCGACAGCCCGGGCGGCGGAAGCTCAGGCCGAAGCCAGGCTGCTACGCGCGCGCCTGCCACTCCGCCTTGGTGATGGCGTAGATGGCCACGTCGTGCCACTCGCCGTCGACGACCTCGCGCTCCTTCAGCAGCGCCTCCTGGCGCATGCCGTGGATGCCGCAGAGGCGGGCGGACGCCTCGTTGCGGGCATCCAGCTCGGCATAGACACGGTGCGCGCCCATCTGGTCGAACGCGAGGTCGATGACGGCCTTGGTCGCCTCGGTCGCGAGGCCGCGACCGTGGATCGCGGGGTGGAACACCCAGCCGATCTCGAACTGCGCGTTGCGGATGCTCTTGGCGAAGAGGGCCACGTCGCCGATCTCGCCGCCCTGCGAGCCGTCGGCCTGCTTGAACTCGACGGACCAGGCGAGCCCGTCGCCCTTGTTCTCGATGCGGGACGACTGCACGAGGCGCTTCGAGGCAGCGCCGTTGCTCGACTCCTCGTCGTGGTCGCGCACCTCCCAGCGCAGGTACTTGACGACCTTCTTCGCGAGCGCGAAGTCGCTGTGCGCGGCGGTGGCCTCGTCGACGGTGAGGGGCCTGAGCACGAGACGATCCGTCGTGACGATGCAGGCGTCGAACGGCACGGTGGCCGGGGCGGGCTGGTCGATGGTGTCGGTCATGGCGCTCCCTCCGGGTGGGTCCCTCCCCACCCGCGACCAGCCTAGGCGCTTTCCCGGCCGCCCTCTGCCACGTTGCTTCCTGCACCGAAACGATCGTTTGTCTCAACGGATGTCTCAGCCGCGGAGACCCCGAAGACGGCCGCGACACCGTCGATGAAGGCGTCCGCATCGCCGTCGCGGGCGAGCTCGCGCGCCTTGACGCTCGGCGTGTGCAGCAGCGCGCCGACGAAGTGGCGCAGGGCGCGCTCGATGTCGGCGGACGCCTCGCGCTTCGCGTTCCGCGCGATCTCGGCCTCGAGCTGGGCGAAGACGTGCCGGCGCAGCGCGACCACGGCGGGCTCGACCTCGCGCTCGGCCGACTTGGCCGCGAACTCGGCCGCGGCGGTGCCGACGATGGCGTGCGCGTTCTCGGTCGCCTGCAGCTCTTCGAGCGGGGCGTGCAGAGAGATGGTCTCGAGGTCGAGCAGCTCGACGCGCTCGAGGTCGGCGACGGCGGGCTCGACGTTGCGGGGCAGGCCGAGGTCGACCACGAGCAGGCGCGAGGCATCCTCTCGCTCGGCCATCGCCTCGCCCACGATCGCGCCCGTCACGACGATCTCGGGCGAGACGGTGCAGGTGATGACGAGGTCGGCGGCGGCGACCGCGGCGGTCAGACCGTGCGCGGGCACGGATGCGATCTCGTGCTTGAGGGCGAAGGCCTCGGCGCGACCGGTGCGGCTCCAGACGGCGACGTCGGTCGCGCCGCGGTCGCGGAGGGCGGCGAGGGATGCCGCGGCATACCGCCCGGTGCCGACGAGCACGACGCGCACCTGCGACCAGTCGGCGAACCGGCTCGCGGCGAGGTCGAGCGCGAGGCGCACCATGGAGCGCCCCTGGGTCATCAGCCCCGTGTGGTTCTTGACGCCGCGGCTCGTGCGGCTCGCGCCCTGGAACAGACGCTCGAGGTCGTGCGTGACGGTGCCGCTGCGCCGCGCGCCGATGTAGGCGCGGCGCACCTGGCCGGCGATCTCGCCCTCGCCGATGACGACCGACTCGAGGCCGCTTGAGACGGAGAAGAGATGGGAGGCGACCGCGTCGCCCGCGATCAGGTCGCTCGAGGCGCCGAGCTCGCCGGCATCCACCCCGACGGCCTCGCTGACGAGCGAGATGAAGCCCGCCGCCGCGTTCTCGCGCAGCTCGAGGGCGTCGAGATCGACGTCGAGGTAGGCCTCGAAGCGGTTGCAGGTCGCGAGCACGACCGAGCCCTTGACCGCGGACTGCGCGCCGATGGCCTCGGTCACTGCCCCGGCCCCGCGCTCGAGGCGCTCGAGCATGTCGAAACCGGCGTTGCGGTGACTCGACGAGAAGCAGAACAGCACTCAGAAAGATTACTTGCAGTGGCTGAAAGAATGTGATGGTGACCGATGCGACCGCGGTGCCCCCGCTCATCTCCGCCTACCGCGGCATCCGCCCCGAATCCACGCCCGTCTGGTTCATGCGCCAGGCCGGCCGCTCGCTGCCCGAATACCGCGAGCTGCGCGCCGCGCACTCCGACCTCGGCATGCTCGACACGTGCCTCGACGCCGAGCTCGCGTCCGAGATCACGCTGCAGCCCGTGCGCCGGCACGACGTCGACGCGGCCATCTTCTACAGCGACATCGTCATTCCGCCGAAGCTCGCGGGCGTCGACGTCGAGATCGTCGGCGGCCGCGGCCCCGTCTTCGCCACGCCCGTGCGCACGGCGGCGGATGTCGCGGCGCTGCCGACCCTGACCCTTGAGCAGCTCGCCCCGATCACGGCCGCCGTCACGCGCACGGCCCGCGGCCTCGCGGCGATCGGCGACGGCACGAAGCCCCTCATCGGCTTCGCGGGCGCGCCCTTCACCCTCGCGGCCTACCTCGTCGAGGGCGGCCCCTCGAAGGAGCACCTCGCGGCCCGCACCCTGATGCACGCCGACCCCGACGCGTGGCGCGCGCTCATGGACTGGGCGGCGGATGTCTCGGGCCTGTTCCTGCGCGCGCAGGTGCTCGCGGGCGCCTCGGCGGCCCAGCTCTTCGACTCGTGGGCCGGCTCGCTCTCGCTCTCCGACTACGTCACGCACGTCGCGCCGGCCTCGGCGCGGGCGCTCGCGCACATCAGCGACCTCGGGGTGCCGAAGGTGCACTTCGGCGTCGGCACCGGCGAGCTGCTGCCCGCCATGCGCGACATCGGCGCCGACGTCGTGGGCGTCGACTGGCGCATCCCGCTCGACGAGGGCGTCCGGCGCCTCGGCGGCAACGTCCCCGTGCAGGGCAACATCGACCCGGCGCTGCTGGCGGCGCCCTGGCCGGTGCTCGAGGCGCATGTGCGCGACGTGCTGCGTCGCGGGGAATCCGCACCCGCCCACGTGCTCAACCTCGGGCACGGCGTGCCGCCCGAGACCGACCCGACCACGCTCACCCGCATCGTCGAGCTCGTGCGCGCCGTCGACGCCGAGCGGCGGAGCGGCGGCGCCCGGTGACCGACGCGTCCGGCCCCGAGGACGGGCTCGCCCACCTCATCAACGACGACCCGACGCGCGTCGTCGTCATCGGCGGCGGCATGGGCGGCCTCGTCGCGGCCCGCGACCTCGCGCGCCCCGGCTTCGAGGTCACGCTGCTCGAGGCATCCGACCGCTTCGGCGGCTCGGTGCAGCGTCAGGACCTGACGCTCGCCGACGGCGCGCAGGTGACGGTGGACGCCGGCGCAGAGAGCTTCGCGACCCGCGGCGGCCACGTGGCCGCCTACCTCGAAGAGCTGCACCTCACCGATCAGGTCGTGCAGCCGAACCCGGCCGGCGCGTGGCTGCAGCTGCCCGACAAGGCCGTGCCGATGCCGAAGGGCGGGCTGCTCGGCATCCCGTCGTCGCCGCTCTCGACCGACGTGATCGCGGCCATCGGCTGGGGCGGGGCGCTGCGTGCGTACCTCGACCGCCTGCTGCCGCCGCTGAAGATCGGGGACGAGCGCAATCTCGGCCGCCTGGTCTCGCGCCGCATGGGCCGGGCCGTGCTCGAGAACCTCGTCGCGCCGGTGACGACCGGCGTCTATTCGGCCTCGCCCGACCAGCTCGACGTCGCGATCGCGGCGCCCGGCCTCAGTCGCGCGCTCACGCGCATGGGCTCGCTCTCGGGCGCTGTCGACGAGCTGCGCGCCGGCGGGCCCTCGAAGGCGGGTTCGGCGGTCGGCGGAATCACGGGCGGCATGTGGCGGCTGCCCGAGGCGATCGCGGCGGATGCCACCCGCCGCGGCGCCGTGCTGCAGACGGGTGCACGCGTCACCGCGATCACGCCCGTTGCCGAGCAGGAATCCGGGCAGCCGGGTTCCGCCGAGCACGGCTCCGCCGAGCAGGAGGCGGCCGAGCCCGCCCTCACCGATCCGGAGGCGCCGGCCGAGCGCAGCCCCGCGCGCTTCCTCGTCCACGTCGCCGGGCGGAGCGAGCCGATCGAGGCCGACGCCGTGCTCATCGACACCCCCTCGGCGCAGGCGCTGCCGCTGCTGGCATCCCTCTCGCCCGAGTTCGACGCCCTCGCGAAGGCGCCGTGGCCCGACGCGACGAGCGTCGAGCTCGTGACGCTCGTGCTCGATGCGCCCGCGCTCGACGCGGCCCCGCGCGGCACGGGCATGCTCGTCTCCGAGCGCGTCGACCCCGGGTTCTGCACGGCCAAGGCGCTCACGCACTCGAGCGCGAAGTGGCCGTGGCTCGCCGCACAGCTCGCGCCGGGCCGCCATGTGGTGCGGCTGTCGTACGGTCGTGCCGGCCGCGAGAGCGGTGCGGGGGATCAGCCGGATGCCGCGCTCCGGGCCCGCGCGCTGCAGGACGCCGCCGCACTCCTGAATATTCCTCTTTCGGAATCCCAGCTGGTCGGATTCGGTCGCGTGAGGTGGTCGAACGCCCAGCCGCTGGCCGCCGTCGGGCAGCAGCAGCGTCTCGCCGCGCTCGCCGCCGCGGTCGGGCAGGTGCCCGGTCTGGAGGCCACCGGAGGCTGGATCGCGGGCACCGGCCTCGCGTCCGTCGTTCCCCACGCGAGGGAGGCGGCGGCGCGCCTGCGTGGGCTAAGGTGGCGAAAGCTGACGGAAACCGAGTCGCGAACCGATTGACGCGAGGCCATCCAGACGGCCTCACATCACCGAGATCACGGGGGTGACGATGAAGGGCAAGCTGCTTTTCGCCGCAGGACTGGCCGCAGGTTACGTGCTCGGAGCGCGTGCCGGCCGGAAGCGTTACGACCAGATCGCGGGGGCCGCCAACAAGGTGTGGCAGAGCCCCGGCATCCAGAAGCAGGTCCACGCCGCTCAGGACTTCGCGGCCGCCCGCGTGGGAGATATTCCCGGAGCGGTATTCGACGGGGCGCGCAAGCTCGCGACCGGCGCGATCAACACCGCGCAGGCCAAGGCGAACGAGCGGGCGCAGGCGGCCAGGGCCGCATCGCAGGCCTCCGCCGCCCAAGCGGCCCAGGCCGCGGCAGCCCGCGCGGCTCGCGCCGAGGAGGCGGCCGAGGCCGAATCGGAGTCCGAGCCGCTCACCGCCGACCCCGACGTGCAGAATTAGCCCATGGCACAGGGGGCGCGTTCTCTTGCGGAGCTCGTGAGCGAGCTGCCGCAGCTGTTCATCGGGCTGCTCAAGGCCGAGGTGAACCAGCTCAAGGCCGAGCTGATCGCCAAGGCCAAGATGGCGGGCATCGGCGCGGGTCTCTTCGCCGGCGCCGCGGTGCTCGCCCTGCTGCTCGTGCCCGTGCTGGTCGCGGCGGCGATCCTGGCGTTCTGCCTGATCCTGCCGCCGTGGGCCGCCGCACTCGTGGTGGCGGGCATCCTGCTCGTGCTCATCATCGTGCTGGTGCTGCTCGGCATCGTCTTCTTCAAGAAGATCGGCTCGGCTGCGCCCGAGCGCACGATCACCAGCATCAAGAGCGATGTGGACGCCGTGAAGGGTGTTGGCGACTATGACTTCTGAATCCGGTGCAGCACAGTTCAGCGCACAGGGCCTGCCGCAGGAGACCGAGGTCGAGCGCGCCCGCGCCGAGCTCGTCGCCGCTCTGACCGAGCTCGAGGACAAGGTCAACGTCCCGAAGAGGATCCGGCGCCTGCGCGAGGAGGAGCCGGGGAAGCTCTACGCGGCGGTGTCCGCGGTCGGCGCCGTGGCGGCCGGCATCCTCGCCCTCGGCATCGTGGCGATCGCGCGCCGGAGGTAGCGCGGCCCGGAGGCTAGGCAGCGCGCTGGGCGCGGCGCTTCCACGAGATGATCAGCGCCTCGAGCTGGGCGTTCGAGAACGTCGCCGGGTGGTGGGCGAGGGCATCAGCGAACTCGGCCCGCTCGGTGGTCGAGAGCCCGCTGCTCCAGGGGAAGGCGAGCAGCATCTGCTCGGGCCCAGTGAGGTGCTCGACGAACTCGATCTTCTTCCGGCGGCGGGGACGGCGGACAGGCTTCGGCGCTCCGCCAATGTTCTGTGGGGTGCGTTCGGTGCTCATAACGACGTGGATAACGCGCGCTCCGTCGCGTTTATTCGACGGATGCCCCGCGTTCGCTGAGCGCGCACACAGAGTTACCCGAATGTGATGCCCGAGGAGTGCTCGCGATTTTTGCGCAGGGCACTTCCGGGGCGAGACTGGACGGCATGACGAACTCGGCAGCTTCGGGGGCGGCATCCGCTCCGACCGTTCTCTCCTCGGACACCGAAGCTCCTCAGCCCGACGGGTACGCGCTCTGGGTAGTGCTGCGTCGCAACCCCGCCGCCCCGGTCGAGGCATCCGTCGACACCGCTGAGAAGGTCGCCGAGATCGACGCGGTCGTCGCCCGCGCGGCCGAGCGCGGCGTCACCGCCCGCGGCTTCTACGACGTGTCGGGCCTCAAGGCCGACGCCGACCTCATGTTCTGGATCTGGGGCACGACGCCCGAAGACCTGCAGGCCGTCGCGCGCGAGCTGCGCCGCACCGCCCTGCTCACGAACCTGCTCCCGACGTGGAACGCCATGGGCGTGCACCGCGCCGCGGAGTTCAACAAGGCCCACATTCCGGGGTTCCTCCGCGGCAAGGACGCCAAGCAGTGGATCACGGTCTACCCCTTCAACCGCAGCTACGACTGGTACCTGCTGCCCGACGAGGACCGGCGACGCATGCTCGCCGATCACGGCCGCAAGGGCGCGGCCTTCTCGGGTGTGCTGGCCAACACGATCGCCGCGTTCGCGCTCGGCGACTACGAGTGGCTGCTGCCGATGGAGGCCGACGAGCTGTCGGACCTCGTCGACATGATGCGTGAGCTGCGCTACACCGAGGCGCGCCTGCACGTTCGTGAAGAGGTGCCGTTCTTCACCGGCCGTCGCATCGCCACGCAGGAGATCCCGGAGGTTGTTTCTTGACCGCATTCGATGCACTCCTGCTGTCGAGCTTCGGCGGCCCCGAAGGTCAGGACGACGTCCTGCCGTTCCTGCGGAACGTGACCGCCGGCCGCGGCATCCCCGATGAGCGGCTCGAAGAGGTCGCCCACCACTACCGCCACTTCGGCGGCATCAGCCCGATCAACGCGCAGAACCGCGAGCTGAAGGCGGCCCTCGAGGCCGAGCTCGCGAAGCGCGGCATCGCGCTGCCGGTCTACTGGGGCAACCGCAACTGGGCGCCGTATTTCACGGACGTCGTGGCGGATGCCGCGGCCGCCGGCCACACGCGGCTGCTCGCGCTCGTGACGAGCGCCTACACGTCGTACTCGGGCGTCGGCCAGTACCGCGAGGACTTCGAGAAGGCCCTCGCCGAGAACGGCCTGACCCAGACCGCGTCGATCGACCGCATCCGCGAGTTCTTCGACCACCCCGGCTTCGTCGCCCCGCTCGTCGAGGGCACGCAGGCGGCCGTGAAGCGGCTGACGGATGCCGGGCACAACCCCGCGGGCATCCGCATTCTGTTCTCCACCCACTCCATTCCGAACGTCGCCGCCAAGGCGAGCGGCCCCGAGTTCGGCGAGGGCGGCGCGTACGTCGCCCAGCACGAGGCCGTCGCGGCCGTGATCGCGAACGAGGCCGCACCCGGTGTGGCCTGGCAGCTCGTCTACCAGTCGCGCTCGGGCGACCCGCGCGTGCCCTGGCTCGAGCCCGACATCAACGACGTGATCGCCGACCTGCGCGATGAGGGCCTGCGCGACCCGGACAACGCGGCGACCGCCGTCGTGGTCGTGCCCTTCGGCTTCGTGAGCGACCACATGGAGGTCCTGTGGGACCTCGACAACGAGGCCAAGGCGTCGGCGGAAGAGGCCGGCTTCGGCTTCGAGCGCGTCGCGACCTCGGGTGTGCACCCCGCTTTCGTCGCGGGCCTCGTCGATCTCGTCGAGGAGCGCCTGAACGACGTGCCGCGCGAGCAGCGCCCCCACGTCACGCCGCTCGGCCCCTGGCCCGATCACGCGCCCGTCGGCACCTACCTCGCGCCGGACCTTCCCGCCGCGACCGCCGGGGCGACCGCCTGATGTCGGACACGATCCGCGTCGGCACCCGCGGCAGCGCACTCGCGCTGGCGCAGTGCGGCCAGATCGCCGCGGAGCTGAGCCGGGCATCCGGCGTCGCCCACGAGCTCGTCACCGTCACGACGCACGGCGACGTCTCGACCGCGAATCTCGCGCAGCTGGGCGGCACGGGCGTCTTCGTCACCGAGCTGCGGCAGAAGCTGCTCGACGGCGAGGTCGACGTGATCGTGCACTCCCTCAAGGACCTGCCGACGGCCGCGTTCCCGGGGCTCGTGATCGCGGCGACGCCGAAGCGGGCGGATGCCAGGGACGTGCTCGTCGCGCGTGACGGCCTCACGCTCGAGACGCTGCCCGAGGGCGCGCTGGTCGGAACCGGGTCACCGCGGCGCATCGCGCAGCTGAAGGCCGTGCGGCCCGACATCCGGCTCGCCGAGAACTTCCGCGGCAACATCGACACTCGCATCGGGCGCGTGACCTCGGGCGAGCTCGACGCCGTCATCCTCGCCGCCGCGGGCGTCGACCGCCTGGGCCGCGGCACCGAGCCGACCGAGCGCTTCTCGCTCACCGACTGGCCGACGGCCCCGGGCCAGGGCGCCCTCGCGATCGAGGCCCGGGCGGATCTGAGCTCCGACGGCACGGCCTTCGCCCGCGCGCTGAACGCCGGGCTCATCAAGGTCGACCACGCCACGACGCGCGCGACGGTGCGCGCCGAGCGTGACGTGCTCGCCGGGCTCGAGGCAGGCTGCGCCGCGCCGGTCGCGGCGCACGCGCTGGTCGACGACGGCATGCTGTTCCTGACCGCGACCGTGTACTCGACCGACGGCGCCACGTCGCTCACGGCGAGCCACGCCGCCGTGCTCGACTCGACGTCGGCCGCCGACATGCTCACCGCGGCCGGCGAGGTCGCGCAGCGCGCGGTCGACGAGCTGCTCGCCGCCGGCGCCAAGGAGCTCGCATGAGCGAGCAGCGCGGCGACAAGCCGCTGACCGGCTGGCGCGTGCTCGTGCCTCGCGGCGGCCCCTGGGGCGACACCGTGGCCGCCGACCTGCGCGCGCAGGGCGCCCAGCCCGTCGTCGCGCCCATGATCAACTTCGCGCCGGCGGCCGACGCCGAGCTCGTGACGCGCGCGCTCGAGCGCCTCGCCGACGAGCAGTACGACTGGCTGACCGTGACGAGCGCCACGACGGTCGACGTGCTGTCGAGCTATCGCGCCGTCATCCCCGCCTCGACCCGCATCGCGGCCGTCGGCGAGACCACCTCGGCCGCTCTCGTCGCCGCCGGCTATCACGTCGACCTCGTGCCCGCCGAGGACAACTCGGCCCGCGGCCTGCTCGCCGAGTGGGAAGCCGCGACCGAGGGCGCCGCGAACCTGCGCGTGCTCACGCTGCGCTCGGAGATCGCGAAGCCGACCCTCACCGAGGGGCTCGTCGCCCTCGGGCACCGCGTCGACTCGGTCGTCGCGTACCGCACCGTGGGCGTGCCGGTCGCCGAGAAGATCGTCGCCGATGTCCGGGCGGGCTCGATCAACGCGATCATGGTCACCTCGGGCTCGGTCGCCGAGCAGGTCGCCGCGCAACTCGGCCCGATCCCGTCGGGCACGCTGATCGCGGCGATCGGGCCGCAGACCGCGCGGGATGCCGAGGGCTACGGCCTGCACGTCGACCTCATCGCCGCCGACCGCACGGCCGACTCGCTCATCGACGCGGTGGTGCGCGCTTCGCGGGTGGATCTGTAGGGAACCCGCTGCCCGCGGCATCCTGCGGGACGCGATGTGCCACGGCGCGCCGGGTGGCGCTGCCGACACGCCGACCCCCGCATCACCATGCGTCCGCGGGGGCTCCGGCGCCTTCATAGTCTGAAGCGGTGGATTCCTGGCAAGCCCGACTTCTCGCCCAGATCCGGCGTGGATTGCCGGCAGGCAGTGCCGCTCAACCGTATGGATCATTCCTCGAGCCGGCGAGCATGGATCGATGGAGTGATCTCGACCTCCGCATCACGCTTGCTCGACCGGTGCAGGTGTCGGAGCTGGTCGCCGCACCGCTGTGGGCATGGCAGGAATCCGTCGGCGAGGACGGGCAGCGATTGCGTCTCGTGTTCGCAGACGGTCGCCGTGTGGATGCCATCGTCAGCGTCAGCCGGATCGCATTGCCCGAGCCCTCCGCCGACAACGCGATCCGATTCGACGGGGCGCTCGCCGCGGCGCGCCTGGGGCGCGGCAACGACCTCATCGGGGTGCACCTGGTTCTCGGCATCCTGCGCGAGGCGCTGGTGCAGGCGATGCTGCTCGCCGACCGCGACGAACGGTCGGCCCATCACCGGCACGGCAGCCCGTTCGACGCCCGGGCGGCGGACGTCACGGCTGTGCTCAACGCAGCCTCGGGGCCGCAGCTCGCGATGGAGGCATGCCGCATCTACGGCGAATGGCGCCGCGAGCTCGAGCCGGCATACACACCGGACTGGACGGCACTGGCCGAGATCATCGGGCCGGAGTGAGCCCAGGGATGCTGCCCGTGGCATCCTGCGGGACGCGATTTGCCACGGCGCGCCGGGTGGCGCTGCCGACACGCCGACCACCTCGTCAGATTGCGTCCGCCGGGCCTCCATTCGCTGCGCTCAGTCGACCGGCGGAGCGGGCTGCGCTCAGTCGACCGGCGGAGCAGGCCGCGCACAGTCGACCGTCGGGAATCGCGAATAGGCTCGATCCGTGAGTGACGTGCTGCATCCCCGTGTCCGCCCGCGTCGTCTCCGCACCAGCCCGGCCATGCGCCGACTGGTGGCCGAGACCCGGCTCCACCCCGCCGAGCTGATCCTGCCGATGTTCGTCCGCGAGGGTGCATCCGAGGCGATCCCCGTGGGCAGCATGCCGGGCGTCGTGCAGCACTCGCTCGACTCGTTCAAGGCGGCGCTCGCGGATGCCGCGGCCGCCGGCATCGGCGGCGTGAACCTGTTCGGCGTGCCCGAGCACCACGACGCGACCGGCTCGGGTGCGACCGACCCCGACGGCATCCTCAACGTCGCCGCCGCGATCGCCCGGCAGGAGGTCGGCGACGCGCTCGTCATCCAGACCGACCTGTGCCTCGACGAGTTCACCGACCACGGGCACTGCGGCGTGCTCGACGCCGACGGCCGCGTCGACAACGACGCGACGCTCGTGCGCTACGCCGAGATGGCGGTCGCGCAGGCCGCGGCCGGCGCGCACCTCGTCGCACCGAGCGGCATGATGGACGGCCAGGTCGCCGTGATCCGCGAGGCACTCGACGCGGCCGGGTTCGCCGACACAGGCATCCTCGCCTACTCGGCCAAATACGCGAGCGCCTTCTACGGCCCGTTCCGCGAGGCCGTCGACAGCCAGCTGCAGGGCGACCGCCGCACCTACCAGCAGGACCCGGCCAACCGCCGCGAGGGCCTGCGCGAGGCGACGCTCGACCTCGCCGAGGGCGCCGACATCGTCATGGTGAAGCCCGCGATGGCCTACCTCGACGTGCTCGCCGACGTCGCCGCGGTCTCCGACGTGCCGGTGTGGGCGTATCAGGTGTCGGGGGAGTACGCCATGGTCGAGGCCGCCGCCGCCAACGGCTGGATCGACCGCGATCGCGCGATCCTCGAGACGCTCACCGGCATCCGCCGCGCGGGCGCCGACGCCGTGCTGACCTACTGGGCGGTCGAGGCCGCCACCCGCCTGCTCGACCGCTGACCGCGCCCGCCGCGCCGACCCCTGGGGCTCAAGTGACCACCACGAACGAACCGACCCGTGCCACCACCAACGACGAGGCGTTCGACCGCGCCCGGCGCGTCATCCCCGGCGGCGTCAACTCGCCCGTGCGCGCCTACCGCTCGGTGGGCGGCGCGCCCCGCTTCCTGACCTCGGCCAGCGGCGCCTATGTGACCGACGTCGAGGGCCGCGAGTACGTCGACCTCGTCGCGTCGTGGGGCCCCGCGATCCTGGGGCACGCGCACCCCGAGGTCGTTCGGGCGGTGCAGGATGCCGCGAGCCGCGGCCTCTCGTTCGGCGCCACGACCCCCGCCGAGACGGAGCTCGCCGAGCTCGTGATCGCCCGGCTGGGGGGCGGCACCGAGGCGGGCGGCCTGGTCGACGAGATCCGCCTCGTCTCGACCGGCACCGAGGCGACCATGACCGCGATCCGGCTGGCGCGCGGCTTCACGGGCCGGCCCCTGCTGATCAAGTTCGCGGGGCACTACCACGGGCACTCCGACGGGCTGCTGGCCGAGGCGGGCTCGGGCGTCGCGACGCTGGCGCTGCCCGCGTCGGCGGGCGTGCCTGAGGCGATCGCCGCGCACACCCTCGTGCTGCCGTACAACGACCTCGCCGCCGTGCGCGCCGCGTTCGAGGCGCACCCGGGCGACATCGCGGCCGTGATCGTCGAGGCCGCCGCCGCCAACATGGGCGTCGTCGCGCCGCAGCCCGGCTTCAACAGGGCGCTGACCGAGCTCGCGCACGAGTTCGGCGCGCTCGTGATCCTCGACGAGGTGCTCACGGGCTTCCGAGTGAGCGACCGCGGCTGGTGGGGCATCGACGGCGCCGGCGACGACGGCTACCGGCCCGACCTCGTCACCTACGGCAAGGTCATCGGCGGCGGCATGCCGCTCGCCGCGCTCGGCGGCCGCCGCGAGGTCATGGAGCACCTCGCCCCCGTCGGCCCGGTGTACCAGGCGGGCACCCTGTCGGGGAACCCGCTCTCGGTCGCCGCGGGCCTCGCGACGCTGCGCCTCGCCGACGGTGCGGTCTACGACCGGCTGTACCGCGCGAGCGAGACCCTGCAGCGCGAGGTCTCGGCCGCGCTCGCCGCCGAGGGCGTCGCGCACACGATCCAGCGCGCCGGCAACCTGTTCTCGGTGCTGTTCGCGCCGGCGCCGGCCGTGGACTACGCCCAGGTGCAGGCGCAGGAGGCGTTCCGCTTCGGGCCGTTCTTCCACGCCATGCTCGAGCAGGGCGTCGCGCTGCCGCCGAGCGTGTTCGAGGCGTGGTTCGTCACGGCCGCCCACGACGACGCGGCGATCACGCGCATCGTCGAGGCGCTTCCGGTCGCCGCGCGCGCGGCGGCCCAGGCATCCGCAGTCTGACTCGCCGGTCGTCACTCGCGCACAGTGCGGAAGCTTTGCACCGTGCACATGTGACGACCCGGCAGCGGGCCCGTCAGGCGGTCGTCACCTGCGCACAGTGCAGACGGCCCCAACCGTGCGCAAGTGACGACCGGAGTTTCCGTGCGGGGCATGGGGAACACGGCAGACTAGGCACATGGCCGATCTGCACGTGCACCGCGACCGCCTCGAAGTCCGGCTGACCCGGGCCGAGAAGGCGCTCGCCTTCCGCCGCCACGATCTGGTCATCCCGCGCTCGGCGATCCGCTCGGTCGCCATCACGCAGGACCCGTGGATCTGGATCCGCGGCGTGCGGGTGCCCGGCGCCGGCATCCCGCTCACGCTCGCCATCGGCACGTGGAAATACCACGGCGGCAAGGACTTCCTGATCGTGAAGGGCAAGTCGCGCCCCGCCGTGGTCGTCGACATCGAGCAGAGCCGTGACGCCGTGAGCGAGGGTGAGGATGCCCCGGCCGTGGCCGACGGCTACGACCGCGTCATCCTCTCGACCAAGCACGCGACCGCGCTCGTCGAGGCCTTGCGCGAGCCGGGTGCGACGGCCGAGGTCTCGACCGACTCGTAAGGCGTCTCGATCTCCATTCGCCGCAAGCGGCTCAGTCGATCAGCGGGGTGCGGCGGGCCCGTGGATCGGCTGAGCGCAGCGGACGGAGACCGCCGGCGCGACTAGAGCGCCGAGATCGTCCAGCCGGCGGTGTGCGCAGCGCCGGGCTGCAGCACGACCAGGTCGGTGCCCGAGTTGAACGCGTCGGGCGGGCAGGTCATCGGCTCGACGGCGAGGCCGAGGCGGCCGAGCTCGGGCTCGAGCGGCTTGTCGGCGGTGTGCACCTGCACCCACGGGCAGGCCGCGTCCCACGAGATGGCGACGCCGGTGCCGTCCGCGGCGCGGACCTCAACGGCGGTGCGGCCCGCGGCATCCCGCGTCAACGAGGTGAACGCGTGGTCGATGAAGACCGAGCCGATCGCGCGCGACTCGCGGAAATCCCACGCGCCGTCGTTGGCGAGGGCGACGGATGCCACGCCGACGGGCAGCAGCCTGTCCTCGGTGACCTCGAGCACGTCGTCGGCCGGCAGCAGCAGCGACCAGTCGTCGACTCGGCCCGGGCCGGCGAGCAGGTAGGGGTGCGGGCCGGTGCCCCAGGGCGCGGCGTCCGCACCCGAGTTCGACCCGGTGATCGACGAGAACAGGCCGTTCTCGGTGAGCTCGAACACGACCTCGACGTCGACGCGGTGCGGGTAGCCCGGCTGAGCGACGATCGTGGCGCCGAGGGTGACGCGCGAGGGCGTCTGCTCGATCGCGCCGAAGTCGAGCCACGAGGCGAGGCCGTGCAGGGCGTTGCCGCGCTCTGGCTCGGTGAGCGCGACCTGCTGGCGGGCCCCCGCGAAGGTGTAGCGGCCGTCGGCGACGCGGTTCGGCCACGGCGCGAGCGACGCGCCGCGGAACGCCGGGCGCACCTCGTCGGCGGCGAACGGCACGACGAGATCGCGGCCGCGATGCGTCAGCGACCGCAGCGTCGCGCCGATCGAGGCGATGGTCGCGGCGTAGTCGCCGAAGCGGAGTTCGTACTGAGTGCCGGAAAGGGGGCGCGTCATGACGCCAGGCTATCGGGCGGGGCGGTCGGGGCGCCGACCGCGGTCGTGGTCGCATTCCTGCTAAGCGATACCAATAAAATGCGCGGGATGCCGGTTACCAACCCGACCCTGATCATGATCCCCACGTACAACGAGCGTGAGAACGTGGAGTGGATCGTCGGTCGCGTGCGCGCCGCGCAGCCCGACGTGCACGTGCTCGTCGTGGACGACAACTCCCCCGACGGCACCGGTGCGCTCGCCGATGCGATGGCCGCCGCCGACCCGAACGTGCACGTCATGCACCGGCAGGGGAAGGACGGGCTCGGCAAGGCGTACATCGCCGCCATGCGCTGGGGCCTCGAGCGCGGCTACGAGGTGCTCGTCGAGCTCGACGCCGACGGGTCGCACCAGCCCGAGCAGCTCGGCCGCCTGCTCGAGCGCACCGTAGACCACGAGCTCGTGCTCGGCTCGCGCTGGGTGCCGGGCGGCAAGGTGGAGAACTGGCCGTGGTACCGGCAGGCGATCTCGCGCACCGGCAGCGCCTACGCCCGCACCGTGCTCGGCCTCGGCGTGCGGGACGTGACGGGCGGGTACCGGGCGTTCCGGGCATCCGCCCTCGCCAAGATCGACCTCGACGAGGTGCAGAGCCACGGCTACGCCTTCCAGGTCGACATGCTCACGCACGCGGTGCGCGCCGGCGTCTCGGTCGTCGAGGTGCCGATCACGTTCGTCGAGCGCGAGCGCGGGCACTCGAAGATGTCGCTCGGCATCGTCGCCGAGGCCATGGCCCGCGTGACGTGGTGGGCGCTCACCGGGCGCGGGGCTGTGCGCGGCGGCCGCCGCTGAGCCTGCCGGATCGGGGCCGTGCCTCGTAGGCTCGGGTCATGACCGAAAAGTGGCACGACCCCTATGAGGAGCTCGCGCAGCTGCGCGAGTTCGGCACCTTCACCGTCACGAGCTCATCCGTCGACCACGGCCAGCCGATCGCGGCCGTGCACCGCTCGCCCGGGCAGGGCGGCAGCTCGGTGTCGCCGCAGCTGTCCTGGACCGGCTTCCCGGCCGAGACGAAGAGCTTCGCGGTCACGCAGTTCGACCCCGACGCCCCGACCCAGTCGGGCTTCTGGCACTGGTCCGTCTTCAACATCCCCGCCTCGGTGACCTCGCTCGACGAGAACGCGGGCGCAGAAGGCGGCGCGAACCTGCCTGCGGGTGCGCGGATGCTGCGCAACGAGCTCGGCCAGCGCGCGTACACCGGCGCCGAGCCGCCCGCCGGCACCGGCACGCACCGCTACTTCACGGTCGTGCACGCAGTGGATGTCGCCGAGCTCGAGATCCCTGAGGACGCGAGCCCCGCCATCCTCGGCTTCAACCTGCACTTCCACACGCTGGCGCGCGCGATCATCGTGCCGACCGCCACCTCGGAGGACTGGAAGTAACCTCCGGCTCACACCCGTCGGGCACTTTTTCTACTGTGGGGCATATCCAGGCCAGGGCCCGGGTATGCCCCACAGCAGGTTCTGTGCCGCACGGCGTCCGGGCCGCACTCCGACCCCCTCGATAGGGTGGCCAGGTGGAAACGCATCACGTACGAGTTCACCGCAGCGACGAGGGCCTGGCCAAGGAAGACCAGCTCGCCTGGAAGGTCGCGGCGCTCGCCGCGGAGAAGGCCCCGGTCGACGACGACGTCGCCGAGATGGTCGTGAACCGCGTCATCGACAACGCCGCCGTGGCCGCGGCATCCCTGGTCCGGCCCGCCCCCGCGGCGGCCCGCGCGCAGGCCCTCGCGCACCCCGTCTCGATCGGCGGGGCCGGCGCGACCGTGTTCGGCGCCGCGCGCCGCGCCTCGGTCGAGTGGGCCGCGTGGGCCAACGGCGTGGCCGTGCGCGAGCTCGACTTCCACGACACGTTCCTGGCGGCGGAGTACTCGCACCCCGGCGACAACATCCCGCCGATCGTCGCCGTGGCGCAGCACGCGGCGGCCAGGGGGCTGAACGGCGGCGACGTCATCCGCGCCGTCGCCACGGGCTACGAGGTGCAGATCGACCTCGCCCGCGCGATCAGCCTGCACAAGCACAAGATCGACCACGTCGCCCACCTCGGCCCGAGCGCGGCGGCCGGCATCGGCGCGCTGCTCGGCCTGCCGTCCGACACGATCTACCAGGCGATCGGCCAGGCGCTGCACACGACGACCGCCACCCGCCAGTCGCGCAAGGGCGAGATCTCGACGTGGAAGGCCTATGCGCCGGCGCTCGCCGGCAAGGTCGCCGTCGAGTCGATCGACCGCGCGATGCGCGGGCAGACCTCGCCGACCCCGATCTGGGAGGGCGAGGACGGCGTCATCGCGTGGCTCCTCGACGGGCCGGATGCCGCGTACGACGTGGCGCTGCCGGGCCGCGGCGAGCCGCGCCGCGCGATCCTCGACTCGTTCACCAAGGAGCACTCGGCCGAGTACCAGGCCCAGGCCTGGATCGACCTCGCCCGCAAGCTGCACACCGAGTACCCGCTGATCTTCGACGACCCCTCGCGCATCGCCTCGATCGTGCTGAAGACCTCGCACCACACGCACTTCGTGATCGGCTCGGGTGCGAACGACCCGCAGAAGTACTCGCCGGATGCCTCGCGCGAGACCCTCGACCACTCGATCCCCTACATCTTCACGGTCGCCCTGCAGGACGGCGCGTGGGATCACGCGGCGTCGTACTCGAGCGAGCGGGCGCACCGCCCTGACACGGTCGAGCTCTGGCAGAAGGTCACCACCGTCGAGGACGCCGAGTGGACCCGCCGCTACCACTCGCTCGACCCCGCCGAGCAGGCTTTCGGCGGCGCCATCGAGGTGACGTTCACCGACGGCTCGGTCATCACCGACGAGATCGCGGTCGCCGACGCGCACCCGCAGGGCGCGCGGCCGTTCGCGCGCGCCGACTACGTCGCGAAGTTCCGCGAGCTCGCGGCCCCGGCCGTCGAGGCCGCCGAGATCGAGCGGTTCCTGGATGTCGCGCAGCGCCTGCCCGAGCTGAGCGGCGATGAGCTCGGCGAGCTGAACTTCGTCGCGAAGTACGGCTGGCTCGCGCAGACCGCCACGCCCGACGGGCTCTTCTAGCTGTCGCTCCGCTGGTCGAGTAGCAGCCGAGCGCAAGCGAGGCCGCGTATCGAGACCCACAAGGTCAAAGGAGACCGATGCTCTACGCGAATTCCACCCCGGCTGAGAAGCGCGCGCGGTTCCGCGAGCGCCTGGCATCCGGCGAGCTGCTGCGCTTCCCCGGTGCGTTCAACCCGCTCAGCGCCCGCCTGATCGAGCGCCGCGGCTTCGACGGCGTCTACGTCTCGGGCGCCGTGCTCTCGGCCGACCTCGGCCTGCCCGACATCGGCCTCACGACGCTCACCGAGGTCGCGGGGCGCACTAAGCAGATCGCGCGGATGATCGAGCTGCCGACCCTCGTCGACGTCGACACGGGCTTCGGCGAGCCGATGAACGTCGCGCGCACCGTGCAGGAGCTCGAGGATGCCGGCGCCGGCGGCATCCACATCGAGGACCAGGTCAACCCGAAGCGCTGCGGGCACCTCGACGGCAAAGAGGTCGTGGACGAGGCATCCGCCCTCAAGCGCATCCGTGCCGCCGTCGACGCGCGCCGCGACCCGAACCTGCTGATCATGGCGCGCACCGACATCCGCGGGGTGTCGGGGCTGGCGGCAGCGGTCGATCGGGCGAAGGCGCTCGTCGACGCCGGCGCCGACGCGATCTTCCCCGAGGCGATGGCCACGCTCGACGAGTTCGCGGCGATCCGCGCCGCGGTCGACGTGCCGATCCTCGCGAACATGACCGAGTTCGGGAAGTCGGAGCTGTTCACCACGGCGCAGCTCGCCGACGTCGGCGTGAACATCGTCATCTGGCCGGTGTCGCTGCTGCGCCTCGCGATGGGCGCCGCGTTGCGCGGGCTCGACGAGCTCGATGCCGTGGGTTCGCTCGCGGCCCTTACGGGCGAGATGCAGCACCGCGCAGACTTGTACGAGTTGATCGACTACGAGGGCTACAACCATTTCGACGCGGGCATCTTCACCTTCGACGTGCGGAAGTAGCCGCCCACCCCATCCGTCGGTCGAGGCCCGACACGATCGGACCGAGACCCGTCAGCTCAAGGAGGAGCCATGACCGAGACATCCCCCGACATCAAGAAAGGCCTCGCCGGTGTCGTCGTCGACACGACCGAGATCTCGTCGGTCAACCAGGAGACGAACTCACTGCTCTATCGCGGCTACCCCGTGCAGGAGCTCGCGGCGCAGTGCTCGTTCGAGCAGGTCGCGTACCTGATCTGGAACGGCGAGCTGCCGACGGACGCGCAGGCCGCCGAGTTCCAGGCCGCCGAGCGCGGCCAGCGCGAGCTGCGACCCGAGGTGAAGGCGCTGATCGACGGGATGCCGCAGGCCGGGCATCCCATGGACGTGCTCCGCTCCGCCGTCAGCCTGCTCGGCGCGCTCGAGACGACGTTCCCGCACGATGACCGCAGCGACCTCGACAAGTCGGTGCGCCTCTTCGCGCAGCTGCCCGCGATCGTCGCCTACGACCAGCGGCACCGGCACGGGCTCGACCCGGTGCCCGCCCGCGACGACCTCGACTACAGCTCGAACTTCCTCTGGATGACCTTCGGCGAGGTCCCCGACCCCGTCGTGGTGGACGCGTTCCGCCGCTCGCTCGTGCTGTACGCCGAGCACTCGTTCAACGCGTCGACGTTCACGGCGCGTGTGGTCGCCTCGACCCTGTCGGACCTGCACTCGGGCGTCGTCGCGGCGATCGGCGCGCTCAAGGGCCCGCTGCACGGCGGCGCGAACGAGGCCGTGATGGACACGTTCGCCGAGATCGGCACGGCCGACCGGGCGGAGGAGTGGCTGGATGTCGCGCTCGCCCGCAAGGCGAAGATCATGGGCTTCGGGCACCGCGTGTACAAGAACGGCGACTCGCGCGTGCCGACCATGAAGGCGGCGCTGGACACGCTCGTCGAGTTCTACGGGCGGCAGGACATCCTCGACCTCTACGACGCCCTCGAGGGCGCGATGGCCGCGCGCAAGAACATCAAGCCGAACCTCGACTACCCGTCGGGGCCCGCGTACCACCTGATGGGCTTCGACACCCCGACCTTCACGCCGCTGTTCGCCGCGGCGCGCGTGACCGGCTGGACGGCGCACTTCATGGAGCAGCAGGCGGCCAACGCGCTGATCCGGCCGCTGTCGCTCTACACGGGGCCGGCTCAGCGCGGGGTCTGACATCGAGTTGGCAGCAGATGCCCTCTCGCGCGGCGAATGAGAGCATCTGCTGCCGACTCGGCGCGGGCGCGTCGCGCTGTCAGCGGCGCGAAATACGCTGGTCGCCATGACGTTGGTTGAGGATGCCCCGGCCGCGGTCGCACGCGGCGCAGAGGCATCCGAGCACGGCGTCGGCCGCCTCGCGACGAGCTACGCGCCGGCCGCGCCCGTCGACCTGCGCGCCACGCTCGGCCCGCTCGGCCGCGGCCCGTACGATCCGACCACCCAGTGGGACAGGGCCGGGGTCTGGCGCACGTTCCACACCCCCGAGGGCCCCGTCACGCTGCGGCTCACCCAGGCGGCCCTCGGCGCGCCCGTGTGCGCGCAGGCCTGGGGCCCCGGCGCCGAGTGGGCGGTGGACGGCGTGCCCGAGCTGCTCGGGGCGGGCGACGACTGGTCCGACCTCGACCTGTCCGCGCACCCCTTTCTCGCCGAGACGCTGCGCCGCAACCCCGGCCTGCGCCTGCCGAAGACGCGCCGGGTCTTCGAGGCGCTCGCCCCGGCGATCTTCGAGCAGAAGGTGACGAGCCTCGAGGCCTACCGCTCGTGGGCGGCGCTCGTCACGAGGTTCGGGCATCCCGCCCCCGGCAGCGCCGTGGCCCCCGGCATCCCGCCCCGCCTGCGCCTCGCGCCGACGCCGGCCGAGTGGCAGCGCATCCCCAGCTGGGAATGGCACCGGGCCGGCGTCGACCCCACCCGCAGCCGCGTCGTGGTCGAGACGGCCGCGCGGGCCGCGGCGATCGAACGCGTGCGGGATGCCGCGACCCTCACGACCCTGCGCGGCATCGGCCCCTGGACAGCGGCCGAGACCCTGCAGCGCAGCCACGGCGACCCCGACCAGGTCTCGGTCGGCGACTACCACCTCGCGCACTTCGTCGGCCACGCGCTCGCGGGCGACCGGCACTGCGACGACGCCGGCATGCTCGAGCTGCTCGCCCCGTGGGCGGGGCAGCGGCAGCGGGTCGTGCGGCTGATCCTCGCGAGCGGGCGGCTGCCCGAGCGCCGGGGGCCGCGCGCCACGATCACCGACCACCGGTGGCGGTGACTGGCATGAGCGAGACGGACGACGACCCGCAGGGCGGCCGGAACGAGCCGGCCCCGGCACCTGCTCAGCCGGCGCCGGCGCCCGCCGAGCCCCAGGGCGAGCTCTCGCGCCTCGCCGACGCCGCCGTCGAGCAGGTGCGGGCGTGGCTGGGCGAGCCGGACCCGCCGCAGGCATCCGGCGCCCGCCGCCTCGCCGAGCTGCTGCGGGAAGAGGGCGGCCTCGACTTCGCGACCGACTTCGTCGACGGCGTCGCGCGCCCGCACGATCTGGCCGCGGCCGCGCACCGCCTGCACGAGATCTCGGGCCGGGTGCCCCGCACCCTGCACGGCGCGTTCCGCACCGCGATCGGCCTCGGCGGCCAGCTCGGCCCCGTCGCGCCGTGGGCCGTGGTGCCGACCGCGCGCGCGGCCCTGCGGCGCCTCGTCGGGCATCTCGTGGTGGATGCCACGCCGCACCGCCTCGGCGCCGCGCTCGAGCGCCTGCGCAACCCGGCGCAGCGCAAACCGGCCGACGGGGGCTGGGTCGGCGAGGCCACGCCGACGCCCCGGCTCAACCTGAACCTGCTGGGCGAGGCCGTGCTGGGCGAAGAGGAAGCAGGGAAGCGGCTCGCCGGCATCCGCGCGCTCCTCGACCGCCCCGACGTCGACTACGTGAGCGTCAAGCTCAGCAGCATCGCGAGCGATCTGAGCCTCTGGGCGTTCGACGACGCGGTCACGCGGCTGGCTCAGCGCCTCACCCCTCTCTACGAGCTCGCGGCGAGCGGCGGCGAGACCTCGGTCGTGCCGGGCCGCACGAAGTTCATCAACCTCGACATGGAGGACTACCGCGACCTCGACCTCACGGTCGCGGTGTTCAAGCGCATCCTCGGCACCCCGCGGCTGGCCCACCTCGAGGCGGGCATCGTGCTGCAGGCCTACCTGCCCGACGCGCTCGACGTGCTGCACGACCTCACCGAGTGGGCGCAGGCGCGGCGCGACAGCGGCGGCGCGGCGATCAAGGTGCGCATCGTCAAGGGCGCGAACCTCGCGATGGAGCGGGTGGACGCCGAGCTGAACCGGCGCCCCCTCGCGACCTACGGCACCAAGCTCGACACCGACGTCAACTACAAGCGCCTGCTCGACTGGGCGCTCACCCCCGAGCACACGCGGGCCGTGCGCATCGGCGTCGCGGGCCACAACCTGTTCGACGTCGCCTTCGCGTGGGGGCTCGCGGGGCAGCGCGGCGTCCGCGATCGCATCGACTTCGAGATGCTGCTCGGCATGCAATCGGACGCCGTGGCCCGCACCGTCGGCGGCCTGACCCTCTACACGCCCGTGGTCGAGCCCGCCCACTTCGACGTCGCCATCGCCTACCTCGTGCGCCGGCTCGAAGAGAACGGCTCGCCCGACAACTTCATGTCGGCGATGTTCGCGCTGCGCGAGTCCGAGCTGTTCGAGCGCGAGCGCAACCGCTTCCTCGACGCGGTCGAGCTGTACGAGGCCCGGCGCGACCCGCTCGGCGCGGCGCCGCTGCCGAATCGCACGCAGGACCGCGCGCGCGAGTGGCAGGACGAGAACGCCACCGCCCTCTTCCACCCCCGCATCGACCCCGTCGACCCGGCCGGGCAGGCGGCGGGCGACGCGGGCCTGACCCAGGCCGTGCTGGGCCTGCCGGATGCCGGAACCGCCTGGACCCTGCAAGCGCCCGAGCGCGACCTCCGCGACCGCTTCGCGCCGCCCGTCCCCGCGGAATGGAACCCGCGCACCGAGCGCGGCGACTTCCGCAACGCGGCCGACACCGACGTGTCGCGCGCGGCCAACCGGGCCTGGGCGAAGCGCATCCTGACGCGGGTGCCCGGCAGCGACCTCGGCATCGCGGCGATCGTCGCGGCGCGGGTCGCCGACCCCGGCAAGCTCGAGCAGCTGATCGCCACCGTGCGTGCGGCGGGTGTGCGCTGGGGCGGCGCGAGCGGCGGCGACCGGGCGGACGTGCTCGACTTCGCCGGCCTCGCCATCGCCGCCAACCGCGACCAGCTCATCGAGGTGATGGCGGCCGAGACGGGCAAGACCTTCGCCGAGGCCGACGTCGAGGTGAGCGAGGCCGCCGACTTCGCCCACTACTACGCGGCGCTCGCCCGCGAGCTCGACACGGTGCAGGGCGCGGTCTTCGTGCCGAGCGCGCTCACCGTGGTCGTGCCGCCGTGGAACTTCCCCGTCTCGATCACGGCCGGCGGGGTGCTCTCCGCGCTCGCCGCGGGCAGCGGCGTGCTGCTCAAGCCGGCTCCCGAGGCGAAGCGCTGCGCGGCCGTTCTCGTCGATGTCCTGCACCGCGCCGGCGTCCCGCGTGACGCCCTCGTGCTCGTCGACGTCGACGAGGCGAGCCCGCTCGCGAAGGACCTCGTCACCGACGCCCGGGTCGACCGCGTCGTGCTCACCGGCTCGTACGAGACCGCCGAGCTGTTCCGCAGCTGGCGCCCCGAGCTGCCGCTGCTCGCCGAGACGAGCGGCAAGAACGCGATCGTGGTCACGCCGAGCGCCGACCTCGACCTCGCCGTGGCCGACATCGTCACGAGCGCGTTCGGCAATGCGGGGCAGAAGTGCTCGGCGGCATCCCTCGTCATCCTCGTCGGCTCCGTCGCCGACGACCCGCGCTTCCGCCGCCAGCTGATCGACGCGACCCGCTCGCTGCGCGTCGGGCCGCCGACCGACCCGGCCACCCGCATGGGCCCGCTCATCAAGCCCGCGGAGGGCAAGCTGGCGGATGCCCTGACCGAGCTCGACGCGGGTGAGACGTGGCTCGTGCGCCCCCGGCAGCTCGACGACGAGGGTCGCCTGTGGTCGCCGGGCGTCAAGACCGGCGTCGCGCCCGGCAGCCGCACGCACCTGACCGAGTTCTTCGGCCCCGTGCTCGGCGTCATGCGCGCGAAGACGCTCGACGAGGCCATCGCGCTGCAGAGCGCCGTCGAGTTCGGCCTCACCGCGGGCCTGCACTCGCTCGACGCGCGCGAGATCGCCCGCTGGGTCGGCACGGTCGAGGCGGGCAACCTCTATGTCAACCGGCCGATCACGGGCGCGATCGTGCAGCGCCAGCCCTTCGGCGGCTGGAAGCGCTCGGCGGTCGGCACGACCGTGAAGACCGGCGGCCCGAACACGCTGCTGCCACTCGGCACCTGGCGGTCCGACGCGGGGGAGCAGAGCCACAGCCTGCACCTGCGCGGCCTCGACCGCGACGTGCAGCTGCTCATCGAGCTGGGGCAGGGGGTGCTGTCGTACGAGGACTTCGACCTCGTCCGCCGCTCCGCGCTCAGCGATGCGATCGCCTACGCGACCGAATACGGGCAGGTGAAGGATGCCACGGGGCTCCGCCTCGAGCGCAACCTGCTGCGCTACCGGCCGGTGCCCGTCAGCATCCGCCTCGGCGAAGGCGGCACGCTCGCCGAGTTCGTGCGGGTGCTCGCGGCGGCGGCGATCTCGCACGCGCGCGTCGACGTCTCGAGCGCCCTCGAGCTGCCGTCCGGCATCACGGCGTGGCTCGACGCGCACAGCATGCCGCTCACGCACGAGAGCGACGAGGCGTGGCTGTCGCGCCTGACGTTCCGGGACACGGGGGATGTCGTGAGCACGGCCGCCCCCGTCGGAGTGGTCGCCCCCGCCGCCGCGGGAGCCGGCGTGCGCCGCATCCGCCTCGTCGGGGGCAACGGCGTCGCGGCCGCCCGCGCGCTGCGCGGCGACCCCGATGTCGCGATCTACGACGGCCCCGTCACCGCCTCGGGGCGCGTGGAGCTGCTGCCCTTCTTCCGCGAGCAGGCGATCTCGATCACGAACCACCGCTACGGCGCGATCTCGCACCTCACGGACGGGATGTTCTAGCGAGGACTGCGCTAGAACTGCGCGCGAACCGCGGTGACCGCGGCCTCACGCGCGTCGTCCGCGCTGACGCCGAGGCTCGCGGCCTTGCGCGCGAACTCGGTCGCGGCGGCCTGCAGCTGCTGCTGCACGACGTCGCCCTGATTGGCGACGAAGGTGCCCCGCCGCCCGAAGGCCTCGATGATGCCGTCGTCCTCGAGCATGCGGTACGAGCGCGCGACCGTGTTCACGGCGATGCCGAGCTCATCGGCGAGCGCACGCACGGTCGGCAACTTGGTTCCGGGCGCGAGCGCCCCGTCGCGGACCTGCGCGAGCACCTGCCGCCGCAGTTGCTCCGATGCGGGTGCAGGGTTTGTGCCGTCGATTCTCAGTTCCATGCCAGATTCCCCCCGTTCGGCCGGACTCGCCCCCCACGAGCAGTGTCCGACCGTGCCAGTGCCTCGACGTCGACGGAGTCGCGTTTCGGCAGATCAATGCGCATATCAAACCTTGCGACGACCCTCGCCCACAAGCGACAGCCTGGGAATCGCCGCATAAACAGCCGATTCGCTCGGCACTTCGCGGCCGTCTGAGGCACCGCGTGCGGGATGCCGCGAAGCCGAGAAGCCGATCCAGCGCGCCTGCCTAGAGTTCCCGGCGATCGCCTGATCGAAACCGATTTCCCGACTCGGCCCCTCGGCCGGTTCGCACGACTCCCCCCTGAGCCGCCCCACCCCGAACGACATCACCCGAACAGACCCGAACAGAAAGGGCGCGCGGGCCGCACCTCGCGCCGAACGACTCTCCATGCATCACCCCCTGCCTCCTCGCGCCTTCCATGCCTGGCTCCGCAGACGCTCTGCACGACTGCTCGCCGGCACCACCCTCGCCGTGATGGGCTGCCTCGCGGCAGCCGTCCCGGCCCAGGCCGCCCTCGCCGCCGCGACCGCCCCGGCTGCGGCATCCGACCACAAGATCGCCGCGACCGCGGCCCTCTCCGCCACGGCCCTGCAGTCCCTCGACATTGCGCAGGATTCCGCGGCGCCGCGGATCGCCCACGAGACCTACGTCGCGGTGACTCCGAGCGTCGCGTCGATCCTGCACAAGACCGCGCCCAGCACCCCGGCCTCGACCGTGACGGCGACGGCGCGGGCGATCGGGAAGATCCCCGACCGGCGCCTCGCGGTCGTGGGCGCCGCGCTCAGCTACCTCGGCACGCCGTACGTGCTCGGTGGTGCGAGCCACTCCGCGATCGACTGTTCGGGCCTGATCATGGACGCCTACTCCGCCATCGGCGTGCATCTCGCGCACTATGTGCCGACGCAGGACGCGGTCGGCCGGCGCATCTCCGCCGCGCAGGCGAAGCCGGGCGACCTCGTGGTCTTCGACAACGAGGACCACGTCGGCATGTACCTCGGGAACGGGCTGCTGGTCGCGGCGCCCGCGCCCGGCCGCAGCGTCGAGATCCAGACGGTGAGCAGCTGGAACGGCGTCGGCTACCACTTCACGCGCCTGATCTCGAGCTAGCGCCGCCGCCTCGGCGACGTCGATTTCTTTCGTTGGCGTTCCCCCCAAATCTGGGAGGGGGGTGTGCATACCTGAACGGGGGGTCTGATAAGTTCGCCTGGTTGACTTCGGTCGGCTGTTCGGGGGACACAGTCAGACCGCGACCCGTCCCCATCGGGTCTCGCTGTTCACGAAGGGCATACGTATGGCACGCAGGGCTGCGGCATCACTCGATGCCTTCGACGCCCTGATCGCCGACCTCGCCGCCGCGGGGGAAGTGCCCGATTCCGAGGTCCGCGCGCTGGCCGCTCAAGATGCGGCGCCGCAGACGAGCGAGATCCCCGTGCAGGATGTCCGGCGCTGGGCGCTCGCAGCGGAAGCCCCGGTCGCGCCCGCGGCCGCCCCTGCGGCTCCGGCCGTTGCGACGGCCCCCGCCGTCGCGGCCGCCCAGCCGGCCGCACCGGTCGCGTCCGCCGATCAGCCGCTCACGCGCCGCCAGCTCCGCGCGCTGCGCGAGGCGCAGAGCGCGCAGGCGGCCGAAGGCGCCGTACCGACCGTCGACGTCGCCGCGCCGACCGCCGCGACGACTTTCGCCGCCGCGCCCGAGGCCCCGGCGGCGTCCGTCGCGCCGACCGCCGCCGCGCCGGTGCTCGAGCAGGCCGCCGCCGCACCCGACATCCAGGCCGAGATCGACGCGGAGAACGCGCGCCGCACCGCGCGCCTGATCCACTCGCACCGGGTGCACCCCGAGTTCCTGCCCGCCGTCACGACGCCGATCGCGCTCGGCGCGACGCGCCCGAAGAAGCGCAGCGGCTATCGCACGATGCTCGCGGGCATCGGCTCGCTCGTGCTCGTGCCCGCGCTGTGGATCGTGCCGCCGGCCACCGCCTCGACGACGCCCGGTCAGCAGATCGTCGACAGCCACGGCAACACCGCGATGCAGATCATGTCGATCGGCGAGAACGCCGCGAGTCCGAGCGTCGCGCAGACGGGCTACGTCGCGAGCGCGATCGCCTCGATCGTCGCGAGCGAGGGCGGCGCCGCGGTGGACGTCGCGATGCCGGCGATCCTCGCGGCGATCACGGCGGGCGGCCCCCGCGCGCAGATCGTGGAGACGGCGATGAGCTACATCGGAACGCCGTACGTCTTCGGCGGGGCGAGCCACACCGGCATCGACTGCTCGGGCCTCACGATGCGCGCCTACGAGTCGATCGGCATCGAGATGGCGCACTACGTGCCCACGCAGGACGCGCTGGGCACCCGCATCACCGAGACCGAGGCCAAGCCCGGCGACCTCGTCGTGTTCGACAACGAGGACCACATCGGCATCTACCTCGGCGACAACCAGGTGATCGCGGCCCCCGAGCCCGGTCGCCGCGTGTCGATCGAGTCCGTCGACCTGTGGAAGCCGATCGGCATCCACTTCACGCGCATCCTGCCCGCCGGGAAGTAGTGCCGTCGACGAGAATTGATCTCGTGACGGATGCCGCGCCTCGCCTGACCCCGCGCTGGCGCGACCTGCTCGAGTTCCGGCCCTACGATCGCGACCACTGGGCCGCGCTGCGTGTGGCCCTCGCGATCGCGATCCCGATGGTCGTGCTCTGGGCGATCGGGCGCTCCGACCTCGCGCTCTACGCTGTGTTCGGCGCGTTCACGAGCGTGTACGGCCGCAACTTCCCGCACTTCTCGCGTCTGCGGCTGCAGGCGATCGCCGGCTCGGTGCAGTTCGCGTCGCTCGCCGTCGGCGGGCTGATCGCGCTGTCGCCCGCGCGGCACCTGATCGTGACCGTGGTCGCGGCGGTGTGGGCCGGCGCGTGCTCGCTGCTCGCGGACCGGGTGCGGTGGGTGCCGCCGGGGCCGATGTTCCAGGTCTTCGCGCTCGCGGCCGTGGCATCCGGGGCCACCACTCTGCACGAACTGGGGGCCGGCCTGCTCGCGGGTGCCAGCTCGATCGCGTGCGCCCTGCTGATCGGCTTCGCCGGGCGGGTGCTGTGGCGGAAGGGCCCCGGTCTGCTGCACAACCCATACACGCAGCCGATCGTGATCCCGCCGCCGACGGGCGGGGTCGTCCAGCGCGCGGTCGCGTATGCGGTGGGTGCGGCCGTGGCGGGCGTCATCCCGCTCCTCATCGGCATCGGGCACCCGTACTGGGCCGTGGTCGCCGCGATCGCCGCGCTCTCGGTG
Organism: Microbacteriaceae bacterium; assembly: GCA_009780695.1. Lineage (GTDB taxonomy): Bacteria > Actinomycetota > Actinomycetes > Actinomycetales > Microbacteriaceae > Gryllotalpicola. The sequence continues at coordinate 119,874 of WQZN01000004.1, forward strand.
CCGAGCGGCTATCACCGGGTACTGCGGGCGACCCAGCGTTTCGTGGGCACCATGATCGGCCTCGGTCTGGGCGCCGCGCTGCTCGCGTTCCACCCGGCGGGGCTGTGGGCGATCCTGCTCGTCGTGCTGCTGCAGGCGGCGGCCGAGCTGTTCGTCGTGCGGAACTACTCGCTCGCGATGATCTTCCTCACGCCGCTCGTGCTCGTGATCGGAGAGATGGCGGGGCCGCAGCCCGTCGGCGAGCTCGCCTGGCAGCGCGGCGTCGAGACCTTCATCGGCGTCGCGGTGGCCGTCGTCATCGTGCTCGTGCTCGAGTGGCGCGGCCGTCGCGACGCCGAGCGGTCAGCTCAGTAGCCGGAGCCCGTCGCCGCGCTCGACTTCGTGATCTTCGCGCCGTCGGCGCCGACGACCCACCACGCGGCACCGAACCCGGTGTTGCCCTGGCCCGTGACATCCCCGGGCTTCTGATCGCCGCCGTAGGTGTACAGCGGCAGGCCGTCCAGCGTGACCTGCTTCGTGCCGTTCGGCCCCGCGATCGTGCCCACGGTGCCGGTCACGCCCGAGAGCATCGGCGTGCTCGACGTCGTGACGGGCGGCCAGTAGGTGAGGCACTGGCCCGTGCAGGTGCTCGCGGTCTCGCCCTTGGTGTCCTTGTCGAAGACGTACACGGCCATGCCCGCGCTGTCGACGACCACGGTGCCGAGCGAGGTCTGGGCGGTCGTCAGCGAGTTGCCGTCGGGGGTGGCGGATGCCCCGCCGCCGGTGGCACGTGGCGAAGTGGTGCCGTACGCGCCGCCGGTGGCGCCCGTCCCACCCGAGCAGCCGGCGAGGGCGAGCCCGGCGAGGGCGGCCCCGGCGACGGCGATGGCGATCTTGTTCGTGCTCATGCCGGTGTCACGAGGTTCGGGCCGACGGGGTTCATCGCGGCGGGTTCCAGGACGCGTCGAGTTCGATGCGGCACTGGTGCGGCGCGGGCCCCGGTCAGTTCACGGGTGCGCTGAGCAGCACCGCGCCGCTCGACGCGTCGCGGATCTCGACCGTGCGCAGCCGGGCGATCGGGGTGTCGACGGCGCCCGAGGCGCGGATCGTCGTGCCCGGCGACGCCGACCAGGAGGCGACGCGGGATGCCTGGCCCGAGGCATCCGTCACATACAGCGCGTAGTGGCCCGTCGTCGCGTAGGCGCCGGGCGGGCTGTCGTAGCGGCAGTCCATCGCGAGCGCCGTGCCCCAGTCGTGCGCGGTCAGGTCGACGGTCGCCGAGAGCGGGCTCGGCGCCGTCTGGGCGAGGGTGAGCGCGGTGGTCGGGGCCGGCGGCGTGTCGAGCGCGGTCGGCAGCACGACGGCCGCGGCGATCGCGGCGGCCGCGAGCGCTGCGATGCCGGCAGTGAGCCAGCGGCGCCGGGTGCGGTGGCGGCGGACGCGGTGGGCGAGGGCCCGGAGGGAGGGGGGCGCGGGCTGCGGGGTCTCCATTCGGCCTGGCGGCCTCAGCCGACCGGCGGGGTCGTCCGTCGCTCCTCGCCGGTCGACCGAGCGCAGTGAATGGTGGCCGAGGGCCTCCGCCTCCGGCACCTGCGCCAGCAGCGCCGGCATCACCGCGAGCTCGGCGACGGACATCCGGCATTCGGCGCAGCCCTCGAGGTGCAGCTCGAAGAGGCGGCGGTCGGCGGCCGACAGGGCGCCCAGGACGTACGCGGCGTCCCACTCGTGCAGCTCGGCGCGGGCGTCTTCAGTCACCGCGTCACCCCTTTCTCCTGCAGCGCGAGCCGCAGCGCGCGCAGCCCGTAGTGCATCCGGCTCTTCACGGTCCCTTCGGGAATCCCCAGCTCGGACGACATCTCCGCGACCGAGCGGCCGCCGTAGTAGGCGCGCACGATCACCTCGCGGTGCTCGACGGTGAGCGCCGCGAGGGCGTCGCCGACGAGCCAGCCGTCGAGCAGCCGCTCGGTCTCGTCGACCGCGGCGGGCTCGGGCATGGCCTCGTCGGCCACGACGGTCTCGTGCCGCCGTCTGGCGCTGCGGGCCTCGTCGATCACGAGGTTGCGCGCGACCGTGAAGAGCCACGCGCGGGCGGATGCCTCGCGCTGGTCGAGCACGGCGGGCTTCTTCCACGCCCGGAAGAGCGTCTCCTGCACGATGTCGTCGGCGGCCGCGGCGTCCCCGGTGAGCGAGGTCACATAGCGCCGCAGGGCGGGCGCGTGCTCGTCGTGCAGGGCGCGCAGCAGCGCGTCGTCGTCGCCCATCGCGCCACCTCCTCCGCAGGGGACACGAGGTGGCGCGGTGCCGGGTTCACCGACCTCCTCGACGCGCCGTCCTCGCTGTTCACAGAATGAACCTCACCGACGCGGATAGCGTGCGAGCATCATGGATTTCACGACGTTCGCGGGCCTGCCCCTGCACATCCTGCTCGTGCACGTGATGGTGGTCGGCGGCCCGCTCGCCGCGCTCGCCGTGCTGCTGCACGCGTTCTGGCCCGCGGCGCGGCGCCGGCTCGGGGTCGTCACCCCGCTCGCGGGGCTCGTGGTGCTCGTGCTCACGCCGATCACGGTGCGCGCGGGGGAGTACCTGCAGTCGCGCATCGCCACGACGACGCCCGAGCTCGCGGAGCACGTCATCCGCGGCGAGGGGCTGCTGCCGTGGTCGGTCGCGCTGTTCGTCGTCGGGCTCGCCGAGTGGCTGTGGTGGCGCTTCGCCGTCGGCGGGGCGCTGGATGCCCGACTCACCCCGGCCCTGCGCTGGGGCGGCACCACGCTCATCTGGATCTGCGCGGCGCTCATCGGCGTCGGCTTCATCGTCGAGATCGTCCTGATCGGCGACTCGGGCGCGCGGGCGGTCTGGGGCGGCATCGTCGGGTAGCGGCCTCAGGCCGGTCCACGCACCCGTGAGGTGCCCGGATGTCGCGGATGTGCCCGGACGTCCGGGCACATCCGCGACGGGTGGGCACTCCTCGCCGACATCCGGGCACGGTGGCGACGGTCGGCGAGAGGCGCGCCTACGAGCGCAGCACCACGTTCTCCGGCTCCTCGCCGGCGAGCAGATGGTCGATCTGGCGCCGCAGCAGGCGCGCCATCCGCGGCGCCATCGACGAGGCGTTGCCGCCGACGTGCGGCGAGATGAGCACCCCCGGGGCCGACCACAGCGGGTGGTCGGCGGGCAGCGGCTCGGGGTCGGTCACGTCGAGGGCGAAGCGCAGGCGCCCCGCCTCGGCGAGCACCGCGTCCGTCGACAGCACCGGGCCGCGCGCGACGTTCACGACGAGCGCGTCGTCGGCGAGCAGGGCGAGCTCGGCGGCGCCGACCAGGCCGCGGGTCGCCGGGGTCAGCGGGGTGCCGACGACGACGACATCCGCCTCGGGCAGCAGTGCGGGCAGCTCGGCGATCGCGTGCACGTGGCCCGCGGCATCCTCACGGGCGGACGAGGCCACGCGGATGACGCGCGCCACCTCGAACGGCGCGAGCCGCGCCTCGACCGCCTTGCCGACGCCGCCGTAGCCGAGGATCAGCACCGTGCGGTCGGCGAGCGAGGGCCGCGCGCCGCCGCGCCACTCGCCGCGCCCGGCCTGCCGCACGAAGTCGTCGAGCCCGCGCTGCGAGGCGAGGATCAGCGCGAGTGCGAGCTCGGCCGTCGCGGTCTCGTGCACGGTCGTCGCGTTCGCGAAGACGAGGCCGGCGGGCAGGATGTCGGCGACGCCGTCGTACCCGATCGACTGCGACTGCACGAGGCGCACGGCCGCGCCCTCGAGCGACTGCAGCCGCTTCGAGCCCGCGCCCATGTACGGCGGCACGACCACGTCGACGTGCGGCACGGGCGGCGGGCCGGCGAGGTCCCACTCGACGAACTCGACCGCGCCCGCGGGCAACGGAGGGTCGATGCGGGCGAGCTCGGCGACGAGCGTGTCATCGGGCAGGCTGACGATGAGGCGGTCCGGCATAGTCCGAGCCTATTCGAATCGTTTCGAGCGCGGCGGGGCTGGTCTCCGTTCGCTGCGCTCGGTCGGCCGGCGCAGAGCACCCGATACAAACCGCACTCGCGCCCGAAACGCCCGCGCAACACCGCGTTCCTAGCGTGAACCCATGGCAGACCTGTTCGCGGGGTACGGAGCGAGTCCCGCTTCCGGGCGGCGGACGGCCGCCTTCGACGAGATGTTCTCCGACACGGAGGGCGCCGGACTCGGCGCCGACGGGGCAGTGCTGGCCGAGGCCCGCGCACCGTACCGCGAGCTGTACACGGCACTCGGCCGCATGACGCAGACCGAACTGCGCGGGCGGGCGGATGCCTTGGCCAACTCCTACCTGGCGCAGGGCGTCACCTTCGACTTCGCGGGGGAGGAGCGCCCGTTCCCGCTCGACGCGGTGCCGCGCATCATCCCGGAGGAGGAATGGGTCGACGTCGAGGCCGGCGTCAAGCAGCGGGTGAAGGCGCTCGAGGCGCTGCTCGCCGACGTCTACGGCCCGCAGTCGGCGGTGCGCGACGGGGTGATCCCGGCGAAGCTCATCGCGACCTCCGCCCACTACCACCGCCACGCCGCGGGCATCGAGAGCGCCAACGGGGTGCGGGTGCACGTCGCGGGCATCGACCTGATCCGCGACGAGCGCGGTGCGTGGCGCGTGCTCGAGGACAACCTGCGGGTGCCCTCCGGCGTCTCGTACATCGTCTCGAACCGGCGGGTGATGGCGCAGACGCTGCCCGAGCTGTTCGTGAAGATGGCGGTGCGTCCGGTGGGCGAGTACCCCTATCGGCTGCTGCAGGCGCTGCGGGCATCCGCCCCCGCCGGAATCGACGACCCGGTCGTCGTCGTGCTCACGCCCGGCGTGCTCAACTCGGCCTATTACGAGCACACGCTGCTCGCCCGCCTGATGGGCGTCGAGCTCGTCGAGGGCCGCGACCTCTACATGAGCGGCGGTTTCGTGTGGATGCGCACGACCGGCGGCCCGACCCGTGTCGACGTGATCTACCGGCGCATCGACGACGAGTACCTCGACCCGCTGCAGTTCCGCGCCGACTCGGTGCTGGGCACACCCGGCATCCTCACGGCGGCGCGCCTCGGCAATGTCACGATCGCCAACGCGGTCGGCAACGGCGTCGCCGACGACAAGCTCATGTACACCTACATCCCCGACCTGATCAGGTATTACCTCGGTGAGGACCCGATCATCCCGAACGTCGACACCTGGCGGCTCGAAGACCCCGGCGCGCTCGAAGAGGTGCTCGACCGGCTCGACGAGCTCGTCGTGAAGCCCGTCGACGGCTCGGGCGGCAAAGGGCTCGTCGTCGGCCCGGCGGCGAGCCGGAAGGAGCTCGGCGCCCTGCGTCGCAAGCTCATCGAGGATCCGCGCGGCTGGATCGCCCAACCCGTCGTGCAGCTCTCGACGATCCCGACCCTCACCGAGGACGGCATGCAGCCGCGGCACACCGACCTGCGGCCGTTCGCGGTCAACGACGGCGACGACGTGTGGGTGCTGCCGGGCGGCCTGACGCGCGTCGCGCTGCCCGCCGGTCAGCTCGTCGTGAACTCGTCGCAGGGCGGCGGTTCCAAAGACACGTGGGTGCTGGGGCGCGGGGACGCCCCGACCACGGGGCCCCACGATGTCAGTGCCATCACCGCGGCCCAGGCCGCGCCCATCTCAGTGCTCACAGGGGCGTACGGAGGAGAGAATGCTTAGCCGGATCGCCGAGTCGCTGTTCTGGATCGGCCGCTACCTCGAGCGTGCGGACGGCACCGCCCGCATCCTCGACGTGCAGCTGCAGCTGCTGCTCGAGGACAGATGGGTCGACGAGGACGGCGCGTGCCGTGCGCTGCTCGGCGTCATGGGCACCACGGGGCCCGAGGACGTGTGGCTCGACCGGGATGCCGTGCTCGGCATCCTCGCCGTGAACCGGCAGCACCCGTCATCCATCGCCTACTCGCTGCACGCCGCGCGCGAGAACGCGAGGCGCGCGAGAGAGATCGTGTCGAGCGAGCTGTGGGAGTGCCTCAACACGACCACGACGCGCATGCCGCGCCACATCGCGAGCGAGCGCGTGCACGACTTCTTCCACTGGGTGCGCGAGCGGACCGCGCTCGCCGTGGGCACGTACGAGACGGCGATGAGCCGGGATGACGCCTATCAGTTCTTCCGCCTCGGCCTCTCGCTCGAGCGTGCCGACATGACCGCGCGGCTGCTCGCCACGCGCACCCTGACCGAGGTGTCGGGGCCGTCGTGGACGACGATCCTGCGCTCCTGTGGCGCCTACGAGGCGTACCTGCGCACCTACCGCGGCGTCTCGTCGATGCGCAACGCCGCCGAGTTCCTGCTCGTCGACCGCATCTTCCCGCGCTCGGTGCTGTTCACGATGAACGACGCGGTCGGTGCACTCACCGCGCTCGAGCCGCGCACCGACCGCATCGGCGTCGGCGACACCGCGGTGCGCGTGCTCGGCCAGGCGGTGTCGACCCTCGAGTACCGGCCGGTGGCCGAGATCATCGAGAACCTGCCGCAGATGATGACGGACGTGCAGCGGGCCACGAGCGCCGCGAGCGACGACATCAAGGCGCGCTACTTCCCGTCGCAGGTCGTGCCGACCTGGGCGGGCGAGCGGGCGTGAGAGCAATGGCGATCGGACGGAGGCCGAGATGAAGCGCATGCGGGTCACCCACACGACCGGCTTCCGCTATCGGGGCGAGGCGTCGGCGTCGTACAACGAGGCGCGGATGCTGCCCGACTCGCGCCCGGGCCAGACCGTGCTCTCGGCGCACATCGACACCCGGCCCAGCGCGCCGCAGTACGACTACCGCGACTACTGGGGCACGCGCGTCACGGCGTTCGAGGTGCTGTCACCGCACGGCGAGCTGATGCTCACGGCATCCAGCCTCATCGAGGTCGCGCCGCCCGTGCACGAGGCGTGCGCGCTCTCGTGGCCCGAGCTCAGCGACCTGCGCGTCTCGAGCGTCGAGGTCGTCGAGCAGCTGCCGCAGAGCCGCCGCACGGCGCCGCCCGACGAGCTCGTCGGTCTCGCCCGCGACGCGGTGGCCTCGACCTCGACGCCGTGCGCGGCCGCCGAGCTGATCTGCGCGCGCGTCGGGGCGGAGATGAGCTACGTGCAGGGCGTCACGAAGGTGGACGACACGGCCGTCGAGGCGTGGGCCGCGCGGCGCGGCGTCTGTCAGGACATCGTGCACGTCACGCTCGGCGCTCTGCGTGCGGTCGGCATCCCGGCGCGGTATGTCTCGGGCTACCTGCACCCGAACCCCGAGGCCGCGATCGGCGAGACCGTCGTGGGGGAGTCGCATGCCTGGGTCGAGTACTTCTGCGGCTCGTGGCGCGGCTGGGACCCGACGAACCTCATCGAGGTCGGGGACAGGCACGTGTATGTCGGGCACGGCCGCGACTACGACGACATCGCGCCGATCCGCGGGGTCTACGCGGGCGCCGAGGCCGCCGACACCTTCGTGAGGGTCGAGATCACGCGCGAGGCGTGACCAGGGTCACGCCGCCGCGACCTCGGGGTGCGCCGCCTCGGGCTCCTCGAGCACGAAGGCCGGCACACCGCGCCGGAACTGCAGGCGCAGCCCGCGGTACTTGAACAGGTAGAACACCCCGACCGCGCCGGCGAGAACGCCCGACGCCGCGCCGACGCCGAGGCCCCAGCGGGCGCCCATGGCATCCGCCACCCAGCCGACGATGGGCGCGCCGATCGGGGTGCCGCCCATGAAGATCGCCATGTAGATCGCCATGACGCGGCCGCGCACGGCGGGGTCGGTCGCGAGCTGCACGGTGCCGTTCGCGGTGGTCATCAGCGTCTGCGAGAACAGGCCGATGAGCACCAGAGAGGCGCCGAAGAGCCAGTAGCTCGGCATGAGGGCGGCGATGAGGCATCCCACGCCGAACATCAGCGCGCCGAGGAAGAGCATCGAGACGCGCGGCTTCTCGCGCCGCGCGGCCAGCAGCGAGCCCGCGACCGAGCCGAACGCCATGATCGACGACAGCACGCCGAACTCGCCGGCGCCCTTGTGGAACACGGTCGACGCCATCGTCGACGTGTAGATCGGGAAGTTGAGGCCGAAGGTGCCGATCAGGAACACCATGATGAAGATCACGATCAGGTCGGGCCTCGTGCGCACGTAGCGGAAGCCGTCGACGAGGCCGCCGCGGCGCGACGAGCGGCCGCGCGCGTTGAACAGATCGGCGCGCATCACCTTGAGCGACACGAGCACGGCGATGAACGTGGCCGCGTTGATGAGGAAGACCGGGCCGGCACCGACGACGGCCGTCATGAGGCCGGCGATCGCGGGGCCGATCGTACGGGCGGCGTTGAAGGATGTCGAGTTCAGCGCGACCGCGTTCGAGAGATTCCGCTCGTCGACGAGCTCGCCCACGAAGCTCTGGCGGGCCGGCGCGTCGAAGGCGGCCGCCACTCCGAGCAGCAGGGCGAAGACGTACACGTGCCACAGCTGCACGACGCCCGTCACGGTCATGACGCCGAGGCCCGCGCCGAGCAGCGCCATCGCGGCCTGCGTGCACATCAGCGTGCGGCGGCGGTCGAAGCGGTCGGCGGCCCAGCCGGTCACGGGCAGCAGCACGAGCTGCGGCCCGAACTGCAGCGCCATGGTGATGCCGACCGCGGTCGCGTTGTTGTGGGTCAGCCGGGTGAGGACGATCCAGTCCTGCGCGGTGCGCTGCATCCACGTGCCGACGTTCGAGACGAGCGCGCCGAAGAACCAGATGCGGTAGTTGATGCCCGCGAGCGAGCGGAACATGTTCTTCACGTGCGTGCCGCCGTCATGAGTCGGCCAGCTGGCGCATGAGGGCGGATGCCTCGCGCAGGGTCGCACGCTGGGCATCCGTCAGCTCGCGCGTCCGCTTGTTGAGCCAGTGCTCGCGTCGCCTGCGCGTCTCGGTCACGAACGCGCCGCCGGCCGCCGTGATGCGCACGACGACCTTGCGGCCGTCGTCGGGTGCGGACTCGCGGGTCGCGAAGCCGCCGTCGACCAGGGAGTTCACGCGACGGTTCATCGACGGCGGCGTCACGCGCTCGGCCTCGGCGAGCTCGCCGAGTGTGCGCGGACCCTCGCGGAACAGCTGGGCGAGCACGCTGAACTGGCCGTCGGAGATGTCGTCGCCCGCCTTCTCGGCGCGGATGCGGCGATTGAGGCGGCCGACCGCGATGCGCAGCAGGGCGTCGAGGTCGAGTTCGGGGTCGTCGGTGTTCGACGCGGGGGCGGTCACGGCATCCACTCTAGATGCTTAGCCTGGCTAATTAGCATTTTGCAAGTAGATTGCCACGCGCGTGCACGCGGCGTGCGACCCGCCCGCGCGGCAGGATATGGGCCATGCCGACCTTCACCGATGCGCAGGGCGTCGAGATCACGTACTACGCGTACCCCGCCGAGAACCCGAAGGCGGTCGTGCAGCTCGCGCACGGCATCGGCGAGCACGCGGGCCGGTACGCGCACGTCGCGGCGGCGCTCAACCGGGCCGGCTACACGGTGTACGCCGACGACCACCGCGGTCACGGCCAGACGGGGATGGCGCAATGGGCGGGGGATGTCGCGAAGCTCGGCAAGCTCGGCCCCGGCGGCCTTCGCGCGACCGTGGAGGACCTGCGGCAGCTCGACGGCATCATCCGCGCGGAGCACCCGGGTGTGCCCGTCGTGCTGCTCGGCCACAGCTGGGGCTCGCTCATGGCGCAGCTGCTCGTCAACAAGCACGCGGCCGACTACGACGGGGTCGTGCTGACCGGCACGGCCTTCCGCATGTTCGGCTCGATGGGCGCCGGCAACTTCAACGCGAAGTGGAAGAGCCCCGAGGCGACGGGCCGCGAGTGGCTCTCGCGCGACCCCGAGATCCAGAACGGCTTCAACACCGACCCGCTGACCTTCGACGCCGACGTGCTCGGCAAGTTCGGCCTCGTCGACGCACTGCGGCTGTTCGGCCGGCCGGCCAAGCGCCTCGAGCGGGACATCCCGCTGCTCATCCAGATCGGCTCGGAGGACCCGCTCGGCGGCGAGAAGTCGGTCGTCAAGCTGGCGAACGCGTACCGCGAGCGCAGCGGGCTCACCGACATCACCGTGCACGTCTATGCGGATGCCCGGCACGAGGTCTTCAACGAGACGAACCGGGACGAGGTGCTCGCCGACCTCGTCGCCTGGCTCGACGGGCGCTTCGCCGGGCCCGCCCGTTGACTTAACCCGTTCAGCGGGCCAGCTTGGGACGAGACCCCGCCCTTGGGGGCCACCACAACTCGGCATCTCAATGAGGAGATCCATGTCCCACCGCACCCGAACGGCCGCGCTCATCGGCGCCGGCCTCGCGGCGGCGACGTTCGTCGTCACCGCCTCCACCCCCGCTCTCGCGGGCACGCCCCACGGCCCCGTCGCGCCGCAGAAGGCGAGCCACGCACTCGGCGACGTGCCGCTGTTCGTGCGGTCCGCGGACCCGGCCGCGCTCACCCAGGAAGCGCAGCTCACGGCATCCGGCGACACGAAGGACGCCGCCGCACTCGCGAACGTCCTCGCCACTCCGCAGGCGGTGTGGCTCACCGGCGGCACACCCGATCAGGTCCGCAAGACGGTTCAGCAGACGATCGCGGCCGCCACCGTGCAGAAGACCGTGCCCGTGTTCGTCGCGTACGACATCCCCGGCCGTGACTGCAGCGAGTACTCCGCGGGCGGCGCGGCGGACACCGCCGCCTACGAAGCCTGGATCGACGGCGTCGCGGCCGGCATCGGCAACACGAAGGCCGTGGTGCTGGTCGAGCCCGACAGCGTCGGCCTGCTGCCGCAGACGACGTGCATCGATCAGGACGGGCTCAGCCCGTCGGTCTATCCGTTCACGGATGCCGAGCGCTTCACCGAACTGAACGCGGCCGTCTCCGCGCTCGAGGCGAAGCCCAACACGAGCGTCTACCTCGACGGCACCAACTCCGCGTGGCTCGACGTCCCGAGCCTCTCTGACCGGCTCATCGCCGCGGGCGTGAACCGGGCACAGGGCTTCTTCCTGAACGTCTCGAACTATCAGCTGACCGGCAACAACGTCGACTTCGGAACCTGGGTCTCCGACTGCATCGCGCTGCGGGGCCAGGATGCCTCGGCCAACTGCCCGAGCCAGTACTGGAACGGCGGCCCGGACGGCACCGCGATCGCGGGCCTGCTCGGCGCCTGGAACGGCGTCGCGCTGAGCCCGTACGGCGCGTGGAGCGACACCGCGACCGACCCGGCCCTCAACACGAGCGGCATCACCGCGCAGTACGCCTCCGCGCTCGCCGCGGCCGGTGTGCAGCCGACCGCCCACCTCGTGATCGACACGAGCCGCAACGGCACCGGACCGAACCCGATGACCGCCTATGCGGCCGCCCCCTACGACCAGAGTGCAGCCACGGTCGGCGCGCTCGCCGCGGCCAACTGGTGCAACTCGCCCGGCGCCGGGCTGGGTCTCGCGCCGACGACCGACACGGGCGTCGCGCTGGTGGACGCGTACCTCTGGGTGAAGACCCCGGGCGAGTCCGACGGGCAGTGCGATGCCGCCGGCGGTGCGCGTGCGTGGGACTACAGCGCCTACACGCAGCCGGGCTGGCCGACGGATGCCGCGGGCCAGTCGCTGTTCGACCCGCTCTGGGGCCAGAACGACCCGGCAGCGGGCGCATGGTTCCCGGCGCAGGTGCTCGACCTGATCAAGAACGCGCACCCGGCGCTGTAGCGGCCCGGGTCTGGTCTCCATTCGCTGCGCTCAGTCGACCCGACGCATTCGCTGCGCTCAGTCGACCAGCGGCTTCCGCTGGTCGACTGAGGCCGCCAGGCCGAATGGAGACCCGCCTCCCTGCCTAGGCTTGACCCATGCACGGTGAGTACAAGGTCCCCGGCGGCAAGCTCGTCGTCGTCGACCTCGACGTGATCGACGGCCGCATCGCGAACTTCCGCCTCGCGGGCGACTTCTTCCTCGAGCCCGACGAGGCCCTCGGCGCGATCGACGCGGCGGTGAACGGGCTTCCCGCCGAATCCGACACCAAGGCGATCGCGGACACCGTGCGATCCGCCCTCCCCGAGGGCGCGATCCTGCTCGGCTTCAGCCCCGAGGCCGTCGGCGTCGCGATCCGCCGTTCCCTCGCGAGCGCCACGACCTGGCGCGACTACCAGTGGGAGGTCGTGCACGCCCCGGCCGTCAGCCCGGTCATGCACTTGGCGCTCGACGAGGTGCTCACGGCATCGGTGGCCACCGGCATCCGCAAGCCCACGCTCCGCTTCTGGGAATGGGACGAGAGCGCCGTCGTCATCGGCAGCTTCCAGTCGGTCAAGAACGAGGTCGACCCCGAGGGCGCGAAGCGGCACGGCTTCGACGTCGTGCGCCGCATCACGGGCGGCGGCGCGATGATGATGGAGAAGGGCTCGGTCGTCACCTACTCGCTCTACGTGCCCGTCGACCTCGTGCAGGGCATGACCTTCGCCGACAGCTACGCGTACCTCGACGAGTGGGCGATCCTCGCACTGCAAGACATGGGCATCGACGCGAGCTACGTGCCGCTCAACGACATCACGAGCCCGAAGGGCAAGATCGGCGGCGCCGCGCAGAAGCGGCTCGGCTCCGGGGCCGTGCTGCACCACGTCACGATGAGCTACGACATGGACGGTCAGAAGATGACCGAGGTGCTGCGCATCGGCCGCGAGAAGATCAGCGACAAGGGCATCGCCTCGGCGGCGAAGCGCGTCGACCCGCTGCGCAGTCAGACCGGGCTCACCCGGGCGGAGATCATCGAGCGGATGAAGGCGCAGTTCGCGGGGATGTACGGCGCCGTGCCCGGTGACGTGACGCCCGCGGAGTACGCCGCCGCCGAGCGTCTCGTCGCCGAGAAGTTCTCGACGCCGGAGTGGCTCTACCGCGTTCCGTGAACCCGCCGATCGACTCACGCGGAGCGTGAATGGAGATCAGCGGCGGGGTCTCCATTCGGCGCTGTGCGCCG
>WQZN01000005.1 GCA_009780695.1 Microbacteriaceae bacterium
CCTCGACATCGTCCTCACCGCCGCCTACGGCATCACCGCCCGGTGGAAGGAGGAGTACGAGGAGATCGACGAGCGCCGCGCCCACCGCGTGCTCGCGGAGTGGAAGGTCGACCACCTCGCCGAGCGGAAGTTCGGCGAGCTGTCCGACGGCGAGCAGAAGCGCGTGCAGATCGCCCGCTCCGTCATGGCCGACCCCGAGCTGCTGCTGCTCGACGAGCCCGCCGCCTCGCTCGACCTCGGCGCCCGTGAGGAGCTCGTGCAGCTGCTCGGCGGGTACGCCGGCTCGCCCTCGAGCCCCGCGATCATCATGGTCACCCACCACGTCGAGGAGATCCCGACCGGGTTCACCCACGCCGTGCTCGTCGCGGGCGGCAAGGTCGCGGCATCCGGCCCGATCGGCGACGTCCTCACCTCCGAGAACCTGAGCTCGGCCTTCGGCATCGAGGTCAAGGTCAAAGAGAACGACGGCCGCTTCACGGCGCGCGCGAAGTAAATCCGCTCGGCAACACCTGCTAGAATCGACCTTTGGCCCCTCTGTTCTGTGAACAGGCGGCGTGTCCGGCACAGCTTGTGCAGAACACGATTCCAAGTGGGCCGACGATTTCATTCCATTCGTAATCGACGTTTCAAAGGCAACCACCATGAAGGCTGACATCCACCCGAACTACACCCCGGTGGTCTTCCGCGACCTCGCTTCGGGCGCGACGTTCCTCACGCGTTCGACCGTGAAGAGCGACAAGACCATCGAGTGGGAAGACGGCAACACCTACCCCGTCATCGACGTCGAGATCTCCTCGGAGTCGCACCCGTTCTACACCGGCAAGCAGCGCATCATGGACTCGGCCGGTCGCGTCGAGAAGTTCAACCAGCGCTTCAAGGGCTTCGGCGGCGCCAAGTAAGCAGGTTCCACGAAAAGGCCCCGGGCAGTGCCCGGGGCCTTTTCGATGCCCGGGATTCCCGGGCGGGCGCAGCCTGCGCCGCATTTCGCCCGATGTGTCACCCGGTGCCGCGCGAACGGGGTGACACATCGGGCGAACTGCTGCAGGCCGCCGTCAGGGGGTCAGAACCGCTCGGGCCAGGTGCCCCGCGCGACGAAGTTCTGGTCGCCGAGCTTGGTGCGGCGGAACTCGGCGTAGCTCTCTTCCTGCTCGCGGAACCACTGCACCTGGCGCGCGTGCAGCTCGGCCGCGGTCATCGCGAGCTGCGCCGCGTACTTCACGGCGATCGCCTGCGCGACGCGGCCGGCCGCGATCGCGTCGAAGCCCGCGTCGTGGGCGTCGTCGCCGAGCGAGACGCCGTAGAACTGCGCGGTGACGTCGAGCGTGCGCTTGCCCTTGCGGTAGCGGTCGACGGCCTTGTCGATGACGAGCGGGTCGATGATCGGCGAGGGGCTCTCGAGCGGCGGGATGCCGTAGCGCCGCGCCTCGCGGTTGAGGACCGTGAAATCGTAGGGGGCGTTGTAGGCCACGACCGGGATGCCGCGCTCGAACAGCTCGCGCAGTGCCGCCACGATCTCGGCGACGCCGGTCGCGGCGTCCATGCCCTCGAGCTGCACGCGCTCGGTCGTGTAGCCGTGCACGGCGGCCGCCGCATCGGGGATCTCGACAAGGGGGTCGATCACCCAGTCGTGCCGGGAGACGGTGACGCCCTGCTCGTCGATGACGCCGACGTGCGCCGTGACGATGCGCGCCGTCTCGGTGTCGACCCCCGTGGTCTCGAGGTCGAAGACGCCCAGTTGCTCGTGCCATCCGCTCATGTCTCCAGCGTAGAAGGGGCCACCGACACGAGGGTTCCGCGACGCGCGCCCGACCGCCGGAACAGAGCGGCCGGTTAGCCTGGTGGGCGATGCACGAGATCGAGCTGCCGGGCGGCGTGACACGGTACTGGGACTACCCGAGGGAAGAGGGCGGTGCGGCAACCGGCACGATCGTCGCGGTGCACGGCTTCCGCGGCGACCACCACGGCCTCGAGCCCGTCGTCGGGCACCTGCCCGGGCGACATGTCGTCATGCCCGATCTGCCGGGCTTCGGCGCGTCGACCGCGTTCAGCGACCGGGCGCACGACATCACGGGCTATGCGGCCTGGCTGGGGGAGTTCCTGCGAGCGCTCGAGCCCATCGGCCCCGTGACCCTGCTCGGGCACTCGTTCGGGTCGATCGTGGTGGCCGCGGCTCTCGCGGAAGGGCTGGCCGAGGCATCCGCCGCCGTTCTCGTGAACCCCATCGGGGCACCCGCGTTGAAGGGGCCGAAGGCCATCGGCACGGGCGCCGCGATCGCCTACTACCGGCTCGCGCGCGCGTTGCCCGCCGGCGCGGGCAACGCGCTGCTGCGCAACCCCGCGATCGTGCGCGCGATGAGCGCGATGATGGCGACGACCGGCGACCCGGCGCTGCGACGCTGGATCCACGGCCAGCACGACGCCTACTTCTCGTCGTTCGCCGACCGCGCCTCGCTGCTCGAGTCGTTCACGGCGTCGGTCTCGCACGACGTCAGCGAGTACGCCGCGCGCATCGCCCTGCCCGTGCTGCTCGTCGCCGCCGCGCAGGACCAGATCACGCCCGTCGCCGCCGAGCGGCGCCTCGCGACTGTGTTCCCCGACGCACGCCTCGAGGTGATCGACCGGGTGGGGCACCTGATCCACTACGAGAAGCCCGCCGAGGCGGCGTCCTTCATCGAGTCGTTCCTGGGCGAGCGCGTGGACGCGCGCGCATGAGGCTGCTCTTCGACTGCCGCTACGTGCGCGTCGGGCGGCACGACGGCATCAGCCGGTATAGCGCCGAGATCGTGCGCGAGCTCGCCGAGCTGACGCCCGTCGAGATGCTCATCAGCGACGAGGCGCAGCTGACGATGCTGCCCGAGCTGCCGTGGCACCTCATCTCGTCGCAGACCGCCGCGGGCGAGCCGTGGGTCGCGCGCGAGGTGAATCGACTGCGGCCGGACGTCGTGTTCTCACCCATGCAGACGATGGGCTCGCGCGGGCGCCGCTACAAGCTCGTGCTGACCGTGCACGACCTGATCTACTACCGGCACCGCACCCCGCCGCGCGACCTGCCCTGGTTCGTGAAGCTCGCGTGGCGGCTGTACCACCTCGCGTGGTGGCCGCAGCGGCTGCTGCTGAACGGCGCCGACGCGATCGTGGCGGTGTCGCAGACCACGGCCGACCTCATCGCCGAGAAGCACCTCACGAAGCGGCCCGTGCACGTCGTGCACAACGCCGCTGCGGCGCCCTCCGAGGCCGCCGCGGCCGGGGCTCCGCTGCGCGAGCCGCCCGCGACGCCGGGTGTCCCGCGCACGCTCGTGCACATGGGCCAGTTCATGCCCTACAAGAACATCGACACACTCGTGCGGGCGGTGGGCGTGCTGGGCGACGGTTACGAACTGCACCTGATGAGCCGCGTGACGGATGCCGAGCGCGCCCGGCTGACGGCGCTCGCCCCCGCGGCGCGCCTCGTGTTCCGGAACGGTGCGAGCGATGCCGAGTACGAGGCGGCGCTGCTTTCGGCGCACGCGCTCGTGACGACCTCGTGGGACGAGGGCTTCGGCATCCCCGTCATCGAGGCGATGGCCGTCGGAACGCCCGTCGTGGCGAGCGACATCGCCATCTTCCGCGAGGTCGGAGGCGCCGCGGCCGTGCGCGTGGACCCGGCGTCGCCCGAGGACATCGCGCGGGGCATCCGCTCGCTCGAATCGCCCGAGGTCTGGACGGCGGCGAGCCGCGCGGGCGTCGCGCAGGCCGCGACGTTCAGCTGGGCCGCGTCGGCACGGGCTCTCTACGAGGTGCTGCGCTCCGTCGCGCGCTGAGCGCGAAGCCGGGGCCGATCCCTGCTGCTTCGCAGCCCCGGATGCCGCGCGGCGACCGCCTTCAGCCGGCCTCCTCGACCTCGACGTCGAGGTCGAGTTCCGCGAGGTCCGAGGGGGCGAGATTGAAGGCGACGAGCCGCAGCTCGCCGTCGATGACCTCGAACTCGTGCACCGAGCCGTTGCCGATCGTCTCGCCCTTGGCCGGCCGCTCGCCGCCCGTGAGGTGCCGGGCGACCGCGCCGATCACCCCGCCGTGGGCGACCGCGAGCACCCGCTCGCCCGGGTGGTGGGCGGCGAGGCGCGAGAGGGCGGCGAAGACGCGCTCCAGCAGAGCCGCGTCGTCCTCCCACTCGGGGATCTCCGAGCGGTCGTCGCCGAACCGCTCGCGGATCTCCGGCCCGGTCATCCCCTCGGCCAGCCCGTAGCTGCGCTCCTCGAGCCCCGGCACCGGCTCGGGGCCGGGCATGTCGAGCTCGCCTGCGATGAGCGCGGCGGTCTCCATCGCGCGCACGAGCGGCGAGGCGTAGACGCCGTCGAAGCGCCGACCCGACTCCGCGAGCGCGAGCCCGGTCGCGCGCGCCTGCTCGCGCCCCGTCTCGTTCAGGGGGATGTCGCTGCGCCCCTGGATGCGTCCGTCGTGATTCCAGTCGGTCTGCCCGTGGCGGACGAGGGAGATGCGCGTCACGCACCCAGTCTGTCAGCCAGTGCGGTCAGGAACTCCGTCGTGCCGCCGTCGACCTTGACGGTCGCGCGCTCGTCGCCCTTGGTGGCGCCGCGGTTGACGATGACGATCGGCAGCCGGCGGCGCCGGGCCTGCTCGAGCAGGCGGATGCCGGTGTTGACCGCGAGCGACGACCCGGCGATGAGCAGCGCCTCGGCCGAGGTCACGAGCGCCTTCGCCTCGTCGAAGCGGTCGACGGGCACGTACTCGCCGAAGAAGACCACATCGGGCTTGAGCAGGCCGCCGCACACCGTGCACTCGGGCACGACGAAGCGCTCGACGTCGGCCACCTCGGCGTCGCCGTCGGGGTTGATCACGATGGACTCGGGGCGCTCGAGCCACGGGTTCTCGGCGTCGATGCGCGCCTCGAACTCGGGGCGGGCGAACACCTGCCCGCAGTCGAGGCAGACGACGCGGTCGACCGTGCCGTGCAGGGGCACGACGCGGAGCGAGCCCGCGCGCAGGTGCAGGCCGTCGACGTTCTGCGTCACGACGCCGTTGATGTGCCCCGCGACCTCCAACGCGGCGAGCGCGCGGTGGCCCGCGTTCGGCTGCGCCGCCGTGAAGGCGCGGTAGCCGAGGTGCGAGCCGGCCCAGTAGCGCTGCTGGAAGCGCGGCGCCGATCGGAACTGCTCGATCGTCATCGGGGTGCGGCGCCGCGAGCCCGCGCCGCGGTAGTCGGGGATGCCCGAGTCGGTCGAGACGCCGGCGCCCGTGAGCACGGCGAAGCGGCGGCCGTCGAGCGTGTCCAGGGCGGCCTCGAGCGAGGCATCCGCCACCGGCATCGGCCCCGCCGCGTCTTCTTCCGTCATCGAACCCGTCATCCTGTCGAAATCGTACGTGCAGGATGTTTCGTATGGATGTCCGCCGCATCGTCACCCTCGACGACCCCGCCCTCGCCGACTACTCGCGCCTCACCGACGTCGCACTGCGCCGTGTGACCGAGCCGGAAGGCGGCCTGTACCTCGCCGAGTCGACCAAGGTCATCACCCGTGCGCTCGCGGCGGGGCACACGCCGCGCTCGGTGCTGCTGCAAGAGCAGTGGCTGCCGGATGTCGAGCCGCTGCTCGCGGACCACCCGGAGGTGCCCGTCTACGTCGGCGACGCGGCGACGCTCGAGACCCTGACGGGCTACCACCTGCACCGCGGCGCGATGGCGTCGATGCACCGCCCCGCCCTGCCGCCCGTGCCCGAGGTGCTGCAGGACGCCCGACGCGTCGTCGTGCTCGACGGGCTCGTCGACCACACCAACGTGGGCGCGATCTTCCGCTCGGTCGCCGCCCTCGGCGCCGACGCCGTGCTCGTGACGCCGACGTGCGCCGACCCGCTCTACCGCCGCAGCGTGCGCGTCTCGATGGGCACGGTGCTGCAGGTGCCGTGGACGCGCCTGCCCGAGTGGGCCGCGCCGTCCGGCACGACACCGGGCGCCGCCGAGCTGCTGCACGCGAGCGGCTTCCACATCGCCGCCCTCGCGCTGAGCGACGACGCCGTGACGCTCGACCGCTTCGCCGTCGAGCCGCCCGAGCGCGTCGCGATCGTGATGGGGGCGGAGGGCGACGGGCTGGGGCGACGGGCGCTGGCGGCCGCGGACACGATCGTGACGATCCCGATGATGCACGGCGTCGACTCGCTCAACGTCGCGTCGGCGAGCGCGGTCGCGCTGTGGGCGTTGCGCACGGGCGGGTCAGCGGATGCCGAGCCGATGCGCCGTAACATCGAGCCGTGAGCTACGCCGTCGACCTCGAGCCGGAACCTCCGGTCGAGGGCGCCGGAGCCGCGCAGGGCGCCTCCGCTGCGGCATCCTCTCGCCGCCGCGGCGCAGCCGCCGTCTCGATCACGGCGACCATCGTGTTCCTCGCGATCGCCGCATATGTCGGCGCGGTGTTCGTGCACCCGGTTCCCGCAGCGGCCGCCGTGGTGTCCGCGAGCGCGACGACCCCCCTCACGACCGCCGCCGTCGACCCCGCATGGCCGGCGCACGGCAGCGCGGCGATCGGCGTCGTCGGGCAGCAGGGCCTGCTCGGCAGTCACGGCAGCCAGAAGGCGCTGCCGATGGCGAGCATGACGAAGACGATCACGGCGCTCGTGCTGCTCGACAAGTACAAGCTCGCGGCCGGCCAGCAGGGGCCGACCATCACGTTCACCGACGCCGACGTGAAGATCCTCGAGCAGGTCTGGGCCGAGGACGGCTCGTGGGCGAAGGTCGCCGCGGGGGAGAAGCTGACCCTCACCCAGGCGCTCACGGCGATGATGCTGCCGAGCGCCAACAACTACGCGCGCTCGCTCGCCGTGTGGTCGTATGGCTCGCAGGCCGCGTTCGTGAAGGCCGCCAACGCGTGGCTGAAGAAGCACGGCTTCACGCACACCGTGATGACCGACCCGTCCGGGCTCAACGCGGGCAGTGTCAGCACGCCCGCCGATCTCGTGGGCATCGGCGAGCTCGCGATCGCGAACCCGGTGCTCGCCGCGGTCGTCGACACGAAGTCGGCGACGCTTCCGACCGTCGGGAAGATCACCAACACCGACCCGCTCATCGGGCAGGACGGCATCAAGGGCGTCAAGACCGGGTACACCGACGAGGCCGGGCACTGCCTGCTGTTCGCGGCGACCGTCGACGTGAACGGCACGCCGCGCACCTTCGTCGGCGTGGTCGTCGGGCAGCCGACCTATGAGGCGGTGTGGGCCGCGGTTCCGGAACTGCTCGCGAGCTACGAGGCCGCGTACCACGACGTCGACCTGACGTCGTCGGGCTCGACGGTCTACGGCGAGTACTCGACGCCGTGGGGCGGCTCGGCGCACCTCGTCGCGGCGTCCGACCCGCACCTCGAGATCTATTCGGCGGGCACCGTGTCGGTGAAGGTGGATGCCCCGAGCCTCGGTGCCGCAGCGTCCGGCTCGGCGGCCGGCACGGTGACGTTCACGGGGCCCGACGGGGCGAAGACGACCGTGCCGCTGCGCACCGAGGGCGCGCTCGCGGCGCCGAGCCTGTGGTGGAAGCTCACGCACCCGCGCGACGTGTTCTAGCTCGTCGCGCTCGCGCTCAGACCGTGTCGTCGGGCAGCGGGATGTCGACGCCGGGGCTCACGAACGGCGAGAGCTGCGGGCGCTTCGGCGGCAGCCCGTCGCCGCTCGAGACCCGCTTGATGCGGCGCACGACCCACGGCAGGGCGTACTCGCGCGCCCAGTGCAGGTCCTGCACGCGCGCCTCGCGCCAGCTGCGCACCGGCACGGGCGCGGGCTCCTCGACGGCGAGGTCGTTCGGCACGTCGAGCGTGCGCAGCACGAGGCGCGCGACCGCCTGGTGGCCGAGCGGCGACATGTGCAGCCGGTCCTCTGCCCACATGCGCTTGTCCTGCACCTCGGTGAGCGCCCACTGGTCGGCGACGAGCGCGCCGTGCTTCTGGGCGATGGCGCGAACGTCCTCGTTGTAGATCGCGACGCGCCCACGGATCGACTTGAACGTGCCCGACCAGCCGACGTCGACACCCGTGAAGGCGACGATCGTCGCGCCCGTCGCAGACAGGCGCGCAAGGACCTGGTCGAAGATCTCGGCGATGCGGTCGGGGTCGGCACCCGGGCGGATGACGTCGTTGCCGCCCGCGGAGATCGTGATCAGATCGGGGCCGAGCGCCACGGCGTGCTCGACCTGCTCGGCCTGGATCTGGCGCACGAGCTTGCCGCGCACCGCGAGGTTCGCGTAGGCGAAGTCGTCGGTCTTCGTCGCGAGCACCTCGGCGACGCGGTCGGCCCAGCCGCGGAACGTGCCGTCGGGGTACGGGTCGCCGAGGCCCTCGGTGAAACTGTCGCCGAGCGCCACGTAGCGGGTGAAAGGAGATAGTTCGGGCATGTGAACCATTTTGCTACTCGGAAGTGCATGCAGGGCACGCTGTGGAGACACGCCCGGGGAGTGTCGGTGCCTCTGGTTAGCATGGCATCCGCATGTCTGAATCGCTCGCTTTCGATTTCCCCGCAGAGGGCGAGAACGGGCCTACCCCGGGCACCTTCGCGGCGCAGCACCTGTCGCCGGCGTTCCCCGCGCGTGCCCCCTGGGGAACGGCGACCCGCCTGCGCGCCTGGCAGCAGGAAGCGCTCGACGAGTACTTCCGCACCGAGCCGCGCGACTTCCTCGCCTCGGCCACCCCGGGCGCCGGCAAGACGACCTTCGCGCTCCGACTCGCGACCGAGCTGCTCGGCCGCCGCACGGTCGACCGCATCGTCGTCGTCGCGCCGACCGACCACCTGAAGCGGCAGTGGGCCGAGGCGGCGGCGCGCGTCGGCATCCACATCGACGCCGAGTTCAAGAACGCGCACCGGCGCTTCGCGCGGCACTACCGCGGGGTGGCCGTCACCTACGCGCAGGTGGCGGCGAAGGCATCCCTGCACAAGGACATCGTCGAAGACGGGCGCACGCTCGTCATCCTCGACGAGGTGCACCACGGCGGCGACGCGCTGTCCTGGGGCGATGCCGTGCGCGAGGCCTTCGAGCGCGCGACCCGGCGTCTCTCGCTCACCGGAACGCCCTTCCGCTCCGACACCTCGCCGATCCCGTTCGTGACGTACCTGCCCGATGCCAAGGGCATCCGCACCTCGCTCACCGACTACAACTACGGCTACGGCCGCGCCCTCGCCGACGGCGTCGTGCGGCCCGTGCTGTTCATGGTCTACGCGGGCCACATGCGCTGGCGCACGCGTGCCGGGGAAGAGATGGAGGCGCGGCTCGGCGAGGGCAACACGAAGGACGTGACCTCGCAGGCCTGGCGCACGGCGCTCAACCCCGAGGGCAATTGGATCCCCGCGGTGTTCTCGGCGGCGACCCGGCGCCTCGACGAGGTGCGGCAGCAGATCCCCGATGCCGGCGGTCTCGTCATCGCCACCGACAAGGACCAGGCTCGGCAGTACGCGGCGATCCTCGACACGATGACGGGGGAGAGGACCACCGTCGTCCTGTCGGACGAAAAGGAGGCGTCCGACCGCATCAGCGAGTTCTCGGCGGGCGACTCGAAGTGGATGGTCGCCGTGCGGATGGTGTCCGAGGGCGTCGACGTGCCGCGTCTCGCCGTCGGCGTCTACGCGACCAACTCGTCGACCCCGCTGTTCTTCGCGCAGGCGATCGGCCGCTTCGTGCGCGCGCGTCGCCGCGGCGAGACCGCGTCGGTGTTCCTGCCGGATGTCGAACCGCTGATCGCGCTCGCGGGGGCCCTCGAACTCGAGCGCGACCACGCCCTCGACCGCGACGTCTCGGCGGAAGAGGGCGACCTCTACAACCCCGAAGACGCGATGATGCAGGCCGCCGAGAAGGAAGACAAGGCCTCGGAGGCGCTCGAGGGCGAGTTCTCGTACCAGGCGCTCGCCTCGCAGGCCGCGTTCGACCGGGTGCTGTTCGACGGGGCCGACTACGGCGGCTACGCCGAGCCCTCATCGGACGAGGAACTCGACTTCATCGGCATCCCCGGGCTGCTCGAACCTGATCAGGTGCACGAGCTGCTCATGCACCGGCAGGCGCGGCAGTCGAAGCGCGCGGCGTCGCGGCCGGCACCCGCGCCGGGTTCCGACGCGCCGGCGGAGGCACCCGCCAAGCCGTTGCCTCTGTACCGCACCCTCAAAGAACAGCGCTCGCTGCTCAACTCGCTCGTCGGGCTCTACGCCAAGGTCGTCAACGAGCCGCACGGGCTCGTGCACGCCGAGCTGCGCCGCGTGTGCGGCGGCCCCGCCGTCGCGAAGGCGTCGATGACGCAGCTCGAGGCGCGCATCCAGCTGCTGCGGAAGCGGCTCGGGCACGCGTAGCGACTCGCCGCCCCGCTGGTCGACTGAGCCGCTTGCGGCGAATGGAGACCGAGGACCCCGTCAGCCCCGTCGTGCGGCGCCGGGCTTCCAGGCCGAGGCGACCCCGAGGAACGCGGCGGCTCCGAGCGCCGCAGCGATGAGGAACACCCCGGGCGCCGAGATCACCGGGTCGAACACGCTGTCGAGCAGGGGGAACGCGAACCCGACGTAGGTCACGCAGTAGAAGACGCCCGTGAGCGCGGCCAGCTCGTGAGCCGACGCGAGCTCGTCGATCGTGCGCAGCCCGCTGACGATGAGCAGCCCATAGGCCGCACCGAGCAGGACGGCCGCCGGCGCGAACGCGAGCACCGAGTGCGTCGCCGCGGTGAGCGCGCCGAGCAGCATGCCGGCGACGAGCGCCGCGAGCCCCCACTGGAAGCCGGCGCGGCGCGAACGCAGCGCGAGCCGGCCCGCCCAAGGCTGGACGAGGATGCCCGTGCCGAGTGTGACCGCGGCGACGAGTCCGCTGACGAGCTCGCCGAACGGTCCGACGTCGACGTGGCTCGGCAGCGCGGCGAGCGAGGCCGTCGCCGCGCCGAACACCCAGGGCGCCGTCGGGAGGATCGCGGCGAGGAAGACGCGGCTGCGCAGCAGCGCGCCGAGGCGGTTGGAGGGGACGGCGGAGCCGGATGCCCCGGCCGGGGCATCCGGCATGCCCGCCACCTCGACGGTCTCGGGGGCCCGCCGGATGAACACGAACACCACCACGACGAGAGCGATCTGGATGAGATAGGGGATCACCTCGGGCAGCGGCGCCCACTGGGCGAGCAGCCCGGTGAGCAGCGGCCCGGTGGCGAAGCCTCCGGTCAGCGCGACCGCCGCGCGGCGCGCGCCGGCTGCGCTCGCGCCGGCCCGATCGGAGAGCTCCTTGACCCAGGTCGTGCCGGGGGTGAACGCGCCGCCGGCCGCGATGCCGACGAGGATGCGCCCGGCCAGCAGGCCGAAGAACGAATCGCCCGCGAACAGCAGCACGAGCGAGCCGATCGCGGAGAGCACGAGCACGGGCCGCAGCACCGCGCGGCGCCCCCAGCGGTTCGAGAGCGGCGCCGCGATGAGCAGGGCGGGCATGAGGCCCAGCACGTACGCACCGAAGAGCCCGGTGACGTCGACGGAGGTCAGAGCGGTGCGGTACTCGCCGAGCAGCGGGGCGAACATGTTGGCGCCCCAGCCCACGACGAACATCGCCGCGGCCGGTTGAAGCCATGATCTCGGGGTGATGTTCTGTGCAGTCACAACGTTTCGACAGTAGACGCTCGTGCAGTGCGGGCGCGCCCGGCTCGCGCTCGTGTACCGTCCGCAGCATGATCGACGCCTCAGCGGTCGCCGCCAGAATCCCCATCGCAGATGACGGTGTCACGATCGTCGCGATCGACGGAGTCGACGGGAGCGGGAAGACGACCTTCGCCGATCGGCTTCGACTCGCGCTTCTCAGCCGGGCTCGTTTTGTCCACGTCGTACACCTCGACGACTTCCATCACCTTCGCGCGGTGCGATACCGCCTCGGTCGGTGGTCGCCCGAGGGCTTCTTCCTCGACAGCTATGACTACGACGCGTTCGAACGCCAAGTCATCCAGCCGCTGCGCCACGGTGATCGACGGATCAGAGTGATCGCAACGGATCATGCGACGGATGCCTATGTCGACAGCCCGATGGTCGAAATCCCACCCGGCGCAGTCGTGATCGTCGAGGGGATCTTCGCGCATCGCGATGAGCTGTACGCGTTGTGGGACTGGTCCGTCTTCCTCGATGTGCCGGTCGAGACATCCGTCGCACGCCTCGCCCTACGCGACGGGTCGCCGAACGACCCGATGGCTCCGCAGCTGCAGCGCTATCTGGAGGGCCAGCGGATCTACCTCGAGCGCTGCGACCCGAAGTCGCGCGCGACCATCGTCCTCGACAACTAGCCGCTCACTGGAAGTCGCGGGAGCGCACCGCGACCGGCAGCTGCAGAAGCCGCAGCTCGTCGGCGGAGATGTTCACGACCCCTTCCGGGCTGCGTTCCAGGATGCCGCGCACGACCATGCCCTGCGCCTCGCGTGCAATGCGCCGGTATCGCTTCCAGACCCCCTCGGAAACGATGACGTTGACCATTCCGGTCTCGTCCTCGAGGTTGAGGAAGGTGATGCCGGATGCCGTGCCCGGCCGCTGCCGGTGGGTGACGACCCCGCCGACGCGCACGCGGCTGCCGGCTTCCCGGGTCGGCAGCTCGGCGGCGCTCAGCACGCCGCTCGCGCGCAGCGCCTCACGGCGGTGCCGCACCGGGTGATCGTCGGGCGAGAGCCCCAGGGCCCAGATGTCGTAGGCGAGTCGGTCCTCGTCGTTCGGCGCCGGCAGCAGCGGGGGCTGAACGACGACCGCGGTATGCGGCAGGTAGTCGGCGCGCTCCTTGCCGGCCGGACCCGCCTGCCAGAGCGACTCGCGCCGGCTCGCCCCCATCGACTCGAAGGCGCCCGCCGCCGCCAGCGCCGTGAGCTGCGGCTCGCTCAGCCCCGCCCGACGGGCGAGATCGTGCAGATCGAGATAGGGGCCGTTCTCGGTCCGCTCGAGGACGATGCCCATGGCCGCCTTCTCGCCGATCGACCGCACCCCGGCAAGGCCGAGCCGCACCGCGAAGCGGCCGTCTCGGCGATGCGCTGCGCCTTCGTCGGGGGATGCCGGGTCGAAGGGCTCGCTCGCTTCGATGTCCTCGGGGTCGCCGCCGGTCTCGAACCAGCCCAGACACTCGTCCATGCCGGTGGGCGCGGCGCGGGGCGGGGCCGGACTGTCGTCGTCCGCGCAGAGCTCGAGACTGGCGTGCACGCCCGAGCGCAGGATGTCGACGCCCCTCACCTCGACGCCGTGGCGTCGGGCATCCGCAGCGAGGGTCGCCGCCGAATAGAAGCCCATCGGCTGCGCCCGCAGCAAACCGGCCAGGAACGCCGCGGGGTAGTGCAGCTTGAGCCAGGAGCTCGCGTAGACGAGCAGGGCGAAGCTGTGGGAGTGGCTCTCGGCGAAGCCGAAGTCGGCGAAGGCCTGGATCTGCGCGTAGATGGCCTGGGCCTGCTCATCAGACAGGCCGTTCCTCGCCATGCCGGCGAAGAGCTTGCCCTTGAGTGACTCGATGCGCTCGACGCCGCGCTTAGACCCCATCGCCCGGCGCAGCAGATCGGCCTCTTCGGCGGAGATGTCGCCGATGACCCTGCCCATCTGCATGATCTGCTCTTGGAAGAGCGGAACGCCGAGGGTGCGCTTGAGCACCGGCTCGAGCTGGGGGTGCGGGTAGACGACCGCCCCCGCCCCGCGTTCGCGTACCAGTTCCCGGTTCCGCAGATAGGGATGCACCGCGCCGCCCTGGATCGGCCCGGGGCGGATGAGGGCGACCTCGACGACGAGGTCGTAGTAGCGACGCGGGCGCAGCCGCGGCAGCGTCGCGAGTTGCGCGCGGGACTCGACCTGGAAGACGCCGACCGCATCGGCCCGGCACAGCATGTCGTAGACCGCGGGCTCCTCCTTGGGGAGCGCGGCGAGGTCCCAGCTCTCGCCGACGTGGTCGTGCACAAGCGTGAAGATATGCTGCAGGGCGGCCAGCATGCCGAGGCCGAGCAGATCGAACTTGACGAGCCCCATCCACTCGATGTCGCCCTTGTCCCACTGCAGCACCGTGCGATCGACCATGCGCGCATGCTCGATGGGGCAGATCTCGCCGACGGGCCGCTTCGTGAGCACCATGCCGCCCGAGTGGATGCCGAGGTGCCGCGGCGCTTTCATGAGCTCGAGCGCGAGATTCCTGACAGGGGCGGGGATGTCGTCCTCCGCGCCGGAGACGCCACCGCCCCAGTCCTCGACGTGCTTGCTCCAGGCGTCCTGCTGGCCCGGGGGATAGCCGAGCGCCTTGGCCATGTCCCGCACGGCCGCCTTCGGGCGGTAGCTGATCACGTTGGCGACCTGCGCGGCGTTCTTCCGCCCGTACTTGTCGAAGACGTACTGGATGATCTCTTCGCGACGGCCCGAGTCGAAGTCGACGTCGATGTCGGGCTCCTCGTCGCGCAGCGCGGACAGGAAGCGCTCGAACGGAAGCCGGTAGCGGATCGCGTCGACCGCCGTGATGCCGAGCACGTAGCAGACCGCAGAGCTCGCGGCCGAGCCGCGCCCCTGGCAGAGGATGCCGCGCCGCTGCGCTTCCTGCACGATGTCGTGCACGATCAGGAAGTAGCCGGGGAAGTCCTTCTTCTCGATGACCGTGAGCTCCCTCTCGATGCGCTCCTCGATCTCCGCAAGGGGGACCGGGCGCCGCTGCTCGTCCGGGTAGCGCTCCTCGACACCCCTCTTCACGAGCACACGCAGCCAGCTCATCTGCGTATGCCCTTCCGGCACCTCTTGATCGGGCAGACCCGGCTTGACGCTGCGCAGTTCGAAGGTGAGCTCGGATGCCAAATCCACCGTCGCCTCGACGGCGCCGGGGTAGCGCGCGAATCGGCGCCGCATCTCGGCGCCGCTGCGCAGATAGGCGCCGCGGGCGGCCGGCAGCCAGCCGTCGAGCTCGTCGAGGCTGCGCCGGGCGCGCACGGCGGCAACCGCGGCGGCGAGCGGACGCCCCTCGGGCGTCGCGTAGTGGACGTTCCCCGTCGCGACGACCGCGAGCCCGCGACGGCGGGCGAGGTCGTGGAGCACGTCGTTGTGCGCGCTCGCCAGCGGATCGCCGTGGTCGAAGAGCTCGACGACGACGTTGTCGCGCCCGAACAGGTCGGCGAGCCGATCGAGTTCCCGCGCGGCGGCGCCCCCGCCTGCGGAGGCGAGCGCCTGCCGGATCGCCCCCTTGCGGCACCCCGTCAACACCGCCCAGCGACCCCCGGCCGCGGCCGCGAGCTCTTCGAGGTCGAAGACCGGGCGCCCCTTCTCGGCACCGGGGGCGAGTTGCGCCTCGGTGATCGCGCCGGCGAGAGCGTGATAGCCCTGCTGCTGCCGCGCGAGCACGAGCAGGTGCGTGCCTTCGGGGTCGGCTGCACCGTTCTGCGGGGCGGAAAGGCCGAGGGAGAGCTCGGCCCCGAACACGGTCTGCAAGATCGGCTTTCCGCCCTGACCCCGATAGACCGCCGCCGCCTCGGCGAGTTGCGCCGCACCGTAGAAGCCGTCGTGATCGGTGAGGGCGAGCCCGGAGAGCCGGAGGCGGGCGGCCTCACGCAACAGCGCCGCGGGGGAACTCGAGCCGTCCAGGAAGCTGTAGTTCGAGTGGGCATGCAGCTCGGCGTAGGGCACGACCGGGCCGTCTTCGAACACGAGCGGCTCCGCCTCGATCGGCTCGCGTTTCCGCGAGCCGGGCCGCTCGGCACCCGCCCCACCCCGCCTGCTCCGGCCCGAGAGCTTGCGCTCGAACTCGGCCCAGGAGATCGGAGGATTGTTGAAGCCCATCAGCTCGCCCGCCTAGTCATAGCGCGCCTCCGCGAACCACTCGGCCCCGTCGAACAGCAGCAGCCATGCGGTGCCGTCGGCGTCGATGACACTGAAGCGGTGCACACGGCGTGCGGCGACCGGGTCCCACCATTTCTCATCGACCGTCCACGGCCCGGCCCACCCCTCGATCGGCCGGGCGAGCCGCAGCGCCTCGGCGTGAGAGCCGATCGACCGGGCGCCGGAAGCCGCCGCGAACAGGGCGGGGTCGCCCTCGACGAGGCCGCGCTCGGAGACCGCCACGGCCTCGCCCGATGCCGCGAGCAGAGCCACCCCGACCCTCGGCAGGAACACCGTCGCGGGCAGCGGGTCGGGCAGAGAGCCGGGCCACGGCTGTGCCGCGCGCTCGGCCGTGCCGCCGGGGGAGCGGTCGCCCCATGGCACGAGCACCTGCCGGTCTTCCAGCAGACGGCCGCCGCCGATCGCGGCCGTCACGACGGCGTCGTGGCCGAGCATGCTCTGCACGCGCGCGAGGGCGTGGTGCACACGCTCGTCGGGGGCGTCGCCCCACAGCCCCTGCTCGTGATGGTGGGCCGCGTCGACGCTCTCCGGGGTGAAGACGACTCGCACGACGGGTGCCGCGAGCTCGCCGCCGCCCGAGCCCGAGCCCTGCAGCTGCCAGCGCAGCCGGTCGACGAGGTCGACGGCCGTGAACCAGCGCGGATGCAGCCAGGTGCGCGCACTCTCGCGCCCGTCCTCCGTCTGCACCGTCACCGTCACGGACGTCGCAACGAGCTTCGCCGTCGTGAGCCCCGCGATGACGTCGTCGGCGGTCTGCCGCACGGCGAACGCGAGCTGGTCGACCCGGTCGAGCCCCTCGTCGAAGGCGAGCTGGCGCTCGAGCGTGCGCTGCGGGGCGCGCGGCACGACGACCTGCGCGTCGCGCCCGGTGACGAGGGCGAAGACGCGAGCACCCGTCGCTCCGAACCGCTCGACGAGCTCGTCGACCCGCATGCCCGCGAGTGCGCCGAGCGTGCGCAGCCCGAGCCGCGTGCACAGTGCGGCGAACGCGCCGTCGCCCATGACCTCGACGGGCAGATCGGCGAGGAACGCGGGCGAACCGCCCGCGGGCACGATGAAGACGGACGGCTCGGCACCCGGCCCCGGCCCCGGTGCGACTGCCGCACGCCGTGCCGCCAGCTCGGCCGCGAACGGCCCGTCGGCCACGCCGGCGCGGGCATCGGGCACTCCGTGCTCGGCGAGCACGGCCAGCAGCACGCGCACCGCCTCGGCCTCACCGCCGTAGTAGCGCGCCGGGCCGCGCGAGCGCAGCGCGCACATGCCCGGGCGGATCGGCTGCACGCCCGGCACGGTCTGCTCGACCGCAGCGAGCACCGGCTCGAAGAACCGCGCGTCGGCCTGCGGATCGTACGGCAGCACCGCGAGCTCGGTGCACCGCGCCTGCGCCTCGCGCACGCGCAACCCGCGGCGCACGCCGGCAGCCCGCGCCGCAGTCGAGCAGGCGAACACGAGCCCCTTCTCGATCAGGGCGAGCGGGGCGTCGGGGGAGAGCTCAGGATGCTGCAGCACCGCTGCCCGGATCGGCCAGTCGGGGCACCACAGCACGATCGACCGCGTCAGCGCATCGGCGGAGGAGCCGTTCATGACACCCGCTCCAAGCGCAGGGCGGGCACGGACGTCTCGGGCCGGGCCTCCGCCACGCCGTCGAGAGGCGCCGCGACGCCGGGCACCCGCAGCTGCGCGACCCGCGCACGCCCGCCGCGCACCTCGGACCGCACGGTCACGAGCCGCTCGCGCGGGTAGCCGTGCCCCCGGCCCATGCCCGACCACCGGCTGCCTGTGACGGCGAGCACCGCTTCCGACCCGGGCCAGAGGGAGCCGAACGAGATCAACACGGCGCCCCGCTGCCGCAACCGCGCGGCGAGCTTGGCGGCCTCGGCATCGGAGACCCGGGCGCCCGGGCGCGCGACCACGATCGCGAGCGCGTCGGCGAGCGCCGCCGTGACCGGCAGCCATGCGTCGCCCGGCTCGCGCACGAGCACGAGCCGGGCCAGCTCGATGCCGAACCGCGATGCGGCCTCGGCCCCGAACTCGGGCACGCCGACGACCCCGCCCCACGCGCCGCTCGCACTCGCTGCCGACAGCAGCCCCATCAACAGCGTCATCGAGCCCGCGACGGAGTAGATGCCGCCGGCCTGCAGCGCGCCACCGGGCAGCAACGACGCGAAGGCGGGCAGGGTCGGGACCGCACGCGAGGCGAGCCGGGTGCGCTCCATTCCGGAGATGCGCGACTTGAGCTCGCGGATGCGCTCGAGATCGGCCTGCGCCTTCTCGACCGCGCTCACCGGCGACGCACCCGCGCTTCGCATCACGACCCCTTGCACTCGTCCATATTCGAACTTGCGTTCGATTATGTCAAGGTGAGAGAATCAATCAGATCGAACATTGTTCGAACTCTCAGCTCGTGCTCACGAGGTTTCCATATGCCACCGACATCCCTCACAACCGATAGCCTTTTCCACGGCTCGCCCATGGTCTCCGGCGAATCCGTGTGCGTTCGCGAAAGGATCCCTGCGTGCATTTCTGGCAAGCGCTCGTCCTCGGCATCGTCGAGGGCGTCACCGAATTCCTCCCCGTCTCGAGCACCGGCCATCTGACGATCGTCGAGAAGCTGCTCGGCCTGCAGGTCAACGACAAGGGCGTGACCGCGTTCACCGCGATCATTCAGGTCGGCGCGATCGTCGCCGTGATCATCTACTTCTGGCGCGACATCGTGCGCCTGCTCGGCGCCTGGTTCCGCGGCCTCGCGAACCGCAATGCACGCGGGCAGGACTACCGGCTCGCCTGGTTCGTCATCATCGGCACGATCCCGGTCGGCATCGTCGGTCTGCTCGGCCGCCACTTCATCTCGGGCCCGCTGCGCAACCTGTGGGTCGTCGCCGTCGCGCTCGTCGTGTGGAGCTTCGTGATGTGGTTCGCCGAACGCGTCGCCCTCAAGCAGCGCAACGAAGAGAAGATGAACCTGACGGATGCCGTCTTCATCGGCGTCATGCAGTGCTTCGCCCTCGTGCCCGGCGTCTCGCGCTCCGGCGCCACGATCAGCGCGGGCCTGATGCGCGGCCTCGACCGCGTCGCGGCCACGCGCATCTCGTTCTTCCTGTCGATCCCGGCGCTCCTCGCCGCAGGCGGCTTCGAGGCGCTGACCTCCGCCAAGGACATCAGCCACACCGTCGGCTGGGGCATGACCGGTGTCGCGACCCTCGTGAGCCTGATCGTCGCCTACGCCTCGATCGCCTGGCTGCTGCGGTTCGTGCAAAACCACAAGATCAGCGTGTTCATCTGGTACCGCGTCGCCGTCGCGATCGTCGTGGCGCTGCTGCTCGGCTTCGGCGTCATCAGCGCGACCTGAGCCGCGGCGATTCAGGCATCCCCGCCCCACACCCGCTCCGAGAGCGCGACGACCTCGCGCAGCTTCGCCCACTGCTGCTCCTCGGTGAGCGCGTGACCGTCCTCTGTCGAGGCGAAGCCGCACCGCGTGG
Organism: Microbacteriaceae bacterium; assembly: GCA_009780695.1. Classification (GTDB taxonomy): domain Bacteria; phylum Actinomycetota; class Actinomycetes; order Actinomycetales; family Microbacteriaceae; genus Gryllotalpicola. Next base: position 19,272 of record WQZN01000005.1, read on the forward strand.
ACAGCGCGAGACGGTCTCGGCCGATGAGCGCGGCCGCCTCGTCGACGCGCGCGGCGATCAGGTCCGGGTCCTCGAGGGCGCCGTCCTTCGGGTCCAGCAGGCCGAGCACGACTGTCGCGCCGGAGTCGGCGGGCAGGTGCCGCAGGGCCTCGAACGCGCCGGTGCGGTCGGCGTCGAACTCGAGGAAGTAGCCGTCGTACGGAGTGCCCGCGAGCAGCTGCTCGGCGACCGGCTCGTACTCGCCGGTCGTGATCCAGGCCGAACGGAAGTTGCCGCCGCAGACGTGCGTCGTGACGGCGAGGTCGTCCGGCTTGCCGTCGAGCACGTCCGAGATGAGCCGCGCATAGCGCTCGGCGAGCCCGTCGGTGCGGATGCCGCGCGCCGCGGCCCGCTCGAGTTCCTTTCGTGAGCCGAGGTAGGTCCAGGTCGTGTCGTCGAACTGCAGGTAGCGGCAGCCTGCGTCGTAGAACGCCGTGAGCACATCGCGGTAGGCGGCGACGAGGTCGTCGAAGAACTCCTCCTGGTCGTCGTAGCGGTCGGTCAGCACCTCGGCGCGATCGAGGCGGAAGTGCAGCATCGCCGGCGACGGGATCGTCATCTTCGCCGCCACCCCGCCGTCCGCCGCCGCAGCGGCCAGGAACCGGAAGTCGTCGAGCATCGTGTGGTCCGCGGGGAAGCCGATGCGGCCGTCGACGCGCAGCACGCGGTTCGCGCGCGCCAGCTCGGAGATCTTGAAGCGCTCGGGCGCGTCGATGAGCGCGACGCCGTCGAGGCCGCCGAAGAAGTCCTGGAACCAGGACGAGCGGCGCAGTTCGCCGTCGGTCGCGACCTTCAGGCCGGCGCCGGCCTGCTGCGCGACAGCCGCCGCCACGGCCGCGTCTTCGACAACGCGCAGTCCGGCGGCGTCGAGCGCGCCCGAGGCGTGCGCGAGCCGTGCGCGCTTCACGGCGGGCGGGCGCAGCAGGCTGCCGACGACGTCGGCGCGGAACGGCGCCGCCGCGGGGGAGCGGCGCGGGGCATCCGCACCCCGCCCGACCTGCGCCGTCGCGGACACTGAGGATGCCGCTGCCGCCGGCTGCAGCGCCTTCGCCTGCACGCGCAACAGGTCGACCACGGTGCGCACGCCGCGCCGGTGCAGCGTGTCGGGGCGGGCGACGACCTCGACCCGGCGTGAGACGGCGACCGCGGGGTCCAGCGGCCGGGTGCGCACGCCGGCGGTGCGGTAGCGCGCCCCCGTGAAGCGGGGCAGCAGGGCCACATCGTCGGATGCCTCGAGCATCGCCACCGCGACGGCGAGGTCGTCGATGCGATGCACGACCGCCGCCTCTGCCCCCGCGGCCGCACCCAGCCGTCGCACGGCGGCGGCGAGCGGCCGGTCGTCGTGGGCTGCGATCCAGCGCACGTCGCGCAGCTCCGCGGCGGCGACCGGCGCGGCACCGCGGGCCGAGTCGCCGGCGTCGAGCCGGTGCCCCGTGCGGAACGCCACGTCGAGCGGCTCGGTGAGCAGCGGCACGACGGCGAGCTGCCCGGGCCAGTCGGCCGCGCCGACGAGCCTCTGCGCGATCACGAGATCGGTGTCGGCGACGAGGCCGGGCACGTCGTCGACGCCGACGTCCGCGGAGCCCAGCACGAGCTGGGGCCGCTCAGCCGCGGGCACGGCGATGAGCCGCGGGAACAGGGTCGCAGCAGCGGCGTCGAACGCGGCCACGGAGACCTCGGTCACGACATCCCCATGGAACTCGGTGATCGAGTTCGCGGCGTCGATGAGCGCCGACTCGACCGCGACGGCCGCATCGGCGAGAGCGGCGCCCGCATCGGTGAGCACGGTGCGACGCCCGTCGAGACGCGTCAGCGGAACGCCCACCGAGCGCTGCAGACCCGCGAGCTGCTGCGACACGGCGGACGGCGTGACGCGGAACGCCGCCGCGACGGCCGCGATGCTGCCGCGGTCGCGCAGCTCGCGCAGAGCACGGAGTTGAGCCAGTTCCATTAGGTCAATCTAATGCGTTGCATCAGTAACTGGCCTCTTATCTTTCGATGGCACATGACGGAGCCTGTCAGGGTGAGCACAGCAGCACCCCGCACCCCGTTCCCCGCCGGCACCGCCCTCGGCTACCCCCGCATCGGCCGCCGCCGCGAGCTGAAGAAGGCGCTCGAGGCGTTCTGGCACGGCGACATCGACCGCGCCGAGCTCGACCGCCGCGCCGCCGAGCTGCGCCGCACGACCCGCGAGCGCCTCGCCGCGCTCGGCCTCGGCCGCACCGACTCGTCGATCCCGGAGTCCTTCAGCCTCTACGACCAGGTGCTCGACGCCGCGGTCGCCGTCGGCGTCGTCCCGGCCGACGAGTACTTCCTCGCCGCCCGCGGCGAGGGTGGGCGCGCGCCGCTCGAGATGACCAAGTGGTTCGACACGAACTACCACTACCTCGTGCCCGAGATCGGCCCCGAGACCCGATTCACCGCGGTCGCCGACCAGCTCGTGGGCGCGTTCGAGGAAGCCGCGGCCGACGGCTTCACGACCCGCCCGGTGCTCGTCGGCCCGGTGACCTTCCTCGCGCTCGCGAAGCCGTCCGGCGCCGCCCCCGAGGGCTTCCGCCCGCTGAGCCGCCTCGCGGATCTCATCCCGGTCTACGCCGAGCTGCTCACGCGCCTCGCCTCCGTCGGCGCCGAGTGGGTGCAGCTCGATGAGCCCGCGCTCGTGTCGGAGAGCCTGCCGGATGCCCCGTCCGCGGTCCGCACGGCGGCCGCGACCGCCTACACCGCCCTCGGCCGCCTCGAGACGCGCCCGCAGCTCTTCGTCGCCGCCCCCTACGCCGCCCTCGGCGACGCTCTCGGCGCGCTCGCGAGCACCCCCGTCGAGGCGATCGGCCTCGACCTCGTGCGCGGTTCGATCCCCGCAGACCTCAACAACTGCACGGCGGACGCCCTCAAGACCAAGACCCTCGTCGGCGGCGTGATCGACGGCCACAACATCTGGCGCGGCGACCTCGCCGCCGCCTTCGCGAAGCTGCAGCTGCTGCGCGATCTGAGCCCGCACGTCTCGGCGGCCACCTCGACGTCGCTGCAGCACGTGCCGCACGATGTGGCCGACGAGCCGCAGCTCGACGCGCGCCTGAGCTCGTGGCTCGCCTTCGCCGACCAGAAGGTCGAGCAGGTCGCGACCCTGGCGAAGGGCCTCAGCCGCGGGGCGGATGCCATCGCCGGCGAGCTGCGCGAGGCATCCCTCGCCCTCGCCGACCGTCTCGGCGCGCCGGGCGTGCGCGTCCCCACGGTCCGCGAGCGCCTCGCAGGCCTGCAGCCGGGCGACTTCGAGCGCGGCGACTACGACGCGCGCGTCACCGCGCAGGCCGCCGCGACGCCGCTGCCCGCACTGCCGACGACGACGATCGGCTCGTTCCCGCAGACGGCCGAGATCCGTCGCGCCCGCGCAGCGCGCGTCGCGGGTTCGCTCACGCCTGCGCAGTACGACGAGGCGATGAAGGCCGAGATCGCACGCGTCATCGCCCTGCAGGAGGAGCTCGGTCTCGATGTCCTCGTGCACGGCGAACCCGAGCGCAACGACATGGTGCAGTACTTCGCCGAGCACCTCGACGGCTTCGCGGTCACGGTGAACGGCTGGGTGCAGTCCTACGGCAGCCGCTGCACGCGCCCGTCGATCCTGTGGGGCGACGTGAGCCGCCCGGCGCCCATCACGGTCGACTGGTCGAGCTACGCGCAGTCGCTCACGAGCAAGCCCGTCAAGGGCATGCTCACGGGCCCCGTGACGATCCTCGCGTGGTCGTTCGTGCGCGACGACCAGCCGCTCGGCGACACGGCGAACCAGGTCGCGCTCGCGTTGCGCGACGAGGTCGCCGACCTCGAAGCGGCGGGCATCGCCGTCGTGCAGGTCGACGAGCCCGCGCTGCGCGAGCTGCTGCCGCTCAAGAAGGCCGACCAGGACGCGTACCTCGCGTGGTCGGTCGGCTCGTTCAAGCTGGCGACGGCGGGGGCGGATGTCGCGACGCAGGTGCACACGCACCTCTGCTACTCGGAGTTCGGCGTCGTCATCGACGCGATCCGCGCCCTCGACGCCGACGTGACCTCGATCGAGGCCGCACGCAGCCGGATGGAGGTCGTCGACGACATCGCACGCAGCGGCTTCGACCACGGCGTCGGGCCCGGCGTATGGGACATCCACTCGCCGCGCGTGCCGTCGCAGGCCGAGCTCGACGAGCTTCTCGCACGCGCCGTCGCGGCGGTGCCGGGCAGCCAGCTGTGGGTGAACCCCGACTGCGGCCTCAAGACGCGCGGCTACGACGAGACGATCGCGTCGCTCACCAACCTGGTCGCCGCGGCGCGGAAGGCGCGCGAACTGGTCTCGTAGCCGCGCGAAGAGCGCATAAGGGCGGACGCTCCTCACCGGAACGTCCGCCCTTCGGCATCTCACCTGACGACTTAAACGAGAAGAACCCCTGGTCACCCAGGGGTTCTTTCGATTGTGCGCGAGGGGGGACTTGAACCCCCACGCCCTATACGGGCACTAGCACCTCAAGCTAGCGCGTCTGCCTATTCCGCCACCCGCGCGCACTTCCGACGGTTGAAAACTGAGCCAACCACCGAGGAACGACTCTATCACGGCTCAGGGCGCCCCTTTGACCACGGGCGCGCACCCCGGGCGCGTCGAGCGGGCGCCGCGGCATCCGCACAGGCGGCTCTTCGGTGCGTTCGAAAACCCGGCGCTAGCGTAAGAGCATGACCGACGCCGCCGAGCTCGACGAGACCGCGATCATCGCGAGCGAGCTGATCCGCTTCGACACGACGAACTACGGCGAAGGGAAGTCGAAGGGCGAGACCGAGGCGGCGGAATACGTCGCCGCGAAGCTCGAGGCGCTCGGCCTCGAGCCGCAGCTGTTCGACTCGGCGCCGCGCCGCACGAGCGTCGTCGCGCGGGTGCCCGGCCGCGACCGCGGCAAGCCGGCCCTCGTCGTGCACGGCCACACCGACGTGGTGCCCGCCGACCCCGCGCAGTGGAGCGTCGACCCGTTCGCGGGCGACATCAAGGACGGCATGCTCTGGGGCCGCGGCGCGGTCGACATGAAGAACATGGATGCCATGATCCTGACCGCGCTCGGCGATGTGCTCGCAGGCGGCGGTCAGCCCGAGCGCGACCTCGTCATCGCCTTCTTCGCCGACGAGGAGAACGGCGGCGGCTTCGGCTCGCACTTCCTCGTGCGCGAGCACCCCGAGCTGTTCGCGGGCGCGACCGAGGCGATCAGCGAGGTCGGCGGCTACTCGATCGACATCGAGGGCACGCCCGCCTATCTGCTGCAGACGGGGGAGAAGGCGATGATCTGGGCGAAGCTCGTCGCCGAGGCGCCCGCGGGCCACGGCTCGCGGCTCGTCGCGCGCAACGCCGTCACCGAGCTCGCCGAGGCGGTCGCCAAGGTCGGCCGGCTCGAGTGGCCCGTGCAACTGACCGATACGACCTCCGAGCTGATCGCCGAGCTGGGGCGCATCCTCGACGTCGACCCCGAGCAGGTCGGGCCGGATGCCGTGGTGCTCCGCACCGGTTCCGCCGCCGGCTTCATCACCGCCACGCTGCGTTCCACCGCGAACCCGACGATGCTCACGGCGGGCTACAAGTCGAACGTGATCCCGGAGCGCGCGGAGGCGCGTCTGGACATCCGCCCGCTGCCCGGCCAGGAGGACGAGGTGCTGGCCTACCTCGACGAGCTCGTCGGCGAGAACGTGCGCATCGAGATCGTCGTGAAGGACACCGGGCTCGAGAACCCGACCTCGGGCGCCCTGGTCGACGCGGTGCGTGGCTCGCTCGAGCGGCACGACCCCGGGGTGCCCGTGCTGCCGTATCTGATGCCCGCGGGCACCGACAACAAGGCGCTGTCGCTGCTCGGCATCCGCGGCTACGGCTTCGCCCCGCTCAAGCTGCCGCCCGAGCTCGACTTCCCGGGCATGTTCCACGGCATCGACGAGCGCGTGCCGCTCGACTCGCTCGTCTTCGGGCGCCGAGTGCTCGCCGACCTGCTGGCGGCGTACTGATGGAGGCGTGGGCATTCCCCGAGCTGCCCGAGGTGCCGGGCCGCGGCACGGTGCCGCGGCTGTTCTCGAGCGCGACCGGCGGACTCGTGGCCGCCGAGCCCGACGGCGACACGGCCACGCTGTACGTCTGCGGCATCACGCCGTACGATGCGACGCACCTCGGCCACGCGGCGACGTACGTCGCGTTCGACACGCTGCAGCGGGTCTGGCGCGATGCCGGGTATGCCGTGCGCTACGCGCAGAACGTCACCGACGTCGACGACCCGCTGCTCGAGCGCGCCGAACGCGACGGCGTCGACTGGCGCGAGCTGGGGCGCAGCGAGGTCGACGGGTTCCGTGCCGACATGGCGGCGCTCGGCGTCATCCCGCCCGACGCCTATGTCGCGGTGACCGACCGCATCGCCCCGGCCGCCGTGGCCGCCGCCGAGCTGCTGGCCGCGGGGCTGGCGTATCGGCTGCCGGCCGACGACGCCTCCGACGACAGCGACGGCGCCGACATCTACTTCGACGCGACCGCCGCGTCGGACGTGGGCCCCTGGTACCTCGGCCTCGAGAGCCGCATGCGGCGCGACGAGATGCTGCGCCTCTTCGGCGAGCGCGGCGGCGACCCGGGCCGTGCGGGCAAGCGCGACGAGCTCGATCCGTTGCTGTGGCGCGCGCACCGCGACGGCGAGCCCGTGTGGGACTCGCCCGTCGGCCGAGGGAGACCCGGCTGGCACATCGAGTGCGCGGTCATCGCGCTGGACGAGCTGGGGGCGCCGCTCACGGTGCTGGGCGGCGGGTCCGACCTGGTGTTCCCGCACCACGAGTTCAGCGCCGCCCATTCGTCGGCGCTGACCGGTGAGGCCGCCGCGAAGGTCTATGCCCACGGCGGCATGGTCGCCTATCAGGGCGAGAAGATGTCGAAGTCGCTCGGCAACCTCGTGAAAGTGAAGGAGCTCGTCGCCGCCGGGGTCGACCCGCGTGGCATCCGGCTCGCGATCCTCGCGCACCATTACCGCTCGGACTGGGAGTGGACCGATGCCGTGCTGGCCGAGGCCGTGGAGCGTCTGGCCGCGTGGTCGGCTGCGCCCGCGATCGAGGATGACGGGGCCGGGCTCGCCGAGCTGCGCGCGGTGCTCGCGAACGATCTCGACGCGCCGGCGGCGATCGCGCTCATCGACGAGCGGGCGCAGACCGGCCTCTCGACGGGGTTGCGCGCGGGCATCCACCTGCTCCTCGGCATCGAGCTGTAAGCGCGCGGTGGGGATGCCGCGACATCCGCGCCGCAGGTGACCGTCGACGCCATCGACGCCATCGACGCCATCGACGCCATCGACGAACTCTGATTCCCGACGGACGCGCCTTATGCCGGTCCAATTCCTCGCGGACGCTTTTCGGCACAAGATGCGGCGCGTCGTCGGCGACATACCGGGTCTTCCCGCAGATTGAGTCCGCCAGATCGCGAGCAAGCGACCTGAACGGCGTGCCGCCGAGGATGCCGCGCAGTTCTCGGCCTGCACACCACTGCCGATAAGCCAATAACGCACCGATGCGCCGGTTCGCCAGGCACCGCGCCCGGCGCCGACCCCATGCTCTGTGCATGCACACCCCGCTGTGCCGTTTCGGGCACGTCGCAACCACCGGCGAACTCCGCGCCGCGGGGCTTTCCTCGCGGGAGATTGCCGCGATCAGAAAGCATCCGCTCTGCTGCAGACCCCGTCGCGGGCTCTACGCCTGTGGGGACCTGAATTCGGCCGAGCGCTCCGCCGTGCAGTGCGGCGGGCGGATCGACTGCATCAGCCTGCTGCGGTCGCTCGAGATCTGGGTCGGCGACCCGCCCCCGGCCCTCCACCTGCGCGTGCCGCGGAACTCCGGGCGCACCGGCGAGCGACTCGCCGCACTGCGCCGCCGAGTCATTCCGCACCGCAGGCGCCCGACCCGCGCCGGAACCCGGCTCTACGTCTCGGTGTTCGATGCGCTGAGGCAGGCGATGGACTGCCTGCCGCCCGACGACCTCATCGCCGCGATCGAGTCGGCCGTGCACCTCGGTTACCTGAGCACGGACGACGCCCTCGAGCTCATCGCCGCCGCCCCCACGCGCATGAAGCGCCTCCTGCATGAGGTCGACACCGAATTCCGCGCCCAGTCCGGCCTCGAGACCAAGGTGCGCCTGCGCTTCACCCGCCTCGGCTACCGGGTCGAGCCGCAGGCGCGCATCCCCGGCGTCGGTCACGTCGACAACCTCATCGAGGGCCTCGTCGCGCTCGAGACCAACGGCCGCGACCACGAGGGGAGTCGGAGCACCGACTACTACCGCGACCTCGTGACCGAGGCCTGGGGCATCCGCGTCATCAGCGTCGACCCCGCCCTGATCGACGAGCACTGGGATGTCATCCAGCAGGTGGTCGAAGACGCGATCGCCGAAGCCCGGCTGTTGCGCAGACTCCGCGGACGCAATTCGGACGGCGCGCCGGACTGAGCCCGCCGACGCGCGGCCTGCCCGAACAAAAAGCGTCCGCGAGGAACGGGACCGGGAGGGGGAGGGGGCAGGGCAGACAGGATGCCTCAGCCGTTCGGGCGCCAGGGCCCGGTCGGGCCGGCACCCGGGCCGCCATCACGCCCGTCACGCCCATCGCCGTCGCCGCGGCGCCGCAGGTAGCGCTCGAACTCCTGCGCGATCGCCTCGCCGCTCGCCTCGGGGGAGTCGACCGTGTCGCGCGCCGCCTCGAGCTGCTTGATGTAGGCGGCCATGTCCTCGTCGTCCTCGGCGAGGGCGTCGATGCCGCGCTCCCACTCGGCCGACTCCTCGACGAGCTCGCCACGGGGGATCGTCACGTCGACGAGCTCCTCGAGCTTGTCGATGATCGCGAGCGTCGCCTTCGGGCTCGGCGCGTTGTGCACGTAGTGCGGCACCGAGGCCCAGATGGAGATCGTCGGGATGCCGACCGCCTCGGCGGCCTGGCCGAGCACGCCCAGGATTCCGGTGGGCCCCTCGTAGGTCGACCGCTCGAGCGCGAACTCACGCCGCACGGCGGCGTTGTCGCTCGAGGCGCCGACCGAGATGGGGCGGGTGTGGGGCACGTCCGCGAGCAGCGCGCCGAGGAAGACGATCGCGTCGACGTCCGCGGCGAGCGCGGCGTCGAGCAGCTCGCCGGCGAAGGCCTTCCAGGCGCGCGACGGCTCGGTGCCGAGCAGCAGATAGATGTTGCCGGCGTTGTCGCCGGTCACCTCGAGCTCGGCGTCTGTGGCGAGCGCACGCGGCAGGCGCCCCGGGTCGGAGGGCCCGTAGAGCACGGCGCCGGGCCACTCCAGGGTGCGCTGCCCGTCGTCGTCGAACTTCGTGACCGGGCGGGTGAACTGGAAGTCGTAGTACAGCTCGGGGTCGATCTCGTGCAGGGGCACGACGTCCAGGACATCCTTCAGCGCACGCACCGCGCCCGTCGCCGCCTCGCCCGCGTCGTTCCAGCCTTCGAAGGCCACGACCAGGATGCGGCCGTTCAGGATGCCTTTGCCGTCGGTCAAACGCCACCTCTTCATCGTGTGCCGGTTCGCTTCCGACCAGGATAGGCCCGGGGTCGCGGATAGACTTGGCCCCTGTGATTCCTGTGCCCGCTGCCGTCCTGTTCGACATGGACGGCACGCTCGTCGACACCGAGCCGTACTGGATGACCGCGGAGACCGAGCTCGTGCACGCCTGGGGCGGAACCTGGACCCACGACGACGGCCTGACCCTCGTCGGCAACGGGCTCGAGGTCTCGGCCGCCGTGCTGCAGTCGCGGGGCGTCGATCTCGACATCCGCACGATCATCGACCGCCTCACCGACCGCGTGACCGAGCAGCTCGCCGAGGTCGGCGTGCCGTGGCGCCCGGGCGCGCAGGAACTGCTGCGCGAGGTGCGCGAGGCGGGGGTGAAGACCGCTCTCGTGACGATGTCGTTCCGCCGCATGGCCGAGCAGATCGCGAGCTACATCCCCTTCGACCCGTTCGACACGATCGTGTCGGGCGACGAGGTCGAGAACCCCAAGCCGCACCCCGAGGCGTACCTCGAGGCGGCGCGACGTCTCGGCGTCCCGGCATCCGGCTGCGTCGCCATCGAGGACTCGCTCACGGGCCTCGCCGCCGCGGTCGCCGCGGGCACCGTCGCCATCGGCGTGCCGCACATGGTGCCGCTGCCCGAGACGGGCGACCACACGATCTGGCGCACGCTCGCAGGCCGCACCTTCGGCGATCTGCGCGAGCTCGCCGCACGGAAGGCCGGAGCATGACCGACGACCAGACCACCGATTCGTCCGAGACGGCCGGAGCCGACATCCCGGTGAACCACCTCGCCTTCAGCGGCCCGTTCCGCGTCGGCGACCGCGTGCAGCTCACGGGCCCCAAGGGCCGCATGAACACGGTCACGCTGAAGCCGGGCGAGAAGTTCCACACCGAGCGCGGCTTCATCGCGCACGACGACATCATCGGGCGCCCCGACGGCACGGTCGTCGCGAACTCGACGGGGGCGCAGCACCTCGCCCTGCGCCCGCTGCTCAAGGACTTCGTCATGTCGATGCCCCGCGGCGCGGCGATCGTGTACCCGAAGGACGCCGCGGCGATCCTCGCCAAGGCCGACATCTTCCCGGGCGCGACGGTCGTCGAGGCCGGCGTCGGCTCGGGCGCGCTGTCGCTGTGGCTGCTGCGCGCGATCGGCGCCGAGGGGCGCCTGCAGAGCTTCGAGCGCCGGCAGGAGTTCGCCGACATCGCGATGGGCAACGTGGCCGGCTTCCTCGGGTACCGCCCGGCGAACTTCGACGTCGCGGTGGGCGATCTGCAGGATGTCCTGCCCTCCACCTTCGAGCCCGGCACGGTCGACCGGGTCGTGCTCGACATGCTCGCCCCCTGGGAACCGCTCGAGGCCGTCGCCGAGGCGCTCAAGCCCGGCGGCGTCGTGCTGGCCTATGTCGCGACGGTCACGCAGCTCAGCCGTGTGGCCGAGGCGATCCGCGACACCGGCCTCTTCACCCACCCCGACGCCGACGAGACGATCGTGCGCGGCTGGCACGTCGAGGGCCTCGCCGTGCGCCCCGACCACCGCATGGCCGGCCACACCGGCTTCCTCGTCACCGCGCGCCGCCTCGCGCCCGACACCGAGCTGCCGCAGCTCAAGCGTCGCGCGAGCAAGACGAGCTACTCCGACGAGGACGTCGAGGTCTGGACGCCGGGCGCCCTCGGCGAGCGCGGCAAGAGCGACAAGATCCTGCGCAAGAAGGCCCGTGAGGCGCAGCGCATCGCGGATGCCCGCACCGCGCCGCCCGACTCCGAACCGCAGTCTTAACTTCCTCCGTTAGAGTGACGACCGTTTGACCCCCGTCGAAAGAGCACCCGTGCGCCGTACCGTTCCCGCCCTGATCGTCATCGCCGCCGTCGCCGGCGCCGCCCTCACGGGCTGCAGCGCCTCGGGCCAGGCATCCGCCGCCTGCACGGTCACGAGCGGCAGCGCCTCGGACTCCATCCAGGCGACGGGCGGCTTCGGCTCGACGAGCCTCGCGGCGACCGTGCCGTCGCCCCTCAACGCCAACCGAACCGAGTCGACGACGCTCATCAAGGGCACCGGCGCGCGCGTGAGCAACGGGGGTGCCGCCCAGCTCACGGTGACGATCTTCGACGGCGCCACCGGCCAGCAGACCGGTGCGACCCAGCAGGGCTTCTTCCCGGTCGCGTCGAAGACGATCGGCACGGGGCTCGCCCACGCGCTCGAGTGCGCCACGGTGGGCTCGCGCATCGCCGTCGTCGTGCCGCAGAGCGACGGCGCGAGCGCGCTCGGCGTGCAGGGCTCCGCAGCCCTCGTCGTCGATGTGCAGAAGGCGCTCCCAGGCCGCGCGACGGGCCGCGTGCGCCCCGCCACCCCCGGCTTCCCGACCGTGGTGCTCGCGCCGAGCGGCCAGCCCGGCATCGTCATCGGCGAGCACCAGGAGCCGACCAAGGTCACGTCGGCCGTGCTCAAGCAGGGCGACGGCAAGAAGGCGACCGCGAACGACGTGCTCATCGTCCAGACCCAGACCGTCACCTGGGCCGACCCGACGACCGCGAGCGGATCGTGGGAGCAGGGCGCGCCCGCCACGCAGAGCCTCAACGACAAGTCGGCCCTGTCGAGCCAGCTGATCGGCAAGACCGTCGGCTCGCAGGTCGTCGTGCTCGTCCCCAAGGACAAGAGCCAGGACGGCCAGGCCGAGGCGACCGTCGTCGACATCCTCGGCATCCTGCCCGCCGCTCCCGCGCAGTAGCGGCACCCGTTCCTAGACTGGCCGAGTGCCACGAATCGTCCCGCCGGAAGAGCGGCAGTTCTCCCTTGTGCTCGCGCTGCTCGCGACCGAGCAGGGGCTGACCAAGGAGCAGATCCTCTCGACGGTTGACGGCTACCACCAGAAGTGGTCGCCGAGCGGTGACAACGCGAACCTCGAGCGGCAGTTCGAGCGCGACAAGGACACCCTGCGCGAGCTCGGCGTGCCGCTCGAGACCGTCGACGCGCCGGGGCAGCAGGGCAACAACCAGCTGCAGAGCTACCGGGTGTCGAAGGGCGACTACGAGCTGCCCGAGGACATCCGCTTCACCCCGACCGAGCTCTCGCTGCTGCAGCTCGCCGGCACCGTGTGGCGCGAGGGCTCGCTCTCGGGCGACATGCGCCGCGCGATGATCAAGCTGCGCGCCGCGGGCATCGAGCCCGACGGCCCCATGCTCGGCTATGCGCCGCGCCTCAAGCAGCTCGAGCCCGCGTTCGGCCCGGTCGCGCAGGCGATCGAGCGCCACGACGTCATCGAGTTCCGCTATGCCCGGCCGGGTCGCGCGGTCGCGCGGCGGCACACGATCAAGCCCCTCGCGGTCTACCAGTTCCGCGGCCGCTGGCTCTTCACGGGGCTCGAGGCCGTGCCGTCCCGCGAGTCCCAGGACCGCAGGCTGACCTTCATGCTCTCGCGCATCGTCGGCGAGGTGACAGCGACGCGCGAGCGCTTCGACCCGCCCGCGGGCGACCACGCGGCCGAGGCGATGGCCGAGCTCGAGAGGCTGTGGCAGCGCCAGACCGCCACCGTCGCCGTCGAGCCGGGCAGCGACGCGGCGATCCGCCTCAGCCGGCGCTACGGCGGCACGACCCCCGACGAGCGCGTCCTGATCGTGCACTACAGCGACCTCGCGCTGCTCGCCGACGAGCTCGCGGGCTTCGGCCCCGAGGCGACCGTGATCGAGCCCGAGCACCTCAAGCAGGCCGTGACCTCGCGCCTCGACGCCGTCGAGTTCGCGCACGGCGGGGGAGCGGGCGCGATGCGGGATGCCTCGGCGGAGGCATCCCGATGAGCCCCCGCCCCGCCTTCGCCGCGGACCGCCTCGCGTTCCTACTCTCGGTCGTCCCGTACCTCGTCGACCACCCGGGCGTCCCCGTCGCCGAGGCCGCCGCGCACTTCGGGCTCACCGCCAAGGAGATGCGTCAGCAGGTCGAGCGCATCACGGGAATGGGCGTTCCGGGCGCGACGAAGACCTACGGCCCCGAGGACCTCTTCGACATCGATTGGGACGCGCTCGACGAACGTGACGAGATCGTGATCACCAATCGCGTGGTCATCGACGACGCCCCGCGGTTCTCCGCGCGCGAGGCCGCGGCCCTCATCGCGGGGCTGCAATACCTGCAGGCGGTCCCCGGCGCGGCGGACAGCGAGGTGCTCTCGGGGCTCATCGCGAAGCTCGCGCGCGGCGCCTCCGCGACCCCGCCGCCGGTGGCGATCGACCACGGCCCGAGGGACGCCGCGCTCGACGTGCTGCGGGGTGCTCTGGCATCCGGCCATCGCGTCGAGTTCGACTACCTGAACGCGCGCGGCGGCCGCGAGCGCCGCCCCGTCGACCCCCTCCGCCTCGAGAGCCGCGACGACGCGTGGTACCTGCGCGGCTGGTGCCATTTGCGGCGCGACCTGCGCATCTTCCGCATCGATCGGATGGAGGCGGTGGTCGACACCGGTCTCGCGGTGCTGCACACCCCCGACGAGGTCGCCCTCTCCGAGACGCTCTTCGACCCGAGCGCCGACGACCTCGTCGTCGAGGTGCGCGTGGCCGAGAGCGCGCTGCCCGGCTTCGCCGAATACCTGTCGGACGACGCGCAGCTCGTGCCCGACGGCGAGGGCTACGTGCGCACCAGCATCCGCGTCGCGCACTTCCACAGCCTCAAGCGGCTGGTCGCCTCGATGGCCGGGCTGCTCACCGTCACGGCCCCCGCCGAGGCACGCCGCGAGATCGCTGAATGGGCGCTGCAGGGACGCGCCCGGTATCGGTCGGCACCCTCCGAAGCCGGTTAGACTGACCCGGATGTCCGCACCAGACATCGCCCGAAACCCCTAAGGACCTGAAATGCTCAAGGATCTTTTCTCCGGCTGGCACCTGATCATCGTTCTGCTGATCGTCGTGCTCCTGTTCGGCGCGACGCGACTCCCCGTCTTCGCCAAGAGCCTCGGCCAGTCGATGAACATCTTCCGCAAGGAGATGAAGACGCTCAAGGACGACGTCAAGAGCGACGACGAGGCCGCCTCCGCCGACAAGACCGCCAGCACCTCCGCCGACGACAAGAAGTAGTAGGTCGTGAGCCCGTCTCCAACGAAGGAGAAGGCCGGGCGCGCCCCTCAGGACTCCGACGGGCGGATGTCGCTCGGCGAGCACCTCATCGAGCTCCGCAACCGCGGCATGATCGCCGCGGCCTCGATCCTCGTCCTGGCCGTCGTCGGCTGGTTCGTCGAGCCGTACCTGTGGGGAACGCTGACCCACCCGATCTACGAACTCGCGAAGCACCAGAACGTCAAGATCACCTACACGAACCTGACGAGCGCGTTCGACCTGCGGATGCAGGTGTCGATCTACATCGGCCTGGTCGCCGCGAGCCCGATCTGGCTCTATGAGATCTTCGCGTTCCTGACCCCGGGCCTCACCGGGAAAGAGAAGCGCTACGTCTTCGGCTTCTTCTTCACCGCGATCCCGCTGTTCCTCGGCGGCTGCCTGTTCGGCTGGTACGTCACGCCGCACCTGATCGGCGTGTTCCTCAGCTTCACCCCGCAGAACGACGCGTCGTACCTCGGCGCGGGCGACTACCTCAGCTTCGTGCTGAAGCTGATCCTCGCCGTCGGCATCGCGTTCGTCACACCCGTGTTCATCGTCCTGCTGAACATGATCGGCGTGATCTCCGCGAAGGCGATCCTGAAGGCCTGGCGCTGGGCGATCCTCGGCGCGGTCATCTTCGCCGCGCTGGCCACCCCGTCGACGGACATCATCTCGATGCTGATCCTCGCGGTGCCGCTCATCGCGCTGTACTTCGGTGCCGCACTGTTCGCGTGGCTGCACGACCGCCGCAAGGCGCGCGCGGCTGCGAAGCTCGAGGCCGAGTACGCCGCGTAGTCTGCACCGCTGCAGCTGCGCGGCGTGCCCGCCCGCTTCCGAGCTTCCCGCGAAGGCCGAGCGCCTACGCTGAAGACGTGACCGACCAGCTCTCCCCGTCCGAGCGCTACGCCCAGTCTCGGACCCGCTCCCGGTCGCCCAGGCTCGACGAGTTCCGCGCGCTGCTGCGCTTCGACCTCGACCCGTTCCAGGTCGACGCGTGCGCGAGCCTCGAGGCGGGCAACAGCGTGCTCGTCGCGGCGCCCACGGGCGCGGGCAAGACGGCCGTCGCCGAGTTCGCCGTGCATCTCGCGATGTCGACGCCGCACGCGAAGGTCTTCTACACCGCGCCGATGAAGGCGCTGTCGAACCAGAAGTTCAACGAGCTGGTCGATCGGTACGGGGCAGAGGATGTCGGGCTGCTCACCGGAGACACGAACGTCAACTCGCGCGCCCGCATCGTCGTCATGACGACCGAGGTGCTGCGCAACATGCTCTACGCCGACTCGGACCTGCTGCCCGATCTCGCGTACGTCGTCATGGACGAGGTGCACTACCTCGCCGACCGCTTCCGCGGCGCCGTGTGGGAAGAGGTCATCATCCACCTCCCGCAGCACGTCAAGCTCGTCTCGCTCTCGGCCACCGTGAGCAACGCCGAGGAGTTCGGCGACTGGCTGCAGGCCGTGCGCGGCGACACCGACGTCGTCGTCTCGGAGGAGAGGCCGGTGCCGCTCGAGCAGCACGTGCTCGTGCGCTCCAAGCTCGTCGACCTCTTCGAGGGGGCCGGCCGCGATTCCGCGATCAAGGTCAACCCCGAGCTGGTCCAGCTCGCGCGGGCCGGCGGCCGCCCGTCGGGCGGGCGCATGGCATCCGATCGCGGCCGCCGCCACGGCGGAGGGTTCTCGGGCCACGGCTACCGCATGGACCGCGCCGAGCTCGTCGGCCGCCTCGCCGAGCGCCGGCTGCTGCCCGCGATCTTCTTCGTGTTCAGCCGCAACGGCTGCGACCAGGCCGTGCAGCAGGTGCTGCGCGGGGGAGTGCGGCTCACCGAGGCGTGGGAGCGCGACGAGATCCAGCAGATCGTCGAGGAGCGCACCCGCACCCTGCTCGACGAGGACCTCGCGGTGCTCGGCTACTGGGAGTGGCTCGAGGGCCTGAAGCGCGGCGTCGCGGCACACCACGCGGGCCTGCTGCCGGCCTTCAAGGAGGTCGTTGAGGAGCTCTTCCAGCGCAAGCTCGTCAAGGTCGTCTTCGCGACCGAGACCCTCGCGCTCGGCATCAACATGCCCGCCCGCACCGTCGTGCTCGAGAAGCTCGAGAAGTTCAACGGCGAGGCGCGCGTTCCGATCACCCCCGGTGAGTACACGCAGCTCACCGGCCGCGCGGGCCGCCGCGGCATCGACGTCGAGGGCCACTCGGTCATCCAGTGGGTCGACGGCATGGACCCGCAGGCGGTGGCTGCGCTGGCATCCCGCCGCTCCTATCCGCTCAACTCGAGCTTCCGCCCGACCTACAACATGGCCGTCAACCTGATCGAGCAGTTCGGCCGCGAGCGCACGCGCGAGATCCTCGAGTCGTCGTTCGCCCAGTTCCAGGCCGACCGCGCGGTCGTCGATCTCGCGCGCACCGTGCGCAAGCGTGAGGAGTCACTCGCCGGCTACGCCAAGGCCATGGAGTGCCACCTCGGCGACTTCGGCGAGTACGCCGCGCTACGCCGGGAGGTCAGCGAGCTCGAGAAGCAGAACAGCAAGATGCAGGGGCAGTCGAACGCCGCGAAGCAACGCGTGCAGAAGCAGCTCTCCGACCTGCGCACCCGCATGCGGCACCACCCGTGCCACGGCTGCTCCGAGCGCGAGCACCACGCACGCTGGGGCGAGCGCTGGTGGCGCTTCAAGCGCGAGACCGATCAGCTGAACTCGCAGATCCGCAGCCGCACGGGCGCCGTCGCCCGGGTCTTCGACCGCGTCACCGATGTGCTGCTCGCGATCGACTATCTGCGCGCCGACGACGACGGGCAGGCGAGGCTCACGACGCACGGGCGCCGGCTGCGCCGCATCTACGGCGAGCGCGATCTGCTGGTCGCGGAGTGCCTGCGGCACGGCCTGTGGGCGGGGCTGGATGCCCCGAGCCTCGCCGCCATGGCGTGCGCCCTCGTCTTCGAACCGCGCCGCGACGAGGTCGACGTGCCCGAGCGGTTGCTGCCGAAGGGGCGGTTCCGCGGCGCGCTCGAGGCGACCCAGAAGCTGTGGGCCGAGCTCGACGACCTCGAGCGCGAGCACCGGCTGCCCGGCAGCGACCCGCTCTCGATCGGCCTCGCACCGGCGATGCACGCGTGGGCGCGCGGTCAGAGCCTCGAGCGGGTGCTCGACCAGGCCGAGCTCGCGGCCGGCGACTTCGTGCGCTGGTGCAAGCAGACGATCGACCTGCTCGATCAGCTGTCGGTCGTCGCGGACGGCGAGCTCGGCCGCACGGCGCGCCAGGCGCTCGATGCGGTGCGGCGCGGCATCGTCGCGTACTCGAGTGTGGGCTGAGCGCGTGTTCCGGAAGGTCGAGAAGGCTGGGCGCGTGCCGCACCGGCGGCGCGGGCGGGCGGGCGCGGATGCCTTCCGCGTCGGCACCGGGCGCGGGGTGCCGCTCTGGGCCGCCCTGATCCTGGCCGCGGCGGGCGGCGTCCTGTTCAACGCCGCGTTCCCCGCGCTGTCGTGGTGGCCGCTCGTGTTCCCCGGCGTGGGTCTGCTGCTCTACGTGCAGCAGGGGCGCCGCGCCTGGAGCGCGCTGCTCGTCGGCTTCGTCGGCGCGCTCGCGTTCTACATCTCCGACATCTACTGGACGGCGCTCTATCTCGGCCCGGTGCCCTGGCTCGCGCTGTCGATCACCGAGTCGTTCTTCTGGTCGCTCGCCGCCGTGCTGATCACGCTCGCGTACCGCTGGGTGCCGCGCGCGGTGCCGGGGCGGCTCGGCACCCTCGTGCTGCTGCCGCTCGTGGTCGCGGGGCTGTGGACCCTGCGCGAGTTCCAGACCGACCACTGGCCGTTCACCGGCTTCGCCTGGGGGCGCGTCGCCTACACGCAGTCGCAGAGCCCCTTCACCCCGCTCGTCGGCTGGGTCGGCGTCGCCGGGCTCACCTTCCTGCTCGTGTGGGTCTCCGCGTTCGCGCTCGCCTGCCTGCAGGAGGTCGGGATGTCCCGGCTGACGCGCGCGGTGCTGCCCGTCACGGCCGCTCTGGCGATGGCATCCGTGCCCGCGTGGCCGAGCCATGCCCTCGGCAGCGCGCGCGTCGCGGCCGTCCAGGGCGACGGGCCGGCCGGCTACTTCGACCCGAACAACAAGTACGGCGCCGTCGAGCAGGCGCAGGTCAACGCGACCGTGCCGCTGTTCTCGAAGGGCCCGTTCGACATGGTCGTGTGGCCCGAGGGATCGGCCGACGCGAATCCGCTCGCCGACCAGAACAGCGCGAGCGTGCTCAGCGCGCTGAGCCGGGTGCTCGACGCGCCGCTCGTCGTCGGAGCGATCACCGAGGACGGCCCGAAGACCTTCAACTCGTCACTGCTGTGGGACGGCGACAAGGGCAAGGTCGCGCAGTACGACAAGCAGCTGCCCGTGCCGTTCGGCGAGTACATCCCGCTGCGCCCGTTCTTCCATGCGCTCGCGCCCGCGCTGGTCGACCTCGTGCAGCGCGACTACACGCCCGGCACCCGGCCCAACGTGTTCGACATCCGCGGCACGGGCCAGGACATCCGCGCCGGCATCTCGATCTGCTTCGACATCATCGACGACCGGCAGATCCCGCAGATGATCGACGGGGGGGCGCAGCTGATCCTCGCGCAGACCAACAACGCCGACTTCGGCCGCACCGAGGAGAACGTGCAGCAGCTCGCGATCGCCCGCATGCGCGCCGTCGAGACCGACCGCTCCGTCGTGAACATCTCGACGGTCGGCACGAGCCAGGTCATCGGACCCACGGGGCGGACCCTCGCGGCGATCCCGGCGTACAAGCCGGGGGTGCTCGTGGCATCCGTGCCGCTCTCCACCGGCATCACGCCCGCCGTGCGCTTCGGCGCGGCGATCGAACTCGGCGCCGCGGCCCTCGGGGGAGCGGGACTCGTCGGATGTCTCGGGCTGCTGCTGACACAGAGACGCCGCCCCCGGGGGAACCCGGAAGACGGCGTCTGGTCACGCGATGCGCGGCGCGCGGAGTCGGACTAGACGCCCGTCTCCTGTCCGCGACGCGAGCGCAGGTAGGTGAGGCGCTCCTGCAGGAGCTCTTCGAGCTCGGCCTCGGTGCGGCGCTCGAGCAGCATGTCCCAGTGGCTGCGCGGCGCCTTGGACTCGGCGCGGTCGACCTCGACGAGCTTGTCGTCGACGATGCGCGTCGCCTCGTGGCCGCAGTAGCGGCATTCCCAGACATCGGGGGCCTCGGCCTCGGCGGCGAAGACCATCGTGGTCTCGCGGCCGCAGTCGGAGCAGACATAGGTGTGTGACGCGCGCGGTGAGAAGCTCACACCGTCTTCGCTCTGCAGGCTCTGGGCCCCCAGCCTCATTCCGCGCAGGCTGCGATCTGCCATGACGACTCCTTCCCCTTGACGACGATCACGAGCACGCGACCATCGACACGTGCTCTCCACCTCGAACGATGCGGCAAGCCGTGCACTTCCCAGTGAAGCGCCAGACTCAGGGGTTTGCCAGGTCGCGGACGACGTTCACAGCAAGATCGGCCCGATCGCTCACGATGCCGTCGACGCCCAGCACGATCAGCCGCCGCATGTCGTCCTCGTCGTTGACCGTCCAGACGTGCACTTCGACGCCCGCTTTGCGCACCGCGTCGACGAAGCGGGGCGTGACGACCCGAAGGGGGCCCTGGCGCTCGGGCACCTGCACCGCGTCGACGCCCTTGAGGGCCGCGCGCACCACGAAGCCGAGCCCCAGGCGGGCCCCGACGAGGGCCCAGACGACCCCGCGCTGCGATGCCGAGGTGGCGACGGCGCCCGTGCCGCCGAGCGCAGCGACCGCGGCCTTGCGCGTCGCGTCGTCGAAGCTCGTCACGAGCACGCGCGAGGTCGCCTTGGCCGCGCGGATCGCGCTCGCCGCGGCATCCACCGCGTCACGGCTCTTCACGTCGACGTTGAACCGCGCGTCGGGGAAGGCCTCGAGCGCCTCCTGGAGCGTCGCGAAGCTCTGCCCTTCGCCGAGGTCGACCCCGGCGAGCTCGGCCCGCGTCAGCTGCGAGACGCGGATGTCACGCCCGGCGAGCCGGCGCAGATCGGGGTCGTGGCTGATGATCGCGACCCCGTCCGCCGAGGCGTGCACGTCGGTCTCGACATACTGCGCCCCCGCCGCGAGCGCCTTCGCGAACGCGAGCAGCGTGTTCTCGGGCGCGTCGACGGCGAGGCCGCGGTGCGCGAGGACCCGCGGGCGCGCGCTCGCGAAGTAGCCGCTGTCGCGGTTCCCGGCTGCCAGGGGCCTACTCCGCGGTCGGCGCCGCGGGGGAGGGGGCCCCGGCCGACGGTGTCGCAGCAGCCTTCGCCGCTGCGCTGCCCGCACCCGCGAGCCCGCCGCCGAACGCCTTGCCGAAGGAGTCGAGCGCACGGTTGAGCTCGGCCGGGATCATCCAGACCTTGTTCGCCTGGCCGTTCGCGATGAGCGGCAGGGTCTGCAGGTACTGGTAGGCGAGCAGGAGCTCGTCGGGCTTGCCCAGGTGAATGGCGGTGAAGACGGTGTCGATCGCCTTCGCCTCACCTTCCGCCCGCAGGATCGCCGCCTGCTTCTCACCCTCCGCGCGGAGGATGGCCGCCTGTTTCGTGCCCTCGGCGTTCAGGATCTCGGCCTGCTTCGTGCCCTCGGCGTTCAGGATCGCGGCGCGGCGGTTGCGCTCTGCGCGCATCTGCTGCTCCATCGAGTCCTGGATGGAGGCGGGCGGGTCGATCGACTTGAGCTCGACGCGGCCTACGCGGATGCCCCACTTGCCGGTCGCCTCGTCGAGCACGACGCGCAGCTGCGAGTTGATGTTGTCGCGGCTCGTGAGGACCTCTTCGAGGTTCATGCCGCCGACGACGTTACGGAGCGTGGTGGTCGTGAGCTGCTCGACGGCGGCGAGGTAGTTCGCGATCTCGTAGGTGGCGGCCCGGGCATCCGTCACCTGGAAGTAGATGACCGTGTCGATCGAGACCACCAGGTTGTCCTCGGTGATCACCGGCTGCGGGGCGAACGAGACGACCTGCTCGCGCAGGTCGATCAGCGGGCGCAGGTGGTCGATGTACGGCACCAGCAGGTTCAGACCGGGGTTCAAGGTCTTGTGGTAGCGGCCCAGCCGCTCGACCACGCCCGCTCGTGCCTGCGGAACGATGCGGATCGCCCGGAAGATCGTCACCAAGACGAAGATGACGACGATCACGACGACGACGATGCCGATCGCGACTCCAACTTCCATTTCGGCCCCTCAGCCTTTCTGTTCGGTTGTCTGTTCTGTTATCGGGGGGGGTCACGCGATCGGAGCGATGACGACGGATGCCCCGTCGACCGCGAGCACGTGCACTTCTGTTCCGGGGGAGAGCTGCGGGGCCGTCTCGTCGGCGAGGCGGGCGCTCCACGTCTCGCCGTTGGCGAGCTTGACCTGACCGCCGACGGGCGTGACCTGCAGGATGACGCGGCCGACGGTGCCGACGATCGCGTCGATGTTGCTCTTCGCCGGGTCGGCGTTGCGCTCGAGCAGGTGCAGCAGCCGCGGGCGCAGCAGGAAGGTCGAGAGCACGGCGATGACGGCTGCGACGATGAACGCGACCCACCAGGAGCCGCCCACGAACACGACGATGAGACCGCCGAGCGCACCGAGGGCCAGCAGCATGAACTCGATCTCGGTCGTGGCCATCGCGACGGCGACGAACACGACGATGAGCCCGGCCCAGATGACCCACTCGAACCCGTCCATGCGGCCCACCCTAGCGGCGTTGCTAACCTCGGTGTTGGGTTTCTTCACCCGCCGATCGACCCCAGTAGGAGTTCCACGTGACCAACCCCCTCGCCCCCGGTTCCCTCGCAGGCAAGCGCGCTCTCGTGACGGGGTCGAGCCGCGGCATCGGCGCCGACACGGTCGCCTACTTCGCGGGCGCCGGCGCGAAGGTCGTCATCAACTACCGCAACAAGGCGGCCCGGGCCGAGAAGCTGCAGGCGCAGCTGGCCGAGCAGGGGGCC
This sequence comes from Microbacteriaceae bacterium, assembly GCA_009780695.1. Lineage (GTDB taxonomy): Bacteria > Actinomycetota > Actinomycetes > Actinomycetales > Microbacteriaceae > Gryllotalpicola. Next base: position 41,862 of record WQZN01000005.1, read on the forward strand.
GAGGCGCTCCTCGTCGCCGCCGACCTGACCGACCCGGCATCCGTCGCCGCCATGTTCGCGCAGGTGAAGGATGCCTGGGGCGGTCTCGACGTCCTCGTGCTCAACGCCTCCGGCGGCATGGAGTCGGGCATGGGCGAGGACTACGCGCTGCGCCTCAACCGCGACGCCCAGCTCGGCGTGCTCGACGCCGCCCTGCCCCTGCTCGGCGAGGGCTCGCGCGTCGTGTTCGTCACGAGCCACCAGGCCCACTTCATCCGCACCACCCCGACCATGCCCGAGTACGCGGCCGTCGCGCTCTCGAAGCGCGCCGGCGAGGACGCGCTGCGCGAGCGCATCGCCGAGCTCGAGGCGCGCGGCATCGGCTTCGTGGTGGTCTCAGGCGACATGATCGAGGGCACCATCACCGCGACGCTGCTCAACCGCCTCAACCCGGGCGCCATCGAGGAGCGCCGCCAGTCGGCGGGCAAGCTCTACAACGTCTCCGAGTTCGCGGCCGAGGTGGCGCTCGCCGCGGTCGAGCCGGTGCCGGCCGACCACACGCGCCTCGTCGGCGACACGAGCGGCTTCATCGCCGACTGAAAGCGGACACCCGGGAAGGCGTCATACCGCTGCCACCACCCGTTCGGGGGGCGGCAACCCGCGGCGCCTACCTTCGTGGATCACCCGATCAGCCCCGCAGGCGGGGCCCGACCTTCAGGAGATCCTCGATGAAGAAGACCACCCTCCGCGTGCGCGCGGCGGCCCTCGCCGCCGGCACCCTCGCGTCGCTGGGAACGCTCGCCGCCGTCGCGGCCCCCGCGGACGCTGCCGCGCCGCACCCCGTTCACAACCCTGCGGCGCTGCGCGCGCAGACGATCTTCAGCGGGGCAGCGCACGGCTGGAGCGACCCCGACGACATCGCCGTGCTCGGCGGTCATGTCTTCGTCGGCTTCCAGAACGGCGTGCCCTCGACGGGGCCGGCCGCAGGCACCCCGCAGCAGAGCACGCTCGTGGAGCTGTCGCCGAACGGCCGGCTCGAGCACAGCTGGAACCTCACCGGGAAGATCGACGGCCTCGGCGCCGACCGCACTCACGACCGCGTGATCGTCACGGTCAACGAAGACGCCGACAGCAGCATGTGGGTCGTCACGGCGAAGGGTGCTGCGCAGCACTACGCCTACGACCAGAACCCGCTGCCGCACGGCGGCGGCACGGATGCCGTGAGCGTCTTCCACGGCGTCATCTACACCAGCGCCTCGGCACCCACCACGACCGGCCCCGCGGTCTACCGCGTGACGCTGCTGCCGGGCGGCAGCGCCCACGTGGCATCCACCGCGATCGGCACCGACAGCATGGCGACCGTCGCGAACGCCGGTCAGCACGGCAGCACGCAGCTCGCCCTCACGGACCCCGACTCCAACACGGTCGTCCCGAGGCACGCGCTCCGTTTCGGCGGCGACTTCATGCTCGATTCGCAGGGCGACCAGCAGGCGATCTTCGCGTCGAGCCTCGCACCGGGTGCGCGCCTGAAGGTGCTGAACCTCAGCCAGGCGATCGACGACACGGCCTTCGCCCCGGCGCGACGCGCACGGCTCGTGGTGACGGACGCCGCCGCCGACACCGTCGACCTCGTGACGGGCGGATTCACCCCGGGCGCCGCGTACTCGGTCGTCACGCCCGGTGACGCGAACACCCCGCCGGTGCCGACGCCCGACAACTACCTGGCCCGACTCGATCTGAACACCGGTGCCCTCACGCCGCTCGCCGTCTCCGGCGTGACGGTCACGCCGCACGGAGCCGCGTTCCTGGGCTGACCCTCGTGCGCCATGCCCTCGCCATCGGGCCGTAGACCTGCGGCGAGGGCATGGCGCTCTGCGAGTGCCGGTGCGAAAGTGAACGCATGACGGACTCGAAGCGCGATGCGATCCTGACCGCAGCCCGCGAGGTCTTCCGCGAGAGCGGCTTCACGGGCGCGACGCTCGTGCGCATCGCGGTCGCCGCCGGTCTCAGCTACTCCGAACTCGTCGAGCAGTTCCCCGACAAGGAATTGCTGTTGCGGGCGGTGCTCGCCCAGCGCGACGACGATGAGGACGCGCGCAGCGACTTCGACGCGATCACCGACCCGCAGGCCGCGCTCGCGGCCGTCGTCGACCTCGTCGAGTACAACGCGGCGCATCGCGGCATGGTCGAGCTGTTCACCGTGCTGGTGGGCGAATCGGTGGTGCCGTCGAGCCCGGGCCACGACTTCTTCCGGGAGCGGTACGCGCGGCGCGTCGACAGCTTCCGGCGGACGTATCAGCGGGGCGCGGATGCCGGCGTGCTGGACCCCGAGTGGACGCCCGATGCCGCGGCGGTCGAGCTCACGGCGCTGCTCGACGGGCTGCAGATCCAGTGGCTGCTGTCCGACGGCGCGATCGACATGGCCGCGCTGGTCCGCGCGCATCTGAGCCGGCAGATCGTGTCGCCCACGGCGGCCGCAGACGCCGCGGACGCCGCAGGGGAGTAGGGGAGCAGCGGCTCACCAGCCGTTGAAGCGGTCGATCCAGGGCGCCACGTCGACCTCGTTCCCCTCGGGGTCGGCGAGCGTCCACCAGTTCGGGCCGTTGTCACGCACCACCCGGCCACCGGCCGCGAGCGCTGCGTCGATGCGGCTCTGCGCCTGGTCGACCGGCACGTAGAGGTCGATGTGGATGCGGTTGCGCTGCGGTCTCGGCGCGTCCATCTGCTGGAACCACACGTTCGGGGCGAGGGCGAGGGGGTCGGTGACGTCTTCACCGCCGCGCGGCGGATAGCCGAGGACGGCGGCCCAGAACGCCATGGCCTTCGGGATGTCGAGCGCATCGATCGCGATCTGCACGGTCTGGAGCTTCGCCGGGTCGGAGGCGAGCCCGAGCTCGTGGGCGGCCTCGGAGATCTGCGCGGCGAGGCGCGCGTCGAGCTCGCTGAGCGGCCAGGGTCCGTTCAGCAGCTCGTGGGTGAGCAGCGTGACGCGCACGGCGGCGTAGCGCAGCTCGATGTCGGGGTGATGGTCCATGGCATCCGCGAGTGCGCCGATGCGGTCGACGAAGGCGACGCCGGTGGCGAAGGACCCGGTGACGAAGTACGCCGTCGCCCCGGTCGAGAGCACGCGCCAGTCGGCGACCCCCGGCGCGGCGTGGAACTGCTCGGACGTGATGGAGTCGGCCATGGCCCGGACCTTACGCGCTGTCGGTGGTCGCCTCTAGCCTCGTGGCATGACTTCGCTGGGTGTGATCTTCCAACCGACATCCCCGCCTGAGGCGCTGCCCGACGCGGCGCGCGCGGCCGAGGCGGCCGGCCTCGACGAGCTCTGGGTGTGGGAGGACTGCTTCAAGGAGAGCGGCATCGCCGCCCTGGTCGCGGCACTCGCGGCGACCGAGCGGCTCGTCGTCGGCGTCGGAATCCTGCCCATGCCACTGCGCAACGTCGCGCTGCTCGCGATGGAGGTCTCGACGGTCGAGCGGATGTTCCCGGGGCGTGTGCGCATCGGACTCGGTCACGGTGTGCTCGACTGGATGGGCCAGGCGGGTGCGCGCGTCGCGTCGCCGCTCACGCTCATGCGCGAGTACCTCCCGGCTCTGCGCCGCCTGCTCGCCGGGGAAGAGGTGTCCGTCTCGGGGCGCTATGTGAACCTCGACCGCGTGCAGCTGCGCTGGCCGCCCCAGGCGCCGGTGCCGCTGCTCGCGGCGGCCGAAGGCCCCAAGACCACGGCCCTTGCGGGTGAGGTGGCCGATGGGCTCGTGCTGACCGGCGGGTGGAGCGCCTCGATGGTCGCAAGCAGCCTGGCTCGGGCATCCGCGGCACGCTCCTCAGCCGGTTCCTCCGCGCCGCTCACCGCCGCGGTGTTCCTGATGGCCGAGTTCGGCGAGGGCGCTCCCGAGCGCATGGAAGCCGAGTTCGACGCGTGGAAGATGACGGGGGAGCGGCGCTATGCCGGGCTCGGCTCGGTCGAGTCCGTCGCGGCGACGGTGCGCGAGGTCGCAGCCGCCGGCGCGACGAGCGTGCTGCTCCAGTCGCGTTCCCTCGGCGTCGACTTCGCCGCCTTCGCACGCTCGGCAGGCCACGTGAAACAGCTGATCAGCGGCTAATCGCCGTCACGCGCGCCCATATCGCCCGTCTGCGGCACACCGTCGGCGAGCTCGTAGCGCAGCAGCACGGCACCGCTCGAGCCCGCCAGCGGAGGCTCGGCGAGGCGCAGATTGGTCGGCACCTCGCCGCCCTGGAAGACCTTCTTGCCCGTGCCGAGCACGATCGGGTACACCCACAGGTTCAGCCGATCGAAGAGCTTCTCGTGCAGCAGCGTCTGGACGAGATCGAGGCTGCCGATGACGTGGATGCTCTGATGACGATCCCTCACCTCGTTCACCGCGGCGACGAGGTCGGGGGAGAGGAGCCGCGATCCGGCCCAGTCGAGGGCCGGCGCGGTGCGGGATGCCACATACTTCGGCACCTTGTTGAACACGTGCGCGATGCTGCCGTCGACGCCGTCCTCGGCCTGGGGCCAGTACCCGGCGAAGATGTCGTGGGTCTTGCGGCCGAGCAGCAGCGCGTCGAGCCCGGCGATCGCCGCGCCAACCTCGGCGCCAACGAGGTCGTCGAACAGCGGCGCCTGCCAGCCGCCGAACGGGAAGCCGCCCTCCGGGTCCTCGTCGGGGCCACCCGGCGCTTGCGCGACCAGATCGAGCGTCGTGAACAGGTCGATGTGGATCTTGCCCATGCGATCCTCCCGAAGTAAAGTTATGTCAAGAGATATGGTTTCCGCGGCGCCGACGTCACTCCGGCAGACGGGTGCGGAGCAGACAGAACTCGTTGCCTTCCGGGTCCCCGAGCACATGCCACGAGGCATCGTCGCCCTGGCCGATGTCGACCTTGCGGGCACCGAGCGCGAGCAGGCGTTCGAGTTCGGCATCCTGCTCGCGGTCCGTCGCATTCACATCGAAATGCAGCCGCAGCGGCTCGGTCTTGGACTCGACGGTCGGAACGAACACCAGCGTCGGCTGGATGCCGCCGAATCCGGCGTCCGGGCCGATCTCGACTGCACCGTCGTCGATGTCGATGATCTGGAAACCCAGCACCGCGCACCAGAACTCCGCGAGCGCCCGCGGGTCGTGCGCCTTGATGACGATTTCAGAGAGACGGGATGCCATGCGCCGCACGCTACCCGCAGCGGGTTCGCGCCTCCAGACCCCGCTCCTTCAATGCTGTTTCACTTTCCGATAATGCACGTTATGTCAATAAAGCAATCGCGACATCACTCTCCTGGCCACGGTGCGGTCACGCCGCCAGGTCGCGCCATCCGTCCGGCAACCCCGTGGTCCCCCACTCCGAATCGGGCGCCCATCCAGCCCAATCGGCCCCGAACGGCCAGCCGCCGCCGCGGGCGAGGTCGGTGAGCCGCCTGCCCGCGTCGCGTGCACGGGCGGCGAATCCTTCATCGAGCTCTCCGGCCTCGACCAGGAACGCGAGTTCGTCTTCGTCCTTGTATCCGACGCGCCAGTCCTCGGTTCCCGGCATCCCGCTGCCGACGACATCGAGCGTCCAATCCTGGGTGTCGAACCCGATCGAAGTCCGGGACCACGGAAGCTCGAGATTCCCATACCAGGCACCCACCCAGTCGGTGCCGTCGTGCCAGCGCCAGACCGACCACGGCTCGCCGAACCGATGGACGCGGACGACGGTCTCGCCACGCCAGACGAGTTCCTCGAACGACCCGTCCCAGTCCTTCTCGAGCACGAGTCGTCCGTTCGGCCCCGACCCTCGCCCGGCGCGGCCGCGCATGGCGGACCCCGGTGTCGTGGCGACGACCGCGAGCTCGCCGTCGTCCTGGACGACGAACCCGGAGACCGCGAAGGAGACGGCCTCGCCTCTTTCCTGGAACTGCCGGATGCTGCGCAGCACGACGGCCTCTCCGCGGGCGAAGCGATGCATTCCGCTCACCCCGTCGCCGGTCAGCGGGTCTCGTGGGTGCCGACGAGGCGCGCACGGCCGAGGACGCCGCCGCCGAGCACGCTCCGCAGCTCTGCCAGGCGGAACCCGGGTCGCAGGGCGAGGGGGCGATCGAGCGCATAGGCCTGGAAGACATAGCGGTGCGGGCCATGGCCCTTCGGCGGAAGCGGGCCCGCCCAACCGCTCTTCAGACTCCCCCGGCCGAGCACGATGCCCGCGACATCCGCACCCGCCGAAAGATCACCGTCGGCGAGACGCTGGACGACGCTCGGGTCGATGAGCGCGACGAGATGGGTGGATGCCCCCGACATCGGCGTGTCCGGGTCCTGCACGACGAGCGCCAGCTGCGCCGTGTCGGCCGGAAGCCCGCTCCAGCTCACGGCGGGTGAGAGGTTGCGCCCGAACAGGCGCCCGCGATACACATCGGGGATCTCGACCGCGTCGCCGCCGCCCTCCCCCGCCCAGTCGGCCGCGAGCCGGAAGTTCTCGGGCGCCTGAAGCGCCCCGTCGTTCCACACCAGTGCGTGATCGCCGGACTTGTGCGGCAGCGCCATGTGTCCTCCCTGAGCAGTGGCCGTCATCGCTGGTGCTACCACTATGCCGGACACGGCTCGGGGCGCCGACCCAGACGCCGGCACCGGCTGCGGTCACGCCGCGGAGCGCTCAGCGACCCGCCGCCGACGCAGGCCACTGTCCCCCACCTCGGGCCCGCGATAGACCATGTCCATCGCGCCGATGCTCTCCCCCGGCGGCACGATCTCGTCGATGCGGTCGAGCACGTCATCGCTCAGCGCGACGTCGACGCCCGCGAGCGTGTCCTCGAGCTGCTCCATGGTGCGCGGGCCGGCGATCGCCGAGGTCACGCCCGGATGCGCGATGGCGAAGGCCATCGCGAGATGGGTGAGCTTCACGCCGGCCTCATCGGCGAGCGCCACGAGCTGCTCGACGGCGGCGAGGCGGCGCTCGTCGCGGAAATGGCGCATGCCGGTGCGCGTCGACCGGAAGTTGTCGTTCTCCTGCCCGGCGCGATAGCGCCCGGTCAGCGTGCCGCCCGCGAGCGGGCTGTAGACGAGCGTGCCCATGCCGTAGCGCTGCGCGACCGGCAGGATCTCGCGCTCGATCTCGCGGTCGAGGATCGAATAGTTCGGCTGCTCGGTGCGGAAACGCTCGAAGCCGCGGCGCTCGGACATCCACTGCGCTTCGACGATCTCCGAGCCGCGCATCGACGACGAGCCGATCGCGCGCACCTTGCCCTGCCGCACGAGGTCGGTGAGCGCGGACAGCGTCTCGTCGATGTCCGTCTCGGGGTCGGGCCGGTGCAGCTGGTACAGGTCGATGTAGTCGGTCTGCAGGTTCCGCAGCGAGCGCTCGACGGCCTGCACGATCCAACGGCGCGAGGCACCCCGGTGGTTGAGGTCGTCGTCGACGGGTCCCCAGAACTTGGTGGCGAGCACGACATCCTCTCGCCGCCCCTTGAGGGCCTCCCCCACGACCTGCTCCGAGTCGCCGTAGCGGTCGGCCGTGTCGACGAAGTTGATGCCTGCGTCGAGCGCGCGGTGGATGATGCGGATGCCTTCCTGCCGGTCCGGGTTGCCGAGCGCCCCGAGCATCATCGCGCCGAGCGCGTACGGGGTCACCTTGATTCCGGTGCGGCCGAGGGTGCGGTACTGCATGGCTCCTCCTTGCTGGCATCTCGAGCGGTGCCATGTGATGATGGAAATGGAACATTGTCCCGTTAGCTTCCGACTATATGGAACGGTGTCCCATTTATCAAGCGATCGAGGAGAACCGGATGCCGCGCGCCGATGCCCAGCGCAATGTCGACGCCCTGCTGAGCGCCGCGAAGGACGAGTTCGCCGAGCACGGCGTCGATGTCGGGGTGCGCGCGATCGCCGCCCGCGCCGGGGTCGGCACGGCGACGCTCTACCGCCACTTCCCGCTGCGCGCCGACCTGATCGCCGCGGTGTTCCGGCGCGAGATCGACGACGTCGCTGCGCAGGCCGATCAGCTCGCCGCGACGCACTCCCCCGACGAGGCGCTCGAGCTGTGGGTGCAGCGTTACACCGAGTTCGTCGCGACGAAGCACGGCCTCGGGTCCGCCCTGCATTCCGGCGACCCGGCCTACAGCGGGCTGCGGGACTACTTCGAGGGCAACGCCGGGCCGGCGCTGCAGCGGCTGCTCGATGCCGCGGCGCGGGCGGGTGTCATCCGCCCAGGCATCGACCCGATCGAGCTCATCGGCGCGATCGCGAACCTCTCGGTGCCGCCGCCCGGCAGCGAGGACACCTCGCGCGCCGCGCGCATGGTCGCGCTGCTGCTCGACGGGCTGCGCTACGGCGCCGCCCCCGCGCAGTAAGTCACCGATTCGGCGAAACCGGGCCCCACGCGCGGCGCGGCGCGGCCGTTCTGACCGAATCGGTGACTTCCGGCACGCGCGCTACCCGGCGGCGCCCCGCAGCTCGCGCACCAGGAACCGGTTCGAGTCATCCGCCAGCCAGGTCGGCACGTGCCGGTGGTCGCCCGAGTGCGCGCGCATGAGCTTCTGCGCCGACCCGAGGGCGTCGAACAGCGCGATGCCCGACTCGCGGTCGAGCTCGGCGTCGTCCCACGGCTGGATGAACTCGAGCGGGATCGTCACGCGCGCCGCGACCGCGAGCAGCCACGGCACGCCCCAGAAGCCGCCGAACACGGCCGCGCGGATGCGCGCGTCGGCGACCGCGAGCGGCACTCCGACCGCGGTCGCGAGCGTCATGCCCGTGTAGCCGAACGGGGTGGAGGCCCCGAACTCCGGCGACGCCTGCAGGGCATCCATCACGGCCCGCCACTGGGGCACCGCGCGCTCGGCGATCGAGCGGTTGAGCTCGGTGACGAAGGGCACGATGGACTCCCCCGCGCGCCGGGCTGCGTGCATGGCCTCCACCAGGGCCCGGTCCGCGGCATCGCGCGGCCGCTCGCCGTGGCCCGGCATGTCGATCGCGACCGCGTGGAAGCCGCACGATGCGACCAGCCCGACGGCGCGCGAGACGAGGCCGGGCGCGCGCTTGTGCAGGCTGCCGCCGTGGCCCATGAGGATGACGGGAGCACCGGCCTCGGCCGAGACCGGAGACCACAGAACGCCGGGCACGTCGCCCAGCGTGAAGGAGCGTTCGACGACGCCGTCCGACGTCGTCTCAGAGAAGAACTGCATGAGTTCGCCTTCCAGAAGAGAGCATCACGGATGCCCCCGGAGGCGTCTGACTCAGCCCGTCACCCGCGCATGCGACGAGGAGCACCCGAATTCGATCATGTTCACCGGGACTCACCTCCTCGCTCTCAGCACGGACACCACGATCTTAACGGACGGCGACCGCAGGACGCACGCAGAGCACCCTCAGAGCACGTGGTCGAGCGTGATCTCGAAGCCGGCGCCCCGACCCGAGACGTGCACACCGGCGAGGTCGGCGACAGACCAGTCGGCGCCGTGGCCCGCGGCAGCCGCGCCCACCCCGATCACGCGCATGCCCGCGGCCTTCGCCGCCGCGACGCCGGCGTGCGAGTCCTCGAAGGCGACGCACTCCCCCGGCTCGACGCCGAGCACGGCCGCCCCGGCGAGGAAGCCCTCGGGGTGCGGCTTGCTCGCGGTCACCGACTCGGCGGTGACCGCCTGCGCCGGCATCCCCAGCCCCGCCGCCGCCATGCGTGCGCGAGCGAGCTCGAGCGACGCCGACGTGACGAGGGCGTGCGGGATGTCGGCGAGCGACCGCAGCAGCTCGCCCGCACCGGCGATCTCGACGATGCCCTCGACCTCACGCGTCTCGCGCTCGAGCAGCCGCCGGTTGTCGGCGTGGTTGACGGCCGTGTCGCGCTCGGGCAGCAGGATCGCCATGCTCTGCCAGCCCCGGCGGCCGTGCACGACCGGGTACACCTCGGCCGGGTCGAGGCCGTGCTCGCGGGCCCAGTCGCCCCAGATCCGCTCGACGACGGCCGACGAGTCGACGAGGGTGCCGTCCATGTCGAGCAGCACGGCGGAGGCGGGGATGACGACGCTCATCGTCCGAGCGTATCCGCCGCGTTCTTCGCACTTTCTTATGGCGTTCGTGAGAGCCTCGGCACATGCTCGACCTGATCCGCCGGCGCTTCGGCTTCCGCCGGCTCGAGGGCTTCGGCTCGCCGGACGACGCCGACGGCCAGGCGGTGCGCCGCGCCGCGTGGTCGATCACCCGCCAGATCACCCTCGCGAGCTGCGCCATCGTCGTCGTCATCATCGCCCTCGCGATCGGCGCGCTCGTCTTCCAGTCGCAGGCGAAGGAGATCGCCGAGGCGCACTCGCGCGCGACCGGCGAGGCCTTCGTCGACACGAAGGAGGCGATCGTCTCGCTCGTGGCGATCGGCATCGGCACGATCGTCCTCGCCGCGGCCGTCAGCTGGTTCATCTCCCGCAACGCCGTGCGCCCGCTCGGCCGCGCGCTGAGCATCCAGCGCGCCTTCGTCGCCGACGCGTCGCACGAGCTGCGCACGCCGCTCGCCGTGCTCGACGCGCGCATCCAGGCCCTGCAGCACCGCAGCGCCGCCCGGCCGCCGAGCGCCGACGACCTCGGGGCGCTGCGCGAGGATGCGCGCGCTCTCATCGACATCGTCAACGAGCTGCTCGCGATCGCCGACGCGCGCACCGACCGCCTCGAGCAGGACGTCCCCGACGCCCGCGCGGTCGCGAGCGACATCGCGGCGAACCTGTCGCTGCTCGCGCAGAAGCGCGACATCCGCATCTCCGTCGGCGGCGCCGCCGGCCTCGGGGTGCGCATGGGCGAGACCGCCCTGCGCCGCTGCCTGCTCGCCCTCGTCGACAACGCGGTGGGCCACAGCTACGACGGCGGCACGGTCACGGTGACCGTGCGCGGCGACCGGGGCGATGTGGTGGTCGACGTGCAGGACCACGGCCCCGGCATCCGCGGCCTCGCCGTCGCCCGGGTCTTCGACCGCTTCGTCCACGCCGACGCCGACGACGAGGCCGGCCTGCCGCGCCACAGCGGCTTCGGCATCGGCCTCGCCCTCGTGCGCGATCTCGCGGTGCGCCACGGCGGCAGCGTCGAGGTCGCGTCGACCTCGCCCGAGGGCACCGTGTTCCGGCTCACCCTGCCGAGGGCGCGTTCGATCGACCTGATGGAAGGCATGCGATGAGCGAGAGGATGCCCCGGCTGCTGCTCGTGGAGGACGACGAACGCCTGGCCCCGATCATGATCGACTACCTCGGCGAGGCCTACGCGGTCACGCACCGCGCGGACGGCACCTCGGCCCTGCGCACCGCGCTCGACGAGGAGTTCGACGCGATGATCATCGACCGCCGCCTGCCCGGGCTCGACGGGGTGCAGGTCGTGCAGAGCATCAGGCGCGCGCGCATCCGCACGCCCATCATCATGCTGACGGCGCTCGGCGCCACCTCCGACCGCGTCGACGGGCTCGACGCCGGCGCGAACGACTACGTCGTCAAGCCCTTCGAGTTCGAGGAGCTGCTCGCCCGGCTGCGTGCGCTGCGGCGCGACTACGGCGCCGACCACGACTCGATCGCGGTCGGCGAGTGGAGCTTCTTCCCCGCCGAGCGCATCATCGAGTCGCCCTACATCGGGCCCGTCGCGCTCACCCCGAAGGAGTGCGAGCTGCTCGCGCTGCTCGCCGAGAACCCGGCCCGCACCTTCAGCAGGCAGCAGATCCTGTCGGCGGTGTTCTCGCCGACCGACCTGCCGGGCACCGTCGACACCTATGTGCACTACCTGCGCAAGAAGATCGACCCCGACGTCGTGGTCACCGTGCGCGGGAAGGGCTATCGGCTCGGCTCGCCCTGAGCGCGGTCGGGGACGCCCCGGCGCCGCACTCGGGCGCACGCTCAGCCGACGCGCTCGCCGTCTGCGAACACGGCGCCGCTCGGCGCGCCCGCCGGCAGGGTCGCGGCCCATGCGACCCACTTCGCGGCCTCGGCCGGCGGCACATCGTCGTCGTCGGTGCCGAGCTCGGGGTGGGTGTCGACCTGGCCCGGATCGACCGCGTTGACGAGCACGGGCGTGTCGCGGAACGCCGCGGCGAGCATGAGCGTGAGCGCGTTGAGGGTGTGCTTCGCGAACGAGTAGGCGGGTGCGCCGACATCCCCCGCCTCGTCGGCCAGGCCCGCGACCTGCCAGAACGCGCCGCTCGACAGGTTCACAACGCGCGCGGCGGGCGCCGCCACGAGCAGCTCGCGCAGGGCGGCCGTGAGCGCCCACGGCCCGACGACGTCGACGTCGAAGGCGGCGCGGATGTCGGCGGCCGAGGCGTCGAGCGCCGTCGGCGTGCCCATGTCGGGGAAGACGCTCGCATTGTTCACCAGCGCGTCGAGGCGGCCGTGCTCGGTGCGGAGACGCTCGGCGAGCGGCGCGAAGGCGTCCGTGTCGGCGAGATCGAGCCGCAGGCCCTCGGCGCTGTGCCCCTCGGCCACGAGCGCCGCCGCCTGCGCCTCGGCCTGGGCAACCGTGCGCGCGGTCACGAACACGTGGAAGCCCTGCTCGGCGAGCGCGCGGGCGGTGGCGAACCCGAGCCCCTCGGCGCGCCCCGCCCCGGTCACGAGTGCGATCTTCTGAGTCATCGGCTCCTTCTTCCGTTCGCGTCCATGTTGCCGGAAGGCAGCCGACGTCGCCGCGCGCGATGCGCGCCGTCCGCCGCTAACGTCGAGCCATGACCGACGCCCCGGCATCCTCGCCTCGCCCCACCGCCCTCGTCACGGGCGCGACCCGCGGCATCGGCCGTGCGATCGCCCGCGAGCTCGGGCGCACGCACCATGTGCTCGTCGGCGGCCGGCACGCCGAGGACGTCGCGGCCGTCGTCGCCGAGCTGCCCTCGGCCGAAGGGTATGTCGGCGACCTCGCCGCGGACGAGCTGCCGTCCCTCCCCCGGCGCCTCGATGTGCTCGTGCACTCGGCGGGCGTCGAGCAGGGCGATCGCATCGCCGACACCGAGCGCGCCGTGTGGGAGGCCGTGTTCGCCACGAACCTGTTCGCCGTCGCCGAGCTGACCCGTCGCGCCCTGCCCGCGCTGCGTGCGGCGCAGGGGCTCGTGGTCACGGTCAACAGCGGCTCCGGATTCTGGACGAGCCCGGGCGGCGGCGTGTACTCGGCGTCGAAGTTCGCGCTGCGCGCATTCAGCGACACCCTGCGCGAAGAGGAGCGCGCGAACGGCGTGCGGGTCTCGAGCGTGCACCCCGGGCGCACGGATTCCGACATGCAGCGCGCGCTCACGGCGAAGCTCGGCGAGAGCTACGACACCGACTTCTTCCTCGCCCCGCAGGATGTCGCGGACGCCGTGCGCCTGGTGGTCGACCTGCCCTCGCGCGGCACGGTCGAGGTCGTGTCGGTGCGCCCCACGCTGCGGCGCTGAGCCGCGGCATCCGCCCCTTGTCGCCGCGTGCCGATCTTGTTTTGATCGGCGCATGACGCTCACCCATTCTGCGGACGGCACCCCCGTCGCCTTCGAAGCCGTCGGCGACGGCCCGACCGTCGTCATCGTGAACGGCGCGTTCTCGGTCGCCCGCGACGCGCACGAGCTCGCCGCGGCGCTGGCCGCCGCCGGCTTCCGCGCCGTCGCCTACGACCGCCGCGCACGCGGTGGCAGCGGAGACACCACGCCGTTCCGTCCCGAGCGCGAAGTCGACGACCTGTCCGCCGTCGTCTCCGCGGTCGGCGGCGCGGCCGCGACCCTCGGCCATTCCTCCGGCGCGGTGCTCGCGCTGTTCGCCGCGTCGCTCGGCGTGCCGACCGGTCATCTGTTCCTGTCCGAGCCGCCGTTCCGCTGCGGCGAGGACGAGCCGCCCGTCGACCTCGTCGACCGCCTGCAGGCGCTCATCGACGCGGGGCGCCCCGAGGACGCCGTGACGACGTTCCAGCTCGAGGCGATCGGCCTGCCGCGGGAGATGGTCGAGCAGTTCGCGGCGAGTCCCGCGTTCGCGCCCCTCGTGGCGCTCGCTCAGTCGACGGTGTACGACGCGTGGCTGACCCGGGATGTCTCGACCCCCACCGCCGCGATGACCGCTCCCCCGGTGCCGGTCTCGGTGCTCTCCGGCGTCGAGACGTTCCCGTTCCTGCGTGCGAGTGCGGAGCGCCTCGCCGCGCTCATCCCCGGGGCCGAGTTCGTCTCCGTCCCCGAATCGGTCGGCCATCGGGTCGACCCGGCCGCGACCACGCGACTCGTCGTCGATCGCCTGGGCTGAGCGGCATCCACGGCTTGCCCATATGCCGCAATAGGCATATATTCCGCCCGATTGCCAGGCTTCTGCCGGTTTCGGCGCCGCGGTCCGCGCTACCTTCGAAGCAGCGATCGGCGATTTGCCTGTTGTGTGCATCCGGCCCGCGGGCCGCCGATCGGACGGGGGCCATGTGGCCGCATCCACCTCTTTCGCCGCACCTCCCCTCGAGTCCGTCGCGAATCGGTCGATCTCGACGGCGGCTCTGCTCGAGGGTCGGCTCGGAGCGATCCGTGCGACGCATGCGCGCGACGGCGAGGATGTCTCCCCCACGGTCTCGTACACCGCGGTCTCGCGCGAGGTGAAGGCGCTCGGCCTGCTCGAGCGCCGCCGCGGCTTCTACCTGGGCCTCATCGCCTGCCTGCTCGCGGCCACCGCCGCCGACGTCGTCGGAATGGTGCTGCTCGGCCACAGCTGGTTCCAGCTGATCCTCGCGGGCGTGCTCGGCTTGATCCTGACCCAGTTCGCGTTCCTCGCCCACGAGGCCGCGCACAAGCAGATCCTCGGCTCGGGCACCGCGAACGACCGCCTGGGGCGTTTCCTCGGCACCTTCGTGATCGGCATGAGCTACGCCTGGTGGGTCAACAAGCACTCGCGCCACCACGCGAACCCGAACCAGGTCGGCAAGGACCCCGACATCGAGGTCGACACGATCTCGTTCATCGAAGAGGACGCCGCCCGCGCGACGGGTCTGCTCGCCTGGATCACCCGGCGCCAGGGCTACCTGTTCTTCCCGCTGCTCACCCTCGAAGGCCTCAACCTGCACCTGACCTCGTTCAAGCTGCTCGTGCGCCGCGACCCCGTGAAGCACCGCACGTTCGAGATCGTGATGATCGCCGCGCGCTTCGGCATCTACCTCGGCCTGCTCTTCACGTTCCTGCCGCCGGGCATCGCCGGCGCCTTCCTCGGCGTGCAGCTCGCGGTGTTCGGCATCTACATGGGCGCGTCGTTCGCACCGAACCACAAGGGCATGCCCGTGGTGCCCGCGGACGTGAAGCTCGACTTCTTCTCCAAGCAGGTGCGCACCTCGCGCAACATCAGCGGCGGGTGGTGGGCGACGCTGCTGTTCGGCGGTCTGAACCACCAGATCGAGCACCATCTGTTCCCGAGCATGGCCCGTCCGCACCTCGCTGCGGCGCGTCGTGTCGTAAAGAGTCACTGCGCACAGACCGGAATCCCGTACGCTGAGACCACGTTGACGAAGTCGTACGGCATCGTCATCGCCTACCTCAATCGAGTCGGGCTGCATGCGAGGGACCCCTTCGTCTGCCCCGTCATCGCCCAGTACCGGCGCGCATAGCGCCCCCGAGTTTCACCACCAAGCGCGGCCGACGAGGGCCCGCTGCCACAGATCACCCATCCGTTCGCGGCTTCCGCCGCGGCAATCCGGGTCGCATTCACTGCCCGGGAAATGAAGAAAGAAAGACGACGTTATGGCCACCGGCACCGTCAAATGGTTCAACTCCGAAAAGGGCTTCGGCTTCATCGCCCCTGACGACGGCTCGGCCGACGTCTTCGCCCACTTCTCCGCCATCCAGGGCAACGGCTACCGCAACCTCGAAGAGGGCCAGAAGGTCGAGTTCGACACCGAGCGCGGCCAGAAGGGCCTGCAGGCGGCGAACATCCGCCCGCTCTAAGGCTTAGCGGCAGAGAGGGCCTCAGGCCGGGACATCCCGACCTGAGGCCCTCTTTCCATGCCTCCCTGCCCCTCTGTCGGGCACATTTCCTGCTGTGGGGCATATGCCGCACCCCCGTGCCGTATGCCCGGCACGGGGAAAAGTGCCGCACGGGGGTCAGCTGCCGAGCTGGAACACCGCCGTCGTGATGCCGAGGGCGACGAACGCGAAGCCCGCGATGAGCGTCGCCCACACGATGAACGGGCGCAGGTCGCGCTTCATGAGCCGTGCGTAGGCGCGGTTCATGCGGGTGCCGAAGCGCGGCATCCGCCGCCACACCCACCCGGCCGCGAGATACGGCGAGACGACGAAGAACAGGAACCACGCGAAGCCCGCGACCTGCAGAGTCAGATGGGGCGTCGCGCCCGCGATGACGCGGCCGGTGACGTACATCGTGACGGGCGGCACGAAACCGATGGCCGTGTTCGCGAAGCCGACGCCGATCATGCTCTGCGGGTGCTCGTCGCGCACCTGCTCGCGGGCGGGCTTGGGCTTGGGCCGTGGATGCCGCGCGAACCAGGCGAACACCAGCCCCGCGACGATCAGCACCCCGCCGGCCACGAAGTCGACGACCGACTGGACGACGAGGTGCTCGAAGCGGCCGCGCAGCTCGTCCACGAGGGTCGACGGGTCGAAGGTGCGGAACGCGAGCAGCAGCACCGTCGCGCTCAGGCTCATGCCGACCGTGAGGAAGATGATCGAGCGGCGGGGGCTGCCCCCGCGCGCGAGAAGGTGCAGCGTCACGCCGTACAGCGGCGGGCTGAATCCGAAGGTCAGCCCCAGGAAGACGAGGCTCACGCTCGCGCTGAGCCCGCGCGCAAGTTCCCCGCTCATCGGGTCGATTCTGCCGCACGAGGCGGCCGCCGTGAGGCGGGCGCGCAGACGGCGTGCCGTCAGCGGTCGACGCCCGCGACCCACCCGCTCAGGGTGCGGGTGCTCTGCCAGGTCTGATCGGGCTGCGCGGTCACCCGCACGTCGACCGGGTCGATGGACGGTGACGGCCGCGACGGCGCGGTGAAGGTCGTGCCCGCGTTCGTTCCGGGGGCGGTCGAATCGGGAGCCGAGGATGTCGGCTGAGCGGCGGGCGCCGTGCTCGACGTCGGCTCGGACGATGTCGAGTACGTGCGATCGGATGTCGGGGCCGAGGACCGCTCCGGCGACGTCGCCGGGCTGCGGTAGGTCGTGCGCGCGGCGTCGTCCGCCTGACGGTACGGCGCGTACTGCGCGGACGGCCGCGAGGCGCCCGGGTAGGCCGCGGTGCGCTCGCTCGCGGGCGCACCGCCTTCCCAGGTGCGGCTCGGGTCGTCGAGGCGTTCGTGCCGCAGCGCCCGAGCGCGGACGTTCATCGGGTCGGCCACGAGCCACGGCAGCGCGCGCCAGTCCGCGAGGTCGCGGGGGTGCGGGGCATCCGCGCTTCGCTGCGCGCCGGCCCAGCCCGGTGCGCTGCCGTCGGCTGCCGCGTCGGTCGACGAGGTCGGGACGAGGCTGACCGTCGGCGGCGCGCCGAGGGGGCCCGTCAACGGGCCTGCGGCGCTCACGACCGCGTCGGTGGCGTCCGTGCCGCCCGGGAAGGCGGCGGCGCTGAGCGCGCCCCCTGCTGCGACGAGGACCGTGACGCCGAGGGTGATGCCCCAGATCGCCTTGCGCGCGCCGCCCCCGCCACCGGGGCCGGGGCCGGTCTCACCGGGGCGCTCGGCGGCGACCGCGGCCGCGATGTCGGAGAGGAGCGCCGCGGCGGCGTCGGCCTCGTCGTCGAGCGGCTCGCCGGCGGCGATCGCGTCGAGGAGCTCGTCGTCGTGCGCGAGCGCAGCGAAGTCGTCTGGCTGTGTCATCACTCCCCTCCCTCAGCAGTATCCGCCGTGAACGCGTCGCCGACGGCACCCAGGCGGCTGCGCAGGCTGCTCAGCGCACGATGCTGGATGACGCGCACATTCGCTGCCGTGACGCCGAGCGCCTCGCCGACCTCGTCGGCGCTGAGGCCCGCCACGACCCGCATCAGCAGCACATCGCGGTGCTTGTCGGGCAGTTCGTCGAGATGCGCGAGCAGGCGGCGCAGCGTGTCGCCGCGCTCGGCGAGCTCGGCGGGGCCGGGCTCGGCGGCCCGCTCGTCCGGCAGTTCCGCGACCGGCACCTCGGGGCGGCGACCGCGGCTGCGCTGGGCCATGAGCACCTTGTTCGAGGCGATGCCGAAGACGAAGGAGGTGAAGCGGCCGGTGTCGGGGTCGAAGCCGGGCAGGGCGGATGTCAGTGCGAGACACGTCTCCTGCGTCACGTCCTCCGCCTCCTCCCTCCGCCCGATGCGAGCAAGGGCGTATCTGAAGATCCTGGTGCGGAGGCCACGGATGACAGCGCCGACGGCGCCGGTGTCACCGGACTGTGCCCGGCGCACCAGCGCGATCAGCTGATCGTCCCCCAATGACTCTCGCATCGCCACCCATTGTCCCCCATCCGGGGGTTGCTCCGACCGGCGGTGCGGGTAACGGCGCCGCCGGCCGGAGGATCTCCCTGCTGATCAGCGGCGGAAGCCGCCGGAGAATCCGCTGAACGCGGTGCGGCCGCCGAACCGGTCCCCGGCGAAGCGGGTGCCGGAGCGGGTGGGCTGCTGCACCGTCGCCGTGCTCGGCGCCCCGAAACGACGCACCGCAGCACTTCCGCTCGATGCCGCTCGGCTCGGCGCGATGCCGCGCGCAGGTGCGGCGAAGCGCTGGGCGAAGGCCGCGCGCTGCTCGGCGGCGAGGCGCTCTGCGGCGGCCCGGCGGGCGGTTGCGTCGGTGACGGCGGGCCGCGCGGACGCGACGGCGAGCTGGGTCGGATCAGCGGCCGACGTCGCGGCGGTGCGCGACACCACCGTCACCGAGATCGAGGTGACCGTGCTGGACGGGTCGGAGCCGGTGCTCACGGTGACCGTCGTGGTCGTCGGCGCCGCGGGGGCGGCAGGGGCCGCGGGCGGGGTCGGGACGAAGACGGACGGCAGTTCCGGCCAGCGGGTCGGCGTCATGTGCGGCACGGCCCACCAGAAGTGGTGGTGACGGCGGTGGTGCCGGTGATGACGGTGGTGCGGCGCCGGAGTGGGCGTCGCGGTGGAGGTCGGCACCGGAGTGCCCGTGTCGGTCGGCGTGGGCGACGACGTCGAGGTGCCCACGGGGACGGGCGTGGCGGTGTCCGTCGGTGCCGGCGTCGAGGCGCCGGTCGGTGCCGGCGTCGCCGTGCCCGTGGGCGCCGGCGTCGTGGTTCCGGTCGGAGTCGGCGTGTCGGTGACGACGGCGTCGACCGTCGTGGTGGTGCCCCCGGCACCGGTGGTGGTGGTCGTCGTCACCTGCACCGTCGCGGCGTTCGCGGCGATGGAGCCGGCGACGCATGCGCCGGCGACGATGGCGATACCGCTCGACAGGATGACGAGCTTGGCGGGTCGATTCATGGTCGGATGCCCTTCCCGTTGGTTTCTCCAGGGCGACCGCCATGGTCGTCCAACGGGGTGCATTGCCGCTCGAGGCCGATGTGTTACAGCCCGGCCGTCATGACCGGGGCCGGCCGGGTGCCGCCGGCCGCGACATCCTCTCGCCCGCTAGTTCGACTCCCACTGGAACCAACGGATGCCGATCACAGAGAACACGACCAGGTACGCGCCGATCGCGACCGTCGACCAGGTGTCGTCCGACGACCAGGCTCCCGTGTTCTGCACGGCGGCGAACAGGGTGATGAGCGCGCCGACGGGCGTCCATTTCGAGACGTTGGTGAACGTGTCGCCGAGCGCGCCCGAGATGCCGAGGATGCCGAGCAGCAGCAGCACGATGTAGAGCACGCGGCCCACGGCGTTGACGGCCGTCGTCGAGCGGATCAGGCCGACGATCGCCTGCCCGATGCCGAGGAACATCGCGGCGCCGTAGAGCGCGACGAGGAAGATCAGCACGTAGCTGCCGGCGCCGTAGCTGACGTGGTGCATGATGCCGCCCACCACGATCACGATGATCGACGTCACGATCGCGGCGGCGAACTGCACGAGCAGGCGGCTCAGCATGATCGCCCAGGTCGGCGTGGGCGTCACGCGCAGGCGCTGGAAGACGCCGGCCTCGCGGTCGCGGGCGACCGTGATCGAGTAGCCGAGCAGCGACGACGACAGCAGGCCGTAGGCGAGCGCGAGAGCGATCATGACGCCCGACGCCTGCCCGCCGAGGGCGTTGCCGCCCGGGCGCGCGGCCGCACGATCGGTGATGACGAGGATCAGGATCGGCACGGCGAGGTTCAGGATGAGCGTCTGGCGGCTGCGGGCGATGACGGTCGCGTCGGCGCGCAGCAGCGAACGCAGCGTGAGGCCGATCGACGGCGTGGCGATCGTGGTGGTGTCAGTCACGGAGGTCGCTCCCGGTCAGTGCGATGAAGACGTCTTCGAGGGTGGGCTCGCCGTGCGCGAGGGCGAGCACGCGCGGGTCGTCGCGGTGCGTCGCGATCAGCTCGGCCGGGCTGCCGGTCGCGACGAGCTTGCCGTGGTCGATGATGACGATGCGGTCGCAGACCGCCTGCGCCTCCTCCATCGAGTGCGTCGTGAGCAGGATGCTGCCGCCGCCGCGGCGGGAGTTCTCGATGCGCTGCCACAGGCTGCGGCGCGACTGGGGGTCGAGGCCGCTCGTGGGCTCGTCGAGCAGCAGGAGAAGCGGGTTGTGGATGCTCGCGATGAGCAGCGAGAAGCGCTGCTGCTGGCCGCCGGAGAGGTTCTTGAGCCGCTTGCCCGACTCGCGCTCGAGGCCCGTGTCGTTCAGCGCGTCGAGGGCCTCGCGATGCGACATCCGCACCCCGTACAGCCCCGCATAGAGCCGCAGCAGCTGCTCGATGCTCAGCTCGGGCTGGAAGCCAGAGCTCTGCAGCTGCACGCCCATGCGCGCACGCGCGTCGATCGGATGCCGCAGCGCGTCGACCCCGTCGACCGTCACGGTGCCGGCGTGCGGTGCGCGCAGCCCCTCGATGACGCTCAGCGTCGTGGTCTTGCCTGCGCCGTTCGGGCCGAGCAGGCCCACGATCTCGCCGCGGCCGATCGCGAAGCCCACGCCGTCCACCGCGGTGCGCGCGCCGTACTTCACGACGAGCCCCTCGACCGCGAGCATCGGCTGCGGCCGGTCAGTCGGAGTCGACATCATCCTCCTTTGGATCCGCACCAGATTTCCATCGTCGGTTATCAACGGGCTATGAGCGGGCGCCCCGCCGCAGCGGGCCGCGAAACACGCGCGGAACACGCGTCGCCTACGCTTCTCAGCCATGCCCGTCATGGTCTTCGCCGCGTCGCACGGCACCTCGTCCCCCACCGGCCAGGCGGCGGTGCGCGGCCTCGTCGACGCGGTCGCCGCACGGCTGCCCGCGCCCGTCGTGCGCTGCCACGTCGACGTCGAGCAGCCCAGCGTGCCGAGCGCGCTCGCCGCGGCCCCCGCCGGCACCCGCGCGGTCGTCGTGCCGCTGCTGCTCTCGGCGGGCTACCACGTCTACGTGGACCTCGCAGAGGCGGCCGCCGAGTCGCCTGTCCCGACCACGGTCGCCGGCGCGCTCGGGCCCGACGGACGACTCGCGGCGGTGCTCGCCCGGCGACTCGACGAAGCGGGGTGGCGGCCCGGGGCATCCGTCGTGCTCGCCGCCGCCGGCTCGTCGGACCCGCGAGCCGTCGCCGACTGCCGCCGCACGGGCGAGCTGCTCGCGGCGCGACTCGGCGTGCCCGTCACGGTCGGCTTCCTCTCGGCGGCCGAGCCGCGCGTGGCGGATGCCGTCGCCGCGGTGCGCCGTGAGGCGCCCGGCTCCCCCGTCTTCGCCGCGCCCTATCTGCTCGCCCCCGGCTACTTCCTCGACCTGGTCGCCGCGGCCGGCGCGGACGTCGTCGCCGCACCGCTGGCGACCCCCGACTCGACCCCCGACGAGCTCGTCGACGTCGTCGCCGAGCGGGCCGGCCTCTAACCCAGAAGCGACGCGCACCGGGCTCTGTCACGTTTTGTTACGTCACGTGTACCTCTGTTGCGTCATGACTGGAGGCATCGCGCGCGGCCTCATACCGTCGCGACATACCTTCTGTCGACAGCTGTACGGCTGATCGGCTCGAGCAGAAGCGAGACATGACGTGACAGCAACCGATGCGCCCGTGCGGCGCGTGCGCGGGCCCCGTGCGGGCGTCGCGAACGGCCAGTGGAAGATCGACGGCACGACCCCCCTCAACGGCAACGAGGAGTGGAAGCAGGCCGACGACGGCCTGAACGTACGCGAGCGCATCGAGAACGTCTACGCCCAGGGCGGCTTCGACAGCATCGACCCGGGCGACCTGCGCGGCCGCTTCCGCTGGTGGGGCCTGTACACCCAGCGCAAGCAGGGCATCGACGGCGGCCGCACGGCGACGCTCGAGCCCGAGGAGCTCGAGGACCGCTACTTCATGATGCGCGTGCGCATCGACGGCGGCCAGCTCACGAGCGAGCAGCTGCGCGTCATCGGCGGCATCTCGCGCGACTTCGCGCGCGACTCGGCCGACCTCACCGACCGGCAGAACATCCAGCTGCACTGGGTCGAGATCGAGAGCGTGCCGGAGATCTGGCGCCGGCTCGAGGCCGTCGGCCTGTCGACGACGGAGGCGTGCGGGGATGTCCCGCGCGTCATCCTCGGCAGCCCGCTCGCCGGCATCGCCGCGGACGAGATCATCGACCCGACGCCCGTCATCGAGGACATCCAGCGTCGCGGCATCGGCAACCCCGCGTTCTCGAACCTGCCGCGCAAGTACAAGACCGCGATCACCGGCCACCCCAGCCAGGACGTCGTGCACGAGATCAACGACTTCTCGCTCATCGGCGTCGTGCACCCCGAGCTCGGCCCGGGCTACGACCTGTGGGTCGGCGGCGCGCTCTCGACGACGCCGCGGCTCGCCGAGCGCCTCGGCGCGTTCGTGCCCGCCGAGCAGGCCGGCGAGGTCTGGGAGGGCGTGACGGGGATCTTCCGCGACTACGGCTACCGCCGCCTGCGCAACAAGGCGCGCCTCAAGTTCCTGCTCGCCGACTGGGGCGTCGAGAAGTTCCGCTCGGTGCTCGAGGACGAGTACCTCGGCTACGCCCTCACCGACGGCCCCGCCGCGCTCAAGCCGAGCACCCCCGGCGACCACATCGGCGTGCACAAGCAGAAGGACGGCCTCAACTACATCGGCGTCGCGCCGACCGTCGGCCGACTCTCGGGCACCCGCCTGCTCGCCCTCGCCGACGCCCTCGAGGCGCACGGCTCGACGCGCCTGCGCACCACGCCGCACCAGAAGCTCGTCGTGCTCGACGTCGCCGACGAGCACGTCGAGCCGCTCGTCGCCGCGCTCGACGGCCTCGGCCTCTCGGCCCGTCCGAGCCCCTTCCGTCGCAGCACGATCGCCTGCACGGGCCTCGAGTTCTGCAAGCTCGCGATCGTCGACACGAAGGACACCGCGACCGAGACGATCGCCGTGCTCGAAGAGCGCCTCGCGGGCATCGAGCTGCCGCACCCGATCAGCCTGCACATCAACGGATGCCCCAACTCCTGCGCCCGCATCCAGACGGCCGACATCGGCCTGAAGGGTCAGATCCTGACCGGCGCCGACGGCGTGCAGAGCCCGGGCTTCCAGGTGCACCTCGGCGGCGGCCTCGCGTCGAACCTGCGCGAAGAGGCCGGCCTCGGCCGCACCGTGCGCGGCCTCAAGGTGACGCAGGTCGAGCTGGCCGACTACGTCGAGCGCCTCGTGCGCCGCTTCCTCGCCGACCGGGGCGCGGACCAGACCTTCGCCGAATGGGCGGTCGACGCACCCGAGGAGGCCCTGCAGTGAGCGGCACGACCGGCATCTCCAACGGCGTCGGCGGCTCGGGCGCCCAGATCGGGCCCGGGCGCGTGCGCTCCGCCGCCGAGCTGAAGGCGCTCGCCGAGGCCGGGGCGGACCTGCTGCGCTCGAACGCGTCGGACGAGGCATCCGCCGCGGAGGTCATCGCCTGGGTCGCCGCCAACTTCGACGTGCGCCAGGCCGCGGTCGCCTGCTCGATGGCCGACGCGGTGCTGCCGCACCTGGTCTCGCAGTCGCTGCCGAGCGTCGACGTGCTCTTCCTCGACACGGGCTACCACTTCCTTGAGACGCGCATCGAGCGCGACGAGGTCGACCGCCAGCTCGACGTCACCGTGCGCGACGTCTTCCCGCTCCAGACCGTCGCCGAGCAGGACGCGCAGTACGGCGCGAAGCTGCACGACCGCGACCCCGGCCTGTGCTGCGATCTGCGCAAGGTCGAGCCGCTGCAGCGCTCGCTCGCGGGCTACGAGGTGTGGTTCACGGGCGTGCGCCGCGACGAGGCGCCGACCCGCACGGGAACCCCGCTCGTGCAGTGGGACGAGCGCCACGGCCTCGTCAAGGTCAACCCGGTCGCCGCATGGGACTTCGACCAGCTCGTCGGCTACGCCTCCGAGCACGCCGTGCCGCTCAATCTGCTGCTGACCAACGGCTACCCCTCGATCGGCTGCGAGCCGTGCACCAAGCCCGTCGCCCCGGGCGAAGACCCCCGATCCGGCCGCTGGGCCGGCCTCGCCAAGACGGAATGCGGGATCCACCTATGACGATTTCCGAGATCGCCGACCTGCGCGCACCGAGTGCGGTCAGCGGGCAGGATGCCCCGGCCGCCGGCCCCTCGCGCGAGGCCCTCGACGTGCTCGAGAACGAGGCCATCCACATCATCCGCGAGGTCGTCGCGGAGTTCGACCGCCCGGTCATGCTGTTCTCGGGCGGCAAGGACTCGGTCGTCATGCTGCACCTCGCCGCCAAGGCGTTCTGGCCCGCGCGCATCCCGTTCCCCGTGCTGCACGTCGACACCGGCCACAACTTCCCCGAGGTGCTCGAGTTCCGCGACGAGACCGTCGCGCGCCTCGGACTGGCCCTCGAGGTCGCGTCGGTGCAGGACTACATCGACGACGGCCGCCTCGCCGAGCGCTCCGACGGCACCCGCAACCCGCTGCAGACGGTGCCGCTGCTCGACGCCATCCAGGGCGGCAAGCACGACGCCGTGTTCGGCGGCGGCCGCCGCGACGAGGACAAGGCCCGCGCCAAGGAGCGCATCATCTCGCTGCGCGACGAGTTCGGCCAGTGGGACCCGCGCAACCAGCGCCCCGAGCTGTGGAACCTGTACAACGGCCGTCACACCCCCGGCCAGCACGTGCGCGCGTTCCCCATCTCGAACTGGACCGAGCTGGATGTCTGGCGCTACATCGAGCGCGAGAACATCGCCCTGCCGCCGCTGTACTACGCGCACGAGCGCGAGGTGTACCGCCGTGACGGCATGTGGCGCGCCGTGGGCCCCGTGTCCGAGCCGCGCGCCGACGAGGTCGTCGAGAAGCGCCTCGTGCGCTACCGCACCGTGGGCGACATGTCGTGCACGGGCGCCGTCGAGTCGGACGCCGTCGATGTGGCATCCGTCGTGCGCGAAGTCGCCGCCTCGACGCTCACGGAACGCGGCGCCACGCGCGCCGACGACCGCATCTCCGAAGCCGGCATGGAAGACCGCAAGAAGGACGGGTATTTCTGATGACCGACACGACCCTCGAGACCCGCACCCACGGCCTGTTCCGCTTCGCGACGGCCGGTTCGGTCGACGACGGCAAGTCGACGCTCGTCGGCCGCCTGCTGCACGACAGCAAGGCGATCCTCGCCGACCAGCTCGACGCGATCACCCGTGCGAGCGAGGCCCGCGGCTTCGGCGGCGGCGGCCAGATCGACTTCGCACTGCTCACCGACGGCCTGCGCGCCGAGCGCGAGCAGGGCATCACGATCGACGTGGCCTACCGGTATTTCTCGACCGACCGCCGCAACTTCGTGCTCGCCGACTGCCCCGGCCACGTGCAGTACACGCGCAACATGGTCACCGGCTCGACCACCGCCGACGCGGTCGTCGTGCTCGTCGACGTGCGCAACGGCGTGCTCGAGCAGACCCGCCGCCACCTCGCCGTCGTGCAGCTGCTGCGCGTGCCGCACGTCATCGTCGCCGTGAACAAGGTCGACCTGACGGGCTACGACGAGGCCGCGTTCCGCGCGGTCGAGGCCGACGCGATCGCTCTCGCCGGCGAGCTCGGCCTGCCCGAGGTGACCGTCATCCCGGTCTCCGCCCTCGCCGGCGACAACGTCGTCGAGCCCTCGGCCAACACGCCCTGGTACGACGGCCCCGCGCTGCTCGAGCTGCTCGAGACCCTCGCGGTCGTCGACGAGGCCGAGGACGCGCTCGCCCCGTTCCGTTTCCCCGTGCAGACCGTCATCCGCCCGCAGGGCGCGCTCGCGCCGGGCCTCGACCCCGAGGACTTCCGCGACTACCGCGCCCTCGCCGGCCAGGTCTCGTCGGGCTCGGTGCGCGTCGGCGACGCCGTGACCGTGCTGCCCGGCGGCGCCGTGACGACCGTCGTCGGCATCGACACGGCGAACGGCCCGCTCGAGCAGGCCTTCGCGCCCCAGTCGGTCGCGCTGCGGCTCGCGGACGAGATCGACGCGACGCGCGGCACCGTGATCGCCGCGGCGGCGGATGCCCCGGCATCCGCTCAGGACCTGACGGCCTCGCTGTTCTGGCTCGACCCGCGCCCGCTCACGCCGGGCCAGCGCGTGCTCGTGAAGTACGGCACGGCGACCGTGCAGGCGATCGTGACCGAGCTGCAGGGCCGCCGCGACCTCGACACGCTCGCGCTCGAGCCCGCCGACTCGCTCGCCATCAACGACATCGGCCAGGCGCGCCTGCGCCTCGCCTCGCCGCTCGCGCTCGTGCCGTACGCGGAGCACCGCCGCAACGGCGCCTTCGTCGTGATCCACCCGCAGGACGGCGCGACCCTGGCCGCCGGCACGGTGCTGTGACGGGGGATGTCGCGGCGGCCGCCCCGGCGGCCGGCATCGGCTCCGTCGCCCTGATCGGGGGCGGCCCCGGTGACACCGGCCTCATCACGGTGCACGGCCTCGAGCTGTTGCACGCGGCCGAGGTCGTCGTGGCCGACCGGCTCGGGCCGCGCGCGCTGCTCGCGGACCTGCGCGACGGCGTCGAGGTGATCGACGTCGGCAAGACGCCCGGCCACCACCCCGTGCCGCAGCACGAGATCAACCGGATCATCGTCGAGCACGCCCAGGCCGGCAAGCGCGTCGTGCGCCTCAAGGGCGGCGACCCGTTCGTGTTCGGCCGCGGCTTCGAAGAGGTCGAGGCCTGCCGTGCGGCGGGCGTGCCCGTCGAGGTCGTGCCCGGCGTGACGAGCGCCATCGCGGTGCCGGCGACCGTCGGCATCCCGCTCACCTCCCGCGGCGTCGCCACCGCCTTCACCGTCCTAACCGGCCACGAGGACATCGCGCGGATGCCCGGCGGGGGCGACCACACCCTCGTCCTGCTCATGGCCGTCGGCGGCCTGCCCGGCCACGCCGCGGCGCTCGTCGACGGCGGCCGCCCCGCGTCCACCCCCGTAGCGATCGTCGAGGACGGCTTCGGCCCGCGCCAGCGCGTCACCCTCGGCACGCTCGGCACCATCGCCGCGATCGCCGCTCAGGCGGGCGTGCGCAACCCCGCGGTCATCGTCGTCGGCGACGTCGTGAACCTCTACACCCCGAACCCTTTGGAGAGAACAGAATGACCAGACACCTGCGCGTCGCGATCGTGGGTGCCGGCCCGGCGGGCATCTACGCGGGCAACATCCTGTCGAACACCGGCCTCGACGTGTCGATCGACCTGTTCGAGACCCTGCCGGCGCCCTACGGCCTGATCCGCTACGGCGTCGCCCCCGACCACCCCCGCATCAAGGGCATCGTGGGCTCGCTGCACGAGATGCTCGACCGCGGCGACATCCGCCTCATCGGCAACGTCGAGTTCGGGCGCGACCTCACGCTCGAGGACGCGCGCGCCCACTACGACGCCGTGATCTTCGCGACCGGCGCCTCGCGCGACGCGGCGCTCGACATCCCCGGCATCGACTTGGGCGGCTCGTACGGCGCCGCCGACTTCGTGAGCTGGTACGACGGCCACCCCGATGTGCCGCGCGAGTGGCCGCTCGAGGCGCGCGAGATCGCGGTGCTCGGCAACGGCAATGTCGCGCTCGACGTGGCGCGCGTGCTCGCGAAGCACCCGCACGACATCCTGCGCACCGACATCCCCGCCAACGTCTACGAGGGCCTCGCCTCCTCGCCCGTCACCGACGTGCACGTCTTCGGCCGCCGCGGCCCGGCTCACGTCAAGTTCACGCCGATCGAGCTGCGCGAGCTCGGCGAGGTCGAGGGCGTCGACACGATCGTCTACGACGAGGACTTCGCGGATGCCGAGGGCATCGACGCCGTCGCGGCCGCCGCCGGCACCAACCAGGTCAAGGTCATGACGCGCACGATGCGCGGCTGGCTCGGCAAGCCTCGCACCGACGCGACGCGCCGCCTGCACCTGCACTTCTTCCACGCGCCGGCCGAGATCACGGGCGACGCCGAGGGCAAGGTCGAGGGCATCCGCTTCGAGCGCACCCGGCTGACCGCCGACGGCGCCGTCGAGGGCACGGGCGAGTTCGTCGAGTACCCCGTGCAGGCGGTCTACCGGGCCGTCGGCTACTACGGCTCGCCGCTGCCCGGCATCCCCTTCGACGAGCGCCGCGGCGTCGTGCGCAACGTCGAGGGTCGCGTCGTCGACGAGACGGACGCCCCGATCACCGGCCTCTACGCGACCGGGTGGATCAAGCGCGGCCCCGTCGGCCTCATCGGCCACACCAAGTCCGACGCGATGGAGACGATCGAGCACCTCGTCTCCGACGTCGACGCGCTCGTGCCGCCGACCGTCGCCGACCCGGACGCGGTCTTCGACCTGCTGCGCGAGCGCGGCGTCGAGTTCACGACCTGGCAGGGCTGGCTCGCGCTCGACGCGCACGAGAAGGCGCTGGGCGAAGCGGATGCCTCGCCCGTCGTGCGCGAGCGCGTCAAGGTCGTGCCGCGCGACGAGCAGGTCGCCATCTCGAACGGCGCGCTGGCGGTCTGACGTCCGACGTCGGCACCCGGCACCCGGCACCCGGCACCCGGCACCCGGCACCCGGCACCCGCGCCGACTTGGCAGAGAACGCCCCTATTCCGAGCGAATGGGGGCGTTTTCCGCCAAGTCGAGCGCGGCCAGTGCCGGCAGCACGTGGAACTCGAGCATCGGTGCGAGGTCGTCGGGCAGCTCGCCAGCGGGGTCGAGCCAGCGCAGCTCCTCGATCTCGGCGGCGGGCCCGGTGATCTCGACGAAGGGGTGCGTGAACACCGCGCTCTCGAGCTCGTAGCCGGGCTCGTTGGCCGCCGCCGAGCGGAACGCGCCGAGCGGGCACAGCAGCGCCGGTGAGAGCTCGACGCCGAGTTCCTCGTGCGCCTCGCGCAGGGCCGTCTCGGCGGCGGACTCCCCCGCCTCGGGCTTCCCGCCCGGCAGCATGAAGCGCGCGGTGTTGCGCTTCCTCGCCGTCAGCACGCGGCCCGCGGCATCCCGGATCACGACCGCGCTCACGCGGATCAGCTTCTCGACGGGCGCGGAACCGGCGGCGGAGGTCATGGCTCGAGCCTACGGCGCGGCGCGCGCCCGCCCTCATCGTGCGGCGACGCGCTCGTCCCAGTCGATCCGATAGCGCAGGTCGGGCCCGAAGGTCTTCTCCGGATCCATCGCCGCCTTGATGATGAGCGGCATCAGCGCCGCGGCCATCGCGCGCCCGAGCCGCCCGGGGGCCTTCGTCTGGTTCACCCGGTTCGCGCGCCTGGCGATCCCCTCCACCCGAGGTCGCCGCAGCGTCTCGTACGCGGCCACGGCCTCGTCGACGGATGCCGCATCGCGCAGGCACTTCGCCAGCTCGACGGCGCTCTCGATCGAGAGCGACGCTCCCTGGCCCGAGCTGTTCGACGGCGCATGCACCGCGTCGCCGACGAGCACGAGCCGGCCCCGCGACCAGTGCGGCACACTCGGCATGATGAACAGGGCGCCCGTGGCGCTGAGGCGCTCGGGCGGAGTCGAACGGATCAGATCGCCCCCGGGGCTGTCGGCGCCATACGTCGCGAGCAGGGTCGCGCGCCACCGCTCGGAGGCGACGGCCCGGGCATCCCGCACGCTCATGGGCTCGGCCTGCGGCAGGTTGGCGCCCCACACCGTTCCGCCCTCGGGGTGCCGCCAGTACAGGTAGTAGGCCTTCTGCCCGAACGTGAAGTACATGACATCGGGGTCGCCGAACTCGAGCGGCGACCAGCCGTCGACGGAGAGCATGCCCGTGTACTTCGGGCCGGGCGCCGCCGCATCGATCAGCCGACGGGCGGTCGAGTGCACGCCGTCGGCGCCGATCAGCAGGTCGGCGGTCGCGGTCGTGCCGTCGTCGAAGCGCGCGGTCACGCCTGCACCCGTCTCGTCGGCCGCGACGAGCCGCTTGCCGTAGTGCGTCTCGACGCCGCGCTCGGCCGCGAGCTCATGCAGCGCGGCATACAGCTCGCGGCGCAGGATGATCCGCATCGCGGGCACGTCGGCGAGCGACGGCATGCCGATCGTCTTCGCCCCGATCTGGGTCGCCTGCCGCGAGATCGGGTACGAGTGGTCGAGCACGGCCGACTCCGCGCCGATCACGCGCAGCCCCGCGACGCCGTTCGCCGCGAGGGCGATGGGGCCGCCGATCGCATCGGCGGGGCTCGGGTAGGCCTCGTAGACGGATGCCTCGACGCCCGCCTTCTGCAGTGCCATGGCCGCCGTGTGCCCGGCGATGCCGCCGCCGATCACCAGCGCCGTTCGAATCGCGCTCATGGGCGCCCTTCTTCCTGGTCCTCGCCCAGCGCGTCGATGCGCCGGGCCCATTCATCCATCTCGGGGAAGGTGCCGGCCTCGAGCTCGCCGACGAGCGCCTTCACCCACGCGAGTTCGGACTCGAGCTGCGCGAGCTGGAACTCGTCCTCGATGAGGAAGAGGCGCGGCACCGTGCTGCGGAAGCCCTCGAGCTCGCCGCGTCGCTGACCGACGGTGCGCTCGAGCTGGGTCGCACGCATGCGCAGCGCCTCGAGCACCTCCGCGGGGGGCAGGATCGCCATGACCGAGAGGCCGGCGACGAAGCGGGGGCGCTGCTCCCCCACCTCGGACAGCAGCTCACCGACCCAGTCGACAAGCTCATCACGGCCGGCCGGGGTCAGCCGGTAGACCGTGCGCTCGGGCCGCGTGCCCGCCCGTTCGGTGCCGACCGGCTCGATCAGCCCGTGCTTCGCGAGGTTGCCGATGACCGTGTAGTAGGAGCCCCAGCGGAAGCCGAGGTCCTCGTCCTTGTTCCACTGCCGCAGCGTGCGCGCGAGCTCGTAGGGGTGGGCCGGCTGAGGCACGAGGCCGGACAGCACGGCCAGCGCCAGCAGGTTGTTCACTTTGCGTCGTCGCATCCCGCACCCCACCGCTCGTTTCCGATTACTCGTGCACGAGTATACGCCTCCGAGCACAAACCTCCAGCCCGTCATCCCACTGCCATTCGTCGGCAGGATCGCGCCAGACCTCGAGCGACCCGACAACATGCGCGGCCGGCCGCGCTACGTTCGGCCCATGACCGACATCGCGCCCCGCGTCATCGCCGTCCACATCAGCCCGACGCACTCGTTCTCGAAGCAGCCCGTCGACAGCATCGAGCTGCACGAGGGCCTCGGCGTCGCGGGCGATGCGCACTACGGCGCGACGGTGCAGCACCGCTCGCGCGTCGCGCGGGACCCGTCCACGCCGAACATCCGCCAGGTGCACCTCATGCACGCCGAGCTCTTCGACGAGCTCGCGGCCGCGGGGCACCACGTCGAACCGGGGCAGCTCGGCGAGAACGTCACGACCCGCGGCATCCCGCTGCTCGACCTGCCCGTCGGCACGCGCCTCGTCATCGCCGACGCCGTCGTCACGATCACGGGCCTGCGCAACCCGTGCCAGCAGATCAACGACTTCCAGAGCGGCCTGCTGAAGCACGTCGTGTTCACCGATGCGGCCGGGGATGTCGTGCGCCTCGCCGGCGTGATGGGCATCGTCTCGCGCTCCGGCACGGTGCGCCCGGGCACCGCGGTCGCGGTCGAGCTGCCGCCCGAGCCGCGCTTCCCGCTCACGAACGTCTAGGACAGCGAGAGGAACAGCTTCTCGAGCTCGTCCATCGAGACGCCGGCCGCGGCATCCTCACCGACGGCCTCGGGGTCGACGAGACAGTCCCTCATGGCGGTCGCGATGATCTGGAAGCCGGCCTTGTCGAGCGCCGAGCTCACGGCCGCCAGCTGCGTGACGACGGGCCTGCACTCGCCGCCCGACTCGACCGCGGCGATCACCGCGGCGAGCTGCCCCTGAGCGCGCCTCAGCCTGTTCAGGATCTTGCGCTGGGTCTCGGCATCCGCGATCGCCATGGTGCTCCTCCGGGTTCCTGCTGACAGCTCGACTATACCCCCTGGGGTATATTGAAGGCGTATCCACCGCGCACTCGATCGAGGAGAGACCACCATGTGCCGAGCTGTGACCTGCACGACCTGCGGCAAGACCACCTGGGCGGGCTGCGGCGAGCACGTCGACGCGGTGCGCCGCACGGTGCCCGCGGCGCAGTGGTGCGCCGGCCACGACGACGCGCAGAGCCAGAGCCAGGCCCCGGCCCAGGGCGGCTTCTTCTCCAAGCTGTTCCAGCGGTGAACGCGCAGGCCGCCATGACCCTCAAGGTCGTCATCATCGGCGGCGTCGCGGGCGGCATGTCCGCCGCGACGCGCCTGCGCCGTCTCGACGAGCAGGCCGAGATCGTCGTGTTCGAGCGCGGCCCCGAGGTCTCGTACGCGAACTGCGGCCTGCCCTACTACGTCGGCGGCTCGATCGAGCAGCGCGATGCACTGCTGCTGCAGACCCCCGCCTCGCTGCACCGCCGCTTCCGCCTCGACGTGCGCGTGCGCCATGAGGTCGTCGGCATCGACACGGCCGCCCACACCGTCGAGGTCGCCGACCTCGCGACCGGGCGCCGCTTCACCGAGGGCTACGACAAGCTCGTGCTCGCGCCCGGCTCGCGCCCGCGCCGCGATGAGCCGGCGAGCGGAATCCCCACGCTGAGCCTGCGGACCGTCGAGGATGCCGACGCCGTGCTCGCCGCTCTGCTCGCCGAGCCGGGCGCCCCGGTCGTGGTCGTCGGCGGCGGCTACACCGGCCTCGAGGCGGTCGAGAATCTCGTCGCCCGCGGCGCCCGCGTGACCCTCGTGCAGCGCGGCAGCCAGCTGCTCTCGCCACTCGACGAGGAGATGGCGGCGCCGCTCGTCGACGTCGTGCGGGCGCAGGGCGTCGACGTGCGCCTCGGTGTCGAGATCGAGCGGGTCGACGGCGGCCTGGTCGTGCTGAGCGACGGGTCGGGCATTCCGGCCGCCCTCATCGTCGACGCCTCGGGCGTCGTGCCCGAGGCCGGCCTCGCCGCCGCCGCGGGCCTGCGCCTCGGCCGCACGGGCGGCATCGCGGTCGACGACATATGCCGCACGAGCGACCCGGATGTCTTCGCCGTCGGCGACGGCGCCGAGAAGTCCGACCTCGTCGGCGGCGACGCGGCGCTCATCACCATGGCCGGCCTCGCGAACCGCCACGGCCGCATGGTCGCCGACATCATCGCGGGCCGCGACGAGACCGTGCGCGGCTCGCTCGGCACCGGCATCGTCAACGTCTTCGACACCGTCGCCGCGAAGGTCGGCTGGAGCGAGCGCCAGCTGCGCGCCGCCGGCCGCGACCACTACACGGTGCACGTGCACCCCGGCTCGCACGCGGGCTACTACCCCGGCGCCGAGACGCTCTCGATGAAGCTGCTCGCCGACCCGGCATCCGACCGGATCCTCGGTGCGCAGATCGTCGGGCGCGACGGCGTCGACAAGCGCATCGACGTGATCGCGGTCGCGATGCACGCGGGGCTGCCCGCGTCCGAGCTCGCCCATCTCGAGCTGGCCTACGCGCCGCAGTTCGGTTCGGCCAAGGACGCCGTCAACATGCTCGGCTACGTCGCCGAGAACGTGCGCACCGGCACCACGCCGAGCGTGCAGTGGCACGAGCTCGAGGCCGCGCAGGCCGCAGGCACGGCGCTCGTCGATGTGCGCACGCCCGGCGAGTTCGCGCGCGGCGCGATCCCCGGCGCGATCAACCTGCCGCTCGACGAGCTGCGCGAGCGCCTCGACGAGGTGCCCGCGGGCGAGCTGATCGTGCACTGCCAGGTCGGCCTGCGCGGCCACCTCGCCGTGCGGCTGCTCAGCCAGCACGGCTTCGCGCCGCGCAACCTCGACGGCGGCTACCGCACATGGGTCGCGGGCCGGGCGGCGCGCGAGGCGGCGCAGCCGCGAGAGGATGCCGCCGCCTGAGCCGCGGCCGGCCGCGGCCCCCGTGCCCGACCTGCGACGATGGCTGACGTGAAGATGCACGACGACGAGGTCGACCTCTCCCCCGCTGACGTGCGGCGCCTGGTGGCCGCGCAGTTCCCGGCGTGGGCAAGGCTCCCTGTCGAGCGCGTGCCGTCGGACGGCACCGTCAACACCATGTTCCGGCTCGGCGACGACAAGGTCGTGCGGCTGCCGATCATCGTGACGGGGTCGGCCGATGTGGAGCATGAGTCCGACATCCTCGCCCGCCTGCAGGCCGCACTGACCGCCGAAGTGCCGCGCCTGCTCGGCCGCGGCGCGCCCGACGCCGGCTACCCGTTCGCGTGGTCCGTGCTCGAGTGGCTGCCGGGGCGCATCCCCGACCCCGAGGCGCTCGTCGACGAGCTCGCCCTCGCCGACGGCCTCGCGGACTTCCTGCTCGAACTGCGCGCGGCACCGGTCGACGGTGCCCCGGCCGCCTACCGCGGCGGCGGTCTCGATCAGCTGCGCGGGCTCGACGAGCCCGTGCGCGGCTGCCTCGCGCAGGTCGCCGATCTCGTCGACGCGACGCGGCTGACCGAGATCTGGGCGGATGCCCTGGCCGGGCAGCCCTCGACCGATCCACCCGCCTGGCTGCACAGCGACCTGCTGCCGTCGAACGTGCTCGTCGACGAGACGGGGCGCCTCACGGGCGTCCTCGACTGGCCGACCGCCGGCGTCGGCGACACCTCGGGCGACCTGCTCGCCGCCTGGAACATCCTGGGGCCCGGCGGCCGCGATCGCCTGCGCGCCCGCCTCGCGATCGACGACGGCGCCTGGTCGCGCGGTCGCGGCTGGGCGCTCGCGCAGGCGACGATCGCGCTGCCCTACTACCGTGACACGAACCCCGGCATGCGGCGCATGGCGCTGCGCGCGCTGACGCAGTTGACGCTCGACACGTGGGCGTAGATCTCGGTTCTGATGTTCGAAGATGCCCGAGATCGTGACATCCCGGCATTCATTCGGTTTTTTATCTCACATTCGAGATAGCATCGCGTCATGGCTGACACCATCGAACTGCCCTCCGACACGACCGACGTCGTCGCCCCGCTGCGCGAGGTCGGCGCTCTGATCCGCCAGGCCCGCCAGGGTCGCGGCTTCACTCAGGCGCAGCTCGCCCAGCGCGTCGGCACGAGCCAGAGCGCCATCAACCGTATCGAGCAGGGCGGCCAGAACCTGAGCCTCGAGCTGCTCTCGCGCATCGGCCGCGCCCTCGACCAGGAGATCGTGTCGATCGGCGGCGCCCCGAAGCGCTCGCACCTGCGCGTGCACGGCGGGGTGAAGCTGTCGGGCTCGATCGCCGTGAACTCGAGCAAGAACGGCGCCGTCGCACTGCTCTGCGCCGCGCTGCTGAACCACGGCGTCACCCGCCTGCACAAGGTCGCCCGCATCGTCGAGGTCGACCGCATCATCGAGGTGCTGCGCAGCCTCGGTGCGACCGTCACGTGGAGCGCCGACGGCGAGCTGCTCGAGATCCGCGCGCCCGAACGGCTGCGCCTCGACGCCATCGACGCGGATGCCGCGCGCCGCACCCGCAGCGTGCTCATGTTCCTCGGCCCGCTCAGCGGCCGCTTCGACGACTTCCGTCTGCCCTACGCCGGCGGCTGCGACCTCGGCACCCGCACGGTCGAGCCGCACCTCATCGCGCTGCGCCCCTTCGGCGTCGACGTCGAGGCGACCGCCGGCTGGTATCGGGTGCACGTCGACCGCGACCGCGGCGAGGCGCGCTCGATCGTGCTCACCGAGCGCGGCGACACCGTCACCGAGAACGCGATCCTGGCGGCGGCCGCCAACGACGGCGTGACCGTCATCCGCAATGCCAGCCCGAACTACATGGTGCAGGACCTGTGCTTCTTCCTCGAGCTGCTCGGCGTCGAGATCACAGGCATCGGCACGACCACCCTGCGCATCGTCGGCAAGCCCGACATCGACGCCGACGTCGACTACTGGCCCGGCGAGGACCCGGTCGAGGCGATGACCCTGCTCACCGCGGGCATCGTCACCGGCTCGACGCTCACGGTCACGCGCGCGCCGATCGAGTTCCTCGAGATCGAGCTCGCGACGCTCGCCGAGATGGGCCTGAAGTTCGATGTGAGCGCCGAGTACCCGGCCGCGAACGGGCGCACCCGGCTCGTCGACGTGACGGTGCACCCGTCGCAGCTGCGCGCGCCGATCGACAAGATCCACGCCATGCCCTTCCCCGGCCTCAACATCGACAACCTGCCGTTCTTCGTGATCATCGCGGCGATGGCCGAGGGCACGACGCTCGTGCACGACTGGGTGTACGAGGGCCGCGCCATCCACCTGCTCGACCTCAACCGCCTCGGCGTCAAGCTCTCGCTGCGCGACCCGCACCGCATCGACGTGACGGGCCCGTCGCACCTCTCGGGCGCCGAGGTGAGCTGCCCGCCTGCACTGCGGCCCGCGGTCGTCATCCTGCTCGCGATGCTCGCGTCGAAGGGCGAGAGCGTGCTGCGCAACGTCGGCATCATCGCGCGCGGCTACGAGGACCTGCAGTCGCGCCTCGTGGGCCTCGGTGCGTCGATCGAGACGTTCCACGATTGAGGCGGTGGGCGGCTGCGATGAGCGAGGCTGAAACGGTGGTGCGGCTGCGCACGCTGGCGGACGGCTTCGCGGCGGATGCCGATCACCGCGACGTTGCCGCCGCTCTCTCCGCCGCCGGGTGGACGCCCGCGGGCGCCGGCGACTGGGCGATCGCCCTGCGCTCGCCCGACGGCACGGCGGCGGCGCGCATCAGCCCCTTCGACCCGACGGGTCCGTACTCGGCCGAGCTGTACCGCGCGGCCGCGCACACGCGTCAGGTCCCCGTACTGTTCGCGCACCGGCGCCTTGCCGGCGGCGGCGATCTCCAGTTCATGGAATGGCTCACCGCCGTGCCGCAAGCCGAGGCCGCCGCCTTCCACCGCGCCATCGCCGAGCGCGCCGCCGAGGTCGCCGAACTCACGCGCCTCATCGCTGGGGTTCACGAACGCGCACGGGCCGAGCTGCCGTGGTGCGGGCCGCTCGACACGAAC
This sequence comes from Microbacteriaceae bacterium, assembly GCA_009780695.1. Classification (GTDB taxonomy): domain Bacteria; phylum Actinomycetota; class Actinomycetes; order Actinomycetales; family Microbacteriaceae; genus Gryllotalpicola. The sequence goes on from WQZN01000005.1 coordinate 79,095, forward strand.
CCGTCGAATGTGATGCGCGGCGGCGACGGCCGCCTGGTCGTCGCCGACCCGTTCTATGCCGACGGGCCGGCGCTCTACGCCGCCGCCGTCAGCGACCCCGACGACGTCGTCGCGCGCATCCCGGAGAGGGAGCGGCGCTTCATGGCCGACATCCCGCTCGCCGGGTCGGGGCCGTGGAAGGCGGGCGAGCAGGATGCCCTGCGCGCTGGCCTCGCGGCAGCCGACGCCCGCGCCGCACACGGTCCGATCCACCCCTCGTGAATGTCGGCGGTCCGTCGTAGCTTCGAGTCGACAGGGTTCGTGAGCCACTGAGGAGGGCAATCATGGACTGGAAGATCGAGCTCATCTTCGTGCCGGTCACCGACGTCGACCGCGCGAAGGCGTTCTACGTCGACAAGGTCGGCTTCCACGACGACTACGACGTCACCGTCAGCGACGAGGTGCGCTTCGTGCAGCTGACTCCCCCGGGTTCGGCGTGCTCGATCGCGTTCGGCAAGGGCCTGACCGAGATGACGCCGGGCACGCAGAACAGCATCCAGGTCGTCGTGCCCGACGCCGCCGCCGAGCGCGACCGTCTTCGAGCCAACGGCGTCGCGGCGAGCGAGGTCGACGAACAGTCCTGGGGCCGCTTCGTCACCTTCCCCGACCCCGACGGGAACGTCTGGACCCTGCAGGAGATCGTGCGGCAGGGCTGAGCGCGGCGCGCGTCAGAGCGCGCGCGACCAGGCGACCTCGCGCTCGAGCTGGCCCGACGCGACGAACAGGCGCACCTGGTGCGTGTCTGCGAGCGCAGCCGCGAGCGCGCCACGATCGGCGGGCTCGAAGCCGAGCTTCTGCCAGAACGGGCCCGAGCGGCGCGAGAAGAGCCACGCTCGCTGCGCACCGGCGGCGCTCGCCTCGTCGAGGGCGTGGCGGGCGAGGCGCGAGCCGGCGCCCACCGTGCGGTGCTCGGTGGCGACCCCCACGCTGCGGATGAGCGCGTGCCGGGCATCCGCGCTCAGCTCGAAGCCCGTGCAGCCGACGATCGCGCCCGCCACGTCGCGCTCGATCCAGAGCCGCACCGTCGGCGCGTCCAGGCCCGAGAGCGTGAGGTCCACGGCGGCGAGAAAGGCACGCACATCCTCGACGTCGGCAGTGGTCACGGCGTCGAGCGGCACATCTCCATCCTGCCCGACTCACCCGACCGACACGGCATGATGTGCTGGTGGGCGACCGGGAGTACAGCGGCATCGAACTCGCGCGCGCGTACTGGCACGAAGTCGTAGGCCCGCTGCTCGAGGCGGCATTCCCCGGCGTGCCGCTGGCAGCCGCGCGGATCGGCACCGGATCCGACGTGCTCGGCCTCGACGACCCCACCTCGCGAGACCACGACTGGGGGCTGCGCCTCAGCGTGTTCGTCCCGTCCGACACGGCGGCTGCGGTCGGCTCGGTCGGCTCCGAGCTCGAGCGCCGTCTGCCCGTGGCCTTCCGCGGCCACCCGACCCGCTTCGCCTTCACCGGACGCTCCGACGCGACGCACCAGGTCGACGTGGGCACGGTCGGCGCATTCGCCGACTCCCGCCTCGGCTTCGACCCCCAGCTCGCGAGCACGCTGGACTGGCTGTCGCTCACCGGCCAGGCCGCGCTCGAGGTGACGGCAGGCGAGGTCTTCGCGGATCCCGTCGGCGAGCTCGCCGCGGCGTGTGCCGCGCTCGCGTGGTACCCGGCGGATGTCTGGCGCCACGCCCTCGCCGCGGACTGGGCCCGGCTCGCGCAGGAGCTTCCGCTCATGGGCCGCGCCGCAGACGTCGGCGACGACCTCGGCTCGCGCGTCATCGGCGCCCGGCTCTCTCAGGTCGCGATGCACCTCGCGTTCCTGCTCGAGCGGCGCTGGCCGCCCTACGCGAAGTGGTTCGGCACCGTGTTCGGCCGGCTCGACTCCGCCCCCGACCTCGCACCCCACCTGCAGCGCACGCTCTCCGCCGACACCCTGCGCGACCGCGAGCTCGGCCTGGTCGACGCGCTCGACCTGCTGCTCGAGCGCCAGAACACGCTCGGCCTGACGCACGTGGAACGCGCGACCATTCCGTTCTGGGATCGCCCGTACCGACATCCCGACCCCGCCATCGTCACTCAGCTGCTCGCGGAGGTGACCGACGCGACGCTCCGCGCGCTGCCACCGGGCCTCGGCACGATCGAGCAGCGCACCGACAACGTCGATGTCCTGGTCGACGCGGCGGCACGCCGGCGCATGATCGGCTGACGGCGTTCCGAGATCGACGAACGCGGACGCGCCCGCGGCGACCTGCGTCTATTCCGGAACGTGCGCATCGGTGCCGTTCCGATATCGACAGCCCCGTCCGCGCCCGCGGGCGCGTCCGTCGATCTCGGAACCCGAGCTACGCGTCGAGGATGCCGCGCAGCATCTCGAGCGCGGCGATCCGCTCCTCGTGCGACCGGTCCCCCGGCTGCACGAGCAGGGTGGTCGCCCCCGCCGCCACGAGCGCCTCCACACGCGCCGCGATCTCGTCGCGGGTGCCGATGAGCGACACGGCGCGCGCGAGCTCCTCGGGCACGGCGAACGCGGCGTCGTCCTTCTGACCGGACAGGAACAGCCGCTGGATCTCGGCGGCCTCGCTCTCGTATCCGTAGCGCACCGCGAGGTCGTAGTAGAAGTTGCGCCCGCGCGCGCCCATGCCGCCGACATAGAGCGCGATCTGCTGACGCACCGTCATGAGCGCCAGCTCGGTGAACTCGCCCGTGTAGAGCGCGAGCGGCACGATCACGTCGAGCTTGCCGAGCTCGGGCGAGCGCAGCGCGGTCCCCGATGCGAGCGCCTCGCCCCAGACATCCGCCGCCCGCTCGGGGTGGAAGAAGATCGGCGCCCAGCCGTCCGCGATCTCGGCGGTCTGCGCGACCGACTTCGGCGACAGCGCGGCGATGTGCACGGGCACCGCCGGCCGCACGGGGTGGTTGATGATGCGCAGCGCCTTGCCGGCGCCGACCGCACCCAGAGCCGAGGCGGGCAGCGGCAGCTCGTAGTGGCGCCCCGCGTGCGCGAGCGTCTCGCGCCGCCACACCTGCCGGCAGATCTCGATGATCTCGCGCGTGCGCCCGAGCGGCGCGTCGAACGGCACGCCGTGGAAGCCCTCGATCACCTGCGCCCCGCTCGAGCCGAGTCCGAGCTCGAAGCGACCGCCCGACAGCGCGTCGAGGCCGGCGGCCGTCATCGCGAGCAGCGCGGGCGTGCGAGTGTAGATCGGCAGGATGTCGCTCGCGAGCGCTGCCGTCTTCGTGATCGCCGCGAGGTACCCGAGCTGGCTCACGGCGTCGAACGAGTACGTCTCGCTCACACTGAACAGCTCGACGCCCGCCGCCTCGTAGTCGGGCACCGCGGCCGCCGCCTTCAGGAAATCGCCCGCGTAGCCGATCGCCACGCCCAGTCGTGCTCGCCCCATTGCGAGCCCCCTCTCATCCGATGGTTCCGGTGTGCCGCGGTCAGGGCCGCGACGCGAACTCCTCCGCGGCCTCGACCTGCTCGGGCGTGAGCCGCACGCCCGTGTACAGCTCGAACTGGGCCGCCGCCTGCAGTGCGATGACCTCGCCGCCCGTGACGACGTGCTTGCCTGCGGCGCGGGCCGCGCGGATCAGCGGCGTCTCGACGGGCAGGGCGACGACGTCGAAGACGACGGATGCCTGAGCCACCTGCTCGTCCGAGAACGCCTGGACTGCGGCATCCGCCCCGCCCGCCATGCCGATGGGCGTGACGTTGACGATGATCGGCGCCGTGAGCCCCGCGGGCGATTCCGCCCAGTCCCAGCCGAGCTCGGCCGCGAGGCCCTGGCCGGCGACGGGGTTGCGCGCCGCAAGGGTGCCGCTGAACCCCGCGTCGCGGAAGGCGAACGCGACGGCCCGGCCCATGCCGCCGCTGCCGCGCAGCAGCACGCGCTGGTCGCGGTCGAGGCCGTGCGACGCGATGAGCTGCTCGATCGCGAGGTAGTCGGTGTTGTAGGCCGAGAGCACGCCGTCGTCGTTGACGATCGTGTTGACCGACTGGATCGCCTCGGCCGACGGCGTCATCACGTCGACGAGCGCGATCACGGCCTCCTTCCACGGCATGGAGACCGAGCAGCCGCGGATGCCGAGCGCCCGCACCCCCGCGATCGCGGCGTCGATGTCGGTGGTCGTCATCGCCTTGTAGACGAAGTCGAGCCCGAGCTCGTCGTACAGCCGGTTGTGGAACCGCGTGCCGTGGTTGCTCGGGCGTGCGGCGAGCGAGATGCACAGCCCGGTGTTCTTGTTGATCTCTGGCCGGCGGCGGCCGGCCGGGTCCTGACGCTCGTCCAGTTCCGGCTTCGTCATGCCCCGCTCCTCGTGAAATCCGACGCGACCAGCTCGGCCAGCGCGTCGACGGCCGCCCGGCCGCCCTCGTCGTCGTCGCCCGCGATGTCGAGCGACGCGCCCTGCGTGATGCCGAGGGCGAGGACCGAGAGGATGCTGCGCGCATCGGCGCCGTTGACCGTGGTGCGTGCGGGCAGCGTGCTCGCGAGCTTCACGAGCTCCGCCGCGGGCCGGGCGTGCAGCCCCTCGGCGGCGGTCACGACGACTGTGCGCGAGTACCGGCCCGCCACATCGACGCCGTCGCTCATCGAGCGGCCGCCACCCAGGCCTCGAGCTTGGCCGTGGCGGCGCCCGAATCGATCGCCTCGGCGGCGACGGCCAGGTTCTCGCGGAAGCGCTGGACGATCGGGATGTCGCTCTGCGCGGCATCCCCCGCGAGCTTGAACGCGATCAGGCCCGCGGCCGCGTTCAGCAGCACGATGTCGCGGACCGGGCCGGGCTCGCCGCCGAGGACGCGGCGCACGACGCCCGCGTTGTGCTCGGGGTCGCCGCCCGTGATGTCGGCGATCGAGGCGCGCGGGATGCCGAGATCGCGCGGGTCGAGGTCGTGCTCGGTGATCGCGCCGTTGCTGATCTCCCAGATGTGGCTGTGCCCCGTCGTCGTGAGCTCGTCGAGCCCGTCGTCGCCGCGGAAGACGAGCGCCGTCGCGCCGCGGGTCTGGAACACGCCCGTGATGAGCGGCACGCGATCGAGGTTCGAGACCCCGACGGCGGATGCCTCGGGCCGGGCCGGGTTGCAGAGCGGCCCCAGGAAGTTGAAGACGGTCGGCACGCCGAGGTCGCCGCGCACCTTGCCCGCGTTGCCGAAGCCGGGGTGGAACAGCGACGCCCAGGCGAAGGTGATGCCGGCCTTCTCGAAGGTCGCGGCGACGGCCTCGGGCGAGCGCGAGAGGTCGATGCCCAGGGCGGCCAGCACATCGGATGCGCCGGAGGCCGACGAGACCGCGCGGTTGCCGTGCTTGATGACGGGCACGCCCGCGGCGGCGCAGACGATGGATGCCATCGTCGAGATGTTCACGGTGCGGAACCGGTCGCCGCCGGTGCCGACGATGTCGAGGGCCATCGGGTCGAGCGCGAGGGGCTGCGCGTGCTCGAGGATCGCGTCGCGGAAGCCGACGATCTCGTCGACCGTCTCGCCCTTCACCCGCAGGGCGACGAGGAAGCCGGCGATCTGGGCCTCCGTCGCGGAGCCCTGCATGATCTGATCCATGGCCCAGCTGGCCTCGGTGATGCTCAGATCCTCACCCTCCAGCAGTGCGCCGATGACCGCCGGCCAGGTGAGGGATTCCGCCATGCCGAGAATCCTAACGGGCGCAAGGCACTCGCGGATTCCGACATAATGGCTCTTGTGACGAGCACCTCCATTTCTCCGCAGGCGGCCCCTGTCGTCTCCCGACCCAACGTCGTCGCGGTCGGAACGATTGTTTGGCTCGGAAGCGAGGTGATGTTCTTCGCGGGTCTTTTCGCGATCTACTTCACGCTGCGCTCCACGTCCCCCGCCCTGTGGGCGATGTCGACCCCGCACCTCAACGTGCCGTGGGCGACGGGCAACACGATCATCCTGGTGATCAGCTCGTTCACCTGCCAGTTCGGCGTCTTCGCGGCCGAGCGCCTGCAGGCCCGCAAGACGGGCGGCGCGTTCAATCTGGCCAAGTGGGGCATGGTCGAGTGGTTCACGCTCAGCTTCGCCCTCGGCGCGATCTTCGTCTGCGGCCAGATCGTCGAGTACTCGAACCTCGTCCACGAGGGCCTCGCCTTCAGCGCCTCGGCCTACACGAGCGCCTTCTACTTGACGACCGGCTTCCACGCGATGCACGTCACGGGCGGTCTGATCGCGTTCCTCTTCACCATCGGCCGCGCGTTCGCGGTGAAGAAGTTCGGCCACAAGGAAGCGACGACCGCGATCGTCGTCTCGTACTACTGGCACTTCGTCGACGTGGTCTGGATCGGCCTGTTCCTCGTCATCTACGTCCTCAAGTAAGCACCCGGAGAACCCCAACTCACATGGCAAAGCTGAACCAGCCGACGACGAGCGGACGTTCGACGTCCCGCAAGCGCAAGACCGGCCGCCGCTCCCCCCTCGCGACCTTCGCCCTCATCGCCATCGGCCTCGGCCTCACCGGCGGTGTCTACGCGGCGGCGAACGCGACCCCCTCGGCCTCCGCCGACACCGCGTCCTCGACGCAGCAGCAGGTCTCCGACGGCGAGCACCTCTTCCAGGCCAACTGCGCGAGCTGCCACGGCATGAACGCCGTCGGCACCGCCGCAGCCCCGAGCCTCATCGGCGTCGGCGCCGCAGCCGTCGACTTCCAGGTCGGCACCGGCCGCATGCCGATGGCGATGGACGGCCCCCAGGCCGAAGAGAAGACCCCGCAGTTCACGGACGCGCAGACCAAGGAGCTCGCGGCGTATGTCGCGTCCCTCGCCCCCGGGCCCGCCATCCCCGACGCGCAGTACCTCACCGGCAACACCGACGCCGCGGCGGGTGCCCAGCTCTTCCGCATCAACTGCGCCATGTGCCACAACGTGGCCGGCGCGGGCGGCGCGCTCACCGAGGGCAAGTTCGCGCCCCCGCTGAAGGGCGTGACCCCGGCGCACATCTACGAGGCGATGCTCACCGGCCCGCAGAACATGCCCGTGTTCAACGACCGGAACATCACCCCGGAGCAGAAGTCGGACATCATCTCGTACCTGACGTACCTCGAGAAGAACCCGTCGCCCGGCGGCTTCGCACTCGGTGACCTCGGCCCCGTCGCCGAAGGTCTGTTCCTCTGGATCTTCGGTCTCGGCTCGATCGTCGGCCTCGCGGTGTGGATCACCGCGAAGTCCAACTGATCGAACGACGACCTCACAGCAGCAGCGCAAGAAGGAGAGCAATGGCACAGGACGATAGCGGCAGCAGCGAGCTCGCCGAGACGTCCTCGACAGCCGTCGAGCACCCCGTCGAGGACCACCGTCTCGGCGACCCCGGCACCGCGATCGTGGTGGCGGACGCGCCGGTCAACCCCGGTTTCCCCGCACACCGCCCGCGTCTGACCGACACGGACCCGAAGCAGAACCGCCGTGCCGAGCGCACCGTGTTCACGCTCTTCTACCTGTCGATCGCCGGCAGCGTCTGGGCGATCGCGGCCTACCTCGCCTTCCCGATCGAGTCGGGCAACCTCGCCGACGTGCGCACCTCGACGCTGTTCATCGGCCTCGGCATGGTGCTCGCGCTCCTCGGCATCGGCATCGGCGCCGTCCACTGGGCCAAGCAGCTCATGAACGACCACGAGGGCATCGACATCCGTCACGGCGTCGCCGGCTCGGAGGAGACCCGTGAGCGCGCGATCGAGATCTTCGAAGAGGCCAACGAGGAGTCGGGCTTCGGCCGCCGCACCCTCATCCGCAACTCGCTGATCGGCGCGCTCGTCGCGTTCCCGCTGCCTGCCGTCGTGCTGTTCCGCGGTCTCGCTCCGCAGAACGTCGACCCCATCAAGGAGCTCAAGCACACGATGTGGGCGAAGGGCACCCGTCTGACGAAGGACCCGACGGGCCTTCCGATCCTGGCGTCCGACGTCACCATCGGCTCGGTGTTCCACGTCATCCCCGACGGCCTCAACGACCGCGAGGACGCCCTCGAGCAGAAGGCGACCGCGGCGGTGCTGCTCATGCGCCTGCGCCCCGAGGACCTGCACGTGTCCCCCGCCCGCAAGGACTGGAACTACCACGGCATCGTGGCCTACTCCAAGATCTGCACCCACGTCGGCTGCCCCGTCGCTCTCTACGAGCAGCAGACGCACCACCTGCTCTGCCCCTGCCACCAGTCGCAGTTCGACATCACGCACGAGGCGCGCGTCATCTTCGGCCCGGCCGGCCGCCCGCTGCCGCAGCTGCCGATCACGGTCGACGACCAGGGCTACCTCGTCGCGCAGAGCGACTTCCACGAACCCGTCGGCCCGAGCTTCTGGGAGCGCAACTCGTGACCACCGAAACCGCCATCGCTGAGACCCCGCGCATCAAGCGCGACGGCTTCTTCGGCCAGGCCGCCAACTACCTCGACGAGCGCACGAGCATCTCGGGCGTCGTCAAGGAGTTCGGTCGCAAGATCTTCCCCGACCACTGGTCGTTCCTCCTCGGCGAGGTCGCGCTCTACAGCTTCATCGTCATCCTGCTGACGGGAACGTTCCTGACGTTCTTCTTCCAGGCGTCGATGGCCGAGGTCGTCTACAACGGCGCCTGGGTCCCGCTCAAGGGCATCCAGATGTCCGCGGCCCTCGACTCGACGCTGCACATCAGCTTCGACATCCGCGGCGGCCTGCTCATGCGCCAGATCCACCACTGGGCGGCGCTGCTGTTCGTGGCATCCATCGGCCTGCACATGCTCCGCATCTTCTTCACGGGTGCGTTCCGCAAGCCGCGCGAGCTCAACTGGGTCATCGGCTTCACGCTGTTCGTCCTGGCCATGGCCGAGGGCTTCACCGGCTACTCGCTCCCCGACGACCTGCTCTCCGGCAACGGTCTGCGCATCATCTCGGGCATGATCGAGGGCATCCCGCTCGTCGGCACCTGGATCAACTTCCTGCTGTTCGGCGGCGCCTACCCCGGCACCGCGATCGTGGGCCGCCTCTACACGCTGCACATCCTGCTGCTGCCCGCCTTCGTGCTCGCGTTCATCGCGCTGCACCTGGTGTTCGTGGTCGTGCACAAGCACACCCAGTTCGCCGGTGCGGGCCGCACCCAGCAGAACGTGGTCGGCTACCCGATCCTCCCCGTCTACGCGGGCAAGGCCGGCGGCTTCTTCTTCATCGTGTTCGGTGTCATCGTCCTGATGGCCTCGCTCTTCACGATCAACCCGGTGTGGGAGTACGGCCCCTACGACCCGTCGCCCATCTCCGCGGGCACCCAGCCCGACTGGTACATCGGCTTCGCCGACGGCATGCTCCGTCTGATGCCGCCGCACCTCGAGACCTACTGGTTCCACCGCACGTGGTCGTGGTTCATCATCATCCCGCTCGTGATCCTGGTCGTGTTCATCGTCCTCGTCGCGATCTACCCCTTCATCGAGGCGTGGGTCACCGGCGACAAGCGCGAGCACCACATCCTCGACCGCCCGCGCAACGCCGCCACTCGCACCGCCATCGGCGCAGCCGGCGTGACGTTCTACGCGGCCATGTGGGCAGCGGCCTCGGGCGACCTGATCGCGACGCACTTCAAGTTCTCGATCGAGGGCGTGACGCACACGATCCAGACCGCACTCATCGTGGGCCCGATCATCGCCTACTTCGTCACCAAGCGCGTCTGCATCGCGCTGCAGAAGAAGGACCGCGCCATCGCCCTGCACGGCTACGAGTCGGGCCGCATCGTCCGCCTCCCCGGTGGCGAGTTCATCGAGGTGCACCAGCCCGTCGACGAGTACCAGCGCTGGGAGCTGGTGAGCAACGAGGGCTACGCGCCGCTCGTCGTGCGCCCCGACTCGCGCGGTCGCATCACCGCCGGCACGCGCTTCCGCGCCGCCATGTCGCGCTGGTTCTTCGAGGACCGTCTCGCTCCGCTCACGCAGACCGAGATCGAGGCCGCGCAGCACCACGGGCACGGTGACGCCCCCGCTGTCGAGGGCGGCTCGCACTAAGCTCCACGCTCCACCCGGTTCGGGCATCGCATGACCCTGCAGTCTCTCGCTGCATGGCTGCGGTGCCCGAACTGCGTTGAGGCGCTCGATGTCGTCCAGGATGCCCCGCCCGGCGTGCTCGGCTGCCCCTCCGGTCACCGCTTCGATGTCAACCGCCGCGGCTACGTCACGCTGCTGCCGCCGCGCTCGCGCGTGGTCGGTGACAGCGCCGGCATGCTCGACGCACGCGCCGCGCTCCTCGAGTCGGGCGCCTACGCGCCGATCCGAGATGCCTTGATCGCCGCTGTGCGCCCCGCTGAGCCGCGGAAGCTGCTCGATTCGGGCACGGGCACCGGCTGGTACCTGCACGGGCTTCTGGATGCCCTCGGCGACGGCGACGGCGCCCGCGCCGTGGCATCCGACCTCTCCCCCGCCGCCGTCGCGCGGGCCGTCCGCGGCCGTGACGACGTCGACGGACTCGTGGCGGATGTCCATGCGCCGCTCCCCCTGCGTGACGCCGCCTTCGACGCCGTCACGGTCGTCTTCGCCCCGCGCAACCCAGCCGAGTTCGCCCGTGTGCTGCGCCCGGGAGGCGTCCTCGCCGTCGTCGTGCCGCGAGCCGAGCACCTCGCCGAGCTGCGTGCCGTCACCGGCATGCTCGACGTGCCGGAGGGCAAGGCCGGTGCGCTCGGGTCCGCGTTCGCGGAGTGGTTCTCCCCCGCCTCATCGCAGCGGGTCGGCTACGAGCTCGAGCTGACGCCGGCCCGGGCCCGTCAGCTGCAGGCCATGGGCCCGTCGGCACACCATGTGCAGGATGCCCCGGCTGAGGCATCCGGACTGCCCCGCACGGTCACGGTCTCCGTCGACGTCGTCGCCTTCACGCGCCGTTGACGCCGGAACTCCGCCGTCAACGGCTGGGCTCCGCCGGTCGTCGCTCGCGCATAGTGCTGCCATGGCCGACTGTGCACAGTTGATGACCGGGGAGCGCTCACGCCACGCGAGTCGGCATCACTGCACAGTGTGCGCGTCACCGACTGTGCGGAAGTGACGACCGTGCGCTACGCGAGACCTGTGCGACATCGGCACACGCGAAAGCGCCCCTCCGCCGAAGCGGAGGGGCGCTTTACGTCGTGAGACTCAGCGGGCGAAGTTGCCGCGGTAGTACTCGTAGACCCAGCCGACGAGCGCGACGAGCAGGATCGGGACGCCGATGAAGGCGATCCAGAAGCCGACCGCGAGGCCGAGCGCCATGATCGCGACCGCGCCGCCGAGGAAGAACGGCCACCAGCTCCACGGGCTGAAGTGACCCATCTCGGGGTCGGCGTCGTCGATGTTCGCGTCGAGACGGTCCTCGGGGAGCAGCCCGCCGAAGCCCTTGGCCGTGCGCCCCAGGAAGAACCCGAGGAACACGCCGAGCAGCGCCGAGAGCGTCAGGGCGACCGTGCCGACCCACTCGATGTGGCCGTCGTAGTAGATCCACGACCAGATCGAATAGGTCGCCGCCATCAGGCCGAAGAAGGCGGCCGTGATCCAGAAGATGATCGAGTTTGCGCGCATTGGCTGTTAGCTCACCTTCTCGGCGACGACGACGGTGGACGGGGCGGGCTCGACGATGCCCGAGACCTCGGGGTGGTTCAGATCGAACGCCGGCGACTCCGAACGGATGCGCGGGATCGAGGTGAAGTTGTGGCGCGGCGGCGGGCAGCTGGTCGCCCACTCGAGCGAGCGGCCGTAGCCCCACGGGTCGTTCACGGTCACCTTGGGCGCGTGGCGCGCGGTGATGTAGACGTTCAGCAGGAACGGGATCATCGAGACCGCGATCGTCATGGCGCCGATGGTCGAGAGCTGGTTCATCCACGTGAAGCCGTCGGATGCCGCGTAGGTGTAGTAACGGCGCGGCATGCCGATGACGCCCAGCCAGTGCTGGATGAGGAACGTGGTGTGGAAGCCGATGAACAGCAGCCAGAAGTGCCAGACGCCGAGCTTCTCGTTCAGCATCTTGCCGGTCCACTTGGGCCACCAGAAGTAGAAGCCCGAGAACATCGCGAAGACGACGGTGCCGAAGACGACGTAGTGGAAGTGCGCGACGACGAAGTACGAGTCGGACACGTGGAAGTCGAGCGGCGGGCTCGCGAGGATGACGCCCGTCAGGCCACCGAAGGTGAAGGTGACGAGGAAGCCGATCGCGAACAGCATGGGCGACTCGAAGGTGAGCGAGCCGCGCCACATGGTGCCGACCCAGTTGAAGATCTTCACGCCGGTCGGGACAGCGATGAGCATCGTCATCAGCGAGAAGAACGGCAGCAGGACCGCGCCGGTGACGTACATGTGGTGGGCCCACACCGAGACCGACAGGGCAGCGATCGAGATGGTCGCGTAGATCAGGGTCTTGTAGCCGAAGATCGGCTTGCGGCTGAAGACCGGGAACACCTCGGAGACGATGCCGAAGAACGGCAGCGCGATGATGTACACCTCGGGGTGGCCGAAGAACCAGAACAGGTGCTGCCAGAGCAGGGCGCCGCCGTTGGCCGCGTCGAAGATGTGCGCGCCGAAGACGCGGTCGGCGCCGGCGCCGAAGATCGCGGCGGCGAGGACGGGGAACGCGAGCAGGACCAGGATCGACGTCACCAGGGTGTTCCAGGTGAAGATCGGCAGACGGAACATCGTCATACCCGGGGCGCGCAGCGTGATGATCGTCGTGATGAAGTTCACCGCGCCGAGGATCGTGCCGAAGCCCGAGATGCCGAGGCCGAAGAACCACATGTTCCCGCCGAGGCCCGGTGAGAACGTCGAGTTCGCGAGCGGCTGATAGGCGAACCAGCCGAAGCTCGCCGCACCCTGCGGGGTGAGGAAGCCGAGCACCGCGATCAGCGAGCCGAAGTTGTAGAGCCAGTACGCGAAGGCGTTGAGGCGCGGGAACGCGACGTCGGGGGCGCCGATCTGCAGCGGCATGAGCGCGTTCGCGAAGCCGGCGAAGAGCGGGGTCGCGAACATCAGCAGCATGATCGTGCCGTGCATCGTGAACAGCTGGTTGTACTGCTCACGGGTGGGCACGACGTCGAGGCCGGGCTCGAAGAGCTGCGCGCGGATGATGAGGGCCATCACGCCGCCGATGCAGAAGTAGACGAACGACGTGATCAGGTACATGTACGCGATCGTCTTGTGGTCCGTCGAGGTGATCCAGTTGACGAGGATGTTGCCCTTACGTTCGAAGTTGTTCTTCGCGTAAGGCAGCGCGGCAGGTGCAGAAGTCATTGTCGTTCTCGCCTAGTTCGTCTTGTTGCTGGTCTCGTCGGACGACGTGCCGTTGCCGGGCAGGTTCAGGTTGCGGTTGACCTCGTCACCGAGCGAACCGACGTAGCCCTGCGCCTTGAGATCGGCGATGTGCGCGTCGTAGTCGGCCTTCGAGACGACCTTGACGCGGAACAGCATCGCCGAGTGGTACTCGCCGCACAGCTCGGCGCAGTCGCCGTTGTAGGTGCCGATGCGGGTCGGGGTAACGTACATGTGGTTGACGTGACCCGGGATGACGTCCTTCTTGTAGAGGAAGGCCGGGACCCAGAACGAGTGGATGACGTCGCGCGACTTGAGCGTGATGTCGATCTTCTCGTCGACGGGCAGGTAGAGGGTCGGCAGCTCGGACTCGACGATGTCGCCCTGCGTGTTCGGCTGAGCGGCGTCGTTGGCCTTCTGCGCCTGGATGCCCGGGTCGTACGCGCCGGACGTGGTGTAGTCCCAGTCCCACGCCCACTGCTTGCCGTACACGGTGATCTGCAGGTCGGGGTGCGCGTAGGGCTTCTCGATCGCGTCCTGGTCCTGAGCGGTGAAGGCGAAGAAGCCGATGATCAGGATGAAGGGGACGATCGTGTAGAAGATCTCGATCGGCATGTTGTAGCGCAGCTGCACCGGAAGGCCGGTCTGGCCCTTGCGGCGGCGGTACACGACGACGCACCAGATGATGAGCGCCCACACGATGATGCCGACGATGAGCAGGACGATCCAGCTCGTCACCCAGAGGCCGGAGACACGGCTCGTCATGGTGGTGACGTCCTTCTCCCCTGCGATGAAGCCGGGAAGGTAACCGTGAAGCTGCTGCGTGGAACAGCCTGCCAGTACCAGGGTGAGCGCTGCTGCGATCGGGATCGCGGCCCATCGGAGACGACGAGTGTGACGCACCGGTGACCTTTCGTGTGGAACGTTGGGGGACCTTCGCCTAGCCTAGCGCGCGGACAAGGCGGGTCCGATGCCACTAGAGTGTCGCGTCGCTCGCGAAACGGGGACTTAATCGCGTTCAGGCCGCCCCGGAGGGCGGCCTGAACGGAGATTCAGCTGTGTTGCGCGGGGCAACGCCCGCGCGGCGGCTCAGTGGAAGCTGTCGCCGCAGGCGCAGGAGCCCTGCGCGTTCGGGTTGTCGATCGTGAAGCCCTGCTTCTGGATCGTGTCCTCGAAGTCGATGGTCGCGCCGTCGAGGTACGGCTGGCTCATCTTGTCGACGATGACCTCGACGCCGTCGCCGAACTCCACGACGCCGTCGCCGTCGAGCATGCGCTCGTCGAAGTACAGCTGGTAGATGAGGCCGGAGCAGCCGCCGGGCTGAACGGCGAGGCGCAGGCGCAGGTCCTCACGGCCTTCCTGCACGAGCAGGCTCTTCACCTTGCCCGCCGCGGTGTCGGTGAGCAGGACGCCATGCGCCTTCTCAGCGGTCTGCGGGGCAATTGCGGTGTCGGTCACACCGATCTCCTTCCGGACGGAACTCCGCTCAGTGTAAGCACGGACGCTGGATTTCTCACGAGTCGCGGCGCGCGGTTCACGCGGCCGGCCCCCGCTCGTTGAGGCGGGCCAGCAGCAGCGCCTCGGCGAGGATCGCGCGCTTGAACACTCCGAGGTGCAGCGACTCGTTCGGGCTGTGCGCCCGGGTGTCCGGGTCCTCCACGCCGGTGACGAGGATCTGCGCGTCCGGGAACACCCGCACGAGGTCGGCGATGAACGGGATGCTGCCGCCGATGCCGGCCTCCACCGGGGCCGTGCCCCAGGCATCCGCCATCGCCTGCTTCGTCTCCTGCACGGCCCAGCCGCTCGTGTCCACGAGGAAGGGGTCGCCGCCCTCGAAGTCGTGGAAGTCGAGGTTCGCGCCGAAGGGGGCGTTCGCGCGCAGGTGCGCGAGCAGCGCGTCCCGCGCCGCGTCCGAGGTCTGACCCGGGGCGACGCGCATGCTGATGCGCACGGTGGCCTGCGGCACGAGCGTGTTCGACGCGTTCGCGATCGAGGGCGCGTCGATGCCGGTGACGGTGATGGACGGCTGGAACCAGAGGCGGCTGAGGACGGAGCCCGCCCCGATCGCGCTCACGCCGGGCTTGAAGGCGGCGGATGCCGCGAGCTCGGCCTCGTCGAACGCGGGGGTCTCGGCGTCATGGCTCGTGAGCCCCGGCACGGCGACCGAGCCCTTCTCGTCCCACAGCGTCGACAGCAGCTTGATCGTCGCGAGCATCGCGTCCGGGGCGGCGCCGCCCCACATGCCCGAGTGCGAGGCGTGCTCGAGCGTCGAGACGGTCATGTTGAACGCGCACGCGCCGCGCAGGGCGACGGTCAGGTTGGGGGTGTCGACGTCCCAGTTGTCGCTGTCCGCGACGATGATCAGGTCGGCGGCGAGGGCGTCGCGGTTGTCCTCGAGGAAGTGCACGAAGGAATGCGAGCCGTGCTCCTCCTCCCCCTCGATGAAGACCGCGAGGCCGACCTCGAGGTCGGCCGTGGTCGCGGCCAGCGCGCGGATCGCGGCGACGTGCGCCATGACGCCCGCCTTGTCGTCGGCGGCGCCGCGGCCGTAGAGGCGGTCGCCCTTCACGGTCGGGTCGAAGGGGTTCGTCTCCCAGCCTGCCTCGTCGCCCTGCGGCTGCACGTCGTGGTGCGCGTAGAGCAGCACGGTCGGCCGGCCGTTTCGCGCGGCGCGCGTGGCCAGAACGGCGGGATGCCCCAGCTCGCCCTCGGGGAAGCCCGCCTTCTGCGCGCGCTTCACCTCGACCGCGTCGAAGACACCGGTGCCGGTGAGCAATGCGGCGACGGCGTCCGCGCTCTGCGCGACATGCGCCGGGTCGAAGGCCGGCCACGAGACCGAGGGAATGCGGACCAGGTCGCCCAGATCGGCGACGGCCGCAGGCATCCCGCCGACCACCGCCTCCGCGACGAGTCGATCCAACGGGGAAGCTGAGGAGGCGGCATCCGTCATGCGGCTAAGCTTAATCAGATCGCCGAAAACGAGGATTGCCGTGTTCAACCGCTCCAAGAACCAGCCGGCCACCGACGCCAACGACGCCGCGAAACAGCAGGCTGAGGCCGTGTCGTCCGGCGCCAAGGGCCGCGCGACCCCGAGTCGCAAAGAGCGCGAGGCGGCGAACCGCCGCCCGCTCGTGCCGGCCGACCGCAAGGCCGCCCGGTCCGTCGACCGCGAGCGCCTGCGCACCGAGCGCGAGAAGCAGCAGGCCGGCCTCGCCGCGGGCGACGAGCGCTATCTGCCCGCGCGCGACAAGGGCCCGCAGAAGCGCTACGCGCGCGACTTCGTCGACGCCCGCTGGACGGTCGGCGAGTTCATGATGCCGGTCGTCGTGGTGCTGCTGTTCGGCACGATGTTCGTGCAGAGCGCTCTGCCGGCGACCGTCTCGTCCTACGTGATCTTCATCACATACGGCTTCATCCTGCTCACCGCGCTCGACTGCGTCGTGATCGGCTTCCAGCTCAGGAAGCGTCTCGTCGCCAAGTTCGGCTCCGCTGACCGCGGCCTGCGCTGGTACGCCACGATGCGCGCCATCCAGATGCGCTTCATGCGCATGCCCAAGCCGCAGAGCAAGCGCGGCGAGTTCCCGGCGTGACGATCGTCGCGTCCGCCGACGGCTCGGCGCTCGGCAACCCCGGGCCGGCCGGGTGGGCGTGGTACGTCGACGACGCCTGCTGGGCCGCGGGCGGCTGGCCCCACGGCACCAACAACCAGGGCGAGCTGCAGGCGGTCATCGACCTGCTCGAGCAGACCGCCGCGGCGGGCCTCGCGGGCGAGCCGCTGAAGGTGCTGTGCGACAGCCAGTACGTCATCAACACCGTGACGAAGTGGATGCCCGGCTGGAAGCGCAAGGGCTGGCGCAAGGCCGACGGGTCCCCCGTGCTGAACCTCGAGTTCGTGCAGCGGCTCGATGAGCTCGTCACCGGCCGCCAAGTCGCGTTCGAATGGGTCAAGGGCCACGCCGGCAACCGCATGAACGAGGCCGCCGACGCGCGCGCCCGGGCCGTCGCGACCGCGTTCCAACAGAAGCGCGCGGTGCCGGCCGGGCCCGGGTGGACGCGGGGCGGTGCCGTGGCGGATGCTGTCGGCCGGCTCGATCCGGCGACCTCGGCCGGGGCATCCTCGAATGCTCCCGCCACGCCGCTCACGGCAGTCGCGCCCGCCGCTGCGGCACCTGCTGCCGCCACCGGCCCCGCGACGCGCGACCTGGTCGGACAGGCGGCGATGCCGTCGCTCTTCGACGACCTGGAGACGCCGATCGAGTCCGATGAGGACGCCGTCGTGCGGCTCGAGAAGTCGCTGCTCACGGTCGAGGTGCGGCGGGATGCCTCGCGCCTCGCCGAGTTGCTGCACCCCGACTTCGAGGAGATCGGCGCGTCGGGTCGCCTCTGGGACCGCGAGACGACGATCCAGGCGCTTGCGTCCGAGCCCGAGTCCGGTGCCGAGGTCGTCGGCGCCCCCGCGGCGTCGCGCGTGGCGTCCGACGCACTGCTCGTCGTGTTCGAGACGACCGGGCCGCGCGGCGCCGCACGGCGTTCGTCGCTGTGGGTGCGCACGGGCTCGGGTTGGCGGCTGCGGTTCCACCAGGGCACGCCGCTCGACTGAGCCGCCTCTCCCCCGCATCCCCGCGGATGCAATTCGCCCGACACGCCGTCTGGATGGGCCGACACACCGGGTGCGCGCGCAAATCTCGTCCGCGAGGGACGCGAGGAGGCCGCGGTGATCGAGCTGAGCGAGTACGACCCGGCGTGGCCGGCGGCCTTCGAGCGTGCGGCCGCGGAGCTGTTGACGATCGAGCCCGGCTGGGTCGTCGAACACGTCGGCTCGACGGCGATCCCCGGCATGATCGCGAAGCCGGTGATCGATGTGGCGGTCAGGATGTCGGCGGCCGACGACGCTGAACGACACCGTGCCGCGCTCGAGGCGCTGGCGTGGCGGCTGAACCCCGGCGGCCCGGCATCCCGCGTCACCTTCGTTCGAGTCGACGCGAGCGGGGCGCGCACGCATCTCGCGCACTTCTATCGACCCGCGGATTGGGACGCCGCGCACCAGCGCGTGTTCCGCGACTGGCTGCGCGAACACGACGAGGACCGTGAGCTGTATGCCGCTGCCAAGCGCGCGGCCGCGGCGGCGGCCGCATCCGGGCGCGATTACACGGCGCTCAAGACCGATGCCGTACAGCGGATCATGGATCGCGCGCGTGCCGCCCGCGGGCTGCCGCCCGTCGACGTTTGGGAGAAGTGATCGCGACGAACGCACGCCGGCGGCGGCGGGATGTCGGCCTGATGTGCCCGTCTGTCGCGGATGTGCCCGGACGTCCGGGCACATCCGCGACAGACGGGCACATCAGGCCGACATTTGGGCACATCGGGCCGACAGAGGGGCGCAGCCGCGCCCGCGCTACTTCTTCAGCAGGCGGTCGAGGCCGCGGTTGATCTGGCGCGCCCAGAGCGGGCCCGCGTAGATGAACTCGCTGTAGCCCTGCACGAGCGTCGCGCCCGCGGCGAGGCGCTCGGCGACATCCGCCGCAGTCCGCACGCCGCCGACCGAGATCACGCACATCGACGCCGGCACGTGGGCGCGGATGAGCTTCAGCACCTCGAGCGAACGCGGCGCGAGCGGCGCGCCCGAGAGGCCGCCGGCACCGATCGCCTTGACGTAGTCGGGGTCGGTCTGCAGGCCGAGCGCCTCGCGCGCGATCGTCGTGTTGGTCGCGATGACGCCGTCGAGGCCGAGCTCGACCGCGAGGGCGGCGATGCGCACGACCTCGTCGTCGGTGAGGTCCGGTGCGATCTTGACGAGCACCGGGGTGCCGGCCGAGTGCGCCTTGACGGTGCTGAGCAGCGGGGCGAGCTTGTCGATCTCCTGCAGGCCGCGCAGACCGGGGGTGTTCGGCGACGAGACGTTGACCGCCAGGTAGTCGGCGACCGGTGCGAGCACCGAGGCCGACTTCTCATAGTCGGGCAGGGCGTTCTCGACGTCCACGACCCGGCTCTTGCCGATGTTCACGCCGAGCACGGGGCGGGGGCGCAGGCGCTCGATGTGCCGCAGGCGCTGTGCCGCGGCATCCGCCCCCTGGTTGTTGAAGCCCATGCGGTTGATGAGCGCGCGGTCCGGGATCAGGCGGAACAGGCGCGGCTTCGGGTTGCCGGGCTGCGCCAGTGCGGTCAGCGTGCCGACCTCGACGTGGCCGAAGCCGAGACCGCCGAGGCCCATGACGATCTTGCCGTCCTTGTCGAAGCCGGCCGCGACGCCGAACGGCGTCTCGAAGGTGCGACCCAGCGTGCGCACCGAGAGGTCGGTGCGGGGGCGCGTGAAGTCGTGCAGGGAGCGGGAGAGGCCGAGCGCCTGCAGCACCTGGATGAAGAGGTAGGCGAGGTGATGGGCCCGCTCCGGGTCCATGCGCTTGAAGACGAGGTTGAAGATGATCCGGTACATGCGGGTCTCAGGATATCGGGGCTCAGTCGTCGGAAGCGGACGCCGCGGAGCCGTGATCACGCCGCAGCTGGGCGATCGCGGACTCGAAGTCGTCGAGCGATTCGAAGGCCTGGTAGACGCTCGCGAAGCGCAGGTAGGCCACCTCGTCGAGCTCGCGCAGCTCGGGCAGCACCGCGACGCCGATCTCGTTCGCGTCGATCTGCGAGGCGCCGGTCGAGCGGATCGTCTCCTCCACCTTCTGCGCCAGCACCGCGAGGTCGGTGTCGGTCACGGGGCGCCCCTGGCACGCCTTGCGCACGCCGAGGATCACCTTCTCGCGGCTGAACGGCTCGATGACGCCCGAGCGCTTGATGACGTTGAGGCTCGCGGTCTCGATCGTCGAGAACCGGCGGCCGCACTCCGGGCACTGCCGACGCCGGCGGATCGACAGCCCGTCGTCGGTCGTCCGCGAGTCGATCACGCGGGAATCGGGGTGGCGGCAGAACGGGCAGTACATAGTGCGACCCTACCGAGCGCGCTTGACGGATGCCCGAGGAGTCGAGCCTCGAAACGGGCGGAACGGCATGACACGGATGTCACGCGCCCGCTGCCGGGTCATCGCCTACGGCTGCTCGAAGCGCGCCGTGACCGCCTCGCCGTGGGCGGGAAGGCCTTCTGCGTTCGCGAGCGCGACGATGTTGTCGTTGAGCGCGCCGAGGGCAGTGCGGCTGTACTCGATGATCTGCTGGGGGCGCAGGAACGAGTAGGCGCCGAGCGCCGACGAGTACCGCGCGGCGCCGCCGGTCGGAAGCACGTGGTTCGAACCCGCGGCGTAGTCGCCGAGGCTCACCGGCGAGTAGTCGCCGAGGAAGATCGCGCCCGCATCGGTGATGCGCTCGAGCGTCGCCACGGTGTCGGCCGTGTGCAGCTCGAGGTGCTCGGGGCCGTAGGCGTTGCTGATCGCGGCCGCCGTGGCCTCGTCGTCGACGAGCATGATCGCCGACTGCGGGCCGGCCAGCGCGGTGGCGGCGCGCTCGGAGTTGGCGGTCGCGGCGACGAGCTTCTCGAGGGCGGATGCCGTGGCCTCCGCCAGCTCGGGCGAGTCGGTCACGAGCACGCTTGCGGCCGCCTCGTCGTGCTCGGCCTGGCTCAACAGGTCGGCCGCGACGAACTCGGGAGTCGCGGTCTTGTCGGCGATGATCAGGATCTCGGTCGTGCCGGCCTCAGCATCGATGCCGACCACGCCGCGCACGAGGCGCTTCGCCGCGGCGACGTAGATGTTGCCGGGGCCCGTGATGATCTGGACCGGAGCGAGGCCCGCGTCGGGCACGCCATAGGCGAGCGCGCCGATCGCGCCCGCGCCGCCCATCGCCCAGACCTCGTCCACGCCGAGCAGGCCGGCCGCCGCGAGGATCGTGGGGTGCGGCAGGCCGCCGAACTCCTGCTGCGCTGGGCTCGCGAGTGCGAGCGAGCGCACCCCCGCGACCTGCGCCGGCACGACGTTCATCACGACGCTCGAGGCGAGTGCGGCCTTGCCGCCGGGCACGTAGAGACCCGCACGGCCGACCGGCTGCCAGCGCTGCACGACGCGCGCGCCGTCGGCGAGCTGTGTCACCTGGGGGGCGGGCACCTGCGCAGCGCTGCCCTGCCGCACGCGCACGATCGCCTCGTCGAGGGCTGCGCGCACCTGCGGGTCGAGCGCTTCGACCGCTGCCCGGATCGCCTCGACCGGGACGCGCAGCTGCGTCGGTCGCACCCCGTCGAAGCGCTCGGACTGCGCCAGCAGAGCCTCGGAGCCGTGCTCGCGCACCTCGGCGATGATCGCGGCGGCGCGCTCGGCGGCCACCTCGATGTTGACGACGGGGCGGGGCACCAGGGTGCGGAGATCGGCCGTCGCCAGGTCGATTCCGCGCAGGTCGATCGTGCGCATCATGAGGGCATCAGCTTATCGGCGCGCGGCGGTGCGGCGGCCGTGTGCGGCCTGGTCGCGCACCGACCGCCGCCCGGCGTCGGTCAGGCCGCCGGCCCGACCGAGGCGCCGCCGTCGATGACGATCGTCTGCGCCGTGACCCAGGCCGCGTCATCGGAGAGCAGGAACGCCACGGGGCCGGCGACGTCCTCGGGCTCGCCGAGCCGCTTCAGCGGGTAGCGGGCGGATGCCTCTTCTTCGCGCCCCTCGTAGAGCGTGCGCGCGAACGCCGTCTTGATCACCGCCGGCGCCACCGCGTTGACGCGGATCGCCGGTGCGAACTCCGCCGCGAGCTGCTTCGTCAGCCCGATCAACGCGGCCTTCGTGACGCCGTAGAACGCGATGCCGCGGCTCGCGCCGAGCCCCGACGTCGAGGCGATGTTCACCACCGAGCTGCCGAGCCCCGCGACGACGGCATCCCGCGTCCACTCGAACGCCGCGATCACGTTGACGTCGACCATCTTGCGCACGGCGCCGAGATCGGCCTCGCCCATCGGGCCGTAGATCGGGTTGACGCCGGCGTTGTTGACCAGGTGGTCGAGGCGACCGTGGCGCTCGCGGACGTGGTCGAGCACCGCCTGCCGGTGGCCGGCGTCGTCGGCGCGCCCCGCGACGGCAGAGGCGCGGTCGGTGCCGAGCTGCTCGAGCGCGGCATCCAGCCCGCTCTGATGCCGCCCGGTGATGACCACCCGCGCGCCCTCGTCGACCAGGCGCTGCGCGATCGCCAGCCCGATGCCACGGCTCGCGCCGGTGATGACCGCGACGCGGTCGTCGAAACGTCCCATGCTCACTCCTTTGTGATCAGACGGATGGTGCGGGCCGGTTCAGACCAGGCAGGCCGGCCCGAGCAGCCCCTTCAGCTCGCCGAACAGGTCGGGGTCGACCGAGACCTGGTACGGCAGCTCGAAGATGCGCGCGACCGAGCCGCGGGTCAGCCGCAGCCGCACCTCGTTCTCGCCGCGGTGGCGGATGAGCGTGTCGGCGAGCTGGGTGACGACGTCGACCGTGGCGCGCTGCTCGGCCATCGAGATGACGAGCGGGCCGGATGCCGCGCTCGACTGCTCGAACTGCAGCGTCATCAGGTTGTATGCGTGCAGGTTCATGCCGTCGTCGCGCATCGAGACGCGGCCGCGCACCGAGACGATCGAGTCGGCCACGAGCGACGGGGCGAACTCCTGGTAGGCCTTGCCCATGAACATGATCTGGATCTCGCCGCCGAAGTCCTCGACGGTGATGATGCCGTAGAGGTTGCCCGACTGCTTCGCGACGCGGTGCTGCACCCCGGTCACGAGGCCCGCGATCGTCACCTGGTCGCCGTCCTGCGTGGCTTCCGAGCCGGTGAGGTCGGCGATCGAGGTGGATGCCTGCTTCGCCAGGTCGAGCTCGAGCCCGGCGAGCGGGTGATCGGAGACGTAGAGCCCGAGCATCTCGCGCTCGAACGCGAGCTTGTCGCGCTTGCTCCACTCGGGCCGCTCGGGCACCGCCGAGATCGGGCCGGTGTCGGTGGCATCCGCCATCAGCATGTCGAAGTCGAAGCCCGCCTGGCCGGTCGCCTCGACACGCTTCTCCTGTACGACGGACTCGACCGAGCCCTCGTGGATCTCGAGCAGCGCGCGGCGGCTCGCGCCGAACGAGTCGAACGCGCCCGCCTTGATGAGCGACTCGATCGTGCGCTTGTTCGCGACGTGCAGCGGCACCTTCTTGAGGAAGTCGTGGAAGGACTCGAAGCGGCCCTTCTCGGTGCGCGCCGCGACGATGCCGTCGACGACGTTCATGCCGACGTTGCGCACGGCGCCGAGGCCGAAGCGGATGTCGGCGCCGACGGCCGCGAAGAACCCGATCGACTCGTTGACGTCGGGCGGCAGCACCTTGATGCCCATGCGGCGGCACTCGTTCAGGTACACCGCCATCTTGTCCTTCGAGTCGCCGACGCTCGTGAGCAGCGCCGCCATGTACTCGGCGGGGTAATGCGCCTTGAGGTACGCCGTCCAGTACGAGACCACCCCGTAGGCCGCCGAGTGCGCCTTGTTGAACGCGTAGTCGGAGAACGGCAGCAGGATCTCCCACAGCTTGTCCTTCGCGGCCTTCGAGAAGCCGCGCTCCTCCATGCCGGCGTAGAAGCCCTCCTGCTGCTTGTCGAGCTCGGACTTCTTCTTCTTGCCCATGGCGCGGCGCAGGATGTCGGCCTGGCCCAGCGAGAAGCCCGCGACGCGCTGCGCGATGGCCATCACCTGCTCCTGGTAGATGATCAGGCCGTAGCTGGTGTCGAGGATGTCCTTCAGGGGCTCGGCCAGCTCGGGGTGGATCGGCGTGACCTCCTGCAGGCCGTTCTTGCGCAGCGCGTAGTTGATGTGCGAGTTCGCCCCCATGGGGCCCGGGCGGTAGAGCGCGATGAGCGCCGAGATGTCCTCGAAGTTGTCGGGCTTCATCTGGCGCAGCAGGGCGCGCATCGGGCCGCCGTCGAGCTGGAACACCCCGAGCGTGTCGCCGCGGGTGAGCAGGTCGTAGGCGGCGCGGTCGTCGAGCGCGAGGCCCTCGAGGTCGAGCTCGGTGCCCGTGTTCGCCGTGATGTTGTCGAGGGCGTCGCTGATGATCGTGAGGTTGCGCAGGCCCAGGAAGTCCATCTTGATGAGGCCGAGCGACTCCGCAGCGGGGTAGTCGAACTGGGTGACGATCTGCCCGTCCTGCTCGCGCTTCATGATCGGGATGACGTCGATGATCGGGTCGCTCGACATGATCACGCCCGCCGCGTGCACGCCCCATTGGCGCTTCAGGCCCTCGAGACCGAGCGCCGTGTCGAACACCGTCTTCGCCTCGGGGTCGGACTCGACGACGGCGCGGATCTCGACCGCTTCCTTGTAGCGAGGGCTGTCCTTGTCGAAGATCTGGTACAGCGGGATGTCCTTGCCCATCACCGCCGGCGGCATGGCCTTCGTGAGCTTCTCGCCCATGGAGAACGGGAAGCCGAGCACGCGCCCGGCGTCCTTCAACGCCTGCTTCGCCTTGATGGTGCCGTACGTGACGATCTGGGCCACGCGCTCGGCGCCGTACTTCTCGGTGACGTACTTCACTGCCTCGAGGCGGCGGCGGTCGTCGAAGTCGATGTCGAAGTCGGGCATCGAGACGCGGTCGGGGTTGAGGAAGCGCTCGAAGATCAGGCCGTGCTCGAGCGGGTCGAGATCGGTGATGCGCATGGCGTAGGCCGCCATCGAGCCGGCGCCCGAGCCGCGGCCCGGGCCGACGCGGATGCCGTTGTTCTTCGACCAGTTGATGAAGTCGGCGACCACGAGGAAATAGCCGGGGAAGCCCATCTGCGTGATGATGCCGATCTCGTAGTCGGCCTGCTTCTGCACCTTCTCGGGGATGCCGCCGGGGTAGCGCCGCGCGAGGCCGGAATTGACCTCCTTGACGAACCAGCTGTCTTCCGTCTCGCCTTCCGGAACGGGGAACTTCGGCATGTACTTGCCGACGACCTGGTCGAACTCGATGTTGCAGCGCTCGGCGATCGCGAGCGTGTTGTCGCACGCCTCGGGGTGGTCGCGGAAGATCTGGCGCATCTGCTCGGGCGTCTTGAGATAGAACTCGTCGGCGTCGAACTTGAAGCGGTTGGGGTCGTTGAGGGTCGAGCCCGACTGCACGCAGAGCAGCGCCGCATGCGCGGTGTGGTCGTCGGCGTGCGTGTAGTGCAGGTCGTTGGTCGCGACGAGCGGCAGATCGAGGTCTTTCGCGAGCCTGATCAGGTCGCCCATGATGCGGCGTTCGATGCCGAGGCCGTGGTCCATGATCTCGGCGAAGAAGTTCTCTTTGCCGAAGATGTCGCGGAACTCGGCGGCCGCCTCGACCGCCTCTTTGTACTGGCCGAGGCGCAGGCGCGTCTGCACCTCGCCCGACGGGCAGCCCGTCGTCGCGATGATGCCCTTCGCATAGGTGTTGAGCAACTCGCGGTCCATGCGGGGCTTGAAGTAGTAGCCCTCGATGGATGCCAGCGACGACATCCGGAACAGGTTGTGCATGCCCTCGGTCGACTCGGCGAACATCGTCATGTGCGTGTAGGCGCCCGAGCCCGACACGTCGTCGCCGCCGCCGTCGCCCCAGCGCACGCGCGTCTTGTCGGTGCGGTGCGTGCGCGGCGTGAGGTAGGCCTCGATGCCGATGATCGGCTTGAGGCCCTTGCCCGTCGCGGTCTTGTAGAAGTCGAACGCGCCGAACATGTTGCCGTGGTCGGTGACCGCCACCGCCGGCATCCCGAGTTCGACCGCCGCATCGACGAGCGGCCCGACGCGCGCCGCCCCGTCGAGCATCGAGTACTCGCTGTGCACGTGCAGATGGACGAACGAGTCGGATGCCATGTCTTCGATTCTCTCCCAGACCGCCGACATCGTTCGGTGCGCCACGGCCCCCGATCCGCCCGGCGTCACCTGATGTCGGAATGACGGCGCGATTCCCGCATCACCTGACGCCGCAGCGTGCTCGTGTTCCGCGCGGCGTCGCTTGATGCCAGATTGACCGGGGCTTTCCCTCATCACGCGACGCCCGGCGACCGCAGCGGCCGGCGCTCGGAGCGCCCGGTGGGGCGTCCCATAACGTCGGAACTCTTCACACATTCCGGCATCAAGCGACGCCCCGCGGAAGCTGGTCGCGGTCCTCTGCCCCGTAGGCTGCGGACGTGGCATCCGCTCTCGAACTCACCGCCCGCGCCCACCCCGCCAACGCCTGGCTGCTCTACACGCTGGCCACTCCGGTGCTCGTGATCGACGGCGTGCGGCACCCCGTGCGGTGGAAGCAGCCCGCGACCGTGGCGGTCGCGGGCGGGAAGCGCACCGTCGCGGTCGGGTTCCGCTATCGCGGCACGCCCTGGCTGCTCGGCGCGCGCGAGCGCAGCTACGTCGTGCCGGAGGACGGCACGCTGCGCCTCTCCGCCATGAACGGCCCGCTCAACAACGAGCCCTTCTTCGTCGAGATCAGCGGGCGCGGTCTCGGCGGAAGCTGAGACACGCCGACCGGGCCCGAACGGGCGTTTTCGAGACACGAACCGCCAAGTCGGGGCCGGTCGAGGGACGCCCGAGCCCATCGACGGGTGCTGAACCGGGGCTCTGCGCAGGCATAGCCCCACTACGGCACCCCTCGCGCACGAGTGCGGATGCCGCCGCTACGCGCTCAGCACGTCGAGCGCGTGCTGCAGATCTTCCGGGTACTCCGTGTTGAACTGCACCCACTCCCCCGTGCCGGGGTGCTCGAAGCCGAGCTGCACCGCGTGCAGCCACTGGCGCGTGAGGCCGAGCCGCGCCGAGAGACTCGGGTCGGCGCCGTACATCGAATCGCCCGCGCAGGGGTGGCGCTGCGCCGACATGTGCACGCGGATCTGGTGCGTGCGCCCCGTCTCGAGATGAATCTCGAGCAGGCTCGCGGCCGGGAACGCCTCGATCGTCTCGTAGTGCGTCACCGACGGCTTGCCGTCGGAGGTAACGGCGAACTTCCACTCCGACTTCGGGTGGCGGCCGATCGGCGCGTCGATGGTGCCGGCGAGCGGGTCGGGATGCCCCTGCACGACCGCGTGGTAGATCTTCTCGACCGTCCGGTCGTGGAAGGCACGCTTGAGCATCGTGTACGCGTACTCGCTCTTCGCGACCACCATGAGGCCCGAAGTGCCGGCGTCGAGCCGGTGGACGACCCCCTGGCGCTCCGCCGCGCCCGAGGTCGAGATGCGGTAGCCCGCGGCCGCGAGAGCGCCGACGACCGTCGGCCCCTCCCACCCCACCGAGGGGTGCGCTGCGACGCCGAAGGGCTTGTCGACCACGACGATGTCGTCGTCGTCGTGCACGATGCGCAGGTCGGGCACGGGGATCGCCTCGAGCACCGGCCCGCGCTTCTCCTCCCAGGAGATCTCGAGCCACGAGCCGCCGGTCAGCTTGTCGCTCTTGCCGACCGTGCGCCCGTCGAGCGAGATGCCGCCGGCCTCGGCGACATCGGCCGCGAACGAGCGCGAGAACCCGAGCAGCTTCGCAACGCCCGCATCGACGCGCGTGCCGTCGAGACCGTCGGGGACGGGGTAGCTACGCGTCTCCATCGGGGGACTTCTCTTCCGTCGTCTCCACCGGGCCGGCGGGACCGTCGGGGGATGCCGCGGCCGAGGCATCCGCCGCGACATGCTTCTGCCCGTTCAGGCCGACCCCGCGCAGCGTCTGCACGAGGAACAGCGCCATCGCGAGCACGATCGCCGAGTCGGCGAGGTTGAAGATCGCGGGCAGCAGCGGGATCTTGATGAAGTCGACGACCTCGCCCTGGCCGAAGGCCGGCGGGCGGAACAGGCGGTCGAAGAGGTTGCCGAGCAGGCCGCCGAGCAGCAGCCCGAACACGATCGACCAGACGATCGAATGGATCCGCCGGGCGATCCAGATCACGAAGATCAGGACGCCGATGGCGATGATCGTGAAGATCCAGGTGGACCCCGTGCCGATGGAGAAAGCAGCGCCGGGATTCCGCGTGTACAGGAAAACGAGCAGGTTCCCGATGACGGGAACCCGCTCGCCCTCTGTGAGATGCGAGATCACCGCGGCCTTGGCCGCCTGGTCGACGAGGAAGACGAAGACGGCGACGGAGGCGAGGACGATGATCGCGCGGACGCTGACCTTCGCGCCGGCGCTACGCTCCAAAGCCCTGGTAGCTCGGAGCGGGCACGCTGCCGGTCGCGGTCGACGCGGCCTGCTGCGGTGCGGCGCCGCCTGCGGCGTCGAGGTCCTTCAGCTGACCCTCGATGTAGCTGCGGAGCTTGGCGCGGTAGTCGCGCTCGAAGGTGCGCAGCTCGTCGATCTTCTGCTCGAGCGCGGAGCGCTGCTGGTCGAGGACCGCGATCTGCTCCTTCTGCTTCGTCTCGGCCTCGGCGACGAGGCGCGCGGCCGTCGCGTGGCCGTCGGCGATGAGCTCGTCGCGCTTCGACTTGCCCTCGGCGACGTGCTCCTCGTGCAGGCGGCGGGCGAGCTGGAGCAGGTTGTTGGTGCTCTGCATCTCGTCGATCGGAGCGGGCGCGGCGACCGGCATGGCCGTGGTCGCGGCGGGCACGGGGGCGACGACGGGAGCAGGCGCGGGTGCTGCGGCGACCGGGGCGGCCCCGCCGTTGCGCTGCAGCTCTGCGGCGCGCGAGTCAGCGGTGACGAGACGCTGCTTGAGCTCCTCGTTCTCCTGGTTGAGGCGACGCAGCTCGACGACGACCTCGTCAAGGAAGTCGTCGACCTCGTCCTGGTCGTAGCCCTCGCGGAACTTCGTTGCCTGGAACCGCTTGTTGACTACGTCTTCCGGAGTAAGCGCCATGGCTTTCCACCCTTAGCTTTCGTATCGGGACGTCAGTGACGTTTTGACCAAACCTAGCAAATCAGAGGCCGCCGAACGCGTTCGCGACATACATCAGGATGACGCAGCAGAGCATTGTCAGCGACCACCCGAAGTCGAGCGCGACGGGCCCGAACGAGACCGCGGGCAGCAGTCTCCGGAAGAACCGGATCGGGGGGTCGGTCACCGTGTAAACGACCTCCGCCGCGACGAGGCCGGCCCCACGGGGCCGCCAGTCGCGGCGGACGGCGCGCACCACATCGAGCACGAAACGCGCCCACATGATGAGGAAGTACAGGAGCAGGACGTAGTAGACGACGGTCGCGGCGATCGGGACGGCAGACACTTTCAAAGTATTGCGGAGGACGAAAGCGGTTGCCTGAACGCCGTGCCGTCAGCCGCTCAGCCCTGGGCGAAGAAGGAGGCGGCGTTCTCGCCGTCGACGCCCTTCTGCTCGCCGAGCACCGAGACGTGCTGCGGGGAGAGCAGGAAGACCTTGTTCGTGACGCGCTCGATCTTGCCGAGCAGGCCCTGCGAGAGGCCGCTCGCGAAGTCGATGAGGCGGCGGGCGTCGCCGTCGTTCATCTGCGAGAGGTTGATGATGACGGGGATGCCGTCGCGGAACGCTTCGGCGATCGCCTGCGCGTCGCGGTACTGACGCGGGTGGACCGTGAGGATCTCGTTCATCTCGGGAACCGCCTGTGCTCGAACGGGGGTGTTCTTACGAATCGGGACGACCGGGGCGCGCTCGGCACGGACCTGCGGCGCCGGGGCGGCCGACGGAGCCTGCGGCTGGGGCGCGCGCTCGACGGGCGCTGCCTCGCGGGTGTGCTCTTCCTCGTAGTCGAACTCCTCGTCCGCCAGGCCGAGATAGACCATCGTCTTCTTGAGCGGGTTGCCCATGTCGTCCTCCGTTGCGTTGCTCGGCAAATGGATTTGCCGCTGACCGGGCCAGATTAACGCGGCGCCGGCCGCGAACCCGTGATTGCCGTGCCGATGCGCAGGTGTGTCGCGCCTTCGAGGACAGCATCACGGAAGTCGCCGGACATGCCGGCGGAGATGTCGCGCGCGTCGGGCGCGAGCGAGCGCAGGCGGTCGGATGCCGCACGCACCCGCGCGAAGGCCGACCGGGGCTCCTCCCCCAGCGGCGCGACGGCCATGACGCCGCGCACGCGGATGCCCGGCGACGCCAGAGCGTGCTCGGCGAGTGCCTCGAGCGCACCGGGCGCAACGCCGCCGCGGCCGGGGTCGTCCGTGAGGTTGAGCTGCAGGAAGACGTCGGTCAGGGGCGTGTCGGCCGGGTCGTCCTCGCGCCGCGCCAGGGCGTCGACGAGGGCGGCTCTGTCGACCGAGTGCACGATGTGCGCGTAGCGACGCACCTGTCGCGCCTTGTTCGACTGCAGCTGGCCGATGAAGTGCCAGGCGAGGTCGAGGTCGGCGAGCTCGGATGCCTTGGCCTGCGCCTCCTGATGCCGGTTCTCGCCGACATCCCGCACGCCGAGCGCGCGCAGCTCGCGGACCAGCGACGCCGGGTGGAACTTCGTCACGACGATGGTCGTGAGCTCCCCCGGGTCGCGGCCCGCGGCGCGCGCAGCATCCTCGATCTCAGATCGAACCGCCGCGAGGCGGTCAGCGAGATCGGTCACCTACTTGCGGCCCTGGCCGGGCAGGCCGCCCTTGCTCACTTCAGAAAATCCGGGATGTCGATGCCGTCGGCGTCGTCGAAGTCGCGGTCTGCGGGCAGCGCAGGCGCCTCGGGTGCCGCGGTCGGCTCCCAGGCGGCGACGGGCAGGTCTTCGGGGGCGAGCGCCTGCGTGTCCTCCGGAGCGGCCGCCTGGGCCGCCGGGGCCTCGACCTGAGCACGCGCCTGCTGCTGCACGAGCGGCTCGACCTTCGCGTTCGGCTCGCCGTTGTCGAAGCCGGCCGCGATGACCGTGACCCGCACCTCGTCGCCGAGGGTGTCGTCGATGACGGTTCCGAAGATGATGTTGGCCTCGGGGTGCACGACCTCTTGCACGAGGCGGGCCGCGTCGTTGATCTCGAAGATGCCGAGGTTGCTGCCGCCCTGGATCGACAGCAGCACGCCGCGGGCGCCCTCGATGGACGCCTCGAGCAGCGGGCTCGCGACGGCCAGCTCGGCGGCCTTGATGGCACGGTCGGCGCCGCGCGCCGAACCGATGCCCATGAGAGCCGAGCCGGCGCCCTGCATGACCGACTTCACGTCGGCGAAGTCGAGGTTGATCAGACCGGGGGTCGTGATGAGGTCGGTGATGCCCTGCACACCGGCGAGCAGCACCTGGTCGGCGGTGGTGAAGGCCTCCATCATCGAGATGCCGCGGTCGCTGATCTCGAGCAGGCGGTCGTTCGGGACGACGATGAGGGTGTCGACCTCTTCCTTGAGGCGCGCGACGCCGTTGAGCGCCGAGTCCATGCGGCGCTTGCCCTCGAAGCTGAACGGCTTGGTGACGACACCGATGGTCAGAGCGCCGATCGACTTGGCGATGCGGGCCACGACGGGCGCGCCGCCCGTGCCGGTGCCGCCGCCCTCGCCCGCGGTGACGAAGACCATGTCGGCGCCGGCGAGGGCCTCTTCGATCTCCTCCGCGTGGTCCTCTGCGGCGCGACGGCCGACCTCGGGGTCGGCGCCCGCACCGAGGCCGCGGGTGATCTCGCGGCCCACGTCGAGCTTCACGTCGGCGTCGCTCATGAGCAGCGCCTGAGCGTCGGTGTTGATGGCGATGAACTCGACGCCGCGCAGGCCGAGCTCGATCATGCGGTTGACGGCGTTGACGCCGCCGCCGCCGATGCCGACCACCTTGATGACGGCGAGGTAGTTCTGGTTGGTGCTCACGCTCTGGCCTCCGCTAGAAACCTTCAACTTCAAGTAGAAGGTAAAAGTTATGCTCGGTATGCATTTACTTGGTTCCGAGAGTAGGGCGACCTGTACAGGTCCGCGCCGAGTGTCGGCGCGTGTCGTGCGGATTCAGCGCGTGATGGGCGCGTCCGGGCTCGACACGTCGTAGACGCGGGCCGTCGGAGCGCCCTTGAGCAAGGCCTGCAGCACCTGGGTCTTGAGCTGCGTCTGGTCGGTGCCGCCCCACACGACCGACTTGCCGTCGGTGAGAGTGAGCGTCACGGCGTTCGGGCTCGTCGCCGCGACGGCCGCCACGCGACCGCGGACGCTCGCGGGCAGGTTCGCGAGCACCGAGGCGGCCGCGGCGAAGCCGGACGAGGCCTCCGGCTGCTCGCCCGCCTTCAGCGTGACGACCGGGTAGCCGTGCTGCGCGGTCGACGCCGCCGCGAGCACCACACCGGCCTGGTCGACGAGCTCGAAGCTCGTGCCCTGTTTCACCACGGCGAGCGGGGTGCGCTCGGTGATGCGCACGATGAGCGTCGACGGCGGCTCGAGCTGGGTCGAGTACGACTGGATGAGGCGGAAGTCGTCGAGGGCGTGGCGGATGTCCGAGCTCCGCACGAGCGGCAGGGGCTTCCCCAGCTCGCCCGCGAGCGCCTGGCGCACATCGGCGGCCTTGACCGAGTGGGCCCCCTCGACGTCGATCGTCGTGAGCGCCATCAGCGGCGAGTATGCCGCGGCGACGGCACCGCCCAGCACGAGCACGACGAAGACGCCGCACCCGAGCTGGATCTGACGCCGACGCCGGGTGCGGGCCGTGAAGCGCCGCGCCTCGCCCCGCTCGACCTTGCGCCGATCGGCCTGCGCACGGCGGACGGTGCGCCAGGACTCGAAGCGGGTCACGAAGCCGTCGTCATCGACACCCTCGACCGCGCGGGATGCCGCGCCGCCCGCCGTCTGCCCTGCAGGCTTCCGCGACTCGGGTTTCGGCGCGCCGGTCGACTTCGCGGCCGGCGCCCCCGCACGGCCGGCGCGGCTCGCGACGAGGCGCGCCGACAGGTCGATCGGCTCGGTCAGCTGCTCATCAGGTGCGGACGACGGTGCGGGCGTCGTCGCGGCCGCCTGCTCGGAGCCGCGCGCCGCCGCGCGCTCGGGGCGCGCGGGGGGCGTCCGCTGCGCGGGGCCGGTGGGACGCCGCATCCGCTCAGCCCTTCGCCGCGCTCAGCGCGTCGAGCAGCTGCGGGACGATCAGGTTCACGTTCCCGCAGCCGAGCGTGATGACGAAGTCGCCGTCGCGCGCGAGCTCGGCCGTGCGGTCGGCGGCGGCCTGCCAGTCGGCGATGAACGAGACCTTCGCCGGGTCGTGGAAGCGCTCGGACACGAGCGCACCCGTGACTCCGGGCACCGGGTCCTCGCGGGCGCCGAAGACATCGAGCACGACGGTCTCGTCGGCGTAGGTCTCGAGCACGTCGGCGAACTCCTGCGCGAGGCGCTGCGTGCGGCTGTAGGTGTGCGGCTGGTGCACGGCGATGAGGCGGCCCTCGCCGACCACCGAGCGCGCGGCCTCGAGCACGGCCTTCACCTCGGCGGGGTGGTGGGCGTAGTCGTCGTAGACGCTCACTCCCCCGACGGTGCCGTGCAGCTCGAAGCGGCGGTGGGTGCCGCCGAAGGCCTCGAGCGAGGCGACCGCGGTCTCGGGAGTCACGCCGAGGGCGGTCAGCACGGCGAAGGCGCCGGCGGCGTTGAGCGCGTTGTGGCGGCCGGGAACGCGCAGCTTCGCCGCGTACTCGCGCCCCTGCCACTCGACCGTGAAGGCGACGGGGCCGTCGGCCGTGATCGACGTGACGCGGACATCCGCCCCCTCGGCCTCGCCGAACGTGACCACGTTCGGGTTCGACACGCGCGGCAGCACCGCCTGCGCGCCCGCGTCGTCGGCCGAGACGACGACCAGCTGACGGGCCTTGTCGGCGAAGGTGACGAAGGCGTCCTCGACGGCGGCGTACGAGCCGTAGTGGTCGAGATGGTCGTCGTCGATGTTGAGGATGAGCGCGATGGCGGTGTCGTAGAGCAGGAACGAGCCGTCGGACTCGTCCGCCTCGATCACGAACAGGTCGGAGTCGCCCGCGCGAGCGCTCGTCTCGAGCCCCTCGATCACGGCGCCGTTCACGAAGCTCGGGTCGGTCTCGGCCGCGAGCAGCGCGGCCGCGATCATGCCGGTCGTCGTCGACTTGCCGTGGGCACCCGCGACCGCGACGAGCTGCTTGCCGCGCGTCAGCCACGCGAGCGCCTGTGAGCGGTGCAGCACGGGGATGCCGTGCGCCAGCGCGTACTGGTACTCGGGGTTGTCCTGCCACAGCGCGCCCGTCACGACGAGCGTGTCCGCGTCGCCGACGTTCGCGGCGTCGTGGCCGAGGTGCACGGTCGCGCCGAGCTCGGTGAGCGTGCGCGTGTACTCGCTCTCGGCCCGGTCGGAACCCGTGACGCGGATGCCCGCAGCGAGGAACAGACGCGCGATCCCGTTCATGCCCGAGCCGCCGATGCCCACGAAGTGCGCCTTGCCGATCGTCTCGGGCAGGGGCATCGACAGGTCGGGCTTGATCACGGGTTCCAGTATCTCCTTGAGTGTCCGAACGGGCTGAGTCGCGGGTCAGCCGCGCGCGTCGCGGGGCGCGGCCGACCGCGCCTCGTCGATCAGGGCGACGAGGCGCTCCGCGCCGTCCGCGACCCCGACCGAGGCCGCGGCCTGCGCCATGACGGCGAGGCGTTCGCGGTCGGCGAGCAGGGGCACCAGGTTCGACTCGACCCATGCGGTGGTGAACAGGGCGTCCTCGATCACCACGCCGCCGCCTGCGGCGACGACGCCCGCGACGTTGAAGCGCTGCTCGCCGTTGCCGACGGGGTACGGGATGTAGACGGCCGGGATGCCGATGGCCGTCAGCTCGCTGACGGTCGCCGAGCCCGAGCGGCTCACCACGGCGTCGGCCGCGGCGAGGGCGAGCTGCATGTCGTCGACGTAGTCGAGCAGGTGGTAGCCGGGCAGACCCGGGTCGTCGAACTCGTGCGCGCCGCCCTGGATGTGCACGACCTGATACCCCGCGCCGAGGATGCCCGGCGCCGCGGCCAGCAGCGTGCGGTT
The DNA here is from genome assembly GCA_009780695.1 of Microbacteriaceae bacterium. Taxonomy (GTDB): domain Bacteria; phylum Actinomycetota; class Actinomycetes; order Actinomycetales; family Microbacteriaceae; genus Gryllotalpicola. The sequence goes on from WQZN01000005.1 coordinate 114,035, forward strand.
GATGGTGCGCGCACCGGTCGAGCCGCCGGTGACGAGCAGCACGGGGCGCTCGTCCAGGCCGAAGCGCTCTCGCGCGGCGGCGCGTGCGGCCGAGCGGTCGAGGTTCTCGATCTCGGGCCGCAGCGGCATGCCGACGAAGCGGGCGTGCGGCAGCGGGGTGCCCCGGAATGCGACGCCGACGAAGGGCGTGATGCGTGCGCCGAGGCGGCTCGCGAGCCCCGGCCTGGCGTTCGCCTCGTGGAGGACGAGCGGGGTCTTCGAGCGGCGCGCCGCGAGGTAGGCCGGGGCGGCGGCGTAGCCGCCGAAGCCCACGACCACGTCGACCCCGCGCTCGGCGATGAGGCGCTGCACCTGGCGCACCGTCGCCCGCCAGCGGGCCGGGAAGCGGAGCGCGGCGCCGTTCACCCGGCGCGGGAAGGGGAGCTTGGGGATGGTGACGAGCTCGTAGCCCCGCTGCGGCACGAGACGGGCCTCGAGGCCCTCGGCCGTGCCGAGCACGATGACCCGGGCATCGTCTTTCATGATGCCGGCGCCTGCGCCGGCAGGCGCGTGCTGCGCCCGCAACTCGCGCAGTTTGTCAGCGGTGGCGAGCAGGGGGTTCACGTGGCCGGCGGTGCCGCCGCCGGCGAGGAGGTATGTCGTCACCGCTTCACGCTACCGGTCGCGAAGGGCGCGAGTCGGCCCTCCTGGCGGGCGAAGGCGAGCAGGATTCCGGTCGCGGCGAGCGTCGAGACGAGCGCCGTTCCGCCCGAGGAGATGAGCGGCAGCGGCACGCCCATGCCGGGGAACAGACCCACGACGACGGCGATGTTGATGATCGCCTCGCCGATGACCCAGGCGAACATCGCCCCGCTGATCACGCGCGCGTGCATGGTCCGCGCGCGGCGGATGATCCGCAGGATCACGATCGCGAGCGCGAAGAACAGCGCGAGCACCAGCACGGCGCCCACCAAGCCGAGCTCTTCGCCGATGACCGCGTAGATGTAGTCGGTCGAGGATGCCGGCAGCCAGCTCCACTTGGACTGCGAATTGCCGAGCCCGACCCCGAACAGACCGCCGTCGGCGAGGCCCCACAGCGCCTGCAGCGGCTGGTAACCCGTGCCGTTGGGGTCCGCCTGGCTCGGGTCGAGGAACGCGCTGATGCGGCTGACGCGGCTGGCATCCCCCATCGAGAGCGCCACGACGCCCGGAACGGCGCATGCCAGCAGCAGCAGGAGCTGCCAGATGGGCACACCCGCGAAGAACAGGGCGGCGAACAGCACCATGCCGACGATGATCGTCGTGCCGAAGTCGTGCCCCTTGAGGATCAGGAAGAACACCGAGCCCGCGACCATGAGCACGGGGATGATCGTCTGGCTGAACTTCGTGAGGTGCGCTTCCTTGCGCTGGAAGAAGCTGCCGAGCCACAGGATGAGCGCGAACTTCATCAGCTCGGACGGCTGGAAGACGATCGGGCCGAGGGCGAGCCAGTTCCGGTTGCCGCCGACCACCACGCCGAGCGGGGTGAACACGACCGCCGCCTGCAGCGCGCACGACGCGAGCAGCGCCACGAACGAGATGCGCTGCCAGAACCGGATCGGCACCCGCGAGATGACCATCATGAGTGCGACGCCGATCAGGGCGTACGAGGCCTGGTTCATGAACTTCGAGAAGAAGTTCGAGCCGTCGGCGTGCGCCGCGACGTACGACGACGAGAGCACCATGAGCAGGCCGAAGCCGACCATGAACAGGGTCAGTCCGAGCAGCAGGAAGTAGTTCGACGACTCGGCCTCGAACGCCCTGCCGAGCGAGATGCGGGCCGAGTGCATCGCGCCGCGGGCGCGGCCGGGGCCCTCGCCGGCGGACGTGCGCCGCGCTCCCCCGATCTCGGCCTGCGTTGTCACCTGGACATCCTCACAAACGGATGCCGGGCCCCCGCCCCGGCGCGCCGGAGCCGCGCTCCGAGTCGTCTGAGAACGCGTAGCACATCGCGCACGGCACAGAATCTGTTGTGGGGCATACCAGATCGGCTGATCTGGTATGCCCCACAGTAGAAAAAGTGCCCGATGGACCTTCACACGTCGATGCGATCGAGACCGAGCATGTCAGGCACCGGGTCCGACGCGATCCGTGCATGCGTCTCGACATCGAAGCGGTCGGTTCCGTATCGCAGCTTCTGCCGCTCCACACCCTCGGCGATGAAGCCTCCGGCCGTCGCGACGCGGCATGACGCTGGATTGTTGACACGATGCCCGAGCTCGAGGCGGAACAGCCCGTCGGAAAAGGCCCACTCGGCGACAGAGACGAGCGCGCGCGTCGCGAGCCCTCTTCCCCGTGTCTGAGCTGCGAGCCAGTAATACGCCCACGCAGTGTCGTGTCGCCGCTCGATCGCGGTGAGGCCAACGTTGCCGACCGCGATGCCCTCGTCGACGATCGCCCAGTTCTTCGTTCGATCGCCGAACAGCAGCGTCGATGCGATGTATTCCGCCGCGGACGCCTCGTCTGAGACATCCGCGCCGATGAATTGCGATTCGAGATCGTGAGCAGAAGCGCGAGCCGTGACGAGCGCCGCGGCGTCGCTCGGCGCCCACGGTCGAAGGATCACGGCCATCGCGTGCCACCGCCCAGACCGTCGCCAGTTTCTGCTGGCACGCCGACGATGAAGCCGCAGAAAGTGGTGATCGCTTCGAGAGGTTCAGCCATCAGCGAGGTGCTTCGCGACCGCTGCCGCGAAGGCATTGCCGCGCGCGGCGTAGTCGGTGAACTGGTCCATCGAGGCGGCCGACGGGGCGAGCAGCACGGTGTCGCCGTCCTGCGCGGCGGATGCCGCGAACCGCACCGCCGCGTCCATCACGGCCTCCCCGGCGGCACCCGGCTCGTCGACCTCGAACAGCGGCAGCTCGGGCGCGTGCTGCGCGAAGGCGGCGCGCAGCGCGGTGCGGTCGGCGCCGATCAGCACGGCGGCGCGCAGGCGCGTGACGTGGGATGCCACGAGCTCGTCGACCTCGACGCCCTTGAGCAGGCCCCCGACGATCCACACCACCGAGCGGAAGGCCGTGAGCGAGGCAGCCGCCGCATGCGGGTTCGTCGCCTTCGAGTCGTCGACCCAGGTCACTCCCCCGGTCGAGGCCACCGTCTCGATGCGGTGCGCGTCGAGGCGGAAGGTGGCCAGCACCTCGTGGATGACGCCGGTCTCGACCCCGAACGAACGGGCGAGCGCCGACGCGGCGAGGATGTTCGCGACCACGTGCGGCGCCGAAAGGCCGGCCGCGGCGAGCTCGTCGAGGGTTGTGAGCTCGAGCGCGGTCGAGTGTCGCTCGTCGAGGAACGCGCGGTCGACCACGATGCCCTCGATGACCCCGAGGTCGCTCGGGCCGGGCACGCCGAGGCCGAAGCCGATGGCGCGGGCGCCCTCCTCGACGTCGGCGTCCTCGACCATGTGCATGGTCGTCTCGTCGCCCTTGTTGTAGATGCAGGCGACTTTGGTGTTGTCGTAGACCTTGGCCTTCGCGTCGCGGTAGGCGTCGAACGAGCCGTGCCACTCGAGGTGGTCCTCGGCGATGTTCAGGCACGTGCTCGCCCACGGGTGCAGCTCGCCGGCCGCGCCGTGCAGGTTCACGCGGTGCAGCTGGTGGCTCGACAGCTCGATGACGAGCACATCGAAGCCCTGCGGGTCGCGGATCGCGTCGAGGACGGGGACGCCGATGTTCCCCGCCGGCGCGGCGCGCAGACCGGATGCCGCGAGCATCGTCGCAGTCAGCTGGGTCGTCGTGGTCTTGCCGTTGGTGCCCGTGATGGTGATCCATTCGGCGGGCGCATCACCCGTCGGGCCGGCGGTCGCGACCTTGTCCCGCAGCCGCCAGGCGAGCTCGATGTCGCCCCAGACGGGCAGGCCGGCATCGCCCTCGGCCCAGCGCAGGATCGGGTGGTGGGGCGGGAAGCCGGGGTTCGCGACGACGAGCTCGGGCTCGAACTCGAGCAGTTCGTGCGGCGGCCCGGCCAGCGTCTCGTCGACCACGAGCTTCGCACCGATGACGTCGAGCAGCCGCGCACGCTCCTCGTCGGCCTGCTGGGTCACGACGAGCACCTCGGCGCCGAGCTCGACGAGCGTGTCGGCGACGGAGAACCCGGTCTTGCCGAGGCCGAACACCGCGACACGCAGACCGCGCCAGGCATCCGTGTGCCACGAATTCAGCGCCTCGAAGTCGATCACGCGGGCATGACGCCCGCTCACGAGGCGCTCAGCCACTCGAGATAGAACGAGCCGACGCCGGCGGCGACGAGCAGGCCCGCGATGATCCAGAACCGCACCACGACCGTCACCTCGGCCCAGCCCTTGAGCTCGAAGTGGTGGTGGATCGGGCTCATCCGGAAGATGCGCTTGCCGTGCGTGATCTTGAAGTACGCGCGCTGCACGATGACCGAGCCCGCCTCGATGACGAAGAGGCCGCCGATGAGCACGAGCAGCAGCTCGGTGTGGGTCAGCACCGCGAGCGCCATGAGGGCGCCGCCGAGGCCGAGCGAGCCGGTGTCGCCGAGGAAGATCTGCGCGGGGTTGGTGTTCCACCACAGGAAGCCGACGAGCGCACCGGTGAGCGCCGCCGCCACGACGGCGAGCGACAGCGGGTCGTTCGTCGTGTAGCACTTGGCGAGGTTCGCCTGGTCGATCGTCGAGCTGAAGCAGGACTGGTTGAACTGCCAGAAGCCGATGAAGATGAACGACCCGATCGCGAGGATCGAGGCGCCCGGCGCGAGGCCGTCGAGACCGTCGGTCACGTTGACGCCGTTGGTCGTCGCCGTCGCGAGCAGGTTGATCCAGATCAGATAGAGGATGACGGCGACCACCGGCACCGACTCCGCGAGCTTCCCGATGTCGAGGGCCGGGATGTCGCGCACGGCCGAGATGCCCATCGAGGCCGGGGTGTAGCCGCCCTGGTTCGGGAACTGGATCGCGAGGATCGCGAACAGCGTCGCGACGATCACCTGACCGGCGATCTTCGCCCAGCCGCCGAGACCGAGGCTGCGCTGGTTGCGCACCTTCATGAAGTCGTCGACGAAGCCGACCGCGCCCATGCCGACGAGCATGAGCAGCACGAGCAGGGACGACGGCGTGATGCCGTCGCCGCGGTACATGAGCGCGGCGACGAAGAAGCCGAACAGCGTCGCCAGGATGATGACGATGCCGCCCATGGTCGCGGTGCCGCGCTTCGCGTGGTGCGACTGCGGCCCGTCGTCGCGGATGAACTGCCCGAGCTGCAGGCGGTGGAACAGCCTGACGAAGAGCGGGGTGAGGAAGAGCGAGAAGGCCAGGGAGAGTCCGCCGGCGGTCAGAAGAGTCCTCACGACAGTGATTCTCCCAGTCGGTCGCCCAGGAACCGCAATCCGGACACCTTCGAGCTCTTCACGAGGATCGTGTCGCCCGGCTGCACCATGCCCATGACGAGGTCGTACGCCTCGTCGACCGTCTCGACGTACTGCGATTCATCGGAGAAGAAGGTGCCTTCGCGCATCGCAGAGACATGTACCCGGCGCGCGCCCTCTCCCACCACGATGAGCCGGTCGATGCCGAGCACGACGACGTCGAGGCCGACCTTGTCGTGCTCTTCGCCCGAGTACTCGCCCAGCTCGGCCATCTCGCCGACGATCGCGATCGCCCGGGCGCCGGGTCGCTTGAGCTTCGCCAGGGTGCGCAGCGCCGCGGCCATCGAGTCGGGGCTCGCGTTGTAGGCGTCGTTGATGACGGTCACGCCGTCGCGGCCGCCGAGCACCTCCATGCGCCAGCGCTCGGCGCGGGTGACGGCCTCGAGACCCGCGACGATGTCGGCGATGCCGACGCCGAGGGCGTGCGCGGATGCCGCAGCCGCCAGTGCGTTCATGACGTGGTGCTCGCCGATGACCTTGAACGCGACGCGGGCCTCGGCCCCGCCGGGCAACACGAGCGTGAAGGACGTGCCGTCGGCGGTGAGGTCGATGTCGCGCGCGGTGACCTGCGCGGGCTGGCCGGCCGCGTTCTGGCCCAGGCCGAACCACAGCACCTCCCCCGCGCTCGTCTTCTCGGCCATCGCGGACACGCGCGGGTCGTCGACGTTGAGCACGGCCACGCCGCTCGAGGGCAGGTCGGTGACCATCTCGGACTTCGCGATCGCGGTCTTCTCGATGCCGCCGTACTCCCCCGCGTGCGCGAGGCCGACCTTGAGCACCACGCCGATGTCGGGGCGGGCCATCTTCACGAGGCGGGCGATGTCGCCGATGTGCGCGGCGCCCATCTCGGACACGAGGAAGCGCGTGGCCTCCGTCACCTGCAGCATCGTGACGGGTGCGCCGACCTCGTTGTTGAACGACTCCTTCGGGGCGACGGTCTCGCCGACGCGGCCGAGGATGCTCGCGAGCAGGTTCTTGGTCGTGGTCTTGCCGTTCGAGCCCGTGATGCCGACGACCTGCAGCGAGCCGAGCGCGTGCACGCGCGCGACGACCTCGGTCGCGAGCGCGCCGAGCGCGACGACGACGTCGGCGACGACGATCTGCGGCACGGCTGCCTGCTCCGTGAGGACCCGCTCGACCACGAGCAGCGCGGCGCCGGCGGCGGCCGCCTGCGGGGCGAACAGATGGCCGTCGGTCGTCTCTCCCGGCTTCGCGAAGAAGATGCCGCCGGACACGACCTCGCGCGAGTCGGTGTACGACAGGCCCGAGACGGTGCTCGAGGCATCCGCCCCGCTCGTGCCGAGGTGGAGGGCTCCCGAGACCGCCGCGGCGATCTCGGACAGGGTCAGTTGGATCATTCGGCTGGCAACTCTTACTGGTGGTAGGGCGGGAGCTTGCTCGGCGCGCTGGTGGACGGGCTCACCCGGAAGGTCTTGAGCGTCTGCGCCATCACATCGTGGAACAGCGGAACGGCTGAAGAACTGATTTTACGGTTCGCGGGGAAGCCGATGTTGACGTCGACGAGGTACTGCGGGTTGTCGACGGGCACGAAGCCCATCACGGAGACGTAGTAGTTCTGCTGGTAGCCGCCGTGTCCGTCGGACTCCTGGGCGGTACCCGTCTTGGCCGCGATGCGGTAGCCGGGGATCTGCAGGTTCGGGTGGCCGGTCGTGACGACCGACTCCAGCATGTCGAGCATGGTCTTGGACGTGGACGCCTTGATGATCCGGGTCGAGGTCTTCTTCGGCACGTCGGTCATCGTGCCGTCGGCCTGCTGGCACCCCTTCACGAGCGAGAGCGGCACCATGACCCCGCCGTTGCCGAGGGCCTGGTAGGCCTGCAGCATCTGCGCCAGGGTCGCGGCGACGCCCTGGCCGAACATCGAGGCGTACTTCGTCTGATCGTCCCAGGTGCTGACGGGGTGCAGCGTGCCCGCCGACTGCGCGGGGAAGGCGACCGAGGTCTTCGAGCCGATGCCGAACTTCTTGTAGAAGTCGTAGCGCGTCTGGTCGCTCATGTTCGCGCCGAGTTCCGAGATGCCGACGTTGGACGAGTTCATCAGGATGCCCGTGAGGGTCATGTCCTCGGTGGGGTGGTACTCGGAGTCGGAGATGTGGACCCCGTTGGGCAGGTTGATCGAGTCGGGCGCCATGACGTGCGAGGCGGGCGTCGCATAGCCGGTGTCGATCATCGCGGCGGCGGTCAGCGACTTGAACGTCGAACCGGGCTCCCACTGGTCGGAGAACATCATCGCCGTGCTGCGGTAGGCCGCGGCGACGCCGTCGATGTTCCCGGGGTCGACCGAGGGGTACTGCGCGGCCGCCTTGATCTCGCCGGTCTTGAGGTCCACGACGGCGCCCTGGCCGAACTGGGCGCCGAGCTGCCCGACGGTCGTGCCGAGGTTCTGCTGCAGGAAGTAGGTGAGGTCGGCGTTGAGCGTCGTAACCAGGGTGCCGCCCTGCTTGGCGGGCTTGGTCACCTTGGTGCTGCCGGGCAGCGCGACGCCGTCGCGGCTGCGCTCGTAGGTCTCGGTGCCGTTCTCGCCCTGCAGGCACGCCTGGTACTGCTGCTCGAGCCCCTCCGCGCCCTGGCCCGCACCGTTGACGTAGCCGACGATGTTGCCCGCGACGGCGCCGTCGGGGTACTGGCGCGACGGGTGGCTGACGGGCGTGAGCCATGCGACGTTGAGCGCCTGGATCTTGTCGAAGGTCGGCACGTCGACGTTGGTCACGAGCGGCGCGTACTCCGACTGCGCGTTGGCCTGGAGCGCCGCCGTGAACTTCGACATGAAGGTCTTGGTCGGGATGCCGGTGATCTGCGAGAGCTTGGCGAGCACCGGGTCCGCCGCGAGCTTCGCGAGGGCGGCCGCCTGCGGCAGGGCATTGCCCTTGGCATCCGTGTACTCGCTCAGCGCGTTGATCGGCGAGGCGATGAAGTCGTATCGCAGATCGCTCGTGGCGAGCGCCGTGCCGTCGTCGGAGACGATGTCGCCCCGCGCGCCGTAGAGCGTGATCGCCGTGCCGCGTCGCTCGGCCGCCTGGGCCGACAGCGACTTCGCCTGGACGACCTGGATGTCGAAGAGCTTGTAGACGAGGCTCGACATGAGCGCGAGCACGATGACGAGCGCGATCGAGGTGCGCCGCCGCGTGCTCCTGTTCGTCTTCACCCGGCTGCCTCTTTCCTGGGCCCGCTGCCGCGGCGGGCCGCGTTCAGTAGGTGCTCTTTCCTGGGCCCGCTGCTGCTGTGACGCCCCGTGCTCAGTGGGTGCTCGGCGCGGGCAGCGGCCCCGACCACGCTACGGGGCCGTTCTGCTGCGGGTCGACATTGGCGGCCGGTGTGCCCGCAACCGGCTTGCTGCCGGTTTCCTGGGAGGCCGCGACGCGCGCCTGGCCGGTCACGACCTGCGACGGGGTGACGCCCTTCGAGGTGACGAGCGGCACGCCCGTGAGCAGCGAGTTCGGCACCGACGGCTGCAGCGTTCCGGCCTTCGAGGTGGATGCCTTGGCCAGGGCCTGTGCCGACGCCGTGGTCCCGGCTGCGGGCTGGGGCGAGCCGATGACCTTGCCGTTGGAGAGGCGCAGGTAGACCGGCGTGCCGTTGGCGACCATGCCCAGGGCGCTCGCGTTCACCGCGAGGTTCTGCGGGCTCGACAGCCGGCTGGCCGCCTCGGACGCCGCCTGGTAGGCGCGGCCGACCTGCCTCTGCTGCTGCTGCAGCGAGTTGATCTTGTAGGCGCCGTTCGACACCGCGATGCTCAGCGCGAGCTGGGCGATGACGACGAGCACGAGCGCCGCGACGGCGACGGCCGCGTACGCCAGCTTGGGGCGCTGCTTGCGGCCCACCGGTGTCGTGACGGGTGCGAGCAGGCCGCGGCGGCGCTCCTCGCGGCTCGGCAGCGGCAGCGCGGACACCCAGGGGTGCTCCTCCGCCGACCGGCCGACGAATGGGTCGACGACCGCGGTGTTCCCGTTCGTGCTCACAGAGTCCCCCTGACTCGTTCGACTGCGCGCAGGCGCACGGGCGCGCTGCGCGGGTTTCGGGCTTTCTCTTCGTCGCTCGCGAGCTCGGCGCCGCGGGTCAGCAGCGCGAGCTCCGGCTTGTGCTCCGGCAGTTCCACGGGCAGGCCCACCGGCGCGGTCGAGCGCGAACGCGCGTGGAAGATCTGCTTGACGATCCGGTCCTCGAGGGACTGGTACGACATGACGACGAGCCGGCCGCCGAGGTTCAGCGCGTCGATCGCGTTCGGCATCGCCCGCTCGAGCACGGCCAGCTCCTGGTTCACCTCGATGCGCAGCGCCTGGAAGACGCGCTTGGCCGGGTGCCCCTGCTTGCTGAGCGCCGCAGGAGTGGCGGCCTGCAGGATGTCGACGAGCCGGCCCGTGCGGGTGATCGGTTCCTTCGCCCGTTCGGCGACGATCCGCGCGGCGTAGCGTTGGGCGAGCTTCTCCTCGCCGTACACCCGGAAGATCCGGCGCAGCTCGGCCTCGGAGTACTCGGCGACGACGCGCTCCGCCGTGAGCTCGGCGGTCGTGTCCATCCGCATGTCGAGCGGCGCGTCCTTCGAGTACGAGAACCCGCGCTCGGGCAGGTCCAGCTGCATCGAGCTGACGCCGAGGTCGTAGAGCGCCCCGTCGATCGACGAGTGGCCGAGCCCTGCGATCGCGCGGTCGATGCCGTCGTAGGTCGTGTGCACGGGGCGGAAGCGGCCCCCGAAACGAGCGAGGCGCTCGCCGGCCAGGCGGAGCGCCTCGGGGTCGCGGTCGAGGCCGATCAAGGTGAGCCCGGGGAAGCGCTCGAGCATGGCCTCCGAGTGGCCGCCGAGTCCGAGCGTCCCGTCGACGACGACGGCACCGGGGCGGCTGATCGCCGGGGCGAGCAGCTCGAGGCAGCGCTCGAGCATGACGGGGATGTGCAGTTCTGCGGCGTCCATCTGGTTCCCATCGGCCGACCCGCCTGCCGTGATCCCCATCCATCCTGACGTGGCCCCGGGGAAGTGGGTCACGGCAGCGGATGGCTGGGAGTCGCAGCATGCGGGCTAGAAGAGCCCGGGGATCACCTCCTCGGCGGTGTCGGCGAACGCGCTCTCCTGCTCGGCGAGGTACGCCTCCCAGGCCTGCGCGTCCCAGATCTCGGCGCGGCTGCCCGCGCCGATGACGGCGAGTTCCTTGGTCAGACCCGCGTAGGCGCGCAGCGCCGGCGGGATCGAGATGCGGTTCTGCGCATCCGGCTCCTCGTCGCTCGCGCCGGAGAGGAATACGCGGAGGTAGTCGCGGGCCTGCTTGCTCGTGACCGGCGCCTGGCGGATCTTCTCGTGCATCGACGCGAACTCCTCGCGACTGAACACGTAGATGCAGCGTTCCTGACCACGGGTCAGGACGACACCCCCCGCGAGCTCCGCTCGGAACTTCGCGGGCAGGATGACGCGCCCCTTGTCATCGAGCTTCGGGGCGTAGCTGCCGAGAAACATCCGCGGCGTCTCCCTTCCCCGAATTCGCCCGGTCCTTCCAACGCGCCCCACGTTACTCCACAATGCCCCACAATCAAGGACCCAGGCCGCGTTTTGGGGGTGTTCTCTCACACAAGAACCGCGGAATCTTCGCGAACACCGCGGGTGGAGGGCGGTGGAGGGAATTCGCCGTCAGTCGTATGCGATCGGGCCGGATTCGCGATATCCGCCCGCGAAAGCCGCCCGTCGGGCGCACGAAAAAGGGCCGACCCGGAAGGGTCGACCCTGAAGTGGTGGATTGTGGGGGCTAGTGCTCGCCGTCCTGGCGCTTCTCCCAGCGCTCGTTCATGCGCCCCATGAAGTCGGACGCGCCCTTCTGCGGGCCGCGGCCGGCGCCGCTCGAGGCGGCCGGGCCGCTCGGCACGTCGAACGAGCCCTCGTGCCCGCGACGCCCCGGCGTGATCGTCACCATGACACCCGCGAACATGAGGAGGAAGCCGACGATGCCGACGAGCGGCTGGCGGATCGAGACGCCCAGGATGAGCGCCGCGACGCCGACCACCGCGATCAGCACACCGAGCACGATCGCACGGTAGGCAGGCTTGTGCCGAGGCGCCTGGCTGATGTTCGCGACGAAGTCCGCATCGTTCTGATAGAGGTTGCGCTCCATCTCGTCGAGGAGTCGCTGCTCGTGTTCCGAAAGCGGCATTCCGATCCCCTCTTCCCAGCGTCGATGCGTGTGGTGACGCCCCAGTCTAGTCGCGGCGGCGGGGGTCTACCAGGGGCTGCCCGGCCCGGTAACCTGGGCGGGTGACGGACCCTGTGAGACTCGTCGACCTGGTGCAGCACCGGCTCGACGCTTTCCTCGACGATCGCTCTTCAATTGTCACGAGCGTGGGTTCCGATGTGGCCGCTCTCATCGATGATTCGCGGAGCTTTCTCAGCGGCGGCAAGCGGTTCCGCGCCCAGTTCTGCCACTGGGGCTGGCGCGCCGTCGCCGGCGTGCGCGACACCCCGGTCACGCAGCGCGAGCTCGACACCGTCGTCGGCGTCGCGAGCGGCCTCGAGCTCTTCCACGCCGCCGCCCTCGTGCACGACGACGTGATCGACAATTCCGACACCCGTCGCGGTCGACCCGCCGCGCACGCCGGCTTCGCGGCACGGCACGCCGAGCGGCGCTGGGCCGGGGATGCCGTGTCCTTCGGCGCCTCGGCGGCGATCCTGCTCGGCGACCTGCTGCTGGGGTGGAGCGACGAGCTCGTCGACGAGGCGCTGTGGGCCCTCGGCGACCACGGTCGCGCCCGCGCCGCCCGCCAGGTCTTCAACACGATGCGCACCGACGTCACCGCCGGCCAGTACCTCGACGTGCTCGAGGAGAGCGCGTGGGTCGAGCGCGACGAGCAGCAGCTGCTCGACGCCGCCGAGCGCGTCGTCGTCTTCAAGTCGGCGAAGTACAGCGTGGAGGCGCCGCTCGCGATCGGCGCGGCGATCGGCGGCGCGAGCGAGGCGCAGCTCGCGACCCTGAGCGAGTTCGGCCTGCCCCTGGGCATCGCCTTCCAGCTGCGCGACGACGTGCTGGGCGTCTTCGGCGACGCCGCGGTGACCGGCAAGCCGAGCGGCGACGACCTGCGCGAGGGCAAGCGCACCATGCTCGTCGCGCTCACGCGCATGAAGGTCGCCCCGTCGGTGCGGCGCGCGATCGACGAGCTGCTCGGCGACCCCGAGCTCACGACCGAGCAGGTGCTGATGCTGCAGGGCGCCATGCGCGACTCGGGGGCCCTCGACCAGATCGAGGAGCTCATCGAGCGCGAGGTGCGGCGCGCGAACGCCGCGCTGGACGAGGCATCCCTCGCCCCCGAGGCCGTCGCGGCGCTGCGTCAGCTCACCCGCCGCGTGACCGACCGCGCCGCGTAGGCGACGCGCATCGGGCGACCCGCCTAGGTGTGATGTCCAGGGACGTTGTTTGCTGACACGGCGTTGACCCGCCAGTAGGCGAAGGCCTCCGGTTGTGAAGTGGAGCTGTCTAATTCACCGCTTCATGCAACCTGGAGGCCTTC